>NZ_CP133780.1:4800000-6765387 GCF_034348165.1 Pseudomonas sp. CCI1.1
ATCATCGATGTATCACCGATGTCTTCGCCCAGTCCGTCCAGGTAAAAGCCCAGCACCCCGAACAGTGCGTTATCGCGACTTACGTTGCGCAACGCCCGTTGCCAGTGTTCAACGCTGACTCGGTCAAAAACGTGCCCAGCCTCGCTGAAGGCGTCGAGGTACTGGTCCCAACTCAAGGGCAGCGGGTTGTGCAGGTTGAACACATGTCGCCCAGGGTCAAAGTGAGCGCTGTGGAAGGCGATGAAACGCGCCAGGAAGTCCACCGGCATCAGGTCGAAATTGGCGTCCAGTCGGGGGACCATCCCTAATTGCAGAGACCCCTTGAGCATCAACATCAAGCGGTTTTTCTGTGGCTGGCAAACGCCGTTCTGGCTGTTGAAGCTGATATTTCCCGGCCGATGAATATTGACCCAGGCCCCTTGCTCAACTGCCCGTCCTAATAGCCGCTCGGCTACCCACTTGGAGAGGTTGTAGCCATTTTTCACATAGAGCGGCAGTGCGCGTCGGGCAGGCGCTTCAAGCACGTACCCGTCGACGTCTACGCTGCTGCAGGCTGAGAGCGTCGAGATGAAATTGAGGACCTTCTTGCAATGGGTCTCGCAAAGACGCAGGCATTCCAGCACCGGCTCGACGTTGTCCTTTGCGAGTGAGGCGTAATCCATCACATGATTGACCTGCGCGGCGTTATGCACCAACACGCCGTAATGACGGGCGAGGTGCTCGTACACGTCGTCGGCCAAGCCCAGGCGAGGTTTACGAATATCGGCGGCGTATACCTGTACTCGGCTCAGGTCCAGATGTTCCAAGCGGTATTCACGCAATGCCTGGGCGAACCTTGCCGCTGCCGAATGGCCGGGCGACTCGCGCACCAGGCACGCCACGTCCTGCGCCCCGCCAGCCAGCAGTGCCTGGACGATATGCACCCCGACAAAGCTGTTTGCGCCAGTAACGATGGCTTTGCGCGAATCTCCCGCAAGGGTGTCGGGCAGCACCCCGACCTTCAGTGCGCGCGTCGCATCTTGCTCCATCTGGTTGGACGGTTTATCCGGCAGCGTGCCGCCATCCATGAGTGCGGCCAATGTGCGAATGGTCGGCGTCTCAAAAAAGGGGCTCAGGCAGAAGCTGCGGCCAAACTGCTCGCGCAGGCGTAGCAACAGAGTCGACAACAGGATGGAGTGGCCACCGAGGTTGAAAAAACTCTCATCAATCGAGAGTTCGCCTGCGGGTAATCCCAGCAGCTCACCCCACACGTCAGCCAGTTGTGCCTGCAAAGGGTCTTGTATGCGACAGCGATCCCTCCCGATGGGTATGGGTATAGGCATGGCCAACAAGGCCTTGCGATCGATCTTGCCGTTATTCGAACGGGGCATGCATGCCAGTTCGCTCCAAGCGCTGGGCTGCATATGCACGGGCAGCCACTGCCGAGCATGTTCCTTCAGGCTTGCCAGCGTGGCGCCAGATTCCGGCTGGGCGGCAAAGCCGATGACTCTGTGTGCCGTATCGATCACCACTGCCACTTGGCGAAACAAGCGACTATCGCGCAAGCACTGTTCAATATCCTGAGGCTGAACTCGAAACCCGCGGATCTTGACTTGCTCATCCCTGCGGCCGCCCAGCTCGATGCCCTCTTGCGTCCATTTTGCCAAGTCGCCGCTGCGATAAGCCTGTAGCACTTGGCCATTTGGCAGTGTCAGCGTCACGAACGGATTGTCGGGCCGCGATGGTGTATTTGAATAACCCAGGCTTACTCCGGGACCGACAATGTACAAGTCGCCCATTACCTGTTCATCCACGGGCTGCAGGTTCTCGTCGAGAATCAGCACCTGGCTGTTAGCGATGGGGAGGCCGATATTGCGATGGCTGTCACCTCGTTGGAATACCCGATGGGCCGCCAACACAGTGGCCTCGGTCGGCCCATAGAGGTTATGCAGCTGGCATTGACCGGCCAGTTGTTCGATCACGCAGGGCTCGCAGAAATCACCTCCGGTCAGTAAATGAGTCATGCCCAATGGCTGATCCAGCGGCAGGATGCTGAGCAGTGCCGGTGGCACAAACCCATGAGTGACGCGTTGCTTGCGAATCAGCTCTACCAGTTGCTGAGGGTCGTGACGTTGGTCTGGGCTGGGGACAATCAACGCGGCGCCAACGATCAATGCAGGGAAAATATCGATCAGTGAAGAATCGAAGCCCAGTGGCGAAAACTGCAGGACGCGACTGTGTTGATCCAACGCCACGCAACTGACGAGCCAGGCCGTGAAATGCGCCAGGTTGTATTGGCTCAGCAGTACCCCCTTGGGCTGGCCCGTCGTACCCGAGGTGAACAGTGCCACGCACGGCTCGTCGGCACGGGGATGACGGTGCATCAGCGGTTGCGTCATGTCGGCGCTGTGCGCGGCAACCTGGCTCACATCAAGTGAAACGAAACGCTCTCGCAATGGGTGCTGGCCATTCTCCAGCAGCACACAGGCCTTGAGGCTGGTCAGCATGCAGTGCTGGCGTTGCTCCGGGTGGTCAGGCACCAGCGGCAAATACACGGCGCCACAGCCAAGCACCGCGAGAATGCTGGCGTACAACTCGGCGGATTTCTCCAGGCATACGCCGACCACTTGTGGAGCCTCGGCATCCTCCAGCAAGGGAAGCAGGCGTTGTTGAATAGCCATGGCTTGTTGCTGGAGCTGCCGATAAGTCAGCGCATGACCGGCGATGTTCAGTACTGTTCGATGTGCGAAGGTATTGAGGCTGGCCTGCAGCCGTTCGATCATGGGCGTTCGGGCCGCTTGCAACAAGGCAGGGTCCGCCGTGTGGTTGAACCGGTGCATGAAAGCCAAGGCATCCAACTCCTGCAGGCCCTGTTCAGGCCAGGCGTTAGCAGCGGCCGTTGCCGAGAAGTAGGCGGGGTCTCTTGAAAAACCGCAGACCAACAAAGCAGCCCACTCCACCACTGCATTCGTTGCCTGCTGACGCAACCGCTGCCCATTGCCGCTGGGTTCCTGGGCAACGTCGTGCACCGTCAGCAGGCGCCGCTCCCGGTCATAGCAGCGCAACTGCAATGAGGGCAGCCCGTGTTCGCAGAGCGGGCCGATACCCACGCGCAAGCTTAACCATGGCGCACTGGCGGGCGAGGGCGGCAGCGGCTGACTCCCGTCTTCAATAACCAGATCCACAGACCCCGCTCCTGCCACATGCCCATACTGCTCCAGCTCCTGCTTGAGCGCCGCCAGAGCGTTAGTGGTACCACGCCACTCGATCTGCAAGCGCCTCATGCCAACCTCATCGATACGGGCAGATAGTCGCGCAGGGCTCGTGCCACGCTGGGGGTTTGCAGTACGCCGCTGTGGTGCAGAAAGCCCATGATATTGGCCACCAGCGGATGTTGGTGGGTGATGGGAAAATCCAGCGCCCGGATTTCGTCGCGCAGTGCCACGCGAGTGTCGGCACTGATCGTCAAGTGTTCGATCAGTTGCAGATCGAAGTCTTTTTGTAGCTCGTTGGTCAGGTAGTGCGTCAGGAATACGGGCAGGGCTTGAGCAATGTGGTCGCGATCTTGCGGGCTTGCCGACTGCCAGTAGAGGCGCACCAACTGTGTCCAGAACCGCGCATGCCGCCCTTCATCAAACAGATGATCGGCCATCAGGCCGCGGACAGAGGATTTGACGCTGGCGTCTTTGGAAAACGCTGCGACGTCATGGGTGACGGTGTTCTCGGCGATGGCGACGCCGATCAGCTCAACGGCATCGTGCAAATATGTCGGTACCTGCGCCTGGGCTGCCGGAAGCGCGCGGCTCAGTTCAATTTGCCCGGGTAGATCGAGCGGTTGAATCCCGGTCATTGCCACGGCTTGCTGAAGGAAATCCAGCGCTACCAGCGCGTGGTAATCCTCGTCGACAACGACCGTCATCGCGTCGTAACGGCAGGCGAGCGGGAAGGGCAGGGAGAAGCGATTTTTAGCAATGCTGCGCGCGGTTTTGTCGACGATCTCGGTTTCGAAAATCACCACGTCATTGATGAATTTGTAGAAGCTTTGCACCAGCACGAAGTTGCGCCATTGCGGGCAGTGCTTGAGAAAGGTTGCACTCAGCACCAGAGGCTGGCGGCACAGGGGGAAGATGAGTTTGTCGTCGTCTTCCAACATCCGCCGGGGGCGTGTGCGGATGGTTGCGCGACGTTCCCAGTCATCGGCAAAGGATTGGTAGCTGACGGCGTTCACGGACGTACCTCTTGCATCGAGGCCAGCACGTCGTCCCAGAGGGTAATACGACTTTCCACGGCGCCCAGGGCGGCGCTATCGGCTTGTTGCTGACGACTGGGGTCGGCGTCGATCAGGTGCGTTAGCAACTGTTGCGCCGCAGGGCCGTGGTCATCGCCGTCCAATTCGATATGGCGGTTGAGGTAGTAACATAACGTAGGGGCCTGCCGACCTATAAACGCATGGCTATGCAAAAGCCCCTTGAACATTGACGGAATCACACTCTCGCGGCCATGCAGGAACGCCGCCGCCACACAGTGGGTTGGGGCGCTCAAGGCGATTTGTAAGGTGCTGTCGACGAAGCGGGCCACGCCCAGGGGAGCATCGCTCATTTGCAAGGCTGCGCTTACCTCCACTCCCTGGCTTTGCAGGTCGATGAAGCGAGTGATTGCGACGGTGCTGGCGCCCACTTCCGTCATCGCGTCAAGGTACAGCTCGAAGTGGCTGCAATAGCCCCGTGTCGGGTGTTCGTCCGTCTCTTCAGCCAGCACGATTTCATTGATCAGGCGGGCATCGCGGGGGGCAGCGCAGGGGAGCCAGGGTAACTGTGTGCACGTGAGGTCCTGTTGCAGGCGTTTGGTCAGGCTCATGAAGTCCCAGACAGCAAATACATGGTGTTCCATAAAGTGTTGTAACTTGCCAACGGTGGTTATTTCTATAAATAACGGGTGGTCGAACAGTTTTTGTTTTTTTTGCTCAAGTAAATAGTGATGCATGGTTGACGCCTATAGTTGTTGCGAGTGCTTTAAAAGCAGTGTTGGACTGTTATAGTTGTGGGTGCAAGAGTAACTTGATCGCGTTCACGCGCACGGCGCTACCATTTAAATAGGCGGCCGCAGCGGTATGGGAAGGCGTGGCTTGCTGAGCGAAGATAATAAGCTGATTGAATGTTTGAACCGGTATGCAAATGTATTAAAGGACTTTGCCGATGTTTATATGTGCGGTAAATTGCCCGGCTATAGGTGGGATTTTTCCGTGCACTAAGTCGGCGTTAATCGTTCCTGAATTCAACACATAAGTGCAACGCTCACCCCTGTATGCACTTCGTACGGCGTCTTCCAGCCCAAGCGCTTGCGCGGGCGTAGATTGATCCTCGCTACTGTCCGATTGACGGCTTCGACGGTCAGCTTGCTGAAGTCGCTGCCCTTGGGGAAATACTGGCGGAGCAGACCGTTGGTGTTTTCATTGGTGCCACGTTGCCAGGATGAATAGGGGTCTGCAAAAAAGACCTGGCACTGGCTCCGTAGCGCGATGCGTTCATGCCCGGCAAACTCCCTTCCGTTATCCAGCGTCAGCGTGTGAGCGGCATGGCCCTGAAGCATCAGATTGATCGCCCGCGTTACCTGCCGGCGCGTTCTGCGCTTGACCGGATAGGCGCTCAGATAGCCGCTTTTGCGATCAACCAGGGTCACCAGGTTACCGCCCAGTCCATGTACCGTATCGCCCTCCCAGTCCCCCAGGCGCTCGCGGCTTTCGACCTCGGCTGGGCGTTCACTGATTGACACGCGATTACGCAGCTGCCCGCGCCGATCGTGGCTTCCATAGCGTTTCCGGTAGCGCTTTCGGCGATGTCGCAGATAGGTATAAAGCTCACCACCGGCGCGCTGTTCGGCGGCAATGAACCGATAAATCCACTCATGGCTGACCGCCCGGCTTGGCTGCTCCTGCTTCAACCGCTGGGCGATCTGCTCCGGACTCATGCCATGCTTGAGCCACACCGGGAGATGATGGCTGAGCCATGTCGCCGGCTTGCAAAACTTGCGCGCACCCGCTCGACGAGCATCACTTTCATGGGCCGCAGAAACAGCCTTGTAGATATTCTGGGTGCTGTTGCGGCGAACCTCGCGACTGATCGTCGAGGGATGCACGCCGACCCGCTTTGCAATGCTCGCCTGGCTCTCTGCGGCGCTCAAGCCAGCCTCAATCTGGTAACGTTGTCCCTGAGTCAGCTGCCGGTAATGCGTAGTCATCTGCGCTTGAATCCTTCGGTGTGAGAGCCTGGATTCTACCGGTGGCTGGCTCTCTGCCTCTCGTTTCAAGCGTTGCGCTTATTCTATGAATTCAGGGTTCTTTAGTTATTTTTTAAATATTTCTGATGGAGCAACAACCCTGATAGGGAAGCTGCTCCATCACCTGAGAATTAAGGGCAAAAGCAAAAAAACTTACTGCACGGCTTTTTTGTCGGCGCTCTCAAGGCTGCTGAGGTAGGTGGCGATCACCTCCATGCCTCGCATCAAGTGGTTACGCAACGTCAGGATGCTCTCCTCGACCTTCTTCTGCGCCACCAGGCTCAGCAGTTCGCGGTGATCTTCCTGGGAGGTCTCGCCCAGCCCCATCGCCTCAAGGTTGAAGCGCAGGAAGCGCTCCTCCTCATTCAACCCGTGCTCGACCAGGGTGAGCAGTCGCTGGTTGGGCGCCTTGCCATATAGCACCATGTGAAACAGGCGATTGAGGCGACCAATCTCGGTGTAGTCTTTTTCGCTTTCCAGCGAATTGATACAAGCCTCGGCTTGAGCAAGGTCCGCGTCGGTGAGCAGCGGAATCGACAGGCGCAAGGCTTCGGACTCCAGCAACATGCGCAAGGCATAGGTCTCTGCCGAATTGTCCTCGATCAAGGGGGCAACGACGGCACCCTTGTGAGTCACCACATGCAGCAAGGATTGCGCCTCCAGCTGGCGCAAAGCTTCACGCACGGGCATGCGGCTGACGCCGAACAGGCTGGCCAGTTCTTGCTGGCGCATGGCGGTGCCACAGGGCAATCGCCCATCGAGGATGGCATTACGCAAGGTTTCTTCAATAACGGAGCGCGCAAGATGGGCGGGAATAGGCCCGCTGATTTTGATGCTGCTTAATGGGTTCGGCTTCTGCGTCACGGTTGCGCTATCCTCCTTTCTTGAATAATAGGTTGGCTAATTGGATCCAAAGAACACTAAAGATGGGCCAGGCGCTTGTCAAACAGCCAGAGTTTCCGTTTGTAAGGGCTTACACAGCATACTTTGTGTCTCTCACAGTAGGCGGTTATAAAATCACCGCCTACTGTGATGATTGCACTGTGCCATTGTTTTTTGTAGGGCCAGGCTTCACCATTCCTTGAAATTCCGTCTCTTTCATGGACTGAACACTTTGGCGGTAAGTTTTATTCCCTATCGACTGCTTTGCTGGCTTTTATCAGCAATTTTACTGGCTGGCCTGATGCTCGGCGGGCTGCGTGCCGATTGGGATTTCTCGCAGATCAGCCGCAAGGCCACCGCCGTCTACGGCCCGTTGGGGCAAGGCCAGCAGCGTATCGACGCCTGGCAGCGGCTATTGGCGAGCGAAAAACAGGTCAGCGAGCAGGACCAGCTCAAGGTCGTCAATTTGTTCTTCAACAAGCAAATGACCTACGTGGAAGACATCGATCTCTGGCACGTTGTCGATTATTGGGAGACACCCGTCGAAGCACTCTGGAAAGGCGCCGGTGACTGCGAAGACTACGCCATCGCAAAGTATTTCAGTTTGCGTCACCTGGGGGTGTCCAGCGACAAATTGCGCATTACCTACGTCAAGGCCTTGCGGCAGAATCGGGCGCACATGGTCCTGACCTATTATTCGACCCCAGACGCTGTCCCACTGGTGCTCGACAGCCTGATGGATGAGATCCTGCCGGCCACCCGTCGCACCGATCTAGTCCCGGTGTACTCATTCAACGCCGAGGGGCTGTACTTGCCTGGTGCCAAGGGCAACAAGAAAGTCGGTGATACCAAACGCTTGTCGCGCTGGCAGGATGTGTTGAGAAAAATGCGTGCGGAAGGCTTCCCAGCCGAGCCTGCCAACTAGGAGTAACTGATCGGATGTCTCTGTTCAAACAGCTATTGATTGCAATCTGTCTGTTCCTGGTGGTCGCCTTCAGCGGCAGCTTCATGGTCAGCCTGGAAAGCTCGCGCACCCAATACGTCAACCAACTGCGCTCCCACGCCCAGGATGCCGCAACGGCGTTGGCGCTGTCGCTGACCCCGAATATCGATGACCCGGCCATGGTGGAGCTGCTGGTCAGCTCGATCTTCGACAGCGGTTACTACGCCAGCATCCGCGTCGTGGACCTGGCCACCGACAAAACCATCGTCGAGCGCAGCGGTATTCCTGACAACAACGGCGTGCCCAACTGGTTCGTCAACCTGATCGGCCTGGAGCCGGCCGGTGGTGATGCGCTGGTCAGCCGTGGCTGGGAACAGGCCGCACGGGTAGAAGTGGTCAGCCATCCGATGTTCGCCCTGGCCAAGCTCTGGCAAAGCGCCCTGGGTAGCCTGGGCTGGTTGCTGCTGTGCGGCGCGGTCAGCGTGGTGCTCGGTGGGCTGTTGCTGCGCCGGCAATTGAAGCCGTTGGACTATATGGTCAAACAGTCCCACGCCATTGCCCGCCGCGAGTTCCTCAGCCTGCCTGACTTGCCCCGCACGCCAGAGCTGCGGCGCGTGGTACAGGCCATGAACCAGATGGTGGAAAAGCTCAAGGCGCTGTTCCAGGAACAGGCCGAGCGTAGCGAAAAACTGCGCACCGAATCCTATCAGGACAACCTCACCGGCCTCGCCAACCGCCGTTATTTCGAGATGCAGCTCAACGCCCGCGTCAGTAACCCGGAAGAGACCAACTCCGGCTACCTGCTGTTGCTGCGGGTCAAGGACCTGGCCGGCCTCAACCAGCGCCTGGGTGGCCAGCGCACCGACCAGTTGCTGCAAGCGGTTGGCCAACAACTGCTGCGCCAGTGCGCGCCGTATCCGGAAACCCATAACCTCGTCACCCGTATTCGTGGCGGTGAGTTCGCCGTGCTGGCACCGGGGTTGATGCGTGAAGAGGCGGTGCAACTGGCGCAAAACCTCGAGAGCACCTTGCTCAGCCTGCAAGCGACCGGCGCCAGCGACGTTACACCGGTTGCCTATATCGGCCTGGCGCCGTTCAGCCATGGCGACGCACCCCAAGCCCTGCTGACCCTGGCCGACCAGGCCCTGGCCCAGGCCCAAGCGCAGGGCGACACCAGTTGGGTATGCCTGGACCGCAGCGCCGCCGCCAGCGTCGGTGACGATCACCATGCCTGGCACACCTTGTTGGACCAGGCCCTGACCCAGCAGCGCTTCCAGTTGTACTTCCAGCCGGTGGTGGCCAGCCAGGACCCACAGTTGGTCCTGCATTACAAAGTGCTGTCGCGCTTGCAGGACGAGGATGGCCACACCATACCGGCCGGGCGCTTCCTGCCGTGGCTTGAGCGCTTCGGTTGGTCGGCCCGCCTGGACCGCCTGATGCTGGAGCAGGTGCTCAAGCAGATGAGCAGCCACACCGAGAACCTTGCGCTGAACCTCTCGGCCGCGACCCTGCAGGACCCCCAGGCTCTGAACCGCATCTATGACCTGCTACGCCAGCACAGCAACCTGGGCCCGCGCCTCACCCTGGAGATCGGTGAAGAGCAACTGCCTGAGCAGCACGTGCTGGAACAGATAACCCAGCGCCTGCGCGAGCTGGGTTTCTCCCTCAGCCTGCAACGTTTCGGTGGGCGGTTCAGCATGATCGGTAACCTGGCGCGCCTGGGCCTGGCGTACCTGAAGATCGACGGCAGCTACATTCGCGCCATCGACCAGGAAAGTGACAAGCGCCTGTTTATCGAGGCCATCCAGCGAGCGGCCCATAGCATCGACCTGCCGCTGATTGCCGAGCGTGTAGAGACCGAGGGCGAACTGAAGGTGATTCGGGAGATGGGAATCTTCGGTGTGCAGGGCCAACTGTTTGGCGAACCCGCACCCTGGAAATAATTTACCTGTAGGAGCGAGCTTGCTCGCGAAGATCGCCAACGATAACGCGCAAAGCCTGACACCCCGTGGCGATTTCAGTTTTTTCGCGAGCAAGCTCGCTCCTACAGGGGTAGGAGCGGTTGGATTAAATCAATCCTTTCTCGTCATCATCGATCAACTGGCTCAACCCACCCAACGCTTCCCGCGCCTGGTTACGGTCCATCAACTTGGCCTGGGCTGCCGGCGGCAGGTCGGTCACGCTGATCACCCCTTTGCGGGTCAGCACCTGGATCAAGTCATCCAGCACCCGGATCATCTCCAAGTCGCTCTGTTTGAGCTGGGCCAGGCTGGTTTCCACCACTTCGTTGGCGTACCAGGCCTGGATCTCATGGTGATCGGCCGGCAGGGTTTCAGTGGATTCGGTAAAGGCGATAGCCTCTACGCGAACCAGTGCGCCCTGTGCATCACGTTGCACGTAAAACATAACAACCCCTCGAAAATGCGCCACAGGCGTTCAACAGCATAGGTCAACGCTGCGTGTATGGGCGTGAGTATGCGATGCACCGTCCGCCAGGGCCAGCGACCCGCAGGCCAAAAAAACGGCCGCCTGAAAGGGCGGCCGATTAATCGTGTCTTAAGTGTGGTCGATCTTGATGGTCGGGTCGGCACCACTGATCAGCGAGTTGATGCTGGTGTGGGACCAGTCGTTGCCTTCCAGCTTGATCGTCACATCGGCATTGGCCAGGCCACCGGCGGCGTTGAGCTTGCCTTCACTGCTCACTTGCAGGGTCGACACGCCGTCTACCGTGGTGATCTTGAGGTAGTTGTCGATGGTACTGTCGGTTTCACCTTTCAACAAATCACGCAGATCAATGCGGTCGCCTTCCGAGGCTTTGAAGTCCTTGATCACATCGTTGCCGATGTCGCCAGACTTCCACACAAAGGTGTCGGCACCCGAGCCACCGATCAGGATGTCGTTGCCCTGGCCGCCAATCAACGTGTCGTTACCCGTGCCACCCAGCAGGATGTCATTGCCTTTGCCGCCATCGAGCGTGTCGTTGCCGCCTTGGCCGAACAAGATGTCATCGCCAGCGCCGCCCAACAGTGTGTCGCCGGCATCTTTGGCGCCGGAGACGTCGAAGTCCACATAGTGCTCGGTGACGTACTGGTGAACGTTAGAGGCAGTCACTGCCGAGACAGCCACGCCGGTCTTCTGTGCGACAAAGGCCTGCAGCGCGTTGTAACCCTCGCCGTTGATCCCGCTGAAACTCACCAGGTCGCCGAACAGGATGTCGTTGCCGTCGCCACCGCTGACGGTGTCCGCGCCCGGCAACGTCGCCTCGGTGTGGCCGAGGATAGCGTTGGCGAGGTCCTTCGGATCGATGTTGGCCTGTGGCTTGCCATCGCTGTCGTACGGTGCCAGCTGATTCAAGCTGACCCCACTATTGAGGCCGATGGCTTCTACGCCACCTGTGGACAGACCTTTAAGCAGTGCGAACGCGCTGTTGGAGTTGAGGGTGGTGGAGTAGTCGGTATCGTATCCGAGGCCGCCTTGCACCGATATTTCATAGGTGCCATCCCCTTGGGCGTGGATGATTCCCTTGTTGTATCCCCAGCCGTAAGACCAGAGGGTCACCTTGCCGGCAGAGTTGATATCAAGGTAGTTATTCGAATCGATGTTGATCCGGGTGGCGGTACCTATGGTGTAGTTGTTCATGGTGACGACATCATCGAGCCTGACGTTGCCGTACAAGTACGGGTTGGTCTGCTCGGACGCTTGGTAAAACGTCGGCTGACCATCGGTGATGAAGTACGTTGTATTAATAGCGCCAGTGTTGCCAGTCGCCTGGGCACTTTTGAAGAAGTTGGACGCGGCCTTGAACACGTCTTCGTAGTTGGTCCCGCCGGTAGACACCATGGAGTCCAGGACTTTCTGCAGCGAGTCCAATGCACCTGGGTCTTTCAGGTTGACTGTCACCGTGCGATTGACCTGGTCGCTGAAATCCGCCAGGAAGATATTCACAGTGCCGGAGGTGCTGGCGCCGATACTGTTTTTCAGCGAGTTGAACGTGGTAGTCAGCGAGGTTTTTGCCGCTGCTATCGAGTCCGCACCCATACTGCCCGATGTATCGATCATGAACGCGATGTTGTAGTTCTTGCCCTGCACCACGTTCAGGCCGGCGATGTCGGCCACGACGATGTCGTTGCCATCGCTGCCATTGATGGTGTCGCTGCCCGAGGTGCCGGTGACCGAATTGTAGGTCGCCGGATGCACCGTGACTGGTAATTGCGCGGTGGTGGTCGCTGAACCGCCGATGCTCTCGGTGGAAGTCGAGGTGACTGTCAGGTTGAACTGGCCGCTGTAGTAGGTCGGCGGCTTGATGCTCAGCGTGTTCAGGTCCCAGCCTGTGACATTCACTTCGCCCACGGTTTTACCCGCAGTAAAGGTGTGCCCCGACGCGTCAGTGAGCACCGAGCCTGCCGGAATGCCACTGATCTTCACGCTCAGGGTTTCGGAGCCGTCGGTATCGGTCAGCGCGGTGGTGACCTTGGACAGTTTGACCGTGCCGTTTTCCTGGCCTTCGTTGAGCTTGTAGCCCACGTAGTAGCCGTCACCGTTGCTGCCATGCAGGTCGGATACGGTGACGCCGGCGTTGGTCAGGTCGGTAAGGCCGGTGTACAACGGCACGGTGCTGGTGCTCAGGTTCTGCACCGCCCCGCCGTTGATCGACAGGTTAACGTCGAAGCTGCCTGGGCCCGCCTGGTTGGCCTGGTAGATCTCAAGGCTGTAGTAACCGGTGGTGGTTGGCGTGAACGAGCCGCTGAACTTGCCGCTGTTGGTGCCCCACAAACCGCTGGCAACATCTTTACCGCCAACGTTGACCACCACGCTGTCATCGGCGATACCGCTGAAGGTGTAGCTCTTGCCCGCTTCCATGTAGATCAGGCCGGAGATCTTGGAACCAGAACCGGCGGTGACGTTGTCGACGGACTCGACGTTGGTCACCACGGAGGTGTTGTTGGGGGTGCCCGCGTTGTCGATGGCTTTTTTCAGTACGTCTGGCGCAGCGCCATTGCCGTTGTTTCCAAGGCCGGCGATGTTGTTCCAGCCCTGTTTGACCAGGCCGGTCGAGGCAACGCTGTTGTCGGCCACGCTCAGGGTCGGTGCGTCGGCCACTGGGGTAATATCCACTTTCACCGTGGCGCTGGTGCCCAGGTCCTTGCCATCGGTTGGCTGGAACTTGAACTGCGCGTAATCCGCCTGCTTGTTACCCACGCCAGTGCCGCCGTAACCGTCGGCGCCGGACTCGTTGGCATTCGGCGTAAAGCGCAGTTGGCCGCCATCGATCTGAGCCTTGGTAAAGGTCTGGCCGCTGCTCACGTTGGTCCAGGTGGTGCCGTCCGCCGCCAGGTATTGCAGCTTGCCGGCTACCGGCAGCTCGGTGATTTTCACCCCGAGGCTGGCTTGTGGCGAGTCCACATCGCTCACGCCGAAGTTGGCCCAGGTCAGGGCCAGCGCGGTGTCTTCCGTACCGGTCACGGCACCGCCAGTGGCCACTGGTGCATCGTTGACCGCTACCACGTTGACGGTGGTGGTGGCCACGTTGGAGTAGTTGCCGCCATCGGTCACCGTCACGGTGATGGTGCGGGGCGTGGTGCTCGGGTCGTGGCTGTTGTTGGTGAACGTGATGTTCTGGATACGCTGCATGTAGTCAGCCAGCGTCGCACTGCCGGACAACGTCAGGGTAATAGTGCCCGTCTGGTTGTTGGTGCTGACGCTGATGCCATTCACGCTATTGCCCAGGTTCAGGGCATCACCAGCCTGCGCGTTGGTCAGCGTGACCGTCGCGCCCGTCAGCAGTGTGCTGTCTGGGTCAGTGATCTTGATGTCCGTGTCGGCGATCGACACGCCCGGCCCGGCGGTACCCTCGGTGAATGTCGTCTTGTAATCGGCACCCGTGGCGCCGCTGGAGTTGTTGGCATCCAGGTCGATCACCGGCGGCGCATCGTTGTCGAGGATATTGGTGGTGACGGTGCCTTTGTCGATCACCAGGTTCTCGAAGTTGCCCCCGGTGACCTTGTCGATGGTGATAACGATCTGTTCCGTAGGCTCGGTGATCTTGTCGTCGAGCGTGCGGATATCAAACGGCACGCTGCTGGAGCCTGCCGGGATCTTCACGGTATACACGCCAGTGAAGTCCGAACCGTCAGTGGCGGTGCCGCTGTATTTGAGCGTTACGGTTACGTCGGTTTGCGGCGGGTTGGTCAAGGTCAGGGTGTAGTGGGCGGTGCCACCTTCAGTGACCGAACCGTCGCCCGTAATGCTGATTTTGGTATCAGTCACTACATCCGTGACCTTGGTGACCGCAGGGCTGCCATCAACAATCAGATGCTCGTACTTGTCGCCACCGCTGACCACGCCGGTGATCTTGGCGCTGACATCATTGGCGCCGACATAGGCATCGTTCGGTGCGGTAGCCGTCGTGAAGCTGGTGGACTTGCCGCTGCCAATGGTGATGGTCGAGCCGTTATCCAGCCTTACCACCAGGTCGGAGCCCACGTTGTTCACGGCCGCGCCGTTTTTGTCGACCAGGGACGCGGTGTAGACGATCTGCCCGCCCTCGCTGACCGAGCCAGTGGCCTTGAGCACCACTGTCACGTCATCGATGGTGTCGTTGACGGTGGTCGTGGCGCCTGCAGGAGTGATGGTCACCCCCTCGAAATTGCCGCCGGTGGTGCCGGTGATCTTGACGGTCTGGGTGCTCTTGTCGATGAACACGTCATCGGTAGGCGCCGGGACGGTCACCGTGCCCACGGTCTCACCTTGCTTGATGGTGATGCTCGAACCGTTGTCGAGCTGCACCACCATGTCACTGCCGGCCTTGTTGCTCAAGGTGGCGGTGTAGGTGATCTGGCCGCCTTCGTTGACCGCGGTTGGGGCGGTCAGGGTGACGGTGGTCAGGTCGGTGGTGCCCGGTGTGTCGGTGACGGTGGTGTTCACCGCCGTCGTGCCCGGCACCAGGTTCTCGAAGTGCTCGCCGCCAGTCACGCCTTTGATGGCGGTGGTGACGGTTTGGTCGCCTTTGTAGACGTCGTTTGGCGCTACGGTGGTGATGGAACCGCTCGACTGATTCACACCGATGGTGATGGTCTTGCCATTGTCCAAGGTGACGGTCAGCGGATTGGTGATGTTTGTCACCGCTGCGCCGTTTTTATCCACAAGGCTGGCGGTGTAGACGATGTTGCCGCCTTCGCCGACGGTGGTGGTGGCGGTCAGGACCACATCGACTTTGTCGATGGTGTCGTTGATCGTGGTGGTGGCGCCATTGCCGGCAACTTCGAGTTTTTCGAAGTTGCCGCCGGTGGTCTCGGCGATCTTGACGGTTTGGGTGCTCTTATCGATAAACACGTCATCGGTAGGCGCAGGGACAGTGACGGTGCCAACAGTTTCGCCGGCCTTAATGGTGATGCTTGAGCCGTTGTCGAGTTTCAGCGTGACGTCGGTGCCGGCCTTGTTGCTCAAGGTCGCGGTGTACGTGATCTGGCCGCCTTCGTTAACGGTACTTGGCGCAGTCAGCGTCACGGTGGTGGTGTTATCGGTACCCGGTGTGTCCGTAACGGTGGTGTTCACCGCGGTAGTGCCAGGGACCAGATTCTCGAAATGCTCGCCGCCGGTCACGCCTTTGATGGCGGTGGTGACGGTTTGGTCGCCTTTGTAGACGTCGTTTGGCGCTACGGTGGTGATGGAACCGCTCGACTGATTCACACCGATGGTGATGGTCTTGCCATTGTCCAAGGTGACGGTCAGCGGATTGGTGATGTTGGTCACCGCTGCGCCGTTTTTATCCACAAGGCTGGCGGTGTAGACGATGTTGCCGCCTTCGCCAACGGTGTTGGTGGCGGTCAGAACCACATCAACCTTGTCGATGGTGTCGTTGATCGTGGTGGTTGCGCCGTTGCCTGCAACTTCTAATTTTTCGAAGTTGCCGCCGGAAGCGTCAGTGATCTTGACGGTCTGAGTGCTCTTATCGATGAACACGTCATCGGTAGGCGCAGGCACGGTCACAGTGCCAACAGTGTCGCCAGCCTTGATGGTGATCGACGAACCGTTATCCAACTTCAGCGTTACATCAGTGCCAGCTTTGTTGGAGAGCGTGGCGGTGTACGTAATCTGTCCACCTTCGTTAACAGCGTTAGGCGCTGTCAGCGTCACAGTGGTGGTGTTGTCGGTACCTGGTGTGTCCGTGACGGTGGTATTCACCGCCGTAGTACCCGGCACTAGATTTTCAAAGTGCTCGCCACCGGTTACGCCTTTGATAGCGGTGGTGACAGTTTGGTCGCCCTTGTACACGTCATCTGGAGCAAGAACCGAAACGCTACCGCTCGATTGATTTACACCGATGGTGATGGTTTTGCCGTTATCCAGGGTCAAGGTCAACGGGTTGGTGATGTTAGTCACCGGCGCACCGTTCTTATCCACAAGGCTGGCGGTGTAAACGATGTTGCCGCCTTCGCCGACGGTGGTAGTGGCGGTCAGGACCACATCAACTTTGTCGATAGTGTCGTTGATCGTGGTCGTTGCGCCATTGCCTGCAACTTCGAGTTTTTCGAAGTTGCCGCCGGAAGCGTCGGTGATCTTGACGGTCTGAGTGCTCTTGTCGATGAACACGTCATCAGTAGGGGCGGGCACGGTCACAGTACCCACGGTCTCGCCAGCTTTGATAGTGATCGAAGAACCGTTGTCCAACTTCAACGTAACGTCAGTGCCCGCTTTGTTGGAAAGTGTGGCGGTGTACGTAATTTGACCACCTTCGTTCACTGCGCTAGGCGCGGTTAGCGTGACCGTCGTGGTGTTATCAGTGCCGGGGGTATCTGTGACGGTGGTGTTTACCGCCGCAGTGCCCGGTACCAGGTTTTCAAAATGCTCGCCGCCCGTCACACCCTTGATCGCGGTGGTGACAGTCTGATCGCCTTTGTACACATCATCAGGAGCAATAACCGAAACGCTACCGCTCGACTGATTCACACCAATGGTAATGGTTTTGCCGTTATCCAAGGTGACGGTCAGCGGGTTGGTGATGTTAGTCACCGGCGCACCGTTTTTATCCACAAGGCTAGCGGTGTAGACGATGTTGCCGCCTTCACCAACGGTGGTGGTGGCGGTCAGAACCACATCAACCTTGTCGATGGTGTCGTTGATCGTGGTGGTTGCGCCGTTGCCTGCAACTTCGAGTTTTTCGAAATTGCCGCCAGTGGTTTCGGTGATCTTGACGGTCTGAGTGCTCTTATCGATAAACACGTCATCGGTAGGGGCAGGCACGGTTACGGTGCCAACCGTGTCGCCAGCCTTGATGGTGATGCTTGAACCGTTGTCGAGTTTCAGCGTTACGTCGGTACCGGCTTTGTTGCTCAAGGTCGCGGTGTAGGTGATCTGGCCGCCTTCGTTAACGGCACTTGGCGCAGTCAGCGTAACCGTGGTTGTGTTATCGGTGCCTGGGGTATCCGTAACGGTGGTGTTCACCGCCGTAGTACCCGGCACCAGATTTTCAAAGTGCTCGCCGCCGGTTACGCCTTTGATAGCAGTAGTGACGGTCTGATCGCCCTTGTAAACATCATCAGGAGCAAGAACCGAAACGCTACCGCTCGACTGATTCACACCAATGGTGATGGTTTTGCCGTTATCCAAGGTGACGGTCAGCGGGTTGGTGATGTTAGTCACCGGCGCACCGTTTTTATCCACAAGGCTAGCGGTGTAGACGATGTTGCCGCCTTCACCAACGGTGGTGGTGGCGGTCAGAACCACATCGACCTTGTCGATGGTGTCGTTGATCGTGGTGGTCGCACCGTTGCCCGCAACTTCGAGTTTTTCGAAATTGCCGCCAGTGGTTTCGGTGATCTTGACGGTCTGAGTGCTCTTATCGATAAACACGTCATCGGTAGGGGCAGGCACGGTTACGGTGCCAACCGTGTCGCCAGCCTTGATGGTGATGCTTGAACCGTTGTCGAGTTTCAGCGTTACGTCGGTACCGGCTTTGTTGCTCAAGGTCGCGGTGTAGGTGATCTGGCCGCCTTCGTTAACGGCACTTGGCGCAGTCAGCGTAACCGTGGTTGTGTTATCGGTGCCTGGGGTATCCGTAACGGTGGTGTTCACCGCCGTAGTACCCGGCACCAGATTTTCAAAGTGCTCGCCGCCGGTTACGCCTTTGATAGCAGTAGTGACGGTCTGATCGCCCTTGTAAACATCATCAGGAGCAAGAACCGAAACGCTACCGCTCGATTGGTTTACGCCAATGGTGATGGTCTGGCCGTTATCCAAAGTCACGGTCAACGGGTTGGTGATGTTGGTCACCGGTGCGCCGTTCTTATCCACAAGGCTGGCGGTGTAGACGATGTTGCCGCCTTCGCCAACGGTGGTGGTCGCGGTCAGGACTACATCGACCTTGTCGATGGTGTCGTTGATCGTGGTGGTCGCGCCATTACCTGCGACTTCCAGTTTTTCGAAGTTGCCGCCGGAAGCGTCGGTGATCTTGACGGTCTGCGTGCTCTTATCGATAAACACGTCATCGGTAGGCGCAGGCACGGTTACGGTGCCAACGGTGTCGCCAGCCTTGATGGTGATGCTTGAACCGTTGTCAAGTTTCAGTGTTACGTCAGTGCCCGCTTTGTTGGAAAGCGTGGCGGTGTACGTGATCTGCCCACCTTCGTTTGCCTCGGCCGGAGCGGTCAGCGTCACCGTAGTGGTGTTGTCAGTGCCTGGTGTATCCGTAACGGTGGTATTAACCGGGGTAGTACCTGGAACCAGATTTTCAAAGTGCTCGCCGCCGGTCACGCCTTTGATGGCGGTAGTGACGGTCTGGTCGCCTTTGTAGACATCGTCTGGCGCGATGGTGGTGATAGAACTGCTCGACTGGTTTACGCCAATAGTGATGGTCTGGCCGTTATCCAAAGTCACGGTCAACGGGTTGGTGATGTTGGTCACCGGTGCGCCGTTCTTATCCACAAGGCTGGCGGTGTAGACGATGTTGCCGCCTTCGCCAACGGTGGTGGTCGCGGTCAGAACCACATCGACTTTGTCGATGGTGTCGTTGATCGTGGTGGTCGCGCCATTGCCTGCAACTTCGAGTTTTTCGAAATTGCCGCCAGTGGTTTCGGTGATCTTGACGGTCTGGGTGCTCTTATCGATAAACACGTCATCGGTAGACGCAGGCACGGTCACGGTGCCGACGGTTTCACCGGCCTTGATGGTGATGCTTGAACCGTTGTCGAGTTTCAGCGTGACGTCGGTGCCGGCCTTGTTGCTCAAGGTCGCGGTGTACGTGATCTGGCCGCCTTCGTTAACGGCACTTGGCGCAGTCAGCGTCACGGTGGTGGTGTTATCGGTACCCGGTGTGTCCGTAACGGTGGTGTTCACCGCGGTAGTGCCAGGGACCAGATTCTCGAAATGCTCGCCGCCGGTCACGCCTTTGATGGCGGTGGTGACGGTTTGGTCGCCTTTGTAGACGTCGTTTGGCGCTACGGTGGTGATAGAACCACTCGACTGATTCACACCGATGGTGATGGTCTTGCCGTTATCGAGGGTGACGGTCAGCGGATTGGTGATGTTGGTCACCGGTGCGCCGTTCTTATCCACAAGGCTGGCGGTGTAGACGATATTGCCGCCTTCGCCGACGGTGGTAGTGGCGGTCAGGACCACATCGACTTTGTCGATGGTGTCGTTGATCGTGGTGGTGGCGCCATTGCCTGCAACTTCCAGTTTTTCGAAGTTGCCGCCAGTGGTCTCGGTGATCTGAACGGTCTGGGTGCTCTTATCGATAAACACGTCATCGGTCGGGGCGGGCACGGTCACAGTGCCAACAGTGTCGCCAGCCTTGATGGTGATCGAAGAACCGTTGTCGAGTTTCAGCGTTACGTCAGTGCCCGCTTTGTTGGAAAGCGTGGCGGTGTACGTGATCTGCCCACCTTCGTTTGCCTCGGCCGGAGCGGTCAGCGTCACAGTAGTGGTGTTGTCGGTACCCGGTGTGTCCGTAACGATGGTGTTCACCGCGGTAGTGCCCGGCACCAGGTTCTCGAAATGCTCGCCGCCGGTTACGCCTTTGATGGCGGTGGTGACAGTTTGGTCGCCCTTGTACACGTCATCAGGAGCAAGAACCGAAACGCTACCGCTCGACTGATTCACACCAATGGTGATGGTCTCGCCATTGTCCAAGGTTACGGTCAGCGGGTTGGTGATGTTAGTCACCGGTGCGCCGTTTTTATCCACAAGGCTGGCGGTGTAGACGATGTTGCCGCCTTCGCCAACGGTGGTAGTGGCGGTCAGGACCACATCGACTTTGTCGATGGTGTCGTTGATCGTGGTCGTTGCGCCATTGCCTGCAACTTCCAGTTTTTCGAAGTTGCCGCCAGTAGTCTCAGTGATCTTGACGGTCTGGGTGCTCTTGTCGATGAACACGTCATCGGTAGGCGCGGGCACGGTTACGGTGCCAACAGTTTCGCCAGCCTTGATGGTAATCGACGAGCCGTTGTCCAACTTCAGCGTGACGTCAGTGCCAGCTTTGTTGGACAGCGTGGCGGTGTACGTAATCTGCCCACCCTCGTCTGCTTCGGCCGGAGCCGTCAGCGTCACGGTGGTGGTGGTGTCGGTACCGGGGGTATCGGTGACAGTGGTGTTCACTGCCGTAGTGCCAGGCACCAGGTTCTCGAAATGCTCGCCGCCGGTTACGCCTTTGATGGCGGTGGTGACAGTTTGGTCGCCCTTGTACACGTCATCAGGAGCAAGAACCGAAACGCTACCGCTAGTCTGGTTTACGCCAATGGTGATGGTCTGGCCGTTATCCAAGGTGACGGTCAACGGGTTGGTGATGTTAGTCACCGGCGCACCGTTTTTATCCACAAGGCTAGCGGTGTAGACGATGTTGCCGCCTTCACCAACGGTGGTGGTGGCCGTCAGGACCACATCGACCTTGTCGATGGTGTCGTTGATCGTGGTGGTTGCGCCGTTGCCTGCTACTTCGAGTTTTTCGAAGTTGCCGCCGGAAGCGTCGGTGATCTTGACGGTCTGAGTGCTCTTATCGATGAACACGTCATCGCTAGGAGCGGGCACGGTCACAGTGCCAACAGTGTCGCCAGCCTTGATGGTGATCGAAGAACCGTTGTCGAGTTTCAGCGTTACGTCAGTGCCCGCTTTGTTGGAAAGCGTGGCGGTGTACGTGATCTGCCCACCTTCGTTTGCCTCGGCCGGAGCGGTCAGCGTCACAGTAGTGGTGTTGTCGGTACCCGGTGTGTCCGTAACGATGGTGTTCACCGCGGTAGTGCCCGGCACCAGGTTCTCGAAATGCTCGCCGCCGGTTACGCCTTTGATGGCGGTGGTGACAGTTTGGTCGCCCTTGTACACGTCATCAGGAGCAAGAACCGAAACGCTACCGCTCGACTGATTCACACCAATGGTGATGGTCTCGCCATTGTCCAAGGTTACGGTCAGCGGGTTGGTGATGTTAGTCACCGGTGCGCCGTTTTTATCCACAAGGCTGGCGGTGTAGACGATGTTGCCGCCTTCGCCAACGGTGGTAGTGGCGGTCAGGACCACATCGACTTTGTCGATGGTGTCGTTGATCGTGGTCGTTGCGCCATTGCCTGCAACTTCCAGTTTTTCGAAGTTGCCGCCAGTAGTCTCAGTGATCTTGACGGTCTGGGTGCTCTTGTCGATGAACACGTCATCGGTAGGCGCGGGCACGGTTACGGTGCCAACAGTTTCGCCAGCCTTGATGGTAATCGACGAGCCGTTGTCCAACTTCAGCGTGACGTCAGTGCCAGCTTTGTTGGACAGCGTGGCGGTGTACGTAATCTGCCCACCCTCGTCTGCTTCGGCCGGAGCCGTCAGCGTCACGGTGGTGGTGGTGTCGGTACCGGGGGTATCGGTGACAGTGGTGTTCACTGCCGTAGTGCCAGGCACCAGGTTCTCGAAATGCTCGCCGCCGGTTACGCCTTTGATGGCGGTGGTGACAGTTTGGTCGCCCTTGTACACGTCATCAGGAGCAAGAACCGAAACGCTACCGCTAGTCTGGTTTACGCCAATGGTGATGGTCTGGCCGTTATCCAAGGTGACGGTCAACGGGTTGGTGATGTTAGTCACCGGCGCACCGTTTTTATCCACAAGGCTAGCGGTGTAGACGATGTTGCCGCCTTCACCAACGGTGGTGGTGGCCGTCAGGACCACATCGACCTTGTCGATGGTGTCGTTGATCGTGGTGGTTGCGCCGTTGCCTGCTACTTCGAGTTTTTCGAAGTTGCCGCCGGAAGCGTCGGTGATCTTGACGGTCTGAGTGCTCTTATCGATGAACACGTCATCGCTAGGAGCGGGCACGGTCACAGTGCCAACCGTGTCGCCAGCCTTGATGGTAATCGACGAGCCGTTGTCCAACTTCAGCGTGACGTCAGTGCCCGCTTTATTGGAAAGCGTGGCGGTGTACGTAATCTGTCCACCCTCATTCGCTTCGGCCGGAGCGGTCAAGGTCACGGTAGTGGTGTTGTCGGTACCGGGTGTATCGGTAACGGTCGTGTTAACCGGGGTAGTACCTGGAACCAGATTTTCAAAATGCTCGCCGCCGGTCACACCCTTGATAGCGGTGGTGACGGTTTGATCGCCTTTATAGACATCATCAGGAGCCAGAACCGAAACGCTACCGCTAGTCTGGTTTACGCCGATGGTGATGGTCTGGCCGTTATCCAAGGTGACGGTCAACGGGTTGGTGATGTTAGTCACCGGCGCACCGTTTTTATCCACAAGGCTAGCGGTGTAGACGATGTTGCCGCCTTCGCCAACGGTGGTGGTCGCGGTCAGGACTACATCGACCTTGTCGATGGTGTCGTTGATCGTGGTCGTTGCGCCATTGCCTGCAACTTCTAATTTTTCGAAGTTGCCGCCGGAAGCGTCGGTGATCTGGACGGTCTGGGTGCTCTTATCGATGAACACGTCATCGGTAGGTGCCGGCACAGTTACGGTGCCGACGGTTTCGCCGGCTTTGATGGTGATCGACGAGCCGTTATCCAGCT
Source organism: Pseudomonas sp. CCI1.1 (assembly GCF_034348165.1). Classification (NCBI taxonomy): domain Bacteria; kingdom Pseudomonadati; phylum Pseudomonadota; class Gammaproteobacteria; order Pseudomonadales; family Pseudomonadaceae; genus Pseudomonas; species Pseudomonas sp. CCI1.1. The sequence goes on from NZ_CP133780.1 coordinate 4,823,053, forward strand.
TCAGCGTGACGTCGGTGCCGGCCTTGTTGCTCAAGGTCGCGGTGTAGGTGATCTGGCCACCCTCATTCGCTTCCGTCGGAGCTGTCAGCGTTACGGTAGTGGTGTTATCGGTGCCTGGTGTATCAGTAACGGTGGTGTTCACCGCGGTAGTGCCAGGGACCAGATTCTCGAAATGCTCGCCGCCGGTCACACCCTTGATAGCGGTGGTGACGGTTTGATCGCCTTTATAGACATCATCAGGAGCCAGAACCGAAACGCTACCGCTAGTCTGGTTTACGCCGATGGTGATGGTCTGGCCGTTATCCAGGGTGACGGTCAACGGGTTGGTGATGTTGGTCACCGGCGCACCGTTTTTATCCACAAGGCTGGCGGTGTAGACGATGTTGCCGCCTTCGCCAACGGTGGTGGTCGCGGTCAGGACTACATCGACCTTGTCGATGGTGTCGTTGATCGTGGTCGTTGCGCCGCTGCCTGCGACTTCCAGTTTTTCGAAGTTGCCGCCAGCGGTTTCGGTGATCTGGACGGTCTGGGTGCTCTTATCGATGAACACGTCATCGGTAGGTGCCGGCACAGTTACGGTGCCGACGGTTTCGCCGGCTTTGATGGTGATCGACGAGCCGTTATCCAACTTCAGCGTGACGTCAGTACCGGCCTTATTGCTCAAGGTCGCCGTATAGGTGATCTGGCCACCCTCATTCGCTTCGGTCGGTGCTGTCAGCGTTACGGTAGTGGTGTTATCGGTGCCTGGTGTATCAGTAACGATGGTGTTCACCGCGGTAGTGCCCGGCACCAGGTTCTCGAAATGCTCGCCGCCGGTTACGCCTTTGATAGCGGTGGTGACGGTTTGATCGCCTTTATAGACATCATCAGGAGCAAGAACCGAAACGCTACCGCTAGTCTGGTTTACGCCAATGGTGATGGTCTGGCCGTTATCCAAGGTGACGGTCAACGGGTTGGTGATGTTAGTCACCGGCGCACCGTTTTTATCCACAAGGCTAGCGGTGTAGACGATGTTGCCGCCTTCACCAACGGTGGTGGTGGCCGTCAGGACCACATCGACCTTGTCGATGGTGTCGTTGATCGTGGTGGTTGCGCCGTTGCCTGCTACTTCGAGTTTTTCGAAGTTGCCGCCGGAAGCGTCGGTGATCTTGACGGTCTGAGTGCTCTTATCGATGAACACGTCATCGCTAGGAGCGGGCACGGTCACAGTGCCAACCGTGTCGCCAGCCTTGATGGTAATCGACGAGCCGTTGTCCAACTTCAGCGTGACGTCAGTGCCCGCTTTATTGGAAAGCGTGGCGGTGTACGTAATCTGTCCACCCTCATTCGCTTCGGCCGGAGCGGTCAAGGTCACGGTAGTGGTGTTGTCGGTACCGGGTGTATCGGTAACGGTCGTGTTAACCGGGGTAGTACCTGGAACCAGATTTTCAAAATGCTCGCCGCCGGTCACGCCTTTGATGGCGGTAGTGACGGTCTGGTCGCCTTTGTACACATCGTCTGGCGCTACGGTGGTAATGGAACCGCTCGATTGGTTTACGCCGATGGTGATGGTCTTGCCGTTATCGAGGGTGACGGTCAGCGGATTGGTGATGTTAGTCACTGGTACGCCGTTCTTATCCACAAGGCTGGCGGTGTAAACGATGTTGCCGCCTTCGCCGACGGTGGTAGTGGCGGTCAGGACCACATCAACTTTGTCGATCGTGTCGTTGATCGTGGTGGTCGCACCGTTGCCCGCAACTTCGAGTTTTTCGAAATTGCCGCCAGTGGTTTCGGTGATCTTGACGGTCTGAGTGCTCTTATCGATAAACACGTCATCGGTAGGGGCAGGCACGGTTACGGTGCCAACAGTGTCGCCAGCCTTGATCGTGATCGACGAGCCGTTATCCAGCTTCAAGGTGACGTCAGTACCGGCCTTGTTGCTCAAGGTCGCGGTGTACGTAATCTGACCACCTTCGCTCGCCTCGGTTGGAGCCGTCAGCGTCACGGTAGTGGTGTTATCGGTACCCGGTGTATCAGTCACAGTTGTGGTGACGTTATCGGTACCTGGGACCAGATTTTCAAAGTGTTCGCCGCCGGTTACGCCTTTGATAGCAGTAGTGACGGTCTGGTCGCCCTTATACACATCATCAGGAGCCAGAACCGAAACGCTACCGCTCGATTGGTTTACGCCAATGGTGATGGTCTGGCCGTTATCCAAGGTGACGGTCAACGGGTTGGTGATGTTAGTCACCGGCGCACCGTTTTTATCCACAAGGCTAGCGGTGTAGACGATGTTGCCGCCTTCGCCAACAGTGTTGGTGGCCGTCAGAACCACATCGACTTTGTCGATGGTGTCGTTGATGGTGGTGGTTGCGCCGCTGTCTGCCACTTCGAGTTTTTCGAAGTTGCCGCCGGTGGTTTCGGTGATTTGGACAGTCTGGGTGCTCTTGTCGATGAACACGTCATCGGTAGGCGCCGGCACGGTTACGGTGCCAACGGTTTCGCCAGCTTTGATAGTGATCGAAGAGCCGTTATCCAGCTTCAAGATGACGTCGGTACCGGCCTTGTTGCTCAAGGTCGCGGTGTAGGTGATCTGACCACCTTCGTTCGCCTCGGTCGGAGCGGTCAGTGTCACGGTAGTGGTGTTATCGGTGCCTGGTGTATCAGTAACGGTGGTGTTAACCGGGGTAGTGCCAGGGACCAGATTTTCGAAGTGCTCGCCACCAGTGACACTTTTGATGGCGGTGGTGACGGTCTGGTCGCCCTTATACACATCATCAGGAGCCAGAACCGAAACGCTACCGCTCGATTGGTTTACGCCAATAGTGATGGTCTGGCCGTTATCCAAAGTCACGGTCAACGGATTGGTGATGTTGGTCACCGGTGCGCCGTTTTTATCCACAAGGCTGGCGGTGTAAACGATATTGCCGCCTTCGCCAACAGTGTTGGTGGCCGTCAAAACCACATCAACTTTGTCGATCGTGTCGTTGATCGTGGTGGTCGCACCGTTGCCCGCAACTTCGAGTTTTTCGAAGTTGCCGCCGATGGTTTCGGTGATCTGGACGGTCTGGGTGCTCTTGTCGATGAACACGTCATCGGTAGGCGCAGGCACGGTTACGGTGCCAACAGTTTCTCCAGCCTTGATGGTGATCGAAGAGCCGTTATCCAGCTTCAAGGTGACGTCGGTACCGGCCTTATTGCTCAAGGTCGCGGTGTAGGTGATCTGACCACCTTCGCTCGCTTCGGTCGGAGCGGTCAGTGTCACCGTAGTGGTGTTATCGGTGCCTGGTGTATCCGTAACGGTGGTATTAACCGGGGTAGTACCAGGAACCAAGTTCTCGAAATGCTCGCCGCCGGTCACACCCTTGATAGCAGCAGTGACGGTCTGATCGCCTTTATAAATATCGTCTGGCGCCACGGTAGTAACGGTGCCGCTGGATTGGTTAACACCGATGGTAATGGTCTGACCGTTATCCAAAGTCACGGTCAACGGGTTGGTGATGTTAGTCACCGGCGCGCCGTTCTTATCCACAAGGCTAGCGGTGTAGACGATATTGCCGCCTTCACCAACGGTAGGAGTTGCCGTCAGCACCACATCAACTTTGTCGAGGGTGTCGTTGATCGTGGTGGTTGCGCCATTGCCTGCAACTTCCAATTTCTCGAAGTTGCCGCCAGAGGTCTCAGTGATCTGGACGGTCTGCGTGCTTTTGTCGATGAACACATCATCGCTAGGCGCAGGGACAGTTACGGTGCCAACGGTCTCGCCAGCCTTGATGGTGATCGACGAACCGTTATCCAACTTCAGCGTGACATCTGTGCCAGCTTTGTTGGAAAGCGTGGCCCTGAATTCATAGAATAAGCGCAACGCTTGAAACGAGAGGCAGAGAGCCAGCCACCGGTAGAATCCAGGCTCTCACACCGAAGGATTCAAGCGCAGATGACTACGCATTACCGGCAGCTGACTCAGGGACAACGTTACCAGATTGAGGCTGGCTTGAGCGCCGCAGAGAGCCAGGCGAGCATTGCAAAGCGGGTCGGCGTGCATCCCTCGACGATCAGTCGCGAGGTTCGCCGCAACAGCACCCAGAATATCTACAAGGCTGTTTCTGCGGCCCATGAAAGTGATGCTCGTCGAGCGGGTGCGCGCAAGTTTTGCAAGCCGGCGACATGGCTCAGCCATCATCTCCCGGTGTGGCTCAAGCATGGCATGAGTCCGGAGCAGATCGCCCAGCGGTTGAAGCAGGAGCAGCCAAGCCGGGCGGTCAGCCATGAGTGGATTTATCGGTTCATTGCCGCCGAACAGCGCGCCGGTGGTGAGCTTTATACCTATCTGCGACATCGCCGAAAGCGCTACCGGAAACGCTATGGAAGCCACGATCGGCGCGGGCAGCTGCGTAATCGCGTGTCAATCAGTGAACGCCCAGCCGAGGTCGAAAGCCGCGAGCGCCTGGGGGACTGGGAGGGCGATACGGTACATGGACTGGGCGGTAACCTGGTGACCCTGGTTGATCGCAAAAGCGGCTATCTGAGCGCCTATCCGGTCAAGCGCAGAACGCGCCGGCAGGTAACGCGGGCGATCAATCTGATGCTTCAGGGCCATGCCGCTCACACGCTGACGCTGGATAACGGAAGGGAGTTTGCCGGGCATGAACGCATCGCGCTACGGAGCCAGTGCCAGGTCTTTTTTGCAGACCCCTATTCATCCTGGCAACGTGGCACCAATGAAAACACCAACGGTCTGCTCCGCCAGTATTTCCCCAAGGGCAGCGACTTCAGCAAGCTGACCGTCGAAGCCGTCAATCGGACAGTAGCGAGGATCAATCTACGCCCGCGCAAGCGCTTGGGCTGGAAGACGCCGTACGAAGTGCATACAGGGGTGAGCGTTGCACTTATGTGTTGAATTCAGGGGCGGTATACGTAACCTGCCCACCTTCGTTCGCCTCGATTGGCGCTGTCAGCGTCACAGTGGTGGTGTCGATCGAATCGGTAATGGTGGTAATCGCTGGCGTGGTGCTCGGCACCAGGCTCTCGAAATTGCCGCCAGTCGTACTCGTAATCGTCGTACTGACGGTGCTGCCGTTGACGTAGACGTCATTAGCCGGCGTATCAACGACAACGCTGCCTGTCGATTCGCCGGCCTTGATGGTGATCACCGAGCCATTGCTCAAGGTGACGTTCACCGGCGTTTGCGCCGGGTTGGTCAGCGTGGCGGTATAGGTGATCTGGCCGCCTTCAGTCACGGTCGAACCTGCGGTCAGGGTGACCGTGGTGGCATCGATCGAATCGGTAATGGTCGTGACCGCAGGCGTGGTATTCGGTACCAGATTCTCGAAGTTACCGCCCGTTGTACCGGTGATCGTGGTGCTGACGGTAGAGCCATTGTTGTAGACGTCGTTAGCTGGCGTATCAACCACAACGCTACCCGTCGACTCACCGGCCTTGATGGTGATCACCGAGCCATTGCTCAAGGTGACGTTCACCGGGGTCTGCGCCGGGTTGGTCAAGGTGGCGGTGTAGGTGATCTGGCCGCCTTCGGTCACGGTCGAACCTGCGGTCAGAGTGACCGTGGTGGTGTCGATCGAATCGGTAATGGTGGTGACCGCAGGCGTGGTATTCGGTACCAGATTCTCGAAGTTACCGCCCGTTGCGCCCGTGATCGTGGTGCTGATCGTCGAACCGTTGTTGTAGACATCGTTAGCCGGCGTATCAACGACAACAGTGCCTGTCGACTCACCAGCCTTGATGGTGATCACCGAGCCATTGCTCAAGGTGACGTTCACCGGGGTCTGCGCTGGATTGGTCAGGGTGGCGGTGTAGGTGATCTGGCCGCCTTCGGTCACGGTCGAACCAGCGGTCAGGGTGACCGTGGTGGTGTCGATGGTGTCGGTGATCTGCGTCACGGCCGGGTTAGGGTCGATGGTCAATACCAGGTTGCCGCCGCCGGTGGTACCGGTAACGCCGACGCTGATCTGGCCCGGGTCGATGTACGGGCTGTCATTGGGGGCCAAGGGCACATTGACGGTGCCGGTCAACTGGCCCGACGGGATAGTAATCACCGCGCCATTGGTCAAGGTGACGGTCAGGTCACTGGTGGATGGCCGGGTCACGGTAGCGGTGTAGGTCAGCACGCCGCCCGCTTCGGTGATGGTCGGCGTCGCGCTCAGGGTTAAAGTCGAAGGCTGCAGCACTTGGTTACCCGAGTCTGCCGAGCCTGGTGCTCCGCTCAGGGCGTTGAGTGCCGAAGTGCCTTGGCCGATGGGTGCGGTGGGGAAGCCGATGGTCGGGTCTACACGGCCGGCGGTCGCGTCCAGCACCACGAAGCTGTGGCCGCCCCCGGCAGCACCATTACCGGCAGCGTTTGCGCCGGCGGCAGTGGCTTCCAGGTCGGTGGTCGGGTCGGCGCCGGCGGCGATGGCTTGTTGCAGCTCGGCCACCGAGGGTGCGGCTTGCTCGCTGGCCGCTGCCAGGTCGGCGGTGGAGTCCGGCATATCGGCGCTCCACTGGGTGTCCCGGCCCAGGTCCAGGATGCGACCGTCGGCCAGTTCCAGGCTCACGGCGCCCGACAGACCGGTGTCGATCTGGTCGCCGGCAAACAGACGATCACCTTCTACAAGGACGCGACGGGCACCTTCCGGAGAAATTACGAAAACTTGACCAACAATGCTTTTGACGGTGGCAACAACACTGCTCATTAAAATTTTCTCCGGCGATCCGTTTCGACAAATCCATTTCGCAGCGCGCTATTAGCGCTGCCAATCTGGGGGCGTAGTCTATAAATGCATTGACGTCAAATATTTGGCTGGATTTTTTAGCTATCTAGTTTGTGCCAAACTATTGACCTTATGGGCGTCATCCTAAACAATCGCCCTAGTAATGTCACATTGATATTTATGCGGCGAACCGTCCTACATGTGTGAAGCAGTTCCGCTTTTCGAACTTTCCGACGTACGGTCATTACGGTAGCCATTATCCGACGCAGCGGTGCTAATCGCTGTGATTTAAGACAAGAAGTCTTGGGGAAATTTTAAATGCGTCTGCACCTGTTCAAGGCAATACCGTTCGCTCTCGCCGCCAGTTTCGTACAAGCCCAGACACTGCCCCAAGCCATGCAACAGGCATTGGATGTACACCCGGAAATCCAGGCGGGTGTTAACAGCCGCATCGCCGCCGATTACCAATTGCGCGCCGCACAAGGTGGCTACCTGCCGCGTGTCGATCTGAACGCCGGATACGGCCGCCAAGGAACCGACAACGCCACCACCCGCGCCAACAACCCTGGCGGCAATCACTGGGACACGCTCAATCGCGGCGAATCCAGCCTGCGCCTGCAGCAAATGATTTTTGACGGTTTTGCTACCTCCAGCGAAGTCGGGCGTCAACAAGCCAACGTTAATTCCCGCGCTTACTCCTTGCTGGGGACTTCCGAGCGCACTGCGCTGACCGTTGCCCAGGTTTACCTGGAAGTATTGACCCGCCGTGAGTTCGTACGCTTGGCCGAAGTCAACCTGCGCAACCACGAGCGCATCTACGACCAGATCAAGTTGCGCACCGAGCGCGGCGTCGGCAACGGTGCCGACCAGGACCAGGCTGAAGCCCGCCTGGCCCAGGCCCGTAACAACTTGATCACCGAGCAGACCAACCTGGCCGATGCGCAGGTCAACTACCTCAGCGCCGTCGGCCAGATGCCCGACGAACTCGAGCGTCCGGCCCCGTTCATGGCCATGCTGCCGGCAGACCTGAATGAAGCCCGTCGCCAGATGCTCGACAACAGCCCGGTACTGCGTTCGGCCGAGTCGGATATCTCTGCCGCCGAGAAGCAGTACGACGCCGCCAAATCCACCTTCTACCCACGCTTTGACGCTGAGCTGGGCACCAACGCCGACAACAACGTCTCCGGTGACCCCAACCACAGCAATGGCTGGGAAGCCATGGTGCGCATGCGCTTCAACCTGTTCGCCGGTGGCAGCAACAAGGCCGACCTGCAATCGAAGTCCTACCAGGCCAACCAGGCGTTGGACATTCGCAACAACGCCTTGCGCCAACTCAATGAAGAGCTAGGCTTGGCTTGGAACGCCCTGAACAACGCCAACGCGCAATTGCCGGTTGCCCAGCAGTACGTGGATCACAGCACTCGCGTACGTACGTCCTACCAGCAACAGTTCAGCCTTGGTCAACGTACCCTGTTGGATTTGCTCGACAGCGAAAATGAATTGTTCACCGCTTCCCGCCGCCTGGAAGAAATCAAGAACATTCAGTTATTTACTCAGTACCGAATCAAGGCGACCATGGGCGAATTGCTCAAGAGCCAGGGAGTGGTTGCACCAATGGCCTCCGTCGTGCAGAACGACGTGAAACCTAAAGTCCAACTGCCTGGGATGAATTGAGCCACCCCAATAGCCCCATCTGTTAGTCGAGAGTGCCCGCGTGGAACCTGAAGTCAGTCGAGTTCATCTCAGTCATGATCCACGCGCACTGCACGACGACCCGTTACTCGACGGGTTGTTGGCGCTCTGCGCCCTGCATCAAAAACCGGCCAGTGCGGCCATGCTCACCACCGGCCTGCCGCTGCCTTCGCAACGGTTGAGTGCCGAGTTGCTATCGCGTGCCGCTGCGCGGGCCGGGTTGCAAGGCCGGCTGCTGCAACGCAAGCTGGAACAGATCCCGACCATTGCACTGCCGGCGCTGCTGTTGCTCAAGGACGGTCGCAGTACCGTGCTGGTGGGCTGGGAGGGCGAAGATCAAGCGCGGATCCTGCTCAGCGAAAGCGACGGCGGTGAAGTGCTGATCAAGCGCGAAGCACTGGCCGACGACTACATCGGCAAAGTCTTCTTTGCACAGCCGCAGCACAAGTTCGACGTCAACCACGGCAGCCTGATTCCGCGGGCACGCTCGTGGTTCCGTGACACCCTCATGCGTTCACGCTGGCTCTACACCGACGCCATCGCCGCCAGCTTCCTGATCAACATCATCGCCATGGCCGCGCCGCTGTTCGTGATGAACGTGTACGACCGCGTCGTGCCGAACCAGGCCACCGCCACCCTGTGGGTGCTGGCCGTGGGTATCTGTGGTGCCTACCTGTTCGACCTGATCCTCAAGAGCCTGCGCAGCCTGTGCCTGGACCTGGCCGGTAAAAAAACCGACCTGATCATCTCGGCCACGCTGTTCGAGCGCATCGTCGGCATGTCCATGAAATACCGCCCGGCGCGGGTCGGCAGCTTCGCGCAGAACATCCACGAGTTTCAAAGCCTGCGCGACTTCCTCGCGTCGCTGACCCTCACCAGCCTGATCGACCTGCCGTTTACGCTGCTGATCTTCCTGGTCATCGCCATTCTCGGCGGGCACCTGGTGTGGATTCCAGTGTTGGCGTTCCCGCTCGCCCTGGGCATCGGCTACGCCTTGCAGAAGCCCCTGGTCGCGACCATGGAACGCACGATGGCGCTGGCCGCCGAGCGCCAGTCGAGCCTGATCGAAACCCTCGCCGGGCTCGATGCGGTCAAGGTCAACAATGCCGAAAGCGAGCGCCAGTATGGCTGGGAGCAGACCATCGGCACCCTTAGCCGGCTTGAGCTGCGGGTGAAGTTGCTGTCGGGCCTGTCGATGAACATGACCCTGCTGATCCAGCAACTGGCCGGCGTGATCATGATCGTGTTCGGCGTGTACCAGATCATCGACGGCAACCTCAGCATGGGCGGCCTGATTGCCTGCTACATGCTCAGTGGCCGCGCCTTGAGCCCGTTGGCCTCGCTGTCGGGCCTGCTGACGCGCTACCAGCAAGCCAAGGTCACCATGACCTCGGTGGACCAGATGATGGAGCTGCCCCAGGAGCGCAACTTCGAAGAGCGCCCCATGAGCCGTCGCACCCTGCAAGGCGCCATCGAGTGCCGGGGCCTGAACTTCACTTACCCGAACCAGCAGAACCTGGCGCTGAAGAACATCAACCTGGTGATCAAGCCAGGGGAGAAAATCGGCATCATCGGCCGCAGCGGCTCGGGCAAAAGCTCCCTGGCCAAGTTGATCGTCGGCCTTTACCAACCCGACTCCGGCTCCTTGCTGGTGGACGGCGTGGACGTGCGCCAGATCGACGTGAGCGAGCTGCGCCACAACATCGGCTATGTCGCCCAAGATATTCAATTGCTGGCCGGCACCCTGCGCGACAACCTGGTCAGCGGTGCGCGCTACGTCGAGGATGAAATGGTTTTGCAAGCTGCCGAACTGGCCGGCGTGCACGAATTTGCCCGCCTGCATCCCCAAGGCTACGAACTGCAAGTCGGCGAGCGTGGGCAGAACCTGTCCGGTGGGCAGCGCCAGAACGTTGCCCTGGCCCGTGCTCTGCTGCTCAACCCGCCCATGCTGCTGCTGGATGAACCCACCAGCGCCATGGACAACACCGGTGAAGAACGCTTGAAGCAACGCCTGCAAGCCGTGGTGCAAAACAAGACCGTAGTGCTGGTCACGCACCGAGCCTCACTGCTCTCCCTGGTCGACCGCCTGCTGGTGGTCGACCGTGGGCAGATTCTCGCGGACGGCCCGAAAGCCGTGGTCATGGAAGCGTTGAAGAAGGGGCAGATCAGTGTTGCTTAACTCCATCAAGAGTGCGGTCGGCCGCTACTTCAAAGGCTCCGATTCGCTGCAGGGCCAGCCGCTGCCCGAGGTCAACAAGGCGCTGATCGAAGATGCGCCACGGGTCATCCGCCTGACCATCTGGGCGATCATCGCGTTCTTTGTATTCCTGGTGGTGTGGGCCGGTTTCTCCCAGATAGACGAAGTGACCCGTGGCGACGGCAAGGCGATTCCGTCGTCCAAGTTGCAGAAAATCCAGAACCTGGAAGGCGGTATCGTCGCCGAGTTGTACGTCAAGGAAGGCCAGATCGTAGAGGCCGGCGCGCCGTTGATTCGTCTCGACGACACGCGGTTTGTCTCCAACGCCGGGGAAACCGAAGCCCTGCGCCTGGCCATGCAACTGCGCGTCGAGCGTTTGAGCGCGCAGGTGGATGACCGTCCGCTGAACATCCCTGACGAGGTGTTAAAGGCCGCGCCGAGCCAGGCCGCCAACGAGCGCTCCTTGTATGAAAGCCGCCGTCAACAGTTGAAGGATGAAGTGGGCGGTTTGCAGGAACAACTGGTACAGCGCCAACAGGAACTGCGCGAGTTCACTTCCAAGCAGGGCCAATACCGCAGCCAGTTGTCCCTGCAACGCCAGGAAATCAACATGTCCGAGCCGCTGGTGGCCCAGGGCGCGGTGTCGCCGGTAGAAGTGCTGCGCCTCAAGCGCGCCGAAATGGAAACCCGCGGACAGTTGGACGCTACCACCCTGGCGATCCCGCGTGCTGAATCGGCGATCAAGGAAGTGCAACGCAAGATCGATGAAACCCGCGGCAAATTCCGCAGCGAAGCCCTGACCCAACTCAACGAAGCCCGTACAGAACTGAACAAGGCCGAGTCCACCGGCCGCGCGCTGGAAGACCGGGTCAGCCGCACCCTGGTCACCTCGCCCGTGCGCGGGATCGTCAAGCAGTTGCTGGTCAACACCGTTGGCGGTGTGATCCAGCCGGGCAGCGACATGGTCGAAATCGTGCCGCTGGACGACACCCTGCTGGTAGAAGCCAAGATCCGCCCGCAAGACATCGCCTTCCTGCACCCAGGGCAGGAAGCGGTGGTCAAGTTCACCGCTTACGACTACACGGTCTACGGTGGCCTGAAGGCCAAGCTCGAACGCATCGGCGCCGACACCATCACTGATGAAGACAAGAAGACCACCTACTACATGATCACTCTGCGCACCGACCGCAGCCACTTGGGCACCGATGAGAAGCCGCTACTGATCATCCCCGGCATGGTTGCTTCGGTGGATATCATCACCGGCAAGAAAAGCATCCTCAGCTACCTGCTCAAGCCGATCATCAAGGCGCGGGCCGAGGCGTTGCACGAGCGTTGATCTTCAGCGCCTGTACCGACCTCATCGCAGGCAAGCCAGCTCCCACATTTGAATGGGTTCACAAATCAAAATGTGGGAGGGGGCTTGCCCCCGATGAGGCCGTCAGCATCACTCTACAACTCAAACCAAACGCCATATCCATATGCGTTAACGGTATTTAAGCTTCCATCCTTATGCCTATAAATTCACTCCCCTGTCCGCCGGGAATGAATCAAATGTCTGCCACCACCGCCCTCCAAACCTTCGACATCCACCCGTTCCCCGGCAGTGTCGGCGCCGAGATCATCGGCCTGGACTTATCCCGTCCAGTCAACGAGCAGGACTTTGCCCGCATCCATCGCGCACACTTGGACCATCACGTCATCGTGTTCCGCGACCAACGCATCACTCCCGAACAACAGATCGCCTTCAGCCGCCGTTTCGGCGTGTTGCAGATCCATGTGCTCAAACAGTTCCTGTTGGCCAACCACCCCGAGATCCTGATCGTCTCCAATATCATCGAGAATGGCCAATCCATCGGCCTGGGGGATGCAGGCAAGTTCTGGCATTCGGACCTGTCATACAAAGAACTGCCCAGCCTGGGTTCGATGCTGCATGCCCAGGAACTGCCATCTGAAGGCGGCGACACCCTGTTCGCCGATATGCACAAAGCCTGGGAGCACTTGCCAGGTCACCTGCGCAACGCCGTCGAAGGCCGCAGCGCCGCGCATTCCTACACGGCGCGCTACAGCGAAACCAAATTCGAAGGCAACTGGCGCCCAACCCTCACCCCGGAACAGCTCGCCCAGGTTGCCGAAGTGGTGCATCCGGTGGTGCGCACCCACCCGGAAAACGGCCGCAAGGCGCTGTTCGTCAGCGAGGGCTTCACCACCCGTATCGTCGGCCTGCCCGATGATGAAAGCCGTGACCTGCTGGCCCAGCTCTACGCCCATAGCGTGCTGCCGGAAAACATCTACCGCCACCAGTGGCAGCCCCACGACCTGGTGTTCTGGGACAACCGCTCGCTGATCCACCTGGCCGCCGGGTGCCCAAGCCACCTGCGGCGCAAATTGTTCCGCACCACCATTCAGGGTGACGCGCCTTTCTAACCCGATAAAGCCTGCTAGGATTGCGCCCAGTTCACTCCCAACGAACCACGAGTGCTTGGCATGCAACTACCGGACATGAACCTGCTGGTCGCCCTCGACGCGTTGCTCGACGAGGGCAGCGTGGTGGGCGCCGCGCGGCGGATGAACCTCAGCCCGGCCGCCATGAGCCGCACCCTCACGCGTATTCGCGAAGCGGTCGGTGACCCGATCCTGGTACGTGCCGGCCGTGGCCTGGTGCCGACGCCCAAGGCGCTTGAGCTGCAAGGCCAGGTGCGCAATGTGGTGGAGCAGGCTGCGTTGTTGTTCCGTTCGGCGGACCAAGTCGATTTGAGCACCTTGCGCCGTCGTTTCAGCGTGCGTGCCAATGACTTTTTCATCGGCGTGTATGGCGGGCGACTGTTCGACACCATGGAGCGTGTGGCGCCGTTGTGTGAGCTGCGCTTTGTGCCCGAAGGCGACACTGACGATGAAGCCCTGCGCGAAGGGCGGTTGGACTTGCGGGTGAGCAACACCATGCCGGCCAGCCCGGAAGTGAAGGTGCAGAACCTGTTCTCTACCACCTTTGTCGGTCTGGCGCGGCAAGACCACCCGTTGTTCGACGAAGAAATCACGGCGGCACGCTTTGCCAGCTACTCCCACATCAGCATCTCCCGGCGCGGCATCGCCCGTGGGCCCATCGATACTGCGTTGAATGCTCAGGGCCTGGAGCGCCGGGTGGCCATGATCGCCCCAGGCTTTCACGGTGCGATGTTCATGCTGCCCGATTCCGACCTGCTGCTGCCGGTCCCCAAGGAAGCCCTCCTGAGCGCCAAGCGTCTGAACCTGCCACTGCGCGCATTTGCCTTGCCGATTCCACTGCAAACCCTGGTTCTGGCCCAATCCTGGCACCCACGCTTCGACAAAGACCCGGCCCATAAGTGGCTGCGCGAAACCATGCGCGAGAGCTGTCATGCCACCTGGCTAGAAGCCCAGCCGGTATAAAGCGAACGCAATCAATGTGGGAGCTGGCTTGCCTGCGATAGCGGCGCGTCAGACAACACATTTTCATCTGTCAGGCCGCAATCGCAGGCAAGCCAGCTCCCACAGGGTTCAGTGTTGATGTTCAAAGTTGCGTCTGACGCACTTATAACCTGCTAACAAGTAACTTTTTGTCATGAGAGTGCCTGATTAAACTGCTCGGGTATTTCTTATTCCGAGTTACCTGTTCATGACGTCCCTCGCTGCCCCCGTCCTCCAGGCCGCAGCCAAACCTACGGCTCTGAGCCCACCCGTATTCGGCCCGCGCATCATCATCGGCTTGCTCGGCGTATTGCTGGCGGTACTGGTCTCCGGTCTCAACGAAATGGTCACCAAGGTCGCCCTCGCCGATATCCGTGGTGCGCTATACATCGGCTTTGATGAAGGCACCTGGCTGGTCGCCGCCTACACCGCCACTTCCGTGGCAGCCATGGCGTTTGCGCCGTGGTGTTCGGTGACGTTTTCCCTGCGCCGTTTCACGCTGTGCGCCATCGGCTTGTTCACCGTGCTGGGCATCCTCTGCCCGTTCGCACCCAACTACGAAAGCCTGCTGCTGCTGCGTACCGTGCAAGGTCTGGCCGGTGGCGCGCTGCCGCCGATGCTGATGACCGTGGCACTGCGTTTCCTGCCGGCCAACGTCAAGCTGTATGGCTTGGCCGGTTACGCACTGACCGCCACCTTCGGCCCCAGCCTGGGCACGCCGCTGGCGGCGTTGTGGACCGAATACGTCGGCTGGCAGTGGGCGTTCTGGCAGATCGTCGCGCCGTGCCTGCTGGCCATGGCGGCCGTGGCCTACGGTTTGCCACAAGACCCACTGCGCCTGGAGCGCTTCAAGCAGTTCAACTGGCGTGGTTTGCTGTTGGGCTTCCCGGCGATTTGCATGCTGGTGATCGGCCTGTTGCAAGGCAATCGCCTGGACTGGTTCGAGTCGGGCCTGATTACCTTCCTGCTGTGTGGCGGCACAGTGTTGCTGGCGCTGTTCATGCTCAACGAATGGTCACAGCCACTGCCCTTCTTCAACTTGCAGATGCTCGGCCTGCGCAACCTGGCGTTTGCCTTGATCGTGCTGGCCGGCGTGCTGATGGTGCTGACCTCGGTGATCATCATCCCGTCCAGTTTCCTCGCTCAGGTTCAGGGCTACCGGCCGCTGCAGACCGCACCGGTGATGCTGCTGATGGCGTTGCCGCAGTTGATCGCGCTGCCGCTGGTGGCGGCGCTGTGCAACCTGCGCTGGGTCGATTGCCGCTGGGTGCTGGGCATTGGCCTGAGCATGTTGGTGCTGTGCTGCCTCGGCAGTTCCCACCTGACCTCGGCGTGGATTCGTGACGATTTTTATGGCTGGTACCTGCTGCAGATTTTCGGTCAGCCCATGGCCGTGCTGCCGCTGCTGATGCTGTCCACCGGCAGTATCCAACCCATCGAAGGGCCGTTTGCCTCGGCCTGGTTCAACACCGTCAAGGGCCTGGCCGCTGTGATCGCCACTGCGGTGCTGGATACATTGACCACCCAGCGCGGGCATTTCCATTCAACCATGTTAGTAGACCGCCTGGGCAATTCGCCCCTTGCCGACGCTGACGCGCCGGGCCTCGCCCACCGCTTGCACGAGCAGACCGTGGTGCTGACCTCTTCGGATCTTTACGTCGTCATGGCCGGTGTCGCGGTGGCGTTGATCCTGCTGATTTTCTGGATGCCCACGCGGATTTTTCCGCCTCGCGCTCCGGCCTGACCACAAGGACTCTCCATGAAACGCAAAGACAAAATTGCCGTCTCCGTTATTGCTGTATTTGCCATCGGTGTGCTGGTTTACCTGGTTGCGCCGGGCGTACTGGGCAGCAAGCACCAGACCACCAACGACGCCTTCGTCGCGGCGGATTTCACCCTGGTCGCTCCCCGCGTTGCCGGCTTCATCAAGGAAGTGCTGGTGGAAGACAACCAGCGTGTCAAAGCCGGGCAACTGCTGGCGTTGATCGACGACCGCGATTTTCGCGCCGCCGCCCAGGCCGCCGATGCCGACACCCTGGTCGCCCAGGCCCAGCTGAAAAACGCCAGCGCGACCCTGGAGCGCCAAAGCTCGGTGATCGCCCAGGCCCAGGCCACCGTGGCAGCAGATCGCGCCGAAGTGGCCTTTGCCGAACACGAACTGAACCGCTACAACCACCTTGCCGGCGTCGGTGCGGGCACCGTGCAGAACGCCCAGCAAGCCAAGACGCGCATCGACCAGGCTACTGCGCGCCTGGCTAAATCCACCGCCGTGCTGGCCGCCGAACGCAAGCAGGTGGAAATCCTCACCGCCCAGCGTGACGCCGCCGAAGGTGGACTCAAACGCGCCCAGGCCGCGCTGGAAATGGCCAGTTATCAGCTGTCTTACACGCGCATTGTCGCACCGGTGGATGGCATGGTCGGTGAGCGTGCGGTGCGGGTCGGCGCCTACGTGACACCGGGCAGCAAGATCCTTGCGGTCGTGCCGCTTTCTGAAGCCTATGTGGTGGCCAATTTCCAAGAGACCCAACTGTCGCATATGCACGCGGGGCAAGCGGTGCAAGTCAGCGTCGACAGCCTTGACGGCGAACTGCTCAAAGGCCATCTGGAAAGCCTTGCGCCAGCCACGGGAGTGACCTTCGCCTCGGTCAAACCCGACAACGCCACCGGCAACTTCACCAAGGTGGTGCAGCGTATTCCGGTGAAGATCGTGCTTGAGCCGAACCAGCCATTGACTGAGCGCCTGCGCGTGGGCATGTCGGTAGAAGCCAGCGTCGATACCCGGCCCGTCGAGCAGCAGCGTGAGGTGGCCCAGCAATGAAACACGTTGCCTGGCTCACCTTGAGCCTGATCACCCTGAGTGCCTGCACGGTCGGTCCCGACTTCCAGCGGCCCGAGAGCCCGCAGATCAATCAATGGAGCGAACCTCAGGGCCGACAAGCTGCCAGCCGTGCCGTCAGCGATCCCTTGCAGGAGCGCTGGTGGGACGTGTTCCACGACGCGCAGCTCTCAGCCCTGACACGCCGCGCCCTCAGCGATAACCTCGACCTGAAGTTGGCCAGCAGCCGCCTGCAACAGAGCCGCGCGGTACGTCAGGTAACCACCGCCGAGCGCTACCCGAATGTCGATGCGGGCGGCGGCTACCAGCGCAAACGTAACAGTGGCAAAGGCTTGAGCGACCCCTCCGGCGAGAATGGCCGCGCAGCCTTCAACCAATGGGACATGGGCTTCTCGGCCTCTTGGGAGCTGGATTTCTGGGGCCGGGTCAAGCGTGAAACCGAAGCAGCCGACGCCACGCTGGAAGTTGCCGAAAACGACCGTCGCGCCGTGTTGTTATCGGTGCTGGCCGAGACTGCCCAGGACTATATCCAACTGCGCGGCGTCCAAAACACCCGTGCCGTCACCGAGCAAAACCTTGATGTTGCGCGCCACAGCCTCAAGCTCTCGCAATTGCGGTTGGCCGACGGCGTGGCCACCGACCTGGATGTGGCCGAAGCCGCCGCCCAGGTCGCGGCTATCGAAGCGCGCCTGCCGGATTTACAACAGCGCCAGGACCAATTGATCAACGCCCTTAGCCTGCTGATGGGCGAGCCGCCTCAGGCCTTGCACGCGCAGTTGTCCAAAGACGCTCCCGTGCCGCAAACCCAACGCCAGGTCGCGATCGGCCTGCCATCGGAACTCGCCGAGCGTCGCCCCGACATCCGCCAAGCCGAAGCCCGCCTGCACGCTGCCACTGCCAGCATCGGCGTGGCCAAGGGCGACTTCTACCCGCGCATCACCCTGTCTGGCAGCCTCGGCTCCCAAGCCATGCAGCTCTCGGATTTCGGCTCCTGGGGTTCCCGTGCCTTTGCCTTCGGCCCGCAGTTGAGCCTGCCGCTGTTCAACGGCGGGCGCCTGCAAGGCATGGTGGATTTACGCGAAGCCCAGCAACAGGAAGCGGCCCTGGCCTACCAGCAAACCGTGCTGCGTGCCTGGCATGAAATCGACGACCAACTGACCCGCTACAACGCCAGCCAACTGCGCCGCGACAGCCTCGCGGAAGCCGTGCGCCAGAACCAAATTGCGCTGACCACCGCCCAACACCAGTACGTCGAAGGCGTGGCGGATTTCGTCAACGTACTCACCGTGCAGAGTGCGTTGTTGGCGACTCAGGAACAGTGGGTGGAGAGCTCCACCGGCGTGTCATTGGCCATGGTCGGGCTGTACAAAGCGTTGGGAGGAGGGTGGGAGTCGGTGTATCCGTTGCAAGTCGCTCAGTAATGAGGGGGCGCTTTGTTGCGGCCCGAGATCCTTGATCCTAAGTGAGGTCGGCTGCAAACCGGGTACACACATTGGAAAGCATGCGCACATCGGCACCGCTACAACCTGCCGCCTCAAAAAAGCCGGAGGCTTCTCGCACCACAGCATAAATATCAGTGACGATGGATCTTGCTTCATCCATTCCCAACCCAAAGCGCTCGGGGGTACTGAGCAAATTGCTGATCGACGATACCCTGCCCTCATTCCCGATGATAAGTGCCTGCAAGCCTAGCTGAGTCGGGTGGGGCAACACGTCAAATACTGGCGCAAGGGAATAGCCCGAGGCGCTGGTCAGCAGCAGCCCGGTTTGTTTCAGGTGGTCGTCGCTATTGCCGATGAGCACATTGAAGGCCATGCGCTTGTAAAGCGCCCGCATATCAAACGTTGCATCGTCGCTGACCTTCTTCAAAACGTCTGCGATCCTGTAATAGGAAACGGCACTTTCAACCGCGTCGACGCGGGTCAATCGCAAATGCGTCGGGCCGCGCGAGCCAACTGTTGGCGTAGCGAAAAACGAATCCATTCCCATGCATGGCCACTTCGCCAACAGGGACCGGGTCACCGACTAAGTGAGCTGAAAAAACAAAGGCATTACCAATCGGCTTCCAGGACATCGTGTTCTCCTTCAGTGCGAATGCGCTCAGGCTCACGGGCGAGGCTCATGGTAATCCCAACCTGGTCAAGTTCTGGTGACGCAATGCTCGCCATACCTTCTTCCAGGTCCATTGCGCTAAGCACATTCATCAGCACGCCGAGGGATACGCCGGCCTCGCCCTGCCTCAGCCGCTGATACGTCTGCCGCGTAATGCCCGCGCGGCTGCATATGGTGGAAATTTTCAACCGGCGACGAATGCGGGCTATTTCGAGACCGTTCCCGATACCTCTCATCAGCTCAGCGCTTCTCTCTGAGATGTACCCTTTGTGCGGGTAGGGCTTCGCTGTTTCTTGCATGATATATCACCCTTTAAAGCAATAAAGGTAACTTATATCATCCAATCCTCTAAGGCCACCTGCAAAAAGCCGGCTCGAGCCCGGCTTTTTGCAGGGTTGGAAGAGTCAAAGGTTTTGCAAAAACACCACATACCCCCGAAACCACTCATCGGCCCCCAGATACCCCGGCTCTTGCCACTCCCCGCCCTGAATCAAGCCAATCTTGAACGGCACGCCCAGCCGATTCATCCGCGGCAAATACGCGGCATAGTCAGGGATGCTGTGACGCCCTTGATACGTCTGCACCACCACTTCATCCACCACGCCCTTGAGTTGGGCGATAGCGGCCGGGTCGGCGTTGCTGCTCCAGTCCATCAGGCCGGTGATGCTCAACCGCAGGTCGGCAGGCAGACGCTGGCGCAGGTCGTGCAGAAAATCGGCGTATTCGTGCAGATATTGGGTGCGGGCGTCGAAGTCGATCTGGATGCCGATCACCGGGTTGCCGGCGTCACGCCAGCGTTGCACCTGGCCCAGCACCTGGGTGTAGACCCGTTCCGGCCAGCGCAAGGTGTGGGCGCGGTACACCACCCAGACGTGGCCTTGAGTAATACGCGGCACGCTCATGCCCTGGGCGATCAATTGCACGCCGCGCTGGGGGGCGCGACGAGTGGAGTTGATCTGGCCTTGCAGGATGTACAAGGTTTTTGCCTGCTTGATCACCGGCTGAGGCTCGACGCCACTCCACAGCCAGAAGGCGTCATAGGCGCGGGCGTCCACGGCACCAAAAGCCGGGCTTGCCAGCAACAGCAAGCCCAGCCACAGCGGCTTCACCAGTAGTACTGCAGCGATTTGCCCCACTGGGTATCGGCAAAACCGCTCTTGAGTTGGCGGAACCAGGCTTTGCGCACCGCCGGCGCCACGTCTTCGCCGCCGCAGCTGTTGTAGCCGGCCGGCGCGTAGCAGTTGATGGCGCGGAACAGCGCATAAGCCTTGTCGGTTTTCGGCGCCTTGGCGTTGGCGATCACCTGTTTGTAGCCGTCCAGGCGCGAGAAGGTTTCACCCTTGAAGTCCGAGGCGGTACTGCCCAGGCTGCCGGCGGCGCGGTGTTGTTCCAACGGCATGCCGTCCAGGCCGTTGCGCAGGATGAACTCACCGAAGCAGTTCAACGCATGCGGGTTTTTGGCCTCGTTCTGCAAGGTCGCCGCGATTTGCGCGATGCTTGGGCAGGCGTAGCCGGATTCGGCCTTGTCGCCGTTCCATTGGAACAGCTTCAAGGTCTGGCCGCTGGTATAGGTGTAGCCCAGGCTGGTGCCGAGTTTGTCGTCAGAGAGCGAGGCCTGCTTGAGGTCATCGGCGAAGGTGGCGTACTGGCCGCGCAGCAGGTCTTTGTAGAGGAGCACGAATTGCGCGCTCTGACGCTCGGTCGGGTCGCTTGCGTTGGCGATCTGCTGGCGCAGCAGGTCGGGGCCTGCGACGTTACGCAGCAGGATGTAGCGCACTTGCTTGGCGCTGATCGGTGAGTCGGCGGCGAACACCTTGGCCAATTGGCCGCTGCGCTCGTAGTTCATGGCCAATGCCAGCTCGAGCTGGTCACGTTGCAGCGGTTGCTTGGCCAGCGGCAGCAGTTGCAGCCACAGGGCTTCGGCGGCCTTCCAGTCCTGCTTGGCTTCCAGAGCCAGGGCGCGCAGGGTCTGTTGGCTGAAGGCGAAGTAATCCAGGCTCGACGGCACATCCGCCGGCAGGTGCTTCAAGGCCGCGTCGGGTTGGTGTTCGACGTACAGGGCATAGCTGGCTTGCAGGAAGTCAAAAAGCGCCGGCTCACTGGCGAAGGTGCTCTTTTGCTTATCCAGGTCTTCACGGCTCAACAGCGGCGGGGTGTGGGCGCGCATCGCCATCAGGTCGCTGACCACTTGCAGCATCGGGCTGTTCGC
Source organism: Pseudomonas sp. CCI1.1 (assembly GCF_034348165.1). Lineage (NCBI taxonomy): Bacteria > Pseudomonadati > Pseudomonadota > Gammaproteobacteria > Pseudomonadales > Pseudomonadaceae > Pseudomonas > Pseudomonas sp. CCI1.1. The sequence continues at coordinate 4,844,211 of NZ_CP133780.1, forward strand.
CGCTTTATTGCCGACCATCAGCAACTTGAGGTCGGCCTCTTCCACCAGTTCGTCCACGCTCACATTGCGCTGGGCCTCAGTGGCCTCGGTGAACTGCCAAGTGAAGTCTTCGGCAAGCCTGGCGTCGTCGTTCGCCAGCCAGTGCACACGGCGCAACAGGCCACGGGCCGACGCAACGTAATCGCCCTGTGGATAATGTTTCAGGTAACTGAGAAAACCTTCTTCGGCATCGCTCAAGGCCGACTTATCCACATGCTCGCGTTGCGGCATGCCGTATTCGTCGAAGGCTTCGGCCTGGGCCTGATTCAGTGAAGTACGCGCAGTCATGTACAGCGCCGTTTCCTTCAGCCACGGCACATCGCTGGTGGCGGCGGCGGCGAACCCGCGCTCGGCGTAATCGAAACGCCCGCTGTAGAAGTCGCCGGCGGCCTGCAAATAGGTGCGAAACAACTGGGCGTTGGCCGAGGGGGTCAACTGCGCGTCCACGACCTGGCGGCTCCAGTCACAGGTGGTCAGCAGCTGCAGGCGTGTTTTTACCAACACATCGCGCTCGGCGGGCGGCATCTGGGCCTTGATCACCTGGCTGATAAACGCCGTGGCGCTGTCATCGTCATTGCTGCGGCAACGGCTGCCTTCGCCATTCAGGAAGGCCTGGCCTGCGGTCTTGTACTCCTCGCGCTTGATGCCCAGGGGCTGGAGCAGCGTGTCGAGTTCGGCTGTGCGTGAATCGTCAGCCTTGTTGTCAGGCTCCTCATTCGTGGCCGGAACCGGCACCAGGCGGTACACCGGAAACGGCACCGGGCCAAAGCCTTGCGCCAAATCGTCTTCGCCTAAGGCATTGGGGGCCAGGGGCGCGGCTTTTTTGTCGGCCAGCAACAGGCGCAGGTTCACCCGGCTGTCGTTGCCAGGGCTGAGAAACGGCTGGTTGCTGCACGGCTCGTAGCTGTCACGCGATACCCGCCAATCGGGGTAACACGAGTCGTCAGAGCTGGCCTGGGCCGGTAGGGAAAAACCGGCCAACAGGGCCAGGGCCAGAGGTGACAGCAAACCGATGCGCATAACGTTTCCTTGATCCTGAGTCCTTGGAGAAGGGGCAATAATAGCCTGATCCGACGAGTGCTTCGGTGAAGGCCTACACAAATTGCTGATTTGTCCGATTCCAGCGGCGAGGCCAGGGCTTTTGGCCTAGAGTGGCGGTGTTTGCGCATAGGCAAGCAGGGTCATGCCGGGAGAATTTGAGGTGCGTCGGTCTGTGGTAGAGCAAAACGAAAAAGTTGAAGCATTGCCGACCTTCCATCGCTTGACCTGGGAAGGTGCCGGCTGGCTCAGCCGTCTGTGGTGGGTGCCGATCCTGGCGCTGGCCATGGCCCTGCGGTTTTACCACCTCACCTCGGCGGCGATCTGGGGCGACGAAGGCTCAAGCCTGTTACTGAGCGAATACGCCCTGGCCGACCTGTGGTTTCACGCGGCCCATGATGTGCACCCACCGCTGTATTTCTTGCTACTGCGCGGTTGGATCGAAGTATTCGGCGACAGCATCGGCTCAATTCGCAGCCTGAGTGCAATCCCCGGCGTGGCCGTCGTGGGCCTGGGCATCTGGCTGACACGGCAACTGTCCACCCGACGCGCAGCCGTGCTGGCGGGGGTCCTGTTGGCGCTGCTGCCGACCGCAGTGCGCTACAGCCAGGAAGTGCGCATGTATTCGCTGCTGGGCGTGTGGCTACTGGGCGCCACGCTGGCCCTGGTGTACTGGGTGAAGCAGCCCGAGCGCGTGCGTTATTTGGCTGTGTATGTGCTGTTAATGAGCGCCGCGTTCTATACCCACTACTTCACCGCGCTGTGCGTGCTGGTGCATTGGGCGTACCTGGGATTGCAGGCGCCAGCTCAACGCCTGATCACGCGACCTGCGTGGTGGGTCGCCAACGTAGCGATAGTGTTGTTGTATCTGCCCTGGCTGCCCAACCTGCTGGATTTGGTGCAGCACGTCGAACAGCTCAAAGTCGGCGGCGACATTGGTTGGGAAGAGCCGGTCAATCTACTGTCGCTGCCATCGATGGTCTGGCAGTTCCTGTTGCAGGATGACGGCCTCGGCCTGTGGCCGCCGCTGTTCTGGCTGTTCCCCCTGCTGCTCGCCGGGGTGGTTGTATCGACGGCCTGGCGCAACCACGCGGCGCGCCTGCCGGCACTGTTTTGCCTGCTGCCGCTGCTGCTGGTCTATGGCGTGTCCTTTATCTCGCCCGTGTTTATCGAGCGCTACCTCACGGTGTATGCGTTAGGCCTGCCGATAGTCCTGGCGCTTGCCATCGACCGTTTGCCGCTCCGTTTGTGCTGGCTGGGCGTGGCGTTGTTCGCACTGTTTGTTGGCGTAGAACTGTTGGGGCTAAAGAACAACTTCGAAGTGGATGAGCACGACCAGTTCAACGTGCCGGTGGAGTTCGTCAATCGCAACTACCAGGAAGGCGACCGCATCGTCCTGAGTGACATGATGTGGTACCTCAGCTACGTGTATTACGACCAGACCGACGCGCAACTTCAGCTCTACACACCGCCCAAGCCCGACGGCACTGCCACTCGCCCGAACGCCTATGGTTTCGGCACACTGGTGGACCAGGACGGTGGCCGCATCTATCTGGACCGCCTCTCAGCACTGCCTGCTCAAACGCGGCGGGTATGGTTGATCAGCAGCAACGAAGCCCCAGATGAATTCGCGCCACTGCCCAACGGCTGGCGCGAATTCAGTCGCCAGGACGGCGGTGGCGCCAGGGCGCGGTTGTTCGTGCTATGCAACGCACCGGCGCCGCAACCTGAAGGCTGCCGCTAGACTCACTTGAACATACTTATGAGGAGCCTTTCATGGAATCGCCACTGCACAGCTTGCCGGCTTTGTTCAAACAGCTTGGCCTGCCGGACGACCCGGTCAGTATTGAGCAATTTGTCGCCTCTCATTCGCCGCTCAAGCCGGAGTTGAAACTGGCGGATGCGTTTTTTTGGAGCGACGCCCAGAAGACATTTTTGCGTGAAGAGATTCTGGAGGATGCGGATTGGGCGGTGGTGGTGGATGAGTTGAATCTGATGTTGCGGGGTGGGCGAGGGGTGTAAAAAAATATCCCAAGAAATGCGAGTATGTAAAAAAAATGGTAAGCGGTAAAAAAACTGGACTTTAATCGCTTAAGTGAATTTTTTCTGGAAAAGCTCGCCCTGCCAACAGTCGGATACGCTCATCTGTGTGAGGCGCTCGATCTAAAGGTTATCGCACCCTCCCTCCCGAAATGATGGACCGCGCCATCCAGTGGGCTTACCTGCACGAAACCCGCGATTCATTTGCCATCGAAAAAGAACAACCCAGCGAAGAAAAATCCCGTCGCTTCGTTCAACTCCTGCGCCAGGCCCACGAAGGCCGTTTGCTCACCGAAGACTACTTGGTCGAGCTGCAAAACAGCACAGTCTCCAACCCCTTCGACAAAGCCGTCGCGTTTCGCCACGAACAGAACCATCTGCACAACGGGCTGCGCGGCGCAACCGGTGTGAGCTACGTACCGCCAGCCCCCGCGCTTTGCCAGGAATTGATGGAAGAGCTGATGGCCTTCGCCAACCAGCCCGTTCGAGACGTCGATCCTTTGGTTGCGGCCGCGGTCACCGCTTTCGGTTTCGTCTTCCTGCACCCGTTCATGGACGGTAATGGGCGCCTGTCTCGCTTCCTGATTCACCAGACGCTTTGCCACTACGGCGCACTGAAAAATGGTTTGCTGCTACCGGTTTCTGTCGCCATGAAGCATGAAGAGCAAGCCTACCTGCAAGCGCTGAAAACCTTTTCCCAGCCAACCCGTGAGTTCTGGAACGTCACCTGGCTGGATGCGGACCACATGGCGTTCGACTTCATCGGCCACCCCTCGATCTATCGCTACTGGGATGCGACCCGCTGCGTCGAATTCACCCTGCAAATGGCCCGCCGAGCCCTGGAAGTGGAACTGCGCGAAGAAACCGAATTCCTCGACCGTTATGACCAAGTGATCAAAGCGGTGAACCAACGCTACGACGTGCGCGGCAGCGATCTGTCGAAGCTGGTGATGATGTGCCTAGATAACGGTGGGAAGCTTTCCAAGCATCGGCGTAAGCAGTTTCAATACAGCGTGGCGGATGATGTGTTTGGGTTTATTGAGGAGGAGAGCTTGAGGTTGATGGGCGAGTAAGAGGTGATCCCGACACTTCGTGAAAGATGGGAAATGTCTTATTTCTCTAGGTGAAACGGACTATCAGATGCTGCAGACGTTTTTTCTTATCAAAGGGATATCGCCTATTGATGAGTGGGTGCGACTAATTCCGCGCGGAAGACTACGTCGTCTGGGCGGACAGGCTGAGCAGCAAGCATGAAGCCGACGCTGACCTAATGTGGGAGCGGGCTTGCCCGCGAAGGCGGCGTGTCAGTCACTGAATATTCAACTGAACCACCGCTTTCGCAGGCAAGCCAGCTCCCACATTTTGTTTGTCGCATGGCGAACGCGCATCCCACCACTCATCTGCGAAATTGTTTCAAAACTTGACGGCAAATCCTTCTTCCACCATATTGATAGTTAGCAAACTAACTGTATGCGAACTATCCAGTGCCTCAATCCCTCGAACAACTCCAGATGAGCCTCAGCAGCAGCATGGTGGTGGGCGCCCGTAATTGGCGCAAAATCTGCCAGACCACGCTGGTCAGCTATGGCATCTCCGAAGCCTGCGCCGTGCCGTTGTTGATGATCGGTCGCTTGGGCGACGGCGTGCACCAGGTCAAGGTCGCCCAGGCCTCCGGTATGGAAAGCCCATCACTGGTGCGCCTGCTCGACCGGCTGTGCGGTGACGGTTACGTCTGCCGCACCGAAGACATCCACGACCGCCGCGCCAAGGCCCTGAGCCTTACCGAGCGTGGCCGTGAGTTGGTGCAGGCGGTGGAAGCGCAACTGGTGCGCCTGCGCAAAGACGTGTTGGCAGATATCGCCCCTGACGATCTGCAAGCCGCACTGCGCGTACTGCGCGCCTTCGAAGCGGCTGAGGCTGTGTCGTCTTGAACGGATTTTTTACCGGCTTCCCGCCTGCCCGCGATTGGTTCTACGGGGTGCGTACCTTCGCCGCGTCGATGATCGCGCTGTACATCGCCATGCTCATGCAAATGCCGCGTCCGTACTGGGCGATGGCCACGGTGTATATCGTCTCCAGCCCGTTTGTCGGCCCTACCAGTTCCAAAGCCCTGTACCGCGCCATCGGCACCTTGATGGGCGCGGCGGCGGCGGTGCTGTTTGTGCCGATGTTCGTGCAGTCACCCTACATTCTGGTGGTGGTGATTGCGCTGTGGACGGGCACCTTGCTGTTCTTGTCCATGCACCTGCGCACCGCGAATAACTATGCCCTGATGCTGGCCGGCTACACCTTGCCGCTGATTGCCCTGCCGGTGGTGGATAACCCTTTGGCGGTCTGGGATGTGGCGGAGGCGCGTACCGAAGAAATCTTCCTCGGCATTGCGGTCGCGGCGGTGGTGGGCGCGATGTTCTGGCCCCGGCGCCTGATGCCGGTGTTCGATGGCTCGGTGGCCAAGTGGTTCAGCGACGCCCAGGTCTACAGCCAGCGCTTTCTCAGCCGCAAGGTCGACCCCGAAGAAGTCAGCAACCTGCGCGGCGGCATGGTCGCCACTTTCAATACCCTCGAATTGATGATCGGCCAACTGCCCCACGAAGGCGCGCGCCCGCAGACAGTACGCAACACCAAGGAACTGCGCGGGCGCATGATTCACCTGCTGCCAGTGATCGACGCTCTGGATGATGCGGTGTACGCCATCGAGCACCGTGCGCCGGAGTTTCTCGACCAGCTCACGCCGTTATTGGAAGCGGCCAGCGCCTGGCTGCAAAGCACTACCGAACAAGCGCCCCTGGAACGCTGGCGCGTATTGCGTGACAAGATCGACGCCGCTCAACCCCAGGGCGAAGCGCTGGATGACCGTCATACGTTGCTGTTCTCCAACGCCCTGTACCGCCTGGGCGAATGGGTCGATTTGTGGCAAGACTGCCGCAGCCTGCAAGCCGCCATCCAATGTGAAAGTCAGGACACCTGGCGCGCCGTTTACCGGCACTGGCGCCTGGGCCGGCTCACGCCGTTCCTCGACCGTGGGCTGATGTTCTACTCGGCGTTTTCCACCGTCACCGCAATCATTGTCGCGTCGGTATTGTGGATTCTGTTGGGCTGGACCGACGGCGGCAGCGCCGTGATCCTTGCCGCTGTGGCGTGCAGCTTTTTCGCCTCGATGGACGACCCTGCACCGCAGATCTATCGGTTCTTTTTCTGGACCGCCATGTCGGTGCTGTTCGCCAGCCTGTATCTGTTTCTGGTGCTGCCCAACCTGCATGATTTCCCCATGCTGGTGCTGGCCTTCGCCGTGCCGTTTATTTGCATCGGTACCCTCACGGTGCAGCCACGGTTTTACCTGGGCATGTTGCTGACGCTGGTGAACACCTCATCGTTCATCAGCATCCAGGGCGCTTATGACGCGGACTTTCTCAACTTCGCCAACGTCAACCTGGCCGGGCCCGTGGGTCTGCTGTTCGCGTTCGTTTGGACCTTGATCGCCCGACCCTTCGGCGCCGAACTGGCGGCCAAGCGCCTCACCCGTTTCAGCTGGCGCGACATCGTCAGCCTCACCGAGCCCGCCACCCTGGCCGAGCACCGGCATATGGCCGTACAAATGCTCGACCGCCTGATGCAACACCTGCCGCGCCTGGCGCTCACCGGCCAGGACACCGGCATCGCCCTGCGCGACCTGCGCGTGGCGCTGAACCTGCTCGACCTGCTGGCCTACTCGCCACGCATCCTCGGTGTGCCACGGGTGTTGCTCAACCAGGTGGTGGAAGGCGTGGGCGGTTACTTCAAGGCCTGCCTGAAGGCGGGTGAACGCTTGCCCGCGCCCAGCGGTCTGCTGATGACCCTGGACCGCACGCGTCGCGCCCTCAACGGCCAGGGCCTGCAAGACGAAGACGACACCCGCCTGCACCTGCTGCACGCCTTGGCCGGCCTGCGCCTGGCGCTGTTGCCCGGGGTGGAGTTCATTGGCGGTACAGAAATGGAAGCGCCGTTACCTGATGGAGCGCCTTTATGATCGGTGACCTGGATATCAGCGGGGTATTCCTGCCCACGCTGCTGGTGCTGATGGGCATTACTTATGTGTTGTTTCTGGTGGTGCACGGGCTGTTGACGCGCATGCACTTCTATCGCCTGGTCTGGCACCGGGCATTGTTCAATGTGGGGCTCTACGCGCTGTTGCTGGGCGCGGTGGACTCACTCAGTCGATATTTGATGACATGAAAAAACCTTTTTTGACTATCGGCCGTGTCGTCCTGACGTTGTTGATCGTGAGTTTCGCGGTCGTCGTTGTGTGGCGCATGGTCATGTACTACATGTTTGCGCCCTGGACCCGTGACGGCCACATCCGTGCCGACATCGTGCAGATCGCCCCGGACGTGTCCGGGCTGATCCAGCGCGTGGACGTGCGCGACAACCAGTTGGTGACCAAGGGCCAGGTGCTCTTCGCCGTCGACCAGGACCGCTTCAAGCTGGCCCTGCGCCAAGCCCAGGCCGCCGTGGCCGACCGCCAGGAAACCCTGGCCCAGGCCCAGCGCGAGTACAAGCGTAACCGGGGCCTTGGCAACCTGGTGCCCAGCGAGCAACTGGAAGAGAGCCAGTCCCGCGTCGCCCGCGCCCAATCGGCCCTGGCCGAAGCCCAAGTGACAGTCGACTCCGCCCAACTCAACCTCGACCGCTCGGTGATCCGCAGCCCCGTGGACGGCTACGTCAACGACCGCGCACCGCGTACCCAGGAGTTCGTCACCGCCGGGCGCCCGGTGCTATCGGTGGTGGACAGCAATTCCTTCCACATCGACGGCTATTTCGAAGAGACCAAGCTCGACGGCATTCACGTAGGCATGGGTGTGGATATCCGTGTGATCGGCGACAACGCGCGCCTGCATGGCCACGTGCAGAGTATCGTCGCCGGTATCGAAGACCGCGACCGCAGCAGCGGCTCCAATCTGTTGCCCAACGTTAACCCGGCGTTCAGTTGGGTGCGCCTGGCCCAGCGGATCCCCGTGCGCATTGCCTTCGATGACGTGCCGGCGGACTTTCGCATGATCGCCGGGCGCACGGCGACGGTGTCGATCATTGACGACAAAGTTAAAGACGGGGGCAAACCATGAAGCGGCTTCTGGCAACCGCTTCCCTGGGGTTGTTGCTGTCGGCCTGCCAAGTAGTAGGCCCGGATTACAAACTGCCGGAGCAGGCTGCGGTCAACCGTGGCGACCTCCAAGGGCCGATCATGGGCGAAGGCAAAAATGTAGTCTCGGCGCCAGTGCCAGCGGATTGGTGGAAGCTGTACAAAGACCCGCGCCTGGACGAACTGGTGCGCCAGGCCATGGCCTCCAACACCGACCTGCGCGTGGCCGCCGCCAATCTGCAGCGCTCGCGTTACCAGGTGCAGCAGGCCGAATCCGCTGGCGGCTGGAGTGCCGGCGTCAAGGCCGAGGCCCAGCGTTTGCAGGAGTCTGGAGAGGCCTTCTTGCTGCCGGACAAAGTCCCGGTGGGCAATATCGGTAGCGTCGGGATTACCACGTCCTATCAATTCGACCTGTTCGGCACCTTGCAGCGTGGCATCGAAAGCGCCCAGGCCAGCGCCGACGCCACCCAGGCTGCGGCGGATATCGCCCGCATCACCCTGGTGGCCGATGTGGTGCGCTCCTATACCCAGGTGTGCGCGGCCAACGAAGAGCTGGCGATTGCCAACGAGTCCCTCGACCTGCAAGCCCAGAGCACCAAACTGACCCAGCGCCTGCGGGATGCCGGGCGCGGCGACGAAACCCAGGTGACTCGCTCGCAAACCCAATACAAATCCCTGCGCGCCGACATACCGCGCTATGAAGCCTCGCGTCAGGCGGCGCTGTTCCGGCTGTCGATGTTGCTGGCCAAACCGGTCGACCAACTGCCAGCCGGCACGGGCACCTGCGCTGAGCTGCCGCATATCGCTCAACTGCTGCCGGTAGGCGATGGCGCCACGCTGCTCAAGCGCCGCCCTGATGTGCGCCAGGCCGAACGCCAGCTGGCCGCCGCCACCGCACGCATCGGCGTGGCGACCGGCGCGTTGTACCCGGACATCAGCATCGGCGCCACGGTAGGCACCGTGGGCCTGCTGGAAAACCTTGGCACGCCTGCCACTAATCGCTGGGGCTTTGGCCCAATGATCAGCTGGACTGTACCGACCAACGGCGCCCGCGCCCGCGTGCATGAAGCCGAAGCCGCGACCCAGGGAGCCCTGGCCCACTTCGACGGCGTGGTGCTCAACGCCATCCGCGAAACCCAGACCGGCCTGGCCCAATACACCGCCGTGTTGCAACGCCGCGACGCCCTGGCCGACGCCGAACAGTCGGCCCGAGAAGCGGCGGGCCAGACCCACCGCTTCTTTCAGGCCGGCCGCGAATCCTTCCTGGCCGACCTGCAAGCCACGCGCACCTACACCGATATGCGTGCGCAATTGGCGGCGGCCAACACCCAGGTTGCCATGAGCCAGATCGACCTGTTCCTGGCCCTGGGCGGCGGTTGGGAAAGCGGACGAACGCAAGGGCAAAAACCCGGCAAACCGTGAGGTGATTGCTATGCTTTCTTGGGTGAGGCCCGCTGGCGCCTCACCCGACAAAGCTCGCGTTTGCTCATGGGGATTCCAAGAATGAAAAACCCTTATGCTCCCGCTTTCTGGTGCGTGCTCTTCGCACTGGTTTTGTTATCGGCCGCGTATTTTTACGGCGTCATGCTCGCCCATCAACTCGACAAGGCGATGGTGTTCCTCGACAGCGCCTGCCTGGTGATCGGCACTTTGTCCATCGGCGTGGTGGCCTGGGCGTCGTATCAAAACCAGCGGGTGAAGAAAAAACTCCTCGAGCAGGGCAAGACCCGCGTGGCGATCTGGGACACCAAGGTCGCCCTGCGCCGCGTCGAAACCGTGTTCGACCGCTATTTCTGGGGCAGTTACTGGCAGCCGGGGCGCACGTTCCAGGAAGTCATGGGCGACCTCACCGGCACGCCGCTGGAAAAAAGCCTCGAAGTCCTGAAAAAACAATGCGTGCTGCTTGACCGACAGGTTGCCGACGGTAGGCATTGGCTGGATAACGCGCGGGAATTGTCCGACGTGGCCACGCAAATGGCCCGCGAGCGCTACCAGCTGGATTTTTGCGACCCCAAGGCCGATACCCCCGGCAATGCCGTGATACACCGCGAGTTCGAGGTGTTGGTGTACACCTGGACCGCGCGCTTGAAGAGTTTTGATCACCAACTGGATGAAGTCGAACAAGAGTACTCCTGAACTCCTGCTGAACTGATCCCTCTGAAAGGCTGGGCCGTTTACGCCCGCCAGTGCTAATCTTCCCCCGTTTTCGGCGGGCTTGAGCCAATCCCCTCAGGGGTTCAAGGAAGACAGCCCACTTCTCACAGGATTTGATCAGGTCACTTCATGAATAAGCCAGCCGTTGTTTTCTTGGGTTTTGTTGTCGCCGTCGGCGCCGTCAGTGCGGGCGGTGCCTGGTACACCGGTAAACAACTGGAGCCGGTCCTGCAAACCGCTATCCAGAGCGCCAATAAAGAACTGCAGACCTCCATGGCCGGCGTCGATGGTAGCGTGACCCTGGAGCTGGTGTCCCTGGACCGTGGCGTGTTCAGCAGCACCGCGCACTATCGCCTCAAGGGCCAAGGCAGCGTGTTCGGCGAAGACAACCCGAACCCCGAATTGCTGTTCGTCGACCATATCGAACACGGCCCGCTGCCGTTCTCGCGCCTGGTGACCCTCAAGTGGTTGCCGGTCATGGCCACCAGTCACTACGAACTGGAAAAGAACCCCACCACCGAAAAATGGTTCGCCGCCAGCAAAGACGTGTCGCCGCTCAAAGGCGTGGCGAATATCGGCTACAGCCGTTCGGTCAGCGGCAACATCGAGTTGCTGCCGCTGGAATTCAAGGATGACACCTCCTCGGTGAGCTTCTCCGGCGCCAACCTGGAATTCGACAGCAGCGCCGAAGGCCAGAAGGTCAAGGCTGATGGCTTCATGAACAGCCTCAAGGTCGCGGCGATCGATGCCAATGGCGCACCGTTCGAAGCGGAACTGGCTGGCCTGACCGTCGCCAGCAACCTTGAAAAGTCCACCTTTGGCTTCTACACCGGCCAGAACACTGTGGAGCTGACCGACACCAAGGTCACCTTCGGTCCGCAGAAAGCCGTGCTGACCCTCAAGGGCTTCGAGCAGAAAGATTCCACCCAAGCCAAGGACAACAACCTGGCCGGTCGCGTCGACTACAAAATCGACGAGATCGGTTACCAGGGCAAGCCGGTCGGCTCGGCGGCCATGGCTGTGAGCATGAAGAACGTCGACATCCCGGCGATGCTGGTGCTGACCAAGCTCTACCAGGACAAAATGCAACCGGTGCAAGCCGCTGCCGCTGCCGGCCAACCGGTACCGGAACTGCAATTGACCGAAGCCGAGCAGGCCCTGGCCGAAGCCAACGTCAACCAGGTATTGGCTGCCAAGCCGCAACTGGCGGTGGAAAACCTGTCGCTGAAAACCACCCACGGCGAAAGCAAGTTCAACCTGGTGGTCGACCTGGCCAAGCCAACGTCGATGGAGCTGCCGCCGGTTGAGCTGGGCAAGCAGATGATTGCGCTGCTCGATGCCAACCTGACCCTGTCCAAGCCGATGATCAGCGACGTGGCCGCCCTGCAAGCCCAGGTCGGCGGCGTGACTGACCCCAAAGCCATCGAGCAGCAATCGCAGATGGCGGCCGAGATGGTCAGCGGCATGGCCGTCGGCACCCAAATGGCAACCCTGGTGGGCACCGATGTGGTTTCCAAGCTGCACTACGCCAATAACGAAGTGACTTTCAACGGCCAGAAAATGACCGTTGAGCAGTTCCTCAGCTTTGTGATGTCCAAGGCCGGTGCGGTCAGCGGCGCCCAGTAAGCGCTGAAAATGCAGTAAAAAATGTGGGAGCTGGCTTGTGTGGGAGATTCTATGGTTGAGGGGCAACCCTCAACCAACCTTTGGCTGATATTCGCTTTGCCCTTTCAGTAGAGCGAATACCACCCGAGCAAGCTTGCGAGCCAATATTACCAACGCTTGAGTGGTGCTATAGCCTCGTGCCCTCTGTGCTTGATAAAACGCTTTCCATGTCTCTGTTCGGCTAGCCGCCATCGCGGCGTTATGCAGCAGGCGCCGGGCCTCTGAGTCGCCGCGCTTACTTAAACTACGACGACCATCTTTCTGTCCTGACTTGTTGACGCGCAAATCCATACCAAGAAAGGCGATAAACGCGTCTGAATTCCTGAATTCTCCCCGTTGGAAGGTGGCAATCAAGCGCGCGCCAGTCAAAAAGCCGATGCCTTCGACCTTCAAGCAACGCTTCAACTGCCCCAGCAAACCTGCCTCTTTCAGGCAATCACTGATCATCTTTTCAATTAACCCTTCAAGTCTCTGCATCGACTTCACCTGCTCGGCAAACGAGGCCTTAAGCAGTGGTTCATTCGCCCAGCTTTGCGTCAGGCTGACGCGCGCCTGAACCAAGGCTGCGCGCCGACGAAACAGGCTTAGAAGGTGGCGATACAGCGGCGATGGCGGTGTCCAGGGACGCAGTTCGTCTGCCTCCTTTCTCAAATAGCGGGCGAGCAACTGGGCATCCAAAGCATCGGTCTTGGCCCGGATCTTCAAACTTTCGCGGTAATGCTTGAGCTCATAACCTCCAACCATGTAAACCACGCAACCAGCTTCATGGGCTAGATCGGCAAACTCCAAGTGGTAGATGTTGGTGGCTTCAATTGCGATGGCCACTTTGCAGGACAGCGTTTTCAGCCATTTTTTGATAGCAGCTTTGTTGTTTGCGATCGTTTCCAGTAGATCGGCTTCAGCGTGATAAATCACCAGCTCATTCTTAGCGACATCAACGCCTACGATCGGCTTTGAGACAGAAACTGGCATTGCCATGGGGGCTTCCTCCGGGCTATGTTTTTGAGCACTTGAAGGGCTCACCCAGAGGCGCAGGCTTGTTCCTATCGTCGGTCATAGCCAGATGCATTCTTTATCGGCGCTTGGGTGAAAGGAGGAGGGGTGAAATCTCCCACGGTCTGTACTGCGTCAACAGTCAGAATCGGGCTTCGTCCCTTCTCCTCCCTTCAAGTCCTAGCATACAAGCTGGCTTGCCTGCGATAGCATCGCCCCGGTCTGGCTGAACGACCGCGGTGCCTGCATCGCGGGCAAGCCCGGCTCCCACACAAACCCGGCTCCCACATTCGTTTTGTGTGAGGGCAAAAAATCGCGCTCGCACAATTCTGAACAATTGTTCTGAATTGCACTTCCCCCTACTTCGCTAAGAGATAGTTCCTACAGGAAAGCTAGGTCGGGTCCCGAGACGCCGACACCCTGATGCGTTTCGCTCAGGATCACCTATCGTTAAGGCTTTCCGTGTGTAAGGAAGCTCACGATATGCTGCGAAACCACCCCTACAGTGCCTCCGGCCGGTTGCGTCTGCTTATCGGGGCCGCCCTGTGCAGCCAGTTGCTGGTTCCAGGCCTTGCGTTTGCCGACCCAGCCTACGACGCCCTGATCATCCAGGCCCGCAACGGCCACTTCACGCCGGCGCTGACCCAACTGCGTCAACTCTCCGCCGAACGCCAGACCCCAGGCCAGGTCAGCGACCACCTGGTGATCGCCGGCTGGGCCGGGCAAGACGCAGAAGTGCTTAAGGTGTACGAGGCGCAAGGCAAGCATCGCAACCTCACCACCCAGGCACTCGCCACGGTGGCGCGCACTTATCGCAATCAAAAGCAGTGGGCTCAGGCCGAAGCGGTCTATCGCCAGGCGTTGCTGCGTGAACCCCATAACGTCGACCTGCAACTGGGCCAGGCCCTCACCCAGGCCGATGGCGGCAAAGCCAACGAGGCGGTGCAACGCCTGCGCACGCTGGTGGCGGCCCAACCCAATGACCCCAACCGCCGCATGGCCCTGGGGTATGCGCTGACACGTGCCGGTTTGAACTACGACGCGCTATTCGAATTCGACCAAGCCTTTATCCGCGCCGGTGACAAGCCCGAAGTGGCCCGTGAATACATCGTTGCCCTGCAAAAGGCGCGGCTGCCGGAGCCAGCACTGCGCCTCTCGGCCAAGCGCCCGGGGTTGGTGGACGCCGTCACCCAGCGCCGCCTCGAAGGCGACCTTGCCGCCGAGCGTGTGCGCATGGCCGAGTTCGCCACGCGTACAGAAAAAGAACGCTACGTCATCGCAGACCGTGCCCTGCAGGACTACGACAAACTGATCAGCCGCTGGGCTCCCGACGCCACAGCCAAGGACGATGTCATCCGCTGGCGCATCGACCGCCTGGGTGCGCTCAAGGCGCGAGCGCGGCATGCCGAGGTGATCCGCGATTACCAAACCCTCACCAGCGAAGGCGTGCAACTGCCCACCTACGCCTTGCGTTGGGTCGCCGGCTCTTACCTGGAACAGCGCCAGCCGGAAAAGGCCGAGCCGTTGTACCGCCAGGTACTCACCGCCCCTGACACCGACGCCAGCTATCGGGTCGATGACAGCACGGCGCTGTTCTACGCCTTGTTGGAAAGCGACAAGGTCGAAGAGGCCCGCCAGGTCGCCAACAACCTGGCCAAGGAGCAAAACCCCCGCGTTGAGCTCAAGGGCTTGCCCATTGGTAACCCCAATGACAACTGGATGGACGCCCAACAATTATCCGCCCAGGCCGGTACCTATGGCGGTGACCTGCCCGGTAGCGAGGCCAGCCTGGAAGCCCTGGTGGCCAAGGCACCGGGCAACGTGGGTCTGCGCCTGGCCCAGGCCGACATGTACCGCGCCCGCGACTGGCCGCGCCGCGCCGAAGGCACGCTCAAGGAAACCGAAACGCAGGCCCCCCGCGACATCGGCCTGGAAGTCTCCCAAGCCTATACCGCCATGGACTTGCAAGAATGGCGGCAGATGGACGCGCTCACCGACGACGTGCTCGCCCGCAACCCGGACAACCGTCAGGTGCAGCGCCTGAGCCGCCTGCGCGATGTGCACGACATGGCCGAGCTGCGTGTCGAAGCCTACACCGGCAAAAGCTACGGTGGCGGCAATAACAACGACGCCGGTGCCGTCTCCGGCAGCCGAGACTGGGGCATTGAAAGCGTGATCTACACGCCGCCCATCGACGAAGACTGGCGCCTGTTCGCTGGTGCCGGCTATGCCACCGCCGACTTCCAGGAAGGCACTGGCCAACATCGCTGGCAGCGCGTGGGCGTGGAGCGTCGCACCCGTGACATGACCATCGAAGCCGAAGTGTCCAACCATTCCTATGGCGACGGTTCCAAGCAAGGCGCCAGCGTGTCGATTGCCCGCGACATCAACGACCACTGGCAATACGGCGGCAGCCTCGGCTATTTGCTCAGCACCACGCCGTTGCGGGCCCTGAATGACGGCGTCACAGCCAACGGCGGCAGCGGTTTTATCCGCTGGCGCGCCAACGAAAGCCGCGAGTGGAAACTGACCCTCAGCCCGTCCCATTTCAGCGACGGCAACGATCGCTTCGAAGCCTTGCTCACCGGCCGCGAAGGCCTATACAGCTCGCCCCATGTGCAAGTGGACCTGGGCCTGGAAGTGGGCGCCAGCCGCAACAGCAAGGAAGACACCGTGTACTTCAACCCGAAGTCGGACTTCACGGTGTTGCCCATGATCAACGTCAATCACGTGCTCTATCACCGCTACGAAACCCAGTGGAGTCAGCAGTTCCAAATCGGCGCGGGTACCTACAGCCAGCGTGACTACTCCACCGGCGGTATCGGCCTGATTGGCTACGGCCAACGCTATCGCTGGAACGACGTACTGGAAATGGGCGCCAACCTCAGCCTGATCAGCCGACCTTATGACGGTGATCGCGAACGCGATCTGCGCCTGCTCGTCGACCTCACTTACCGTTTCTAAAAGAGCCTGACCATGACCGTCCTCAGCCGTTGCTTGTTGGTCCTGGGTGTAATGCTGGCCGCCGCCTGCGCCCAACAACCCGCGCCCTACACTCCACCCGCCGAACGGCCGATAGCGCCCAACGAAGCGCCGTGGCCGAAGAACCACTTCCTGGGCATTGCCTATCACGACGTAGAGGATCGCGACCCCGATCAAGCCGTGGTGGCGGTGCGCACCGAGCGTTTGATCGAGCAGCTGGCGTGGCTGCGGGAGAATGGCTACCAGGCGGTCAGCGTCGATCAGATCCTGGCGGCCCGGCGCGGCGGCCCGGCATTGCCACCCAAGGCGGTGATGCTCAGCTTCGATGACGGTTATTCCAGCTTCTACACCCGCGTGATGCCGATTCTGCGTGCCTACCACTGGCCTGCATTGCTGGCACCGGTGGGGTCCTGGATCGACACGCCGTTGAACCAACCGGTGGATTTTGCCGGTACGCCACGACCACGGGGAGAGTTCCTGACGTGGCAGCAGATTCGTGAAGTGTCCCAGTCTGGCCTGGTGGAAATCGCCGCTCACACCGACGCCAATCACAAGGGCATCCTGGCCAACCCCCAGGGCAACCTGGAACCGGCCGCCACCACGCGAAGTTTTGATCCCAAGACCAACGGCTACGAAAGCGAAGCGCAGTTCCAGGCGCGTATGCGGGCTGACGTCGCCGCGATTTCGAACAAAATCCGTACCGTCACCGGCAAGGCACCGCGTGTGTGGGTGTGGCCGTATGGGGCGGCCGATGGCACCTCGTTGGCGGTAGTCGGCGAGCACGGCTACGAGATGGCGCTGACCCTGGAAGACGGGCTCGACGACCTCGGCAACCTGATGAACAGCCCGCGCTTTCTGGTGGCCTCCGACCCGGACGGTGAACACTTTGCCAACAGCATGGTGGCCGTGCAGACCAAAGCGCCGATGCGCGTGCTGCACGTAGACCTGGACAACGTGTACGACCCCGACCCGGCCCAACAGGCGCGCAACCTCGACGTGCTGGTTCAGCGCGTGGTGGACATGGGCGCCGGCACCGTCTTCCTGCAAGCCTTTGCCGACCCCAAGGGCGACGGCCTGGTGCATTCGCTGTACTTCCCCAACCGCCATCTGCCGATGCGTGCTGACCTGTTCAACCGGGTTGCCTGGCAATTGCACACCCGCGCCCATGCCAGTGTGTACGCCTGGATGCCGGTGCTGAGTTTTGCCCTCGACCCCAAGCTGCCGCGTGTCACCCGCTGGGACCCGAAAACCGGCCAAGTCGGCCCCGACCCGGATCAATACAAACGCCTGTCGCCATTTGACCCCAAGGTGCGGCAGGTCATCGGTGAGATCTACCAAGACCTGGCGCGTGTAGGGCCGATTGACGGCATCCTCTACCACGATGATGCGGTGTTCAACGACTTCGAAGACGCCAGCCCCGCAGCGCTCAAGGCCTACGCGGCCCAAGGTTTGCCGGACAGCATCGCGGCCCTGCGTGCCGACCCTGCCGTGATGCAGCGCTGGACCCGTTTCAAAAGCCGTTACCTGATCGACTTCACCCATGAGCTGACCGCCAAGGTCCGCGCCATCCGTGGCCCGCAGGTGCTGACGGCGCGCAATATCTTCGCCGAGCCCATGCTCAACCCTGGCAGCGAAACCTGGTTCGCGCAGAACCTCGATGATTTCCTCCAGGCCTACGACTGGACCGCGCCGATGGCCATGCCGTTGATGGAAGGCCAGGAAGTGAAAACCTCCAACGCCTGGCTGGAAAAACTCATCGCCACGGTCAAGACGCGCCCCGGCGCGATGCAAAAAACCATCTTCGAATTGCAAGCCAAAGACTGGCGCACCCAGGCCGCACCGGATATCAGCGCTGAGCAATTGGCAGAGTGGATGGGTGTACTCAAACGCCAGGGCGTCACCAGTTTCGGCTACTACCCGGACAACTTCCTGGAAAACTCCCCGGACTTGAAGACCATCCGTCCGGCCCTCTCCAACCAATGGAACCCTTGATCATGGTTGACAGAATCCTGGCTCTATTCGTGTTGGCACTGGTACTGGGCTTGCCCCTGGGCCTGATATTCCTGGTGACCGGGCAGTTCCTGATGGACTTCGTGTTCTTCTACCCGCTGTTCATGTCGGCGCTGTGGATCGCCGGTGGCCTGTATTTCTGGCTGCACTGGGAACGCCACTGGCCGTGGGAAGAAGACACGCCGGCGCCGACCCTGGCCGGCGAGCCGCTGATCTCGATCATCATCCCTTGCTACAACGAGGGCGATAACGTCGCCGACACCATTGATGCGGCCCTCGGCCAGGTGTACCCGAACATCGAAGTGATCGCGGTCAACGATGGCTCCAGCGACAACACCGCCGCAGTACTCGATGCCCTTGCGTTGCAACACCCGCGCCTGCGCGTGCTGCACCTGGCGCAGAACCAGGGCAAAGCCGTGGCCCTGCGCATGGGCGCCGTGGCCGCCCGCAGCGAATACCTGGTGTGCATCGACGGCGATGCCTTGCTCGACAAAAACGCGGCCGCCTACATGGTCGCGCCGATGCTCGACAACCCACGCCTGGGCGCCGTCACCGGCAACCCGCGCATTCGTACCCGCTCGACCCTGATCGGCCGAGTGCAGGTCGGCGAGTTCTCCTCGATCATCGGTTTGATCAAGCGTACCCAGCGGGTATTCGGTCGGATCTTCACGGTCTCCGGTGTGGTGGTGGCGTTTCGCAAGAAGGCCCTGGACCGCATCGACTACTGGAGCACCGACATGATCACCGAGGACATCGATGTCAGTTGGAAGCTGCAACTCGATCACTGGGCGATCTTCTACGAGCCGCGCGCGCTGTGCTGGATCCTCATGCCCGAAACCGTCGGTGGCCTGTGGAAACAACGCCTGCGTTGGGCCCAGGGCGGCGCCGAAGTGCTGTTCAAGAACATCCGTGGCATTTGGCAATGGCGCCACCGCTACCTGTGGCCGCTGCTGTTCGAGTACTGCCTGTCCACCGGCTGGGCCTTCACCTTCCTGCTGTCGGTGGTCTTCTGGGCCGTGGGTAAATTCGTCACGCTACCGGCGGCGATCACCGTGAGCTCTTTGGTGCCGCCCGCGTTCACCGGGCTGGTGCTGGCGATGGTGTGCCTGCTGCAGTTTGCGGTGAGCATCCTGATCGACCGGCGCTACGAAAAAGACCTGTGGAAAACCCTGTTCTGGACCGTGTGGTACCCGATGGTGTTCTGGCTGGTCAGCCTGCTCACCACGCTGGTCAGCTTTCCCAAGGTGTTGTTCAACCAGCATCAGAAACGCGCACGCTGGGTCAGCCCGGACCGCGGTATCAAACCTGCACAAGAGGAGGCGTGATCATGAAACTGGTCAGAACTCGCCAAAACACACTGATGTGGATCGTCGATGTGCTGCTGACCCTGCTGGCCTGGGGTGGGTTGATCTGGTTGCTGGCGCGAGGCATCAGCGCCATGCTTGAAACCCATGGCGGCCCGCGCATCGAGGCGCCTATCTTTGCTGCGCTCAACACCTTGCAGGTTTACCTGTGGATCGCGCTGTTCAATGCGGTGATCCTGATCAGTTGGGCACGTTATCAGCAGCATCGCGGGCGCAAATTCGCCCAGCGCCGCGCCGAGGCCAATGCGCTGAGCGACCAGCACCTGAGTGAAAGTTTCAACTTGGGCGATGGCGACCTCGAACAACTGCGCCGCCCCGGCGTGCTGGTGATCCACAACGACGAAGAAGGCGGCGTCGAAGAAGTGAAATCCCATGTCTCCCGCGACGTCGAACGCCCCGGCCTGACCCTGGTACCCGACAAAGACAAGGGCATTGGCTAGACCTAAGCGAACGCAATGCCCAAAGCAATGAAGACCCAATGTGGGAGCTGGCTTGCCTGCGAAAGCGATAGTGCAGTAACAGTTGCAGTGACTGACACACCGCCTTCGCGGGCAAGGCCGCTCCCACAGGTAGTATTTCCACCCATGGGTTGCAGTGGTTCACTCCTCTTGTTGGAATTCCGATAAATGGGATCCAATTCACAAAACCCCCGCGAACTTTTCCCCCTTCTCCGGTACTAACCTAACTCGACGAACACCTGATGGCTAAATAATGGCAGTCGGAAAGTCATTCGTCGAATCGCCATCAAAACAGTTGCCGCTTGTCGGAATAATCACCGTAAGTGCCCGACTTAAACCCTTTTGATGAAAAATTATTATTAATAATCAACAGGTTAGAAAACTAATCAGTCGAGCGGCCCCACTTCGCCGTTTCTAGGCGAGCTGGAAGTTCGATGTTAGTTTCGCGGCCCTTGATTTTCGATGGATCGAACATGTCTTCGTTATTGCCATGGACCCGGTTATTGCTCTGCACCCTCGTGCTCACCTGCATGGGCCTGAACAGTGCATCCGCCTCCCCCACGCCTGGCGATCAGGACTTGATCCGCGACCGGCAGAACCGCCTGCTCGAAGAGCAGCAGCGGCGCCTCCAGGAGCTTCAGGACCTGCCCGGCAAAGCGGACAAGCCCCAAGCCCCGGCAACCCCGGCCGACACCCGTTGCTTCCCGATCAAAACCATCGAACTCAAAGGCGCCGACAGCCTGCCGGCGCCCGACCGCGAGCGCTTGCTCAAGCCCTACATCGGCCAGTGCCTGGGCGTGTCCCAGCTGAACGACCTGCTCAAAACCATCACCGACTACTACCTCGGCAAAGGCCGCGTCACCAGCCGTGCCTACCTGCCGCAGCAAGACCTCTCCACCGGCCATCTGCAAGTGCTGGTGGTGGAAGGCAAACTCGAAGCGTTGCGCAGCGCCGAAGGCAGCACGGTGACCGACCGCGAACTGGCCATGGCCTTTCCCGGCAAAGTCGGTGAAGCATTGAACCTGCGTGAAATCGAGCAACTGGTGGACCAGCTCAACCGCCTGCCGTCCAAACAAGCGCAGATGGAACTCACCCCCGGCCAGCAAATCGGCGGCAGCGACGTGGTGGTCAAGAACACCGCGCAAAAGCCCTGGCGCGCCAGCCTGTCGCGCAACAACGACGGGCAGAAAAGCACTGGCGAACAGCAATGGGGCGCTGGCCTTGAGTGGGACAGCCCACTGGGCCTGGGTGACCAACTGATGCTGCGCGGCGGCCACGACGCCATCAGCGACCACCAGAAAACCTCGAAAAACACCATGCTCTACTACAACCTGCCCTGGGGCTGGTGGAACTTCAGCTACACCTACAGCGAAAGCGACTACCGCACCTACGGCGTCACCGACGGCTTCAAATACAAGCAGGACGGCGACAACCAGAACCACCAACTGCGCGCCGAGCGGGTGATCCATCGCGACGACGTCAGCAAGACCTCGGTCAACGTCGGCCTGGCGCACCTGCGCACCAACAACTACATCCTCGACGTGCGCACCGCGCCCAGCAGCAACCGCCTCAGCGAACTGCAACTGGGCGTCAACCACGGTCGGCGCATCGGCAGTGCCTTCGTCAACCTGGACCTGGGCATGCAAAGCGGCATCGGCCTGCTCGACGCCCAGGCCCAGGACGAGCGTGACCCAGCAGGCCGTCGCCAGCCGAACTCGCGCTACCGCAAATACACCGCCACCGTCAGCTACCTGCAACCCTTCAGCCTGTGGGGCGAGTCGTTCAGCTTCAGCAGTTTGGCCACCGGCCAACGCAGCGAAGACCCGCTGTTTTCGCCGCAGCGCATGAGCCTTGGCGGCTCGGCCTCGGTGCGCGGTTTCAAGGACCAGTTGCTGACCGGCGACAGCGGCGGCTACTGGCGCAACGAAGTGCGCTGGGCGCGCCCGGTGACCCTCGACTGGATGCGCCCAGCCTTCGCCGAGTACGGCGCCAGTGTCGGCTACGACCAGGGCGTGATCCGCAACGACCGCTACAACGACAACGTTCATGGCCGGGTGTCCAGCAACTCCCTGGAGCTGTTCGCCCGTGGCAAACACGTCAGCACCAGCGTGACCTTTGCCCATTCGTTAGAAAGACCCGGTGTGGTGACCGAGCGCGAAGCGCCGATCTATTTCCGCATGGATTTTTTCCTGTAATTCAACGCCCCGCTGCATGAGAGCCTGACAATGGATGTTCGCCAATTCGCCTTCCTGGCCCGCCAACCTTCTGCCGCCCTGAAGCGCCGGGACGCGTTCTTCGGCCTGCCCAAGCGCGGGCTGGCCTTGATCCTCGCCAACGCATTGTTCTGGCAGCCGCTGCTGGCCCAGGCTGAGGGCATCGTGGTCAGTGCGCCGGGCACCACCGTGGGCGCGGCGGGCAATGGCGTGCCGGTGGTCAACATCGCCACCCCCAATGGCGCGGGCCTGTCCCATAACCAGTTCAAGGACTACAACGTCGGCCCCAACGGCGTGATCCTCAACAACGGCAACAGCGCCATGGTCAACACCCAACTGGGCGGGATCATTGTCGGTAACCCCAATCTCAAGGGCGGCGCGGCGAACGTCATCCTCAACGAAGTCAACGGCGGCAGCCCCAGCCAGTTGCGCGGCTACACCGAAGTGGCGGGGCAGTCGGCCAAGGTCATTGTCGCCAACCCGTACGGCGTGACGTGCAGCGGTTGCGGCTTTATCAACACCCCCAACGTCACCCTCACCACCGGCAAACCGGTGCTCGACGCCAGCGGCCAATTGCAGCGCTATGAAGTGGATGGCGGCGCCGTGACCATCGACGGCGAAGGCTTGAACGCCAGCAACGTCGAACGTTTCGACATCATCACCCGCTCGGCCAAGATCAACGCACAAATCAACGCCCGCGAACTCAACGTGATCGCCGGGCGCAACGACGTCGATGCGCAAAGCCTGAAAACCACCGCCCGTGCCGATGACGGCAGCACCAAGCCCGAGTTGGCAATCGACTCCTCGGCCTTGGGCGGCATGTATGCCGGCGCAATCAAACTGGTGGGCACCGAAGCCGGCGTGGGCGTGAAGCTCGACGGCACCCTGGCCGCCAGTGGTGGCGATATTCAGCTCGACGCCAACGGGCGCCTGAGCATGGCGCAGGCGGCGGCCACCGGTAACGTCAAAGTCACCGCGCAAAACGTCGACCTCACCGACAAGGTCTACGCCAACGGCAACGTGCAGGTCACCAGCGCCCAGGCGCTGGTCAACCGCAAGAGCATCGCCGCCGGCCAGCGCATCGAGATCAACGCGGCCAGCGTGAACAACCCCGGCATCATCGAAGCCGGCGTCGCCGCTGATAACAGC
This sequence comes from Pseudomonas sp. CCI1.1, assembly GCF_034348165.1. NCBI lineage: Bacteria > Pseudomonadati > Pseudomonadota > Gammaproteobacteria > Pseudomonadales > Pseudomonadaceae > Pseudomonas > Pseudomonas sp. CCI1.1. The sequence goes on from NZ_CP133780.1 coordinate 4,867,432, forward strand.
CGCAACACCATCGGCGATCTGGTGGTGAACGCGCAAACCGTCACCACCAGCGGCAACCTGTTGGCCAGCCGCGCCCTGGCGATCACCGCCGCACAAGCGCTGACCAACCAGGGCGCGATCATCCAGGCCAAGAGCGTCGAGGTCAGCAGCGCCAAGCTCACCAACCAGGGCGCCACTGCGCGCCTGTTCGGTGAGCAGAGCCTGGCGATCAGCTCACCGGCCATCGTCAACCTTGGCGGCCTGATCCGCTTCGGCGAAGGCCAGGCCGCCACGCTCAACAGCGCGTCCCTGGACAACCGCCAGGGCCGTATCGAAATGGCCGGCGGCAGCCTGGTGCTCACCAGTGCCGACCTGAACAACAGCGGCGGGCAAGTCATCGCCAACGACCTGACCGTCAACGCCGGCAGCCTGAACAACCAGAACGGCGTACTGGTGGCCAGGACCGCGACCGTCACTGCCAGCAACCTCGACAACAGCCTCAAGGGCCTGATCCAGGCCGACGGCGGCGCGCTCAACCTCGCCGTTTCCAACACCTTCAACAACAATCAGGGTTTCGCCCAGGCCAGCACCGATCTGAACGTTACGGCCGGCACCCTCAGCAGCAACGCAGGCGGCGTACTGAGCGCCGACACCGGCAAGCTCACCCTCACCGCCGCACAACAGCTCAACAACGCCCAGGGCCGCTTGCAGGCCGGGCAGGGCGATATCGAACTGCACGCCGCCAACCTGGATAACCAGGGCGGCACGATCGTCGGCAAGCAACTGCTGCTCGACGTGGCCGGCGGCGACATCGACAACCGCGCCGGGCGCGTGTTGGGCGACCACCTCGACGTGCGTGCCTCGGGCCTCGACAACCGCAACGCCGGCCTGCTGGCCGGTGGCGCCCAGGGCGTAAGCCTGCTGCTCAAAGGCCCGGGCCAGTTGCTCAACGCCCAGGGCCGCATCCAGAGCGAGGGCCTGCTGCAACTGCAAGGCGAGCGCTTGGACAACAGCGCCGGCATCCTGCTGGGCCAGACCGTCGACGTCACCGCGCAGACCTTCACCAACAGCAAAAAAGGCGCGCTGATCAGCGATGGCGGCGACGTGGTGCTCAAGGTCAGCGACCTGCTCACCAACGTCGGCGGCCAGATCGACGCGGGCGAGCGCAGCGTGCTGGTCAAGCAACTCACCACCCTCAATAACGACGGCGGCACCCTGCGCGGCAAGCGCCTGGACATCGCCGCTCAGCACCTGAACAACGACAACGGCCAACTGTTGGCCGGCGCCGAAGGCCTGAGCTACAGCGGCCAGGATGTGAGCAACCGCAAGGGCCTGATCCTCAGCGGCGGCGCGCTCACCGAACTGAACACCACCCGCCTGGATAACCAGGGCGGTACCGTGCAGGGCGACAGCCTGACCGTCACCGCCAACAGCGTCGACAACGCCAGCGGCGGCCTGATGGCAAGCCTGGTCGGCAACCTGCAACTGACCGTAGAAGCCCTGGCCAACCGTGGCGGCAAACTGTTCGGCAAAGAACAAGTGACCGTCAGCGGCGCCACCCTCGACAACAGCGCGGGCGGCCAGGTCAGCGGCAATCAGATCAACCTGACCTCACGCGACACCCTCAGCAACCAGGGCGGCCTGATCGAAGCCAACCAGGGCCTGACCCTCACCGGCGGCAACCTGGACAACAGCGCCAGCGGGCAACTGCGGGCCCTGGGCGGCGCCAGCAGCAAACTCAACCTCAGCGGTGCGTTGAACAACCAGAACGGCACCCTCGAATTCGGCAGCCAGGCCTTCAGCCTTGACGCCGCCAGCCTCAACAACCAGAACGGCATGCTGCAACACGCCGGCACCGGCCTGTTCCACCTCAACACCGCCAGCCTCGCAGGCAGCCAAGGCAATATCCAGGGCATGGGCAGCGCCGACTGGGCATTCGGTAAAGTCGACGGCCTGGGCCGCGTGCAACTCAACGACGTGCTCACCTACAAGAGCGACCAAGGGCTGGCCCTCAAGGCCGGCGACCGCATGGCCAGCGCCAAGGGCTTGATCCTCAACGTGGCCAGCCTGGACAACGGCGGCGAACTGCTCAGCGACGGCGACATCAGCATCACCACCGGCGATATGAGCAATAGCGGCCGCGTCTCGGCCCTGCAAACACTCACCGTCGCCGCCAACAACCTCAGCCAGAACGGCGGCCGCCTGGCAGCCACCAATGCGCGCCTGACCCTGGGCGGCACCCTGGACAACCTCGGTTTCCTCACCGCCCGCCAGCAACTGGACATCGCCGCCGCGCAAATCAACAACCGTGGCACCCTCGGTGCCCAGGGTGCAGTGAACCTCACCGCAGTCAACAGCATCACCAATGCCGCCAACACGCTGCTGTTCAGCGGCGGCGACATGACCTTGCGCAGCAATGGCTTCAGCAACAGCTATGGCGATGTCTACAGCAAAGGCAACCTGAGCTTCGCCGCTCGCGATGGCGGGCGTGCCGTGCTGTTCAGCAACCGCTCCGGTACCGTTGAAAGCGAAGGCTCGATCGGCATCAATGCGGGCTTTATCGAAAACGCCAAAGATGAATTCGAACTCGGGCAAACGCTGACCACCGGCAGTTTGAGTTGGATCTGTGGCCAGCACTGCGGCGAGAGCGACAACTGGGAACGTGGCGAGATCACCATCTACGAGACGTACCTTGAGGCGGCGACCAAGGACTCGGTAGCGGCGCGCCTGGTGGCGGGCAAAAACATGCTGCTGCAAGGCGACACGGTGCAGAACCGCTACAGCCTGATGGCCGCCAATGGCGACCTGAGCATCACCGCCGGTGACCTGCTCAACCAGGGCGCCGCCACGCGCACGGGCCAGCGCAAGCTTGTCATCGGCACGCCAGGTCACGTCTCCGACGATTTGTTTGAACGCATGCAATACGTCGACGTGCCCGCGTTCAATGCGGCCACGGCGGCTGGGAATTTCGACAAGGCGCGCTTCGAAGAACTCAAAAGCCGCTCACCCAATAGCCTGCCGTTCGCCTACGCAAGTGACGTCACCACCTGGACCAACAACAGCGGCCCCGGCTACGACGCCACCCTGCAAGCGGGCGGCACGGTCAACCTCAACGTCGCCCGCACCCTGCAAAACGGTACGCTGCACAACAACACCCTGGCGCAGTTGACCGGCACCCTCGGCGACGACCAGACCGGCATCCCCGTCGGCGGCATCAATATCAACCTGAGCAAACACGTCAACGACCCGAGCGCCCAGGCGCCGGGCAGCGTATTGCCCGTCGTGGGCGTGGCCCCCGGTGGCGGCTTCGTACCGGTGGACTACACCGGCACCGCCTTCGCCCCGGTCGACCCCACCACCTCGCCCACCTTCCAACTGCCCAAGGGCGAGTACGGCCTGTTCGTCAAAAACGCCGACCCTACCAGCCACTACCTGATCGAGACCAACCCCGAGTTCACCTCGGTGTCGGGCTTCTTCAGCTCCGACTACATGCTCGGCAAACTCGGCTTCACCGCCGACAACGCCTGGCGCCGCCTCGGTGACGGCCAGTACGAAACCCGCCTGATCCGCGACGCCGTCCTCGCGCAAACCGGCCAACGCTTCCTCGCCGGCGGCCTGTACAGCGACGCCGACCAGTTCCGCTACCTGATGGACAACGGCCTCGCCAGCAAAGACGCCCTGCGCCTGAGCCTGGGCGTGGCCCTCACCGACCAGCAAGTCGGCGCACTGACCCACGACATCGTGTGGATGGAAAACCGCGTCATCGACGGCCAGACCGTCCTCGTACCGGTGCTGTACCTGGCCCAGGCCGACTCGCGCAACGTGCGCGGCAACAGCCTCATCCAGGGCCGCGACCTCAACCTGGTCACCGGCGGCGACCTGATCAACGTCGGCACCTTGCGCGCCAGCAACAACCTCTCCGCCATCAGCAGCGGCAGCATCTACACCGGCGGCCTGGTCGAAGCCGGCAACAACCTCAACCTGCTCGCCCAGGACAGCATCCGCAACGCCATGGCCGGCGAAATCCGCGGCAAACAAGTCAGCCTCACGGCCCTCAAAGGCGACATCACCAACGAAACCACCGCCATCCAGGTACGTGACGGCGCCGGCATGCGCACCCTCACCGACACCAGCGCCGGCACCATCGTCGCCCGCGAAAACCTCGCCATCGACGCCGGCCGCGACCTCACCAACCGAGGCGCACTGGTAGCGGGCAACGACGCTAACTTAACCGCCGGCCGCGACCTCAACCTCATCGCCGCCAGCGACACCAGCGTCAAACACGAGACCCGCAACGGCGGCGAGAAATCCAGCATCACCACCGACGTCAAAAACCTCGCCGCCAGCGTCACGGCGGGCGGCAACCTCAACATGCAGGCCGGGCAAGACGTCAACATCATTGGCAGCAATGCCACCGCCGGCAAAGACCTCACCATCGCTGCCGGCCGCGACCTCAACGTCGCCTCGGTCAGCGACATGCACAACGTTGAGGGCAAGGAAAAGGACGGCAAAAAACGCATCAAGACCTCGGACGACCAGACCACTCAAGTGGCGAGCGTGCTGACGGCGGGTGGGGATTTTGTCAGCCAGGCGGGGCGTGACACCACGATCGTGGCGAGCAGGATCAGTGCGGGGAATGAGGCTTATCTGTATAGCGGGGATAAGTTGAGTTTGTTGGCTGCGCAGAACAGCACCTACAGCCTTTACGACATGAAGGAGAAGGGGGGCTGGGGCGCGAAGAAGACCAAGCGTGATGAGGTGACCCACGTTACAAATGTGGGGACTGAGATCAAGACTGGTGGTGATCTGTCGCTGGTCAGTGGCGGTGATCAGCTGTATCAGCGGGCCAAGCTTGAGAGCGGTAAGGACCTGGCCATCACCAGTGGCGGCGCGGTGACCTTCGAGGCGGTCAAAGACCTGCACCAGGAGAGCCACGAGAAGAGCAAGAGTGACCTGGCGTGGACCAGCGCGAAGGGCAAGGGGAATACCGACGAGACGTTGCGCCAAAGTGAGTTGAAGGCACAGGGTGAGTTGGCGATCAAGGCGGTTAACGGGCTGAAGATCGACATTAAACAGATTGATCAGAACACGGTTAGCCAGACGATTGATGTGATGGTCAAAGCAGACCCACAGTTGGCTTGGTTGAAAGAAGCCGAGAAGCGTGGGGATGTGGATTGGCGGCATGTGAAGGAGTTGCACGACTCCTTTAAATACAGCCACTCCAGCCTCGGCCAAGGCGCAATGCTGGCAATTATCATCGTTGTCACCGTGTTGACGGCGGGAGCGGCCAGTGCGCTAGCTGCTTCGGCAGGTAGCGCTGTAGGGGCCGGCTCCACTATGGCTGCCGCGACAGCCGCTACCGCTGCGACGTCGACCACCGCAGCAGTCGCAGGAACTGCAGCAGGGTTGGGCAACGTCATCGCGACTGCCTCGTTGACCTCGCTTGCCAGTACCGGCGTCGTCAGCACCATAAACAATAAAGGCAACTTGGGGGCCGCATTCAAGGAAACCTTCAGCAGCGACAGCTTGAAGCAGTCACTGATCGCGGGCGCTTCTGCGGGCTTTGTGAATTACGCCAGTGGCAATTGGTTTGGCGCGCAGAGCGACCCTGTAACTAACAAGGTAAGTGGACCAAGCGTCGTACCCCATTGGAATGACCCCGCAGCGATTGGCCGTTTTGGAACGATCCAATTGGCTGGCGGTGCCGTGCGCGGAACGCTCTCTGAAGCTCTTGGACAAGGCAGCTTCAAGGATGCAATGAAGGGCAGCCTTTTCGATGTAATGCAGGCGACCGCGTTCACCGGCGTTGGTGATTTTGGTAATGCCTTCAAACTTCAAGACAGCGACCTGAGCAAAACTGCACTGCATGCTGTTGTAGGTGGTTTGCTTTCAGAAGCAATGGGCGGCGACTTTAAAACGGGAGCGATGGCTGCGGGTGCTAACGAAGCCCTTATTGTGGCGTTGGATAAGTCGCCTTTGCTCAGTGGCAATGATCCAGCGGAACACGATCGTCTGGTCAATGCGGCTTCGAAACTGGTGGGATTGCTCGCTGCCGCGAGTGTTGATGGCGATGTCGCCATGGGCTCGGAAATCGCTGGGAATGCACAGTCATACAACCGCAAGTTGCACGTTCAAGAAGAGAAACGACTGGCCCAAGAGGCCAAGAGTTTAGATGCCACCAAAGGTCAAAGCCGATCTGGTTTTGAGTGGGATGCGCTCCTAACGTTTGTTGCCGGAGGCGAGGTCGATCAGAAAACCAACAATGAGCTTCAAGGGATTCTGGCCGGTTACGGTCCTTCTAACCCTGAAGGGCAAGCATTAGGTGACGACCTGACTGTTGCGCGGGGAGTTATCACCAAGCTGCAAAACGAGAAAGTCCTGCTGACCTGGGGAGATGGCAGCCCCATTGTTGCCAACGGGGATCAGGTCGTTGCGTTCAAGTCCACAGAAAAGCAGTACAAGGATTCGCTGCTGTTCAATCCTTCAAGTAACACAACCTACAACAACGAACCTGGTGGCATGGGTGTTGTGCCTGATGCGTGGTCCGAGCAATACGGAGAGCGTACGGCTATCACGAAACTCCCTGAGATCGCCGCGCTCAGTTCTGACGCCGCCTCCCAAGCAGAGCAAATAGACCGGCTACGTGTTTTGGCAAGTGGTGGCATTAATTCAGATATTGATCTCAAGCTGCTTGCTGAGCTTATGCCCATAGGTGGAGTAGGCAAGGGAGCATTGTTAAGCGCAATCAAAGAGTTGGCCGCGCGCGACGCATTAGCGGTTAAAGGTACGGAGGCTATCGCTGGCAAGGCTGCAGAAACTGTTGCCGGAAAGGGCATTGAGTCAGCCGCTGGTAAAGGCTTGGATGCGGCGGCGGGTAAGGGGACTGAACAGTTTGCCAACCAAGCACAGGCCAAATTAGCAGGCTATAGCCCATGCTGTTTTGCAGCCGGGACTATGGTCGCCACCCCTGATGGTGAACGAGCCATTGACGCGCTCAGGGTGGGCGACGTCGTCTGGACTAAACCTGAAGAAGGCGGTGAGCCGTTCGCGTCGAAGGTCTCAGCAACCCACATTCGCACGGATCAACCGATCTATCAGCTGACGCTTGTGAAGAACGGCAGTGCCGGTCAAGGTATCACTGAGACTCTGCAAGTGACGCCGGGTCATCCGTTCTACGTGCCTAAGCGCAAAGGCTTTGTGCCACTTATAGAGCTCAAGCCGGGTGATCAACTGCAGTCGTTGGGGGATGGGGCGACTCAAGAGGCTTCGATCTCCGTTGTATCAATAAAGCTGCTGCAGTCGCAGGGTAAAACGTACAACCTGACGGTGGATATTGGACATACGTTCTATGTTGGCAAGCTAAGTACCTGGGTACATAACATTGGGCCTTGTTATACCTGTAATGCGGGAAGCTGTTCGATTCATGAGGTGCCTTCTGCCGGATCGCCTGTAAGCGAAAGCCACACTGACCGGACGTTTCAAGAGCTTGTGCCTGACGGCAAAGTGCCTAGCGTTCGTAACGGCGCTTTCACACGTTGGTTTGACGACCTGTCGCCAGCAGAGCTAGACGTGCTTTGGGAAAACAGGGCTACCCGAGAGGCAATTGAGGCGAGAATTCGTCAGCCAGGAGGTTTGCATGAGTGGTGTATGGTTTGTCGCGCTCCTGAATTCAAACAATGGGGGGTGCCGATGAGTGAAATTCAGCGTTTCAGAACAAAAACATCCGAATTGACATGGGTCAACCCTATTGATGGGGTACCAGGCGGTCACGGTGGGAATGCTTCAGGTGCTTTCCATAATGAGCTAAAAGCTGTTATTGATAACAGTAAGTCCCTAAACGAATTTAATAAGGGCGTAACGGCATTGCGCGATCGATGGAAAATCGATCCTTCTCTTTTGCCGGAGTTACCAAGAGGAAGAAATTAATGCCTACCCTTTTAAATGACTGGTGCGCTTTTTGTGAGGGAAGAACTTATTTTGATAAGTCGCATTTTTTAGCTCTGTTCAAAGTACATTCTTCTCTAACTGAAATTACTGAAGCGTTAAGCTATTTTCCTCAAGCTGACAGTTTGGTATCGCGCGTGAATGAGGTGATCCAAGCTGGTACGCTTGAAGATAAGTTATATCTATGCCCGACGATTGAATCTAGCGACTTTGAATTGATGCAAAAGGCAAAACTCTGGTTGCAAGCTCAGGCAAGTTTCTGTAAGTCTCTTGGAGACGACGAGTTATACGGGATATGCCAACGTGCAAAACTGTTGTATGGAAGTAAAGATCAATTTAACGATTATGATAAATTAGACGTTCCCAGCAACTGGATACTTGAACTGGTGGGGGATCAGGTCAGGGATTGCAGGTTGCTAAAAACAGAGCAAGAGTACGCACTGTTTGAGGCCCTTTACGGAGTTGCCGCTGATTATTATTTGGCTTGGTATATGGGGCAGCCTTTAATAAATCTGGATTTTGACTTTCGTTCATATTTCGAATTTTGGCGCTTAGGCGGTATTGGGTATCTCAGTGAAGATAAGTTCTTTGTTTGTCGAAAATAAAAGAGTGGGGGAAATGTATTTAGATCTGTTATGGCAGTACAAGACCTATTAGATAATATCTATCCCCCCTAAAAAAGGGGAGATTCGAGGGCGGAAAGTGATTACAGAAAGAACTGATCGTTACAGTGATGAACTTTTAGGGTTTGTAATCACCTGTCTGTTCTGCGAGGCTATTGATAGATTGGAGTTACAATCGTGGTGCGCAGGATTTTTAGGGGAGGAGGGAGCTCCAGATTTTTTATATGATTTGATTGAATTTGATGAGCCTATTTTCAAGATCTACAAAGTAATTGGCTATGTTCCAAATTGGAGTCGCTCTAAAAACGAGGAATATGCTTTATATGGAATAGCACTGCTCCGTGGCACGGTACCCTACGATATGCCGCTTTCGGCTACCGAAATGTTGGACGAGCTAGCCCGGTTGCCAGCGATACAGCATATGTTTCGTAAAGTATTTCCAAGTGTTGTATTTTAAAAGGTAGGATAGATTTTTTTGGGGTAGAGATGAGGGTGTGTTAGCAATAATGTGGAAATGAAAAAAGGGGACTAAAAAATGGGACAAATTTATTTAAATTAAAGTTGAAAAGCCTATTAAATAAATCTGTCCCCATTTTGTTGGAACATTACCGCCGAATAAAGCTGGCTTAACTAAGCCAATGTCTGAGGTGAAGGTGGATCCGGTGGATTGGGGGGATAAATGATTAATATTAATTTTGAGACGGGCGAGATATTAACTCTACCTTTAAATGGTTTTGTTGGTGCAAGTTTGAAAGGGTTGCAGTTGCATCGCGCTATATTTGATGAGCTTAATATTGGAAGTGCCGACTTTTCTGGTTCGAATCTGAGAAGTGCCTCATTTGTTAACGCGTTTATAGATCGAGCTATATTTGATCGAGCAGCTCTGATGAATTCAAATTTTATGAATTCAGTTATGAGTAATACTTCTTTCGCAGGCGCAATGGCAGCATTTGCTGATTTTGCCGGTGCAAATCTTTCATGTGCAAGTTTTGATGGTGCTGATATTGGTGGTGCTAGCTTTATTAGATCAAATTTATGTGGCGCTGATCTTTGTGCAAATAGAATCGAAGAGGCGTTTTTTTTGGGCGCTACGTATAATGACGCTACTGTCTGGCCAAGTGGGTTTCGACCAGAAAGTTATGGTGCGATTAAAGTGCTTAAACGAGAGTAGAAAAGGGGGGCGTTATTTATGTTAGAGTTGAAAAGCATATTAAATAAATCTGTCCCCTTTTTCTATCGTGGTTGTATTTGATGTCGATGCTAAACTCCATAGTGAAATTATGGCTAACGCAGTTCCTCAACGTCCGATTCCAGGAGTCAACCGAGACCCGTCAGCGCCTAAAATTGTAGATCCGACCAAGCCTGGGACAGCCCTGGAACTTCCTAAGGTGTGGGAATCGTTGCTTGAAAAGCACTCAAGCAACGCCCGCATTTACGCTCATGAAGAATTTTTAAAGGAGTTCGGGAATTGAATTTAAATAAAGAAGTGCTTGATGGTTTATGGTCTGGTGAGAAAAGTATCTGTTTTTTTGTAAGTGGTGCTAAGTGTTATTGGGTTTTGGATTATAAGTATAACTTTTCATTGGATGCGGAAAAAGACTATCGCGCATATTTGGATAAAGGGCATATAACCCAGGCGCAGTATGAAGAAGCGTGTAGGGTGTTCCGTGGTGGAATTTTAAAGCTAACAGCCGATAATTTTTCGCAGTATCTAAATAGTGTTAGTGAAGGTGTGTTGACGGGTGAAGACCTTTCAAAAATTTTTGAGCTGGATGACGACTGTAGTTTACCCCGGTTGTTGAAAGAGGTTGAGGGCTACTTTTTGTCAGGCGCGAGTTTGAGTGCGGATATATTCGGTCTTGTTGGCCGTGTAGCGTCTAGGTTGCCCGTATTCTATATTAATTTTGATAGAAGAATATATATGCATATGGATCAAGACCGATTCCACGAGGAACTCTCATATTCTGATTGGACATCCAAGTGTTCAGATTTTAGTTTTTTAATACCAGATGCTGAGAGATATTGGATGAAGAGCGGTGATCTCTGGAAGTTTCGCTATGTTTAGTCGTGGTGTTGAGGCGATTTATTCGTGAATCTGACACAAAAATGGCCTTTCGTCGTGCTATAACTAAGGTGGGCGTCAAGATTTGATGGGCGAAGTTGCGTTTATTTAGGGGGGTAAGCCTTTTGGGTTTAGTTTTCAAGTTCGCCTAACTTTCAAGAGTGTTATGTATGAAAAAAATTTTCGTAGTTTTTTGCACTTTATTTCTGCTGGTTGGCTGCGTAACACAAGACCTGAGCATTGAAAACCGCCATAAAATCACGACTGTCACTATTTTGCCTGCCTCGTTTTCGGAGCAGCAGTTCAAGTACACCAGCATGGATCAAGCCTGGGGGGCCGGCTTAGGTGCCGGTGCCGGGGTGGCTGTGGGAATGGCATCGGATTCGTCCAAAGTCGCTACCAGTGCTATGGCTGGCGTGGGTGTGGCAGCGGGCGCGAAAGTGGCTGATGGTGGAGCTTCAAGTCCACGGCAGGCAATTTTGTTGAACTTGCAGCGTAACGAAATAGATCCAAGGCAGTTGTTCAAACAACTGTTGGAGGCACGGATCAGTGCTGAGCATTTATTCAAAGTTGAACCGGAGGGCGGCCGGGCCGATGCGCATATAGAATTTGTCGTGTCCGAATGGGGCTTTGCCTTGAAAAACTACAGTGCAGAGCTTTATCCCACAGTGGGCATTGTAGCGACCATGAAGCTCGGCGACGCAGTAGTTTGGAGGAATTTCGAAACTGTAACAGCGTTCAGTGAGGGAAATGTCCAGGCGTATACACCTCAGGAGTACGCAACAAACCCTGAAGCTCTCCGTAGCGCTTTGCAGAATGCTTTCGAGTTAGTGATAGCTAAACTAATGGCTGACTTAAACCAATAGGCGCTATAAGGGATAGAGAGAAAATGGCACAGATTTATTTAAATTTTAGCTGGGAAAGTGTATCAGATAAACCTGTCCTATTTTGTTGTGCTTAATTGCATAGGGCGCGGCGAGTTATGACGGATAAACAAGTATGTGAGCTGACGATTGATGATCTTGGTAGTTATAGCGTTTGGTTCTTTCCGATGGACGACACCGTGGAGGACGAATTAACTATACGCCCCCTCGCCGAACAGGAAACGTGCTCAGACTTTCAGATTATCGTTCGAGCTGATTTTTTTGGTGAAAATGGCTCTGTGTATTGCGGTTATTTGTATTGGGACTCCAATCTTGCAGTTGAATACTTGAGGCCTGTTGTATTGTCTGGAACGGGAGAGGCCGTAAGTTTTTGGAACGGTATAGTAACTCCCGCGTGGGAAAGTTCGGAGTTCGCCGATTTGATTAGATCCGAGTTGCCTATTTCTTATACCTCAGAACCGATTTTTGGTCTTCCTTCCATTTGCGGAAAACTGGAGGGACTTTATTATCTTTCTGATGATCAAGTTTGCTGCGTGAAATGACGAAAAAAGTGGACCGGTTTTTTGGTTGGATTGCTCACGCACAAAGCGGGCGACACAAAGGCCGCCCGATTTTCACTCAAGGAAAAGGGGACAGATTTATTTAAGTTAGAGTTGAAAGGTATATTAAATAAATCTGTCCCCTTTCGTTCAGTCCCCTTTTGTTCACAGCAAAATTGGACACATAGGTGGTGAAGCTATGGGGGGCGGAAAGTGATTATAGAAAAAACTGAGCGTTACAGTGATGAGCTTTTAGGGTTTGTAATTACCTGTCTGTTCTGCGAGGCTATTGATAGATCAGAGTTACAATCGTGGTGCGCAGGATTTTTAGGGGCGGAGGGAGCTCCAGATTTTTTATATGATTTGATTGAGTTTGATGAGCCTATTTTCAAGATCTACAAAGTAATTGGCTATGTTCCAAATTGGAGTCACTCTAAAAACGAGGAATATGCCTTATATGGAATAGCACTGCTCCGTGGCACGGTACCCTACGATATGCCGCTTTCGGCTGCCGAAATGTTGGACGAACTAGCCCGGTTGCCAGCGATACAGCATATGTTTCGTAAAGTATTTCCAAGTGTTGTATTTTAAAAGGTAGGATAGATTTTTTTGGGTTAGAGATGAGGGTGTGTTAGCAATAATGTGGAAATGAAAAAAGGAGACTGAAAAAAAGGGGAAGAATTTATTTAAGTTAGAGTTGAAAAATACCTATTAAATAAATCTGTCCCCTTTTGTTCGTGCCGCCTGCTCTGCTTGTAAATTATGGAGCACTGTACGATAAGTAGCGCCCAGCAATTGAGTCGGAGAAAAAGCGTGAAAATTAATAAATGGCTTTTAGTAGTATTATTGTCGGCCTTGGCTGGCTGCGCACCTTCCCATTCCAATTGGGAAAATGGAATGAATCTATGGGTAGGTACTCATTTCGATTCCCACCTTTACAAAGACTGCACTCGAGGATGTGGCGACTCATATTGGTCGCCTGTAAATAAAAATAAGACCTTTGATAAGGTTGTTGATGAAAACGGAGGCAGGCGGTATTACATAACTTGGATTAGAGATTGCCGATATTCGGTTTTTGTCGCTGCGGATCGGCTAATAAAGTCATGGAGATACGAAACTTCTAACGTAAAAGGATGTTATGTCTTTTAACTGCTGTTTTAAGGGTAAAGAAAAGAGAGAAAAGGGGGCGGATTTATTTAAATTAGAGTTTAAAGGTGCATTAAATAAATCAGTCCCCTTTTGTTGAGACGAACGAATTAGTATGGTTTCCAATTTCGGTGAGCTGCAGAAAACCGTGAGTTTGATAGGCGCTAAGTTGGGAGCGCCTAAGTCTATGCTGTTGGTTAGAGAGAGCTCCCCCGAAGATGGTACTCCTCACGTGGAGTTTAAAAGTGAGGGTTTTGAATATGTCTCCTCAGAAAGAGGTTATGAGATTTTCAGAAAGCACACGCATTCGCTGGATGAACTTCTCTTTTGGATAATCAGTCGTGTAGCTTTCAATATGGCGGTAGATTACGAGCTCTCCCATCGTGCTGCCGGAAAAGACTCCAGAATAATGATTTTTGAAAAGTACCTCTCGGAACTTAGTAGGATTAATAAGGAATGGGGAAAAAAAGCGTCTGATGAAATCGAGGCGGTACTGCTCGCCGCTCCATTTTCAGATAGTTGAAGTCGATGGGAATGATCAGGAAAGGTTAAGGGTTTGAGAAAAGGTGAGAAAAGGAGACAGATTTATTTAAATTAGAGTTGAAAAGCATATTAAATAAATCTGTCCCCTTTTGTTCGAAATATTTCTGTAAGGGTGGCACGGTAATGACTAAATATAAGCTTGAGTTTCGGCATAGACCTAGTGTTTCAGAGTCTATCGAAGAGAGGCATAAAGATTTTTTGAGAGCTATAGGCGATTTGGGCGTTCCGTGGAGTTTGAACGATGCCTTTGAAGTTCCCCCTATTGGAAGCGAGTTGGTGACCTCGGTGTCATTGGATAAGCTACTTCCAGTCGGCGTTAAAGGTCGAATTTCATATGCTCTGCGAGATCAGAAGTATCTCCAAGATGATGCGCAGTTTGATGATACGCTATTTATTGAATTTACAGACTCCAAAGTCGACTATTCGTATTTGTTGAAGGTTGTTTTTCCTGTTTATATAAAGGCGTTTGGCTCCTATCGCTCAGCTTTACATGATTGGAGTGTTACGAGGAGCGATTGGCCTTTAGTGTTGGAAGCTTGTGATGCTACAAAAAAAGACGTTAACGGTAGGGATGGCGTTTTTCGTATAAATGCAGCGAATTATTTCGATAAGGAGTTGTGTTTTCGCGCCTTTGAAAAAGGGCCTCGTGAACTTGTTGATTTGTTGAATGGTTATGTAGAAGAAGTGTGTGAGTTTGAAGAGGGGGTTTTGATTGTAATTAGTTATACTCCGCTTTCTGCCGACGAACTACTCAGTGCGGGTGATCGAATAAAGAGCTTAGTGGTTTGATTTTTTGTCTAGTCAAATTGGTTGGTGTATTGCAGTTTTGATTGCAAACGAAAAGGGGGCAGATTTACTTAAATTAGAGTTTAAAGGCGCACTAAATAAATCTGTCCTCTTTTTCACCTTTTTCATTTACGCAATACCTACTGGGGTAGGAGTTTGGATACAGTCCTGGTTGAAAAATCGTAAAGAGCGTGAGTCTAACTATAAAGACAGGGGCCAAGGGAATTGAGCACAAAGCGGGCGACACAAAGGCCGCCCGGTTTTCACTCAGGACGGATCGGCATTAAGCCTGCGACTGATGACATCCAGCAAATCACACCCATCGCGCAGCGGAATGGCCAGCAAGTGGGCGAAGTCTGAAAGCACTACGGCATCGCTGCTGAGTTGTTCGCGGAAGGCCAGGTTTTCCAGCAGTTGGGTGACGGCCCGAATGCGGTGCACGGCGGCGTCGTGAAGGACGTCGAGAGGTGCCTGGGTGTCGATGATCAGGGCTGGGACGGTGCAGTCGTGGCCGGTTAGGGGCATGTATCTATTCATACTTAACACTCTGTTTTTGGTGGTTGAAGCCACCACTCAATCGTCGCCAAACGAATGGGTGGCAGCTGTACGCAGGTTGGCGAACCGGCAACAGAGTAAACCGGCAGACCCGAAGGTCTCCCGCGCACAGCCGCCATAACGAGCACAGCTTTGCGGGTGCAAAAACACCTGCATGAAGCGGATTGCTTTTGCACTCTGTTGTCAGGTCGCCAAACCTGATCGCCGTATGGGCGACGGCCGGACTATAAGCCCCTCACCCAAAACCGCGCAAGGCATCACAGCAATGGCACAATGCTTCGGGCCATGCCATAAAAATGAGATCCCGCCATCATCGGCACTCTCAAAACCGCTCCACCGTTACCCACAAGGAAGAAATACATGATCAAGTTGTTCTGCAAAGCCGCTGTCGTTCTGTCCCTTGCCACGCTGTTTGGCTGTTCCTCGACGCCGTCGGTGGAGAAGATGCAGGCTGACGTGGCGAACTATTCGCTGCCCAAGGCTGCCGTGGCCGATAAAGGTTTGGTGTACGTCGTGCGCCCTAGCAATGTCGGGATGATGGTGCGGTTCAATGTGTTCCTGGATGACAAGGAAGCCGACTCGGAGATGGGTTACAACCGTGGTAACCAGTACATCTATTTTTTCGTGACGCCGGGCAAACACGTGATCAGCTCCAAGGCTGAAAACTGGGCGGACATGCCGATTGATGTCAAAGCGGGTGAGGTGGTTTACCTCAAGCAGGAAGTCGAAATGGGCTTCGCCGTGGCGCGTAACAGCCTCAAAGCGCTGAGCGAAGTCGAAGGCCGTTACCTGGTCAAGGATGCGTCCTTGGGCACCATTGCCAAAGAAAGCAAATGAGTTGAGCCAGTGTGTCGGCAGGGTCCAGGCTCTGCCGACTTCTCGTATTCACTGCAAACATTAAAGGACTGATGTGAAAAACCTCCTTTTCATTCTCCTCACCACCCTCATCCTCGGCGGCTGCGTCAGCCACCCCCTCACTCCCGAAAACCGCGCGCAGATCAAGACCGTCAAAGTCCTGCCCGTGAAGTGGGAAAAGAACATGGTGTACTTCGGCCGCGAACAGGCCTGGGGCGCGGCCCTGGGTGCCGGGGTTGGCGCCGGTGTTGGCATGGCCAGCGGGGCGTCCAAGCTGGGTACTGCGGCGTTGAGCGGCGCCGGGTTTGCCGGCGGCATGAAGCTTGGGCAGTTGGCCGAGATGCCGACGCCGGTGGCTATTCTGACGGTGATGGAGGCGGAAAAACTCGATGTAGGCGTGTTGCTCAAGCAGGGCTTTATCGATGAGTTGGGTAAGATTTCGACGCTCAAGGTGGTCGGCGATGATGAGCCCGCCGATGCGCAGATTCAACTGACCGTGTCCGAGTGGGGCTTTCGCCTGACCCAGGGTTTCAGCAGTGTGATTTATCCGACCCTTAACGTGTTAGCGCAGATGGATCGCGGCGATGAGATGGTCTGGCGCACCTTTGAAGCGGTCACGCCGTTTAATGGTCAGAACGTTTATGGCTATACACCGTTAACCTACCGCACGGACCCTGAAGCCTTGCGCCGGGCGTTGACCGGGATTACGCAGATTTCTGCGCAGTACCTGGTGAAGGAGCTCAAGTAGGGCTGTGCGAAGGCTGGCGGCTGTTGGTGTGCGGGCTTGGGCTAATGCCAGTCAGGGTTAAGCGCAGTTCCCCTGTGGGAGCGGGCTTGCCCGCGAAGGCGGTGTGTCAGTCGCTGCATCTGTTGCTGCACTACCGCTTTCGCAGGCAAGCCAGCTCCCACATTGGATCTTCGTTGCTTTGGGCATTGCGTTCGTTTAATTGATCGGCATTGGGCTTGCCCGCGAAGGCGGTGTGTCAGTCGCTTCATCTGTTGCTGCACTACCGCTTTCGCAGGCAAGCCAGCTCCCACATTGGATCTTCGTTGCTTTGGGCATTGCGTTCGTTTAATTGATCGGCATTGGGCTTGCCCGCGAAGGCGGTGTGTCAGTCGCTGCATCTGTTGCTGCACTACCGCTTTCGCAGGCAAGCCAGCTCCCACATTGGATCTTCGTTGCTTTGGGCATTGCGTTCGTTTAATTGATCGGCATTGGGCTTGCCCGCGAAGGCGGTGTGTCAGTCGCTGCATCTGTTGCTGCACTACCGCTTTCGCAGGCAAGCCAGCTCCCACATTGGATCTTCGTTGCTTTGGGCATTGCGTTCGTTTAATTGATCGGCATTGGGCTTGCCCGCGAAGGCGGTGTGTCAGTCGCTGCATCTGTTGCTGCACTATCGCTTTCGCAGGCAAGCCAGCTCCCACATTGGATCTTCGTTGCTTTGGGCATTGCGTTCGTTTAATTGATCGGCATTGGGCTTGCCCGCGAAGGCGGTGTGTCAGTCGCTGCATCTGTTGCTGCACTATCGCTTTCGCAGGCAAGCCAGCTCCCACATTGGATCTTCGTTGCTTTGGGCATTGCGTTCGTTTAATTGATCGGCATTGGGCTTGCCCGCGAAGGCGGTGTGTCAGTCGCTGCATCTGTTGCTGCACTACCGCTATCGCAGGCAAGCCAGCTCCCACATTGGATCTTCGTTGCTTTGGGCATTGCGTTCGTTTAATTGATCGGCATTGGGCTTGCCCGCGAAGGCGGTGTGTCAGTCGCTGCATCTGTTGCTGCACTATCGCTTTCGCAGGCAAGCCAGCTCCCACGTTGGATCTTCGTTGCTTTGGGCATTGCGTTCGTTTAATTGATCGGCATTGGGCTTGCCCGCGAAGGCGGTGTGTCAGTCGCTGCATCTGTTGCTGCACTGCCGCTTTCGCAGGCAAGCCAGCTCCCACATTTGATCTTCGTTGCTTTGAGTATTGCGGTCGGCAGTAGGGTAAGCCACCCACCTATGGCCGAAACAACTTGAGAACCGCTCTCAACCCCGTAAAATGCCGCAGCCGTTGCATCACCGTCTTTCAGGGAAGAATTCAGGCCAGCACGTTTTCAGGCTGCCTTTCTCCTTGGAAAACCCAGCAACGCTGATTTCCTCACCCAAGGAGCACCCTGTGAAGACACTGTCCAAAATCCTGCTGTCGGGCCTCACCGCCGCGGCGCTGTTGACCGTGGCCGGTTGTGCCACCGAGAGCAACCGCGCGATGCCGGTGGAGCAAGTCGCCAGCGCCCACGTTGCCTATTCCGGCGTGCGTGTGCCGATTGCCGTGGGTAAGTTCGATAACCGCTCCAGCTACATGCGCGGCATCTTCTCCGATGGCGTTGACCGTCTCGGCGGCCAGGCCAAGACCATCCTCATCACCCACTTGCAGCAGACCAACCGCTTCAGCGTGCTGGACCGTGACAACATGGGTGAAATCTCCCAGGAAGCCAAAATCAAAGGCACCGTGCAGAAGCTCAAGGGCGCTGACTACGTAGTGACTGGCGATGTAACCGAGTTCGGCCGCAAAGAAACCGGCGACCGCCAGTTGTTCGGCATTCTCGGCCGTGGCAAGACCCAAGTGGCCTACGCCAAAGTCGCGTTGAATATCGTCAACATCAACACCTCCGAAGTGGTGTATTCCACCCAGGGCGCTGGTGAGTACGCGCTGTCCAACCGTGAAGTGATCGGCTTCGGCGGCACCGCCAGCTATGACTCCACCCTCAATGGCAAGGTGCTGGACCTGGCCATGCGCGAAGCGATCAACCGCCTGGTCGACGGCATCAACGCCGGCGCCTGGAACCCGCGTAACTGATCAGCCACACCACAAGGAGCAGTACACGGATGAGCAAGGCAGTGAAGTTAGCGCTGACGCTGGCAGCAATCGCGACGGTAGCCGGGTGCCAAACGGCGCCCCAGCCCCTGTATCAATGGGAAAGCTACCAGCCGCAGGTTTACGAGTACTTCAAGGGCGAGCCCAAGGAAGCGCAGGTGGAAGCACTGGAGCGCGATCTGCAGAAGATCAACGCCAGTGGCCGCAAGGCACCGCCGGGTTACCACGCGCACTTGGGCATGCTGTACATGAACATGGGCAAGGATGACCAGATGGTGCAGGAGTTTCGCACCGAGAAGGCGTTGTTCCCTGAGTCTGCTGCGTACATGGACTTTCTGTTGAAAAACGCCAAAGCCGGAGTCGCCACCAAATGAGCCTGTTAAAACTCACCGGCGCCTTGCTGGCCCTGGCGTTGCTCGGCGGTTGCGCCGCACCCAAGACGGTTGATTATTCGGCGTACAAACAGGCGCGGCCCAAGTCGATCCTGGTACTGCCGCCGATCAATGAATCGCCGGAAGTGCAGGCGTCCTACAGCCTGGTGTCGCAAGTCACCTACCCGCTGGCCGAAGCCGGCTACTACGTGTTGCCGATTGCCCTGGTGGACGAAACCTTCCGTCAGAACGGCCTGACCACCGCCAACGATATCCAGGCCGTACAACCGGCCAAGCTGCATGACATCTTTGGTGCGGACGCGGCGCTGTACATCACCATCAGCGAGTACGGCACTCAGTACATGCTGATCTCCAGCGACACCTCGGTGACGGCCTCGGCCAAACTGGTGGACCTGCGCACCGGCACCACCCTGTGGACCGGTTCGGCGCGGGCGTCGAGCGAGGAGGGCAACAACAACGGCGGCGGCCTGGTGGGCATGCTGATCACGGCGGCGGTCAAGCAAGTGATCAACAGCTCTACCGATGCGGCGCACCCGATTGCCGGTATCACCAGTGCGCGGTTGCTGTCGGCAGGGCAGCGCACCGGCATCTTGTATGGCCCGCGTAACCCGAAATACGGCACGGACTAAGAGAACACCGCCATTCAACTGTGGGAGCTGGCTTGCCTGCGATAGCGGTGGGCCAGTGCTGGAAAGGCTGCCTGACACACCGCTATCGCAGGCAAGCCAGCTCCCACATTGATCGGGGTGAATTTCAAGGGTTTAACCCGAACCCAACCTATGTCGCGTCTGACCTTGTGAACGGCTCATTCATTCACGAGGTTCAGCCCCATGTCCCGCCCTCTGCTTTACCTGCGTCCCGCTGCCCAAGGCTTCACCGTTACCCTGCTGGTGGCGCTGGCTGGGTGTGGGCTGTCATCGTCCCCCGAAGTCTCCAAACCGGTTGAACCGGCGCCTCTCGCCGAGCTGCACAGCGCGCCGATCCAGAATGCAGTGGTCAAGCGGATGGCCATGTCGGCACCCATGAGGGTGCGGGAAATGGCGACGATGGACTACCGCAGCGAACCCCGCGAGCAATACGCCAACCTGCCTGACAACCCCGTGCACCGCGTCACCGAAACCCCGGTCTCCACCTTCAGCGTGGATGTCGACACGGGCAGCTACGCCAACGTACGGCGCTTCCTCAACCAAGGCCGCCTGCCCCCCGAAGGCGCGGTGCGATTGGAGGAATTGGTCAACTACTTTCCCTACAATTACGCCCTGCCCACCGACGGCTCACCCTTTGGCGTCACCACCGAAGTGGCCGCCACACCGTGGAACCCGCGCACAAAACTGCTGCGCATTGGCATCAAGGCTTCCGATAAAACCGTGGCAGAACTGGCGCCCGCCAACCTGGTGTTCCTGGTGGATGTGTCCGGCTCCATGGACCGTCGCGAAGGCTTGCCGCTGGTCAAAAGCACGCTGAAATTACTGGTGGATCAACTGCGTGATCAGGACCGCGTGTCACTGGTGGTCTACGCTGGTGAATCCCGCGTGGTGCTCAAGCCCACCTCGGGCAGTGAAAAAGCCAAGATCCGCAACGCCATCGACCAACTCACCGCCGGCGGCTCCACGGCGGGCGCGTCCGGCATCGAACTGGCCTACCAGATGGCCCGCGAAGGCTTTATTGCCAACGGCATCAACCGCATCCTGCTGGCTACCGACGGCGACTTCAATGTGGGCATCAGCGATTTCGACAGCCTCAAGCAAATGGCCGTGGCTCAGCGTAAAAGCGGCGTATCCCTGACCACCCTCGGCTTTGGTGTGGACAACTACAACGAACACCTGATGGAGCAGCTCGCCGACGCGGGCGACGGTAACTACGCCTACATCGACAACCTGCGCGAAGCGCGCAAAGTGCTGGTGGAGCAACTCAGTTCCACCCTGGCCGTGGTGGCGCGGGATGTGAAACTGCAGGTGGAATTCAACCCGGCCCAGGTCAGCGAATACCGCCTGCTGGGTTATGAAAACCGCGCCCTGAAGAGTGAGGATTTCAACAACGACAAGGTCGATGCCGGCGAGATTGGCGCAGGGCACACGGTGACGGCGCTGTATGAAATCGTGCCCAAGGGCGAGAAGGGCTGGTTGGAACCTCTGCGTTACGCCGACGCGCCTGCGACCGAAGGCAAGTCCGATGAGCTGGCGATGCTGCGGGTGCGCTACAAACCAGCTGCGGGCGGTAACAGCCAGTTGATCGAACGCCCCATCGCCAACCAGGCTGCCCCGGCCAGCGACGACCTGCGTTTCTCGTCTGCCGTGGCCGCCTTCGCCCAACAGCTCAAGGGCGATGGCCGCTACACTGGCACCATGAGCTTGCAAGACACCGCCAAACTGGCGCGCTCGGCCCGCGGCGATGACCCGTTCGGGCTGCGCAACGAATTCGTGCAACTGGTGGAGCTGGCCCAAAGCCTCAAACCAGAATCCCGAACACAACAATGAACCAATGTGGGAGCTGGCTTGCCTGCGATGCAGACAACTCGTTCACCAGGCACACCGAGTGGATGCCATCGCAGCGTTGCGACGATTCGACAAGCCAGCTCCCATACTAACCCTGCTTCGGCTGACCAAAAGGAGTTCGCCCACTACATGGCCGTTCCAGACGACTCACCCAGCGACGAATCGCTGCTGGCCCGCTACCGAACCGGTGACGCAGCCGCCTTCGAAGCCTTGTACACGCGCCACCGCCAGGGCCTGTACCGCTTCCTCGTGTCCCTGTGCAACAAAGCCGAACTGGCCGAAGAAATCTACCAGGACACCTGGCTCAGCCTGATCCGCAGCACCACCCAGCCACAAGGCCGGGCGAGTTTTCGCACCTGGTTGTTCCAGATCGCCCGCAACCGCCTGATCGACCATTGGCGCAAGCACGGCATCCACAACCCCCTGCATGACAGCTACGATGAACAGCTGCACGCCCAGGCCGACGACAGCGACGGCCCCGAGCAGCAACTGACCCTCAGCCGCGACCAGGCGCGCCTCGACGCGGCCCTGCAAGCGTTGCCCGAAGACCAGCGCGAAGTGTTTCTGCTGCGCCTGCACGGCGACCTCGAAGTACCGCAAATCGCCACCCTCACCGGCGCCCCGCTGGAAACCGTAAAAAGCCGCCTGCGCTACGCCCTGCAAAAATTGCGGCGCCTGCTGGCCGAGGAGGTATCCGTATGACTGACTCCCGACACACCCCAGACGATGCGCTGCTCCAGCACTATCGTCAACACAACACGGGCGAGCCGCCCGCGTCCCTCGACGCCTTCATCCTCAACGCCGCCCGCCGCGAAGCCCCGCAGCCGCAACCCAGCCTGTGGCAACGCTGGATGCAAGCCTGCCAACGCCCGCGCTGGCAAATGGCATTCGCCACCGTCGCCGGGTTGGCACTGATGATCGGCGTGGTCATGCGCTCCCCGGTGCAGCAACCTGAAATCTCCACCGCGACATTCTCCGCGCCGCGCCACGAAGAAGCGGCTCACCCGGCGCCGCAAGCGTTTTCCGCACCCGCGCCAATGGCCCGCATGGCCGTAGCGCCTAGGGTTGAAAGCGCTCCTGCTCAAGCCGAAAGCGCATTGGCGGATCAGCCAGCGGCAAAACTCAGCAAACGGACACTGCCTACGTTGGAAGAAGGCCTGCAGGAGATTGTGAACCTGCGTCGAGCGGGGGAAACCAAGGCGGCGGACGAGAAACTGCTGGCGCTGTACCAACGCTTCCCCCAGGAGGACTTGCCGGCACGCTTAGAAGCACTGCAAACGCGTTAAACCTTCCGCCACAAAAAAGCCCCAGGCCTGTCGACCTGGGGCTTTTTATTACAACGCGCCGTAGGCTCGGGACCACGCCACCGTGTCCGTGAGGGTCTGCTCCAACACGCGAAAACTCAGCCCCAGTTCCTCTTCACTTT
Source organism: Pseudomonas sp. CCI1.1 (assembly GCF_034348165.1). Lineage (NCBI taxonomy): Bacteria > Pseudomonadati > Pseudomonadota > Gammaproteobacteria > Pseudomonadales > Pseudomonadaceae > Pseudomonas > Pseudomonas sp. CCI1.1. The sequence continues at coordinate 4,890,514 of NZ_CP133780.1, forward strand.
TACGGTGGTCAAAGCGGGTACGGTGCTCCTCGCGTATCAACAGCCGCAACGTCGCCATGCTCAGCAAAATGGGCTTTCCAGTCAGGTACGCATAGGCCTCTTGCACCGCTGCCAACAGGTACAGCGCGGGCAGCGGCAGTTGGCGGGAGGGCACCTTGACCCCGGCAATACGCCCCAGCACAGGCATCAGCTGGCGCATGGTCAAGTTGCGACCGGCTGCGAGATAACGCTCGCCTCGTCGCCCGCTTTGGGCGGCGGCGATGTGCGCCCAGGCCACATCGCGGGCATCGACCAGCGAAAAGGTGCCAGGAATCAGCCCCGGCAACTTGCCGTTGATCACGTCCCTCACCAACTGCCCCGAAGACGTCGGCCCACGGTCACCCGGCCCCCACATCCAACCGGGCAAGACCATGCAGGCGTGCATCTGCGGGTGGCTTTCAAGAAACCTCAACACCTCCCGCTCAGCCAGGATCTTGCTGCGGTAGTAGTCGTCCGCATCGGCTTCGGCCCGCAGGCACGTCTCGTCGATCGGCGTACCGGGGGCGCCGTCGAGCACGGCAATCGACGAGGTATGCACAAACCGTCGCACACCGGCGTCATACGCCTGTTGCAGCAGGGCTCGCGTACCGACGACATTGATCTTTTCCAGCTCCTCCCAATGGCTGCCGCCCTTGTAGTTATCCCGAAAAAACGCCGCGCAGTGAAACACCGTATCGCAGCCTTGCAACGCCGCCGCGAAGGCATCCACATCCGCCATGTCTCCCACCACCTGTTCCACATCCGGCAAATCGCCGAACTGCTGCGCACCCTTGGCCGCCGAGCGCACCAGCGCCTTCACCGCATAACCCCGTGCGACCAACTCCCGTACCAGGTTATTGCCCAGCAAGCCGGTGGCACCGGTCACAAAGGTGCTGTGAAAGCGATTGGGGTTCGTGTTCATACAGGCCATTCCATTTGTTGAGAAGGCCAGTAGATATACCGGTCAGCCCGCGCCGTAAAAACAGCGCCTACGGCATAATGGCTTTGCACATCTGCACACCAGGGAAGCGCGGAGATATGGCATTGCAGGCAAATTGGGACGATCTTCGACTGCTGCTGGCAGTCTCACGGCGTGGCAGCTTTTTACAGGCAGGCCAATTACTGGGTATCGCGGCCTCTACCGTCTCCCGCCGCCTCACCCAACTGGAAACCGCCCTGGGCGAACCACTGGTGGAACGCGGCGTGGAAGGCTGCCGGCTCACCTCCCGAGGCCAAGCCCTGGTGGACGTCGCCCTGGCAGCCGAATCCGGCCTGCGCCGCCAGGCCGCCGTCGACGGCACGCCGGCAACCCTCAGCGGCACCGTGCTGGTGAGCGCCGGCGAAGGCTTTTCCGCCAGCGTGCTCGAAGCCGCCAGCCGCTTCACAGCGCAGCACCCAGGCTGTTCCGTAGAACTCCAGGTCACCACCGACTTTCACAAAATCGTACGAGGCGTGGCCGACATTGCCATACGCACCGTACACCTGGGCGAACCCTCCCTGATCTACCGAGGGCTCGGCAAACTGGACTACGGGGTATTCGCCACCGCCGAATATCTGCAACGACTCCCTGCGCTAACCCCAGCCACTGCCGCCAGTATTGCCTTGCTGCCACCGCTGGACCTGCTCCCGCAAATGCGTGCGGCGAAAGCTGCCGGACTGGACCATGCGCCGATCAGGGTGAGTTCGTTTGCGGTGCAGCTTGAATCGGTGAGGCGCGGGATGGGGGTGGCGGTGTTGCCGCGTATTTTGGCGACGGGGTTGAGTGAGGTTTTTCAGGAGATAGAACTGCCGGCGATGGAGGTTTATTTGGTGACGCGGCCGCAGGCGTTGAAGCAGGGGCATATTCAGGGGGTTTTTGGGGTTTTGGAGGGGGTGTTGCGGGACGAAATCTCCAGCCTGGATAAGCAGCATTTCAGGAACTCATCGAGTCCTGCGTAAGGCTCAACCCATCGGGATGTAGGCGCTCAGCCACTCGTAGCAACATCGAGTTGCGTGTGCAAGTGGCTCACAAAAAAGCCCCGGGTCTTAAGACCCCGGGTGTTTCATTCATATCTGGCTCCATACTTCTGCGGCGATGGTGCTGGCGTCCTTTGACATTTCCAACACACCAATGCGTTCTTGCCATTCCCCGAATTTGATAGGTAGAAAAGACGCATTTGTAATGCGCAGCGCAGCTTCGGTGATATACCTCTACGGCATCAGCTGCATCTGCGACAAACCGTATTCCCCCAACGAATACAGCAACGTCCCATACCCCAGCTGGACGTAGCCAGCCCTGTCAGCACCGTAATCCCCGCCACCACCTTCCACTTGGCCGTTATTTGCCATGGCCTGCACATTCGGTGCGCTGAGGCCCTTTCGCACGGCGTAGTGGTTGTAGAGCAGTTCCCATATCGGACGGGGTTCGCCGCGATGATCGGCCGAGATGACGGTCTGTTTGAAGCTGCTGTTGGGGATGGGGGTAAACGGCACCTCCTGGCCAAGGTTGTACTTGGCCACATACTCGGCGCCCTGCAGCACGCGGTTGTTCTGGTAGCCGAACAGGTCGTTGCCCTGGCTCCAGGCCATTTGGCAGAAACTGCCGAGCAGGGCTATGTCGAGCATGGCGTGTGACTGATCACGTACGCTTTCCTGGACTTGGCCAAGGCCATCGCCGTAGAGCTTCCACACCGCGTGTGCGATGGCGCCGTTACCGGTGCCGTGCTTGAAGTAGTCGACGGCCTCGTTGTAGAGATCGCGGCGGTCGGTCAGTACGCCGATGGCCAGCATCGAGTTCATGTTGGCTAGGTCCCAGTTGGCCCCATGATGATCAGGCCGGGCGCCGTCGTGGTTCACCAGGAAGTCATGATTGATGGGGTAGAACACAGTGAGCATCATGCCTTGAAAACGCTGGAAATCTTCCGCCCGCCACTTTGGGTAGCTGCGCAGCAGTTCGGCCGCGTTGGCCAGTTGGTAGCCGTACAAGCCTGCCACCAAAGCTCTGCCGGGCTTGTCTTTGATCGCGGTGAGGGTCGAGGCCCACTGGTTCAAAATACTCACGGCCTTGTCGGCATACGCCGGGTTGTTGGAGATCTGCCAGCGCAGGGCCAGTGCATACGCGGCGGCTGCGTCGTTGAACAGAACACTGTCGTTATTCGGGCCGCCTGAAGTGGGGTACACCACCGGCATCGGGTTGGGCTGCCAGGCTAATGAGGCATGGGGGTTGGCGATCAGCTTCTGCCAGCCGGCCAGCCACGGCTGGTTATAGTTGGCCAGCTTCTCGCGTATCCGCGTGAAGTCCTCCCGGGTCTGGAGCAGGCCAGGATGCACGAACGCTTCGGTATGCAGGATGGGGGAGGCTTGACTGCCGATACTCATCAATAGCGCATAGAGCAGCACGGCTCTTTTGGACAGGTACTTCAAACGGATCATCGTGTGTACGCCCTGATGGGGAGAACCTTGCGCGGTCTGAAAAGCCATTCGCACAGGACCGGAATCTGCCCCAGGGATAGTCCAGATGAAGGCTGCATACCCGGGGCTTGTTGTCAGAACGTGTAGTTGATTGCAAACAGGCCCAAGCCTGCGGTTTCGCGCCTTACCAGCGGGCTGTCGCTGGCCTGGTCGGCGTATTGAGTCAGCGTCAGGCTGGCCAGCGTTGACCAGTGCGCGTCGAAGGTGTGCTGCCAGTTCAAGGCAGCGGAGTAGGCATAGATCCAGGCGTCGGCGGTGTACTTGCTGTAGATCGAGCGTTGGCTCTGAGCCTGGGTGACGCCGAAGAACGTCTGGTTGTAGCGGCTATCGCCGGCATGGGCGTCGATGGCCAGGCTCAGGGTGTCGCGGTCTGTGTGCAACAAGATGCCTTCCAGGCCAAAGCGGTAACGGTTGCCTCGGTGCTCGCCGGCCATGCGCAGTTCGGCTTCGCCGTTGACCGACAGCCAGTCAAGCAGTTGTTGGCTGAGGGTAAAGTCGGCGACGGTTGCGCCGTTGATATCGCCCATACCTCTGAGCTCGTCGCCGCCCGGGTTGGTGGTGCTGTCCTTCTCTTTGCGGCCCAGGTCGTAATTGATCGCTGCGCTGGCGCTAAAACCACTGTCGGATTGAAATTGCAGGCCCACGCCGCGAGTGGTGTCGGCGAACAACGCTCCGTGCTGGATGCTGAGCATCGGCAGTACGAACGGACGGTAGCGGTCAGCACCCATGTAGCGAGGCGTGACACCCATGCCAAGGCCCAGGGTAACGGTGGTTTCTTCGGCTGTCGGGCTGGCGTCGGTCGCCTGAGCCTGGGGCGCGAGCGCGCAGCACAGCAGCGTGACGGCGCCCAACAGAACGTTGTGGGTAGGGGAGGTGGTGAAGTTCATGGTCAAGCCCTATGTGCAAAAGAAGACAGCAGTGCGCCCGCCGACGCGCGACACAACGCCTCCCTCTGATCGAGCTGTTCAGGCCCGTTGATAGGCTTGGACAGCGATGCAGTGGTCGGCATAGGATCGGCTCGCGAAAGCGGGCGTAGGGCAATACTGGCAGCGCACTTTCAATAAACCGTTCGTAAATTATCAAGGTTTCATCAAGAGGCTTCTTTGTGTCAGGAAAACGTATCCTCATCGTCGAAGACGACGCCGACAGCGCCAACATTCTCGAAGCCTACTTGCTCCGGGATGGCTATGAGGTGGCCCTGGCCGAAGACGGCCAGCGCGGTCTGGACCTGTACAAAAGCTGGCAGCCCGACCTGATCCTGCTCGACGTGATGCTGCCGCGCTTGAGCGGCACCGAAGTGTTATCCGCCGTTCGCCGTAGCAGTGACACGCCGGTCATCATGGTCACGGCCATGGGCGACGAACCGGAAAAGCTCGGTGCCTTGCGTTATGGCGCGGACGACTATGTGGTCAAGCCTTACAGCCCGCGCGAAGTGGTGGCGCGGGTGCACGCGGTGTTGCGGCGCACCACCGGCAACCAACCGGTGGAACACCTGCTGCGCCATGAAAACCTGCGGGTGGATCTTGTTGCGTTTACCGCAGCCATTGAGCAGGGCGAAGCACCACCGCAATGGCTGGACCTGACCCCAACGGAATTCAAGCTGCTGGTGACGTTGCTCAAGACGCCGTCCAAGGCCTTCACCCGTGATGAGTTGCTGGAAATCTGCCTGCCGGAAAGCGAAGCCCTGGCCCGCGTCGTCGACACCCACGTGCACAACCTGCGCCGCAAGCTGGAAAACCACGGTATCACCGGCGTTCTAGTCACGGTGCGCTCCATTGGCTATCGATTCAGGTAACGCACATGCTTGAGCAACCGCGGGTCAACGACAAACCCATGTGGCGCTGGATCGGCCTGCGCATGAGCCTGCTGGCGATCGGCGCGGTGGTGGTGATCTCGGTGTGCATGTGGATCAACGTCACACTGTCGGACTGGTATTTTGTGCAGCATCTGCCGCCGGGGCCGCGTGAGGAGCTGCTGGCGTTGCGCGCCGAGCCAGAGCTCAATGAGGCACGCTTGCGTCAAGTGGTTGCCCAGTACTATCCGCTGGACTATTTCCAGCCGGCTATCGCCAATCGCGACTGGCTGATACTGATCGGCCTGGTGCTGGCCGCGATCCCTATCATCATTGGCTTCGGCCTGTGGTTTTCGCGGCCCTTGTCCAGCCAGTTCTCGGCAATTGCCCAGGGCGCCCGGCGAGTCGCCGGCGGTGATTTCCTGACGCGCCTGCCGGTGCACCGCGACGCGCCCGACGAGCTGCAACGGCTGGTCAGCGACTTCAACAGCATGACCACGCAACTGGAGCGCTATGAGCGCGATGTGCGTGAATCCAGCGCGGTCATTGCCCACGAACTGCGCACACCCTTGAACGCCGCCATGGGGCGCGTGCAGGGTATGCTCGATGAGGTATTCCCCAGCGATGCCATGCAGTTGGGCATGGTCAAGCGTCAGCTCGATCAACTCAGAAAGCTGGTGGATGACTTGCACCTGTTGTCGATGGCTCGTGCTGGCCGGCTGGTGCTGGAGCGCAGCGAGTTTTCTCTGGCAGCTCTGGTGGCGGAGCGGTTGGCGTGGTTCCAGCCGCAGTTGGATGAGGCTTGCGTGCTGACGCAGGTCAGTATTGCTGATGGGCTTCGTATGCATGCCGATCGTGATCGCCTGGGCCAAGTGATCAACATTCTGGTCGATAACTTGCTGCGTTATGCGGCCGGGGGAGGCGAGTTGAATGTAACGGCGCGCCGGGTTCACGGTTCGGTGGTGATTGAAGTCGGTGACCGAGGGCCAGGTATCGAAGCCCAGCATCTGGACAGCGTGTTCGACCGCTTCTGGCGTGCAGAGCGCTCCAGGGCACGTTACTCGGGGGGGAGCGGGCTAGGCTTGTCCATCGCCCGTGCGATCTGCCAGGCCCATGGCGGTACCATTACTGCCCGCAATCTGGTCGAAGGCGGTACGCTGATCAGGGCGGAGGTTCCTGTGTAGGCGTTTCTTCTTTGCTTGAGACCGGCGCTCAAGACGGTGAAATCGTAATGATCGTAGAGCTGGAAAACTGCTTGGGAAAAAGGGAGGGGAAAAGGGGATTTATTTTCACCTCTACTATCCCGACGCGACTCAACACTCTCTCACCACCCACCAAACCAAAAACAAAAAAGCCCCAGATCTCCCGACCTGAGGCTTTTTCATTTCATATCTGGTGCACCCGGCGGGATTCGAACCCACGACCCCTGCCTTCGGAGGGCAGTACTCTATCCAGCTGAGCTACGGATGCTTGTGCGGGCGACATCATACCCATGTCGACCTGATGCGTCCATTCCAGCGTTTTCCCCGCCCCCTGTCGTACATTTCCGACAAAAAATGGCTAATCGCCACCCTCATTCACAACTCCCCGCGCCGCACGTCCCTTTGTTTGCTTTGCTCTTGTGGCTTTACACCGCTTCCACGCCGCAATTCCTCAGGTGAACGCATGCATTCCAAAGGAACCGTGATGCTCGATCTCCCGCTCAGACAAACCCTGCTGGCTCGCTCCGATTTGTTTCGAGGTATGCCGGAGCACCTTTTGTGCTATGTCGCCACCCATATGGTGGAGCGCACGCTGGATGATCGTGAGCTGTTGTATTTCAAGGATGACACCCTCGAATTCATTGCGCTGGTGGTGGAGGGTCGGATTTATTCGGTGGTGCATGGGCCGGATGGGCGCGAGCAGATTATCGGCAGTACCGGGGCCGGGCAGGTGGTGGGGGAGACGGCGTTGATCAAGGATCATGGGCGCGAGTCTTCTACCTTTGCCAGCGGGCCCACGCGGTTGTTGCAGTTGGGTAGCCGGCATTTTGCTGTGTTGTTTGAGGAGCCGGTGTTTCTGCGGCGTTTGTTGATGCTGATGATGCTGCGCTTGCTGCACGCCATCGAGTTGTTGGAGTTGGTGTGCCTGCATCGGCTGGAGTCGCGCTTGGCGCGGTTTTTGTTGGCGAACCTGGGTGAGATCGACCTGGCGTTGGCCTTGCCCAGTGTGTCGTTGCCCGCAAGCCAAGGGGTGTTGGCGTCGATGCTGAACACCAGTCGGCCCAAGTTGAATGTGCAGCTGCAAGTGTGGCGGCGCAGTGGGGTGATCAGCGGCGATCTGGAGCGCATGGTGATCAACGATGTCGAGCAGTTGCGGCGCAAGGCTTTTGCGCTGAATTAGTTGTGGCGGTGTTCCCCAGGTAACAGCGTACCCCCGTCGAGCCCTCGCAGACTGGCCCTTCATCAAGGATGCACAGGAGTGCTGGCGATGGGGATGACTGTTCAGTTCAAGGATCAATGGGCCGCCGATGACCGTTTGTTCGAAGCAAGTTGGCGCGCTGTGCACGGCGAGCTCAGGCGCCGGGCGTTGCGGCGGGCCAAGGGCAATCTGGATCAGGGCCAGGAGTGGTTGGCGGCGACGGCGATCAAGGCCCTGTTGTTCTTTCGGCGCTCGCCCGAGCGCATTCGCGACCCTGAGGGGTTTCTGTTTCTGGTGCTCGATCATGTGTTTCTTGACAGCGTGCGGCGCAGCAAGCGCGAGGGGCGGCTGTTCGATGATTCGGTGGACCTTGAACACGATCACCTGGCCGCGCTCGCCGCGCCCTGCGCCTCGGTGCTGGAGCGGGTGGAATGTTATGAGCGCCTGGAGCAGATCGAGGCGCACGTCGCGCGGTTACCGCTGTTGCAGCAGCGCTTGTTCGAGATGCGTTTTGTCGATGACCTGCCTTACCCGCAAATTGCCGCCGAGCTGCACGTGAAGCTGCCGCTGGTGCGCAAGCGTGTGCAACTGCTGCGCAGTGCCTTGCGCTGAAGGTGATTCACACATGTTGGCGTGGGGCGTTCTAGTGGTATGAGCGCAGCACGCCGCCGCTATCCACACCCAAACCTGGGTGAATGCCATCAAGGAGAGATGTATGACAGAGGTCAACAGCCAGATCACCGACGCGGTCACTCAAACCAACGTCAAGGTGGTGGCCGAGGCGCCAGCCCAGGCCATCGCGTCGCTGTACCAGGTGGCCAGCAGCGCGGCGGGCCTGTCGTTGCAGAACGCGGTCAACAGCCAGCAGGCGATGAACCAGATTTCCAACGCGGTGATCTCCAAGGCCGTGGCGCTGATCATGCAGATTGGCGAGAAGGGCTGAGCCCTCGGGAGATCGATTATGTCGTGGTTCAGCAGAAAGAAACCCGCCGCCTCTCCAGCAACGCCCGCCGCCGATTCACCTGCGTCGGCGCCCGCCGCACCGGCCTCGCGCTCGATCATGGCGCGCATGAACGAGCATTTGCTCAATCAGGTGAGCGCGCCGTCATCCGACAGCACGGCGGCGCTCAATAGCCAGATTGTGCAGGCGGTGCAGTTCACCAATTCGCAGAACTTTGCCTATGCGCCGGCGCAGATCGCGGTGCCGGCCGACATGATGATCAGCCAGGCGGCCGGGCTGGTGGCGCAAGCGGCGGCGGGGTACTTCGATGGGGTCAGCAAGATCGCCCTGGCGGCCCAGGCCGTGCTGCTCCAGCAAATGACCGAGAACATCGTCAAGGACAACCTGCCGGCCGCTGCCGAAGATGCCTTGGGCGCCCTGGCCACCGACCTGCTGGTGGGCGCCGCTGCCGCCGTGGCTGCCGCTGCCGGTGCGATGGAAGCCGAAGCCGCCAGCGTGGCCATCGACAAGATCGACCAGAGCATCGCCAAGTACGCCGACACCCTGGCCAACCGGGCCGCGCCAGCGGCCTGAACCGAGCACAGCGCTCCAGCGTTCTGCTGGGGCGGTGCAACAGCAACTTGAAAGCAACTTTTCTTGAGTGAGGAGCGACATCATGCAGCCTGGAGATATTATTTTTTCCGTCAAACAAGATGACGACAGCGCAACGCGGGCGTTTATCAAAGCCGGTCAATTGGTCAAGGCCAAGGTGTTCTCGCAGGACACGACCTACCTGAATGTGGTTCACCCGGCGATTGCGGTGAGCGACACCCTGGTGATCGAAAGTGTCGGCAGTGGCCTAGCCCTGACCGACCTGAGCCTGGAAAAACCGCCACGCTCGGCGATGGTGTTTTCCTGCGTGGATACCGAACTGGGCGAGGCAGCGACGGTGGCTGCCAAGCAGTTCTACTTCGACAAGATCGGCGGTGATATCCGGGGCCGCTACAGCGTGTGGAACGCGATGATTTCAGCCTTTCGGCGCTGGACTTCCGATACCAGCCTGGTGACGCGGATCAACGAGTCCATCGACATCGGCAGCGGGTCCTTTTGTTCGCAGTTCGCGGCCAACTGCTATGAGGTCGGCAACCTCTACAACGAGGCCAATCTGCTGCCGCCTCCGCCGGCCATTTTTCCCAACCAGCCCAGCGCCATAACGCCTGCGGAGTTGGCGACCTTCTGTGATTCGTCGCCGCATTTTTACTTTGCCGGTTTCTGGCAGGACAACGTTGAGGTGCGGCTTTAGCGGGCGTGTCGCCGCCAAGGCAGCCCCTAAGGAGCTCGATATGCAACCCTCGGTCCTGTCCACCGACGACCGCCAGCGGCTCGAAGCGATGCTGCGCAACCCGCAGGTATTCGCCGGCACGCCCCAGGCCATCGTCGACGAAACCCTCAAGCGTGCTACCGAAGTGCTTGCGCAATCGAAGGCCAACGAACAAGCGCTCAAGACCGCGGCCCTGCAACGTGAAGCGGCCCTGCGCCAGGTGTTGGACGGCGCAGCTCCCGACCAGGATGCGCAACGCAAGGAAGTGCAGGCACTGATCCAGGGGTTGATCGCCCAGATTGAAGCGGCGCTGGGCCCCGCAGCGAAACCCTAAACCAGGTTTCACAGCGCCTGTTTCGCAACGTTCATTGATGAACACGGAATGCACCGTGTACTAAATAAGGAAATTGATCATGCCATTAGTCAACGAGCAAATTACCGACGCGGTCACCCAGACCAACGTCAAAGTGGTGGCCGAATCGCCTGCGATGGCGATGAGCACTATTTATCAATCCATGGCGCAGGCCACGGCGATTCTGTTCCAGAACGCGGTGTCGGCCCAGCAGCAGCAAAACACCCTGGCCCAGGCGGCCACCAACCAGGGCGTGATGCAGATCTACAGCGTCGATACCACCGCAGGTGCGGCGGCCACCGAGAAAGTCGCCCAGGGCGGCGTGTCGGATAACCTCACCAGCCTGTTGACCGTGCTCAAGTCGTTCCAGCCTTAAGCACTGAGCAATAACGGATGTTGTTCTTTCTCAACCCAGGAGTTTCAACCATGAGTACAGTCAGCCCGCAAATCACCGATGCCGTCACCCAGACCAACGTCAAGGTGGTTGCCGAATCACCCGCGATGGCCATGAGCACTATTTACCAATCCATGGGCCAGGCCACGGCGATTCTGTTCCAGAACTCGGTCTCGGCCCAACAGCAACAAAACACCCTGGCTCAGGCGGCTACCAACCAGGGCGTGATGCAGATCTACAGTGTCGACACCACCGCTGGCGCCGCCGCCACCGAAAAAGTCGCCCAGGGCGGCGTGGCCGACAACTTGACCAGCCTGCTGGCCGTGCTCAAGTCGTTCCAACCTTAAGCTGCAAGGCCCCCAACAGCCCCGGCGCCCACAAGGCTCCGGGGCTGTTGTCGTGTGGGCACTTGATCCGAAAGATGAGCCGGATGCGCCATATTCGTTCTTTTTTTCGAACATCCTATTGCCCTGTACCCCCATTGATCCTAGGATTCGTTTGAGATTTCAAACGCTCTGTCTCCCGTGCGCTCTTTCATTTTTTCTGCGCGCTGGGGCTGATTTCCCTGACGGCAGCCCACAAGGCGCCTTTCAACAACTCTAATTCGCTCCGCGTGCGCGCGGTGCTGTTAAGGAAAGCCGACATGCAGCTTAAAGACACCCAGTTGTTCCGCCAGCAAGCCTTTATCGATGGCGCTTGGGTCGATGCGGACAATGGTCAAACCATCAAGGTCAACAACCCGGCCACGGGCGAGATTCTCGGCACCGTGCCGAAGATGGGCGCCGCGGAAACCCGCCGCGCCATCGAAGCCGCCGACAAGGCCCTGCCAGCCTGGCGTGCACTCACCGCCAAGGAGCGCGCCAACAAGCTGCGCCGCTGGTTCGAACTGCTGATCGAAAACCAGGACGACCTCGGCCGCCTGATGACCCTCGAACAAGGCAAGCCGCTGGCCGAAGCCAAGGGCGAAATCGTCTACGCCGCCTCGTTTATCGAGTGGTTCGCTGAAGAAGCCAAGCGCATCTATGGCGACGTGATCCCCGGCCACCAGCCCGACAAGCGCCTGATCGTGATCAAGCAGCCCATCGGCGTGACCGCAGCCATCACCCCGTGGAACTTCCCTGCGGCGATGATCACCCGCAAAGCCGGCCCGGCCCTGGCCGCCGGTTGCACCATGGTGATCAAGCCGGCCTCGCAAACCCCGTTTTCGGCCCTGGCCCTGGTTGAGCTGGCGCACCGCGCCGGTATCCCCAAAGGCGTGCTCAGTGTGGTCACCGGCAGTGCTGGCGACATCGGCGGCGAGCTGACCAGCAACCCCATCGTGCGTAAATTGTCCTTCACCGGCTCGACCGAAATTGGTCGCCAGCTGATGGCCGAATGCGCCAAGGACATCAAGAAAGTCTCCCTGGAACTGGGCGGTAACGCACCGTTCATCGTGTTCGACGACGCCGACCTGGATAAGGCCGTCGAAGGCGCGATCATCTCCAAGTACCGCAACAACGGCCAGACCTGCGTCTGCGCCAACCGCCTGTACATCCAGGATTCGGTGTACGACGCCTTCGCTGAGAAGCTCAAGGTGGCGGTGACCAAATTGAAGATCGGTAACGGCCTGGAAGACGGCACCACCACCGGCCCGCTGATCGACGAAAAAGCCGTGGCCAAGGTGCAGGAACATATCGCTGATGCCCTGAGCAAAGGCGCCAAGCTGTTGGCCGGTGGCAAGGTGATGGAAGGCAACTTCTTCGAACCGACCATCCTGGTTGACGTGCCGAAAAACGCCGCCGTGGCCAAGGAAGAAACCTTCGGCCCGCTGGCGCCACTGTTCCGCTTCAAAGACGAAGCCGAAGTGATCGCCATGTCCAACGACACCGAGTTCGGCCTGGCCTCCTACTTCTACGCCCGCGACCTGGGCCGGGTGTTCCGTGTGGCCGAGGCCCTGGAATACGGTATGGTCGGCGTCAACACCGGGTTGATCTCCAACGAAGTGGCGCCGTTCGGCGGCATCAAGGCCTCGGGCCTGGGCCGTGAAGGCTCCAAGTACGGGATCGAGGACTACCTGGAAATCAAATACCTCTGCCTGGGCATCTAAGGCACGGGATTGCAGCAAACGCAGAGGGCACGAGAGCGCTGCCCCTTTGCGTGTTTCACATGGTTATTCGCAGTGGCCGGGAAAGCTGTGGCAGTCGATCATCGCATGCTGCCGTAGTTGCCTCCCCGCCACCTATCCTTGAGCCACGCCGCCCGATGAGCGGCGAATGAGGACTTTATGAGCAAGACCAACGCTTCCCTGATGAAACGCCGCGAAGCCGCTGTACCGCGCGGTGTTGGCCAGATTCACCCGATCTTCGCTGACTCCGCGAAGAACGCCACCGTGACCGACGTTGAAGGTCGCGAGTTCATCGACTTCGCCGGCGGTATCGCCGTGCTGAACACCGGCCACGTGCACCCGAAAATCATCGCGGCCGTGACCGAGCAGCTCAACAAGCTGACCCACACCTGCTTCCAGGTATTGGCCTACGAGCCCTACGTAGAAGTGTGCGAAAAAGTCGCCGCCAAGGTGCCAGGTGATTTCGCCAAGAAAACCCTGCTGGTCACCACCGGTTCCGAAGCCGTGGAAAACGCCGTGAAGATCGCCCGCGCCGCCACCGGCCGTGCCGGTGTGATCGCCTTCACCGGCGCTTACCACGGCCGCACCATGATGACCCTGGGCCTTACCGGTAAGGTCGTGCCTTACTCGGCCGGCATGGGCCTGATGCCGGGCGGCGTGTTCCGTGCGCTGTACCCCAACGAACTGCACGGTGTGAGCGTCGACGACTCCATCGCCAGCATCGAGCGCATCTTCAAGAACGATGCCGAGCCGCGTGATATCGCCGCCATCATCATCGAGCCGGTACAGGGCGAAGGCGGTTTCTACGTCGCGCCAAAAGCCTTCATGAAGCGCCTGCGCGAACTGTGCGACAAGCACGGCATCCTGCTGATCGCCGACGAAGTGCAAACCGGTGCCGGGCGTACCGGTACCTTCTTCGCCATGGAACAGATGGGCGTTGCCGCCGACCTGACCACCTTCGCCAAATCCATCGCGGGCGGCTTCCCGCTGGCCGGTGTGTGCGGCAAGGCCGAGTACATGGACGCTATCGCTCCAGGCGGTTTGGGCGGCACCTATGCCGGTAGCCCGATTGCCTGCGCCGCGGCCCTGGCCGTGATGGAAGTGTTCGAAGAAGAGCACCTGCTGGACCGCTGCAAGGCCGTGGGCGAGCGCCTGGTGACTGGCCTCAAGGCCATTCAGGCCAAGTACCCGGTGATCGGCGAAGTGCGTGCCTTGGGCGCGATGATCGCGGTCGAGCTGTTCGAAGACGGCGACACCCACAAGCCAAACGCTGCCGCCGTTGCCTCCGTGGTGGCCAAGGCACGTGACAAGGGCCTGATCCTGCTGTCCTGCGGTACCTACGGCAACGTATTGCGCGTACTGGTGCCCCTGACCTCGCCGGACGAGCAGTTGGACAAGGGCTTGGCGATCATCGAAGAGTGCTTCTCCGAACTCTGACACGCCCGTTCCTACGAAAAACAAAAAAACCGCTTCGGCGGTTTTTTTGTGCCTGCTTCATTGTACGCACGCGCCTGCATTGTCTAAGGTGCAAGCATTGCCGATGGAGCGTGCTGGATGACTGCTGTTGATTTACCCGCTGTACCCCGAGTGTTAATCGCCGAAGCAGACCCTTGGTCGCGGGACCTGCTCAAGCAAGTGCTGTTGAATGTGCGCTGTGACGCACGGCTGGATGTGTGCGCCGATGGGCAACACGCCGCCACGCTGTTGGGCGAAAAAACCTATGACCTGATCTTGGCCGATTGGGAGCTGCCGGGCGTGGATGGCCTGAGCCTGCTGCGCAGCGTGCGCCAGAAACGCCGTTCGCTGCCGTTTATCTTGCTGAGCAGTCGCAACGACAGTGCCAGCGTGCGCGAAGCCTTGCCCCTGGCGCCCACCGCCTACCTCACCCGCCCGCTGAACATGGAAAGCCTGACCCAGCGCCTGCAAGACCTGCTGCTCAACGAAGGCGAAAGCGTGTACTGCGAAATCCCACCGCTGGCGCCGGGCATGACCTTGCCCGCCTTCCTTGAGCGGCGCCGCGAGGTCTGCGATGGCGCGCCGCTGCGCGTGGATGTGAAAGCTGCCGTGCAACGCAGCCTCGGCCCCGAAGGCCTGGACCTCAAGCAGTTGGAAGGCCAGGTGCACAGCGACCCGCAAATCACCGCCGTACTCATCGCCGCCGCCAACAGCGCCGGCTACCACGGCACGCCGGTGCAGACCCTGTCAGAGGCCCTGCATAAGTTGGTGCCCGGCCAGAGCATGAATCTCATCCTGGGCCTGGCGCTCAAGCACAACGTGGTGTTGGGCGACCCTGGGCTGGTGGCCTACGCCGAGCGGCACTGGCAACTGTCCCAGGACAGCGCCGACTACGCCCGGCGCCTGGCGCGCATGCTAGAGCTCGATCACGAGCGTTGCTACAGCGCCTGCATCCTGCACCGCTTGGGCGACCTGGCCTTGTTGCGCTGCCTGGAAGACTGGCGCCAGGGCGGCGGCGCCCTGGATGACGAAGCCATAGGGGAATCCCTCGACGCCTTTGGCGCCGCCTACGGTTCGGCATTGCGCACACGTTGGCGCTTGCCGCTGGAGTTGCGGCAGTTGATCGCGGGGATCTATTCACTTGAAGGCGGGGTGTATTCGCGCGAAGCCCTGGTGGTGAACCTGGCGGTGCAAATGGCGCGGCTGACCGAGCACGAAGGGCTCGAAGAACTGGCAGGCAGCAAGACCGCGCGGCTGCTCAAGGTAGGCTTGTCGGAACTGACCCGAGTGCGCAAAACCTGAAACACACACCGACCCACTGTGGGAGCTGGCTTGCCTGCGATAGCGGTGGGTCAGTCAAGACGCCATCGCAGGCAAGCCAGCTCCCACAGTGGGTCGGTGTTAACCGGCGATAACGCGGTTCTTGCCCTGGCGCTTGGCCTCGTACATCGCCGCATCCGCTCGCGCAAACAGGCTGTCGAGGGTGGAGTCATCTTCGCGCAGGCCGGCCAGGCCTTGGCTGACGGTCACATTGAATTCATGCCCTTCGTAGCTGAACACCAATGCCTGGATTTCCTTGCCCAACCGCTCGGCAACCTGCAGGGCCATCTCCGGTGGGCAACCCGGCAGCACAGCAGCAAATTCTTCGCCACCAACGCGCCCGAACAGGTCGCCACGGCGCAATACCCCGCGACCGCTCTCGGCGATGCGCCGCAGCACCTGGTCGCCCTCCAGGTGGCCATAGGTGTCGTTGATGTCTTTGAAATCATCGATGTCCAGCAACAGGAACGCCAGCGGCGTGCCCTGCGCGCAGGCATTGTCGAACGCCTGGTTGGCGAGTTCGAAGAAGTGTCGGCGGTTGCTGCTTTGGGTCAGTACGTCGGTGGTGGCGAGGCGATGCAGTTCCAGCTCAAGTTGCTTCTTTTCGGTGATGTCTTCGGCGATGCCCACCACGATCATCGCTTCACCGGGCACCACCTGCTGGTTGATGTAGCACTTGTCGCTCAACCAGCGGATCTGCCCGTCAGCGGTGATGATGCGGTACTCGCGGTCCTCCACGGCGCCCTGTTCCAGCACACGGGCCAGGCTGTGTTCGGCGTAGTCGAGGTCTTCGGGGTGGACGCTGTTGCGCCATTCGCGGTGGTCGGCCAGCAGCAGGCCGGCAGAGCGGCCAAACAGGCGCTCGTACGCCGGGCTCACATACAGCACGCGGCGTGTTTCCCAGTCGATGGCCCAGAGCACGGCGTTCACGCTGACCAGCAGGGAACTGAGCAGTTGCTCACGCTCACTCAGCCGCTCGACTTCACCTTGAGCATGCATAAGCGCCAACAGGGTCGCCGCCGCGGCCGGGCGCGGCGGCTCTGCGGTGGGCACATCGGGCAGGCTGGGCTTTTCGTGAACCATCGGTACAACTCTCTCTGGGCGCGCCGCAGGTGCAAAAGCGGTCACTACAAGGGGTCACCATGATGGCGAAGTGTTCTTTGAGAGAGGGGAATTGCGGTGAAGTTCCGTGAACGGCGTGGATTGACGGTGCCCGGAAAATGACGCCAAAAAGCCAGTGCGTGGGAGGGCGAACCCTCCCACGGCGCCCTCACGCTGCTGTAGGACGCAACGAGTAAGTCTTCAACTGGTGGGCAAAATCGCGCAGGGATTGGATGCCACTGGCCTCGGCTTCATGCACCCATTCCTTGATCGCCGCCAGCATGTCGTGGCCGTTGGAACTGGTCTTGAGCCAGATCTGCTGCAGCGCCAGGCGCTTTTCGTAGATCACGGTCAGGGCATGGCTGTGTTCCAGCATGCTCTGGATGCGCAGGTGATGGCGGTCTTCCAGCAAGCTGGTTTCCCGCGACAGCAGGCGCTTGGCGCGGTGGAACTGGTGGCGTACCGAATGATCGACCTTCTCCAGCTCCTGCTTGACCAGCGGGCCAATCACCAACTTGCGGTATTGGGCCATGATCTGGAAGCGGTTGTTGAGGATCGCCATGGCGGTGTCCATGTCCAGGCTGCCCTTGCCTTCGACGCGGTGGGCGATGGGCGCTACACGCTGCACCTTGGCCAGGCGCAGGAAGCTGAACACCTTAATCCAGGCCCAGCCCAGGTCGAACTCCCACTTCTTCACCGACAGCTTGGCCGAGTTAGGGTAGGTGTGGTGGTTGTTGTGCAGCTCTTCGCCGCCGACGATGATGCCCCACGGCACCAGGTTGGTGGCGGCGTCACGGCATTCGAAGTTGCGATAGCCCACGGCATGCCCCAGGCCGTTGATGACGCCGGCGGCCCAGAACGGGATCCACATCATCTGGATCGCCCAGATAGTGATACCGATGGTGCCGAACAGCAGCAGGTCGATCACGCCCATGAGCGCCACGCCCAACAGCGGGTAGCGCGTGTAGAGATTGCGTTCGATCCAGTCGTCCGGGCAGTTTTTGCCGTAGATACGCAGGGTCTCGGGGTTTTCCGCCTCGGCGCGGTACAGCTCGGCACCTTTGCGCAGCACGGTGGACAAGCCCTTGATCACCGGGCTGTGCGGGTCATCGACGGTTTCGCATTTGGCGTGGTGCTTGCGGTGGATGGCGGTCCACTCGCGAGTGTTCTGCGCCGTGGTCAGCCACAGCCAGAAGCGGAAGAAGTGTTTAAGGCCGGCATTGAGCTCGAGCGAGCGATGGGCCGAATAACGGTGCAGATAGACAGTGACCCCAATAATGGTCACGTGGGTCATCAACAGCGTGACTGCCACCAGTTGCCAGGCGGACAGATCAAGAAAACCGTTGTACCACATAGGCTGTATGGCCCTCAGATAAAGAAAAAAACAGCACCCGCATTATCACTTCCTTTGCAGATAAAACCAGTCACCGTTTCAGATAAGACTTACAAAGTGTTTCCTCCTCTATAATCCTGATCCTTTGTAGGGCGATTCTGGTTATTTAGTAAGGATTACTAAGCATATGCTGTTTTCATACCGAGGTGCCCTACGTGCGGGGTTGGTGTACCTGCTGGTTTCCATCCTTTGGCTCCAGCTCAGCCATTACCTATTAATCAACTTTATCGATGAACCCTTGGAGCAGGGACGCTGGCTGCAAGCGCGCGGTTATGTGTGGGTCAGCCTCAGCGCCTTGCTCATTTACTGGATTGGCTGGCGTTTTGCCCGTGCCCATGCGTTGCAACAACCCCTGAAAGAGAACCGCGAGCGCCTGCGTCAGGCCGCTGCGGTGTTCGATTGCACCCGTGAAGGGGTGCTGGTCACCGATACCCAGGGGCTGATCGTGCACGTCAACCGCGCGTTTATGGAGATCACCGGCTACCAGCGCGACGACGTGATGGGCCAACGGCCAAGCCTGTTCAAGTCCGGGCGCCACTCGGCGCATTTCTACCAGCAAATGTTCCAGGCCCTGGAAAGCACCGGCGAGTGGAGCGGCGAAATCTGGAATCGACGTAAAAGCGGCGAGGTGTACCCCCAGTGGCAAACCATCCGCGTGATTCACGATGACCAGGGCCAGGTCAGCCACTACGTGGCGGTGTTTTCGGACATCAGCGCCATGAAGAACTCCGAGCACGAATTGGCGCACCTGGCCCATCACGACCCGCTCACCGACCTGCCCAACCGCCTGCTGTTCACCGATCGCGCCGAGCAGGCCCTGGCCTCCGCGCAGGTGCATAAACGTGGCTGCGCCCTGCTGTTGATGGACCTGGACCACTTCAAGATCATCAACGACAGCCTCGGCCATAACGCTGGCGATCAGTTGCTCAAACTGGTGGCCGAACGCCTGAGCGGCCTGTTTGGGCCGGGGGTTACCCTGGCGCGCCTGGGGGGCGACGAATTTGCCGTGCTGGCCGAAAGTTGCCCGCAGGTGGTGCAAGCGGCGGCCTTGGCGCAGCGCATGCTCAACGCCATGAAGGATCCGTTCATTTTTGACGGCAACCAGCTGTTTATCAGCGCCAGTATCGGTATCAGCCTGTTCCCCAGTGATGCCCTGAGCGCCGAGCAACTGTTGCGTAACGCCGATTCCGCGTTGTTCAAGGCCAAGAGCGCCGGGCGCGAAGGCTACGCGTTGTATACCGAAGAGCTGACCGCCCACGCCCAGCATCGGGTGGAAATCGCTGGCGAGCTGCGTCGCGCCCTCGACCAACATGAGCTGCGCGTGTATTACCAGCCGGTGCACGACCTGCACGACAGTCGTTTGGTCGGCGTTGAAGCACTGGTGCGCTGGCAGCACCCGGAACGCGGCCTGGTACCCCCGGGCGAGTTCATTCCTATCGCCGAGCGCACCGGGTTGATTGCCGACATCGATGCGTGGGTGATGGACCAGGCCTGCCGCCAGATGTGCCAATGGCTGGCCGACGGCGCGCCGCTGAGCTTTATCGCAATCAATGTCTCCAGCCGCCTGTTTGCCCGGCGCGAGCTGTATGAGCAAGTGGCCCAAGTGCTGCACACCACTGGGCTGGATCCGGCCTTCCTGGAGCTGGAAGTCACCGAGAGCGCCGTGATGGACGACCCGGAAGTCGCGTTGGAGCAACTGCACCGCCTGCGCGAACTGGGCCTGCGCCTGGCGATCGACGACTTTGGCACCGGCTATTCCTCGTTGCTGCGCCTCAAGCGTCTGCCGGTGCAGAAGCTCAAGATCGACCAGGGCTTTGTGGCGGGCTTGCCGTGGGACGAAGACGACGCGGCGATTGTGCGCGTGGTGATCGCCCTGGCCAAAAGCATGGGCATGCAGGTGCACGCCGAAGGAATTGAGCAGGTGGAACAGGCGCGGTTCCTACTGGATCAGGAATGCGACATGGGCCAGGGGTATTGGTTTGGACGGCCCATGCCGGCTGATGAAATCGACTGGACCCGAGCACCTCTGATCCGCCAGGACTGACGCGGTCAATGTGGGAGTCGGGCTTGCCCGCGAAGGCGGTGTGTCAGTCGCTGCATGTGTTACTGCACCACCGCTTTCGCAGGCAAGCCAGCTCCCACAGGGTTCTGCGGCGACTGTGCATGAGCGTTTTTTCTGTGGAAACCCTTGCAACCCCATGCCCTATCAGAAAATTCTTTCTGGTTATATAAACATTCTTAAATAGTATTTTTAAGAATATCCGCGCTTATCTACTATCGCCCTCACGCCGCAAGCAGTGCCGCCACTGCCAGGCACTACTCATTTTCAGGAGCGAGACCATGAGCGCATCTCTACGTAGCGTTGACGGCCAGGACGAAGCAGCCATTTTGCGTGAAATCCAGAGCGCCCTGCGCGACCTGCGGTTTGGCGCGGTGGAAATCACCGTACACAACGCCCAAGTGGTACAGATCGAACGCAAGGAAAAATTCCGTCTGCAGAACCCCGGTAACAAACCGAGCTGAGCAAGAACGGCGATAGACCCGCAATTACAAGAAAAGCCAACACTCAAGAATTTCAGGAGCTTCTATGTCGTCGATTCGCCGTTATGCCTTGGCCGCATTGGCCAGTGCCGTGTTTGCCGGTTCCGCCGTTGCCAAGGACTACGAGTTGCTCAACGTCTCGTACGACCCCACCCGTGAGCTGTACCAGGATTACAACGCTGAGTTCACCAGCTTCTGGAAACAGTCCCACCCCGGCGACAACGTCAAGATCCAGCAGTCCCACGGTGGCTCGGGCAAGCAAGCACGCGCAGTGATTGACGGCCTGCGCGCCGACGTAGTGACCCTGGCCCTGGCCGGTGACATTGATGAAGTCGCCAAGCTGGGCAAGACCCTGCCGGAGAACTGGCAGACCCGCCTGCCGGACGCCAGCACCCCATACACCTCCACCATCGTGTTCCTGGTGCGCAAGGGCAACCCCAAAGGCATCAAGGACTGGGGCGACCTGATCAAGAAAGACGTGTCGGTGATCACGCCCAACCCGAAAACCTCCGGCGGTGCACGCTGGAACTTCCTCGCCGCCTGGGCCTACGGCCTCAAGGCTGGCGGCAGCGAAGCCAAGGCCCAGGAATACGTCAAAGAGCTGTTCAAGCACGTGCCGATACTGGACACCGGCGCGCGCGGTTCTACCATTACCTTCGTCAACAACGGCCAGGGTGACGTGCTGCTGGCGTGGGAAAACGAGGCGTTCCTGGCCTTGAAGGAAGACGGCGGCGCCGACAAGTTCGACATCGTCGTGCCTTCCCTGTCGATCCTGGCGGAACCGCCTGTGGCCGTTGTGGACAAGAACGCCGAGAAAAAGGGCAACACCGAGATCGCCACCGCGTACCTCAACCACCTGTACAGCCCGGCGGGCCAGGAGATTGCGGCGAAGAACTTCTACCGTCCACGGGATGAAAAAGTCGCCGCCAAATACGCCCAGCAGTTCCCGAAACTGGACCTGGTGACTATCGACAAAGACTTCGGCGGCTGGAAAACTGCCCAACCGAAATTCTTCAATGACGGTGGCGTGTTCGACCAGATCTACACGGCGCAATAAGCCAAAGTAACTGTAGGGGCCTGACTTTTTTGTAGGAACTGGGCTTGTGTGGGAGCTGGCTTGCCTGCGATAGCATCACCGTGGTGTGACTGACACACCGAGGTGCCTGCATCGCGGGCAAGCCCGGCTCCCACAGAAAAGCCAGCTCCCACAAAAAGCGCGCTCCTACAGTGGTTTCTACCCTTTAACCAAGGACTCTTATGTCGCGTCGTATCTCCCCCGTCATACCCGGCTTCGGGCTGACGCTGGGCTACACCGTGGTGTACCTCAGCCTGATCGTACTCATCCCCCTGGCGGCGATGTTTGTACACGCCGCTCAACTCACCTGGGATCAGTTCTGGAACATCATCTCCGCGCCTCGCGTGCTGGCGGCCTTGAAGCTGAGCTTCAGTACCGCGCTGTACGCCGCACTCATCAACGGTGTGATTGGCACTTTGTTGGCCTGGGTGCTGGTGCGCTACACCTTCCCCGGGCGCAAGGTCATCGACGCGATGATCGACCTGCCGTTCGCCCTGCCCACCGCCGTCGCCGGTATCGCGCTGACGGCGCTGTACGCGCCCAACGGCCTGGTCGGCCAGTTTGCCGCCGACCTGGGTTTCAAGATCGCCTACACCCCCCTGGGTATCACCCTGGCGCTGACCTTCGTCACGTTGCCCTTCGTGGTGCGCACGGTGCAGCCGGTGCTGGCCGATATCCCCCGGGAAATCGAAGAGGCCGCCGCCTGCCTCGGCGCCAAGCCGTTGCAGGTGTTCCGCTATATCCTCGTGCCGGCATTGTTGCCCGCCTGGCTGACCGGCTTCGCCCTGGCGTTTGCCCGAGGCGTGGGTGAGTACGGTTCGGTGATCTTCATCGCTGGCAACATGCCGATGAAAACCGAAATCCTGCCATTGCTGATCATGGTCAAGCTCGACCAATACGACTACCGCGGCGCCACCTCCATTGGTGTGCTGATGCTGGTGGTGTCCTTTGTCTTGCTGCTGCTGATCAACCTGTTGCAGCGGCGCATCGAACGTCCATAAGGAGGCGCGGAACATGTCCCAATCGTCTATTTCCGCCGCGTCCTCGGCCAACGCCGCCCGGCGTGGCAGTGCGACCTCGCGACGTATCCTGATCGGCCTTGGCTGGCTGGTATTCGTCCTGTTTCTGCTGCTGCCATTGCTGGTGGTGGTGTCCCAGGGCTTGAAGAACGGCCTCGGCACGTTCTTCACCGCAATCCTTGAGCCAGACGCGCTGTCGGCGCTGAAACTCACGGTGATCGCCGTGCTGATTTCGGTGCCGCTCAACCTGGTGTTCGGCGTCAGCGCCGCCTGGTGCGTGAGCAAGTACTCGTTCCGTGGCAAGAGCATCCTGGTCACGCTGATCGACCTGCCGTTCTCGGTCTCGCCGGTGATCGCCGGCCTGGTGTACGTGTTGATGTTCGGCGCCCAGGGCTTCTTCGGGCCGTGGCTGCAAGAGCATGACATCCAGATCGTGTTCGCCCTGCCGGGCATCGTGCTGGCGACCATCTTCGTCACCGTGCCGTTCGTGGCCCGTGAGCTGATCCCGCTGATGCAGGAGCAGGGCACCCAGGAAGAAGAGGCCGCGCGCCTGCTGGGCGCCAATGGCTGGCAGATGTTCTGGCATGTCACCGTGCCGAACATCAAATGGGGCCTGATCTATGGCGTGGTGCTGTGTACGGCGCGGGCCATGGGTGAGTTCGGCGCGGTGTCGGTGGTGTCCGGCCACATTCGCGGCGTGACCAACACCCTGCCGCTGCATGTCGAGATTCTTTACAACGAATACAACCACGTTGCCGCGTTTGCGGTGGCCAGCCTGTTGCTGATCCTGGCGCTCTTCATCCTGCTGCTCAAGCAGTGGAGCGAGAACCGAATCAACCGCCTGCGCAACAGCGCGGGTGAG
This sequence comes from Pseudomonas sp. CCI1.1, assembly GCF_034348165.1. Classification (NCBI taxonomy): domain Bacteria; kingdom Pseudomonadati; phylum Pseudomonadota; class Gammaproteobacteria; order Pseudomonadales; family Pseudomonadaceae; genus Pseudomonas; species Pseudomonas sp. CCI1.1. The sequence goes on from NZ_CP133780.1 coordinate 4,914,051, forward strand.
GAATAAGTCATGTCGATCGAAGTCCGTAATGTCAGCAAGAACTTCAACGCCTTCAAGGCCCTGGACAGCATCAACCTGGATATCCAGAGTGGCGAGCTGGTGGCGTTGCTGGGCCCGTCCGGCTGTGGCAAGACTACGTTGCTGCGCATCATTGCCGGCCTGGAAACTCCGGATGCCGGCAGCATCGTGTTCCATGGCGAAGACGTTTCCGGCCACGATGTGCGTGATCGCAACGTGGGCTTTGTGTTCCAGCACTACGCGCTGTTCCGCCACATGACCGTGTTCGACAACGTCGCTTTCGGCCTGCGCATGAAGCCGAAAAACCAACGCCCCACCGAAAGCCAGATCGCGAGCAAGGTTCATGAACTGCTGAACATGGTGCAGCTTGATTGGTTGTCGGACCGTTACCCGGAACAACTCTCCGGTGGCCAGCGCCAGCGTATCGCCCTGGCCCGCGCCCTGGCGGTGGAGCCCAAGGTTCTGCTGCTCGACGAGCCGTTCGGCGCCCTTGATGCCAAGGTGCGTAAAGAACTGCGCCGCTGGCTGGCGCGCCTGCACGAGGACATCAACCTGACCTCGGTCTTCGTGACCCACGACCAGGAAGAGGCCATGGAAGTCGCCGACCGTATCGTGGTGATGAACAAGGGCGTGATCGAGCAGATCGGTTCACCGGGCGACGTCTACGAAAACCCGGCAAGCGACTTTGTCTATCACTTCCTGGGGGACTCCAACCGCCTGCATTTGGGCGAAGACAAGCACCTGCTGTTCCGCCCCCACGAAGTGTCGTTGTCACGCCATGAACTGGAAGATCACCATGCGGCGCAAGTGCGGGATATTCGGCCGTTGGGCGCGACTACTCGCGTGACCTTGAAGGTCGAAGGCCAAAGCGAGTTGATCGAGGCCGAAGTGGTGAAAGACCATGACAGCCTCACCGGGTTGGCGCGGGGCGAGACCCTGTTCTTCAAACCCAAGGTCTGGCAAAAAGCCTAATAACACTGCAAAACCCTTGTGGGAGCCGGGCTTGCCCGCGATGGCGGTGTGTCAGTCGACAGTTATGCCAACTGATCCACCGCCATCGCGGGCAAGCCCGGCTCCCACATTGGATGTTCAGTACTTGTTAGACCGTGGCGTTTTTCCCGCGTACTCCCACCGGCCCAGAGCGCTCTTCAATCTGGCGCTTGAGGTCCTGCCGCAACCCCAGCAAAAACGCCAACTCCGCCACCACAAACAACGGCCCCACGATCAGCCCCGACACATCATCCACAAACGCAGGCTTCCTGCCTTCGTAGTAATGCCCGACGAACTGAATCACCCAGCCCACCACAAACATGCCCGCGCCGCTGCTCAGCCACACCGCCGTGCTTTGCGCCGCCAGCACATGCCCGGCCCACACCGACAAGCCCATCAGCACCGTCATCAACACGCCCAAGGCCAGTTCCAGGCGCAGATAAAACCACGCCGAAAACAACGCCAGCAGTACCGCAGGTGATAGCCAGAGCCCGCCCACCGACCATTCGGGGCGCGACAGCAGCACGGCCACCGCCACCACAATCAACGGAATACCGATGAAGTGGCTGGCGATGTTGCGTGGGTCGCGGTGGTACGCGGCGTATTGACTGAGATGGTCGACGAGGCTTTTCATTGTTGTTCCTCCTGTAGGATGTTTGATCATGCCCTGTCAGTCGGTGCCTAACTGTCAATTGGGCGACAATCTTCGGAGTTCGCATGGACACAGGGACATGGCACGCGCAATTGGCTCGCGGTCATTGGTTCAGCCATTTGCCGCCTGACTTGCAGCGTAGCTTGCTGGGGGCGGCGCGGTTGCGTGTGCTGACGGCGGGGCAGTACCTGTTCAAGCGCGGTGACCCGCCGTGCGGCGTGTATGCGGTGCTGGAAGGCACGGTGCGCATCAGTGCGGTCAGTGCCCAAGGCAAGGAAGCGGTGTTGAGCCTGGTGGAAACGCCCTACTGGTTCGGCGAGATCTGCCTGTTCGACAACCTGCCGCGCACCCACGATGCCTTGGCCACGGGTGCTTGCAGACTGCTGCAGGTGCCGCAGGCGGCGATGCTCGGCATTCTCGAACAGCATCCGCTGTTCTGGCGGGAGATGGCACTGTTGATGAGCCATAAACTGAGGCTGTCGTTGATCAATATCGAACAGATGAGCCTGATGCCCGCTTCAAAGCGCCTGGCCCATCGGCTGCTGATGATCGCCCAAGGCTATGGCGAAGTTGAGCAGGCGCGCCGCGTGCTGCAACTGCCCCAGGAGGATCTGGCGGCGATGCTGGGCCTGTCGCGCCAGACCATCAACAGTCTGCTCAAAGCGCTGGAGCAACAGGGCATTATCGGCTTGAGTTACGGCGCCATCGAGATACGCGACCTCAATGGGCTGCGGCTGGCCGCGGGCCTATGAACCGCGATAGGTGGAGAAGCCGTAAGGGCTGAGCAGCAGCGGAATGTGGTAATGCTGGTCGGCCTGCTTGACCTGGAAAATCACCGGCACCTCGGGGAAGAACGTCTCGCGGTTCGCCTTCTTGTAGTAATCGCCGGTCTTGAACACCACGCGGTACTCGCCCGGCTGCATGCTGCGGTTGGCCGGGAACAGCTCGGCGATGCGGCCTTGCTGGTTGGTCACACCTTCAGACAGCGACTGCCATTTATCGCCCACGTGCTGTTCCAAGGTCACGTTGACACCGGCGCTTGGCAGGCCGTTTTCCAGGTTGAGTACGTGCACGCTCAGGGGGTTGCCGTCGGCCAGGGCCAGGTTGCACAGGCCACTCAAGCTTAGTGCGGCAAGGGTCATGCTCAAGGTTTTCATCGCGAAGTCCTTTTGAGGGAAGTGGAATCAAGGGGTGATTTTCAAGCCCAGTTGCTCGGCGGCTTGTACGGCGCAGGCTTCATCCTGCGCGGCGCCACCGGCACCGGCGATGCCCAGCGCACCGACCAGTTCGGCATCGGCAAACAGCGGCACGCCGCCGCCGAGCAACAGCAGCTCGGGCACGCTGTTGAGGTTGGCGGCCTCGGGGTTATTACGCGCCCGTTCGGCAAACAGCCGGGTCGGGGTTTTTGTCGACAGCGCCGTGTACGCCTTGCGTTGGCTGGCGAGGCTGTTGTGCGGGCCGACACCGTCAGCGCGCAGGCCCAGCAACAGGTTGCCACCGCGGTCGAGGACGGTCAGCGCCGCGGTGCAGTGGGCCAGGCTGGCGTCGGCCAGTTGGCGGGCAGTGTGCAAATCCAGCTCGGCGTGGCGGGGCAGTTGTGGCGTCGCCTGGGCGACGGTGGCCACGGCGAGGCTCAGGAACAAGGCAGTGCGGTACATAGTGAGGGCTCCAGAAAGCAGGCCAACACGGTAACCAGCGGACGCGGACAAAAGCCGCACAATTGGATGACAGGTTTGTAATCAAACTCAGGAGTTTGTGGTGGTTGTACCGGCCTCATCGCAGCGATGCGGCGACCCGACAAGCCAGCTCCCACAGGAGAATGGGTCACATCATGTGGGAGCTGGCTTGCCTGCGATGAGGCCCTTACAGCAAACACCGTACAACTACTGCAACCCCTCGCGAAACTGCCCCGGCGTCATCCCCGTCCAGCGCTTGAACGCACGATTGAAACTGCTGGTATCGGCAAACCCCAGCAAATGGCTGATCTCGGCCAGTGAGCACTGCGGGTCACGCAGGTGCAATAACGCCAGGTTTTGCCGGCACTCATTGAGCAAGGCGTCGAATCGACAGCCTTCATCGGCCAGATGCCGCTGCAAGCTGCGCAAGCTCAAGTGCAGCGCTTGGGCAATACGTTCGGCGCTTGGCTCGCCGTCTGGCAATTGCGCCTCGATGGCGGCGCGCACCTTGCGTTCCCAGGTCAACGGTTGCAGTTGGGCGAGGGTGCGCTTGAGCACGGTTTCGTTGTGTTCGGCCAGCTCCGGGTTGGCGTCGTCCAGATGGCTGTCGAAATCGCTGGCGGCGAATTCCAGGCGGTCTTCGTCGGCGGCAAACCATACCGGCGCGCGAAATACCCTGTGCCACGGTTCGGGGTCGGCGGGTTCCGGGCGCCGCAGGTAAACGGCCAACGGCGCATAGTCGCGACCCAGGCGGTTGCGACAGGTGCGTACGTAGATCGCCGCAAAGGCATCAATCGCTTCCGGCGCGGGCGCGGGGCTGCCTGGAGGTTGGAGCAGGCGAAAACGGTAGATGTCGCCGTGGCGGCTCAGCTCCAGGTCCAGGGCATCACTGACCACCTGGTGATAGCGCACGATGCGCTCGAACACCTCGCGCAAGCTGCCGCTGGCCACTAGTGCGTAACCCAGCGCATGAAAGGTGGTGGGGCTGACAAACCGCGACACCCGCAGCCCGATCGCAGGGTCGCCACTGGCCTGTACCGCCAGCGCCCATAGGCGCGTGGTGGCCGACAACCGATAGCGGGCGTTGGGGTCGTCCATCTGCTGCGGGTCCAGCCCGGCTTCGGCGCACAGGGCGGCGCTGTCGAGGCCCAGGGCGTCGAGCTGCTTGCGCAGGGCACGGGTCCAGCTGGCGAGGGAAGTGGGTTCGGTCATGGCAATTGGCGCTTGGGGTCAACAGATTGGCGTGCGCGGCTAGCGTCCTGCGCTAGGGTTAGGTGCAGGATTCAGGCATCACTTCACAAGAGAATGGAAGCATGGACGGTACTTCTGCAAGCCCCCAGCCGTTGAACGCACAACAGCGTTCGGCGCATATCCGCGAGGTGGTGATGGCCGAAGGCGTGCGCTTGCGCCAGCGGCACCCCTGGTTGTTGCATCAGGACGCGCTGGGCGCAGGCATCCTGGCCTTTGCCCTGCTGGGCATGTTCGGCTCGGCAGCGCTCTATATCAGCGGTCATATGGCCTGGTGGGTGTGTCTGCTGCTCAATGCCTTTTTCGCCTCGCTCACTCATGAGTTGGAACACGACCTGATCCACAGCATGTACTTTTCGCAAGCAACGCGTGCCCCACAACCTGATGATGGGCCTGGTATGGCTGGCGCGGCCAAGCACCATCAACCCATGGATACGCCGGCACCTGCACCTCAACCATCACAAGGTCTCGGGCACCGAGGCCGACATGGAAGAGCGCGCGATCACCAATGGCGAACCCTGGGGCATCGCACGGTTGCTGATGGTGGGGGACAACATGATGTCGGCCTTGATCCGTCTGTTGCGCGCCAAGACCTGGCCGCACAGGGCTAGCATCCTCAAGCGCGTGCTGCTGGTGTACGCACCGCTGGCCTTGCTGCATTGGGGCGCGTGGTACGTCTTCCTGGGCTTTCATGTCGCCAATGGGATTGCCAGTTTGATGGGCGCGCCCATTCAGTGGTCAGCCGGTACCTTGCAGGTGATGCAGGTGATCGATATCGCTGCGGTGGTGATCATCGGCCCGAACGTGTTGCGCACCTTCTGCCTGCACTTTGTCAGCTCCAACATGCATTACTACGGCGATGTGGAACTGGGCAATGTGATTCAGCAAACCCAAGTGCTGAACCCTTGGTGGCTATGGCCGTTGCAGGCATTCTGCTTCAATTTCGGCAGCACCCATGGCATCCATCACTTTGTGGTCAAAGAGCCGTTCTACATCCGCCAGATGACCACCAAGGTGGCGCATAAGGTGATGGCCGAGATGGGGGTGCGCTTCAATGATTTGGGCACCTTTGCCCGCGCCAACCGCTTCGAACGACGTGAGCAGGCACACAGCGATTTAGCTCACCTCAGCAGGCAATAAACGCCAGGGGCAAATCGCGAATCTGTTCGCGCACGGGTGGTTGGTAGGGGTCATCGCTGATCAGTTCGTGCAGCAGTTCTTCGCGCAGTTGGTGGAATTCAAAGCTGCTGCGCTGGCGTGGATGGGGCAGGGCGATCTCGACTATTTGCTTGATGCGCCCGGGCCTGGGCTCCATCACCACCACGCGGTCGGCGAGGAAAATCGCCTCTTCCACGTCATGGGTGACCAGCACCGTGGTGATCCTGGCGCGGGCGCGAATGGCCAACAGTTCATCCTGCATCTGCTGGCGGGTCAGCGCGTCGAGGGCGCCGAAGGGTTCGTCCAGCAACAGGATGCGCGGGCTGGCCACCAGGCCGCGGGCAATCGCCACCCGTTGCGCCATGCCGCCGGAGAGTTGGTGGGGATAGGCGCGGGTGAAGTCAGTCAGGCCCACCAACTCGATAAAATCACCGATGCGCCGCGTGCGTTCGGCTTCGCTCAGCGGCTCGTTGACCAGGCCCAGGCCGATGTTTTGCGCCACGGTCAGCCACGGGAACAGGCGGTGCTCCTGGAACACAATACCGCGTTCGCCGCCGATCCCGCTGACGGCGTTACCATCCACCTGGATCTCGCCGCGATACTGCGTATCGAGCCCCACCAGCAGGCGCAGCAGGGTGGACTTGCCGCAACCGCTGGCGCCGACAATCGCAACAAATTCCCCTTCGGCCACCTCCAGGTTGAATTCACGGATGGCTTCCAGTTCGAAGCCATCGACGTCGAAGGACTTACCCACGTGGTTGAAGCTGACAATCGGTGCGTTCATGCGTGTCTCCAGCAGGTGGCACGGGTTTCGATGCGTTGGCCGATCAGGTTGAGAGCGGCGCCGGTGAGGCCGACCAGCAGCATGCCGCTCATGATCAAATCCATGCGCAGCAACTGTTGGGCGCCGATCATCAGGCTGCCGATGCCGCCATCTGAGGGCATGAAATATTCGGCGCCGAGGGTGCCCATCCAGGCGTAGATCAGGCTCAGGCGCAGGCCGGCGAAAATCCCCGACGCGGCACCCGGCAGCACCAGGCGGCGCAGGCGTTGCCAGAGGTTCAGCCGCAGCACCTGCGCGGCTTCGCGCAGCTGGGGTGACAGGTTGAGCACGCTGCGCTGGGTGGCAATAAACAACGGGAAGAAGGCGGCGAGGGCGATAAACACCCACTTGGCCAACTCACCCAGGCCGAACCAGGCGGTCAACAGTGGCACCCAGGCGAAAATGGCAATCTGGCGCAACGCGGACAAGGTTGGGCCGAGCAGTCGTTCACTGCGCCGCGACAACCCCAGCCACAAGCCCACGGCAAAGCCCAGGCTGCCGCCGAGCAACAAGCCGCCCAGGGCTCGTCCCAGGCTTTTGCCCAGGGCGGTGGTCAAGCTGCCATCCAGCACGCCGGCCAGGATGGTTTGCAGCACGGCCCAGGGGCTGACCAGAATGTTCGGGTCTACCCAGCCCTGTTGCGTCGCGGCCTGCCACAGCGCCAACAACAGCAAGGGTAACAACCAGGGCTGCAGGCGTTGCCAGCCTTCATAGCGTGGCCCGCGGCGGATCTGCGCGGTGGCGGGGTGGGGCCAGTGCACCCACTGGCGATCCAGCCAGCCGATGCCGCGGTCCATCACCACACCCAGCACGCCAATGACCACGATGCACACGAAGACGATATCGAGCATGAACAACTGGCGCGCCCACACCATCAGGTAACCGATGCCTTCGCTGGAGGCCAGCAGCTCCACGGCCAGCAGGGAGGTCCAGCCGGCGGCCAGGGCCAGGCGTACGCCGGCCATGAACGCAGGCAGTGCGGCGGGCAGGACCAGGCGGCGGATCAGCAAGTGGCCAGGCAGGCGCAGTACACGGGCGGCTTCGCGCAGGTTGGGCTGGGCGTCGCGCACGCCCACCAGGGTATGCAGGGTCACGGGCACCACGATGGCCTTGACCAGCACCACCAGCTTGAGGGTTTCGCCAATGCCGAAAAACACCATGAACAGCGGGATCCAGGCCAGGGTCGGCACTTGCGCCAGCGCGCTGAACGTCGGGAACACCAAGCGCTCGGCGCGCGCACTGAAACCCAGGGACGCGCCGAGTATCGCGCCGGCACTGACACCGGCCAGCAGGCCCCAGAACAAGCGCTGCAAGCTGATCGCCAGATGGCTCCATAACTCGCCAGCGGCCAACTCCACCGCGCTGTTCCACACCAGGGCGGGGGTGGGCAGAATCTGCTCGCTCATCCAATGATTGCGGCTGGCCAGCCACCATAAGGCAAACAGCGTGAGCGGCAGCAGCCACGGCAATAAACGCTGGCCCAGCTGCGCCCAGCGCGGCGCGATGCCTTTAGACGGGGCCGCCAGCGGCAGGCTCAGAAGTGAAATCCGGGCCATGGAAGACCTCCGAATGCGTTATGTGATTTCGATCTTACAAAATCGTGATCAAGATGATTGTGAGATAAGAAAAGTCATTTAAAGCCTCACACCGCCACGCATCCAATGCATTCGAAGAATATTTTCGATGCTGTTTATGCATATGCCTCTGGAGGCTGCGGGTTAGCTTGCATATTTCTAAATGCTATTAAATTGTGAATTTATAGTATTTAAAGTTTTGTTCAGTCTGTGCCTACTTTTTGCTCCCCAGGCGACCGTCGCCCACCAGGAGCTGCGCTTATGAAACTGCCCTTTAAACGTCTGATCAGCCTGTTCGCCGGCACCGCCCTGGCCGGGTTGGTGCATGCCGCCGACCTCAAGGAAATCCGCATCGCAGTGCCCGACCTCAGTGCCGGCAGCCAGCACAGCGGCGGTGGCATCACCGACGTGTTGCGTGAACAGCAGATCTTTGAAAAAGCCTTTGCCGACCAAGGCATCAATATCCAGTGGAATTACTTCAAGGGCGCCGGTCCGGTGATCAATGAAGCGTTCGCCAACGGCCAGGTGGACCTGGCCTATCTGGGCGACCTGGCAGCGATCATCGGCCGCTCCAATGGCCTGGATACGCGGCTGCTCAGCGCCTCTGCACGGGGAGTGAAACACTACCTCGGCGTGGTGCCGGGCTCCGGCATCAAGACCTTGCAAGACCTCAAGGGCAAGCGCGTGGCGGTGTTCCGAGGCACGGCCAGCCAGTTGTCGTTCGACAGCGCATTGGCCAGCCAGGGCTTGAGCGAGAAGGACCTTAAGGTGATCAACCTGGACTTCAACGCGGCCGCTGCCGCCCTGGCCGCCAAGCAGATTGACGCCACCTGGGGCGGGTCCACCCTGACGGCGTTGCAGGCCAAAGGTTTGGCAGAAATACCGCTGACCACCAAGGACCTGGGCGATGCCGGCAGCATCCAGGCCGTGCTGGTGGGCAGCTCCAAATTCGTCGATGAACACCCAGACGCAGTGGCCACGTTGCTCAAGGCCCAGCAGCAAGCGGTGCAGTGGTTGACCGATGACAACAACAAACAGGCGTACATCGCACTGGTGTCAGGGCTGGCCAGTTACCCGCCGGTGATCCTCACCAATGATTTGAAAGACCAGAAACTCAGCGAAGTTTTCCCCTCGACCCTAGACCCGGTGTTCCTGGGCAAATTGCAGGATGCGGTGGACTTGGCGTCCAGGGAGAAGTTGATTCGCAAGTCGTTTCAGGTGAGTGATTGGGTGGCGCCTGGGCTGGTGGCGGCAGGGCTCTGAGCTTGTCGGTGCCTGGGCTATCGCTATCGCAGGCAAGCCAGCTCCCACACTTGAATGTGTTCAACGCTCAAATGTGGGAGCGGGCTTGCCTGCGATGAGGCCCTTCAAACCGCCACACTGACCTGCTGGCTATCCACCTCCACCAAGGTCTCGATCATCGCCTTCGCCGCCGGCGACAACCGCGACCCCGTGCGGCTGACGATCCCGCAGCGTGCGCTCAGGGTGTCCATGTGCTGCGGCAAGTTGCGCCAGTGCAGCAGCACCAGCGCCCCCCTGGCAATGTCCTCGGCAAAGGCTTCTTCAGTGCCGACGCCGATGGCATTGGTTTGCAGCACGATGCTCACCAGTGCCGGGAAGTGCTCGGTCTGAATACTGGGTGAAAAATCCATACGCCCACTCAGGTTCGCCAGCAGTTTGCGAATGCCTTGGGAGATCAGCGGCGCCGCCAGCGGGTAGTCGAACATATCGTTGGTGGACAGGCTGTCCTTGGCCAGCAAAGGGTGGCCGGGTCGGCAGAAAAACACCCCGCGTTTGGGGGTGAGTGCGCGGGTCTGGAAATTCGGGTCGGCCTCGAACTGACGGATGTCAGCGATAAAAAATTCGATCTCTTCACGGCTCAGGCGGCGGCTGAGGGTTTCCCAGTTATCCACCTGAAACGTGGTACGGATTTTCGGGTGGGCGTTGATAAACCGCGCCACCGCATCCGGCACCAGTTTCACGGCTGGCGCCGGGCCGCAGCCGAAACGCAGGTCGCCGGCGTCGAGCTTGGTCATGCGCGTCACTTCACTGCTCAGCAGCGCTGCACCATGCACCAGGCTCAGGGCGTGCTGCAACACCACCTGGCCTTCCGGCGTGGGGCGCAAGTCCTTGTGGCCACGGTCTACCAACACGCAACCGAACTCCTGTTCCAGCCCCTGGATACTGCGGCTGAACGCTGGTTGGGTGATGCCCATAGCGTCCGCGGCACGCACGAAACTGCGGTGTTCGTTGAGGGCGATGAAGTAGCGCAGTTGGCGAAGATCCATATGCTTTCCCGGCATTTTAAAAATAGGTCGAAGGCATTTGCGACCGAGCAAGCTGAGGTTTTAAATGCAAGCTCTTATTCCGTCAACGAAGCATTCATTCATTTGCTAGACCTAAATTGCATATGAATAGAGCGTTGCTGGAAGCGTCCCCCCCACCGTTTCGCAGGCACATGAGGGTCATCACAATGAGCAACGCCGCATTAGCCGTTCAACCCATCGCCCACGCACTCGATATTCACCCGGTAGCCGGGCGGATCGGTGCCGAAATCCGTGGCATCAAACTGTCCGGTGAGCTGGATGCCGCCACCGTCGAGGCCATCCAGCAGGCGCTGGTGCAGTACAAGGTGATTTTCTTTCGCGAGCAGACCCACCTCGATGACCAGAGCCAGGAAGCCTTTGCTCACCTGCTCGGCGAGCCGATTGCCCACCCGACGGTGCCGGTGCGAGACGGCACGCGGTTCTTGATGGAGTTGGATGGCACCCGTGGCCAGCGCGCCAATTCCTGGCACACCGACGTGACCTTTGTGGATGCCTACCCTAAGGCCTCGATCCTGCGTTCGGTGCTGGCGCCTGCTTCCGGCGGCGATACCGTATGGGCCAACACAGCCGCTGCCTACAACGACCTCAGCGTGGAGCTGCGCGCATTGGCTGACCACCTCTGGGCGGTGCACAGCAACGAATACGACTACGCCGCACGCAAGCCGGATGTGGCGGTTGAGAAGCTGGAGGAATACCGCAAGGTCTTCACCTCCACAGTGTATGAAACCGAACACCCGGTGGTGCGCGTGCACCCGGTCCGCGGTGAGAAAACCCTGCTGTTGGGGCACTTCGTCAAACGCCTGAAAGGCTACTCCCAGGCAGAGTCGGCGCAGCTGTTCAACCTGCTGCAAGGCCACGTCACCCGCCTGGAAAACACCGTGCGCTGGCGCTGGAACACCGGTGACGTGGCGATCTGGGATAACCGCGCCACCCAGCATTACGCGGTGGACGACTACGGCACCCAGGAGCGCATCGTGCGCCGGGTTACGCTCAAGGGGGATGTGCCGGTGGGGGTGCAGGGGCAATCAAGCAAAACCACTAAAGGTCTTTAATCTGAGTGAAGATTAAAAAATGTGGGAGCGGGCTTGCCCGCGAATGCGCAGTGTCAGTCGACGTATTCATCAACTGACCCACTGCATTCGCGAGCAAGCCCGCTCCCACATTTGGATTCGTGGTGTTTACCAGACTCCGATCTTCACCACTTTCTCTGCCTCTGGCTCACCATAACGAAACCATTGCCCGCGCACCTCAACCTCCGTGTGGCTGATGGTGGTGCGCCGCTTCAAACCGCGCAGCCAGTCGAACAGATAACCCAGTTGCGTCTCGCGTACCTCGGCATAGGCGGGATCGCTGCCCAGGTCGTGCAGTTCTTGCGGGTCGTTTTCCAGGTCGAACAGTTGCGGGCGAAAGCCGTCGTAGGCCAGGTACTTCCAGCGCTCGCTGCGCACCATGGTCATGCGGCAACGGTCGATGGGTTGCTCCAGGCGCTCACGAGCCGGGGCCTGGAAGGCGTAGTCGTATTCGGCAATGGCATAGCGGCGCCAGGTGGGTTGTGCGCCCTGCAGCAATGGAATCAATGAGCGGCCTTCCAGGCGATGGTCGGCGGCGGGCAAGCCCAAGGCGTCGAGGAAGGTGGGCAGGGCGTCGATGGTTTCCACCAGGCGCTCGTCTACGGTGCCGCGGCTGACATCGGCGCTGGCACGCGGGTCGCGCACGATCAACGGAATGCCCACCGCAGGCTCCAGCAAAAACTCTTTTTCGCCAAGGAAGTGATCGCCGAGGAAGTCGCCGTGGTCGCTGGTGAACACGATCAGCGTGTCATCCCAACGGCCAGTGCTTTGCAGAAAATCAAACAGCCGCCCGAGTTGATCGTCGATCTGTTTGATCAGGCCCATGTAGGTCGGAATCACCGTGAGGCGCACCTCGTCACGGGAAAAATTCTGGCTCTCCTGGTGTTGGCGAAATGCCTGGTACACCGGGTGATCGCTGGTGTGCTCAGGTTGAATCGGCGCCTGCACATGCTCGGTACCGTACAGCGCGTGATACGGCGCCGGCGCGATGTAGGGCCAGTGCGGCTTGATATACGACAGGTGCAGGCACCAAGGTTGTTCGGCCTGCTCGCGGATAAAGTCGATGGCGCGGTCGGTGGTGTAGACGGTTTCCGAATGCTCCTCGGCCACCCTTGCAGGCTTGCCGGCGTTGCGCATATGCCAGCCGCTGAGCACTTCGCCGTTCTCACCTTCGGCGGCGTTGGCCCATTCGTGCCAAGGGTTGCTGCCGTGGTAGCCGTGATCACGCAAGTATTGGGTGTAGGGCGCGGACTCGCGCTTATCCTCGAACAGCGGGCTGTCGGGGTAGATGCCGTCGTGACGCAGATACGCATCGAAACCGACCTCATTGAGTGGCTCGGCCTGGGCACTGTCGGGGTCTATCTGCAGGCGCTGCAAGGCCTCAAGGTTCGGCGTGGCGTGGGTCTTGCCCACCAGTGCGGTGCGGATGCCGTGGGGGCGCAGGTAGTCGCCGATTGTCAGTTCCTCGAGCGGCAGCGGCACTGCATTCCACGCCACCTGATGGCTGCTGACATAGCGCCCGGTGTAGGCCGACATGCGCGACGGGCCGCAGATGGTGCCTTGTGTATAGGCCCGACTGAAACGCACGCCGGCGGCGGCCAGGCGGTCGATATTCGGGGTGTGCAAATGGGCATGGCCGTAGCAGGACAGGTAGTCGCGGCGCAGTTGGTCGCACATGATGTAGAGCACGTTGCGCACGGGTTTTGGTTCAGACATAGGAATTTACCGAACGGAGGACAGGTGGGTTTTTTCGCCGTTCGAGGGGCGCTCTGGCAAGTGCATTTGGGGACTGGGTTCTATGCATTGAGTGCATGGGTGTGGCTGCTGGCGTCATCGCAGGCAAGCCAGCTCCCACAGTTGAAATGCATTCCCCTGTGGGAGCTGGCTTGCCTGCGATGACGGCCTGACAGCAGACCCATATCTACCTGGCACCCCGCGATCAAATGGTGGGAGCAGGCTTACCAGGCGAAGGACCTGATGTGAGCGGCCAGTCCTGCCAGCGCTTTATCATCTGCCCTGGCCGCGTCATGGGAGGAGACATAGCCTTCATAACGCTCAAAATATTTGTCCTGGGTCGAACTGATTTTTTTGAAGGCGCTATCTTCCCCGGTCCCGTGCATCGGGAATAATTTGGCGTGCAGATGATCGACGCCATAACCCTCCAGAATCATGCCCGTTCTAGCCACACCTTTTAGTGCTTTGTCCAAAAGCTTCGCCGTCTTTTTGGCTGCGATGACCAAGTCACACAGCACGGCGTCCGGTTCGGCAAACGCATAGCTGCCGTGATGGGTTTTGGGGATAACGACACTGAACCCCGGGGTGTTGGGAAATATGGAGAGAAAGGCCATGTGGGTCTGGTCTTCCCATAGGAGGTGGCAGGGTGCAGTACGGCGGGCAATGCTGCAAAAAATACAGTCCATCAAACGCGCTTCCTCGTGCGAGTCAAAAGGTAGACCCTCTTGTATGTGATCTTTGTTATCTAACGATGACTTCACTGACGTTGCGGGCCGCTGTTCACTGCTTAGTCAGACCGCAATATTTTCCAACGCATAAGCATCCTCGTCCCTCTCATCAATCTCCTTGATCTGCTCAATCATCGCCTGCGCCAGCGGCGACAACCGATACCCTGCGCGGCTGACGATCCCGTAGCGGGTGTAGCGCTCCTCCAGGTTTTCGTCCAACCCCTCAATCTGCAAACACACCAGTTCGCCCCGCGCCATGTGCAGCACGTCGCTGTTGGCGCTGACGATGCCGATGGCGTCCGAGCGCAATACCACGCCCATGAGGCTGTAGCCGTTTTCGCATTCCACATTGGGCTGGTAATCCGGCCGGCCGCTGAGGTCGACGATGACTTTGCGCAGGTTCGGCGGGCGGATGGTCACTGCCAGCGGGTAGCTCATCAGCTCGGCGGCGCTGACGCTGTTGCGTGCGGCCAGGGGATGCCCGGCGCGGCAGCAGAAGTGCCAACGGCGCGGGCGCAGGCGGTGGGTGTGGTAGTCGGGGTTGGCTTCGAAGTGGCGGGTGTCGGCGACGAAGAATTCGAACTCTTCGCTGAGCAGGCGCTTGCCCAGGCTTTGCCAGTCGTCCACCTGGAACTGCACGCGGGCCTTGGGGTAGCGCCCGATAAAACTGCCGATGGCACGTGGGACTAACCCAGCTGCCGGCGCGGGGCCGCAACCGAAACGCAGTTCACCGGCTTCCAGTCCGTTGAACTGGCTGATTTCGTTGGCCAGTTGTTGTGCGCCGCTAACCAGGCGCCGTGCATGTTCGAGCATTACCTGGCCTTGCTTGGTGGGCGCCAGGTCTTTGCGGCCACGGTCCACCAGTTGGCAGCCGGCACTGTGTTCCAAGGCCTGGATGCTGCGGCTGAACGCCGACTGCGACAGGTTCACCGCTGCTGCTGCCGCGACGAAACTGCGTTGTTCGGCGAGGGCGATGAAGTGGCGAAGCTGGCGCAGGTCGATATGCATTTTTCACATCAAAAATATCCGGGAAATGCATTGGCTATGCATTAGGTCGACTCCTTATAAAGGCTATCTCTTATGCAGTAAATGTTCGTAAAAACATAAATAAATAACCTTTAGGAATATAAGGCGACGAGTATTCCGGGGTTTTGGAGCCGCTTATGAGTCTGTTCAAGTCCTTGCCCCTGGCTGTTCTAGTGGCCGGTAGCAGCAGTTGGTCGCCGGCCCAGGCCGCTGAAACACCCACGCCTGCCGGCAAGGGCGAAAGCGCCAGTGGCCAACTGGAAACTGTCACGGTCACTGCCCGGCGGCGTACCGAAAGTGCCCAGGCCGTGCCGACGCCCATGAGCGTGCTCGGCGGCCAGGCCCTGGAAACCCAGCGGGTGTACCGCATCCAGGATTTGCAGCAACTGGTGCCCAGCGTCAACGTCGCCTATATGCATGCGCGCCAGTCCAGCGTGTCGATCCGCGGCCTGGGCAACAACCCGGCCAGCGATGGCCTGGAAGGCAGCGTGGGGCTGTATATCGACAACGTCTACCTCGGGCGCCCGGGTATGGCGGTGTTCGACCTGATGGACATTGAGCAGCTTGAGGTTTTGCGCGGCCCCCAGGGCACGTTGTTCGGCAAGAACACCACGGCTGGCGTGATCAATATCAGTACGCGCGCGCCGAGTTTTACTCCCGAGCGCAGCATCGAAACCTCCTTGGGCGAGGACGGTTATTTCCAGACCAAGGGCACGATTTCCGGCCCGCTCACCGAGGACTTGGCAGGGCGTTTCTCGGCCTATCGCACGCGCAGCGACGGCGATATCGAGAATGAACATGACGGCCATGATCTGAACGGCGGCTCCCGCCAGGGCTTTCGCGGGCAACTGCTGTACAAACCCAGCGAGGCCTTCAACCTGCGCTGGATCGGCGACTACAACGAAGAAGACTCCAGCGCCGGCACCCGCGTGCTGTACAGCACCGGCCCGACCATCAATGGCACCAACCTGTATCAATCCCGGGCCAACGCGGCGGGCGCAACTTTGGTGGACGGCACCCATCGCAAGGTCAACCTCGACAACGACCAGCACGTCACGGTGTTCCAGGGCGGTACGTCGCTGGAAGCCAATTGGACGCTGCCCAGCGACTTCACCCTGACCTCGGTGAGTGCTTACCGCTGGTGGAATTTCACCCCGCGCAACGATGACGGCCTCAACGTACCGGCGTCGTATAACGCCGGGGTTTCGGTGGAAGATAAGCAGTGGTCCCAGGAATTTCGCCTGGCGTCGCCCAGCGGTGGTTTCTTCGATTACGTGCTGGGCGCCTACTACTTCGGCTCCGACCTGGATAACAAATCCTTTGCATACTACGGGCCCAAGGCCGATATCTGGAACGGCACACCTGCCGGTGCGTTGAGCAACGTGAGCAGTGTGGGCAACGGGCATATCCGCACCGACAGCTTCGCGCTGTTCGCCCAAGGCACCTGGCACCTGACCGAACGCCTGGATTTCACCGCCGGCCTGCGTGGCACCTACGAAGAGAAAAGCGCCTGGGTCACGCGCAATGCGCCCGTCGGTGGCGCGGCGGTCAGCGGGGCTGCTGCCACGGCGCGGCGCGGGCGTACCGGGGCCTATGACTCGGGCGACCTGTCGCAATACAGCGCCACGCCGTCGGGGCTGCTCAACCTCAGTTATCACTTCAATGAAAACCTGCTGGGCTACGCGACGCTGTCCCACGGCGAGAAGTCCGGCGGTGTGAACCTGGCGGTGGGGTCTGCGCCGACGGCCGGAGCCGACTCGTTGCTGATCGGCACCGAGCGCGCCAACAACGCCGAGCTAGGCTTCAAGAGCACGCTGTGGGACCGCCGCCTGCAGCTCAATGCCAACCTGTTCTGGACCCAGGTCAACGGCTACCAGACTAACGCCTACGACCAGGACAACCGCGTGCAGTACCTGACCAACGCCGGCTCGGTACGCTCGCGGGGCGTGGAAGTCGAAAGCACCCTGGTGCCGATCAAGGGCCTGACCCTGAACATCAACGGCTCCTTCAATGACGTGACGTACCTGTCTTACAAGGACGCGCCGTGCCCGCCGGAAACCAGCCTGCGTCCCGGTGCGCCGGCATCCTGCGACCTGAGCGGCCATCAGGTAGTGGGCGCCTCCAAGTGGATCGCCAACGCCAACGGCGAGTACAAGTGGAACCTGGCGAACGGCTTCGAACCCTATGTCACCGCCAGTTACGCGTTCCGTTCCAAGGCGGTGGGCACGGTGGAAGATTCCGACTACGGGCAGATCCCGGCGTATGCGGTGGTCAACCTGTCTACCGGTTTGCGCGGCGACTATGACCAAGGGCAGTGGGATGTGTCGCTGTGGCTGAAAAACGCCTTCGACAAAACCTACTACACCACCCTGTGGACCGGTGGTAACGGCGGTTACGAGGGCCTGTTGGGCACGCCGCGCACCCTAGGCGTGACTGGGCGCTACGACTTCTAGGTCGGTGCGATAGGTGGCCGGGCTGAACACCCGCGTCACCAGCAGCATCGCCACCACCGTCACCGTCAGCACCACCCAGGCACTGACAAAGTTGCCGGTAAGCTCGCGCAGCCAGCCGGTCAGCCACGGCGAAATCGCATTGATCAAAAAGCCCACGCCTTGCACGAACGCCGCCAGTTGCCCGGCTTGGCGTGGGTCGCGATGGTGGTCGAGGGTCAGCAGCAAGCTCAGGGCAAAGCACGCCCCTAACCCGAAGCCGCACAAGGCCACCCACAGGTGGGGATATTCCTGCGGCGCAATGATCAGGCCCAGGTAGCCGATGGTTTGCGCCAGCAGGCTGATGCTGAGCAATGGGCGGCGGTCGATACCGCGTTGCGCCAGCACTGGCATCAACAGAGCGGCCGTCACCTGAAAAATCGTCATGAACGCCAGCAATGACCCGCTGGGCAGCACGCCCCAACCCAGTTGCTGATAGTAGGCGGGCAGCCACGCGACCATGCTCATGTAGCCGCAGTTGACCAGGCCGAAATACAGCGCCAGCAGCCAGGCGCGGCGGTTACGCAACCCTTTGAACGCAGGCGCCTGCTGTGGGTTTCGCGCCGCGCCCAGCGGCAGCCAGGCCCACAGCAACAACGCCCCCAGCGCCGGCAAGAGCCACACACCCAGGCCTGCTTGCCATTGCTGGAAATGCGTGGCCACCACCGGACTGAGCAGCGCCGCCAGGCCGCCACCGGCCATCAGCGAGGCCGAATACACGCCCATCGCCACCGGCACGCGGTGACGGAATTCGCGCTTGATCATCGCCGGCACCAGCGCCTGGATCAGCGCCACGCCCGCACCGCCGAGCAGCGCGGTAACCAGCAGTGCCGAAGCCTGGCCCATCAGCCAGCGCGCCAGGCACGCCAGCAAAATCATCAACAAGCCCAGGGCGATGCCGCGACGCTCGCCCAAGCGCGCCTCCACGCGCACGCCCACCAGTGCCACCAACCCCATGCAGATCACCGGCAGGCTGGTGAGCAGGGCGCTGCTCTGAAAGCTCAGGCCGGTGGCCTGGCGAATCTCGCCGAGCAGCGGGCTGATGGAACTGAGGATGGGGCGCAGGTTCAGGCCGAGCACCACCAGCAGGCCCCAGCCGGCGAGGGATTTATTCAGGGTCATGCAGGGTTTTCCACTGGTGATACAGCGCAGTCATTGCGGCATCGGGCAGGTGCTGAATGGGCAGGCGTTGCGCGTCGATGGGCAAGCCAACCTGCTGGCTGATGGCTGCCGTCGACAGGCCGAATGGCTCGGCTGTTTCGTTGCTGGCGGCAAACACTACGCGTTCTACACCGCACAGGTACAGGGCGCTCAAGCACATTGGGCAAGGCTGTCCGCTGGCATAGATCACGCACCCCACCAGGCGCGCACCCAGTTGTCGGCTCGCTGCGCGGATCGCCAGCAGCTCAGCGTGGGCGGTGGGGTCCTGGGTCAGGTGGATCTCATTCACGGCTTCCACCAGCACCTCATTGTTGCGCGTCAGCACCGCGCCGAAGGGGCGGCCGCCTTGGGTGACGTTGGCACGGGCCAAGGCAATAGCGCGTTGCAGGTGTGCTTGATCGTTGGTCATACATGGCCCCCGGATGCGATGAAAGGTGTGAAGTATGGGCAGCCAGCAAGGTATTCTGAAATTAAATATAAACATGCCAATCAGTGGCAAACACAATGGTGATGACGTTGTTCGATCCCGTGTTGTTGCGCAGCTTTGTCGCCGTGGTGGACTGCGGCAATTTCACCCGCGCCGCCGAGCGACTGCACTTGACCCAGTCCACCGTCAGCCAACAAATCCGCCGCCTGGAAGACGCAGTGGCGTGTCAGTTACTCGACCGCGACCAGCGCCGGGTAGTGGCCACCGCCGAGGGTGAGCGCCTGCTCGCGTATGCGCGCCGCATCCTCGCGCTGCACGAAGAAGCCGCCGATGTGCTGATCAACCAGCAAAGCGACGGCGTGTTGCGCCTCGGCGTGCCGGAGGACTTTGCCGCCGAGCGCCTGATGCCGCTGCTTTCGGCATTTGTCGTTGCTTATCCACGGGTGCGACTGGAAGTCACCAGCGGGCTGGGCCCTGAATTGCAGCGCCAGTACCGGGGCGGTGAGTTCGATGTGTTGCTGGTCAAGCAGATGGGCGACAGCGACGACTGTGTGGCGTCGTGGCCGGAGCCCTTGTACTGGGTCGACAGCCTGAGCACTCCGGCCCTGGGCCGCGACCCGCTGCCGCTGGTGGCTTTCCCCGTAGGCGGCCTGTATCGCAACGACATGCTGCACCATCTGGAACGGGCCGGCTGGCGTTGGCGCATCGGCTATTCCAGCGCCAGCCTGGCCAGCGTTTGTTCGGCGGTGGCGGCAGGCTTGGGCATCAGTTTATTGCCCGAACGGGTATTGCAACCGGGCCATCGCATACTCGGCCCAGAGAGTGGCTTGCCGCCTGTTCATGGCGTGCGATTGGCCCTGTATGGCCGCAGTGGTCTGGGCGCAGCGGGCCAGAGTTTGCTGGGTGAATTGCTGGCCTTGTGCAGTGGAAACCCGCACTGAGCCCATACCTTTGCCGAATATTTTGTATGCCTTTAAGGCATTGAAAGACAACGGCTTGAAGCCAGGCCACGGGCTACGTGGCTTTGGCGTGATCGGCTGTTTTGTTTATGTGTTTTTGTTCTATGTATAACTTTAAAGATTACTTTAAGAGATAAGTGTCTGGCCCCGATGATTCAGCCCACGACGGGCCTTCGCTGGCCCGTCGGTTTTTCAAAACCGTAGGGAGTGAATCAATGGGCAATGTCCAGACCGCCGCCAGTGCACCCGAGGCGCAGTGGCGCCCGGCACCGAGTGGTGAGTTGGTCGACCTTGGCCGGCCGCATCACGCGCCGTTGGGGCAATTGCGCCTGCAGAAGACCCCGAAGCGTTTTTCCAGCCGCCGCGAGGGGGTTTTGCTCGGGTTGCTGGTGTTGGCGCTGCACGGTGCAGTGATCTATTGGGTGAGCCAGAAACCCACGCCGGTGCTGCCGATTGTGCCGCCGGAAATTCCACCGATGACCATCGAATTTTCCCAGCCGGCGCCGCCGGTGGTTGAACCGCCACCGCCTGTACCGCCACCACCGCCTGTGGTCGAACCACCGCCGCCGGTGGTGGATGAGTTGGCGGCCAAGCCGGCGCCGCCCAAACCCGTTGCGAAACCCAAACCCAAGCCCGTGCCTAAACCTGAGCCTAAGCCGGCCCCCAAGGCCGTCGAGCAGCCACCTGCACCACCGACGCCAGCGCCACCTGCACCGCCCGCACCCGCGGCGCCAGCGCCGGTGACGCCTGCTTCGGCCAACGCCGCGTACCTGAAGAACCCGGCGCCGGAATACCCGTCACTGGCTCAGCGTCGCGGTTGGGAAGGTACGGTGTTGCTGCGGGTGCAGGTGCTGGCCAGTGGTAAACCGGGTGAGATCCAGGTGCAAAAAAGCAGTGGTCGCCAGCAGTTGGATGACGCGGCATTGGCGGCGGTGAAGCGCTGGAGTTTCGTGCCTGCCAAGCAGGGCGATGTGGCCCAGAACGGCTGGGTGAGCGTGCCCATCGATTTCAAGATTCATTAATTATTCAGCGGCGCAGAGGGAAAACATCATGGCATTGGCATCTCCACTTGAATCCATCGAAAGCGCGGTGATCTGGCTGCTGGTGGCCTTTTCGGTCGCCACTTGGGGCCTGGCCTTGCTCAAGGGCGTGCAGTTCGGTCGCCTCAAGGCCCAGGATCGCAAGTTTCACAAACAGTTCTGGGCGGCATCGAGCCTCGACTCGGCCGCCGAACTCGCCGAAACCCAGCCTGGCGCCGCCGCCCGTGTAGCCCAGGCCGGCTATGCCGCGATCCAGGTGGGCGATACTACCCACGCTGCGGATTTGAGCCAGGCGATCAATCACCAGGACCGCCTCGAACGCGCCCTGCGCCAGCAAATCGTGCGTGAGCGTCGCTCCCTGGAAACCGGCCTGGCTGTGGTCGCCAGTATCGGCAGCACCTCGCCGTTTATCGGCCTGTTTGGCACCGTGTGGGGGATCATGGAAGCGCTCAAGGGGATCAGTGCTGCCGGGTCCGCCAGCCTGGAAACCGTGGCGGGGCCCATCGGCGCGGCATTGGTGGCGACCGGCGTGGGGATCGCCGTCGCGGTGCCTGCGGTGTTGGTTTACAACTACTTCCTGCGTCGCCTGAAGCTGACGGCGGCAGACCTGGATGACTTTGCCCACGACTTCTACAGCCTGGCGCAGAAAAACGCGTTCCGCGTGCTGCTGCACCCGACGTTGGCCAAGGCCAACGCCGGCAGCCCGCAGAAAGTGAAGGAGGCATCCTGAATGGCCTTCTCCACGCAAGACAGCGATGAGGTGCTGAGCGAGATCAATGTCACGCCGCTGGTGGATGTGATGCTGGTGCTGCTGGTGGTGTTTATCGTCACCGCGCCGCTATTGACCAACTCCATCCCGATCAACCTGCCCAAAACCCAGGCCGTAGCGCCGGTTGAGCAGAAAGACCCGTTGGTGGTGAGCATCGACGGCGCGGGCAAACTGTTTATCAACAAGGACGCAATCCAGCCGGACCTGTTGGAATTCAACCTGCAGGCGGCCAAGGCCAAGGACCCCGACGTGCGGGTGCAACTGCAGGCCGACGATGGAGTGAACTACGGCGAAGTGGCGCGAGCCATGGCGTCGATCGAGCGCGCAGGCATTACCAAATTGTCGGTGATTACTGCACGTTAGTTTCAAAGAGCCGCGACACGTTTTTGGGCCGTTTCCTTGGCAGGGTGCGGCCCTTTTTTTATTGGAAGCCTGAATTCAACACATAAGTGCAACGCTCACCCCTGTATGCACTTCGTACGGCGTCTTCCAGCCCAAGCGCTTGCGCGGGCGTAGATTGATCCTCGCTACTGTCCGATTGACGGCTTCGACGGTCAGCTTGCTGAAGTCGCTGCCCTTGGGGAAATACTGGCGGAGCAGACCGTTGGTGTTTTCATTGGTGCCACGTTGCCAGGATGAATAGGGGTCTGCAAAAAAGACCTGGCACTGGCTCCGTAGCGCGATGCGTTCATGCCCGGCAAACTCCCTTCCGTTATCCAGCGTCAGCGTGTGAGCGGCATGGCCCTGAAGCATCAGATTGATCGCCCGCGTTACCTGCCGGCGCGTTCTGCGCTTGACCGGATAGGCGCTCAGATAGCCGCTTTTGCGATCAACCAGGGTCACCAGGTTACCGCCCAGTCCATGTACCGTATCGCCCTCCCAGTCCCCCAGGCGCTCGCGGCTTTCGACCTCGGCTGGGCGTTCACTGATTGACACGCGATTACGCAGCTGCCCGCGCCGATCGTGGCTTCCATAGCGTTTCCGGTAGCGCTTTCGGCGATGTCGCAGATAGGTATAAAGCTCACCACCGGCGCGCTGTTCGGCGGCAATGAACCGATAAATCCACTCATGGCTGACCGCCCGGCTTGGCTGCTCCTGCTTCAACCGCTGGGCGATCTGCTCCGGACTCATGCCATGCTTGAGCCACACCGGGAGATGATGGCTGAGCCATGTCGCCGGCTTGCAAAACTTGCGCGCACCCGCTCGACGAGCATCACTTTCATGGGCCGCAGAAACAGCCTTGTAGATATTCTGGGTGCTGTTGCGGCGAACCTCGCGACTGATCGTCGAGGGATGCACGCCGACCCGCTTTGCAATGCTCGCCTGGCTCTCTGCGGCGCTCAAGCCAGCCTCAATCTGGTAACGTTGTCCCTGAGTCAGCTGCCGGTAATGCGTAGTCATCTGCGCTTGAATCCTTCGGTGTGAGAGCCTGGATTCTACCGGTGGCTGGCTCTCTGCCTCTCGTTTCAAGCGTTGCGCTTATTCTATGAATTCAGGAAGGGTATAGCGTTAGTAAAGGAAAAGAATTCACACGTTTTTGAATGTTTCTGAGCGTGCAATTCATGACCGTATGATTATTCTGGCTGGCGCATGGAAAGTTTCGATAAATGGAGAATTTATAGAATGGTACGTTTTCCGATTCGTTTGGTAGATACATTCGTCAGCCCGCAACAACCGGTTTCTCAGCCCGATGAAAAAAAACCTGTCGCTTTTTCTGGGCCGTCCGATAGGCCTGGCCCACGGCATCCGTTAGGGCAAAGTTTATCTTTGAATCGCGCCGGTTATCAGCACATTAACGCACCCAATGCCGGGCCCAAGGTATTGAAGCCAAATCCTGTAATAGATGCTTATATCAGTACGCATGCGTCTGATTTTATGTCTCCTGAAAAAGAGATTGCCACTATTTTGTCCGCGAAGATAAAACAACAGTGGGGCATTGAAGTTGATCCTGATAAAACGTATCTGGTGACGTTCAAGGATAATGGCGATGACGAAAAGGATGTTGTGGAAAAAATAACGCTGACCCAGGCGGCTTTGAAAAACAGGCAAGATGTTACGATTGAAGATAATGAGGGCTGGTTTCGAAAAATCGCCAAGTATTTTTCGCCGGCAGTGT
Organism: Pseudomonas sp. CCI1.1; assembly: GCF_034348165.1. Lineage (NCBI taxonomy): Bacteria > Pseudomonadati > Pseudomonadota > Gammaproteobacteria > Pseudomonadales > Pseudomonadaceae > Pseudomonas > Pseudomonas sp. CCI1.1. Next base: position 4,938,036 of record NZ_CP133780.1, read on the forward strand.
ATGTTTACAACAAAATTGACGGCTGGGTGCAGGAAGCAGGCAGTCGCCAAGCTATTTACCGGGAACCGAGTTCTCCGGGCTCTGCGCTCTACAGTGCGGCCACTGAGGTGCCCATTCCGGTTGAAGATTTCAAAGCCTTGGTCTGGGATACAGACCGCACCCAACTTTACAAGAATACGCTTGATGGATTCTGGGACAAACACAGCGCCTCGTATGCATCGTTGAGTAAAATATCCTTTGTTAAAGCGATCAATCTACAGCGGCTGGAAGGAACACTTGGACCGGTTGAGGCGGCACTCGCTCAGCGTGCGTTGGGGGCGGTTGCGCAAAAGGATTGGTCCGAGCTGACGGTTCAGGATTTTACCAAGCCTGCCGTCAAGGATCCGAATCTGGAGATCGGCTTGCTGAGCATCAACGGCTTGCAGTCGACCGACTTGATGTGTGTGACCGATCGGAAAACCCAGCTGACGTTGCTATACATCCCTGGCAATTCCTCACCTATTCATCGGTTCGATAATCCGCAGCAAATGAAAACATGGCTGGCGGGGCAGGCGTCAGACCCCGTTAAGCGCGAATCGCTGCTGACGCACTTTTCTCTCAAGGATCAAGCTGACAAGTCGTTTTCAGACGGTGTACGTCAGTCTCTGGAAGGGATGGGAAATTGGTCGGACGCGCAGGCGTCGGGTAATGCTTTCCTTAAAGGGCTCAACGGCTGGGTGCCGGACCGGTTTATCACAGTGGATCAGCTGCAGGGCGACCCTTTCGAAGCAGTCAAGGTTCGACAAAAGGCCCGATCTTATTCGGACGCGGATAATGCGATCGTCAGTGATGGGGACTACACCAAGAACAAAGTGCTGCAAGGGGTGGAAGAGGCCACCAAAGTCGCCATGTTCATGACGCCCCTGGCCCTGGTCATGCCGGAAGTCGCAATAGGCCTGGATGTTTTCTTCCTGGCAGCCGGGGGCGCCGAGGCCGGTATTGGTATTGATGATGCCATCAAAGGAAAATCGACCGGTGCGGACCGAATTGTTTTTGGGGTATTGAACGCTGCTCCGCCGTTAGCCACTCATGCGGGGGCGCCGCTGGCGAAAGTGATAACAGAAAGGTTTGCCAGCGGGGGCGTCGCAGCCGGAGCGGATGCTGCAGCCCAGGCCTCTACTCAAGTGACTGAACAAGGGCGCCCATTCTTCAATCCGCCACGGCGAATCAATGGGCAGATTGGTTATCCGATGAGCCCTGTTTCGCCCCCGAAACTCCATGAGGCGTTCACAGTCCCCATGGACGATGTCCATCAAATGGTCTCGAAAGACTACATGATTTTCGTCGATCGATACGGCACTAAAGTGACGTATGACGTAGAGGCCCGCCTATGGCGTGGGGTCAGCGAAAACGGTCGAGTGAATGACGTGTTTTATTGGCGTAAAGGCCAAGAAAACTGGATGAGTGGTACAAAAGCTGAAGCGATCGAAGGGAATAAAAATGCACCGGCCTCAATGATAAATAAGACATTGAAGTTACCGAGACTGCCATCGTTACCCTCCGGCGCCACTGAGGTGCCCAAGGTTATCCACTATTTTTGGGCTGGCAATGAGATGCCAGAGAACTTGCTCAACAATATTGTTGAGAACTCCAGGAAAAGTCCGGGCTATAAGTCGATCGTTCATGTAGATGCCAATAATGCGAGTGTTTTTCAAAAGATAAAGTCTGCATTGGATCACAAAGTAGGCGGTCTGGAAGTGCATGATTTGCAGGCAGATGAGGCTTTCAGGGAGCTGAAGGCTGGCAAGTATGGGGAAATGTATCAGTACTTTCGTGCCGGCCAAGGGCAAAATCTAGCGGCCTCATCGGATGTGATGCGCGTTGCATTGCTTAAGAAGTACGGTGGAATATATCTGGATGCGGACGATACACTGACTTTCAATGTGGGAAACGTCACGTTGAAAGCCACACCGAACGATATCCTGATGAATTCGCCAGTGACTTATGAACCAGCAGACTTCAGTGGTTTCAATACCAGTAATTTCGCCAGTCATGCCGATAATCCTTTGCTGGATGAGATCCTGGAAGAGGCCTATGAGCGCTATAAGGCCAATGAGGAGTGGTTGAAAAGTAATCGTGCTTTCCTGAGTGACAGTTCGACAGCCGCCGAACAGCACGCTTATAAAGAATACGAGAAGAAAATTTTTGAAATCACCGGGCCGAAAATGTTTGGGGATGTATTGGCACAAAAGGAGTATGGGTTTTTCGCGGTAGTTGAAGAGGTGACAGAACTGTTGAACGCTTGTCTTTTACTTCCCAAGGACTATGGTGCCAACTATATGAGCGCGCGAGATTATTACATGCCGATGAATCATAAGTTCGGGGTCTCCATTGGCTCAGAGCAGTCTATGCATCATTCCCGCTGATTGGTAAAACAAACCTGGTGTCGATTGCAGTCGCTGAGGAGCGGGTTTATCCGCCTCAGCGACTGGCTTCAGTGACGGCGATCGCCTCGGATGAGGATAACGTGACCTGATGTCGAAAATGCAATTTGGTTATTAATAAATTCCTTTTTATTCCTTATTTGATTGTTGGGTCGCCCCTATACTGGTCAGCAACGTTAAACGCTGCAGGAGGGCACACCCATGCACAGCGAGTCGATTCGTTATCTGATCGTGCCGGGCTGGCAAGGATCGCCAGAAGATCATTGGCAAACCCATTGGCAGAACAGCCTGCCCAACAGCGCCCGCGTGGAACAGGCCGATTGGCTGACACCGCGTCGCGAGGATTGGGTCGCCGCACTGGCCGAGGCCATCGCTGCCGACAGCACGCCGGTCATCCTGATCGCTCATAGCTTGGGTTGCATCACCGTGGCCCACTGGGCCGCCACTGCCCCCGTGCACTTCTTGCGGCAGGTACGCGGCGCGTTGCTGGTGGCACCGGCGGATGTCGAGCGCCCTGCGTGTGCCCCTGCACTGCGCAATTTCGCACCTATTCCAACTGACCTGCTGCCATTTCCCAGCCAGGTGGTCAGCTCCGACAACGACAGTGCCGTGAGCGCCCCCAGGGCTCTGGAACTGGCGCGTCAGTGGGGCGCCGAAGCCGGCATCTTGGCGGGCGCCGGGCATATCAATGTGAAGTCCGGCCACCGCCGCTGGGAGCAAGGGTTTGCTTACCTCTATCGCCTGCAACATCGCCTCGAGCACCATGCTCGGCGCAGCGCCTAATATTTTTTCAACGCCCCGTCCCTGTGTGGATTGGGGCGGGAGCCTGCCATGAGTCTGCATGAAACCTTCGGCCAGCCGCTGCTGACCTTTCCAGATGCTGAAAAAAGCCCGTTGAGCATCCGCGCCAAGGCGCTGGTGTTCGTCGACCCACGCTCACGCCAACTGCGTGAAGAGTTGGAAAGCCTTGCGCCGCGCGCCTTACCCGTATTGATTCGAGGAGAAACCGGCAGCGGTAAAGAGTTGCTGGCGCGGCACATCCACCGTGGCAGTGACCGTACAGGCCTGTTTGTCTCGGTCAACTGTGGCGCCATCAGCCCCACCTATGCGGATGCCGAGTTGTTTGGCTATGCCGCCGGCAGTCACAGTGGCGCGGCGAGCAGCCGCGCGGGCTGGTTTGGCTCGGCCAATGGCGGCACCTTGTACCTGGATGAAATTGGTGACTTGCCGCTGCCGATCCAGGTGAAATTGCTCGCGGCCCTGGAAAACCACGAAGTCACCCGCGTCGGTGCCCACCAGCCCAGCCCGGTGGATGTGCGCCTAGTGGCCGCGACCAGCATCGACCTGGCCCAGGCCGTGGCCGTGGGCAAGTTTCATGAGCGTCTGTTCCATTATTTGAGTGAGGGCCGGTTGGACCTGCCGGCGTTGCGCGAGCGGGTGGGGGATATCTTGTCTCTGGCCGAATATTTCCTCGGCATCTACAGCCAGCGCCTGGACCTTCCGGTGCCACTGATCAGCGACGCCGCCCAGCAGGTGCTGGAACACCACACGTGGCCGGGCAATACGCGAGAATTGGAAAACGTTATTCACTTTGCCTTGCTGGTGAGCAGCGGCGATGAAATCTTGCCCGAGCATTTGAACCTACCGACGGCAGGCTCACCGCTGGAGCAAGTACGACGAATTTTGGCCAGCGCCAGCCCGGCCGAGACGGAATCGGTGCGTAAATTCCTGTATGAACAAAATGGAATATCAACGTGAATAAAAGATATTGTTCGGGAATAAAAAATCTAGGTATTGTCCCTTCCACGCCGCGATAGCACTTCGCTGGCACCTCACATAAAAACGGTCGTTAGAAGGACATTGCATGAAAAAGGTTCTGTTGTTTACCGCTCTGGCGGCTGCCCTGACAGCTGGCTTTGCCCAGGCCAACGAGAAACTGGTGGTGGCCGCTACGCCGATCCCGCACGCCGAAATCCTCGAGCTGATCAAGCCGACCCTGGCCAAGGAAGGTGTGGACCTGCAGATCAAAGTCTTTACCGACTACGTACAGCCGAACGTGCAGGTCGCTGAGAAACGCCTGGACGCCAACTATTTCCAGACCCTGCCGTACCTGGAAAACTTCAACAAGGGCAAGGGCACCAACCTGATTACCGTGGTGGGCGTGCACGTTGAACCCTTCGGCGGCTACTCGAAAAAGATCAAGAAAATCGAAGATCTGAAAGACGGGGCCACCGTGGCTATCCCGAACGAAGGCTCCAACAGCGGCCGCGCTTTGTTGTTGCTGCAAAAGGCTGGTGTGATCACCCTCAAAGACCCGACAAACGCCCTGGCCACGCCGAAAGACATCGCCAGCAACCCGAAGAACCTGAAGTTCAAAGAGCTGGAATCGGCCCTGCTGCCACGGGTGCTGGACCAGGTTGACCTCGACCTGATCAACACCAACTACGCCCTGGAAGCTGGCCTGAACCCGGCCAAGGACGCGCTGATCATCGAAGACGCCAAGTCGCCGTACGTGAATTTCCTGGTGGCGCGCCCGGACAACAAGGACAGCGATGCTATCCAGAAGTTGGCCAAGGCCCTGACCAGCCCGGAAGTCAAAGCTTTCATCGAGAAGAAGTACAACGGCGCGGTGGTGCCAGCGTTCTGATGTAAGCCAAAACCCCCTTCAAGGTTTCAACGCCGACGGCTCCTACAGCGTCGGCGTTTTTTTATCTGAAATACAGTCAAAACTGTGGGAGCTGGCTTGCTCGTTCCCACGCTCCGCGTGGGAACGTCTCCTGTGACGCTCTGCGTCACGACTTTAGAGCGGACGCCGAGCGTCCTGGGCTGCATTCCCACGCAGAGCGTGGGAACGATCGACAGCTCCCACAGAGGTTAGGTTTTTGGGTGATATCAATATGCTATTTCGGTATTTAAACTTTGATTTTTATACCTTTAAAGTTCGCGCTAGCTGACGTTATCCACGTCGGCACGGACTGCGCTCGCGGCATTACCCATGCGGCGATATGGACTGCACATGACCTTCGATTTCGCTTTTATCCTCAGCACCCTGCCGGCGTTTCTCAAGGCCGTGGGTGTGACGCTGCAAGTCGGCCTGATCGCCATTGCCACGTCCTTGCTGGTGGCGCTGATCAACGCTGCGCTGCTGGTGTTTCGTACGCCTTACCTGTCGCGCCTGGTGGCGCTCTATGTGGAGCTGGCGCGTAACACGCCGCTGTTGATCCAACTGTTCTTCGTCTACTTCGCGCTGCCGGCCCTGGGTTTCAATATTTCCGGGTTCTGGGCGGCGATCATCACCATGACCTTTCTGGGCGGCGCCTACCTCACCGAGGTGCTGCGCGCCGGTGTGGAAGCGGTGCCGCAAGCGCAAATCGAGTCGGGCAAGTCCATTGGCCTGTCCGACTGGCAACTGTTGCGCCATGTGATCCTGCCCCAGGCCGGCATCCTCAGCCTGCCGGCGCTGTTCGCCAACTTCATTTTTCTGCTCAAGGAAACCACCGTGGTGTCGGCGGTGGCGGTGCCGGAGATTCTCTATACCACCAAGAGCTATATCGCCCTCTACTATAAAACCTACGAAATGCTCGCTGTGCTGACGCTGATTTGCGTGCTGTTGTTCTTGCCGTTGTCGCTGTTGCTCAGCCGCCTGGAAAGGAGGCTCCAGCATGGCCAGTTCGGGTCTTGAGTTGCTCTGGGTGTCGTTGCCGCAACTGGGCAAGGGCGCTGCGCAAACCCTGTCAATTTCGTTTTTGAGCATCGGCTTCAGCACGGTTGGCGGCGTGCTCTACGGCGTGCTGCGCACTTTGAATAACAAGGCGATCAACGGCGTGTTGCGGGTCTACCTGGAACTGTTCCGCGCCATTCCGGTGCTGGTGTGGTTGTACCTGCTGTTTTTTGGCGTGCCGATCTTCTTCGGCCTGAGCATCCCGAGTTTCTGGTGCGCGGTGCTGGTGCTGTCGTTGTGGGGCGCCAGCGAGGTGGGCGAAGTGGTGCGTGGCGCGCTGCATTCGCTGCCCCGTGGCCAACGCGAAGCAGGCTTGTCGATTGGCCTGTCCGACCCGCAGTTGTACGGCTACGTACTGCTGCCCCAGGCCCTCAGGCGCATGACGCCGCCGACCATCAACGTGTACACGCGCATCATCAAGACCAGCTCCCTGGCGGTGCTGATCGGCGTGGTGGATGTGATCAAGGTCGGCCAGCAAATCATCGAGCGCACCTACGAGTCGGTATTGATCTACGGTGCGCTGTTCCTGTTTTTCTTCTTTATCTGCTACCCGTTGTCGGCCGCCTCCAAGCTGCTGGAACGGCGCTGGGCCCAAGCATGAGCGCATTGATCGAGTTCCAGGGTTTCAACAAATTCTTCGGCGAGGCGCAGGTGCTCAAGGGCATCGACCTGAGCGTGCAGCGCGGCGAAGTGGTGGTGATCTTAGGCCCCAGCGGCTGTGGCAAAAGCACCTTGTTGCGCTGCCTCAATGGGCTGGAAATCGCGCACAGCGGCAGCCTGCGCTTTGCCGGCAAAGAGCTGCTGGATAAAACCACCGACTGGCGCCAGGTACGCCAGGACATTGGCATGGTGTTCCAGAGCTACCACCTGTTCCCGCACATGAGCGTGCTCGACAACATCCTGCTCGGCCCGCTGAAAGTGCAAAAGCGCGACCCGCGTGAAGCCCGTGAGCAGGCGGAAAAATTGCTGGAGCGCGTGGGCCTTGCCGACAAGCGCGACGCCTTCCCACGCCAGCTTTCCGGTGGCCAGCAACAACGCATCGCCATCGTCCGCTCGTTGTGCATGAACCCTCAGGTCATGCTGTTTGACGAAGTCACCGCGGCCCTCGACCCGGAGATGGTCAAGGAAGTGCTGGAAGTGATCCAGGACTTGGCCCGCGATGGCATGACCCTGCTGATCGTCACCCACGAAATGGCCTTCGCCCGCGCCGTCGCCGACCGCGTGGTGTTCATGGAGGCCGGTCGCATCCTCGAACACAACACCCCCGAGGCATTCTTTACGAACCCGCAGACCGCACGCGCGCAGCAGTTCCTGGAGAAGTTCTCCTTTGTTTCAACACTGCCCAAAAAGATCAAGGAACTGGAGCTGATATGAAAAAGTTACTGCTGCCACTGTTTGCCGTCGCCTTGCTGGCCGGCTGCGATAAAAAGGCCGAAGAGCCGGTAAAACCTGCGGCTGTGAGCTACATCGACAAAATCAAAGCGCGGGACAAGCTGATTGTCGGCGTGTTTACCGATAAACCGCCATTCGGCTTTGTGGACGAAGCGGGTCGTTATGTCGGCTTCGATACCGACATCGGCCGGCAATTCGCCAAGGACCTGCTGGGCGATGAAAACAAGGTGGAGTTTGTCGCCGTGGAACCGGCCAGCCGCATTCCCTTCCTGCAAAGCGACAAGGTCGACCTGATTCTCGCCAACATGACCGTGACGCCTGAACGCAAGGACGCGGTGGACTTCACCAACCCCAATCTGAAAGTGGCGGTGCAGGCTCTGGTGCCGAATGACAGCGCCGTCAAAAGCCTGGATGACCTGGCAACCCGCACGACCATCGTCACCACCGGCACCACGGCGGATATCTGGCTGACCAAGAACCATCCGGACTGGAAGCTGCTCAAGTTCGAGAAGAACTCCGAGTCGCTGCAGGCGCTGTCGGCTGGCCGTGGGGATGCCTATGCGCAAGACAACCTGGTGCTGTTCAGTTGGGCCAAGCAGAACCCTGGCTACCGCGTGCTGGAAGAGAAGCTCGGTGATGAAGCACCCATTGCCCCGGCGGTGAAGAAGGGCAATATCGAGCTGCGTGACTGGGTGAACGCTGAGCTGGCGAAGTTGGGGGAGGAGAAATTCCTGCTCAAGCTTTATGACCAATATGTGCGTAAAGAGCTGAGCGATGACACCAAGCCTGAGAGTGTGATTGTTGAAGGCGGTAAGTGGCAGGGCTGAGATAGCTATCGCAGGCAAGCCAGCTCCCACCTTTGAATGTATTCACACATCAAAATGTGGGAGGGGGCTTGCCCCCGGTGAGGCCAGTGCAGTCACCGCCTACTCCGGCCAATGCCAGGCCGGCCCATCCAGCATCCCTTGCCCCACAATTCGCGTTTCCCCCAACACCTTCTCCAACACAATCGAGTTACACCCCTCATCCTGCTGCAACGCCGCAATCAAGCGGCTGGCATGGCTCACCACCCATACCTGGCACTGCTTCGACGCCTGGATAATCAAGCGGGCCAGTGCCGGCAACAGGTCCGGATGCAAGCTGGTCTCCGGCTCGTTCAGCACCATCATGGTCGGTGGCCGAGGGGTCAGCAGCGCGGCGATCAGCAGCAGGTAGCGCAGGGTGCCGTCCGACAGCTCCGCCGCCGACAACGGTCGCAGCAAGCCTTCCTGATAGAACTCGATGGCAAAGCGTCCGCCCTGCAACGGTTCAATGTGCAGACGCGCGCCCGGAAATGCATCGCTCACGGCGCGTTGCAGCGCCTCGGGATCGCCAATCTCGCGGATGGTCTGCAACGCGGCCGCCAGATCGCGGCCGTCGTGGTGCAACACCGGCGTGCGCGTGCCCAACTGTGGCTGGCGCACTGGCGCGTCCACGTCGCTGCGAAAGTGATCGTAAAAGCGCCAGCCACGAATGCTTTCACGCAACAGCAGCACTTCCGGCGAGCCACGCAGGCTGCCGACCTGATCGAACAGGCTGTGGTAGTTCGGTGTGTGATGCGCCAGCACATCCCACGCACGGCCTTCGCGGGCACGCACCATCGGCCCTGAGCGCTGCACCAGCAGGCTGGCCGGACGGTAGACGTGGCCGGCCCAGATGCACTCCTTTTTTACTTCGGGGTCCAGTTTGAAGGCCGAGAGGGTTTTTTCGGGTAAGCCCAAAGAGATCGCGTAGCTGAAATCCTCTGCGGCAAACCCCAGGCGCAGGCGTTTGACGCCCTGGCGCACAGTAGATTCGACCGGTACTTCGCGATTGCGCATGCGCCGGCTGATGGTTTCCGGCCCGGCCCAGAAGGTCGAATCCAGCCCGCCTTCGCGGGCCAGCGCATTGATCACCCCGCCCTGGGCGGTTTCGGCCAATAGGCGCAGGGCGCGATACAGGTTGGATTTGCCGCTGCCATTGGGCCCGGTCACCAGGTTCAGCCGGTCCAGGGGCACCACCAATTTGTTGATCGAGCGGTAATTGGCCACCGCGAGGGTTTTAAGCATGTGTAATTAGTCAGCATGGGAACCATTGGAGTATGGGATCCTCCATGCAGATAAGGAACCCTGATCTAAGCTCACAGTCGCATACACACTTGAACGTCGGCATCACGCAAAAGGAGCCTGCATGGGCGGTCGCACCTCGACATTTATTTTCAGCCTTGGCCTCCTGGCGCTGCTCAGCGGCTGTGGCCAGGACAAAGCCGAGCCCAAGCAGCATTCGCGGGTATTCGTGCAAACCGTGCAGTCAGCGGATTTTGCCGCGGCGGTCACGCTGACCGGCGATATCCAGGCGCGCGTGCAAACCGATCTGTCCTTTCGCGTGGGTGGCAAGATCATCCAGCGCATGGTCGACGTAGGCGACCGCGTCACGGCCAGGCAAGTCTTGGCCAAGCTCGACCCCAAGGACCTGCAAACCAACGTCGATTCGGCCCAGGCCCAGGTTGTGGCCGAGCAGGCGCGGGTCAAGCAGACCGCCGCCGCCTTCGTGCGCCAGGAAAAACTCTTGCCCAAAGGCTATACCAGCCGCAGCGAATACGACGCCGCCCAGGCCGCGCTGCGCAGCAGTCAAAGTGCCCTGGCCGCTGCCCAGGCGCAGTTGGCCAATGCACGCGAACAGTTGGGCTACACCGCGTTGATCGCCGATGCCCCGGGGATCATCACGGCTCGCCAAGCCGAAGTCGGCCAAGTGGTACAAGCCACCGTGCCGATCTTCAGCCTGGCCCGCGATGGCGAGCGTGACGCCGTGTTCAACGTGTATGAGTCCCTGCTGGTGGAGCCGCCCCCCGACGCGCCGATTACGGTGAGCCTGCTGGACAACCCGAGCATCAAGGCCGTGGGCAAAGTCCGCGAAGTCACGCCCGCCGTGGCCGCCAATACCGGCACTGTCCAGGTGAAGATCGCCCTGCAAAGCCTGCCCAAGGGTATGGAGCTGGGGTCGGTGGTGAGTGCCACCGCCAATGGCCCGGCCAAGGCGAGCATCGAGCTGCCTTGGTCGGCCCTGACCAAAGACCTCAGCGAGCCGGCCGTGTGGCTGGTGGACGGTGAAGGCAAGGTGCAGTTGCACAAGGTCACCGTGGCGCGCTACCTCACCGGCAAAGTGATCATCGGCGAGGGTCTCAAAGGCGGTGAAAAAGTCGTGATAGCCGGTGGGCAATTGCTGCACCCCGGCATGGTCGTCGAGATCGCCCAACCCGGAGCGCAGCCATGAAGCAATTGACGCTCATTGTCGCCGCCAGCCTGTTGCTGATGGCCTGCTCCAAGGAAGAGGCGCCGCCCGAACCCTTACGCCCGGTGCTGTCCATGGAAGTGAGGGCCGAAGACCAGGAAAACCTGGGTCGTTTCGCCGGCACCATCCAGGCCCGCTATGAAAGCAACCTGGGTTTCCGTGTGCCCGGCCGCATCGCCCGTCGCGCCGTGGATGTCGGCGCCGAGGTGGAGAAGGGCGCCTTGCTCGCCGTGCTTGACCCCACCGACCAGCAGAACCAATTACGCGCTGCCCAGGGCGACCTGGCGCGCGTACAGGCGCAGTTCATCAACGCCCAGGCCAACGCTCGGCGGCAACAGGAACTGTTCAACCGTGGCGTCGGCGCCCAGGCTCAGCTGGATGTGGCCCAGACCGACCTGAAAACCACCCAGGCGACCCTTGACCAGGCCCGTGCCTCGGTCAACCAGGCCAAGGACCAACTCAACTACGCCGAACTGCGCACCGACCATGCCGGCATCGTCACTGCCTGGAACGCTGAGGCCGGCCAAGTGGTCAGCGCCGGCCAGCAGGTGGTGACCCTGGCCCGTCCGGACATCAAGGAAGCGGTGATCGACCTGCCCGCCGGCCTGGCTGAACGCTTGCCTGCCGATGTGGTGTTCCTGGTCGCCGGGCAACTGGACCCCAGCGTGCACACCACCGCCGTGGTGCGTGAGATCGAGCCTCAGGCCCAAAGCGCCACGCGCACCCGTCGCGCACGCCTGAGCCTGGCCGAAACCCCGCCCGCGTTCCGCCTGGGCACGGCAATCAGCGTGACGTTGAGCACCGCCATCGCCCCGCGTATCGAACTGCCCCTGAGCGCCTTGCAGGAAGTGGACGGCAAGACCCGTATCTGGCTGCTCGACACCCAGAGCCAGACCGTGCAACCCCGCGAGGTCACGGTTATCAGCCGTGATGCCCGCAGCGCCTTGCTCAATGGCAGCGTCAAACCCGGCGAGCGCATTGTCACCGCCGGCGTGAACAGCCTGAAACCTGGGCAAAAAGTCAAAATCGACGAGGACAGCCCGCGATGAAAGGGAGCTTCAACTTATCCGACTGGGCCCTCAAGCATCAGTCCTTCGTCTGGTACCTGATGTTCGTCGCGCTGCTGATGGGCGTGTTCTCGTACATGAACCTGGGCCGTGAAGAAGACCCGTCGTTCACCATCAAGACCATGGTGATCCAGACCCGCTGGCCGGGCGCGACCCAGGAAGAAACCCTCAAGCAGGTCACCGACCGTATTGAGAAAAAACTCGAGGAACTCGACTCTCTCGACTATGTGAAAAGCTACACCCGGCCCGGCGAGTCCACGGTGTTCGTGTTCCTCAAGGACACCACCAGTGCCAAGGCCATCCCGGAGATCTGGTACCAGGTCCGCAAAAAGATCGATGACATTCGTGGGACCTTCCCCCAGGGCTTGCAGGGGCCATCGTTCAACGATGAGTTCGGTGACGTGTTCGGCTCGGTGTATGCCTTTACCGGCGATGGCCTGTCGATGCGCCAGTTGCGTGACTACGTGGAACAGGTGCGCGCCGAAATCCGCTCGGTGCCAGGGCTGGGCAAGGTCGAGATGATCGGCCAGCAGGACGAAGTGATTTACCTGAATTTCTCCACGCGCAAACTCGCGGCCCTGGGGATTGATCAGCGCCAGGTCGTGCAAAGCCTGCAATCGCAAAACGCCGTGACCCCCGCCGGGGTGATCGAGGCCGGGCCGGAACGCATCTCCGTGCGCACCTCCGGGCAGTTCGCCTCGGAGAAAGACCTGGCCAACGTCAACCTGCGCCTCAATGACCGTTTCTACCGGCTGGCGGATATTGCCGACATCAGCCGTGGTTATGTGGACCCGGCGCGGCCGATGTTTCGCTTCAACGGCAAACCGGCGATTGGCTTGGCCATCGCCATGCAGAAGGGCGGCAATATCCAGTCGTTCGGTAAGGCCCTGCACGGGCGCATGGACGAGCTGACCGCCGACCTGCCGGTGGGCGTCGGCGTGCACAAGGTGTCCGACCAGGCCGAAGTGGTGGAAGAGGCGGTCGGCGGCTTCACCAGCGCATTGTTCGAGGCGGTGATCATCGTGCTGGTGGTGAGCTTTATCAGCCTCGGCATGCGCGCCGGGTTGGTGGTGGCGTGCTCGATTCCGTTGGTGCTGGCGCTGGTATTCGTGTTCATGGAATACAGCGGCATCACCATGCAGCGCGTGTCGCTGGGCGCGTTGATCATCGCCCTCGGCCTGCTGGTGGATGACGCGATGATCACGGTGGAGATGATGATCACGCGCCTGGAAAAAGGCGAAACCAAGGAACAGGCGGCGACTTACGCCTATACCTCCACGGCGTTCCCGATGCTCACCGGCACGCTGGTGACCGTGGCCGGTTTCGTGCCGATTGGCCTCAACGCCAGTTCGGCAGGCGAGTACACCTTTACCCTGTTCGCGGTGATTGCCGTGGCGATGCTGGTGTCGTGGGTGGTGGCGGTGCTGTTTGCGCCGGTGATCGGCGTGCATATCCTCAGCGCCAATGTGAAACCGCACAACGCCGAGCCAGGGCGCATTGGCCGTGCCTTCAATGGCGGCATGCTGTGGGCCATGCGCAACCGCTGGTGGGCGATTGGCATCACCGTGGCGCTGTTCGTGGCCTCGGTATTTTCCATGCAATTTGTGCAGAACCAGTTCTTCCCGTCGTCGGACCGTCCGGAAATTCTCGTCGACCTGAACCTGCCGCAAAACGCCTCGATCAACGAGACGCGCAAGGCGGTAGACCGCCTCGAAGCGATCATCAAGGACGACCCGGATATCGCCCGTTGGAGCACCTACATCGGCCAGGGCGCGATTCGTTTCTACCTGCCGCTGGACCAGCAACTGGAGAACCCGTACTACGCGCAGCTGGTGATTGTGAGCAAGGGCCTGGAAGAGCGTGGCGCCCTGATCGCTCGATTGCAGAAACGCTTGCGCGATGATTTTGTCGGTATCGGCAGCTACGTGCAGCCGCTGGAAATGGGCCCGCCGGTCGGGCGGCCGATCCAGTACCGCGTCTCTGGTAAAGACACCGATCAGGTGCGCAAGCACGCCATTGAACTGGCGACCTTGCTGGATCAGAACACCCACCTGGGCGAGATCATCTACGACTGGAACGAGCCGGGCAAAGTGCTGCGCGTCGACATCGCCCAGGACAAGGCGCGGCAACTGGGGCTTTCGTCGGAAGACGTGGCGCAGTTGATGAACAGCGTGGTCAGCGGCGCGGCGGTGACCCAGGTGCACGACGATATCTACCTGATCAACGTGGTCGGCCGCGCCGAGGATGCCGAGCGCGGTACGCCGGAAACCTTGCAGAATCTGCAGATTGTTACGCCCAATGGCACCTCGATTCCATTGCTGGCCTTTGCCACGGTGCGTTACGAACTGGAGCAGCCGCTGGTGTGGCGTCGTGACCGCAAGCCGACGATTACCATCAAGGCCGCGGTGCGCGATGAGATGCAGCCGACCGACCTGGTCAAGCAGTTGGCGCCGACCATCGAGAAATTCAACGAAGGCTTGCCGGTGGGCTACAAAGTCGCCACCGGCGGTACCGTGGAAGAAAGTGGCAAGGCCCAGGGCCCGATTGCCAGCGTGGTGCCGTTGATGTTGTTCCTGATGGCCACGTTCCTGATGATTCAGTTGCACAGCGTGCAGAAGATGTTCCTGGTGGCCAGCGTTGCGCCACTGGGGCTGATCGGCGTGGTGCTGGCGTTGATCCCCACGGGCACGCCCATGGGCTTTGTGGCGATCCTGGGGATCCTGGCGCTGATCGGCATCATCATCCGCAACTCGGTGATTCTGGTCACACAGATCCACGAGTACGAAGAGGCCGGCTACACGCCGTGGGACGCGGTGGTGGAAGCGACCGAACACCGGCGTCGGCCGATTCTGCTGACGGCCGCCGCCGCGAGCCTGGGCATGATCCCGATTGCGCGGGAAGTGTTCTGGGGGCCGATGGCCTACGCGATGATTGGCGGGATCATCATTGCGACGTTACTGACGTTGCTGTTTCTGCCGGCGCTGTATGTGGCCTGGTACAAGATCCGCGAGCCGAAACACGAACATCAGCCACAACAGGATTAACACTGAGAGAGGGGGCTGCCGGTTAAGCGCAAACCCCCTGTGGGAGCGGGCTTGCCCGCGAAGGCGGTGTATCAGTCGCTGCATCTGTGACTCAACTGTCGCTTTCGCAGGCAAGCCAGCTCCCACATTTGGATCTTCATTCTGGTTGAGACTGTGTGAAGTTTCTGAAAAATCCCCCTGTCGTCCTGGCTCGCTACTGCATGTTGTACCCTCTGGTCCTCATTCCAAACCCAGGTCGATACTCATGCAGTGCCTGCGTTTCACCTTGCTGTTTTGCGCGTTGCTCCTTGCACCGTCTGCCTTCGCCGCCACCGTACTGGAAAATGCCTTGTGGCGCGTCGAACTCGACCCCGCCACCCTGGCGCTGCGCGTGACACCCGCAGGCCAGGCTTCAGTGCAGGCATCCAGTGGTGTGGCCTCGCATGCCGTCAGCCAATTGCAGAACACGCCTGATCAAGCCACTTGGCAATGGGACAACGGCGCCTATCGCCTGACCGCCCGCCTGCAACAGCGCGACCTGGCCTTGACCATCAACGCCCGCGAGCCCGGTGAGCTGGCCCTGCTGCGTCAGCCTGCCGAGGCCATGGGGCGAGGGTTGATCTGGCCCTTGGCCGAGGGGCATTACGTGCCTGCCGGCAATGCCATCTGGAAGACGTTTCTGCTGGAGCGGGGCGAGTTCAATACCACCCAAGACCTGAGCCTGCCGCTGTGGGGCGTGGATCACGGTGGCTTCACCTTGAGCTGGCTGTTGACCAACCCCTACAACAACCGCCTGCAATGGCAAGCCGACGGCAACGGCCTGGCGCTCTCCGCGGCCCATGAATTCACCTCGCTGGCGCCTGATGCGCCGATGACGCTGCGGCTGTACCTGGGCGATGCCGACCCATTGGCTGGTGCCAAGCGCTACCGCCAGTGGCTGCTGGAGCAGGGCCGCTATGAGCCGTTGGCGGACAAACTGCGGCAAACACCCGAAGCCCAGAAACTGCTGGGCGCCAGCCATGTGTACCTCTGGGACAATGGCCTGCTGGCTTTGGGCGATGTGCGTGATTGGCCAAGACTGATCCAACGGCTGCGCAGCCATGAACTCAAGAGCCTGATGGACAAAGAGAGCGCACAGCTGCTGGCGCAGTCCGCTGCACTGAATCGCTATGAACAAACCGTGCTCCTGCGCGGCCTCAACGCGGCGATCAACACCAAGGCCCGGCAGGCCTGGCAAGTGCAAGAGCCAGACATGACCCGCCTTGCCGCCCGTTATGGTGAGCTGCGCAGTGAACTGGCCGTGGACTTTACGGGAGCCTTGAGTGACAGCCCGCAGACCTGGGGCAGTAGCACCATTCAAACCCTGCGCGACGCCGGGCTGCAGCGTCTGCTGCTGACCTTGGGCGAAGGTTGGGAGGGTGGCCTCTGGCATCCCGAAGCGATTCGCGCGGGGGTGGAAGCCGGTTTTCTGATGGCGCCTTACGACTCCTACGAAACGGCCCTGTCCGCCACGGAAAACCCCGATTGGACCACTGCCCACCTGGGCGCCAAGGCCTACCGCGACTGCGCGATCGTGTTGAAAGACGGCAAGCTGAAAACCGGTTTCCAGAAGTCCGGCCACTACACGGATCCACGTTGTGTGCGGCCGCTGCTGGAGGCACGGGTGAAGGCAGTACACGCCAAGGCTGGCTTCAATGCCTGGTTTCTCGATGCCTACGCCACCAGCATGTTGTTCGACAGCTATCGCAGCAACGCCAGCATGACTCAGGCACAAAACGCCGAAGGCAATATCGATGCTTCCCGCTGGATCAATACCGTGCCGAAGCTGGTCACAGGCTCCGAAGACGGCAACGCGATCACTGCCCAAGGCATCCTGTTTGCCCACGGCATGCAGACCCCGGTGATCGGCTGGGGTGACCGCGAGATGACCCAGGACCCGCAGTCGCCGTACTTCGTAGGCAACTGGTACCCCACGGAGCAACCGGCGGTGTTCTTCAAATCGGTGCCGTTGAAGGAGCCGTTTCGCACGCTGTATTTCGAACCGACGATGCGCGTGCCGTTGTATCAGGCGGTGTTCCACGGCTCGGTGATCACCACCCATCATTGGCTGTTCGACAGCCTCAAACTGAGCAATGTGCAGGGCGACAATGAGCTGACCCAACTGCTCTACAACGTGCCGCCGCTGTACCACCTCAGTGCGGCGACGCTCAAGGCGCGGCTGCCGATTGTTCAGCGCCAGGACCGCTTTTTCCGGCCGTTGCACCAGCGCCTGGCAACCCAGGAAATGACGGATTTCCGCTGGCTGACGGTGGACAAGCAGCTGCAGCAAACCACCTTCGCAGACGGGACGCGGTTGGTGGCGAATTTCTCGGCGGTGGATAAACAGGGGTATGCCGGGCGCAGTGTGACGGTGCTTGTGGAGGGGGAGGAGCCGGTGGTGTATCAGGTGAAATAACGCTGCCCGTTACGGCGCCATCGCGGGCAAGCCCGGCTCCCACAAGGGAATGCATTCCAAAGGTGGGAGCCGGTGGTGTATCAGGTGAAATAACGCTGCCCGTTACGGCGTCATCGCGGGCAAGCCCGGCTCCCACAGGGTAATGCATTCCAAAGGTGGGAGCCGGTGGTGTATCAGGTGAAATAACGCTGCCCGTTACGGCGTCATCGCGGGCAAGCCCGGCTCCCACAAGGGAATGCATTCCAAAGGTGGGAGCTGGCTTGCCTGCGATGAGGCAGGTACAGGCGATGCAGCACTAAATCTTACGCCATACACTCGCCAACCAAGGCTGCTGTTCCCGCGGCAACCCGGCCGGCCGGTAGTAGTGCTCCAACTCTTCAAACCCGGCTGCGGTCAGCAAGGCCCGCCAGGCCTGCAGATCGTGATAAGAGCCATACCTCGGCCCATTCCAGCCCTCCTGGTTCTCGCCCCGAGGGTTCGAGCTGAACAGCACGCCCCCAGGCTTCAACGCGCCGTGCAGCTCTTTGAGCACTCGGGGCAACTCCTGCTTGGGAATATGAAACAGCACCGCATTGGCAAACACGCCATCGAAGCGGTCGGCGGGCAGGTCCAGCTTGAGAAAGTCCTGCTGCAGCACCTCACAGCCGCTGTCTTCGCGGGCCATCTGCGCAAAACGTTCGGAGCCATCCAGGCCCACGGCGATATGCCCCATGCGCGTAAACGTCTGCAAATCCCGCCCTGGCCCACAGCCGAAATCCAGCACAGTGAACGGCGGCGTGCCCTGGATATGCCGCAGCAGCGCGTCGATGTTCTGGCTCACATCGTGATCGCGGGTGCCTTCACGGAAGTCTTCGGCCACCTTGTTGTAATGGCCCAGGGTGGTGGAGGTGATCTGGTTGAGGTCGTCGGGAGCAAGTTTCATGGCATGGCGCACGGCTGCGGCTGAGGTGGCTGGACTATACCCCGGCCCACTCTTGAGTTGAAAACCGTGTATCCGCTGTAGGGCACTTCACGGCAGTCGCAGTGCGCGCATCCGACAGACCGCCACGGGAAATTATGGGTAAGATTTGGCCCTCATTTGCAGAGGGTTATACATCCATGGAAGAGGAAAAACGTCCCACCGTTGGCAACCACACCGCGCCGAACAAGGTCGACCAATACGCCACGAGATTGAGCAATGGGCTGTTCTGGCTCAATGAGCGTGCCTGGCCGCTGACGGTGGGGATTCTCTCGGTGGCAGGCCTGTACCTGTACCAGTACATCCAGATGGAAAAGGTGCCGCTGAGTATCTTGTCGGCGTCGGCGTTCACCGCATTGCCAGCGATGTTCGCCATGTTGGTATTTGTGATCGGCATGATGGGTGCATCGATCCTGGTGCCCACGTTCATCTTGTTCACACGCCTGAACGGCACAGGTGTGCGTCTGAGTGATCAACTCAATCTCAGCCCGCAGTCGCCGCAAGAGACGGCCCAGCACAGGAGGTTACTGGGACATTGGGCGGCCAGCCTGTTGGTGATGTTTGTGTTCTGGATGTCCGCCGTATACCTGTCCGTGAACGCCGAAAGTGGGTTTTTGCTGACGTTCAGTTGGATCGTAGCGATCATGGCGGCGGTAGTGGCCTATGTCGGCATCATTATTCGTGCGCGCCCCGCCCATGTTGCCCTGCGTGAGTTGTCCGGCGAGTTCTGGCTGGCCAGTGCTGGCGCCGGGGTGGTTCAAATGGTGGTCATTCTGATGGTGACGGTGCCGGTCTCCCGCGCCTTCAGCGAGTACTCCGACAGCGCCGTGTTCTTTGCGCCGTTCATGGCTGCCGAAATGGCCGTGTTGTTCCTGATCCAGGGAAGCGCCGCCTGCCTGGTGGTGCGTATGCGCGTCCAGAAAAACCCGGTGGCGTTCGCCTCATTGGTGGCCTTTGCGCTCATCGTTTTACTCGGGCTGATCCCGGCGAGTGGGGCCAAGTTGGGCGGCCTGCCGCTGCAAGGATCCGCCTCGGGAGGGCGCGTTTGTACGTTGATGACCTGGACGGCGCAGGCCCAGGTTCCCGGCGCGCTGGTAGACGCCGACAACCCCAAGCGCAGCGTAAAACTGCGAGTGATGGCCGACTCGGATGGCAGCTATATCGTGCGGCCCTGGCAGGCCAAGGAAAAAACCATCACCTTCGTGCCCCGTGCCAGTGTTGCCCAACTGGATGAGTGCCCGTGACGTCAGCGCTTGTTCAACACCCGCGCCAACCTATCCCCACTCAGTTGGATCACCGCCACCAGCACCACCAGCAACACAATCACAGTGAGCATGATCTGCGTATCGAAGCGCTGGTAGCCATAGCGGTAGGCAATATCGCCCAGGCCACCGGCGCCGATTGCTCCGGCCATGGCCGATGAATTGATCATGGTCACCAGGGTGATCGTGAAGCCGCCGACGATGCCGGGCAACGCCTCTGGCAACAGCACATGCCAGATGATGTGCCAACGGCGGCAACCCATGGCCTGCGCGGCTTCGATCAGGCCATGGTCGACCTCGCGCAGGCTCACTTCAGCGATGCGTGCAAAGAACGGCGTGGCGGCGATGGTCAGCGGTACCACTGCCGCCCAGACGCCATAGGTGGTGCCGACGATCAGGCGCGTGAACGGGATGAGCGCCACCATTAGGATCAGAAACGGAATGGAGCGGAACAGATTCACGAACGCTCCCAGCACGCGGTTTAGCGCCGGTGCCTGGTAGATGCCGCCCTTGTCACTGGTGACCAGGAATACCGCCAGCGGAATGCCCACCAGCAGCGCGATCAGCGATGACACCCCCACCATCAACAAGGTGTCGATGGCCCCCTGCACTAAACGATCAAACCACATAGCCCAGCACCTCCACCTGTTGTGCCCAGTTGGCCGCGCGTTTGCGCAGTTCTTCGGCGTTGTGCGGCGATCCATTCACCGCCAGCAGCAGTTGCCCCAAGGCATGCCCCTGGATGCGTTCCACGCCCCCTTGTAGTAAACGCACACGGCCGCCGAGGGCACTGAACAGCGCCGCGAGGTCTGGCTCCAGGGTTTCGCTGCCGGTGAACTGCAGGCGCAGCACCAGTGCGGCGTCGGCCGAGGCTGGCGTGGGTTGCAGGCGGCGTTGCAACTCTGGCGGCAAGCCGTGTTGCAGCGGTGCGAGCAGGGTCTTGCTGACCTCATGTTGCGGATCGCCAAACACCTGCCACACCGGGCCTTGCTCGACGATACGCCCGTGCTCCAGCACCACTACGCGGTCGCAGATGTCGCGGATCACCGCCATCTCATGGGTGATCAGCACGATGGTCAGGCCCAGGCGCTGGTTGATCTCGCGCAGCAGGCCGAGGATCGACTGGGTGGTTTCCGGGTCGAGGGCCGAGGTGGCTTCGTCGCACAGCAGAATCTGGGGGTCGTGCACCAGCGCGCGGGCGATGCCGACGCGCTGCTTCTGCCCGCCGGACAGCTGCGCCGGGTACGCCTTGTGTTTGTCTTGCAGGCCTACCAGCTCCAGCAGTTCATGCACCTTTCGCGCGCGTTGTGCCTGGGGCACACCGGCGACCTTGAGCGGCAACTCGACGTTCTGCCACACGGTCTTGGCCGACATCAGGTTGAAGTGCTGGAAGATCATGCCGATGCGTCGCCGCAGCGCCACCAGATGGTCTTCATCGAAGCTGCCGATGTCCACCTGGTCGATCAGCACCCGTCCGCTGCTGGGTTGTTCCAGGCGATTGATGGTGCGGATCAGCGATGACTTGCCGGCGCCGCTGCGGCCGATGATGCCGAACACTTCGCCCCGCTGGATCGCCAGGTCAATGCCTTGCAGCGCATGCACCGTGCCGTCATAGGTTTTGCCCAGGTTGATGAACCGCACATGGGCGCGGTTCAAGTCCGGGTGCAGTTCAGTCTGTTCCGCGTGGCTGGGCGCAGGGGCCAGATCGTGCAATCGGGCGTTGGCGGCACTCATGGTTTAGCTTCCCAGCCAACCTGATAGAGCTTGCCGAGGGACTTGTCCAAGGCCGCACGCACCACCGGCGAGTGCTGGTAGATATCGACGAACTTGATCACCCGTGGGTCGGTTTTGCTCTTGGGCTGGATGACGAACTGAATCACGTATTCCGGATGATCGAGGCCGTCGAACAGCAGTGCCGACTCGGCATCGAAGGTCTTGGACAGGCGGATGTACGCCGGGTAGCCCTGCACCAGATCGGCGTCGTCATAGGCGCGCACCAGTTGCACCGCTTCCACTTGCAGGATCTTGATGTTTTTCGGGTTGGCGATGATGTCTTCTTCTGTGGCCTTGTAGCCCACGCCCGGTTTGAGGGTGATCAGCCCGGCCTTGGCCAGCAGTTGCAGGCCGCGACCGCTGTTGATCGGGTCGTTGGCAATCGCCACGCTGGCGCCTGCGGGCAGCTCGTTGAAGCTTTTGTATTTTTTCGAATACAGCCCGACGTTGTTGATGATGCCCGGCGCGTACGGCACCAGGTCAAACCCGGCGGCGGCCTTGGCGTTTTCCAGGAAGGGGATGTGCTGAAAGTAGTTCACGTCGATATCGCCGGCGGCGAGGCTGACGTTGGGCGCGATCCAGTCGGTGAACTCCACCAGTTCGACCTTCAGGCCCTGCTTGCCGGCCTCTTCTACGGCGGCTTCCAGCGGAATGGCGAAGGCGGCGGTGGTGCCGATTTTCAGCGGGGCGTCGGCGGCGAATACCGCCGAGCTGAATAAGCCGAAGGCCAGGGCCAGTGCTTTGACTGGGTTGTTTAAGAATGTCTTTTTCATAGTGGTTTTCCAGTCATAAGGTCTTAGGTAGCGAGATCGTTCCCACGCTCCGCGTGGTAATGCCGCCAGGGACGCTCCGCGTCCCCAAAGCGAACGCAGAGCGTCCAAGAGGCATTCCCCCGCGGAGCGTGGGAACGATCAAACAACGTGGCGGTAGGTAGAGCCGGTGTGTTGGTTGGGTAAGCGAGCCGTGTCGTGAAAGACTTTTTCCCGCAGCGTTCCCTGCGCATATTCCGTCTTGTACGAGCCCCGTCGTTGTAACTCCGGTATCACCAGCTCAATGAAATCCACATAGCTCTCCGGCGTCACAATGCGCGTCAGGTTGAAACCATCCAGCCCGGTTTCGCTGATCCAGGATTCCAGCTCATCGGCCACCTGTTCAGGCGAGCCCACCAGGGTGATATAGCGCCCGCCCAAGGCGTGCTGGTCGAGCAATTTGCGCCGGGTCCAGTCGTTGTTCTGCAGGTTCTGGGTGGCCGACTGGATCGCGTTGCTCTTGACGTACTGGATCGGTTCGTCCAACGCGTACTGGGCAAAATCAATCCCGGTCGAGGCCGAGAAGTGCGCCACGCCGGCTTCCGCGCTGGCGTAGCTGAGGTACTCGGCGTGCTTGTTCCAGGCCAACGCTTCAGTGGCGCCCACAATGACGTTCAGGCCCATGAACACCTTGATGTCGTCCGGGTTGCGCCCAGCCTCCACTGCGCTGGCGCGCACCTTGTCCACCTGGCGCTTGGTCGCGGCCTTGTTCTGCCCGCTGATAAACACGCACTCGGCATGCCGCCCGGCGAACAGCAAGCCGCGCTCGGAACTGCCGGCCTGGAACAGCACCGGCGTGCGCTGGGGCGAGGGCTCGCACAGGTGGTAACCCTCCACCTGATAGAACTCGCCGTGGTGCTCTACCTTGTGCACCTTGCCCGGTTGCGCATACACCCGCGCTTGGCGATCGTTGCGCACCGCGTCGTCCTCCCAACTGCCTTCCCAGAGCTTGTACAACACCTGCAGGTATTCATCGGCCTGGTCGTAGCGCCGGTCATGCTCGACCTGTTCGGTAAGGCCCATGGCCTTGGCGGCGCTGTCGAGGTAGCCGGTGACAATGTTCCAACCCACCCGGCCACGGCTCAGGTGATCCAGCGTCGACATGCGCCGGGCGAACAGGTACGGCGGCTCATAGGTGAGGTTGGCGGTAAGGCCGAAGCCAAGGTGCTGGGTAACGGCGGCCATGGCCGACACCAGCAGCAACGGGTCGTTGACCGGTAACTGGATCGACTCCTGGAGCGGCACGTCGATGGAGTCCTGATACACGTCATACACGCCGACGATATCAGCGATGAACAAACCGTCGAACAACCCGCGCTCCAGGATCTTCGCCAGTTCAGTCCAGTATTCGAGGGTCTTGTACTCGGTCGAGTTGTCCCGTGGATGAGTCCACAAACCGTGATTGATGTGCCCGATGCAGTTCATGTTGAAAGCATTGAGCAGGATCTTTTTTTTGCTCATCAGATGGTCCCCCGCAGCGGCGGGTTTTCATCGTTGAGGTAGTAGTTGCCAACCGCATGGTATTTCCAGCGCACCGGGTCGTGCAGGGTGTGCACCCGGGCGTTGCGCCAGTGGCGGTCCAGGCCGTGTTCGGCCAGGGTCGCCTGGCTGCCGGCCAGTTCGAACAGGGTGCTGCCGGCCGCCAGGGAAATCTCGGTGCTCAGGGCGCGTATTTCGGCAACGGCGATGGAGGCTGCGGCGACGGTCTGGGCATTGCTGTCGGCCTGGGCGCGGTCGAGGAATTCACCCGAGCGTTCCAGCAAGGCTTCGGCGGCGTGCAGGCGGCTGCTCAGGTGGCCGAAGCTCTTGAGTGTCAGCGGGTCTTCGGTGGCCTTGTCGTTGCCGGCGTCGATCCACGGGCGGGTCTTGGTGCGCACAAAATGCAAGGCATCCTCAAAGGCCGCGCGGGCGATGCCGGTGTCGATGGCTGCGTGAAGGATCTGCGCCAGCGGGCCGACAGTAGTCGGGCGTTCGAAGGCGCTCTGGAACGGCACCACGTCTTGCGCCGCGACCCACACGTTGTCGAACACTACCGAGCCGCTGCCGGTGGTGCGCTGGCCGAAGCCGCTCCAGTCATCGATCACCGTCAGCCCCTCGCTGTCACGCGGTATGAAGGCCAGCTGCTGCACGCCATTTGCATCCACCACCGAGGTGGGGATGCGCTGGGCGTAGATCGCGCCGGTGGCGTAGAACTTGCGCCCGTTGATGCGAAAACCATCGCCGTCGCGGGTGAGGCTGGTAATGCGGTCATGGGCGGTCTTGGTGCCCAGCTCCGCCAAGGCGTTGCCAAAGCGTTGGCCAGCCAATACCTCGGCGTACAGGCGTTGCTGCTGTTCGGGGCTGCCGTTCACCCGCAGTACTTCGAGGGCATAGAAATGGTTTTGCGGAATCTGGCCCAACGAGCCATCGGCCTGGGCGATCAGTGCGATGACCTTGGCCAGGGTGACGTTGGACACGCCCGCGCCACCGTAGGCCTTGGGCACGCTGATGCCCCACAGGCCAGAGCGGGAAAACCCGTCCAGCTCGGGCAGCGGCAGGCGGCGTTCGCGGTCGCGTTGGGCGCTGTCGCGGCGCAAGTCTTCAGCAAGATCGCTGGCGACAATAAGCGCTTGTTCGTCGCTGGTGATGACCGCGACGGGGTGAGAAAGGGTCATGAGTTTCTCCAGAAGCTCGTGGAAAAAGTGTTCTGGTTGGTTAAATCCACGAATGACGAGCCGGCAAGGTGCCGTTGAGCCGATAGGCGCCGATGGCGTGGTACTTCCAGCGCACCGGGTCGTGCAGGGTGTGAACCCGGGCATTGCGCCAGTGACGGTCAAGGTTGAATTCGGCCAGGGTGGCGCGGCTGCCCGCCAGCTCAAAGAGCTTCTCGGTGACTTGTAACGCCACTTCGGTGGTCAGCACCTTGGCTTCGGCCACGGCAATCGAGGCGTGGGCGGCGGATTGCGCGGTGATCGGCGCGGCGCTGACCTGGTCAAGCACCTGGCCTGCCTTGCGCAGCAGGGCTTCGGCGGCGTGCAGTTCGATCTTCAGCTTGCCGATATCGGCGATCACATACAGGTCGTCGCTGGCTCGCTCGACCTTGGCGTCGATCCACGGGCGCGAACGCTCACGCACGAAGGCGATGGCATCGTCGAGGGCGCCCCGGGCGATGCCGGCGTCGATGGCGGCCTGGATCAGTTGCGACACGGCCCCTTGGATATTCGGGCTTTCGCCCAGGCGCCAGTTGTCGATGACCAGGTCCGGGTCCACCGCTACGCGATCAAGCAGCACGGTGCCGCTGGCGGTGGTACGTTGGCCAAAGCCGGACCAGTCATCAACGATGCGCAGCCCTTCGCTGCCGCGACGTACAAAAGCCATGACCTGCTTGCCGTCATCGTTCAGGGCCTTGATTGCCACCCAGTGAGCGAACAGGGCGCCTGTGGAGTAGAACTTCTGGCCGCTGAGCACGTAACCGTCGCCTTCGGCCGTGAGGCGCGCCTTGAGCTCCAGAGTATTTTTGGTGCCGCGTTCCGGGCCGCCGTTGCCGATGCGCCAGCCGTCGAGCACGCTCTGGAACAGCTGCTTTTTCTGACGCTCGGTGGCGGTGCCCTGCAATACGTGCAAGATGCCGAAATGGTTCTGCGGGATCTGCCCGAGTGCCGGGTCGGCCGCGCTGATGATCGCGAAGACTTCGGCCAGGGTCACAAACGACACCTGGGGGCCGCCGTATTCGCGGGGAATGGAAATACTGCCCAAGCCGCTGCGGGTGAACTGTTCGAGCTGCGCCCAGGGCAGTTTGCGTTGCTGGTCGCGCTGGGCGGCCTGCGCACGCGCAGCCTGGGCCAGCTCGTGGGCGGCGCTCAGCGCCTGGGCGTCGTTGCGCAGCACCGTGGCGGGCAACAGCAGGGGAGCTACGTCCACATCACTCTGGGGGGATGTTAGAGCCAAGTTAGACATCAGCGCCGCTCCTTGGCTGCACGCAATGCCCTGGCGTTGCGCACCGGGGTAATTCTGACCATACCGACCTCGCATTCAATGAAATAAACAGAAAAATCAGGAATGTCCGGTGGTCCGGTGCATATACCCTAAGCGTGTTAATTATTTAAATAAACTAACTTTTAGGAATATGCATAGAAGGGCTGTCACCCCGGTTCACAGGGTGAACCGAAGCGACGCGGTTGATAGCCTGGCGCGGGCGAGGCTGGGCGGGGCGGTGTGCAGGCGGCGATGCGCAGCGTGCGGGCGGGCGCCCAGCGGGAGTTGTTACCCACGCGATCGAGAATGCAGTAGGTGACCTCCAACCGGCAGTCGTCGCCGGCTTCGACAATCACGTGGGGCGGCACCCACACCTGCACCGCCAGGCCGACGCTTTGAGCCTGAATACGGGGCAGGTCCAGGCGTACATCGCCCCAGCGCAAGGTGATGGCATCGCCCGTGCTCATGTTCAGGTAAGGCTCGATGGTCAGCGGAATGCCGCGCCTTACCTGGCTGCTGTTGACGCCATGGCGGCGGATCGTCTCGGGCAGGTTCACGGGCGCCAGGTTCTGGTTTTCATCGCTGCCTTCAGGGTTCAGGCGCGGCGAAGGCTGACCGCCGGGGTAGTTGGTCTTGACCCGCACCAGGGTCACCGCCGAGCGCATCGGGCCATGGCCGATCTGCAAGACCTGGTAGTAGACGCGTGCCGGTCCGTCCTGCACAAAACTCTGCGGTACGCACAGGTGGGTGCACGTGCCAATCTTGCACGCCGTCACCTTGCGCGAGGCGGCGAAGCAGTTGTTCCAGAACAGTTCGATCAGGTCGCCTTCTTCCATGCTCGGGTAGGGTGAAATGTCGACCTGTAAGTGGGCGGAGGCCAGGGCGCTGATGCCGTTTCCAATAGCCTGGGGCAGCCTTGGGGCACGGAGCGTGGCCGAGGTTTGAGTGTGTGTCATAAGTAATCTCCTTGGTGCAGCCAGCAGCAATCGTTCCGAAACCTCGACGAACAGGCGCAAGGGGGGTCGAAAGGCACGATTCAGTCAGTAGCCGGGATAGGATCCAATCCTCAAGGCGCTAGATAAGAGGGTTGGCCAAGGAGCGTCAATGGAGGCAAAGGGCTAAACGGTGGGTTTGGCGAGATTCAGACGGGTCTGACGGGGAGGGGGATTTCAAGAGGCAGGCGGCGGGGTCTTTTACGGGGTGGAATGGCGACTCCCTGTAGGGCCTCGCTTATGTGGGAGCTGGCGTGCCTGCGATAGGATCACCCCGGTTGGACTGCTACACCGAGGCGCTTGCATCGCAGGCAAGCCAGCTCCCACACAGAACATCAGTGGGCGAGGAATTTGCTCAGGAACTGCTTGGTACGTTCTTCCCTGGGGTTGGCAAACAGCGCCTTGGCTTCGCCCTGTTCGACGATCACGCCCTTGTCGAAAAAGATCACCCGGTTGGCCACATCACGGGCAAAGCTCATCTCGTGCGTGACGATGACCATGGTGCGGTTTTCTTCGGCCAGGCTGCGAATGGTCGCCAATACTTCACCCACCAGTTCCGGGTCGAGGGCCGAGGTGGGTTCGTCGAACAGGATCACCTCCGGCTCCATGGCCAATGCGCGGGCAATCGCCACACGCTGTTGCTGGCCGCCGGACAGCCGCCTTGGGTAGGACGCTTCCTTGCCCGCCAGGCCGACCCTGGCCAGCAGCTTGCGCCCCAGTTCGGCCGCCGCTTCCCGTGGCATCTTCTTGACCACGATGGGGCCTTCGATGACGTTTTCCAGCGCGGTGCGGTGGGGGAACAGGTTGAAGTTCTGGAACACAAAGCCCACATGCTGGCGCAGGCGTCGCACCAGGCCCTGTTGCTGGTTGAGCGGCCTGCTGCTGTCGATCTCGATGTCACCGACCTTGATACGGCCGCTGGTGGGTTCTTCGAGGAAGTTCAGGCAGCGCAGGAAGGTGGTCTTGCCGGAACCGCTGGGGCCGATGATGGCGACCACTTCGCCTTCCTTGACCTCCAGGTCGATGCCGTTGAGCACCACCTGACCATTGAATTGTTTGGTCAGTTTTTCAACCACGATCATGCTTCAAGACTCCAGGTCATGCCGGTTGACCCGGTCTTCCAGACGATTTTGCAGATGCGCCAGGATGCTCGCCAGGATCCAGTAGATCAGGGCCGCGGACAGATACATGGTGAAAATTTCGAAGGTACGCGCCGACACCAGTTGGGCCTGGCGGAACAGCTCGGGCACCTGGATGGTGGCGGCCAGCGCCGTGTCCTTGACCAGTGAAATAAAGCTGTTGCCCAAAGGCGGCAACGCCGTGCGCATCGCCTGGGGCAGGATGGCCCGGCGCAACGTCTGCGCACGGGTCATGCCGATACTGGCAGCAGCTTCCCACTGGCCACGCTCGATGGAGGCGATGGCGGCCCGCAGGATTTCACACGCATAGGCAGCCATGTTCAGCGAAAAGCCGATCATGGCAGCAGGGATAGGGTCCAGCTCGATGCCCACTTGCGGCAAGCCGTAGTAGATCAGGAACAGCTGCACCAGCAACGGCGTGCCACGAAAGAACGACACGTAGACCCGGGCCGTCCAACTCAGCAACTTGAAGCGCGAGAGGCGCATCAAGGCCAGGCCGAAGCCCAGCAACAGGCCGAAAAACATCCCGCCGAGGCTGAGGATTACCGTGTAGTACGCGCCCTTGAGCAGAAAGGGCGCGGAGTCCAGCGCGAGTTGGAAACCTGCTTCCATTATTGAGTGACGTCAGCGTTGAAGTACTTCTCGGACAGCGTCTTCAAGGTGCCGTCGGCGCGCAGTTTGTCCAGAGCCTTGTTGACTGCGTCGAGCAATTCAGGCTCGCCTTTGCGCAGGGCGATACCGGATTCCTGACGGGAGAAGGCGTCACCGGCAGCGGCGGTGTCGGGGGCTTTCTTGGCGTATTCCAGCGCGGCCAGGCGGTCGATCAGGATGGCGTCGATGCGGCCGATGCGCAGATCCTGGAACTTGGTCGGGTCGTCGTTGTAGGTCTTGATAATAGCTTTAGGCTGGCTGTCCTTGAGCCATTGTTCGTAGTTGGTGCCCAGGCCCACACCCACTTTCTTGCCGGCCAGGTCGTCGGCTTTCTTGATCGAGTCGACGTTCTTTTTCAGCACCAGCGCCTGGATGCCGGACACGGTGTAAGGCTTGGAGAAATCGTATTTTTTCTTACGCTCTTCGGAGATGGTCACCTGGTTGACCACGGCGTCCAGGCGCTTGGATTCCAGCGCGGCAAGGATGCCGTCCCATGGCGTGGCTTGCAGCTTGACCTTGACGCCCAGCTCCTTGGCCAGTGCCTCGGACAATTCCACTTCGAAACCGCTGAGCTTGCCGCTTTCATCGACAAAGCTGAACGGTGGGTAGGTGCCTTCCAGGCCGATCTTGATCTCGCCGGCCTTTTTGATGGTGTTTAACTGCTCGCCGGCAACCGCCTGGCCCAGCCAGCCAGCGCCAAGCGCCAGGCCCAAAGTGCCAACCAACAGCGTGCGACGAAATGCGGAAATAGTCATGGAGAGCCCCTGTGTTTTTATGGTGAGCGAAGCAGGTGACGCGGTAGTCGTATCCTGCCCTAAAGTGCGAAGCGCGTCTTCGCCTTCGGCGCGATGATAAAGCGGGTTTTTAAGTCTTGAAAATAATAAAAATACAATTTCATATTCTTTTTGGAAATATGCGCGGCTTGTGTGGGAGCTGGCTTGCCTGCGATTGCAGTGTGTCAGTGCCAAGTTTCTGGCTGACCCACCGCAATCGCAGGCAGGCCAGCTCCCACATCGACCGTATTCAATCAGTTGAAAACTGAGTCATAAGCAAACAATGCCGGCGCGCCACCGGTATGCAGGAAAATGATCGGCCCCTCTTCAAAGCGCTGGCGCCCGATGCCGTCCAGCAAACCGGCCATGGCCTTGCCGGTATACACCGGGTCCAGCAACAGACCTTCCTGGCTGGCCAAAAGTTTGATCGCCGAGAGGGTGCCAGCGTTTGGCTCGCCATAACGCGGCCCGAAATACTCGTCCCACAGGGTGACCTTGAAGGCTTGCGGAATAGCCACGCCGAGCAACTCGGCAGTGCGCTCGGCCAAGCCCTGCACCTTGGGCAATTGCGCTTGCTCGGTACGCGACACCGTGATGCCGATCACCGGCAATTGCGGCAGTGCTTCGCTCAAGGCCAGGGCCAGGCCGCTGTGGGTGCCGGCACTGCCAGAGGCAAGCACCACGGCGGCAAATTCAATGCCGCTGTCTTCAATCTGCGCGGCCAACTCCAGCCCGGCGCGCACGTAGCCCAGCGCGCCGAGTGCATTGGAACCGCCTATAGGCACCAAGTACGGCTTCTTGCCGTTACTGCGCAGGCGGTCGGCGAGGGCGTTGAGTTGGTCGTCGGCGTTGTCGAGGTTTTCCACCAGCTCCACTTTGGCGTCGAACAACTCCAGCAGCAGGCGATTGCCGTTGCCCAGGTAGTTGGGGTCGTCGGTGCCGGTAGGATTCTCCAGCAGGGCAACACAGCCCAGGCCGAGCTTGGCAGCCAGCGCGGCGGTCTGGCGCACATGGTTGGACTGGATCGCGCCGGCGGTGACCAGGGTATCGGCGCCCTGAGCGATGGCGTCGGCGGCCAGGTATTCGAGTTTGCGCAGCTTGTTGCCGCCCATGGCCAGCGGCGTGGTGTCATCGCGTTTGACGTAGATGTCCCTGCCCAGCCAAGCCGACAGCCGCTCGAGTTTTTCCAGGGCCGTGGCACTGCCCAGTAGTTCCAGACGGTTAAAACGGTCGAGCTGTTGTTTGATCATGGGTACGCACGGTGGCTGAGTGATGGGGGGACTATAGGCAGGCACTTTTCATCGGGCAACCGTCAATCGCTTATGACGAAAGGTTCTTATGTTCACACCATTGGTTCTTAAGAGCTGCCTGGGTGCATACCGTAAAGTGATGGCCATTTCGTCAGGAGTGAATACCGTGAGTGAGCGTTCCAGTCATTGGCAATTGCAGACCATCGTCAGCCAGCTGCGCGGCGCCCGCGACCAGTGGCGAACGCGCAATGGGCGCTTGAGTGGCGAGCATGGTGGCCGCGAGTTGCCGTCCCGCGAGGCGGTGGCACAGATTCTTGAGGCCTTGTGCGGCGCCCTGTTTCCGATGCGCCTGGGCCCGGCGGACCTGCGCGAAGAAAGCGAAGACTTCTACGTGGGCCACACCCTCGACGTCGCGCTCAACGCCTTGCTCGCCCAGGCGCGCCTGGAGTTACGCTATGCCGCGCGCCAGAGCGGTGAGGACGACAGCGAAGTCAACGCCCACGCCATTCGCCTGATCCAGGATTTCGCCCTGGCCTTGCCATCCTTGCGCAGCCTGCTGGACACCGACGTACTGGCCGCCTACCACGGCGACCCGGCCGCACGCAGTGTGGATGAGGTGCTGTTGTGCTACCCGGGCATCCTGGCGGTGATCCACCATCGCCTGGCCCATCACCTGTACCGTGCCGGCCTGCCGCTGTTGGCGCGGATCAGTGCAGAAATCGCCCACTCGGCCACCGGCATTGATATCCACCCCGGCGCACAGATCGGCCCGAGTTTCTTTATCGATCACGGCACAGGCGTGGTGATTGGCGAGACGGCGATCATCGGCGAGCGCGTGCGCATCTACCAGGCCGTGACACTGGGCGCCAAACGCTTTCCGGCGGATGAAGATGGGCAATTGCAGAAAGGCCACCCGCGTCACCCTATTGTTGAAGATGATGTGGTGATTTACGCCGGGGCGACGATCCTGGGGCGGATCACCATTGGCCAGGGTTCGACCATTGGCGGCAATGTGTGGCTGACCCGCAGCGTGCCGGCCGGGGCGAATATCACCCAGGCGAATTTGCAGCATGATGATGGGGCGCAGAAGTAATACCTGAGCCAAACGCCGGTCAGTGTGGGAGCTGGCTTGCCTGCGATAGCGGTGTATCAGTCAACAGATGGGTGGCTGACCCAGCGCTATCGCAGGCAAGCCAGCTCCCACATTTCGAATGTATTTCAACGTGGGGTCGCTGAACGATTTGCCTTCTTCATCCGTCATACCAATCCCTGAGCTAGTGTAGGAAACACCTACCACTCAGCCTTGCGATTAGTCCCAGACCGCCTATTCATGTTTAACTTGAACGTTCGTTCAAGTTAAACCGGTGGTTCGCTGCCCGCTCACAACAGGAGGCTTACCTTTGCTGAGTCCGTTTTTTACAGCCATATCCCGCAACCTTGAGGTGCATCGTTCATGAGTGCATCGTCCACCCCTTCCAGCGGCATGGTGCGCATGAATGCGCCCGTTTTCTATTTTGCCGCCACCGTCATCCTGCTGTTTGGCATCACGGTCATCGCTATCCCGCAACAGGCCGGTGCCTGGCTGCTGGCGGCGCAAAACTGGGCGGCCAACACGGTCGGCTGGTACTACATGCTGGCGATGACCCTGTATCTGGTCTTCGTGGTGGTCACCGCGCTATCGGGCTACGGCAAGATAAAACTCGGTGCCGACCACGACGAGCCCGAATTCAGTTACCTGTCCTGGGCCGGCATGTTGTTCGCCGCCGGGATCAGCATCACGCTGTTTTTCTTCTGTGTCTCGGAGCCGCTGACGCACCTGGTGCAGCCGCCC
The DNA here is from genome assembly GCF_034348165.1 of Pseudomonas sp. CCI1.1. NCBI lineage: Bacteria > Pseudomonadati > Pseudomonadota > Gammaproteobacteria > Pseudomonadales > Pseudomonadaceae > Pseudomonas > Pseudomonas sp. CCI1.1. The sequence continues at coordinate 4,970,818 of NZ_CP133780.1, forward strand.
CAGGGCGAAGCAATGAACGCCGATGCGGCGCGCCAGGCCATGCAGGTGTTGTTCCTGCACTGGGGCCTGCATGGCTGGGGCGTGTTCGCGTTTGTCGGCATGGCCCTGGCCTATTTCGCCTACCGGCATAACCTGCCGCTGGCATTGCGCTCGGCGCTGTACCCGCTGATCGGCAAGCGCATCAATGGCCCTATCGGTTATGCGGTGGATGGCTTTGGCATCATTGCCACGGTGTTCGGCCTGGGCGCCGACATGGGCTTTGGCGTACTGCACCTCAACTCTGGCCTGGACTACCTGTTTGGCATTGCCCATACCCAGTGGATCCAGGTGGGCCTGATCACCCTGATGATGGGCGCGGCGATCATCGTGGCCGTGGCCGGCGTCGACAAAGGCGTGCGGGTGATGTCCGACATCAACATGCTGCTGGCCTGTGCGCTGCTGCTGTTCGTGTTGTTCGCCGGGCCTACCCAGCACCTGCTCAACACCCTGATCCAGAACATCGGTGACTATTTGGGCGCGTTGCCCACCAAGAGTTTTGATGTGTATGCCTACAACGAGCCGAGCGACTGGCTGGGCGGCTGGACGGTGTTCTACTGGGCCTGGTGGATCGCATGGTCGCCGTTCGTGGGCCTGTTTATCGCGCGCATTTCCCGTGGTCGTACCATCCGCGAATTCGTGTTTGGCGTGCTGCTGATTCCACTGGGCTTCACCCTGGCGTGGATGTCGATCTTCGGTAATAGCGCCATCGACCAGGTGCTCAACCATGGCATGGCTGCACTGGGCCAGTCGGCTATCGATGACCCATCGATGAGCCTCTACCTGCTGCTGGAAACCTACCCGTGGAGCAAGACCGTGATCGCGGTCACGGTGTTCATCAGCTTTGTATTCTTCGTGACCTCGGCTGACTCCGGCACTGTGGTGCTCTCCACCCTCTCGTCCAAAGGCGGCAACGCGGATGAAGACGGGCCGAAGTGGCTGCGTGTGTTCTGGGGCGCGATGACCGCCCTAGTCACCAGTGCGTTGCTGTTCGCTGGCAGTATCGACTCGCTCAAGTCTGCGGTGGTACTGACCTCGCTGCCGTTCTCGCTGATCCTGCTGCTGATGATGTGGGGGCTGCACAAGGCGTTCTACCTGGAGTCGCAAAAGCAGATCGCGCAGTTGCATTCCCTGGCACCGATCTCCGCTTCGCGCAAAGGCCGAGGCGGCTGGCGCCAGCGCTTGAGCCAGGCCGTGCATTTTCCGTCGCGTGACGAGGTGTACCGTTTCCTCGACACCACGGTGCGCCCCGCGATTGAAGAAGTGACCGCCGTGTTTGTCGAGAAGGGCCTTACGGTGGTGACCCAGCCCGACCCGTCCAACGACAGTGTCAGCCTCGAAATCGGCCATGGCGAAGAACGTCCGTTCATCTACCAGGTGCAGATGCGTGGCTACTTCACGCCGTCGTTCGCCTTGGGCGGCATCGGTAAGAAAGAGATCAACAACCGCCGCTACTATCGGGCCGAAGTGCACTTGAGTGAGGGCAGCCAGGACTATGACCTGGTGGGCTACACCAAGGAGCAGATCATCAATGACATCCTCGACCAGTACGAGCGCCATCTGCAGTTCTTGCACATGGTGCGCTGATAGCGTTCCTCTCAAGTAGGTCTTTGCTGTAAAAGGAAGAGGCAGACTTAAGCGATTCAGCTGCTTAAAAGGCCCGGGAATATGCTTATTCCCGGGCCTTATTTGCCCTAGATCAAGAGAGGATTCGATGACGTACATTGCTGCCGAAAACCGCTATGAATCTATTCCCTATCGCCGCGTAGGCCGCAGTGGATTGGTGCTACCAGCCCTGTCCCTGGGGTTGTGGCACAACTTTGGCGACAGCACCCCGATCGACACCCAGCGCGCGTTGCTGCGCACGGCGTTCGACCTGGGCATCAACCACTTCGACCTGGCTAACAACTACGGCCCGCCCTATGGCAGCGCCGAGATCAACTTCGGCCGTTTGCTGCGCGAAGACTTCAAGCATTACCGCGACGAATTAATCATTTCCAGCAAAGCCGGTTGGGACATGTGGCCCGGTCCTTACGGCCAGGGTGGTGGTTCGCGCAAATACGTGTTGGCCAGCCTGGACCAGAGCCTGCAACGCCTGGGCGTCGATTATGTGGATATCTTCTATTCGCACCGTTTCGACCCCGATACGCCGCTGGAAGAGACCGCCAGCGCCCTTGCCACCGCCGTGCAGCAAGGCAAGGCGTTGTACATCGGTATCTCGTCTTACTCCGGGGTAAAAACCCGCGAAATGGCGGCGCTGCTCAAAGAGTGGAAAGTGCCGCTGTTGATCCACCAGCCGGCCTATAACCTGCTCAACCGTTGGGTGGAAAAAGACCTGCTGGAGACCACTGAAGAACTCGGCGCCGGGGTGATCGCCTTCACGCCGCTGGCCCAGGGTTTGTTGACCGATAAATACCTCAACGGCGTACCGGCCGATGCGCGGGTGAACCGTCCGGGTGGTGGCTCGTTGCAGGCCCAGCACCTGTCCGAAGCCAACATCGCCCATGTACGCGGCCTGAATGAAATCGCCAAGCGCCGTGGCCAGAGCCTGGCCCAGTTGGCGTTGGCGTGGACATTACGTGATCCACGGGTAACCAGTGCGCTGATCGGCGCAAGCCGGCCGGAACAGATTATCGAGAACGTCGGGGCGTTGAAGAACTTGAGCTTCAGTGCGCAAGAACTGGCGGAGATTGATCGGTTTGCGCAGGAAGGTGGGATCAACCTGTGGGAAAAACCGTCCACTGCTGAATAACCTTACACCACTGGTTGATCGTTCCCACGCTCTGCGTGGGAATGCAGCCCCGGACGCTCGGCGTCCGCTTTAAAGTCGTGACGCAGAGCGTCACAGGAGGCGTTCCCACGCAGAGCGTGGGAACGATCTGTCGCCAAGCGTTAGAACGGCACATCCCCAAGAATCGTCGCCCGGTGCATCACCCGCCGCTGCGGCCGGTAGTCATCCACGGCGTAATGCTGGGTGACGCGGTTATCCCAGAACGCAACGTCATTTTCCTGCCAGCGCCAGCGGATGGTGAATTCCGGGCGGGTGGCGTGGGCGAACAGCAGCTTGAGAATGGCCTCGCTTTCGGCCGGTTCCAGTTCATTGATTCGGGTGGTGAATCCGTCGCTGACGAACAGCGATTTACGCCCACTCACCGGATGCGTGCGCACGACTGGGTGCGATAGCGGCGGGTTTTTCTTGCGGGTTGCTTCCCAGCGCGCAAGGTCTTCGGCGGTGTTGCCAAAGCGCTCCAGCGGGAACGACTTGGTGAAATCGTGTGTGGCGGTGAGGCCATCGAGCATGCGCTTTAACGGCTCGGACAGTGCCTCATACGCCGCAATGCCACTGGCCCACAATGTATCGCCGCCAAACGCCGGCAGCAGCTTGGCACTGAGCACCGCGCCCAGGGCCGGCGTGGGCAGGAAGGTCACGTCGGTATGCCAAACGGCGTTGTCACGCACGTCGGTGACCGCGGTGTCGAGGATCAGCACTTGCGGCTGTTCCGGCACGTTGGGATAGATCGGATGGATGTGCAGGTCGCCAAAATTGGCCGCGAAGCGTGCCTGTTGCTGCGGGGTGATCGGCTGGTCGCGGAAGAACAGCACCGAATAGTCGAGCAACGCCTGTTCAATGGCGTCGCGCTGTTCAGGGTTCAGCGGCTGGGTGATGTCGACGCCACTGATCTGGGCGCCCAGGGCGGTGCTTAATGGGGTAACGGTCAGGCTGCTCATTGTGGATTCTTCACTCAGTGTGCCTGGCCATGCCAGGGCACTAATTTACGCTGCAGGGCGCGCAGGCCCATTTCCATGGCGAAGGCGATCAGGGCGATGACCAGGATGCCCAGAACCACCACATCGGTGACCAGAAACTGCGCCGCCGACTGCACCATGAAGCCCAGGCCGCTGGTGGCGGCAATCAGCTCGGCGGCGACCAGGGTCGACCAGCCCACACCCAGGCCGATACGCACACCGGTGAGGATGTCGGGCAGGGCGCTGGGCAGGATCACATGGCGAATCAGTTGTGCGCGGGTTGCGCCCAGCGACTGCGCGGCCCTCAGCTTGGCAGGGTCGACGGTGCGCACCCCGGTTGCGGTCGCGATGGCAATCGGGGCGAAAATCGCCAGGTAAATCAGCAGCACCTTGGACAGCTCGCCAATACCGCACCAGATCACGATCAGCGGCAGGTAGGCCAGCGGCGGAATTGGCCGGTAGAACTCGATCAACGGATCGAAAATGCCTCGGGCAATGCGGTTGGCTCCGATGGCAATCCCCACCGGCACGGCGGTCAGCACCGCAAAGCCCAGGCCCAGGCCGATGCGGCTCAAGCTCGCGCCCAGGTGCTGCCACAAGGTGGAATCCATGTAGCCGGTGGTCGCCAGCAGCCAGCCTTTTTGCAACACTGCCGATGGTGGCGGCAGGAACAGAGGTTCGATCAAACCGGTGGCGGTGACGGCCCACCAGAGGGCGAGCAAGGCCACCAGGGTCAGCACGCTGATCCAACGCGTGCTCAGTCTGCGGCGTACCGGAATAACGACAGGTGCCACCGCCTTGCTGGCCGTGGCGGGAAGTTCGTAGCTGCTCATGCGTACACCTGCCGTTGGGAGAACACTTTGCCCAGCACATGTTCACGGGTTTCGATAAAGCGCGGGTCGGACTTGATTGCGCGGGCTGATTCACCGGCGGCGTAACGTTGGCCGAAATCCAGCTGCAGGCGTTCGACGATCTGGCCGGGGTTGGGCGCCAGCAGGATCAGGTCCGTGGCCAGAAACACCGCCTCTTCAATGTCATGGGTAATCAGGAATACCGGCTTGGCCGTGCGCCGCCACACTTGCAGCAGCAACTCCTGCATTTGTTCGCGGGTAAAGGCATCCAGCGCGCCGAAGGGTTCGTCCATCAGCAATACGCGAGGGTCGGCCGCCAAGGCGCGGGCCAGGCCGACGCGCTGTTTCTGGCCGCCCGAGAGCTGCCAGATGCGCCGGCTGTCGAAACCGGCCAGGTCCACCAGCGCGAGCATTTCGCGGGCGCGCACTTCGCGCTGCGCCTTGGGCACGCCGGCCAGTTCCAGGCCGAAGGCGACGTTGGCCAGCACGTCCTGCCAGGGCAGCAGGGCGTCGTCCTGGAACACCACGCCGCGCTCGGCGCTGGGACCCTTGACCGGCACGCCATCGAGGGTGATACGCCCGGCAGACGGCTCGACAAAGCCGGCAATCAGGTTCAACAACGACGTCTTGCCACTGCCGGACGGGCCCAGGGCAACCAGCAGTTGCTGGGGCCCAAGCTCCAGTGAAATATCGGACAGTACCGGTTCCGGGGCGCCTGGGTACTGTGCGCTGATGCGCTCCAGTTGTAGCAAGGCCATCGCAGTGAACTCCTGGGTCAGTTGGTAATGAACTTGGCGCTGACGTAAGGGGCGTAGTCGGGCAGCACGGCCTCGACCTTGCCTTGTTCCTTGAGGAACGCAGCGGTGTCGGTGACGGCCTTGGTGGTTGGCGCTCCCAACAGGGTTACCTGGTCGGCGGCCAACGGGTAGACGTTGCCTTGCAGCAGCAACGGGATATCGCTGGCCTTGGCGCCGGAGAGTTTCACCAGTTTGTCGACGTTGCCGGTATCGGCAAGCCAGGCTTGTGGGTCTTTGCGGTAGGCGGCGTAGGCATCCAGAGTGACCTTGGCAAAGGCGGTGACGATCTCTGGGTGCTTCTCGGCAAAATCCTTGCGCACGATCCAGGCATCGAACGTCGGCGCGCCAAACTTGGCCAGTTCGCCGGAGGTGATCAGCACCTTGCCGGTTTCTTTGGCCACGCCCAGGGCCGGGTCCCACACGTAGGTGGCGTCGATATCACCGCGCTTCCAGGCGGCGATGATGGCGGGCGGGGCCAGGTTGAGGATGGTGACTTTGGCCGGGTCGATGTTCCAGTGCTTCAGGGCAGCGAGCAGGCTGTAGTGGCCGGTGGAAACGAAGGGCACAGCGATTTTTTTGCCGACCAGGTCCTGCGGGCTGTTGATCCCCGAGCCGTTACGCGCCACCAAGGCTTCGGCGCCGCCGATCTGGGTGGCGACGAGGAAGGTTTGCACCGGGACTTTGCGGGTTATTGCGGCGGTCAGCGGGCTGGAACCGAGGTAGCCGATTTGCACGTCGCCCGAAGCGATGGCGGCGATGATGTCGGCGCCATTGTCGAATTTGCGCCAGTCGATCTTGGCGTTGGTGGCTTTTTCATAGGCGCCGTCGGCTTGGGCGACTTTGGCCGGGTCCACGGTGGTCTGGTACGCAATGGTCACATCCGCCGCCTGGGCAAACAGGCTGGCACCGGCCAGGGACAATGCGGCCAACAGGCGCAGAGGGGTCAACAGTTTCAAGGGGAAGCTCCTCAATCAGGCGGCCGAGGGTCGGCGTGAGAGGAGACTAAATGATCTAAGAATTCGAAAATAAATAACTTTTTCGAATTAGCTTATGAGGGGAAATGGCGAAGCCTGTTTTCAGGCTGGCAAAAATAATGTGGGCGCTGGCTTGCCTGCGATAGCGGTGTATCTGTCAACAGGTGGGTTGCTGACCCACCGATATCCCAGGCAAGCCAGCTCCCACACAAGCCAGCTCCCACAGGGGAGCGAGCCTGAGGTTAGTTGCTGATGGCCAGGATGCTTGCCTGGTACGAGCCGACAAACACATCGAAATCGCCCACTTCGTTCTGTTCCAGCTCCGCCTGCTGCGCCAGCGAGGCACGGGCCAGTTCTTCAAAGTGCGCTTGTTCCTCAGGCGCCAAAGGCTCCTTGCGGAAGTACTCGGCATGCACTTCGCTTTGATGCAGAGAGAACTGCGCAAAGCTTTCCTTGCGCTCAGCCATGGCTGCCAACACCTGAGCCGACGGTGTCAGGGACGGGTCCTTGACCTTGGCCAACTGGGCGTCCAGTGCCTCGCTGTGTTCGGTGATGCCGTGGCTCTGATCGAGCAGGGCGGCCAGCGGGGCAATCTTCTCCAGCAACTCGGCCGCCCACTCCTTCATGTCCACCGGCTGGCCGTCACGCTGCAATTGCAGGCCAGGACGGCGACCTTCCTTGACCACGCTGAGGAAGTTGGAGGTGGCGTTGCCGCATTCGTTGTTGGCGAACAGTGGGCTGTCGTTCAGTGCGCAGTACAGCAGGAATGCGTCGAGGAACCGTGATTCCGGCAGATCGATACCCATCGGCAAGAACGGGTTGATGTCCAGGCAGCGTACTTCGATGTACTGGATGCCGCGGGCCATCAACGCCTGGATCGGCCGCTCGCCGGTGTAGGTCACGCGCTTGGGACGGATGTTGGAGTAGTACTCGTTTTCGATCTGCAGGATGTTGGTATTGAGCTGCACCCACTCGCCATCCTTGTGCGTGCCGACTTCAACGTACGGCGCGTAGGGTGTTGCCACCGCTTCGCGCAGGCTGTCGGTGTAGCTGGCCAAGTCGTTGTAGCACGGCGTCAGACCGGCCTGGGCGTTGCTCTGGTAACCCAGGTCGCTCATGCGCAGGCTGGTGGCGTAGGGCAGGTACAGGGTGTCGGCATCCAGGACTTCAAGCTGATGCGAGCGCCCCCGCAGGAAGCCGGCGTCCAGGGCTGGCGAGGCGCCGAACAGGTACATCAACAGCCAGCTGTAGCGACGGAAATTACGGATCAGCGCGATGTAGGCCGTGGACTGATAGTCACGGTCGGTGCCGACAAATCCTTCTGTTTCCTTGAGCAATGGCCACAACTGTTCCGGCAGGGAAAAGTTGTAGTGGATGCCCGCGATGCACTGCATGGTCTTGCCGTAACGCAGGGCCAGTCCCTTGCGGTACACGTACTTGAGCTGGCCGATATTGGAGGTGCCGTAGTAGGCAATCGGAATATCTTCCTCGGCCGGCAACGGGCACGGCATCGAGGGGCTCCACAGGTATTCGCTGCCCAGCTTGGTGTAGGCAAAGCGATGGATCTTGTCCAGGCTGCTCAGGGTATCGGCCGGGTTCGGCAGGGCTGGGGTGATGAACTCCAGCAGCGATTCCGAGTAGTCGGTGGTGATCTGTTCGTTGGTCAACGCGGCGCCCAATGCTTCGGGGTGTGGCGTTTGCGCCAGGCGACCCTCACTGGTGACGCGCAGGCATTCGCGCTCGATGCCGTGCAAGCATTGCTCTAGCAGGGAGAGGTGTTCGCGCTTGCCGAGCAGGGCCAGGCGGCGGTTGAGAAGTTCGCTCAAGTTGGATTCCTTCACGCGTCAGTCGCCCCAATATGGGGGTGGGCAGGACGGTCTACAAGGGTGAAGTGGAAACTGGCGTGATCGCCTGGTTTTGAGTCGATTTGACCCGCTCTGAATTTGCCGACTTCACTCCATGAATTGGGCTACAGCGCAGCGAGAAAATTCCGACGCTGTTATCGCAGCGCCGAAATTAACTCAAATCGGGGGTGGGGAGCTATAGGACAGCGAACGTGCCCTGTGCTTTTGCGACAAGTCTTTCGCCTTGGTACACGTCGGCCTCGACCACCAGGGTGCGGCGACCGGTGTGGATCACCCGGCTGGTGCACAGCACATCACCGTCTTCCACGGCGCGAATATAGTTGATCTTGCATTCGATGGTGGCGCTCTGCTGGTCGAAACCGTGGGCGCTGGAACACGCCAGGCCCATGGTTATATCCACTAGGCTGAAAATCGCCCCGCCATGGAGCTTGCCCGCGCGGTTGCGCAGGTGCGGCTCCAGGGTCAGGGCTACCTCGGCAACGCCTTCTTCCAGGCGTTGCAGGCGGCAGCCGATCAGTTCGCTGAATGCGCTCTGGGTCAAACCGGCCGGAATCTCCATCAACGCTTCTTCAGCTGTTTAGCGTTGGCAAACAGCGACGCCATGGCGTTGTTGCTTGGCGCGGCAGTCGCGGTTTCCTTGCGCGGCGCGTTGTTCTGCGACTGGCGCGGCGCCGAACCGGGGCGAGCACCACGTGCGCCGTCGATTTTCTCCCCGGGGGTGTCGCTCATGCGCATCGACAGGCCGACGCGTTTGCGCGGGATGTCGACTTCCATGACCTTGACCTTGACCACGTCACCGGCTTTGACTGCCTCACGTGGGTCCTTGATGAACTTCTCCGAAAGCGCGGAGATGTGTACCAAACCGTCCTGATGCACGCCGATGTCCACGAATGCGCCGAAGTTGGTCACGTTAGTCACCACGCCTTCGAGGATCATGCCCGGTTGCAGGTCCTTGAGGTCTTCGACGCCGTCCTGGAACTCGGCGGTCTTGAACTCCGGGCGCGGGTCGCGACCCGGTTTCTCCAGTTCTTGCAGGATATCGGTGATGGTCGGCACACCGAAGGTCTCGTCGGTGTACTTCTTGGGGTCCAGGCGCTTGAGGAACGCGGCATCACCGATCAACGAACGGATATCGCGGTCGGTCTCGGCGGCAATGCGTTGCACCAATGGGTAAGCTTCCGGGTGAACCGCAGAGGCGTCCAGCGGGTTGTCACCGTTCATTACGCGTAAGAAACCAGCAGCCTGTTCAAAAGTTTTTTCACCCAGACGTGCGACTTTTTTCAGCGCAGCACGGGTTTTGAACGCGCCATTTTCGTCGCGATGGCTGACGATGTTCTGCGCCAGGGTGGCGTTGAGGCCGGAGATTCGCGCCAGCAGGGCGACGGACGCGGTGTTCACATCCACGCCCACGGCGTTTACGCAGTCTTCCACCACCGCATCCAGGCCGCGTGCCAGTTTCAGCTGCGACACGTCGTGCTGGTACTGGCCGACGCCGATGGATTTAGGGTCGATCTTCACCAGTTCGGCCAGCGGGTCTTGCAGGCGACGGGCGATGGACACCGCGCCACGGATCGACACATCGAGGTCCGGGAATTCCTTGGAGGCCAGCTCCGACGCCGAGTACACCGAAGCGCCTGCTTCGGAGACCATGACCTTGGTCATCTTCATGGCTGGGTATTTTTTGATCAGCTCGGCGGCCAGCTTGTCGGTTTCGCGGCTGGCGGTGCCGTTGCCGATGGCGATCAGGTCCACCGCGTGCTTGGCGCACAGGGCGGCCAGGATCGCGAGGGTCTGGTCCCACTTGTTGTGCGGTACGTGTGGGTACACGGTGGCGTGGTCCAGCAGCTTGCCGGTGGCATCGACCACCGCGACCTTGCAACCAGTGCGCAGGCCCGGGTCGAGGCCCAGGGTGGCGCGCGGGCCGGCCGGTGCGGCCAACAGCAGATCGTGCAGGTTGTGGGCGAACACGTTGATCGCCTCGGTTTCGGCGCCGTCGCGCAGCTCGCCCAGCAGGTCGGTTTCCAGATGGGTGTAAAGCTTGACCTTCCAGGTCCAGCGCACCACTTCGCCGAGCCACTTGTCCGCCGGGCGGTTCTGGTTCTGGATGCCGAATTGTTGACCAATCATGCCTTCGCACGGGTGCATGGTGCCCGGCAACTCGTCACCGACTTTCAACGCGGAGCTGAGAATGCCTTCGTTGCGGCCGCGGAAAATCGCCAGGGCGCGGTGGGACGGCATGCTTTTGAGCGGCTCGTCATGTTCGAAATAGTCGCGGAACTTGGCGCCTTCTTCCTCTTTGCCGGCGATAACGCGGGCGCTGAGGATGGCTTCTTGCTTGAGGTAGGTACGCAGTTTTTCCAGGAGGCTGGCGTTTTCGGCAAAGCGCTCCATCAGGATGTACTTGGCGCCCTCGAGGGCGGCCTTGACGTCGGCGACGCCTTTTTCCGCGTCGATGAAGCGCGCGGCTTCGGTTTCCGGGGTCAGCGATGGGTCGTTGAACAGGCCGTCGGCCAAATCACCCAGGCCGGCTTCCAGGGCGATCTGGCCCTTTGTACGACGTTTCTGTTTGTATGGCAGGTAAAGGTCTTCGAGGCGGGTCTTGGTATCCGCGAGTTTGATGTCGCGTTCCAGTTGAGGAGTCAACTTGCCCTGTTCCTCGATGCTGGCGAGGATGCTGATACGCCGTTCGTCGAGTTCTCGCAGGTAGCGCAGGCGCTCTTCCAGGTGACGCAGTTGGGTGTCGTCGAGGCTGCCGGTTACTTCTTTTCGGTAACGGGCGATGAAGGGCACGGTGGAGCCTTCATCCAGTAGAGCGACGGCCGCTTCGACCTGTTGTGGGCGTACACCGAGTTCCTCGGCGATGCGGCTGTTGATGCTGTCCATAAAACCACCTGAAATTCTTAAAATCAGCGCGCCGGCCCGTAAAAACAAGGCTCGGCGAGGCTGGTTGAGCGGCCCGACTGGCGCCGCTGCCTGGGTCAAGAGGCTGGCTATTGACCCTCGAAATCGAAAAAGTCACGACAAGCGGGTAAAAAAAGCCCGGCAGCAAACGGTAACGATCTGACGTTGCCCTGCACGGAGGCGCCGCATTATAACCAGCGTTCCGCCCTTGGGGGCTACTGCGCCGCAGCTTGTAGGGCGCGGGTTCGCTGGCAGTAGATGAAAAATCTGCTAACAATGCACACGGTGCGTATAACGGCAGCTACGCCATAATGCGCGCCGAGATAAGAGGAGCATCCAATGAGCAGCACCGCACAAACTGCTGAAGGCGAAAAAATTCTCATCGTTGATGACGATCCGGGGCTGAGCAGCCTGCTGGAGCGTTTTTTCAACTCCAAGGGCTATCGCGCCCGGGCGGTGCCGAACACCGAGCAGATGGATCGTCTGTTAGGGCGTGAAGTCTTCAACCTGGTCGTACTCGACCTGATGCTGCCCGGCGAAGACGGCCTTACTGCCTGTAAACGCCTGCGCGGTGCTAACAACCAGATCCCGATCATCATGCTCACCGCCAAGGGCGATGAACTGAGCCGTATCAAGGGCCTGGAACTGGGGGCTGATGACTACCTGGCCAAGCCTTTCAACCCCGATGAGCTGATGGCGCGGGTCAAGGCCGTATTGCGTCGCCAGGCACCGGCGGTACCGGGCGCACCGGGCAGCGAAGACGAAAGCGTCACCTTTGGCGACTACGAACTGTCGCTGGCCACCCGTGAGCTCAAGCGCGGTGAAGAAGTGCACATGCTCACCACGGGTGAATTCGCAGTGCTCAAGGCCTTGGTCATGAACGCTCGCCAGCCGCTGACCCGTGACAAACTGATGAACCTGGCCCGTGGCCGGGAATGGGACGCACTGGAGCGCTCCATCGACGTGCAGATTTCCCGACTGCGCCGGATGATCGAGCCGGACCCGTCCAAGCCGCGGTATATCCAGACGGTGTGGGGTGTGGGTTATGTGTTTGTGCCGGATGGCACCGCAACCAAGTGACCGATGATTTGCAGGGGCGGGTATCCTGGCGTTTGACCCCATGAGGGTCGACGGGATGCCCGGCGTCTGCAATTCTGCGAGCACCGCTCGTTCCTGCAAGGTGTGCAGCTTTCATCTATGAAAACCCCGCTGTGGTTCCCGCAAAGTTTCTTCTCCCGCACCCTCTGGCTGGTGCTTATTGTCGTTCTGTTTTCCAAGGCACTCACGTTGGTTTATCTGCTGATGAACGAAGACGTGCTGGTGGATCGGCAGTACAGCCATGGCGTCGCCCTGACATTGCGTGGTTATTGGGCGGTAGACCCTGAGAACCGCGAAAAGGTAGCCAAGGCATCGACCCTCACTCGAGTTGACGGCGCCGGTGTGCCTGAAGGCGAGCAACATTGGCCCTACAGCGAGATTTACCAGCGCCAGATGCAGGCCGAATTGGGCGCCGATACCGAGGTGCGGCTTCGTATGCATGTTTCGCCTGCGTTGTGGGTGCGAGCGCCAAGCCTGGGGGATGCGTGGATCAAGGTTCCGCTTTATCCGCACCCGCTGCGTGGGCAAAAAATCTGGAACGTGTTGGGTTGGTTCCTGGCCATTGGCTTGCTCTCAACGGCGTCGGCGTGGATCTTCGTCCGCCAGCTCAACCAACCCCTCAAGCGCCTGGTGTTTGCCGCTCGCCAACTGGGCCAGGGGCGTAGTGTGCGCTTGCCGGTCAGCGACACGCCCAGTGAGATGACCGAGGTGTACGGCGCCTTCAACCAGATGGCAGAAGATGTCGAACAGGCCGGGCGCGAACGCGAGTTGATGCTGGCGGGGGTGTCCCATGACTTGCGCACGCCGCTGACGCGATTGCGTTTGTCCCTGGAATTGATGGGTGACCATACCGACCTCACCGATGACATGGTGCGCGACATCGAAGACATGGACGCCATCCTGGACCAGTTCCTGGCGTTCATCCGCGACGGGCGGGATGAGGTGGTCGAGGAGGTCGACCTCACGGAGCTCGTGCGTGAGGTGGTTGCGCCCTATAACCAGAACGGTGAGCAGGTGCGCACGCGCCTGGAGCCGATCCAGCCGTTCGCATTACGCCGGGTGTCGATGAAGCGCCTGCTGAACAACTTGATTGGCAACGCCTTGCACCATGCTGGTTCCGATGTGGAAGTGGCGGCGTACGTTTCTGGCGACAGTGCCGCACCTTACGTGGTGCTGAGCGTGATGGACCGTGGCACAGGAATCGACCCGGCGGAACTGGAAGGTATCTTCAACCCCTTCACCCGTGGCGACCGAGCCCGAGGAGGCAAGGGCACCGGGTTGGGGTTGGCGATTGTGCGGCGGATTGCGTCGATGCATGGCGGCAATGTTGAGTTGCGCAACCGGGAAGGCGGCGGGTTGGAGGCGCGGGTGCGGCTGCCGTTGGGGTTGATGCTGCCTAGAGACGCCGTCTAACAAGCAATATGAATGCAAATGTGGGAGCTGGCTTGCCTGCGATAGCGGTAGTTCATTCAACGACGATGTTGAATGTACCGGCGTCATCGCAGGCAAGCCAGCTCCCACAGTGGTTTGCGGCGTGTGGCAGATGTGAGTATTCAGCCCTTTCCCTTGGTCCGAGTCATATTCGGCCCGCCATTCTTTTCCAGATGCTGAATGATGATCCCTGCCACATCCTTACCGGTGGTGGTCTCGATTCCTTCCAGGCCCGGCGATGAGTTTACTTCCATCACCAAGGGGCCATGGTTGGAGCGCAGGATGTCCACACCCGCCACGCTCAGCCCCATCACCTTGGCTGCCCGTAGCGCGGTCATGCGTTCTTCCGGGGTGATCTTGATCAGGCTGGCGCTGCCACCACGGTGAAGGTTGGAGCGGAACTCACCGGGCTTGGCCTGGCGCTTCATCGCCGCAATCACCTTGTCGCCTACCACGAAGCAGCGAATGTCCGCGCCGCCAGCTTCCTTGATGTATTCCTGCACCATGATGTTCTGCTTGAGGCCCATGAACGCCTCAATCACCGACTCCGCTGCCGTTGCTGTTTCACACAGCACCACGCCGATGCCCTGGGTGCCTTCCAGCACCTTGATCACCAGCGGTGCGCCATTGACCATCTCGATCAGGTCGGGAATGTCATCCGGGGAGTGGGCAAAACCGGTGACCGGCAGGCCGATGCCCCGGCGCGACAGCAGTTGCAGGGAGCGCAGCTTGTCCCGCGAGCGTGCAATGGCCACGGATTCATTCAGCGGAAACACCCCCATCATTTCAAACTGGCGCAATACCGCGCAGCCATAGAACGTCACAGAAGCGCCGATACGCGGGATCACCGCATCAAAGCCTTCCAGGGGCTTGCCCCGGTAGTGGATCTGCGGCTTGTGGCTGGCAATGTTCATGTAGGCACGCAACGTGTCGATCACCACCATTTCATGGCCACGTTCAGTGCCGGCCTCGACCAGGCGGCGGGTAGAATACAGACGCGGGTTTCGCGACAGCACAGCAATCTTCATGCAGCACCTGGGGCAGAAATAGTGGAGACCGGGAACACCGGCTTGTCTTGAACGTACTTGAGGCCCGGATTGACCACCAGCTGGCCGTCAATCAGCGCCTTGGAGCCCAGCAGCAGGCGGTAACGCATGGCTTTGCGACAGGCGAGGGTGAACTCCACCCGCCATACCCGATCACCCAGGGCCAGGGTGGTGCTGATCACGTAGCGCACCTGCGCATGGCCGTTGGAGCTCTTGATGGTTTTCATCGTCACCAGGGGCGCTTCACAGCGCCGGTGACGCAGTTGCACCACGCTGCCCAGGTGCGCGGTAAAACGCACCCACTTTTCACCGTCGCGCTCAAAGGGCTCGATATCGGTGGCGTGCAGGCTTGAGGTACTGGCACCGGTGTCGATCTTCGCGCGCAGGCCTGCGACTCCCAAGTCGGGAAGTGCCACCCACTCACGCAGACCCACAACGGTCAAATGGTCAAATGTCTTCAATATGGTTAACCGGTCAATTCGCCCAGGCTTGAGGAGATACCTCAGCCAACGCTTTGAATGCAGGCTTGGCGAACCAGAAGCCCTGCATCAGAAATATTCCGCAGTCGGACAGGAAGTCGCGCTCGCCGGCACTTTCGATGCCTTCGGCGATGACAGTAACCCCCAACTGCTCACAGATTGTGACAATCCCTCGGACGATGACCTGGCGGACACGATCCTGGTCGACATCGCGAATCAGCGCCATGTCGAGCTTGATCAAGTCAGGTTGGAAATCGGCCAGCAGGTTCAGCCCCGAATAGCCCGCGCCGAAATCGTCGATGGCGGTCTTGAAGCCGAATTCGCGGTATTCACGCAGAATATTCGTCAAATGGCGATAGTTATCTACGTGCTCGCTTTCCAGAGTCTCGAAAATCAGCCGGTCCAGCGGGAAATTGTGCGCTCGGGCGGCCTCCAGAGTGCTGCGGATACACAGTTCCGGGCGATATACCGCATTGGGCATGAAGTTGATGGAAAGGTGAGTCTGCATGCCCAGGGCCGCGGCACCGGCGATGGCCTTGGTCCGGCAACGCTGGTCGAAGCGGTAGCGATTGGTTTCGTTGACCTGAGCCAGCACCGACAGCGCGCCTTCTCCCAGGGGACCGCGCACCAAGGCTTCGTTGGCGAAGATCGAATGGTCACGCAGGTCTACGATAGGCTGGTAGGCGAACGCAAAATCGAACCCCAGAGGCTCGCTTTGCTGGCAACCCACGCACCGCTGGTTGGGCGAGGTGAGTGAAAGGGGAAAGTCGGTCACGGCGTATCCTCGCGAAAACAGGGTGCTACCTGGCGTATCTTAGGTGAGCCTTGGGGTTTATGCGTCGAAGGGTTTCAACGGTAAAGTTGCGACATTTTTCAGAGCGAGGAATTCAAGTGGCTCAAAAGCAGGAAGAGGAAGAGAAGGTCCGGCTGGACAAGTGGTTGTGGGCAGCGCGGTTCTATAAGACCCGCGCTCTGGCCAAGGCCGCTATCGAGAGCGGCAAGGTGCATCATCGCGGCGAGCGCTGTAAACCGGGCAAGGAGCCGCGCGTCGGCGACGAGTTTCAGATTCGTACAGGGTTTGATGAAAAAACCATCGTGGTGCAGGCACTTTCCATCGTACGCCGCGGCGCGCCTGAAGCGCAGGCACTGTATGCCGAGACCGAAGCCAGCATCGCCAAGCGCGAAAACGCTGCAGCCATGCGCAAAGCAGGTGCTTCAGGCCTGACCACTGACGGCAAGCCGAGCAAGAAGCAGCGCCGCGATCTATTCAAATTTCGCGGCAGCGGCAATGACGATTGATTGCACGAGTCGCCCATGCACACTCGATCAAATGTGGGAGCGGGCTTGCCCGCGAATACGGTGGGTCAGGCACAGATGCATTGATTGACACCCCGCATTCGCGAGCAAGCCCGCTCCCACTTTTAGCCCTGGGGGGTTACGGAGTTGTGCGCATGACACTCAACCGCCCAATAACGGGCAACTTGCTCAGTAGCCCGAAAAGCGGCGCCGTCATCCGCAACAAAGCGCCCGACACCTTCGCCGCGAACGGCGTGTAATACCCCCAGCCCAACGCCAACAGCGCCAGCAGTACGCCACCGATGTAGTCGTCCTGTCCCCAGTGCGCGCCCGCGACCAGCCGCGGCATCATGAACAGCAGCGCCAGGCCCCAGATCACCAGCACCTGGCCGATGCGCCGGGCGAACACGCTCATGAACATCGCCCAGATCAATAGCACCGAAGCATGGTCGCCGGGGAAGCTCTGGCTCGAGCGGTCCTTCAATTCCCAGGTTTTCTCCAGCCCTGGGAAAAAGTCGCTCATTTGAATCGCGCCGCTGATGACCATCGACGGGCTACTGTGCTGCCAGCCCATGTGCGCCGCGAGTTTGGAGAACAGCATGCGGACAAACAGCAACAGCAGCAGAATGCCGAGGAAGCCAAAAAACGCCTGGCGCACCTGCACGGCCTTGAACACCCAGTCGCCGCGAATCAGCAGTGCCAGCAAAATCACGCCGACCACTGCATCAAACGGCCGCAGGCTGGCCACGGCCCATATATGCAACCAGGTCGAGTTCGTGGCCAATGGGCCATTGAGCAGATGAAACAGCCACTCGTCGAAAATCACACAGAGCATCTGGCCCGTGGGCCACAGCCAAAAACACAGCAGCCCGATAGCGAGTAGATTGCAAAGAGCCCATCGCCGGAGGTTCCAGTTGGCTTGGAACAAACCCGGATTGTTCATAAACTGTCCCTCATCGCTCTATTCAGCTCCTTGAATTCAGGAGAAGTCGCACCAAGATGGTGCTAAAGCGTTTAATTTTATAAACCTTGTAATCATTTTGTCATCACTTCAGATACCCAGACCTATGACTGATCTACCGGATACCGACTTCACCCAACGCTTCATCTTCGATGAGAGCGATGCCCGCGGCGAGATGGTTTCGTTGGAGCTCAGCTATGCCGAAGTCCTTGCCAAACACGCCTATCCGGAGCCGGTCGCGCAATTGCTCGGCGAGTTGATGGCCGCCGCGGCGCTGCTGGTGGGCACCATGAAGTTCGACGGTTTGCTGATCTTGCAGGCTCGTTCCGAAGGGCCAGTGCCCATGTTGATGATCGAGTGCTCGAGCGAGCGCGAGATCCGTGGTCTGGCCCGTTACGAGCCTGACCAGATTGCCGCAGATGCCACCTTGGCCGACCTGATGCCCAATGGCGTCCTGGCACTGACTGTCGACCCGACCGAGGGCCAGCGGTACCAGGGTATTGTCGACCTCGACGGTCAGACCCTGTCGGAATGCTTCACCAACTACTTCGTTATGTCCCAGCAAGTGGGCACCAAGTTCTGGCTTAACGCCGACGGCAAGCGCGCCCGTGGTTTGCTGGTGCAACAACTGCCGGCCGATCGCATCAAGGATGAGGATGATCGTGCCGAAAGCTGGCGGCATATCATCGCCTTGGCCGACACCTTGAAGGCCGAAGAACTGCTGGGCCTGGACAACGAAACCATCCTGCACCGCCTCTACCACGAAGAGGCCGTGCGCCTGTTCGACGCACAGGGCCTGCATTTTCGCTGCAGTTGCTCGCGCGAGCGTTCCGGTAACGCGCTGGTCAGCCTGGGCCTGGAAGATGCGCAAAACCTGGTGGTGGAACATGGCGGCCATATCGAGATCGACTGCCAGTTCTGCAACCAGCGCTACCTGTTCGATGCGGCTGATGTAGCGCAATTGTTCGCTGGAGCAGGCATCGACACCCCTTCCGACACCCGCCACTAAAACGTTTAAGCACAGGTAAATCACCTGACAAACGCCGGATTAGAGGTGTTCTGACGGGAGGGCCCTACTCTTTTTGGGCTTTTCTGGCATAATCCGGCCCACTTTTTTCGCGGTAGTAGTGCGCAACTTTCTACTACAAAACGTTTGGAGCACTCGGCCATAGGCCGACGGGGAACCTCATGACGCAAGCCAATAACGCCGTATACACCGATCTGAGTGTTGACGATCTGGTCAAAGAAGCCCTGCAGCGCGGTGAAGGCGTGCTTGCCGATACTGGCGCGCTGGTCGTAGAAACCGGTCACCGCACCGGTCGTTCGCCGGTTGACCGTTTCATCGTTGAAGAGCCTTCCACCCAGGACGCCATCGCCTGGGGCCCGATCAACCGCAAGTTCCCGGCCGACAAGTTCGATGCCCTGTGGGCTCGCGTCGAGGCGTTCAATAACGCGCAAGAGCATTTCGTTTCCCATGTTCACGTAGGGGCTGCAGAAGACCACTACCTGGCCGTGAAAATGACCACCCAGACTGCCTGGCAGAACCTGTTCGGTCGTTGCCTGTTCATCAACCCGGCCCAGTACAACCCGGCCGGTCGTGAAGAGTGGCAAGTGCTCAACGTGGCCAACTTCGAGTGCGTGCCAGAGCGTGACGGCACTAACTCCGACGGTTGCGTGATCCTCAACTTCGCCCAGAAAAAAGTACTGATTGCCGGCATGCGTTACGCCGGTGAAATGAAAAAAGCCATGTTCTCGGTGCAGAACTTCCTGCTGCCGGCTGCCGACGTGCTGCCGATGCACTGCGCCGCCAACATCGGCGAAGCAGGCGATGTGACCCTGTTCTTCGGCCTGTCCGGCACTGGCAAGACCACTCTGTCCGCCGACGAAAGCCGTTACCTGATCGGTGACGACGAGCACGGCTGGGGCGAAGGCGTGGTGTTCAACATCGAAGGCGGTTGCTATGCCAAGTGCATCGACTTGTCCGAGAAGAACGAGCCGGTTATCTGGAAAGCCATCAAGCATGGCGCGGTGCTGGAAAACGTCGTGATCGACGAGGCCAAGCACGCCGACTACGCCGATGTCAGCCTGACCCAGAACAGCCGTGCCGCCTACCCGCTGGAGCACGTTGCCAAGCGTTCCGAGAAGAACCTGGGCGGCGAGCCAAACGCGGTGATCTTCCTGACTTGCGACCTGACTGGCGTACTGCCGCCTGTGTCGATCCTCAGCGAAGAACAGGCGGCCTACCACTTCCTGTCCGGCTACACCGCTTTGGTGGGTTCGACCGAAATGGGTTCGGGCAGCGGCATCAAGTCGACCTTCTCCACCTGCTTCGGCGCGCCGTTCTTCCCACGTCCGGCTGGCGAATACGCAGAGCTTCTGATCAAGCGCATCCGTGGTTTCGGCTCCAAGGTCTACCTGGTCAACACCGGCTGGACCGGCGGCGGCTACGGCGTTGGTAAACGCTTCAACATCCCGACCACTCGCGGCGTGATTGCAGCGATCCAGAGCGGCGCGTTGATCGGTGCGCAAACCGAACACCTGGACACCATCAACCTCGACGTGCCATTGGCCGTACCGGGCGTTGAAACCGGCCTGTTGAACCCGCGCAACACCTGGGCTGACAAGGCTGCCTACGACGAAGCCGCGAAAGCGCTGGCTGGCCTGTTCATCGAAAACTTCAAGAAGTTTGAAGTCAGCGATGCGATCAAGGCGGCGGGTCCTAAGTTGTAAGACTCGCCGGTTGTAAAAAAGCCGCCTCTTAAGTAGGCGGCTTTTTTATGTGCGAACGATTAGTCGGCCATGTGCAGTACCACTGCACCGACCAGCACCAGGACGACACCTGCCACCTGCACCGCTGACAACCGCTCCTTGAAAAATACAAACCCCAGGATCGCCGCGATCCCTCCAGAGAGCGTACTGATCACCGTCACCACCGACACCGAGCCGGCCATTGCGCCCCACGAAAACGCCGAGAAACCGCCGAGGTTCATCAAGCTCGCTCCGGTCAACGTCGCGCAGTTTTTCAGTGGCGGGATCTTCAGGCCATCCTTGATCTTCAGCACCATTACCACCAGCACGCACAGGCCTACCAGGTAACCCAGCCACAACATGGTGATTGGCCCCAGCGCTGGCAGTGTGTAGCGGCCTTGCAGCCAGAAACTGGTGCCGTACAAGGTTGCGGCGAACATGGCGTAGGCAATGGACAGGCGCGGGTTGTTGTGAGGCGTACCGTTGTCCTTGTGAACGCTGGACAGCACAACGCCGATCACGCACAGGGCGATGCAGCCCAGTTGTATCAGGCTGATGTGTTCACCGCTGGCCCAGGAGAGCAGGGTGGTCACCACTCCATAGGACGTCACCAGCGGCGCGACGATGGCTGCTTTGCCCAAGGCAAAGGCTTTGGACAGCGCAAGGGCGCCGGACACCGTCAGCAGAGCGGCGGCGACGCCCAGGAGCCAAACGCTTAACGGTGCATCAAGGGATTTGAAAAGGAAGGCCGGGAAAATGACCAGCAGGAAGGTCATGATCAAAAAACCGAGAGCTTGGCCGAAATACACTGCGCGTTTAACGCCAACGGCGCGGGCGTTGAGGCCCACCAGAAAGTCCGTGCCGCCCCAGAGCAGAGCGGCCAGCAGGCCCATTGTTACGTCCATGTAAGGTCCTTGTTATTTATACGGCTCGTCAGATGAGCGCAGATCCACTGTGGGAGCGGGCTTGCCCGCGAATGCAATGTATCAGTAACGCAAATATTGGCTGACACGCCGTATTCGCGAGCAAGCCCGCTCCCCCATTTTGTGCTCAGTGTTGCTCAGATCAGCTCAGGTTTTCCAGCGTCTGCGTGTCCCAGCGGTGGGTCTTGATCGCCAGGTAGAGCATGCCGATGGTCAACGGGATCTTGTCACCACGGCCTTTGGCGCGACGCTTCAGGAACACGTCGAACACCGGCGGCTGGAAGTAACGATAAGCGTCGTAGTCGCCCAGGTCGACACCAAAATCCTGCTCCAGCGCCTCCATGAATTGCTTGGCCTCAGCACCATCGCACCCGAGGTCGAAGTTCAGTGAGGTGTGCAAGCCAATGGTCTTGTGTTTTGGCAAGCCGATTTCTTCATGCAGCAATTGCAGGAGCTGCTGCATGACGGGACCTTCGGGGAAGTTGGGAGACAGGTTCATGGTGGGACCAATCATCAAAGGGTGAGTGTTGTTTACCCTGCAATAGATATTCGGGGTGCTCAGCAACCCGATGCCTGTCACAAAGGCGACTATCGGCAGACTTTCAAGCTGTGCCCCTATGATCCAAGACGTGGCATACAACAGAAGTATTGGACCGGTTATCAATAGGCAGAGCCCGAGCCATTTTCTGAGTAGGGGCAACCTTATTGTTCTATCAATTACAGCGGCCAGTATTAAGAAGAGCAGCAAATTGATCCACTGAATGTACTCGTTCATCGCACCAGCCACGCTGGCAATCCCGGTTTGCCAGTACCAAGGCGAATCATCGTGAAGGTGATGCCATAGTGGCTGATGTGTTGAGTCCTTTCGATGGTCACAAAATTATGCCGAGCGCGTTGGGAGAGGGGGCTAGTGTCGTCCAGGCAAAGGGCTTTTCTGTAGAGGGGCAAGACACTGTTTGAGGCAGTTTGGGAAACGGACGACGCGCCGTTTTTTGGTTTCTTACAATGCCTTCCTGCATTTATGACGTGATACCGATTTTGCTGGCTGAACCGAGCAAATGTGGGCGCCGGGTTTGCCCTAAGGCTTTTTGTAGGAGCGAGCTTGCTCCTACAGGTTTAGCTGCGGGGTGGCTGTTCGGTCGCTGAATTGGCAGCGACGAGCCGAACCTTAAAAGTGAGTTTTTTTTCGAGCCAAACAGATGGTTTAGGCGTTCGAAGTTCGATCAGGCACTGAGAGGCCTACCGATACACCGCTCAAAAATCGCTTCCAATCCCCGATAGTCACACGCCACCGCATCAATATTCGCGGGTATCCAGGCCGCATGTTTTACCAACCACCAATTCACCGAAAACCCCGCATTCACGATGATCTGTTCAAACAGGATCCGCTGCGCCCGTCCATTTCCCTCGCGGAAGGGATGAATGACGTTCAGGTCGCCATAAGCTTCAGCGATTTGACGCACAAGGTCAGCCTGAGTCGCACCGACATACCAATTGGCGTCTTGCATATGCCGGACAATTTTTGCCGCTTCCGGTGGAATACGCTCCGGGGTGCAAAACAGCGTGTCGCCTTTCTGGATGTTGACGCTGCGCAGTTCGCCGGCCCAGTCATAAATGTCACCGAACAGGACGCGGTGAATGTGTTGCAGGCGATCAAGGTCGTAGGGCGGCGGAAAGAGTGGAAGGTTGCCTACGGCGATTTCGGATAATTCCCGCTCGGCCTGGTGCAGGCGTGCTTCATCGAGCAAATCGAGGCGGTTGCGCAGGATGCTGCTACCGGGATAGCAGTACGGGTCCTGGCCCACCCCGTATTTGCCGAGCATCAGCTAGAGGTGTTGCGGTACTTGGCAAGGACGGCTTCGCGTGTCGGCAGGGGTTTTTCGACGTCGGTCGGTTGGGTATCGAACCCTTCCAGGCGCAGGCTGGCCAAGTAATTGGAACGCCGGATCTTGTGATAGTGATCCTGTTTTTGCTCAAACGTCAGTTCGCTCATCGCTGCGTCCTCTTGGAAAGCAAGGCTTGATTGTAGCGCAATGCGTAGCTCGGTAGGCGGGATAAAACGCCCGTCACAACTTGTATAAAAAATCTGCCAGCGAGCTCATTTCAGCGTATGTTTCACCGCAAAATCTTGCAGGGCGATTCCGCCCACTACTTAAAGGGAGTTAAGCATGGGTTTGCTTCGTGTCGCCTCGGCGATGTCTTTGTGTGCGGTGGCGTTTTCCGTCCAAGCCGAGCAATTGCCAATTGAGGTGCTCAGCGCGGTGGTCAAGGACCAGAAAATCGCCGATGCCGAAGTGTTGCTGCAACGTAATGGCGCGCAGAACGTGGTGGGCCGTACCAACGCACAAGGCCAGGTAACGCTGACCAGCGAGGCGGCTGATGATGCCAGCAACCTGCTGATCATCAAGAAGCCTGGCTATTCCAACCTGGTGGTGAAGTGCCCGTGCAAAGGCATGACCTATGCCATCAGCCCGGTGATGGAAAATCTCGACGGCCTGCGTGTGGTGTTGACCTGGGGCAAGGCTCCACGTGACCTCGACTCCCATATGATCTTCCCTGGCAATAACATCTTCTTCAACAATAAAAAGGGCACCGACGCCGAACTGGACGTGGATGACACCGATAGCTTTGGCCCGGAGACCATCACCCTGCAGAAAAAGCATTACGGCGAAAGCTACGTCTATGCCGTGCACGACTATTCCAACAGCGGCTCTCCCACTTCCAGCGAATTGTCCAACAGTGAGGCCAAGGTGTTCGTGTACATGGGGCAATCCCTGGTACGCACTTACTATGTGCCGCAGAACCGCACGGGCAACCTGTGGACAGTGTTCCGCATGACCGGCAGTGGCGACTTCCAGGACATCAACACCTTCACCGGCGTGAGAGTTGGCGCCGAAGATGTACTCAACGAGGTCAAGCCTTTGCTGGACGACAGCGTGGCCGTCACCGCCGTGACAGTGAGCTCGTCGGTACAGGCCGATGCGAAGAAGCTGAACCTCAAGGGCGAAGCGGCCTACCAGGGCGGTAACCTGGACCAGGCCATCGACTTCTTCCGTCAAGCCATCGAGCTGGATAACAGCTTCGGCAAGGCTTACGGCAACCTTGGCCTGGCGTATCAGAAAGCCGGCAATACTGCGGAGTCGATCTGGGCCAACCGCAAGGCTATCGCCCTGGCGACCGGTACCAATGCCGCGACCGTGCGTGCCGGTGCCTACTACAACATTGCACGCATCTATGAAGCGGCCGGCCAGTTCCCGGATGCGTTGCGTCATTACCAGTTGGCCAAGGAGCAAAAGGCCAACCCGGTGTATGACACGGCGATCGAGCGGGTGCAGAACCGCTGATTCAGCTGTAGCTCGGTTGTGAAATGTGGGGGAGGGCTTGCCAGCTCCCACATTTGTATCTGCTGCTTCCTGTTACGTTCTCAGAAAAGTCCCACTTCGGCCCTGAGCCATCCCTCCCCCTGTGTATCATCCTGTCTCTTTTTTCCTTGCGACCTTTCTCGATTCGCTGGGATTCCCGGGCTATGTTTTTGAGCCAACTCAGCGGTCAATGGAGTGACAGCCTTATGCACGACACCCTCCAGCAGGTCTTTGGTTACCCACACTTTCGCTTGGGCCAGGAAGAGACGGTCAGCGCCGTGCTGGCTGGGCGATCTGCCGCCGCCATTTTCCCTACGGGCTCGGGCAAATCCTTGTGTTACCAGTTGTCGGCCGTGTTGCTGCCGCACCTGACGTTGGTGGTGTCGCCTTTGCTGGCGTTGATGCAGGACCAATTGGGTTTCCTGCAGCGCCATGGCATTTCGGCGGGCAGTATCGACTCGGCCCAGAGCCGTGATGAGGCCAATGATGTAATGGCCCGTGCGCGGTCGGGGGAGCTCAAAATTCTGATGATTTCCGTGGAGCGTTTGAAGAACGAGCGTTTCCGTAATTTCCTGAACAGCGTGCAGATCTCGTTGCTGGTGGTAGACGAGGCGCACTGTATCTCCGAATGGGGCCACAACTTCCGCCCGGATTATTTGAAGCTGCCGGACTACCAGCGCCAGTTCAACATCCCTCAGGCGCTGTTGCTGACGGCCACGGCCACGCCCAAGGTGATCGCTGACATGCAGGCCAAGTTCGCCATTGCTGCCGAAGATGTAGTGACCACGGGCTTCTATCGGCCCAACCTCAACCTGCTGGTGGAACCCGTCAGCGGCCATGACAAACGCCGCAGGCTGGTGGAGTGGATGAAAGCGCGGGCCAACCAGCCGAGTATCGTCTACGTCACCTTGCAGAAAACCGCCGAGCAGATTGCCGAGCATCTGAACCGCCACGGTATTCAGGCCGAGGCTTATCACGCGGGGCTGCCCCATGAAAAACGCGAAGGTATCCAGCAGCGTTTCATGGGCGGGCGTTCCAATTGCATTGTCGCAACTATCGCGTTTGGCATGGGCATCGACAAGAGTGACATCCGCAATGTCGTGCACTTCGACCTGCCCAAGTCCATCGAGAACTACAGCCAGGAAATCGGCCGCGCAGGGCGTGACGGGCAGCCGTCGGATTGCCTGGTGTTGGCCAACCGCGACAGCCTCAATGTGCTGGAAAACTTCGTGTACGGTGATACGCCGGAGCAGGACGGCATTTTTCGCGTATTGGAGGAGTTGCAGTCCGCGCGTAGTGAAGGGCAGTGGGAGTTCCTGCTCAGGTCGCTGTCGGACCACAGCAATATTCGCGAGCTGCCGCTCAAGACGCTCTTGGTGCAGTTGGAGCTCAAGGGCGTGATCGCGCCGCGCTATGCGTTTTATGCGGAATACCGTTTCAAATACCTGATCGAACCCGAAGCCTTGCTGGCGCGTTTTTCCGGCGAGCGGCAGCAGTTTGTCGCGGCGATCATCCAGGTGTGCAAGCGCGCTAAAACGTGGGCGACGGTCGATTTCGATGCGCTTTATCAACAGCACAATGCCGAGCGTAGCCGGGTGGTGAAGGCACTGGATTATTTTCAGGAGCAGGGCCTGATCGAGCTCGAAAGCAAGCAGATGACTGAGGTCTACAGTTTGCTCGACACCCATTTCGACCCGCACGCGTTAAGCGCCGAGTTATACACAGGCTTCAAGCAGCATGAGGTGACGGAGGTCGCGCGGATTCACGCCATGCTCGACCTGTTCGCCACCGACCACTGCCTGGGGCAGCGTCTGGCGCACTACTTTGGTGATGATAATGCACCCCAGCGTTGCGGGCATTGTTCGGTATGCCACGGCCAGGTCGCCCATCTGCCGGCGCCGCCGAGCCTGCCGCCGCTTGTGGATAAAAACTTCATGGGGCTGTGCGGTGATTTTATCCACAGGCATCATGAGCACACGGGGCACTTGCCGAATGCGGAGCGTTTGACGCGTTTCCTTGGCGGTATCAGCGTACCGTTGTTTACCAAGTTGAAGGCGCGGGGCATTCCCGGTTTTGCTGCGCTGGAAGACTACCCCTACGCCGAGGTGCGCGACTGGGCCCATGCTCAATTGGATCAACTTTGATGAGACTTGCCGATGCCTGACTCAACGCCTGTGCGCGACGACTACCGCCACTTCCAACCGATCACCACGCGTTGGCACGACAACGATGCCTACGGCCATGTGAATAACGTCACCTACTACAGCTTCTTCGACACAGCCGTTAATACCTACCTGATCGAACAGGGCGGGCTGGATATTCATGACGGTGAGGTGGTGGGGTTTGTGGTGAGTTCGGCCTGCGATTACTTCGCCTCGATTGCTTTTCCCGAGCGCATTGAAATCGGCCTGCGGGTAGGCAAGCTGGGCAATAGTTCGGTGCAGTATGAGCTGGCAGTATTCAAGGCGGGCGAGCAGGAGGCGTGTGCGGCGGGGCGCTTTGTCCATGTGTTTGTGGACCGAGCCTCGAACCAGCCAGTGCCGATTCCGGGAATGTTGCGCGAAGCGATGCAGCGGCTGCTGGTTTGACGCACCTATAAGCAAAGCATCCCAAATGTAGGAGCCGGGCTTGCCCGCGATGGCGCAGTATCAGGCAGTACGTCTAAAACCTGATTCACTGCTATCGCGGGCAAGCCCGGCTCCCACATCGGATGTGTTCGTCAGAGCGCGGGTTTATCAGTCGCGATAACGGTGCTTGTTCTTGCGATGCCCATAGGCATGGCCGCGACCTGGGTGGCCATCGCGGTAGTAGCGACGATCGTCACGGTCGCGATCGCGGTAATGGCGGTTGTCGCGATCACTTTCGTTACCCATGTAGTTGCCTAGCGCGCCGCCCGCGCCACCGCCGGCCGCGGAGCCGATCAGTGCGCCGGTGCTGCCGCCGACGCTGCGGCCCACGACGTTACCGCCGGCTGCGCCCAATGCGCCACCAATGGCGGCTTCGCCACGGCTGCGTTTGTCGGCGCCGACTGCACTACCGCCTGCGCCGCCGAGGGCCGCGCCGATGGTCGAACCGGTGTTGCCGCCCAGCTGCTGGCCGACAACGGAACCTAGAACCCCACCCAATGCGCCGCCTACACCGGCTTCGGTGGTGCCGCCTGCCATGGCTGCGCCACTGACCAGGCCAAGGGACAACAAGAGAATCGAGGAGAACTTCATTCAGGGAAACCTCAAGGGATGACGGCGC
Organism: Pseudomonas sp. CCI1.1; assembly: GCF_034348165.1. Taxonomy (NCBI): domain Bacteria; kingdom Pseudomonadati; phylum Pseudomonadota; class Gammaproteobacteria; order Pseudomonadales; family Pseudomonadaceae; genus Pseudomonas; species Pseudomonas sp. CCI1.1. Next base: position 4,998,579 of record NZ_CP133780.1, read on the forward strand.
GATCCTGAGGTTGTATCGAGGCGCTGACAATCGAAATCCGACCGGCGGCAGAGGTTGTATACAATTTGCTAAGCTACTGTTTTGTATGGGGAACTTAAGTCGTTTTACGGGTCTTTAGCTACTTCGGAACGGCCGCTTTTATGCAAAAGCGGCCTTTTTTTGGTGCGCCAGGCATGGCGCGTTGCGCGCAAGCGCAACCAGCTTGGCTGTGGTGGCCACGCTGGTGACTGGGAGGTGAAAGTCCTCTACACACCCGGCAAGGGGAAGTGTTAGCCAGAGGCAAGGGTGTCGCGGGTGACTGCGAATCTGAAGGAAGCCCGAGGCAAAATGCTGGCCTGACGAACAGGAAGCGGATAGAGGCGGCGCAGCGGGGTAAGAAGGCCAAAATCTTCAAAGCCCAATACTTGCACGGAACGCTGTGACGTAGATCCGACAGGCATAAGCAGGAAGGTCGCGCGAATTACCCTGGGAGATCTGCACGTTTGCCAGTGTGCTACCGAGCGTCGAGAGGCGATGGGATGAGCGTGCAGAAGTCAGCCGAAGCCGTAGTAAGTGGCGAATAACCGCGCCACCAAGGGCCGAACAGGTTATGCCGCCAGTAGGCGTCAGAGTCTCGTTGAATACCGAAATGCAGAAATTTCTCCAAGAGAAGACTGTGACTCCGAGTCCCGGACAGAATCCGAGGATGACGGCTGACAGCGCAAAGGTATCGACGGCATCTGTGACGTGGACGAACGCGGAGCCGGACACGCTGATGGCGCGGGTGCTTGCACCGGCCAACCTCAGACGTGCGTATCAGCGCGTGGTCAGCAACAAGGGCGCGCCGGGTGCCGATGGCATGACGGTCGACGACTTGGCGGACTACGTGAATCAGTATTGGCCGATCCTCCAGAGGAGGTTGCTGGCCGGCGAATACCACCCGCAAGGTGTACGCGCCGTCGACATCCCCAAACCCAAAGGCGGCACCCGACAACTGGGCATTCCCTGCGTCGTGGATCGCCTGATCCAACAGGCACTGCTGCAACAGCTCACGCCGATCTTCGACCCGCTGTTTTCGGATTACAGCTACGGCTTCCGTCCGGGCAGAAGCGCCCACCAAGCCATCGAGACAGCCCGCGCCCATGTGGCGGCAGGGCATCGCTGGTGCGTGGAACTCGATCTTGAGAAATTCTTTGACCGGGTCAACCACGATCTCCTGATGGCGTACGTGGCGCGCCAAATCGTAGATAAACGCGTGCTCAGACTGATCCGGCGGTACCTCCAAGCCGGTGAGATGTCGGGTGGGATCGCCAGCCGACGGCAGGAAGGGACGCCGCAAGGCGGCCCGCTCTCGCCGTTGCTGTCGAACATCCTGCTCAACGAACTCGACCGCGAGCTGGAACGGCGGGGTCATCGCTTCGTGCGTTATGCCGACGATGCGAACATCTATGTGCGCAGCCCTCGTGCTGGCGAACGAGTGATGGCCAGTGTTGAGCGCTTCCTGAATCAGCGCCTGAAACTAACGCTGAATCGGGATAAGAGCCGAGTAGCCGGGTCTTGGATGTGTGATTACTTGGGTTACGGGATGAGCTGGCATCAGCAACCGAGACTGAGAGTGGCGACGATGAGCCTGGGTCGCTTGCGCGACCGGCTCAGAGAGCTGCTACGTAAAGCGCGGGGCCACAAGGTGGCGACTGTCATCGAGCGGATAAACCCCGTGCTGCGCGGATGGGCGGGCTACTTCAAGCTGAGCCAGAGCAGACGGCCACTTGAGGAATTGGACGGCTGGGTGCGTCACAAGCTTCGCTGTATCGTCTGGCGTCAATGGAAGCGGCCCTCTACGAGGGCGCGCAACTTGATACGCTTGGGACTTAATGCGGCGCGGGCGTGGAAATCGGCAGTCAATGGCCGAGGCCCATGGTGGAACTCGGGAGCGCCCCATATGAATCAGGCGTTGCCGAAGAAGCTGTGGGACCGCCTCGGGCTGGTCTCGATACTGGATACGATAAACCGACTTAACCGTATAACCTGAACCGCCGTATACGGAACCGTACGTACGGTGGTGTGAGAGGACGGCGGATGTGAATCCGCCTCCTACTCGATTGCCTGCCGAATGTGTGGTGCTTGTGCTGGCCTCTTCGCGGGCAAGCCCGCTCCCACATCAGATCGGTCCACACAGTCTCAATGGTGAACCCATCCCAGTGTGGGAGCGGGCTTGCCCGCGAAAGCGTTAGTTCAAGCAACACATATCTCGGATCGAGTCAGGCCGAGCGCGCCATGATCAACCCACTGTCACTCGCCGCTTCCAAGCGAATCGCAACAAACTTGGACGTTGGCGTATGGCTACCGTCGCCAGTGCTTTCCAACGGCACCAACGGGTTCACTTCGGGGTAGTAAGCCGCCGCCTGCCCCGCCGGAATATCAAATGCCAGCAACGTAAAGCCCTTCACGCGGCGCTCACGACCGTCTTCCCACAGCGACACGATGTCTGCCTTCTGCCCCGGCTTGAAGCCCAGGCGGATGATGTCGGCTTCGTTGACGAACAGCACGTCACGTTGGCCTTTGACCCCGCGATAACGGTCGTCCAGGCCGTAGATGGTGGTGTTGTACTGATCATGGGAGCGCATTGACTGCATGATCAGGTCCGGCACTCGGCCCGTGGCGTGGGTGCGCTCATGGATCAGGTCTTTGGGCAAGATGTTGGGGCGGAAGTTGGCGCGACCTGAGGGGGTGTTCCAGCGGCGTGCGCCGGCGGAGTTGCCCAGATAGAAGCCGCCTGGATGTTTGATCTTTTCGTTGAAGTCCTTGAAGCCTGGGATGGTGTCGGCGATCAGGTCGCGGATGCGCCCGTAGTCGGCCACTAGCCAGTTCCAATCCACGGGCTTGCTGCCCAGGGTGGCGGCAGCAATGCCCGCCAGGATCGCCGGCTCGGACTTCATCAGTTTCGACAGCGGTTGCAGTTGGCCGTTGGAGCCGTGGACCATGCTGAACGAGTCTTCCACCGTCACCGCTTGCGGGCCGTCGGCCTGGATGTCTATGTCGGTGCGGCCCAGGCACGGCAAGATCAACGCATCTTTACCGTGCATCAGGTGGCTGCGGTTGAGCTTGGTGCTGATCTGCACGGTCAGGTCGCAATTTCGCAGCGCTTCAAAGGTGCGCGTGCTGTCTGGCGTGGCTTGGGCAAAGTTACCGCCCAGGCCGATAAAGACTTTGGAGCGGCCTTCAAGCATGGCGTGAATTGCTTCCACCACGTTATGGCCATTGTCGCGCGGCACCTGGAACTGGAAACGACGCTCCAGCGCGTCCAGAAACGCCACCGGTGGGCGTTCGTTGATGCCCATGGTGCGGTCGCCCTGTACGTTACTGTGGCCACGCACCGGGCACAGCCCGGCACCTGGGCGGCCGATATTGCCGCGCAGCAGCATCAGGTTGGCGATTTCCTGGATAGTCGGCACCGAGTGGCGGTGCTGGGTAATCCCCATCGCCCAGCACATGATTACATTCTTGCCTTTGGCGTACATGCGTGCCGCTTGCTCGATCTCCACCAGGGTCAGGCCGGACTGCTCGACGATCTCCTCCCACGAGGTGTCGTCGATCTGACCCAGGTATTCCAGGACGTTGGCAGTGTGCTCGTTGAGGAAGTCGTGGTCGAACACCGCTTCCTTGCCTTCGGCCAGGGCTTGGCGTTCCCACAGCAGCAGGAACTTGGCCATGCCACGCAAGATAGCCATATCGCCACCCAGCGCCGGGCGGAAGTAGGCGGTGTTGGTCGGCTTGTCGCCGTTGGTGAGCATTTCCAGCGGATGTTGCGGGTGCTGGAAGCGCTCCAGGCCGCGCTCTTTCAGCGGGTTGATACACACCACCTGAGCGCCGCGTTTCACCGCTTCGCGTAGCGGCTCGAGCATGCGTGGGTGGTTGGTGCCGGGGTTCTGGCCCCAGACGAAAATGGCATCGGCATGTTCGAAGTCATCAAAGGTCACAGTGCCTTTGCCCACGCCGACACTCTGCGCCAGGGCTACGCCGCTGGCTTCGTGGCACATGTTCGAGCAGTCCGGGAAGTTGTTGGTGCCAAAGGCGCGTACGAACAACTGGTACAAGTAGGCGGCTTCGTTGCTGGCGCGGCCCGAGGTGTAGAACTCGGCCATGTTCGGGCTGGGCAGTGCGTTGAGGTGCTTGCCGACCAAGTCGAAGGCGGCTTCCCAACTGATGGGCGTGTAGCGATCGGTCTCGGCGTCATAGCGCATCGGCTCGGTCAGGCGGCCCTGGTATTCCAGCCAATAGTCGCTTTGCTCCAGCAACGCTGTGACGCTGTGCTTGGCGAAGAAGGCCGCATCGACGCGGCGCTTGGTGGCTTCCCAGTTGACCGCCTTGGCGCCGTTTTCGCAGAACTTGACCATGCCGCTTTCCGGCGAGTCGCCCCAGGCGCAGCCCGGGCAGTCGAAGCCGCCGTTCTGATTGGTCTTGAGCATCATGCGCAGGTTTTTCAGGGCGTTGTCACTGGTCAGCCAGGCTTGCGCCACACTGATCAGAGCGCCCCAGCCACCGGCTGGGCCTTTATAGGGCTTGTACCGTGGGGTTGGGGTCTGGTCGGCTTGGTGGTGAAGGCTCATGGCTGGTGCTCCATCGCAGGGCTATAGACCCGTGGCGCGCTTTTTTGCGGCAGGTGGATGAGGTTGAGGTTGTGCCGGCGCGCCCATTGCAAGGCCAGGCCGGTAGGCGACGACAGGCTGACCAGGGTCTGGATGCCCGCGCGCAAGACTTTCTGAATCAATTCGAGGCTGCAGCGGCTGGTAACAATCGCCATGCCGCCGTCGGTCGGAATCTTTTGGCGGATCAACGCACCAATCAACTTATCCAGGGCGTTATGCCGGCCGATGTCTTCGCGACCCATCAGCAATTCACCCTGGCTGTCCATAAAAATCGCCGCATGCACGGCGCCGCTGTGCTGGCCCAGGGGTTGGAATGCGCTGATACGCTGGCGCAGGCCATCTAGCCACTGCGCGGGCGGCAAGGGTGCGCCGGGCAGTACCTGGAGGTCGGGCAATGCTTGTTCTACCGCTTCCACGCCACATAGACCGCAGCCGCTGGTGCCTGCCAATTGGCGGCGTTGCTGCTTGAGGTTCCAGAACGCACGGCTGGAAACCTGTACCTGAGCGTACTGGGCTGCGCCTGAACCGCTGATTTTCAGGTCATAAATGTCGTTAACGTCGGTGATAATGCCGCTGCCGAGGCTGAAACCTACAATGAAGTCTTCCAGGTCCGTAGGCGTCACCAGCATCACCGCCTGGCTGATATCGTTGTAGGCAATCGCCAACGCCACTTCTTCGGCCAGCGCAGTGCTGGCGACTTCCGTGTGTTCAAGATTGCAATAGTGATAGCTCTGGCTAGCGACGGGCGCGGTCGATTCGAGAGCGGGCGCCGCGCAGTGAGGGCGCTTGGCGTTCATGGGGCAGTACCACCGGCGGATTGATCAGTGTTTAGACTAGGCGCGACAAAGGGTCACGTCTAATCGCCAGTATTGATCTATTGATAGAGGGCGTCGATCAAGGTTCACCGGCGTTTGCGTCGGGCTTATTCCAGGCAGGGGTGAGTTGGATACTTTTGAGTCTTTAGCCAGTCTGGAACCCAAGTCGGCAGGACTGGTCTAGTCTTGGGCATCTGGAAATTAAATCCCAAGGAGAGCGCACCATGAGTATTTTTAGCTTTATCAAAGAAGCCGGCGAAAAGATTGTTGACCTGTTGACGCCGGGTAATGCGAACGCGAGTGAGCAGTTGAAGGAGCATGTGAGCAAGGTGGGCCTGGGTAATCCAAACGTGCAGACCACGGTGGATGGCGACAAGGTCACGGTGACCGGTGAAGTGGCCACGCAGGAAGAGAAAGAGAAGATCCTGTTGGCGCTGGGTAACATTGCCGGCGTGGCAAGTGTGGATGACCAGATCACTGTTACTGGCCCTGCGGTTACCGCTGCTCGCTTCGTTGTAGTGAAAAAGGGCGATACCCTCAGCGCGATTTCCCTGGCGGTGTACGGTAATGCCAACCAGTACAACAAGATTTTCGAGGCTAACAAGCCGCTGCTGTCGCACCCGGACAAGATCTACCCCGGCCAGACACTGCGCATCCCTGAGTAATACGCAGGGCAAAATGTGGGAAGGGGCGTGCTCCCTCCCACACTTGATCAAAGTCCGGCAATGAGATCTCGATAATCCCCCACTGCTAAAAATTCTGCGGTGTCCTTTGGTCCTTTCTTGCTATCAGGCTCTTTCACTGCCAGCAAATGACCGACCCCGAAATCCCGGGCGCTGCGCAAGATCGGCAAAGTGTCATCTATAAAGAGGCTACGGGCCGGGTCAAAGTGGATATCCGCTTGCAAGGCTTGCCAGAATTGCGGGTTTTCCTTGGGAAAACCGTAGTCGTGAGAGCTGATCAAACGCTCGAAATACGGCGCCAATTCAATGCGTTCCAACTTCAATGACAGCGAATCACGATGAGCGTTGGTGATCATGATCACGCGCTTGCCGGCCTGTTTGATCGCCGCCAGGAACGTATCGGCATCCGGACGCAGGGCGATCAGGTGGGCGGTTTCCAGCTTGAGTTCGCGCACCGGGATCTTGAGCTCGGCGCTCCAGAAATCCAGGCAATACCATTGCAACTGTCCGGCGTTACGCTCAAACAGCGGTTGCAGCTCCATCTCCGCCATGGCCTGGCTCACACCGTGCAGTTCGGCGTAGCGCTGGGGCAGGTGCTCCATCCAGAAGTGGTTATCGTAATGCAGGTCGAGCAGGGTGCCGTCCATGTCCAGCAGAACGGTGTCGATGGCGTGCCAGGGCAAAGAGGGCATGGTGGGGTCTCACGTAAGTAAAGATATCCGACACAGACAATCGGAAAAGCCACGGTATAGTAACCCGATCACGCCAAGGAGCCGTTTATGCGCCAGAAACCCACTGTCCTCGCCCGCGAAATAGTCGCCAGTAGCCGTTTGTTCCGCGTGGAGGAAGTGCAATTGCGCTTTTCCAATGGCGTTGAGCGCACCTACGAGCGTCTTGTCGGGCGCGGTACGGGCTACGGCGCCGTGATGATTGTGGCGATGATCGATGAAGACCATGCAGTGCTGGTGGAAGAATACTGCGGCGGCACTGACGAATATGAATTGTCGTTGCCCAAAGGCCTGATCGAGCCCGGCGAAGACGTGCTTGCAGCGGCAGACCGCGAACTCAAGGAAGAGGCCGGCTATGGCGCACGGCAGTTGGAGCACATCACCGAGCTGTCATTGTCGCCCGGCTATATGAGCCAGAAGATCCAGGTGGTGTTGGCTACCGATCTCTACGAAGAGCGCCTTGAAGGTGATGAGCCCGAACCGATGCGGGTAGACCGGGTTAACCTGCGTGAGCTGTCGGCGTTGGCGCAAAACGAGCAATTCAGCGAAGGTCGCGCCCTGGCGGCGCTGTATCTGGTGAGAGACCTGTTGACCCAGCGTGGAGCGTTCACCGCATGAGCGAACTGTTTTTAGGCCACCCGTTTATCGCCCCGGTTATTGAACTGGCTCGGCAGGCGGGTGAAGCCATCCTGCCGTACTGGCGTGCCGCGGTAGCCGTGACGTCCAAGGCGGATGATTCTCCCGTGACGGCTGCTGACCTGGCTGCCCACCATCTGATTCTCGCTGGCCTCACCGCGCTGGACCCAAGCATTCCAGTGCTGTCTGAAGAGGACGCCGATATCGATCAGAGCGTGCGTGCCGGCTGGCAGCGTTGGTGGTTGGTGGACCCTCTGGATGGCACCAAGGAATTCATTTCTGGCAGTGAAGAGTTCACCGTCAATATTGCATTGATCGAACAGGGCCGCGTGGTGTTCGGCGTGGTTTCGATACCGACCACTGGCCGTTGCTACTTCGGCGGCGCGGGCCTGGGGGCTTGGCGTTCGGACGTCAATGCCGCGCCCAAGCAGATTCAAGTGCGCCAGGCCAGGGCTGCGGGCGAAGCCTTTACCGTGGTGGCCAGCCGTCGTCATACCAGCCCTGAGCAGGAGCGTCTGTTAGATGGTTTGAGCGAGGGCTTGGGCGAGTTGAAACTGGCGAATATCGGCAGCTCGTTGAAGTTTTGTTTGCTGGCTGAGGGCAGTGCCGATTGTTATCCGCGCCTGGCGCCGACGTCGCAGTGGGATACCGCAGCGGCCCAGGGTGTATTGGAAGGGGCGGGGGGCGAAGTGCTGGAGTTGGATGGCAAGCCGTTCAGCTACCCGGCGCGGGAGTCGTTGCTGAACCCGTTCTTTCTGGCATTGCCAGCCAAGGCCGCCTGGCGTGATCGGCTGCTGACCCTGGCCAGATCTTAAGATCACTGCAGAGCAAAATGTGGGAGCGGGCTTGCCCGCGATGGCGGAGTGTCAGTCGTACAGATATTGGCTGATCCACCGCTATCGCAGGCAAGCCAGCTCCCACATTTGTTTTATGTAATGGCTGCTAGCGGTGCAAGACGTACTGGCCGGTAAAGACGACGGCACGCGCTGCACTGCCTTCATTCACAATCCACGTCTGCAGCGCCAACCGCGCCCGCCCATAGCGCTGATAGGTCGCCACAAAGCGCTTCCAAGTCTTTTCATCCGGCGCCGCGCAAATGGCTGTCGCGTTCTGGGTCACCGGCAGCGGGTAGCTGATCTGCCCTTCCTGAATCACGATGTGCCCGTCTTCAATCCCGGCTTCACGCAGCTTCAGGTGCAGCCAACCCCAACCCGCCAGCACGGCGCCGCAGTAGAGGCTGCCGCCAAACATGGTGCTCTTGTGGTTGATATTGGCTTGCAAGGGCAGGTGCAGTTGCAGCTGGTCCTGTTGCCAGTCGAGCACCCTGAGGCCCATTTCCCGGGTGAGTGGGATGTCATGGTGAAGGATGGATTCCAGGTAACGGCTATCGCGGCTCATGGCGGCCTCTTCGTAGGTGGACGATGTCATTCGTCATCGGCGCTCTGGCTGGCACTGTCGGCGAAGTTCAGGCCGTGTTTGCGCAGTTTGTCGTGCAAGGTTTTGCGCGGCACGCCCAGGGCTTCGGCGAGGCTGCGCACGGAGCTGTGGGGGCGGGTCAGTTCGGCGGCGATCAGGCTTTTTTCGAACTGTTCGACTTGCTCGCTCAGGCCTCCGGGCGTGGAGGTCAGCACGCCGGCGGCGGGATGGTCCTGGGCGTTATCCAGGGCCAACTCCAGGCCGAGGGCGAAACGCTCCGCGGCGTTTTGCAGTTCCCGCACATTGCCCGGCCAGCTGTGGCGCAGCAACAGCGCGCGCTGGCCCGGTTGCAGTTCGTGCAAGGGCAGGCCGTGGCGGCTGCTGGCCTCGTCGGCGAAGTGCTGGAACAGCATCAGCGCATCTTCACCCCGTTCCCGTAGCGGGGGAATGCGCAGCGGCGCCACATTGAGGCGGTAATACAAGTCGGCACGGAAACGGCCCTGATCGGCGGCCTGGCGCAGGTCTTCCTTGGTGGCGGCGATAATGCGGATATCCAGCGGGATCAGCTGATTGCCACCCAGGCGCTCCACGACGCGCTCCTGTAAAAGGCGCAGCAACTTGACCTGTACATCCAGGCTCATGCTTTCGATTTCATCGAGGAACAGCGTGCCGCCATTAGCGAACTCGAACTTGCCGATGCGGCGCTTTTGCGCGCCGGTAAACGCGCCCGGTTCATGGCCGAATAGTTCGCTTTCCACGACCGATTCCGCCAGTGCTCCGGCGTTGATCGCCACAAACGGGCCGCTGCGTCGGCTTGAGAGGTCGTGCAGGGCGCGGGCGACGACCTCCTTGCCAGCGCCGGTTTCGCCGAGGATCAGCACATCGGCCTTGGTCGCGGCCAGCGCACCGATTTGCTCGCGCAGGCGCAACATCTGTGGCGAGTGCCCTACCAGGCGCGTGCTCAGTTGCTGGCGATCGCTGAGGGCCAAGCGCAGGCTGCGGTTGTCCAGTACCAGCCGGCGCAGGGCCAGGGCGCGGCGCACGCTGTCGAGCAGCGCGTCGCTTGCGAAGGGTTTTTCCAGGAAGTCATAGGCGCCGGCACGCATGGCCTGCACCGCCAGCGGTACGTCGCCGTGGCCGGTGATCAGCAGCACCGGCAGGTCGGGGTCCTGGCCGTGCAGTTCGGCCAACAATTCCAGGCCGTCCATGCCGGGCATGCGGATGTCGCTGACCACCACGCCCGGCCAGTCTCGGGACAGGCGTGCGGTGAGCCCGGCGGCTTCGCCCAGGGGCAGGACGTTCAGGCCGGCCAGGTCCAGGGTCTGGCACAGGGCCTGACGCAGGTGTGGATCGTCGTCGATCAATACCACCTGAATCGAGTTGTCGATACTCATACACTGCGGTCCTCGGACGGTTGCAGACTGACGCCCGGCGAGCCGGCACGTAATTTCAAGGTTAACAGCGCGCCGCCTTCCTTGTGGTTGGCGAACAACAGTTCGCCGCCAAAGGCGCGCATCAGCGTGTCGCAGATCGCCAGGCCCAGGCCCAGGCCCTGGGTGCGCGTCTTGGTGGTGTAGAACGGCTCGCTGGCGCGGCCCAGGGCTTCCATGCAAAAGCCCGGGCCGTTGTCGCGAATATACAAGTTGACGCCATGGGGCGTGGTTTCGGCACTCAGCCAGAGTTTGCGTGGCGGGCCTTTTTCGGTGAGGGCGTCCAAGGCATTGGCCAGCAGGTTACCCAGCACCTGGCGCAGGCGGGTTTCACCAGCCTGCACCCACAGGGTTGCCTCTGGCAGGTCGCGGATCAACTCCACCTCCATCGAACGCCGACGCTTGGCCAGCAATGCCAGGGCGTCGTCCAGCGCCGGTTGCAAAGCCACGCTCTCCGGCGCATGCCGGTCGCGACGGGCGAATGCACGCAGGTGGGCGATAATCGAAGCCATGCGCCCGGTCAATTCGCTGATCAGCTTGAGGTTGCCACGGGCATCGTTGGTGCGCTCATGGTCGAGCAGGATCTCGGCGTTTTCGGCATAACTGCGAATCGCCGCCAGTGGCTGATTCAGTTCATGGCTGATACTCGCCGACATGGTGCCCAGCGCCGACAGTTTACCGGCCTGGACCAAGTCGTCCTGAGCGCGCACCAGTTCTTGCTGGGCGTGTTCGCGCTCCAGCACTTCCTGCTTCAGGCGCCGGTTCAGGCCCTCCAGGTCACTGGTACGCTCGGCCACGCGCATTTCCAACTCGCGGCGGGCCTTGGCTTCGAAGGCGATGCGTTCCAGGTAGTGCCGGCGGCGCTGCATCAGCAACCCCAGCAACAGCATCAGCACCAACAACGTGGCGCCGCCCACGGCAACGACCGTGCGCACCGGGCGGTTGATCAGCGAGCGCGGCGCGAGGATTTCCACGTTCCAGCCGGTCTCTGCGATGGCTGTGGATTGGCGCAGCCAAGCGCTGCTGCTGAGGCTCAGTGGCTGCGGGTCGCGGGTGGGGTAGGGCTGGATAGCAATGATGGCCTGGCGTTCTTCGGCGGTCAGTGGCCGCGTGGCGCGGAATCGCCATTGCGGGCGCGAAGTGAGGATCACCACGCCGTTGTGGTCGGTGACCAGCAATTGTTCCGGGGTATTGCCCCACAGGCTTTCGGTGTGGTCCAGGTCGACCTTCACCACCAGCACGCCGATGATGGTATCGCCGTCACGCACCGCGGCGGCGAAGAAGTAGCCGCGCTTGGCCGAGGTGGTGCCCAGGCCGAAGAACCGTCCGAGGCGCCCGGCCATGGCTTCGCTGAAATACGGACGGAAGGAAAAGTTGCGCCCCACAAAGCTGTCTTGCTTGTCCCAGTTGGAAGCGGCGAGGGTCTTGCCGGTGGTGTCCATCAGATACATCACCTCTACCCCGGCCTGGGCGGCGACGTCCTTGAGCAACTGGTTGGCATTGACCAGGTGGGTGCTGACGTGGGGCGCGCCCAATGCAGTGCGCAGGGCCGGTAAGTCCCCGAGGATCTGCGGCAGTATTTCGTAGCGGTGCAGGGTGCCCAGCAAGTTGGCGACGTAGAGGTCGAGGGTCTGGCGATTTTGCCCGGCCAGTTCGCTGCGGTAATAGCGCTCGGCCAAATGCTCCAGCGGCCACAACAGCGGTGCCAGGCACAGAGCCAGCAGGGCTAGGCTGCGCCAGCGGGGTCTTCGCGCAAGGGGTGGGGTCATGGAAGTCGCGCCTGTGAGTACAGGCGCATTATGCCTAGTGCTGCTGTGCAAGACACTCGTGCAATGCGTCTTGCCATTGTGGCTGGCTGACGTGCCATTGCTGTTGCAGGCGCGTGCAGTCCAGGCGCGAGTTCAGCGGGCGCTTGGCGGGGGTCGGGTAGGCGCTGGAAGGAATCGGTTCCAGCTCGGCGCAGGCCTTGCCTTCGGCGCGCAGTTGCTCGCCAATCGCCGCGGCAAAACCGAACCACGAGGTTTCACCCTGGGCAGTGAGGTGGTAAACACCCCAATCCCCTGCCTTACCGGCCTGCCACTGCTCGATCAGCACGCGGGTGCTGTTGGCGATAGTCCCGGCCCAGGTCGGCGCACCGATCTGGTCGGCAACGATGCGCATCTGCGCTTTTTCCTGCAGCAGGCGTTGCATGGTCAGCAGGAAATTCTTGCCATGGCCCGAATAGACCCAGCTGGTACGCAAGATCAGGTACTGGCCGCCAACAGCCGCAATCGCCTGCTCACCCGCCAGCTTGCTCTGGCCGTAGACACCCAATGGGTTCGGCGTGTCGCTTTCGGTGTACGGGGCAGGTTTGGTGCCGTCAAACACGTAGTCGGTCGAGTAGTGAATCAGCGGGATGCCCAGGGCCTTGGCTTCTTCGGCGAGGATGCGGGGGGCGATGGCATTGATGGCGAACGCAGCGTCCGGCTCGCTCTCGGCCAGATCGACGGCGGTGTGGGCCGCCGCGTTGATGATCAGGCCGGGGCGATGGGCGCGCACTTGTTGGCGGATAAGGTCTGCGTTTGCCAGATCAAGCTGGTCGCGGCCCAGGACGATGAGTTCGCCCAGGTCCTGGAGCCGCTGTTGCAGCTCCTGGGAGACTTGGCCGTGTTGGCCGGTGATGAGGATTTTCATGGGAACAGGTCAGCTTCCATCAGCAGTTTGCCGACCTGATCCTTGGCGGAGAGTTGCGGCGGTTCGGCCAGCTCCCAGTCGATGGCCAGCGTCGGGTCATTCCAGAGAATGCTGCGCTCGGCGCTTGGCTGGTAGTAGTCGGTGGTTTTGTACAGGAACTCTGCGTACTCACTCAACACCACGAAACCATGGGCGAAGCCTTCCGGCACCCAGAGTTGGCGATGGTTCTGTGCCGACAAACGGACACCCACCCACTGGCCAAAGTTGGGTGAGCTGCGACGGATGTCGACCGCCACATCCAACACTTCACCGTAGGTGACACGCACCAGCTTGCCTTGAGTGTGTTCAAGCTGATAGTGCAAACCTCGCAGCACGCCTTTTTGCGAGCGTGAGTGATTATCCTGCACGAAATTACGCTTGAGCCCGGTGGCCGTTTCAAAGGCGCGCGCATTGAAACTTTCGTAGAAGAAACCGCGTTCGTCGCCGAATACCTTTGGCTCGAGGATCAGTACGCCAGGTAGTGTGGTTTCAACTACATTCACTGGGTCTCTCCGGCAAGCGAGTAGAGGTATTGGCCGTAGCCGGTCTTGCCAAAGTACTTGGCGCGCTCCAGCAGATAATCACGATCGATCCAGCCATTTTCATAGGCGATCTCTTCCAGGCAGGCCACTTTCAAGCCCTGGCGGTGCTCGATGGTCTGAACGTAGGTCGAGGCTTCCAGCAGGCTGTCATGGGTGCCGGTGTCGAGCCAGGCGAACCCACGGCCGAAGCGTTCAACGTGAAGATCGCCACGCTGAAGGTAGGCATTGTTGACGTCGGTGATCTCCAACTCGCCGCGTGGCGACGGCTTGACCGCCTTGGCGATCTTGATCACGTCGTTGTCGTAGAAGTACAGGCCGGTCACGGCGTAGTGGGACTTAGGCTTAGCCGGTTTTTCTTCGATGGACAGGGCGCGGCCTTCACTATCGAAGTCAATTACACCGAAACGCTCAGGGTCTTTGACCCAGTAACCGAACACGGTAGCGCCTGAGGGGCGTTCCGCCGCAGTGCGCAGCTGCTCGCCGAAATGCTGGCCGTGGAAGATATTGTCCCCCAGGATCAAGCACACAGGGTCATCGCCAATGAACTCTTCGCCGATGATAAACGCCTGGGCCAAGCCATCCGGCGAAGGCTGCTCCGCGTAGGTGAAGCGCACGCCGAATTGGCTGCCATCGCCCAGCAGATTCTGATATTGCGGCAAGTCTACTGGTGTGGAGATCACCAGGATGTCCTTGATTCCCGCCAGCATCAGTACCGAGATCGGGTAGTAGATCATCGGCTTGTCATATACCGGCAACAACTGTTTGGACACGCCCAGGGTAATGGGATGCAAACGGGTGCCGGAACCGCCGGCCAATACAATTCCCTTCATCATGCGATCAAATCCTTCACGTCAGTATTGCCCAGTCGTTCACCTTGATAACTGCCGTCCTGGACCCTGCGGCACCATTCCAGGTTATCGAGGTACCACTGCACGGTTTTGCGCAGGCCGGTCTCGAAGGTTTCTTCCGGGACCCAGCCCAGTTCGCGTTCGATTTTGCTGGCGTCAATGGCATAGCGTTGGTCGTGGCCTGGGCGATCCTTGACGAAGGTGATCAGGTCAGTGAATTTCTCCACGCCGGCTGGGCGTTGCGGCGCCAGTTCTTCCAGCAGGGCGCAGATGCCGCGTACCACGTCGATGTTCTTCTGTTCGTTGTGGCCGCCAATATTGTAGGTTTCGCCCACAACCCCAGTGGTGACCACTGTGAGCAGCGCACGGGCGTGATCCTCGACGAACAGCCAGTCACGCACCTGCAGACCATCGCCATACACCGGCAGTGGCTTGCCCGCCAGGGCGTTGAGAATCACCAACGGGATCAATTTTTCCGGGAAATGGAACGGCCCGTAATTGTTCGAGCAGTTGGTCAACAGCACCGGCAGGCCATAGGTGCGCTGCCAGGCGCGTACCAGGTGGTCGGACGCTGCCTTGCTCGCGGAATACGGCGAGCTCGGTGCGTAAGGCGTGGTCTCGGTGAAGAGGTCGTCCACGCCGTGCAGGTCGCCATACACCTCATCAGTGGATATGTGGTGAAAACGGAATGCGCTTTTTGCCGGCTCTGCCAGCTTCTGCCAATAGGCGCGCGTGGCTTCCAGCAGGCTGTAGGTGCCCACGATATTGGTCTGGATAAAATCCGACGGGCCGTCAATGGAGCGGTCGACATGGGACTCGGCCGCCAAGTGCATGATCGCATCGGGTTCGAAGCGTGCGAGCACGGCGCTGACGGTGGCCTGGTCGATGATATCGGCCTGAACAAACTCATAGCGGCTGTTGGACGCGATGCTGGTCAGCGACTCGAGGTTGCCGGCGTAAGTCAGCTTGTCCAGGTTGAGCACCTCGTGCTCGGTGTGCTGGATCAGGTGGCGGATCAGGGCTGAGCCGATAAAGCCAGCGCCGCCAGTAACGAGAATGCGCATATCGGAGGGCCCTTTCCTTAGATAGACATTATGCGGATGAAGCATAGCTTGAGTGGTGCGAGCCGGGTGGTGCAAGCGCTGTATTACTAGGGGGTTGCCTTGTGCCCCTGAACAATGGCGATATAGACGCCTGAAAAAACAAAGGTCGTCACAATGTCGTTAGCCACGTTGACCCACCGTGCCAGCTTGCCTTGCCCACAAGTAACCCCCGAGCAGGCAGCACACCTGCTCGAGCGACATTATGGAATGACGGGCAAATTACGCTCATTGGGCAGTCAACAAGACCTCAACTACAGAATTGACAGCACGCGGGGCCGTTTCGTTCTGAAAATCTGCCGGGGTGACTACGCCGCGCTTGAACTCCAGGCCCAGCATGCGGCCCTCAACAGCCTGGGCACGCATCCCGGCCTGCGCGTGCCCAAGGTCATCCCGACCGTGGAGGGCGAGGATCTACTGACGGTCAACGTCGATGGCCAAACCCTGCACCTGCGGCTATTGGACTACATCGACGGCCAGCCCCTGACGCATTTACCCCACCTGAGCCGCACCGTGATCGAAGGCTTTGGTGAGCTGTGCGGGCAGATGAGCCTCGCGCTGGCAGATTTCGAGCACCCTGGCCTTGCGCGCACCCTGCAATGGGACCCGCGCCACGCGCAGGCATTGATCGCCCACCTGCTGGCAACCTTGCCCGACCTGCCGCAGCGTGCTGCTTTGGAGCAGGTGGCCAGGCAGGTCGAGGCGCATGTCCAGCCGTTGGCGGCACACCTGCCGTGGCAAGCGGTGCACATGGATATCACCGATGACAATGTGGTGTGGCAGCGTGATGTCCAGCGGCACTGGCGTATACAAGGCGTGATCGATTTTGGCGATCTGGTGCGTACCTGGCGAGTTGCCGACCTGTCGGTGACCTGCGCGGCGCTGTTGCACCATGCCGACGGTGATCCGTTTGCCCTCTTGCCGGCGATCCAGGCCTGCCACGCGGTCACGCCGTTGCAGCGCGAAGAGTTGGAGGTGTTGTGGCCGTTGATCGTCGCCCGCGCGGCAGTGTTGGTGCTCAGCAGTGAGCAGCAGCAATGCCTGGACCCGGATAACGTTTATCTAAAGAAAAACGCCGAACACGAGTGGGAAATCTTCCATATCGCCACGTCGGTGCCCTTTGAACTCATGCAAGCGGCGATTCTGCGCAGCGTCGGTGAAACATTACCGCCCGTCGCCAACCAAGACTTCGCGCCTTTATTGCCAGGCTTGGTGGGGCGCGAGTTCGCGCTGATCGACCTGGGCGTACTCAGTCCGCATTTCGAGGCTGGCAATTGGGAAACTCCCGGCATCGATCGGCGCTTGCTGGATCAAGCGGCGACGGTGCATGGGCTGGCGGCCAGTCGTTATGGGCAATACCGCTTGTCGCGCACCCGCCCCGACAGTGCCCTAGAGCCCGAGACATTACCCCTGCATGTCGAACTGCACCTGCCTCACGGCACGGTTCTGGAAGCACCCTTTGCGGGAACGCTGCGCGAAGGTGCCGACGGCTTGCTGTGCTTGCACGACAGTGAGCTGAGCCTGCGCCTGTGGGGCGTGCGAACATCACTCAAGCCCGGCGCAACGCTGGTCAAAGGGCAGGTGCTGGGCGAGGTGCAGGCGCCGTTGACTGTGCAGTTATGCCGCGCCGACCTTGAGCCGCCGCTGTTCTGCACACCTTCCCGGGCGTTGGCGTGGCAGGCGTTGTGCCCGTCACCCTCGGCGCTGTTGGGCCTGGCCTGTGATGCTGAGCCGGAATTGGACCCGCAGGCCCTGCTGGCCCGGCGGGATGCCAGCTTTGCCCGCTCCCAGAAGCACTACTACGCCGACCCGCCGCGTATCGAGCGCGGCTGGCGCAACCACCTGATCGATATGCAGGGCCGATCCTACCTCGACATGCTTAACAACGTGGCCGTGCTGGGCCATGGCCACCCGCGCATGGCTGAGGTGGCGGCTCGGCAATGGTCGTTGCTCAACACCAACTCGCGCTTCCACTATGCGGCAATTGCCGAGTTCTCCGAGCGCCTGCTGGCGTTGGCGCCACAGGGCATGGACCGGGTGTTCCTGGTCAACAGCGGCACGGAGGCCAATGACCTGGCGATTCGTTTGGCCTGGGCCTACAGCGGCGGGCGCGACATGCTCAGCGTGCTGGAGGCCTACCACGGCTGGTCGGTGGCGGCGGATGCCGTGTCCACCTCGATTGCCGATAACCCCCAGGCCTTGAGCAGCCGCCCGGATTGGGTACACCCGGTGACCGCGCCCAATACTTACCGCGGTGAATTCCGCGGGCCGGACAGCGCGCCGGACTATGTACGAAGTGTTGAGCATAACCTGGCGAAAATCGCCGCGAGCCAGCGTCAATTGGCCGGGTTTATCTGTGAACCGGTGTACGGCAACGCCGGTGGCATCTCCCTGCCAGCGGGTTACCTGCAACAGGTGTATGGCTTGGTGCGTGCCCAGGGGGGCGTGTGCATCGCCGATGAAGTGCAGGTGGGTTACGGCCGCATGGGGCATTTCTTCTGGGGGTTTGAACAGCAGGGTGTGGTGCCTGACATCATTACCATGGCCAAGGGCATGGGCAACGGCCAGCCGTTGGGCGCAGTGATTACCCGCCGAGAGATTGCCGAGGCGCTGGAGGCCGAGGGTTACTTCTTCTCGTCATCGGGAGGCAGCCCGGTCAGTTGCCGGATCGGCATGGCAGTGCTGGACGTGATGGAAGAGGAAAAGCTGTGGGAAAACGCCCAAGTGGTAGGCGGGCATTTCAAGGCACGACTGGAGGAATTGATTGATCGCCATCCACTCGTCGGTGCCGTGCACGGTTCGGGCTTCTATCTGGGCCTTGAACTGGTGCGTGATCGCCACACCCTGGAACCTGCGACGGCAGAAACCGCCTTGTTGTGTGATCGCCTGCGGGAGCTGGGGATTTTCATGCAACCTACCGGTGATTATCTGAATATCCTCAAAATCAAGCCGCCGATGGTGACGTCCAGGCGCAGCGTGGACTTCTTTGTGGACATGCTGTCCAAAGTGCTGGATGAACAACTGTGATTTATCGATTGTTATCGGCTATTTTTTGCAGACCCGAGCACCTATCATGTTTTTAGTCTGTTAAAGCCGATTTTTATCCATTATAAAGTTGCCCTTCACCCCATTCGGAGCCCTGATCGCCATGACCACCTTGCACAGCACACCTCGCGCCGATGGCTTTCATATGCCTGCCGAATGGGCGCCCCAGACCCAGACCTGGATGATCTGGCCCGAGCGCCCAGACAACTGGCGCCTGGGCGGTAAGCCTGCGCAGGCGGCCCATGTGGCGGTGGCCAAGGCTATCGCACGTTTTGAGCCGGTGACCGTCGCGGTCTCCGCCAGCCAGTACGAAAACGCCCGTGCCCGCCTGGACGTACCCAATATCCGCCTGGTGGAAATGTCCAATGACGACGCGTGGGTTCGCGACACCGGCCCGACTTTCGTGATCAACGGCAGTGGTGAAGTACGGGGTGTGAACTGGGACTTCAACGCCTGGGGTGGTTTTGACGGCGGCCTGTATTCCCCGTGGAGCCGCGATTCCCAAGTGGGAGGCAAGATCCTCGAGATGGAGCGCGCACCGCGTTACCGCACTGAAGGCTTCGTGCTTGAAGGCGGTTCGATTCATGTCGACGGCGAAGGCACCCTGATCACCACCGAAGAATGCCTGTTGAACCGCAACCGCAACCCACACCTTGATCGTGCGGCTATTGAGGCGGTGCTCAGCGATAACCTGGCTGTGGATAAGATCATCTGGTTGCCGGATGGCCTGTTCAACGACGAAACCGACGGCCATGTGGATAACTTCTGCTGCTACGTGCGCCCGGGCGAAGTGTTGCTGGCCTGGACCGATGACCCGCAAGACCCGAACTACCCACGCTGCCACGCAGCCATGGACGTGCTGCAAAGCAGCACCGATGCCCAGGGCCGCTCGTTCATCGTGCATAAAATGCCGATCCCGGGTCCGCTGTATGCCACTGAGGAGGAATGCGCCGGGGTAGACCTGGTTGAGGGCAGCCAGGAGCGTAATCCGACCGTGCGGTTGGCCGGTTCCTATGTCAACTTCCTGATCGTCAACGGCGGCATCATCGCGCCGAGCTTCGATGATCCGATGGACGACCAGGCCAAGCAGATCCTGCAGAACCTTTTCCCACAGCATGAAGTGGTGATGGTGCCGGGCCGCGAACTGTTACTGGGTGGGGGCAATATCCATTGCCTGACCCAGCAGCAGCCAGCTCCGCAGCGAAAGTGAGTGCAGTTGTAACAGCGCCTTGATGGCGTACGAGCACCGCGCGTTTGCAGTGTTCCCCGCAAGCCCGCGACCCAGCCCGGTCGCGGGCTTTTTCATGCCTGTATGCCAATGAACAGGGCACATTGGCATAGCTCTTGTATCGCTGTGGTTACAGTGGCCCAAGGGGGATGACCGCGTAGTTCTGTCACAAACCTTGAGTAAGTTAGCCGCTCACGCAGCAGGAGAGAGCGCTGAAATGAATGCCGATGTCCACCTGATGAACACGCGTACGTTCCACCCTTTGCGGGTCGACGGTGACGCCATCCATGCGTTGGCCCTTTGGTTGAAGGCGAACGGCTCGCGACAGGCCAGGCAAGCGTCTGACTTGCGCAGTGTGATGAGTGAGCGCTACCCGTTGGGGTTGTTCACGGAGGATGAAGTGCAGGCGTTGTGCGAGGTAATGAGCAACTAAAGAACACCTGAAACCAACTGTGGGAGCTGGCTTGCCTGCGATGGCGGTGGTTCAGTTAAACATTCAGTGACTGGCACACCGCTTTCGCGGGCAAGCCCGCTCCCACAGGGATCTGCGCCAGGCGCTGATGTTGTGGGCACTACCTAACCAGTGTGGGAGCTGGCTTGCCTGCGATGGCGGTGGTTCAGTTAAACATCCAGTGACTGGCACACCGCTTTCGCGGGCAAGCCCGCTCCCAGGGATCTGCGCCAGGCGCTGATGTTGTGGGCAATGCCTAACCAGTGTGGGGGCTGGCTTTGTTTCACATGAGGCGTGTCAGAAGCTGTAGGTACCGGTGACCACCAGGCTTCGCGGCTCCCCCGGTTGAATCTGCGCCGCACTGGTCGCCGAGGCGTAGTAGTTTTTGTCGGCAATATTGTTCAGCGCCGCCCTCACGTCCCACTCTTTCTGACGGAACCCGGCCAGCGCGTCCCAGCGGCCATAACCCGGCAACACCACGGTGTTGAGGTTGTCGGCATATCGATCACCCACCAGGGTCAAACCGGTTTCCGCGTACCAGCCCATCTGCGGTTTCCAGGTGATGAACAGGCTGGCGTTGCGCTTGGCCACGTCGCTGATTCGTTTGCCTTCAAAGCCATTGTTGTCCTTCTCGACCTTGGCGTCCTGCAGGCCCACGCCGCCGCGCACATACCAGTTGTCGACGATCTTGCCGGTGGCGGTCAGCTCCACGCCGCGTGAGCGTTGCTCGCCGGTGAGCAGCGTAATGGTGCGGTCCAGCGGGTCGCTGGTGCGGCGGTTGTAGAGTTCCAGTTCGTACACGGCCAGGGTGGTGCTCAGGCGTTCGTCGAACCAGTCGCTCTTCACGCCGATTTCCTTTTGCTTGGTCAGCTCCGGGCTCAGGTCGTTGGCGTTGCCGGTGGCGTTCGGCGTGATGCCGATCAGGCCGCCGCCAGCTGGTGTGAAGGTCTTGCTCCACGAAGCATAGAACGAGTGGTGTTCCAGGGGCGTCCACACCAGGCCGACTCGCGGGCTGGTGCTGTGGCTTTTCACGTTCTGTTGGATGTCGAGCAGCTTGTTGGTGGTGTCCACTTCGAAACGGTCGTAACGCAGCCCGCCCAGCAGTTGCCACTGGTCGTTCAGGCGCAGTTGGTCCTGCACATAAAGGGCGCGGCTTTCGACTTCGGTGTGGTTGTTACTCGACAGTCGCATGCTCCCGGTGTGGCTCAGGCGGCGATTGGGTTGGTTGAGGTCCAGGCTCGGCACTGTTCTGCCATCCCGAGCGGAGTACAGCTTCGGATCGCGGCGCTGGCTGCCCAGCTCAATACCGGTGAGCAGGCGGTGTTCCAGGCCAAAGGTGTCGAAACCGCCTTCCAGTTCCAGGTTGTTGAACACGTTGCGGGTGGTCAGGTCCTGCTGCCAGTGTTGGCGGGTGACGCTGTTGGTTTTCGGGTCATAGCCGGTCTGGTAGGTATTGTCGAAATCACTGTCGAGCTTGAACACGCCGAGGGTGTGGCGCAGTTGCCAGTCGGCGTTGAGCTCGTAGGCGAGTTTGGAACGCAGGGACTGGGATTTATCGTCGATGTAATCGCCGTGATCAAAGTAAGTGGTGCTGCGGCTCACATCCGCCGGGCGCCCGTTGACGCCCGGAATGCCACGGTCTGGGGTGCGGTTGTAACGGCTGTATTCGTATTGCACCAGCCAGTTCAGCTCTGGAGTGAGCTGCCAGCTCATTGACGGCGCGAACAACTGGCGGTTGCCGCTGACGCCATCGCGAAAGCTGTTGTTGTCCTGGTTGCCCATGTTCAGTCGCAGGCTGATGTTATCGGTGGGGTCGGTGCTCAGGTCGGCATACAGGCTGCGCAAATCGTTGCTGCCGCCTTGGGCTTCGATGCTGGATTTTTGCCCTGGGGTTGGCATTTTGCTCACCCGGTTGACGATGCCGCCCTGGCCGCCTCGCCCGTAAAGCACCGCAGCCGGCCCCTTGAGTACTTCGATACGCTCGATGTTATGCAGGTCGCGCACGTACTGGCTGTCGTCGCGAATGCCATCCAGATAGAAGTCATTGCTGGCGTCGAAACCACGTATGCGCAGGCTGTCGAAGCGTGTATCGGCGCCGCTGCTGACGTTGGGGATACCGCTCAACGCCTGGCCCAGCTCGTTGGTGCCATAGGAGCACAGGCTTTCGGTTTTGACTGAGTCGATCGCCTGGGGCACATAGCGAACAGCCGTCGCGGTGCGTGTGGCGGTGCTGGTCTCCTTGACCCGTGGGTCGTCTTCGTCTGCTTCCACACTGATCGAGGTTTCAGGCAAGACCGTGGCCGCACCGGCAAAACCGGCAGACAGCAGAACAGAGAGCCCAAGGGAGAGGGGCGTCAGGCGAGGGGCAGGCATGGGAGCGTATCCAAATGACGTGACAGGAAAATTGTGCGCGAATGGTAATGCTTTGCATTTGCGCGTGTTATCTATTCCCTAACGTCCGCTCTGTCGGATTTGTTACTTAATGTGTTTCGAGGGGGATTCAAGGCGCTTTTCAGGCTTTCATCCCTGCGCCTCCGCTCGCCGCTTAGACGAATATCGCCTAAATACAGACGATTCACGAAATTGACACATAGTTCAACGCCCGCATAGGATTGCGCCCAACGCCTGTGGCTAACCACCATGACTAATCCCAATAAAAAAGGCCTGCGGCAGTTCAGTCGTCCGCGGGCCTTCTTTTTGCCGGCAAAGTCGACACCAGAAAAAGCAATAGGAGCCTGGTGTCACAGCGCGTACTCAACCCGTAATAAGGAATATAAGAAAATGTTGAAGCAACGGATGAGTCTGATCGCTCTGGGGATTTTGAGCGCATCGACAGCAATGGCAAACGACCAGGAGCAATCCAAGGGTTTCGTTGAAGACAGCCACCTGAACATCGCAGCACGTAACGCCTACATCAGCCGTGACTACAAAAACGGCAAGCAGGACAAAGCTGAATGGGGCCAAGGCTTCATCGGCAAGTTCGAGTCCGGCTTCACCCAAGGCACCGTGGGTGTGGGTGTGGATGTGATTGGCCAATACGCTATCCGCCTGGACGGTGGTAAAGGTCGCGCTGGCGCCGGCGGTATCGACTTCTTCAAGCAGGGCAACGGCACTCTTGATGACAACGGCAAGCCAAACCCAGGCTCGGCACCGCACGACCTGGCCAAAGGCGGCGCTGCCGTTAAGTTCCGCGTTTCCAACACTGTACTCAAGTACGGTGATCAGTTCCCGGCTGTGCCTGTGCTGCAGTACGACAACTCTCGCCTGTTGTCGGAAACCTACACCGGTACTTCGATCGTCTCTAAAGAAATCGCCGGTCTGCAATTGGACGCGGGTCATTTCACTAAAGAAGCGCGCAAGAGCATGGAAGGCACCGACAGCGGCCGCCTGAAAAGCATCGACTATATCGGTGGTAGCTACAAATTCACCGAGAGCCTGTCGGCTGCCCTTTACGCCTCCGACATGCAGGACGTGTTGAAGAAGCAATACGTCAACGTCAACTACGTGCTGGCCTTGCCGCAGCAGCAGTCGCTGACGTTTGACTTCAATGGCTACAAGACCAAGCTGGATCGCAGCTTCGCCTTGGAAAACCAAAAAGACGCTGACGCGCGCGACAACAAAATCTGGAGCCTGGGCGCCACGTGGGCCGTTGGCCCGCACAGCTTCACCATCGCTCACCAGCGCAGCACCGGTGACACTGGCTACCTGTACGGCGGCTACCGCAACGCCGGCGGTATCGGCGACGGCGGCAATACCATCTTGCTGGCCAACTCCTACTGGTCCGACTTCAACGGCAAGGACGAGCGCTCCTGGCAAGCAGGTTACGGCATCGACTTCGCCACCTTCGGCGTACCGGGCCTGACCTACAACATTGCCTACGTGCGCGGTACCAACATCGACGACGGTACCAACCGTGGCGATGGTACCGAGCGTGAAATCTGGAACCAGTTCAAGTACGTGGTACAGAGCGGCCCAGCCAAAGACCTGAGCCTGCGTGCTCGTGCCTCGTGGTTGCGCGTTTCCAACAACGCCAGCGAGTACAACGTAGGCGGTAACGAAATCCGTCTGTTCGCCGACTACCCGATCAACGTTTTCTAATTGATCGAATGTCGTGCCTGATGCCAGGCCATAAAAAACCCCGACTGGTTCGGGGTTTTTTTATGCCTGGAGGCTGCTACCTAGGCCTTGGCTGGCGCGAGTTTCTTGCAGTTTTCCTTGCGTGTCGGGTACTGCTCGCACTTGCGCAACACCGTTTGCACCTGCTGCGCATTCTGCAGTTGCTGGTTGGCCAGCAGCTTTTCGGTAATAAACAGTTCCTCCGAGCCCAGGTTGCGTTCTGCCTTATCGATCATCGCCAGTGCCGATTGCCCGTCACCGCGTTTGAGGTGGTAGCTGATCATCAAGTCATAGGTGGAAGGCCCGGCCAGGGACCAGTCCTTGATCGCCTGCAACTCTTTCACCGCTTCGCTGTTTTTGCCTTGGGCCAGGCGCACAGTATAGGCAGTGCGCCGAATGCTCGGCTGGTCTTTTACCGGCGAAGCCAGGGCCTTGCGGATGAAAGCGTCAGCGTCTGGCACCTTGTTTTTCTCCAGGGCATCAATCGCGAAGTACGCGTCTTTATAGCCCTGCAAAGCCTTCGCGACCTGGGGCGTGCTCTTCATTTTCGCCCAGCTTTGCGGGTTGACCCGGGCGCGGCGTTCCTGGCGATATTCGCGTTGCAAGTACTGGCGCAGCTCGGTGTCGCGGTCCATGGCCGACATATGTGAGCGGTTGAAATATTGGCTGGTCGCGGTGAGGCCGGTGGTCAAGCCATCCTTGACCAGCACGTCCAGCTCTTTGGTGAACTGGTTGAGATTGAACTGCTGCAGCGAATCCTGCATGGCATTCTTGCGCGCGGTGAGGAACCCCGTGAGCAAGGGTTTCTGCTTGCCTTGGAAGTCGTTGAGGCGTTCCAGGCTATGGGTGGCGGCTCGCGGCGCGTAACCGGCGCGGATCATCAAGTCGGTGCCCAGCAAGTCGGCTTGGTCTTCCTGGCTGCGGCCCCAGGCGGTGCTCCATACCTGATCGGAAAAGGTATTGGCCAGGGCGGTGTACAGCACGGTATTACCAATGGTCTTCTGGGTGCCGGCCGGGTCTTTACTGAACAGTTTCATCGTACCGGAGCTGCGGTCCACGCCCGTATCGGCAGCCATGGTGGCCAAGGCGACCGTGGAGGCCACGGTGGTGAACATGTCTTTCTGCTGCTGGAAAGCGGCCATGCGGTCATGGTGATGCAGCAATACGTGGCTCATTTCATGGCCAAGCATCGCGGCGATTTCATCTTCACTGGCGACGTTGTCCAGCATGCCCAGCGGCACGAACAGATTGCCGTAAGGGTCTGCCGACGGCCCGAAGCCATAGCTGTCGGTGATCTTCACCTGCAGCGGCGGCAACTCCCCCGGCCAGCCTTTGGACAAGCGCGTGACAATGCCCTGCAGGTAGGCTTGCAGCATGGGGATATCCACCAGGTTCTGCTGGCGCGCTTCAGCGGCCGGCACCGCACGCCCGTCGTAGCTCAGGCGCTGTTTGCTCTGACGTTGTGGGTCGAGCTTGTAATACTGGCGTACGTCGCTGTTGTCCACGTAGTGGCCCTGAACCCGGGACTGGGTCGAGGGCCCCACCAGGTTCAGAAATGCCTGGTCTGCGCCTTTCAAGGTGGCGCAACCACTGAGCACCGAACTGGCCAACAGGCTGGCTGCTACTAGATATCCCTTCACCGCAACGCTCCTTTTATTGATTGCAGCCGGCACCAAAACCGATGGTGGAGTTGTTGCGGCTGTCCTTGGCCTGGCTTTTGGTCAGGCCCTGGCAGGGCAGGTCCACGACGTTCAGCGGTGGCTCGATGCGCAAATCCATGGTGTCCAGCCACACCTTCTGGCCTGCCAGTTCTACCTGCACCAGGTCCAGCGCCTGGTTGTACTGCAACACCGGCAGGGGCTGGGTGGGCGCGTCCTTTTTCGCCAGCTCACGTTGTTGCTTGCCTTGCTCGTCCAGTACGGTCACCGGGTCGGCGAGGAACGCCTTGATACTGTGGGTTTCTGCCCAGGCGCCCTGGGTGAAGAGGGCGGCGAGCAAGACGATGAGGCTTCTGTTCATCCTTGGTTTCCTTGAGTCAGATAGCAGAGCGGTGCACTCGGCGATCGCGGTCGAAGAAGGCTTCGATCCGCTCGCTGAACAGCACCAACGACAGCAACACAATGCCCAGCACGTTGACCGGGGTGATGTCATTGAGGCTCAGCAACACACTGACCCCCGCCAACATCGACATCACCAACAGCCACGACGGGCATGGCGAGGTAAAAAACCAGATTTCCTGGCGACGCCACCGGCTCCAGGGGCGATGGCCCGCCAGGCGACGTGCGTGCAGCGCCTTGAGCACGGCGATCAACGCCAGCAGCCCGAGCTCCAGCAGGTCCAGCCAATTGAACGGCAGGTGGGGGAAATTGGCCGGTTCATGGTCGTAGTCCATGCCCGTATTGATCAGGTTGTCCAGCGCCATGGCGTGCAGGTAAACGCCGGGGAGTTGGCCGTGCACCGGCGACTCCACCAAGTCCCCAGTGGAGGCAATATTGGCGCCCACCAGCACCAGGCGGTCGCGCAGCAACTCGGCGACCAGTGCCTGGTCGTCGGGGTCGCTGACTTCCAGATCACTGGCCGACAACGTCAGCGTGTACGGGCAGCGCGCCTGGGCCGAGTCATCGAGTTTCCAGAACACCGCCTGGAAGAACTGCGCCACCCCATCCAGCAAAAAATGCCGCGCGGGCGCGCAGTGGCGGATATCGGCGATACGTGCCTGCTCGGGCGCCAGCTTCAGCCCCCATTGCACCGCGATGGGCTGGCGCTGAGCAGTGGTTTGCGCATCCACCGGCGGCGGCTTGCAGTGCTGCGTGGCGCAGAACACCCGGTACAGCGACATGGCAGGGGTTTCCAACAACCCTGCCTGTGTCTTCATCGCCAGTGGATATTTGTCATCCACGCCTTCCCACACCACCAGGGCCGGCTGGCTCACCTGCATAAACGGCGCCAGCGTATTCGCCTGGCCCGCCTCTGCGCGCATCAACCCCGTATTGGCCAGCCACAGCGGGATGCCTTGGCGCTGATAACGCTCAAACACATTCGCCAGCAACTGACTGCCCCGCGCAGGGTCACCGAACGAGTGGTCGTGGCTATAAAGCAAATCCACAAACACCGCCTGGGGCTTGTACGCCAGCAACCGCTTGAACAACTTACTCTGCTCGCCATACGGCATGGGCCATGAACTGTTATTGCGCATCAGGTAGGCATCATCGATCAACACCACCGCCACCCGCTGCTGCCCAAGGCTCGGGTAGTGACTGGCGAACATGCGATTGAGCCACTGCGCCGACGCCCTGTCGCTGGAACTGGCCAGGCCGAAAGGATCAAGAATCGCCAGCAACACGATGATGACCGCCAGCCAATAGCGGCGGTATTTGAATAGCGGGGGTTTGGACAACATCCATGTCTCGATAAAAACGCAAGCAAGGCGGGGTTTTTAACGGAGTGGGGAGGGGGTGTCAATTGGAAAAGTGGCTAAGTGCCATATCGCGATGGGCGCATGGATCGTCATTCGTAAAAAAGCCCGGACGTGTCCAGGCCGGGGTTTTATTCCGTGGGCTTCGGGCGGCCAGCCTAGGCACCACATCACTTCGCTATTGCTCAACGTTCCTGGGCTATTCAATCATCACCTCCCTCATCTCCTGGAAATAGGAGTGCGAAAAGGCAGTCTTTGTATTTGCCACCCTGGTAGTCGGTTGATTTGTCGATCTCACCGCGATGAGGCTTGCGCTGCAGGATGGCAAGGTGTGGACAGGATGTGGACATGCGGAAACAACAAAGCCTCCACATTTCTGTGGAGGCTTTGTTTTGTATGGTGCCGGCACCAGGAGTCGAACCCGGGACCTACTGATTACAAGTCAGTTGCTCTACCAACTGAGCTATACCGGCGTGTTAGGGCGACGATTATAGCGATTGGAAAGGTTCTGTAAACCCCTGAATTCTGACTATTTTTGCAAAGTCGGAGGTTTCTCGCGATTAGGGCGTTTTCCCCGTGTCTTCACAGGTTGAAGAGCGCGTGCAAAGTACGGGTCCAACTCCATGCAGTAGACGAGATCGATAGGTTTCAAGCATCCCTTGGACAGACCCCCTCGTAACCTGATGCACAACGGGCTTTACCCCTTGCCAAACGCGCCAAACAGCCCGCACAAAGAGCCCGTTATGCGCCTGGCGCCAGATGCTTATGCACAATCGGTTGGTAACGGTTGTCCCGAAACAGCCATTTTGCGCAGCAGTTCTCAACACGCTGCAACTGCCTGTTTTGTGTGCATTTTATTTTGTGAACAAAAAATAACCAGGCCGGCTTTGGGTGTGAAGTGCCTATATTTAGGGCCTCTGCAAACTATTCATCAACAGAGTTATCCACAAGGCGCTTGTAGGATTTTTTGCCCTTTATTCGCGCTCGGCCAGCACCATCAGGTTGCGAGGGGTCAACGATGGTTCGCAGAAGCTGCCGACCTCGACGTTGTAGCCCTGTTCCACCATGAACAGTGCCCGGTCCAATACCAACCACAGTTCCAATGGGCGTCGAAACAAGCCTCTCACTAACTCAAGGTTGCGCACTTCGGCCAGGCGCTGCCAGCCGTGGGCTTCCAGGGCCTGCCAGTCCTGAACACCTGTGGATAAGCCCTTGAGGCTCGCCAGTTCCTGGCAGTAGTCGGCAAAGGATTTATCCAGCCAACTGGCGGGCAGGGAAGGTGTTGGCAGGTAGTCGTCGCAGCCGCGCACTTGCCGCTGTAGTTGGTCAAAGCCCAGGCGCCTGGCCATGGAGGTGTCTCGTTGTTGGCGTACACGGTTGCCGGCGGTGACGGTTTCGCTCAGGGGCAGGCCCAGGTCATCAATCGACAGTTGCAGCAGTGAGGCGCGCCCGGCGGCGGAGACGGCCTGATAACGGTCGGCGGTGATGCGGTTGTAGCAGCAGGGCGCCAGGGCCAGTTGTTTGCAGCCGGCGGCGCTGGCCAGTTGCAGCAGGCGCACATGCAGGTCGCCGCAGGCATGCAGGGCGACCGGTGTGTGTTCGGGCTGGATCGCGACATCCGCCATGACGTCTTGGAGGTGATGGGTTGCGGGGAGGTCGTGGCGATCACTCAAGGCTTGGCCGGAGGCGATGAGGGCGGGGTCGTACTCCAGGCAGGTCAGTTGTTGACCGGGTTGCAGCAGGCGACGTCCGAGGTGGCCTTTGCCGGCGCACCAGTCCAGCCAGTGGGCAGGCGTTTGGGCAAAAGTCAGCGCGGCGCCGAAGGCTTCGATCTGTTGCCATTTGCGCCCGGGCACGTCGACATTCAGGCGATGGCGAGCGGGCTCAAGGGTGTGCGTGGGTAACTTATCCACAGCGCCGAGGCGCAGCGCGTGAGCGGCCAGCTGTGGAAACGGTGCGGGTGCGGGCAGGTCATGGGGGTGGTTATGACTGGCTTCAGCTTCGGCCAACGAACGCCGACGCAGCCACCGGGATAATTCCGGATGCTCGGTTTCCCAGGGCAACTGCAAGTGAATAAAGGGCCGTGGTCGCCACAGCCCTTGGTGCTCGATCAGGAATGCATCCAGTGCCTGGAAGCGTGCCTCAACGGCCTTGGCATGCATCGACGCGCAGCCATTTTTCCAGCAGTTTGAAGCCGCGCACCAGCACGTAGGCCATTAGCAGGTAGAACAGTCCGGCGGCAAAGAAGATTTCGACCGGCAGGTAGGTGCGGGCAATGATGGTCCGCGCCATGCCGGTCAGTTCCAGCAGGGTCACGGTACTGGCCAGGGCGCTGGCCTTGAGCATCAGGATCACTTCGTTGCTGTAGGCCGGCAGGCCGATGCGCGAGGCGCGAGGCAGAATGATGTAGAACAGCGTCTTGGGCTTGGACATGCCCAGGGCCCGCGCCGCTTCGATTTCTCCCGGCGGGATGGCCTGGATCGCACCGCGCAGGATCTCGGCGATATAGGCGGCGGTGTGCAGGGTCATAGTGGCGGTGGCGCACCAGAACGGGTCGCGCAGGTACGGCCACATGAAGCTGTTGCGCACGGCGTCGAACTGCGCCAGGCCGTAATACACCAGGAACAACTGCACCAGCAGCGGCGTGCCACGAAAGAAGAAAATGTAGCCGTAGGGCAGGGCACTCACGTACCAGCGGCGCGAAGAGCGGGCGATGCCCAGAGGGATCGCCAGCAGCAGACCGGCGATCACGGCGATTGCCACCAGCTCCAGGGTCAAGGTTGCGCCCTGGGCCAACTTCGGCAGCCACTTGATGATCACGGCCCAGTTCAGGCCCAGGTCAAAGTGCGATAGCCAGCTGTAGTCGCCGCTCATTGGGTGCTCCTTGCAAAGCCGCGGGCGGCGCGTTTTTCCAGGAAGTGCATGCTGGTCATCGCCAGTACGGTCAGGCCCAGGTACATGAATGCGGCGACCATGAAGAAGGTGAAGGGTTGCTTGGTCACGGTCACGCCGATTTGCGCGTGGCGCATGATTTCTTCCAGGCCGATTACCGACACCAGCGCGGTGTCTTTCATCAGGATCATGAACAGGTTACCCAGGCCCGGCAGGGCGATGCGCCACATCTGCGGCATGATCAGCCGGGTGAAAATCCGAAACTTCGACAGCCCCAACGCCACACCGGCTTCGCGGTGCCCCTTGGGAATGGCGAGGATCGCGCCGCGGAACACTTCCGTTGCGTAGGCGCCGAAGCACAGGCCCAGGGCGATGACGCCAGCGGCGAAGGCACTCAGGGACAGGTCTGGGTTGCCGAAGAACTCACCCAGGGCACGCATCAGATTGACGGTGCCGAAGTAAATCAGCAGCACCCACAGTAATTCGGGAATACCGCGAACGATGGTCGAATACGCACCGCCCAGCCATTGCAGCGGCTTGTACGGCGAAGTCTTGGCCAAGGCGCCGGCAAGGCCGAGCGCCAGCCCCAGGCACAGGGCCGTGAGCGCCAGTTTGACGGTCATCAGCGCGCCGGCGGCGAGCGCCGGGCCGAATCCGTAGAGATCGAAATTCATGGTGTTTTCATATCGCGGCAGGCATTGCTAAAAGCCAGCGCGCTCGCAGGAGCGCGCCGGGCAGGCCGTTCAGATCATTCGATGCTGAACGGGAAGTACTTGTCGTTGATCTTTTTGTAGGTGCCGTCTGCCTTGATCTCTGCCAGGGCTTTGTTCAGGCGCTCGCGCAGCGGGTCGCCCTTGCGTACGGCGATACCGATCTTGTCGCTTTCTACCACCGGGTCGCCTTTGAATTCATAGGCCGAGCCGTCTTTGCTCTTGAGCCATTCGTACTGCACGTACTTGTCAGCCAGGATGCCGTCGAGGCGACCGGAGGTCAGGTCGAGGTAGGCGTTTTCCTGTGTGTCGTAGAGCTTGGCTTCGGTGTCCGGCAGCTTGTCTTCCAGGTAGGTACCGGCCAGCGTTGCGCGCTGTGCACCGATCACCTTGCCTTTGAGGTAAGTGGCGTCGGTCTTGAAATCCGCAGTGGCTTTGGGCGCAATGAACTGCAGCTTGTTGGAATAGTACGGGTCGGTGAAGTCAACCGCCTGCTTACGCTCGTCGGTGATCGACAGCGAGGACACCAGGAAGTCGAACTTCTTGGCGTTCAGGGCCGGGATGATGCCGTCCCAGTCGGACACATACACTTCGCACTTCTCGACTTTCATCTTGGCGCACAGGGCGTCGCCGATGTCCTTGTCGAAGCCGACAACGTTACCGCTGGCGTCTTTATTGTTGAACGGCGGGTAGGCCGCTTCGATCCCCATTTTCAAGGTTTCTGCCATGGCCGTGGCGCTGAACGCCATCGAGACGGCCGCGGCCAGAAGGAATTTCTTATAGGTCTGCATGCATGTTGCTCCGTTAGCGGTTGCTGGACATGAATTGTTTGCAGCGCGCCGAAAGCGGGTTTTCAAACACCTGCTGTGGCGATCCTTGCTCTTCGACCAGGCCCTGGTGCAAAAACACCACTTCGCTGGATACCTGACGGGCGAAACCCATTTCGTGGGTGACCAGCAGCATGGTGCGGCCTTCTTCGGCCAGTGCGCGGATCACATTAAGTACTTCCTGAACCATTTCCGGGTCAAGCGCCGACGTCGGCTCATCGAACAGGATGACTTTAGGTTGCATCGCCAGGGTGCGGGCAATCGCCGCCCGCTGTTGCTGGCCGCCGGAGAGTTGCGCAGGGTAAGCGTGGCGCTTGTCGGCAATACCGACCTTGGCCAGCAGGGCCTCGGCCACTTCTATGGCTTCTGCCTTGCTTTGGCCGAGCACGCGACGAGGGGCCTCGATGATGTTGTCGAGGATGCTCATGTGCGGCCACAGGTTAAAGTTTTGAAACACAAACCCGATTTCGCTGCGCAGGCGGTTGATCTGCTTGCCGTCGGCGGCCATCAGTTCGCCGTTTTTCGCGGCCTTGAGCTTGAGTTCTTCGCCGGCCACCAGGATCTGGCCCTGGTGCGGGTTTTCCAGCAGGTTGATGCAGCGCAGGAAGGTGGACTTGCCGGAACCGGAGGAACCCAGGATCGAGATCACATCGCCGTCGCGAGCGGTCAGCGAGATACCCTTGAGTACCTCAAGCTCACCATAGCGTTTGTGCAAGTTGCGGATTTCAAGCGCGGGCGTGGCCTCGGCCATGTGCGGTCCTCATTGTGTTCGTTGCGATCTTCGCTGTTGGGCCGCCTTCCTGGCGAGGCGCCAAGCTAGCATAGCGTTTGGATGACAGCCAACAGCGCTGCGGACGGTTAACCGATGGTCTGCGGCAGGGTGTCGCATCGGCGCAGTAGCGTGTCGCGCCATCAACAACCTACAGACGTTTGAACCGGAAAGATCCACAGGCTTCGCGTAAAAAAGGGCGCGATGGTGCCAGCTTTGGCCGGGTGTTGGAAGGGTTAACCGGGCAAACGGTCCATATCAGCCCGTTTATGGGGCGTCACGTACTTTTTGTGTGTGTTTTTGGTGCGTCGGATTGGCTGGAAGGTGAGTCGCACGGTAACGCTATAGCGGAATGCCATGATTCTCAATGACTTGCGAGTGCTGACGAATTGTCCTACAGCCCGCGTCAACTGCGGCTCTGTTACATTTTGGCGCAAATCTTGCGTAAAAAATAAAGAACGCCCTGTTGGATTCTTTTCACGAGAAAGGCTGCAGGCCGGGCGAACCGTTTTCGCAATTCCTCGCAAAGGTGTGTCAATGAGTAGTACGCAAAGCTCCAATGACCTCGAACAGGGGCTCAAACCGCGGCACGTCACCATGCTGTCGATTGCCGGCGTCATCGGCGCCGGTTTGTTTGTCGGCTCCGGCCATGCGATCGCTGCTGCCGGCCCGGCTGTACTGTTGGCCTATGCAGCCGCCGGTACACTGGTGGTCTTGGTAATGCGCATGCTGGCCGAGATGGCCGTTGCGTCACCCGATACCGGTTCGTTCTCTACCTATGCCGACCGGGCAATCGGCCACTGGGCCGGTTTCACCATTGGCTGGCTCTACTGGTGGTTCTGGGTGCTGGTGATTCCGTTGGAGGCCAACGCAGCGGCGACCATCCTGCACGCCTGGTTCCCCGACGTGGCGATTTGGGCGTTTACCCTAATCATTACGTTGTTGCTGACTGCAACCAACCTGTTCAGTGTGAAGAACTACGGTGAGTTCGAGTTCTGGTTTGCGCTGATCAAAGTCGTTGCGATCGTCGGCTTTGTGATCCTCGGCCTGGCCGCGATCTTCGGCTTCTTGCCCACCAGCCAGGTCAGCGGTGTTTCGCACCTGTTCGATACCCAAGGGTTCATGCCCAACGGCATGGGCGCGGTGTTGGCGGCAATCCTGACCACCATGTTCTCGTTCATGGGCACCGAGATTGTCACCATCGCTGCCGCCGAATCGAAGAACCCTGGCCAGCAAATCACCAAGGCCACCAATTCGGTGATCTGGCGGATTGGTTTGTTCTACCTGTTGTCGATCTTCATCGTGGTCTCCCTGGTGCCTTGGAACGATCCGACCTTGGCTGCCGTAGGTTCCTACCAGACTGTGCTGGAACGCATGGGCATTCCGAACGCCAAGCTGATTGTCGACCTGGTGGTGCTGGTTGCCGTGACCAGTTGCCTCAACTCGGCGCTGTACACCGCGTCGCGCATGCTGTTCTCCCTGGGCCGTCGCGGTGACGCACCGGCCGTGGCCAAGCGTACCAACAAGAGCGGCACGCCTTACTGGGCAGTGTTGCTGTCTACCGGCGCTGCGTTCCTGGCGGTATTTGCCAACTACGTCGCCCCGGCGGCCGTGTTCGAATTCCTGCTGGCCAGCTCCGGCGCCATTGCGTTGCTGGTGTACCTGGTGATTGCCGTGTCGCAACTGCGCATGCGTCAGAAGCGTGCGGCGGCGGGCGAGAAGATCGTGTTCAAGATGTGGTTGTTTCCTGGCCTGACGTACGCGGTGATGGTGTTTATCGTCGGTACGTTGACCATCATGCTGTTCCAGGAAGCGCACCGGGTCGAGATCATCGCCACCGGGATTCTGAGCTTGCTGGTGGTGTTGGCGGGGTTGGTGGTGGCGAGCCGTCGCAAGGCTCAAAGAGTGGGGGCTGCGGCGCTTAACTGATACGCCGCTATTCAAACTGTGGGAGCGGGCTTGCTCGCGAATGCGCTAGACCAGTCAATAATTGAGTGACTGTCAGAATGCATTCGCGAGCAAGCCCGCTCCCACATTTTTATTTTGCGTCAGTCGGGGGCGTTGGCCAGCGCCTGGGACGCCGCCACGTAGTCGGCCTGGAACTGCGGCGACTCAATCCACGCCAATGCGGCGGCTTCATCATCGCTGTCCGTCGCCCACTGCCGATACTCGATCAGCGCCGCCAGGATAAAGTCGGTCGCTTCCTCTTCGCCTTCCTGCTCCAGCACCAACGCCAGCAACGGGTGCGCCAGGAACACCGCACACAGCGCCTGCTGGCTGATCTCGCCGGCGGTACGCATTTCGACGAACAGTTCAGTCAAATCCACCGACTCAAGGTCGATGCGGCTGTCGTCGCCAGCAAAAGCATCCGGCTTGTGCGTCACGGCGCGCTGGGTGCGGTTTTGCTTGGCCTTGGTCTTTGCCCGCTGGGCGCGTTTTTGCTGCTTGTTTGGCGAGGCCATGGGCTTAACGTCCTTGGGGTCTGGGTTTAGAGGGTGTATTGAAGCGCAGGTTGGGGTAAATCCCAAGGGTTTCTCGGGCGGCGATGATTGCTGTAGTGCTCGACCTTATCTGCGCGGGTACTTAGGCTGACAGTCTATGGATCCACCAGAGCCCGCCCATGACCCGTGACACCCTGGAACACCATCAGGTCCCGATCTACTTCGTTGCCGTCTTTGCGGCCGTCACGTTTGGCCTGCTCTGGCCCTTGTCGGCGCAGGGCCTCAGCCTTTGGGTGACCCCTGCCATCGCCGTGCTGATGTATGCGATGTTTTTGCAGATACCCTTTCTTGAGCTGCGCCAAGGCTTGGGCAACAAGCGCTTCATGGGGGCCTTGCTGGTGGCCAATTTCATCCTGGTGCCTTTACTGGTGTGGGGGTTGACCCGCGGCCTGGTGGAGCGCCCGGCGTTGCTGGTGGGCGCTCTGCTGGTGTTGCTGACGCCCTGTATCGACTACGTGGTGGTGTTTACCCATATCGGCAAGGGCGACTCGCGGTCGATGCTGGCGGCAACCCCGCTGCTGCTGTTGCTGCAACTGCTGCTGTTGCCGGTATACCTGGGGCTGATGTTGGGCGAGCAATCGGCCGTGGTGGTGGCGGCGGGGCCGTTTGTCGAGGCGTTCTTGGGGCTGATTGTGGTGCCGATGCTTCTGGCGGTTTTGACCAGCACTCTTGCGCGGCGGTCGAGCATAATCAGTCATTGGAACAGTGCCTGGGCGTGGTTGCCGGTGCCGGCGATGGCGTTGGTGCTGTTTGTCGTGCTCGCTTCGCACATCACGGCGGTAATGCAGGATATCAATGTGTTGCTGCCAGTTATTCCGGTCTACGTGGCCTTTGTGTTGCTGGCGCCGTTGATGGGTATTGGGGCTGCGCGCCTGTTCGCACTGCCAGCTTTGACGGCGCGGGCGGTAACGTTCAGTGCGTCGACCCGTAATTCGCTGGTGGTTTTACCATTGGCGCTGGCTCTGCCGGAGGATGTGCGCGGCTTGGCCGCGGCGGTGGTGGTCCTGCAGACCCTGATCGAGTTGGTTGCCGAGTTGGCCTACGTTCGCCTGATCCCGGCAGTGGTGTGGCCCTCCAGTCGGTAACCGCGTGAATGTTCAGGTCTGTTCAGGCGCCATTCAGGGGCGCGTTCGGCACCATACGCAGCGCTTCCCACCTGACAGGTCACCCGATGGATCACCGCAACCGTTTTCGCCTGGAGTCACTGGGTATTTTCCTGGGCGCTCTCTTTTTGTTCACAGTAGGTATCTGGGATCAGCAGCCCCAGGGTTTTGACGGGCGTTGGGCGCTGTTCCTGCAGGAGATGTATCGCCATGGCGCGAGTCTTTTCCCCACCACCTACGGCCAGCCCTATGCGGATTACCCAGGCACCGCAACCATCTTCAGTTATCTATTCGCCCGCTTGTTCGACGCGCCGAACCACTTGGCAAATGTGCTGCCCACGGCGCTCGCCTCGGCGGGTGTGATCGCGCTGATGTATCGTCTGCTGGCACCCTACAGCCGTGCCTGGTCGCTGCTGACGATGCTGCTCACGCTGCTCACCGCCCAGTTGCTCGAAAAGTCGCGCTCGGTGTGCCTGGACCAGATGGTCGCGTTGTTATGCGTGGGCAGTTTCTATCTGCTGCACACCGGCGAACGCCTCGGGTCACGGCTGAGGCAACTGGCGGTGTTCCCGTTGTTCATCCTGGGTTTCGCCATACGTGGGCCGCTGGGGTTGATTGAAGTCTGCGGGGTGGTGTGTGTGTATTGGGCGTTGGGCAAACCGGGGGTGCGTGTCCGGCAGATCCTGATCCACGGCGTTGTCGGCCTGGTGTTGCTCGCCGCGTGCTGGTGGTTATTGATGAAGCTTGCGCGGTTCAGTGGTGGCAATGCGTTTGCCGATGAAGTCTTCAAGATGCAAGTCGGTGGGCGTCTGGATGAGTCGGGTGAGCCGTTTTACTTTTACTTCCAATTGAGCTTGTACCGCTACTTCCCGGTGGTGCCGCTGGCGTTTGCGACCCTGTTTGCGTTGCGCCATCGCTGGCCCGAGCGTTGGGGCAATGAGCACCTGCAATTGCTGGTGCGGTTCGGGGGCTGCGGCTTGATGATTCTGCTCGGCCTGTCGGTACCGCACTTCAAGCGCGCTTATTACATTCTGCCGATGGTGCCGATGTTTGCGGCTGTCGCTGCCTATGGGCTGCTGCATGCGCAAGGCTGGCTGGTGGGCGTGCGTCGCGGCTACGAATGGCTGGTCGCGGCGCTGCCGGCGTTGTGCGTGGTTGTGTTGTTTGTGTGTCGACACGCCTGGCACAAGCAGGGCTACTGGCCGGAGATTTCCTTGCCGTTGATGATCGGCGTGCTGGTGGTGCTGCAAGCCGCAGCGTTGATTGCCTGGCAGCGAGCATGGCGGTTGGTGTGGCTCAGTCTGATCGCCCTGGCGGCGCAATGGCTGTTGCTGGTGACGGTGATAGAGCCGGCCAAGGACCTGCAATTCGATACTCGGCGGTTTGTCAGCCAGGTGGAGGCGTTGCGCCAGGCGCAGCCGGGCCCTTTGGTATTTGTCGACCTGGCACGGGATACCTGGGCGGTGCGCTACATGATGAACCTGGATCACGATGAACAGCCGCTGTTTGTCGGGCGACACGAGCTTGAGAAATTGGCGGCGCTGCCCCGGCCCTCGTGGGTGATCGTGTCGCGCAAGGAGACCGCGCTGTTGAAGGGGTCGCCGGTGGAGCACTTGGCGCCGAGCTATCAAGGGCGCTTGAATGACAACCCATTGATGGTGTTTTTGCTCAGGTAAGAAGGCCCTTGAGCCAAGGGCCTGCCGAGCAGCTGATTACTTGCAACGGAAGCCTTCAGGCATCGTGACCGTATAGTTGCGCTGCACGCGGTCCTGGAAATTCAGGTTCTGCAAACCCTGCTGCACCAGGAAGGCTTCGACCTTGGCGGCTTGGCAGTCGTCGTTATAGGACGACGCCCTTAGCAGGTACACAGTGTGCCTGCTCACTTCATCACGAGCGGTGACCCGGAAGGTGGTGAGCGTGGTGTAGCCGGTGCGCTCCGAGGTCCCTACCGGGCCGTAGGAGGTGTTTGGAGTGCTGGTGCAGGTTAGTTGGTCGGTCTTTTTCTTGTTCTTCTTGCATTGGGTGGTGGTGCTGTTTGCCACCTGCCCGTATTCGGTGGCGGTATAGCGATAAGTCACCTGCTTGCTGTCGACATCCAGGGTGACGGTCATTTTGATCGGTGCATGGTTCTTG
Source organism: Pseudomonas sp. CCI1.1 (assembly GCF_034348165.1). Taxonomy (NCBI): domain Bacteria; kingdom Pseudomonadati; phylum Pseudomonadota; class Gammaproteobacteria; order Pseudomonadales; family Pseudomonadaceae; genus Pseudomonas; species Pseudomonas sp. CCI1.1. The sequence continues at coordinate 5,037,307 of NZ_CP133780.1, forward strand.
GGCAGCGTGGTGTCGGTGAAGACATTGCGAAAGCCCTGGTCCTGCATGGCGCGGACCATGTCACGCAAGTAGTAGCGGGCGTTGAGCGAGTTTTCATCACTGCCGCCAGTGGAGGTCACCAGCACGGTTGCCTGGCGGTCAAAGTGGTAGTCGGGATCAGGCGTTGCGTTGATTGCTACGTCCAACTGCGTGGCACACCCACTGAGCAGGGCGGCCAGTATTAATAGGGTGCAAAGCAAGAAGCGGGTCATGAAAAAACCTTACAACGGAGAATTGGGTAAAGGCTGAACGATTGAGCCCAGCCAAAAATAACCCTCAATCGTCTTCCTGCGACATCGTGTCCGTAAATGCGTGAGTCGTATTAAATCGCAGGCAATAAAAAACCCCAAGGAACACATTGTTCCTTGGGGTTTCTCGGTATTTTGGTGCCCAGAGACGGAATCGAACCGCCGACACGGGGATTTTCAATCCCCTGCTCTACCGACTGAGCTATCTGGGCAACGGGGCGCATTAAACGGGTTTTTCAGGGGGTCGTCAAGCAAGTTTTCAAAAAATATTTAATTATTACCGTCGCTTACGTGCCGACCCCGGTTTTTGATCAATTATTGAGCAGGTGGGACGTAGCCTTCGGCCTGGGCGTATTCCTCGCCGGAAAAGAACTTGTCCATTTCGCCCTGCAGGTATTTGCGGTCTTCGGCGTTCATCATGTTCAGGCGTTTTTCGTTAATCAGCAGGGTCTGGTGTTTTTGCCAGTCGGCCCACGCCTGGGCGGAAACGTTATCGTAGATGTCCTGGCCTTTGGCACCCGGAAAAGGGGCACGTTCCAGGGCTGGCAGTTCTTCTTTGTACTTACGGCACATAACGGTGCGGGTCATGACGAAACTCCTGCGTTCAATACGTCGGCCGCGCGCTTCAGCAGTTTTTTCACCGGGGCGGCAAGGCCCAGGCGCGGCGGGGTGGCGAGGTTATACCAGAGCCAGTCGGCCTCGGCCACGTGATGGGCGGTTTCCTCGACGTGGACCAGCCAGGGTTCGATGGCCAACTGGAAGTGGCTGAAGGTGTGGATCAGCCCCGGCAGTTCCTGATGCTTGCCCAGCGCGAGTGCATGCTGGTTGGCCAGGTGGTCAAGGTCGCCCAGGTCATCCAGCTCCGGCAAGCTCCACAAGCCGCCCCACAAGCCCGTAGACGGGCGACGGTAAAGCAGGATCGCGCCCTCGGCGTTCGCCAGCATGGGCATCAGCGTGCGCTTTTGCGGAATGGTCTTGCGCGGCTTGGGGATCGGGTAGCGCGTCTCCAGGCCGAGCATGTGGGCTTCGCAGCCTTTTTCCAGCGGGCACAACAAGCAACTGGGTTTGCTGCGGGTGCAGAGCGTGGCGCCCATGTCCATCATTGCCTGGGTGTAGGCGTTGACGCGGGTATGGGGTGTAAAGCGCTCTGCGGTGGCCCACAGCTGCTTGGCCACCTTGGGCTCGCCAGGGTAACCCTCTTGCGCGGTAAAGCGCGCCAGCACGCGTTTGACGTTGCCGTCGAGGATCGGCGCGCGCAGGCCCATACTCAGGCTGGCAATCGCGCCAGCGGTGGACAGGCCGATGCCCGGCAGCTCGGTGAGCTTTTCGACGTCGCGGGGAAACTCACCGCCGTATTCGGCGACAACGATCTTGGCGGTTTTTTGCAGGTTACGCGCCCGGGTGTAGTAGCCCAGGCCCGTCCACAGGTGCAGCACTTCGTCTTCCGGCGCGGCGGCCAGGGCTTCGACCGTGGGCAGGGACGCCATGAACCGGTCGAAATAATTGAGCACGGTGCTCACCTGGGTCTGTTGCAGCATGATCTCCGACACCCACACCCGATACGGCGTGATGCCCTGTTGCCAGGGCAGGTCGTGGCGGCCGTGGCGGTCGTACCAGTCCAGCACCGCCTGTGAAAACTGCTCGTTTTTCATCGGTTGAACAGGCCTTTCAATGCGTCTTTGAGCTTGGGATTAACCTTGTCGAGTTTCTCTTCCAGCTTCTCGTTCAGGCGATTGCCGGCCGCCTTGAGGGCGACCTGGCCGAGGCCGTCCTTGTCCAGGCGGCAGGCCTTGGCGCCCAGCTCCAGCGGGCCACGGCAACGCAGCGGTACCTCAATGCCCTGGAAGTTGGCGCCGACCTGGCAAGCCGGGTCCGGCACGTCGCGCTTGTCGCCTTCAACGATGATGCCGACGCGGTAGTCCATGCCCAGCACACGTAAATCCACATCACCGTTGCCGTTGAGCGTCAGGCCAGGAATGCGCACTTTCAGGTCGGGGTTGCTGGCCACGCCGTTACGGAACGTGAGGTTGCCGCGCAGTTCCTGGAAGGGCGTGTCCTTGCCGCCTGGCGTGGTGCTCAGGGTCTTGCGGTTGAGCAGGGCGATGCCGGTACACAGTTGCTGCTCAATGTTGGCATTGAGCAGCACACCGTTGTTGATCACGAGGCTGGCGGTGCCGTTGAGGCTGTCGATCAGGGCCTTCTGGCTGTTGCCGCGGCCGCTGAGGTTGCTGTCGAGGGTGAGCTGGCCTTTGACCGGCGGAGTTTTCCCTTGGGCCTGCAGGATGCGTTCAACAGGTACCTGCTTGATGTGGCTTTGCAGGGCCAGCACTGGCGTGTCCTGGCGCACGTCGAGTGTGCCGTTGGCCTGGAACGTGCCGTTGTAGAGACCGCCGCTAAGGGTGTCGAGCTTGAGTTGCCCGTCAATGCCGGAGGCTTTAAGCACCGCATTTTGAATGGGCAATTGGCTAAGGGTCAGCTCGCCAAAGGTCAGGTCTGCATTCACGTCCAGGCTGCGCAGGCGCGTCAGCGGCAGCAGTTTGTCATTGCTCCAGGCACCTTTGGTCGGCGCCTCGGGCAATGGTGTGTTGCCGCCTGCCGCCATGGCGCCGGCCTCGCTGCTCTGTACTTCGGCCTGGCGTGCAGCGGTTGCACCTTTAGCGGCTTCGGATTTGGTCGGCAGGTAATTGTCGGCATTGAAGGTATCGCCTTTGAGCTGCACACGCAGGGACTGCTTGGCGAAATCATCCACGGCGACGCGGCCGGTGAAGGTGCTGCCATCGAGCTTCAGGTTCAGGTCTTCCAGGGCGACGCTGGTGGGCGTGCCCTTGAGGCGGCTCACCAGCTCGACCTTGCTCAGGCTACCTGGGGCCATGGCTGGCAGTGGGTGGCCGATGCTCTCAAGAAACTTGGCCAGGTCAAACTGGGCAACCGACAGGGCGCCGCTGATCTGCGGGGTTTTGTCCAGGTCATTGGCTTTCAGTTCGCCCAAGGCGCGCAATTGGTTGGCCGCCAGTTTCAGGTTGGTCCATTCGGCGACGTTGGCCGCCAGGTCCACCAGCAGTTGGCCCTGGGTAGAGAAGCTCACGGTCTTGCCTTGCAGCGGCTCGCCGGTGGCTTCACCGCTAAAGCGCATGTCTTCGAACTGGTAGCGCTTGAGGGCCCGCTGGATGCGCAAGTTGCCGTTCAGCTCGGTCTTGACCCGCATCAGCGGCTGGTTGCTACCCAGGAACGCCGTGAGTTTCAGCGGAATGCTGGCGCCTTCGTGGATGGCTCCGGCGCTCAGTTGGATGCTCTCGGCACTCAATTGCTTGCCGGTCTGTTCATCGGTGTACTCAACACGAGCGTTGTTGATGGTCAGGCTGTCGATGTCCAGGCGGATCGGCTGCGGCGGCTTTTCCGGCTTGGTTTCAGCCACGGGTTCGACTGGCGCGGGAGCGGGGGTGCCTGTGGTTTCGTCGGGCAGGTTCTTGCCGATGTCTTCCCAGTTGCCGTGGCCCTGTTTGTCGCGGTTCAGGCGCAGGTTCAAGCCCTCGACACGCACATCGCTCATCTGCACTTCGCGGCGCAGCAGTGGCAGTACGCGTACCGACAGGCCGAGCATCTGCAAGTCGGCGAAAGGTTGGGTGGGTGCGGTCAGGGTCGCGACGCTGGCCTCGTGCAGTTCCAGGCCCAGCCAGGGGAAAAGGCTCCAGCCGATATCGCCATTGAGCGTCAGCTCGATGTGGGCCTTGTCGCGGGCTATCTGGCGAATTTCTTCTTTGTAGTCGTTGGGATCGAAAAGGTGGGTCAGGGCAAAGCCGAGCGCCACAATGATCAGCAACAGCCCCAGAAGTACCAGACCCAGGATTTTGCCGAACGCTTTCATGGGCGAGTCCTTGTATGTCGAATTCAAAATTTAGCCGCAGAGTATAACGCCCGAAGGCCGGCGTCAGTTCACGGATCGTTACATTGTATCCACCGGCGTGGAAATGGGATTTTGACGTCAGAAAAATACAGATAATCCAAAAAAGGTAGTGGCAGTTTGATTTTTCTGTCATCCACTGGTGCTAATCTCTGCACGTTCGTCCGCCTTCTGCGACTTAACGTCGCGCCTTAAAGGGAGCTTCACTCAACAAAACGGCCACGCTTTGCGTGCAAGGCCGAGGGAGAGAGCGCCTGACGGACGCATACCAATAACTGGGGGAAACACCAATGAGCACTAGCACTGTGGCCGGCAATGCCGCCGCACAGCCTGCGTTCCTGTCCAAGGAACGCATCATCGCCAAGCCGGGCTTCAACCGCTGGCTAGTTCCACCGGCCGCACTGGCCATCCACTTGTGCATCGGCATGGCCTACGGCTTCTCGGTGTTCTGGCTGCCGTTGTCCAAGGCGCTGGGTATCACCGCGCCGGTGGCCTGCGCGCCGGACATGAGCTTTATCGCCCAAGTCTTTTCGTCCCAATGCGACTGGCCGATCTCCATGCTGGGCTGGATCTACACCCTGTTCTTCATCTTCCTGGGCTGCTCCGCAGCGATCTGGGGCGGTTGGCTGGAACACGCCGGGCCGCGTAAGGCTGGTGTTGTCTCGGCGCTGTGCTGGTGTGGTGGCCTACTGATCTCGGCCTTGGGTATCTATACCCACCAGATCTGGCTGATGTGGATCGGCTCCGGGGTCATTGGCGGTATCGGCTTGGGCCTGGGCTATATCTCGCCCGTTTCGACCTTGATCAAGTGGTTCCCGGACAAGCGCGGCATGGCGACCGGCATGGCGATCATGGGCTTCGGCGGCGGCGCGATGGTGGGTGCGCCCCTGGCTGCGGCACTGATGGGCCATTTCTCTTCGCCCACCAGCGTGGGCGTATGGCAGAGCTTTGTGGTCATGGCGGCGATTTATTTCGTGTTCATGATCGGTGGCGCCCTGCTGTATCGCGTACCGCCGACCGGCTGGAAGCCTGAGGGCTGGACCGCGCCGGCGAAAAAAGCCAGCAATGCGATGATCACTCACCGTCACGTGCATGTGAATGTGGCGTGGAAAACCCCGCAGTTCCGCCTGGTATGGCTGGTGCTGTGCCTGAACGTGTCTGCCGGTATCGGCATCTTGGGCATGGCCTCGCCGCTGCTGCAGGAAGTGTTCGGCGGCAAGTTGTTGGGTGTTGATGTGCCATTTGGCCAATTGGATGCGGGCCAGTTGGCCTCCATTGCAGCCATTGCCGCTGGTTTTACCGGCCTGTTGAGCCTGTTCAACATCGGTGGCCGGTTCTTCTGGGCCTCGTTCTCTGACTACCTGGGGCGTAAAAATACCTACTTCGTGTTCTTCGCCCTGGGCTTTGCCCTGTACGCGCTGATCCCGAACCTGGGGCATCTGGGCAACGTGGCGCTGTTTGTGGCGGCGTTCTGCATCATCCTGTCGATGTACGGCGGTGGTTTTGCCACGGTTCCGGCCTACCTGGCCGACCTGTTCGGCACCCAGATGGTTGGCGCGATCCACGGTCGCCTGTTGACCGCCTGGGCCGCTGCGGGCGTGTTGGGCCCGGTGCTGGTGAACTACCTGCGTGAATACCAGTTGAGCATCGGCGTTGAACGCGCCGCGGCCTACGACATCACCTTGTACATCCTCGCCGGCTTGCTGGTGCTGGGCTTCATCTGCAACCTGCTGGTGCGCCCGGTGGCCGATAAGTACTTCATGACTGATGCAGAACTTGCCGCCGAACAGGCGCTGGGCCATGACAAAGGTGCCGATGCCACCACCGTGCTGGAGTGGAAGGCCTCCGCCGCCAGCAAGCCGCTGGCGATTGCCGCGTGGCTGGTAGTGGGTATTCCGCTGGCGTGGGGTGTGTGGGTTACCCTGCAGAAGACGGCGGTACTGTTCCACTGACACCGCAATAAGGGTGGGCCCGGCTCCTGTGGGGCCGGGCTAATGTGGGAGCTGGCTTGCCTGCGATACAGGCACCTCGGTGTACCAGTTGCCTCGCAGTGATGCTATCGCAGGCAAGCCAGCTCCCACAAAAGCCAGCTCCCACATAAGCCCATGCTCACATGTATGCACATGTCTATCCCCGACATTCCTCGCTCCAACTCGTCAGTCTTATCCCCTTCGTTGTTTCTGTTTAGCGCCTGCGCCCCTATAATGGCTGCCTTTTTCGCCCAATGATTTTGCGGAGCTGGTGATGGCCGAACGTAAGGCATCTGTCGAGCGCGACACTCTGGAAACCCAGATCAAAGCCTCGATCAACCTGGATGGCACCGGAAAGGCCCGATTCGATATCGGTGTACCTTTTCTTGAGCACATGCTGGACCAGATCGCCCGTCACGGGCTGATCGACCTGGATATCGTCGGCAAAGGCGACCTGCATATCGACGACCACCACATGGTGGAAGACGTGGGCATCACCCTCGGCCAGGCGTTTGCCAAGGCCATCGGCGACAAAAAAGGCATCCGTCGCTACGGCCATGCCTATGTCCCGTTGGATGAAGCGCTGTCCCGGGTGGTCATCGACTTCTCCGGCCGCCCGGGTTTGCAGATGCACGTGCCTTACACCCGCGCGAACGTGGGCCGTGGCTTTGACGTTGACCTGTTCCAGGAATTCTTCCAGGGCTTTGTCAACCACGCACTGGTCAGCCTGCACATCGACAACCTGCGCGGCACCAACACTCACCACCAGATCGAAACCGTGTTCAAGGCTTTCGGCCGCGCGTTGCGCATGGCTGTGGAAGTCGATGAGCGCATGGGCGGGCAAATGCCGTCGACCAAGGGCGTTCTGTAATGCAGACGGTCGCGGTTATCGATTACGGCATGGGTAACCTGCACTCGGTGGCCAAGGCCCTTGAGCATGTAGGTGCCGGCAAGGTGCTGATCACCAGCGATGCCAACGTGATTCGCGAAGCCGACCGCGTGGTGTTCCCCGGCGTTGGCGCGATTCGCGATTGCATGGCCGAGATCCGCCGCCTGGGCTTTGACAGCCTGGTGCGCGAAGTCAGCCAGGACCGCCCCTTCCTCGGTATCTGCGTGGGCATGCAGGCTTTGCTCGACAGCAGTGAAGAGAACGGCGGTGTCGACTGCATCGGGGTGTTTCCGGGCCAGGTGAAGTTCTTCGGCAAAGACCTGCATGAAGAGGGCGAGCACCTCAAAGTCCCGCACATGGGCTGGAACGAAGTGCGCCGCACCGTCGACCACCCGCTGTGGCACGACATTCCGGACATGGCGCGTTTCTACTTCGTGCACAGCTACTACATCGCCGCCGGTAACCCGCGCCAGGTGGTGGGTGGCGGGCATTACGGCGTCGATTTTGCCGCCGCGCTGGCCGATGGTTCGCGCTTTGCCGTGCAGTTCCACCCGGAGAAGAGCCATACCCATGGCCTGCAATTGCTGCAGAACTTCGCCGCTTGGGATGGTCGCTGGTAATGGCCAAGAAACCGAAGCCGCCGATCTTGAACCTCACGCCCGAGCAGGAGCGTGCGGCCACCGACAAGATCAAACGTTTCATGGAAGACCGCTTCGAGCTCAAGCTGGGTTCGTTCGAGGTCGCCGAGATTCTTGAGCTGTTCACCACCGAAGTGGCGCCGCATTATTACAACAGGGCGGTTTTCGACACGCAGACGCTCCTTAAGGAAAGGTTCGAAAGCATCGAAAGCGACTTGTGGTCGCTTGAGAAACCCTGATTTCCCAAGCATTGCTGAATATCGAATAAGGTTTGCCAGATGCTGATTATCCCCGCTATCGATCTCAAGGACGGCGCTTGTGTCCGCCTGCGCCAAGGCCGCATGGAAGATTCCACGGTGTTCTCCGATGACCCGGTGAGCATGGCTGCCAAATGGGTAGAAGGGGGCTGCCGTCGTCTGCATCTGGTGGACTTGAACGGCGCCTTCGAAGGCCAGCCGGTCAATGGCGAGGTGGTCACCGCCATCGCCAAACGCTACCCGAACCTGCCGATCCAGATCGGCGGTGGTATCCGCTCCCTGGAAACCATCGAGCACTACGTCAAGGCGGGCGTGAGCTACGTGATCATCGGCACCAAGGCCGTGAAAGACCCAGCCTTCGTCGCCGAAGCCTGCCGCGCGTTCCCCGGCAAGGTTATCGTCGGCCTGGATGCTAAAGACGGCTTTGTTGCCACCGATGGCTGGGCTGAAATCAGCACCGTGCAGGTGATCGACCTGGCCAAACAGTTCGAAGCCGACGGCGTGTCCGCCATCGTTTATACCGACATCGCCAAAGACGGCATGATGCAGGGCTGCAACGTTCCGTTCACCGCAGCCCTGGCAGCGGCCACCAAGATTCCGGTGATCGCCTCGGGCGGCATTCACAACCTGGGTGACATCAAGTCGCTGCTGGACGCCAAGGCTCCCGGCATTATCGGCGCCATCACCGGCCGTGCGATCTATGAAGGTACCCTGGACGTCGCCGAAGCTCAGGCTTACTGCGACGCCTACAACGGCTGAGGACTGACCATGGCGCTGGCCAAACGCATCATCCCTTGCCTGGACGTCGACAACGGTCGTGTGGTCAAGGGCGTCAAGTTCGAGAACATCCGTGATGCCGGCGACCCGGTAGAAATCGCCCGTCGCTACGATGAGCAAGGTGCCGACGAGATTACCTTTCTCGACATCACCGCCAGCGTCGATGGTCGCGATACCACGTTGCATACCGTCGAGCGCATGGCCAGCCAGGTGTTTATCCCGCTGACCGTGGGCGGTGGTGTGCGCACGGTGCAAGACATCCGCAACCTGCTTAATGCCGGCGCAGACAAGGTCTCGATCAACACCGCCGCCGTGTTCAACCCTGAGTTTGTCGGCGAAGCCGCGCAACACTTCGGCTCGCAATGCATCGTCGTCGCCATCGACGCCAAGAAGGTTTCCGGCCCGGGCGAAACCCCGCGCTGGGAGATCTTCACCCATGGCGGGCGCAAGCCTACCGGGCTGGATGCGGTGGAGTGGGCGATGAAGATGGAAGGCCTGGGCGCCGGTGAAATCCTGCTGACCAGCATGGACCAGGACGGCATGAAAAACGGTTTCGACCTGGGCGTCACCCGCGCCATCAGTGATGCCCTGGGCATCCCGGTGATCGCGTCGGGCGGCGTCGGCAACCTGCAACACTTAGCCGATGGCGTGCTCGAAGGCCATGCCAGCGCGGTGCTGGCGGCGAGTATTTTCCACTTTGGTGAATACACCGTGCCCGAGGCCAAGGCCTATATGGCGGCGCGCGGTATCGTCGTGCGCTAAACGCTGCTGGACACCATGGCAGGCTCGCGGCACTCTCTGCGCTTGCCATGGATTCCGGTAGCCTTCATGTTCAAACACCTGCTGCTCGCCCTCGCCAGTTCCTCCATGTTCATGGCGGCTACGGCACACGCCGAACAACCGTCTGACGCCTCCCTGGTGTTGCTGACGGAAAATTTCCCGCCCTACAACATGGCGAAAAACGGCAAGAACTTCGCCAAGGACGAGAACATCGAAGGCATCGCCGTAGACATCATGCGCGAAACCTTCCAGCGTGCCGGCATTTCCTACAACCTGACCCTGCGCTTCCCGTGGGAACGAATCTACAAGCTCGCCCTGGAAAAACCCGGTTACGGTGTGTTTGTGATGGCGCGTCTGCCAGACCGTGAAGCCTTGTTCAAATGGGTCGGCCCCATCGGCCCGGATGATTGGGTAATGCTGGCCAAGGCCGACAGCAAGATTCAGCTAGAAAGCCTGGAGCAAGCGCGCCGCTACAAGATTGGCGCCTACAAAGGCGACGCCATTGCCGAAAGCCTCGACAAGCAGGGGCTCAAGCCGATGGTCGCCCTGCGTGACCAGGACAATGCGCAAAAGCTCATGGAAGGCCAGATCGACCTGTGGGCCACCGGCGATCCTGCCGGGCGTTACCTGGCGCGGCAGGTGGGGGTGAACGGGCTCAAGACGGTGTTGCGGTTCAACAGTGCGCAGCTTTACCTGGCGTTGAACAAGGACGTGCCGGATGAGGTGGTGGCCAGGCTCCAGGCCGCATTGGATGAGTTACGCAACAGCGGCCGTATAGACGAAATCATGGCGCGTTACCTCTGAAGTCGGCAGGATGAACATGATCAACAATGTGGGAGCGGGGTTGCCCGCGATAACATTGGATCAGCCAATACCTGTGTGACCGACACTCCGCCATCGCGGGCAAGCCCGCTCCCACAGTAGATCTTTGCGATCTTCCTTAACGGTAAATACCGTCCTTGCCATGCCCGGCCATCGCCCGATTACTGCGCACGCTGATCATCAACTTGATATCGATCCACTCCACGCCCTGGGCCTTGAGCTTGGGCAATTCGCGCTCCAGCACCGCCAGCGTCTGTGGGTAAGGATGCCCGATCATGACTGCCGAACCCTGCTTATGTGCCAGTTTGATCGCGGTCTGCAGTTGCGTGGTAATCGCTGCCTCGGTGCGTTCGTCATCGAGAAATACATCCCGCGACACATGGGCCAAACCGATCTTCTGTGCCTCGGCGGCGGCGACGGTTTGCGCACTGGTGCGGCTGTCGACGAAGAACTTGTGACGCCGTTGCAACTCACCCATCAGCCAGGCCATCGCTACCGGTTGTGCAGTCATGCGGCTGCCCATGTGGTTGTTGATACCGGCGGTGTAGGGCACGGCTTCAAATGCCGCGTCCAGGCGCTTGCCCAGTTCTTCGATGGACAGCTCCGGGTGCCAGGCGAATGGGCCGGTGGCCGGGTCCATAGGCATGTGCAGGATCACGATCTTGCCAGCCTTGTGGGCCTCACGGGCGAATTCGGCGGCGTGGGGCGTGTCCGGCATGATGGCGGCGGTCACCGGGCCGGGTAGCGCAAGCACGCGACGATCCCGAGGCAGGTTTTGCCCCAGGTCGTCGATGATAAGCGTCAGGTAGGCTTTGTGCGGTTCGCCGGCAGGGGCCGCTTGAGCGACCCCTGCCAGGCTGCACAGCACAGCGAAGATCAGGGCAAAGCGCATGATCAACGGCTGCGGGTGATGCTCAAGCCCTTGAGCAGGCTGAGTGCCTGGGCCAGTTGGTAGTCATCGTCCTGGGGCATCGGCTTGGCCTTGGCGCGGCTGCCGGTTGGCTGGTCGGCGCCGCCGTTGCCATTGCCCAGGTGACCTTGCAGATCGGCCTCTTTGTAGTATTCGCCATCGATCTCGTTGGTGATCTTGGCGCGGCGTACTTCGATGTCCGGCACGATGCCCTGGGCCTGGATCGAGCGGCCGTTAGGCGTGTAGTACAGCGCCGTGGTGATCTTCAGTGCGCGTTCGTTGTTCAGCGGCAATACGGTCTGCACCGAGCCTTTGCCGAAGCTGGTGGTGCCCATCAGTACGCCGCGCTTGAGGTCTTGCAGGGCGCCGGCGACGATTTCCGAGGCCGAGGCGCTGCCGCCGTTGATCAGCACCGCCAACGGCACGTTTTCGCTCAAGTCGTTGCCGGTGGCCGAGAAGCGCAGTTCGGAGTTGGCAATCCGGCCTTTGGTATAAACGATCAGGCCCTTGGTGACAAAGTGGTCGACCACTTCAACCGCCGACTGCAACACGCCGCCTGGGTTGTTACGCAGGTCAAGCACGATGCCGTTGAGCTTCTTGCCGTTGTCTTTGCGCAGCTTGGCCAGGGCCTTGGCCACTTCGTCGCCGGTCTTGACCTGGAACTGGGTGATACGGATGTAACCGTAGCCCGACTCCAGCAACTGGCTCTTCACGCTCTTGACCGTGATGGTCGCACGGGCCAGGGTCACGTCAAACGGGTTGCCGCCGTCGCGTACCAGGGTGAGGGTGATCTTCTGGCCGAGCTTGCCGCGCATCTTGTCGACGGCTTCGGTCATGGTCTGGCCACGGGTCGGCTGGCCATTGATCTTCACGATCAGGTCGCCGGCCTGGATGCCGGCCTTGGACGCTGGGGTGTCGTCGATGGGCGAGACCACTTTGATCTGGCCGTCTTCGGAGCCCACTTCGATGCCCAGGCCGCCGAACTCACCACTGGTGCTTTCCTGCAGCTCGGCGAAATCTTCCGGGCCCAGGTAGGCGGAGTGCGGGTCGAGGTTGCTGAGCATGCCCTTGATGGCATTTTCCAGCAGGGCCTTGTCGTCTACGGGTTCGACATACGCTGCCTTGATCCGGTCCATGACCTCGGCAAAGGTGCGCAGCTCGTCCAGCGGCAATGGCGCCTTGGTCGTCGCAGCCATGGCAGGTGCAGCCGGTGCGGCCTGGTCGGCAAAAGCCAGAGGCGCGCCGATCACCAGAGCGATCGTCAGGGCCAGCGAAGTGAGGCGGGACAAATGCAGCATGTCGAACGAACTCCTAATGTAGATGCGACCCTATCCTTGGGACCGGCACCATTGTGCAGGGTCGCTCGGGCGGCCCTGCTGACGAATAGCAAAGTACAGCGCCGGGGTGTCCTGGCCACCACTGTTACCGACAGTGGAGATGGATTCACCGGCTTTTACAACATCACCTGCCGACTTGAGTAGTGTCTGATTGTGGCCGTAAAGGCTCAAATAGCCATTACCGTGGTCAAGAATCACCAGCAAGCCGGCGCCCCGCAACCAATCGGCGAACACCACGCGCCCACCATGCACGGCGTGGACCTGGCTGCCGGCAGAGGCGCTGATCATCACGCCGTCCCACTTGGCACGGGTGTCATCGCCACGGGTTTCCCCAAAGCGTGCCAGTAATCGACCATCAACCGGCCATGGAAGTTTGCCCCGAGCTGAAGCAAAAGGGCCACCGAAGGACTCGCCACTGCTGGAAACCAGCGGGCCAGGGGCTGCACGCGCCGGTTTGCGCGGGGCCGGAGCGTCGCTGGTGGCAGCCAGTTCGGCCTCACGCTGACGCTTTTTTTCGGCTTCCTGCTGGGCGATCAGCGCTTTTTGCCGCGCTTCTTCGGCCTCGCGTGCCTGGCGGGCCAGGGTTTCTTCGATAGTCTTGAGGACTTTGGCCAGGTCGGCCTGGTCCTGCTCGCGTGCCTGGAGCTTGGCGTCGCGGGCTTTTACGTCGCTGTTGAGCTTGGCCAGGGCCTGCTGGCGTTCCTTGCGCACCTTGTCCAACTGATCACGCTGGGTGTCGAGGGCGGTTTTCTGGTCGAGCAGTTGCGATTGCTGGTCGGCAATCTCCTGCTCGACATTGGCCAATTGGCGCAGGGTTTCGTTAAACCCCTTCAATTGCGCCAGGCGTGCCTGGCTCAGGTAGTCGTAATAGGTGAGGGTACGGGCGAATTTTTCCGGGTTCTGCTGGTTGAGCAGCAGCTTGAGGTACTCCTGGCGGCCGCTCTGGTACGCGGCACGGGCCTGGATCGCGATCAGGCGTTGCTGTTCAACGCGTGCGCTCTGGAGTTTTTTTTTCTCAGCGTCGAGTCGCTCCAGTTCCGACTCGCTCTTCTTTAGTTCTTTTTGCAGCTCCTGGACCTGCTTCTCCAGCTTGCCCATCTCGGTTTCCGTGCCGCGCAGGTCTTTCTGCACCCCGGATTTTTCTTCCTGGAGCTTGCCGAGCAGTTTTTTCAGCTCGGTAATGTCCTGACGCGTAGCGTCCAACTGTTGTTGGGTTTGTGCGCGCTCATCGGCAAATGCCGGTTGGAGCAGGCAGACAAGAGCAAGGGTGATCAAGGCGCGAAGCATAGAGGCGGGCGACACCAGGGGAAAAGGACGGCCTAGTATGCCCGCCAAGCGCTGCAAAAAAAACGCCCAATTGGGGCGGTAGGGCAAGATAGCCGCCGAGTGGCGATGGTATGGCAAAAAGACATCTATCAAACACCACAAAACCAATGTGGGAGCGGGCTTGCCCGCGATTGCGGTGGGTCAGCGACATAGATGTCGACTGATTAGCCGCTATCGCGGGCAAGCCCGCTCCCACACTGTTTTGTGGCGTACTTTGGATCAGACCAGGATCGAGGTCCCGGTCATCTCCTTCGGTTGCTCCAGCCCCATCAGTTTCAGCATGGTCGGCGCCACATCCGCCAGCACGCCACCTTCACGCACTTTCAGGTCACGTTTGCCGACATAGATGAACGGTACCGGCTCGGTGGTGTGGGCTGTGTGAGCCTGACCAGTGGATTCGTCGGACATCTGTTCGCAGTTGCCGTGGTCGGCGGTGATCAGCGCTTCGCCGCCGACTTTTTCCAGCGCGTCGACGATGCGGCCAACACATTTATCCAGGCATTCCACGGCCTTGACCGCCGCTTCCAGGTTGCCGCTGTGGCCAACCATGTCGCCGTTGGCGTAGTTGACGACGATCACGTCGTAACGCTGGTGATCAATGGCGTCGACGATCTTGTCGGTCACTTCCGGTGCGCTCATTTCCGGCTGCAAGTCGTAGGTAGCGACTTTTGGCGACGGGATCAGGATGCGCTCTTCGCCGGGGAACGGCTCTTCGCGGCCACCGGAGAAGAAGAACGTCACGTGGGCGTATTTCTCGGTTTCGGCGATGCGCAGCTGGGTCTTGCCGTTTTTAGCCAGGTAGTCGCCCAGCACGTTCTCCAGGCTGCCCGGGGCGAATGCCGACGGGGCCGGGATGTTGGCGGCGTATTGGGTAAGCATGACGAACTCGACCTTTGGCTGGCGTGCGCGCTCGAAGTCCTTGAAGCCTTCATCGACGAACACATGGCTCAGTTCACGGGCGCGGTCGGCGCGGAAGTTCATGAACACCATGGCGTCGCCGTCTTCGACCTTCACCGGCTCGCCGATGGTGGTGGCCTTGACGAACTCATCGCTCTCGCCACGGGCGTAGGCTGCTTCCAGGCCTTCCTGGGCGGTGGCCGCGTTGAATTCGGCCTGGCCTTCGACGATCAGGTTGTAGGCCTGGGCGACACGGTCCCAGCGGTTATCGCGGTCCATGGCGAAGTAACGGCCCACCAGGCTGGCGATGCGGCCCTTGCCCAGGGCGGCGAAGGTGGCGTCGAGCAGCTCGATCGACGATTGCGCGCTTTTGGGCGGTGTGTCGCGGCCGTCGAGGAAGGCGTGCAGGTAGATCTTGTCGGCACCGCGCTTGAACGCCAGTTCGGCCATGGCGACCAAGTGATCCTGATGGCTATGTACGCCGCCGTCCGACAACAGGCCCATGAAGTGCACGGCTTTACCGGCGGCGACGGCTTTATCGACCGCCGCGCAGATGGTCGGGTTCTCGAAAAACTCACCCTCGCGGATCGCTTTGGTCACACGCGTGAAGTCTTGATATACCACTCGTCCGGCGCCGAGGTTCATGTGGCCGACTTCCGAGTTACCCATCTGGCCCTCCGGCAGGCCCACGTCCATGCCGGAACCTGAGATCAAACCGTTGGGAACCGTTGCAGTCAGGCGGTCCAGCACGGGCTTGTTGGCCGAGTACACGGCGTTGTCGTGGTGGCTTTCACTGTGTCCGAAGCCATCGAGAATTATCAGGACCAAAGGTTTAGGCGTGGTAGTCATAGATCCTCTCGCGGCGGTAATAAAGGAAGACAATGGAAAAGGGAGTGGCAGTTTAAAGCGAAGTTCCGAGCGCGTCACCGCTTTACGGGGGTTGGCCCTCCTTGGCGGCTGTGTATACTTACCGCCATTTTAACGCCCTGGAACCTCCTTGATGGTTGATCACCTGATTGCATTTGCCACTGCCCACTACCTGCTCGTGGGTGCCTTCGTCATCCTGCTGGCGCTGCTGATCGCGCATGAACTGAGCCGCGGTGGTCGCAGCCTGAGCACGTCGGAGCTGACCGCCCTGGTCAACAAGGATGAGGCCGTTGTCGTCGATATTCGCCCGGCCAAGGATTATGCCGCCGGCCATATCGTTGGTGCCCTGAACATTCCTCAGGACAAGCTGATCGCGCGCTTGGCCGAGCTGGAAAAATACAAGGCCAAGACCATTATCCTGGTCGACGCCCAAGGCCAGCACTCGGGCACCCACGCCCGCGAGATGCTCAAGACCGGCTTCACCGCCGCCAAGCTGTCGGGTGGTATCAGCAGCTGGCGTGGCGATAACTTGCCGTTGGTGAAGTGATATGAGCCAGGTTGTCGTATATTCCAGCGATTATTGCCCGTTTTGCATTCGAGCCAAGCAGCTGCTGCAGAGCAAGAAGGTCGCCTTCGAAGAGATCAAGGTTGATGGCAAGCCTCAGGTGCGCGCCGAAATGGCCCAGAAGGCTGGCCGCACGTCGGTCCCGCAGATCTGGATCGGCACCCGGCATATCGGTGGTTGCGATGACCTGTTCGCTCTGGAGCGCGCCGGTAAACTTGATGCGCTGCTGTCCGTCTGACTGCCAACCCCTTAAGAACCCCAAGATAAAGAAGGATCTGCGATGACTGATCAACAGAATACCGAAGCAGCAGAAGCTCAAGGCCCACAGTTTTCGCTGCAGCGCATCTACGTGCGCGACCTGTCGTTCGAAGCGCCGAAAAGCCCGGCGATCTTCCGTCAGGAATGGACCCCAAGCGTTGCGCTGGACCTGAACACCCGTCAGAAAGCCCTGGAAGGCGACTTCCACGAAGTCGTGCTGACCCTGTCGGTCACCGTCAAGAATGGTGAAGAGGTCGCTTTCATCGCTGAAGTGCAACAGGCCGGTATCTTCCTGATCCAGGGCCTGGACGAAGCGTCCATGAGCCACACCCTGGGCGCGTTCTGCCCGAACATCCTGTTCCCGTATGCCCGTGAGACCCTGGACAGCCTGGTCACCCGTGGTTCGTTCCCGGCCCTGATGCTGGCCCCGGTGAACTTCGATGCCCTGTACGCCCAAGAGCTGCAGCGCATGCAACAGGAAGGCGCGCCAACCGTTCAGTAATTTGCTGAGCGATGCCGTTCTAAAATGTGGGAGCGGGCTTGTGTGGGAGCTGGCTTGCCTGCGATAGCATCACTGCGGTGTGACTGACACACCGAGGTGCCTGCATCGCGGGCAAGCCCGGCTCCCACACAAGCCCGCTCCCACATTTGTTATGCGGTGTTATTTAAAGCCCAGTTGTCGCCAGCCTTCGTAAACAGCGACGGCCACGGTGTTCGACAGGTTCAGGCTGCGGCAGCCTTCACGCATCGGCAAGCGCAGGCGATGGCCATCGGGCAATGCGTCGAGCACCTCGGCCGGCAGGCCCCGGCTTTCTGGGCCGAACAGGAAGGCATCGCCCTCGGCAAAGCTGGCATCGTGAAACGGCCGCGAGCCCTTGGTGGTGAACGCGAACAGCCGAGGGTGGCCCAGGCTCTCCAGGCAACTGGCCAGGTCGGCATGGCGCTTGAGGGTGGCGTACTCGTGGTAGTCCAGCCCGGCGCGGCGCAGGCGCTTGTCGTCCATGTCAAAGCCCAGCGGCTCGATCAAATGCAGGTGGCAGCCACTGTTGGCGCACAGCCTGATAACGTTGCCGGTATTCGGCGGAATTTCTGGTTGAAAAAGGATGACGTGAAACATGCACGGCTCCGAAGGCAAAGATGCGCTGCATTCTACCCCCGAAGACGACCCGAGACCGAAGCTATTGCCGAGGGTGTTGGGCTCATTGGCGATTGTCGGCTTGATGATTGGCTTGATGATCGGTCGCTTGACCACCCCCGAGCCGCTTGAGCTGCAACAGGTAGAACCTGAGGCGGATGGTTTGGTGGTGTGGTTCAACGACGAACCCAAGCTGCACGGCGAGCATATCGACGGCACCGTGGCGTTGCTGTTTGACGCCCAGGGCAAGGCTGCCAGCGGGCAGCTCAAGGTCAATGACAAGGACGTGAATTGGCGCATACGCAAGACCGATGCTGGCCTGCTGCTGAACCTGGTGGCGGCTCGGCCGTTGCGTGGGGAGTGGAGCGGTGCAGAGGTCGATGGCCGCTGGCGGCTGGAGATCCATCTCCAAGAGCAATAAAAGAGGGAGTTCCCGGCCTGCCTGTACCAGGGCTCCCAAAACGGGGTGAAGCCTGAGGCTTCGGTGTTAAAGAGGGGATTCTCGGCCTGCCTGTACCAAGGTCCCCGAAACTGGGTAGTACTGGGGTTATTGCAGGGGGCGTGCCAAAACTTGCAATTGCTGCTGGAAAAAAATGCCAAAAAGCGCAAAGCCCCGGAATACGGGGCTTTGTTTGTTTCTACTGCCAAGAAATTTGTAGCAAAAGCGATAGGCGAGTTTTCTGGTCTGTGCTCAATGCCGGTTCATCGTGCATTGAAGCGGTGCACAGTCTGCAGGCATTGCACAAAACCAATGTGGGAGCTGGCTTGCCTGCGATGACGGCGTGTCAGCCCTATACTGGGTGACTGACACACCGTCATCGCGGGCAAGCCCGGCTCCCACACGGGGCCTTCAGCGGTCTTGGGGTTCAGGCTTCATCACCCTCGTCATCATCCCCACCATCCACCTTCATTCCCAATTCCTTGATCTTGCGCGTCAGGGTATTGCGCCCCCAACCCAGCAGCACGGCGGCATCACGGCGGCGGCCGGCGGTGTGTTTGAGCGCGGTCTCGATCATGATCCGCTCGAACGCTGGCACGGCGCTGTCCAGCAGGTTCGACTGGCCGCGTGCCAAGGCCTGGTCGGCCCATTGGCGCAGCGCCTGTTCCCAGTTGGTCACGGGAGCCGAGTCCTGCGGCAGGCTCAGCAGCTCCGGCGGCAGGTCGCTGATGTGCACTTCGCGCCCGGAGGCCATTACGGTGATCCAGCGGCAGGTGTTCTCCAGCTGGCGCACGTTGCCGGGCCACGGCAGATTCTTGAGGTATTCCTCGGTCTCGCTTTTGAGCAGCTTGGGCTCGACGGCCAGCTCCAGGGCGGCGCGGCTGAGGAAATGGCGGGCGAGGGTAGGGATATCTTCGCGGCGGTCCGACATGCGCGGAATGTGGATGCGGATCACGTTGAGGCGGTGGAACAAGTCCTCACGGAATTTACCCGCATGCACCAGTGTTTCCAGGTTCTGGTGGGTGGCCGCGATGATGCGCACATCCACCTTCACCGGCGTATGCCCGCCCACACGATAGAACTCGCCGTCAGCCAGCACCCGCAGCAAGCGAGTCTGAGTATCGGCCGGCATGTCGCCGATTTCATCGAGGAACAGTGTGCCGCCGTCCGCCTGTTCAAAGCGTCCGCGACGCAGGTTGGCTGCCCCGGTGAACGCGCCTTTTTCATGGCCGAACAACTCGGACTCCATCAAATCCTTGGGAATCGCCGCCATATTCAGTGCGATAAACGGCGAGGCCGCCCGAGGGCTGTGGCGGTGCAGGGCGTGGGCCACCAGTTCTTTACCGGTCCCCGATTCGCCGTTGATCAACACGGTGATGTTGGAATGGCTCAAGCGCCCGATGGCGCGAAACACTTCCTGCATCGCCGGCGCTTCCCCGATGATTTCCGGAGTACGGGTCAGGGTCGGCGGCGCTTCCTGGTTCTGTTGTTCCTGGGCGTGCTGGTTGGCGCGTTTGACCAGCGCTACCGCCTCATCCACGTCAAATGGCTTGGGCAGGTATTCAAAGGCGCCGCCCTGATAGGACGCGACAGCGCTGTCCAGGTCCGAGTGGGCGGTCATGATGATCACCGGCAAGCGCGGGTGCTGCTCGCGAATGCGCGCCAGCAAGTCCAGGCCACTGGCCCCAGGCATGCGGATATCGGAAATGATCACGTCCGGTTGTTGACGTGCCAGGCGGCTCATCACCCCATCGGCGCTGTCGAAGCTCTGGGTGGTCATGCCTTCTTGTTGCAAGGCTTTTTCGAGGACCCAGCGGATAGAACGGTCGTCGTCGACGATCCAGACAGTTTCACTACGGCTCATGTCGTGGGGGCTCCTTGTTCCAATGGCAGGAAGATCGAGAACGTGGTGTGGCCGGGGTGGCTCTCACATTCGATCAGGCCCTGGTGCTGGCTGATGATGTTCTGGGTAATGGCCAGGCCCAGCCCGGTACCGTCCGGGCGGCCGCTGACCATGGGAAAAAAGATGGTTTCCTGCAGCTCCGCAGGAATTCCGGGGCCGTTGTCGATGATCTCGACCTTGGTCACCAGGCGATGGCGCACATGGCCGATGGTGAACTGGCGCAGGGCACGGGTGCGCAAACTGATGCGGCCCAGGCGCAGCTCGTTCTGGCTGCTGATGGCCTGCATGGCGTTGCGCACGATGTTGAGCACCGCCTGGATCATCTGTTCGCGGTCGATCAACACGTCGGGAATACTTGGGTCGTAGTCGCGCACCAAGGTGATGCAGCCTTGGCTTTCGGCCTCGACCAATTGGCAGACCCGCTCCAGCACCTCATGCACGTTGGTCATTGCCAGGGACGGCAGCTTGTTGGAGCCGAGCATGCGATCCACCAGGTTACGCAGGCGGTCGGCTTCTTCGATGATGACGTTGGTGTAGTCCTTGAGGTGCTCGTCCGGCAGCTCGCGGGACAACAACTGTGCCGCGCCGCGAATACCGCCTAGCGGGTTTTTGATCTCATGGGCGAGGCCGCGCACCAGCATCTTGCTGGTTTCCTGCTTGGACAGCTGCGCTTCCTCCTTGGTGATGCGCAGCAGGCGGTCGCGGGGGTGGACTTCGAGCAGCAGCAGGGTCGCGCCATTGCTCAGGATTGGGGTCACGGCGTAGTCGACGGTCAACGTTTGTCCGGTGAGCGCGGTGAGCATCGCTTCGCGCTTGGTGAACGGATGTGCCTGCTCCACGGCCTGGCGCAACGAACTCAAGGCTTCGGCCGACTCGGTGAACAATTCGCTGATGAACTGCCCATGGCTGCGCTGGCCGCTGATCGCCAGGAGCATCTCCGCCGCCGGGTTCATGTACTCAAGGCGCAGGTCGGCATTGAGCAGGATGGTCGCGGTGGTCAGGTTGTCGAGTAACAAACGGTGCAGTGCATCGCTGATGGTCATCGGGACCTCTTTTGGAGCAAGGCGCGGGCTTGAGGCACACGCTGATACAAGGAAAATGCAAAAACCAAACCAAGGCTCCGAAAAGAAGCGCTAATGCCCTGAAATAAGGGGTTCAGGCGCGAAACTGTGGCGTTCTGCCAGCCTCAACGGGAAGTTTCGAACCAAAATGGGCTGGGCAATTGAGAAGGGTGCAGGCTATCGCACCAATATAGTGCGGTTTTGTGAAGGTTGTTCAGCCACTGAAGATTGAAGGCAAATCGCAGTCAGTGTGGGAGCTGGCTTGCCTGCGATAGCTGTGGTGCATTCAACACCGTTATCGCAGGCAAGCCAGCTCCCACATTTTTAATTGGATTTGCAGTCCTTTTAACCTTTATAGATGCAAAGCTCGGCGGTGGCGCGGATCATCGCCAGCTGGCGCAGCGGATCATTCAGCGGTTCGTGCACGGCCTCGGCCAGCCATTGGGGGCATTTGGGGTCTGTGCGCAGGGGCGTGAAGTCAGCCAACTGCTGCAGCAGCCTTTTTTGCAGCGCGTCCAATTGCGGGCGAATCTGCTGGACCAGGTCCGGGCGCGGGTCGTCGGGCGCTTTGCCCTGGAACTGCCAGTCGGACAGGTGGGTATATTGCACCAGTTTGTTGGCTTCGATCTGGGCGGCGAAGAACTGCTCGGCAGCGGCCGGGTCCAGCTTGTAGCTCGGCGCCTGGGCAGTGACGCTGGCGATCACCTCTTGTTCGCGCTTCTTGTCCTCCACGGGCTTGTGGCTGTCCCACTTGCTCAGTGCTACCTGGTCGGCAATCTCAAGGCGTTCGGCGATGCTGTTGAGCAGGGGTTCGAGCGTAGGCGGCGCAGCGCTCGCACTGGCACTGATGAACAGCAGGGCAAATACAAGTCGATATCTCAAAGGTGATCTCCTGTGGGAGCGGGCTTGCCCGCGATGGCGGTGTGTCAGTGATACAGCAGGTGGCCGGCAGTGCGCTATCGCAGGCAAGCCAGCTCCCACACTTTGATTGGGTTTGAAGAGTTGGGCTAGCGTAACGCCCAGGATCGAGTAGGAGGCGGATTCACATCCGCCGTCCTCTCACACCACCGTACGTACGGTTCCGTATACGGCGGTTCAGGTTATACGGTTAAGTCGGTTTATCGTATCCAGTATCGAGACCAGCCCGAGGCGGTCCCACAGCTTCTTCGGCAACGCCTGATTCATATGGGGCGCTCCCGAGTTCCACCATGGGCCTCGGCCATTGACTGCCGATTTCCACGCCCGCGCCGCATTAAGTCCCAAGCGTATCAAGTTGCGCGCCCTCGTAGAGGGCCGCTTCCATTGACGCCAGACGATACAGCGAAGCTTGTGACGCACCCAGCCGTCCAATTCCTCAAGTGGCCGTCTGCTCTGGCTCAGCTTGAAGTAGCCCGCCCATCCGCGCAGCACGGGGTTTATCCGCTCGATGACAGTCGCCACCTTGTGGCCCCGCGCTTTACGTAGCAGCTCTCTGAGCCGGTCGCGCAAGCGACCCAGGCTCATCGTCGCCACTCTCAGTCTCGGTTGCTGATGCCAGCTCATCCCGTAACCCAAGTAATCACACATCCAAGACCCGGCTACTCGGCTCTTATCCCGATTCAGCGTTAGTTTCAGGCGCTGATTCAGGAAGCGCTCAACACTGGCCATCACTCGTTCGCCAGCACGAGGGCTGCGCACATAGATGTTCGCATCGTCGGCATAACGCACGAAGCGATGACCCCGCCGTTCCAGCTCGCGGTCGAGTTCGTTGAGCAGGATGTTCGACAGCAACGGCGAGAGCGGGCCGCCTTGCGGCGTCCCTTCCTGCCGTCGGCTGGCGATCCCACCCGACATCTCACCGGCTTGGAGGTACCGCCGGATCAGTCTGAGCACGCGTTTATCTACGATTTGGCGCGCCACGTACGCCATCAGGAGATCGTGGTTGACCCGGTCAAAGAATTTCTCAAGATCGAGTTCCACGCACCAGCGATGCCCTGCCGCCACATGGGCGCGGGCTGTCTCGATGGCTTGGTGGGCGCTTCTGCCCGGACGGAAGCCGTAGCTGTAATCCGAAAACAGCGGGTCGAAGATCGGCGTGAGCTGTTGCAGCAGTGCCTGTTGGATCAGGCGATCCACGACGCAGGGAATGCCCAGTTGTCGGGTGCCGCCTTTGGGTTTGGGGATGTCGACGGCGCGTACACCTTGCGGGTGGTATTCGCCGGCCAGCAACCTCCTCTGGAGGATCGGCCAATACTGATTCACGTAGTCCGCCAAGTCGTCGACCGTCATGCCATCGGCACCCGGCGCGCCCTTGTTGCTGACCACGCGCTGATACGCACGTCTGAGGTTGGCCGGTGCAAGCACCCGCGCCATCAGCGTGTCCGGCTCCGCGTTCGTCCACGTCACAGATGCCGTCGATACCTTTGCGCTGTCAGCCGTCATCCTCGGATTCTGTCCGGGACTCGGAGTCACAGTCTTCTCTTGGAGAAATTTCTGCATTTCGGTATTCAACGAGACTCTGACGCCTACTGGCGGCATAACCTGTTCGGCCCTTGGTGGCGCGGTTATTCGCCACTTACTACGGCTTCGGCTGACTTCTGCACGCTCATCCCATCGCCTCTCGACGCTCGGTAGCACACTGGCAAACGTGCAGATCTCCCAGGGTAATTCGCGCGACCTTCCTGCTTATGCCTGTCGGATCTACGTCACAGCGTTCCGTGCAAGTATTGGGCTTTGAAGATTTTGGCCTTCTTACCCCGCTGCGCCGCCTCTATCCGCTTCCTGTTCGTCAGGCCAGCATTTTGCCTCGGGCTTCCTTCAGATTCGCAGTCACCCGCGACACCCTTGCCTCTGGCTAACACTTCCCCTTGCCGGGTGTGTAGAGGACTTTCACCTCCCAGTCACCAGCGTGGCCACCACAGCCAAGCTGGTTGCGCTTGCGCGCAACGCGCCATGCCTGGCGCACCAAAAAAAAGACCTCCCGAAGGAGGTCTTTTTCATCACGCTGCCTCAAGCAGCGCTACCGGATCAGCAGCTGTAGTACAGCTCGTATTCCAGTGGGTGTACGAAGGTGCGTACTTTGATTTCTTCTTCGCTTTTCAGGGCGATGTAAGCGTCGATGAAGTCGTCGCTGAAAACGCCGCCTTTGGTCAGGAACGCACGGCCCTTGTCCAGCTCTTCCAGGGCTTCTTTCAGGCTGCCGCACACTTGTGGGATCTCTTTGGCCTCTTCAGGCGGCAGGTCGTACAAGTTTTTGTCGGCGGCGTCGCCAGGGTGGATCTTGTTCTGGATACCGTCCAGGCCGGCCATCATCAGGGCGGCGAAGGCCAGGTAAGGGTTGGCAGCCGGGTCTGGGAAGCGCGCTTCGATACGACGGCCTTTAGGGCTGTTGACGTAAGGAATACGGATCGAGGCGGAGCGGTTGCGTGCCGAGTAGGCCAGCATCACCGGCGCTTCAAAACCTGGGACCAGACGCTTGTAGGAGTTGGTCGACGGGTTGGTGAAGCCGTTCAGGGCCTTGCCGTGCTTGATGATGCCGCCGATGAAGTACAGGGCGGTATCGGACAGGCCGGCATAGCCTTCGCCGGCGAAGGTGTTCTTGCCGTCTTTGGAAATCGATACGTGAACGTGCATGCCCGAGCCGTTATCGCCGTACAGCGGCTTAGGCATGAAGGTAGCGGTGCGGCCATAGGCATCGGCAACGTTGTGCACGCAGTATTTCAGGGTTTGAACTTCGTCAGCCTTCTTCACCAGCGTGTTGAATTTCACGCCGATTTCGTTCTGGCCGGCAGTCGCCACTTCGTGGTGGTGAACTTCAACGGTCTGGCCCATTTCTTCCAGTGCGTTGCACATGGAGGTACGGATTTCATGGTCGAAGTCGAACGGTGGTACTGGGAAGTAGCCGCCTTTCACGCCTGGACGGTGGCCTTTGTTGCCGCCTTCCACGTCCTGGTCGGACATCCACGAACCTTGCTCGGAGAAAATCTTGAACATGGAGCCGGAGATGTCGGATTTGAACTTCACCGAGTCGAAGATGAAGAACTCTGGCTCAGGGCCGAAGAATGCGGTGTCGCCGATACCGGTGGACTTCAGGTATTCCTCGGCACGGTGGGCGATGGCGCGTGGGTCGCGGTCATAGCCTTGCATGGTCGAAGGCTCGATGATGTCGCACACCAGGATCAGGGTTGGCTCTTCGGTGAACGGGTCGAGTACGGCGGTGCTGTCGTCTGGCAGCAGGATCATGTCGGAGGCTTCGATGCCTTTCCAGCCGGCGATGGAGGAACCGTCGAACATCTTGCCGACTTCGAAGAAGTCATCTTCCAGCGCATCGCGAGCCGGCATGGTCACGTGGTGCTGAGTGCCTTTTGTGTCCGTGAAGCGCAGATCAATCCATTTAACGTCATGATCTTTGATGAGTTGAACCGACTTCGACATGGTGTCCTCCGGGTGGCTTCGGGCTTGGGTAGTGGAGTTAGCCCTTAGAATTTGGGTGATGCCGGCGCGGATACTCCGCCAAGGCAACCTGCCTCACAAGAGAGCAAATTGCATGCCAGTGCGCCAACATGGCCGTTTTGCCTCAAAATAGCCCCTATAACGGTGCAATCGGCAAAAACGGCATAAATCGCGCACTGCAATGTAGCGTTTATTTGTGTAAATGACCCGTTTTGGTGCATTGCGTAGGCAATGCATATTAACTGGTTAAACCTTGAGCGATTTCCGCTATAATCCGCGCCCCCCTTTTTCAGCAGGCCCGGCGCGCGCTGTTTCCATGAAATTAATCGTTAAAGTCTTCCCCGAGATCACCATCAAAAGCCGACCGGTACGGACGCGTTTCATCCGTCAGTTGGCCAAGAACATCCGTGCCGTGCTCCGTGATCTGGACCCGGCTGTGGTGGTGAACGGCGTGTGGGACAACCTCGAGCTGGAAACCCGCATTACCGACGCCAAAGCCTTGAAGGACATGACCGAGCGCCTGAGCTGCATGCCGGGCATCGCGCATTTCCTGCAGGTGGATGAGTACCCGCTGGGCGACTTCGACGACATCACCGAAAAGTGCAAGCAGCACTACGGCAATGCGCTTGAAGGCAAGATTTTTTCGGTGCGTTGCAAGCGTGCCGGCAAGCACCCGTTCAGCTCCATGGATGTCGAGAAATACGTCGGCAGCAAGCTGCGTCGCGAGTGCGGTGCCGCTGGAATTTCCCTCAAAGCGCCGCAAATTGAAGTGCGCATGGAAATTCGCGACCAACGGTTGTTCGTGATCCACAGCCAGCACAACAGCATCGGCGGCTACCCGCTGGGTGCCCTGGAACAGACCCTGGTATTGATGTCCGGCGGTTTCGATTCCACGGTGGCGGCCTACCAGATCATGCGTCGCGGCCTGATGAGCCATTTCTGCTTCTTCAACCTGGGCGGGCGTGCACACGAATTGGGCGTGATGGAAGTCGCGCACTTTATCTGGAAGAAGTACGGCAGCTCCCAGCGCGTGCTATTTGTAAGCGTGCCGTTCGAGGAAGTGCTGGGCGAAATTCTCGGCAAAGTCGATAACAGTCATATGGGCGTAGTATTGAAGCGTATGATGTTGCGCGCTGCGTCCCGAATCGCCGATCAATTGCAGATCGACGCCCTGGTGACCGGCGAAGCGATTTCCCAGGTTTCCAGCCAGACGCTGCCGAACCTGTCGATCATTGATTGCGTGACCGAGAAGCTGGTGCTGCGCCCGCTGATCGCCAGCCACAAGCAGGACATCATCGACCTGGCCGAGCAAATCGGCACCGCCGACTTTGCCAAGCATATGCCTGAATACTGCGGGGTCATTTCGGTGAACCCCAAGACCCACGCCAAGCGTCACCGCGTGGAGCATGAAGAAAAAGAATTCGACATGGCGATTCTGGAGCGTGCGCTCGAGAACGCCAAGCTGGTGCCAATCGATCGAGTGATCGACGAATTGGGCCAGGATGTGCAGATCGAAGAAGTCAGCGAAGCCCTGGCCGGCCAGATCATCATCGACATCCGTCACCCGGATGCCGCCGACGACGAGCCGCTGGAGATTCCTGGCATCGACGTACAAACGCTGCCGTTCTATGCATTGAACGCGCGTTTCAAGGAACTGGATGACAGCCGTCAGTACCTGCTGTATTGCGACAAAGGCGTGATGAGTCGCCTGCATGCCCACCATTTGCTCAGTGAGGGGCATGCCAATGTGCGCGTTTATCGACCGAGCTAAGAGCCCGGGGCTGTTTGCCTGTGGCCTGCGTCACCGGCCCCCCGACTCTGCCGTCAAGCTGTAACGGCAAGGCCTGACTCTACTGTTAATCGCTGCCACGACCTGTCAGCACACCGAATCCTCTGATCGAGATACACAAGTGATCGAAAATCTACGTAACATCGCCATCATTGCTCACGTTGACCATGGTAAAACCACCCTGGTAGACAAACTCCTGCGTCAATCCGGCACCCTGGAGCGCAACGAGCTCAACGACGAGCGCGTGATGGACTCCAACGACCAGGAAAAAGAGCGCGGTATTACCATCCTGGCTAAAAACACCGCTATCAACTGGAACGGCTACCACATCAACATCGTGGATACCCCGGGCCACGCCGACTTCGGCGGCGAAGTAGAACGCGTAATGTCGATGGTTGACTCCGTTCTGCTGCTGGTTGACGCTCAAGACGGCCCTATGCCGCAAACCCGTTTCGTGACCAAGAAGGCTTTCGAAGCCGGCCTGCGTCCGATCGTGTGCATCAACAAGGTTGACCGTCCAGGCGCGCGTCCGGACTGGGTTCTGGACCAGATCTTCGACCTGTTCGACAACCTGGGTGCTACCGAAGAACAGCTGGACTTCCAAGTCATCTACGCCTCGGCCCTGAACGGTATTGCTGGTCTTGACCACACCGACATGGCTGAAGACATGACCCCGCTGTACCAGTCGATCGTCGACAACGTACCAGCACCGAAAGTCGACCGTGAAGGCCCGTTCCAGATGCAAATCTCGGCACTGGACTACAACAGCTTCCTGGGTGTTATCGGCGTTGGCCGTATCGCTCGTGGTAGCGTCAAGCCGAACACCCCGGTTGTTGCTATCGGCGCTGACGGCAAGAAGCGTAACGGTCGTATCCTGAAGCTGATGGGTCACCACGGCCTGCACCGCATCGACGTTGAAGAAGCTTTCGCTGGCGACATCGTATGCGTGAGCGGTATGGACTCGCTGTTCATCTCCGACACCCTGTGCCAGCCGGACAACGTCGAGGCGATGAAGCCTCTGACCGTTGACGAGCCAACCGTTTCCATGACCTTCCAGGTAAACGACTCGCCTTTCTGCGGTAAAGAAGGCAAGTTCGTGACCTCCCGTAACATCAAGGAGCGTCTGGACAAAGAGCTGCTGTACAACGTTGCTCTGCGCGTTGAAGAAGGCGACTCGGCTGACAAGTTCAAGGTCTCCGGCCGTGGTGAGCTGCACCTCTCGGTACTGATCGAAACCATGCGTCGCGAAGGCTTCGAAATGGGTGTTGGTCGTCCGGAAGTGATCATCCGTCAGGTTGACGGCGTGAAGCAGGAACCGTTCGAAAACGTCACCATCGACACCCCTGAAGAATCCCAGGGCAAGGTCATGGAAGAGATGGGCCTGCGTAAGGGCGACCTGACCAACATGGTGCCGGATGGCAAAGGCCGTGTGCGTCTGGAATACAACATCCCTGCTCGTGGTCTGATCGGTTTCCGTAACCAGTTCCTGACCCTGACCAACGGTGCTGGCATCCTGACCTCGATCTTCGATCGCTACGACACCATGAAGTCCGGCGACATGTCCGGCCGTCAGAACGGTGTTCTGGTATCGGTAGAAACCGGTAAGGCGCTGACCTACTCCCTGGAAACCCTCCAGGCGCGTGGCAAGCTGTTCGTTGAGCACGGTCAAGAGATCTACAACGGCCAGATCGTTGGTCTGAACAGCCGTGACAACGACATGGGCGTCAACCCAACCAAAGGCAAGAAGCTCGACAACATGCGTGCTTCGGGCAAAGACGAAACCATCGCTCTGGTTCCACCTGTTCGCTTCACCCTGGAACAGGCCCTGGAATTCATCCAGGACGACGAGCTGTGCGAAGTCACGCCTAAGTCGATCCGCCTGCGTAAGAAGATCCTGGACGAAGGCGAGCGTACCCGCGCTGCCAAGAAAGCCAAGAACTGAGTTAACTCAGGCTGAATGAAAAACGCCCCCGGTCGAAAGGCCGGGGGCGTTTTTTTATGCCTGCAGGTTTTGTGGTGACTGTGCCGTTGTGATCGTTCCCACGCTCCGCGTGGGAACGCCGCGTGGGACGCTCCGCGTCCTGCTTTCAAGAGCGGACGCAGAGCGTCCACAGCTGCATTCCCACGCAGAGCGTGGGAACGATCAAAAACTTAGAACTTGTCGAGGGTCTTGAAGTTAGTCTCGCGCACCACTTCCTTGGGCTTATACGCGCAATACCCCGGCCGCGGCCCGATTTTCGGGTGGTTGCGGCACGTATCCGGGCGTTTGTCATAAATAGTGCAAAAGCGCGTCTTACGATCCAGGTACAGGCAGTCGTTGTTGCTCATGCGCTGCAGGGTAAAAATTTCGGACTTGTTGTTGTACCGCTCGACGATGCCTTCTTTCTGCAAACGCTTGGCGATGTTCTTCGGCGGATCGCCGCGCTCGAACTCATCGACGATGCCAATGCGGATCAGGTCCTTGATCTTCACCTCAACCGGCAGGGTGCAGCAGCTGGACACGCAGCCGCCGCACATGTGGGCGGAATATTTCTGCCAGGTCTCTAGACGGTCGAGTTCCGCGGCGGCGATCAGTTGAGGCTTCATCAGGGTTCCAGGGTGGGGCGGTATACGGGCGCGGGATCATACCGGGATTGGTGGTTTTTTGAACAATATTTTGCAGGTTTCAGCTCAAAGGTTTGGCCACTGCCCGATCGGGCACGACCCCTGCATCAAATTCAGTCCATGGCGAATGAGTTAAAAAACTGCCGAACCAGCACGTCTACCGTCTGTCAGACCGACTAGGCTCTAGCAACTCCTTCAATCTCGCCCGAGGTCGCACCGATGTCTCAGGAACCGCTTGCACGAGAAGCAGAGGTAGCCGCATTCCGCGATGCTGTCTTGACCAAACTCACCTACGCGGTGGGCAAGGACCCGGATCACGCCTTCGACCATGACTGGTTCGAAGCCATTGCCCTGGCCGCCCGCGACCAGATGGTCGACCACTGGATGGACCACACGCGGCGTATTTATCGCAAAGGCCAGAAGCGTGTTTATTACCTGTCCCTGGAATTTCTCATCGGCCGCTTGCTCTACGACAGCCTGAGCAACCTGGGTGTGCTGGAGATCGCTCGCGAAGCGCTGTCGGAGCTGGGCGTGGATCTGGAGCGCATCCGCCTGCTGGAGCCCGACGCGGCGCTCGGCAACGGTGGTCTGGGCCGTCTGGCGGCGTGCTTTATGGAAAGCATGTCGACGCTGGGCATTGCGGGCCACGGTTACGGCATTCGTTATGAACACGGCTTGTTCCGCCAGGCCATTGTCGACGGTTGGCAGCAGGAGCAGACCGAACGCTGGCTGGATTTCGGCAACCCTTGGGAATTCGAGCGCGCCGAGGTGATTTACCCGATCGGCTTTGGCGGGAGCGTTGAAACCATTGCGGACGCCTCCGGCAAGATGATCCAGGTGTGGTCGCCCAACGAAACCGTACGTGCCGTGGCCTATGACACGCCGGTCGTCGGTTGGCGCGGGGCCAGCGTCAACACCCTGCGCCTCTGGCGTGCACGGGCCGTAGAAGACCTGCACCTGGAGCGCTTCAACGCAGGTGACCATTTAGGCGCCGTCGCCGAAGTGGCCCGCGCCGAAAGCATCTCCCGAGTGCTTTACCCGGCCGACAGCACCGAAGCAGGGCAGGAACTGCGCCTGCGCCAGGAATATTTCTTCGTCTCCGCGTCCCTGCAGGACTTGTTGCGCCGCCACAAGAACATGCACGGTTCGGTATTGAGCCTGGGCGAGCACGCCGCCATCCAACTCAACGACACCCACCCGTCCATCGCCGTGGCCGAGTTGATGCGCCAGCTGGTCGATTTGCATGACATTCCCTGGGAAGCCGCGTGGGATGTCACCGTCGAGACCCTTTCGTATACCAACCACACCCTGCTGCCCGAAGCGCTGGAAACCTGGCCGGTAGGTTTGATGGAACGCATGCTGCCCCGGCACATGCAGATCATCTACCTGATCAACGCCCAGCATATCGACTCGCTGCGTGCCAAGGGCATCCACGACTTCGACGTCTTGCGCGCTGTGTCGCTGATCGAAGAAGACAACGGTCGCCGCGTGCGCATGGGCAACCTGGCGTTCCTGGGCTCCCATAGCGTCAACGGCGTGTCCGGTTTGCATACCCAACTGATGCGCAGCACGGTGTTCTCCGAACTGCACAAGCTCTACCCCGAACGCATCAATAACAAAACCAACGGCATTACCTTCCGTCGCTGGCTGTACCAGGCCAACCCCAAGTTGACCGATATGTTGGTGGAAGCGCTGGGCCCGGATATTCTCGACCAGCCCGAGCAGCGTCTTATCGAGTTGGAACCCTTTGCCGAGAAACCGGCCTTCCGCAAAGCGTTCGCTGAGCAGCGCCTGCACAGCAAGCGCGCACTGGCGCAGATCATCCATGAGCGCCTGGGCATTGCGATCAACCCGGCGGCGATGTTCGACGTGCAGGTCAAGCGCATCCACGAATACAAGCGCCAACTGCTCAACCTGCTGCACACCGTGGCGCTGTACCAGGCGATCCGTGCCGAGCCGGGCATCGACTGGGTGCCTCGGGTCAAGATCTTTGCCGGCAAGGCGGCAGCCAGCTATCACCAGGCCAAGCTGATCATCAAGCTGACCAACGACATCGCCCGCACCGTCAACAACGACCCGACCGTGCGCGGCCTGCTCAAGGTGGTGTTCCTGCCCAACTACAACGTCAGCTTGGCGGAAAGCATCATTCCGGCAGCGGATTTGTCGGAGCAGATTTCCACCGCCGGTTTCGAAGCGTCCGGCACCAGCAACATGAAGTTCGGCCTCAACGGCGCGCTGACCATCGGCACCATGGACGGCGCCAACGTGGAGATGCACGAGCGTGTCGGCGCCGAGCACATGTTTATCTTTGGCCTCAGTGCCCAGCAGGTGGAGGCCCGCAAACACGCCGGCGAGTTCAACGCCGGGCCGGATATCGCTGCCTCCCATCGTTTGAATGATGTGCTGCAAGCGATCCGTGGCGGGGTGTTTTCGCCGGACGACCCGGGCCGCTATGTGGGCCTGATCGATGGGCTGATCGACTACGACCGGTTCCTGGTGTGTGCCGACTTTGACGCCTACTGGGACGCCCAGGCGCGGGTCGAGGCGCATTGGCACGACTCCAAGGCCTGGTGGCGCTCGGCCGTGCTCAACACAGCGCGCATGGGCTGGTTCAGCTCGGACCGCACCATCCGCGAATATGCCACCGAGATCTGGAAAGCCCTCGACTGACGGCCGCGGTTAAAAATGTGGGAGGGGGCTTGCCCCCGATAGCGGTTGATCAGTCACTCATGCATTGACTGAATGACCGCAATCGGGGGCAAGCCCCCTCCCACATCAAGCCTGGTCGTGAACTCTATTGGCGTTAAATCCTCTGATTAGAGGAAATCAGCCTCGACTCGCGCTAAACTGCGCGGGTTTTCAGCCCCCCATTCTCCGGAGCCGTCCATGTCCCGCGTTACCTTGAGTCGCTATTTGATCGAGCAGACCCGCAGCAACAACACGCCTGCCGATCTGCGCTTCCTTATCGAAGTGGTGGCGCGTGCTTGCAAGGAAATCAGCCACGCCGTTTCCAAAGGCGCACTGGGCGGTGTCCTGGGCAGCATGGGCACTGAAAACGTGCAGGGCGAAGTGCAGAAGAAACTGGACGTTCTGTCCAACGAAATCCTGCTCGAAGCCAACGAATGGGGTGGCCACCTGGCCGGCATGGCGTCCGAAGAAATGGACAATGCCTACCAGATCCCAGGCAAATACCCGAAGGGCGCATACCTGCTGGTATTCGACCCACTGGACGGTTCGTCCAACATCGACATTAACGCACCGGTCGGCACCATCTTCTCGGTGCTGCGTTGCCCCAACGAATACCTGAGCCAGAACGAAGCCCTGAACGAAAAGGCCTTCCTGCAACCAGGCACCGAGCAGGTTGCTGCCGGCTACGCGATCTACGGCCCACAGACCATGCTGGTGCTGACCCTGGGCGACGGCGTCAAAGGCTTCACCCTGGACCGTGAAATGGGCAGCTTCGTACTCACCCACGAAGACATTTCGATTCCTGCTTCTACCCAGGAGTTTGCCATCAACATGTCCAACCAGCGCCACTGGGAAGAACCGGTGAAGCGCTACGTCAACGAGCTGATGGAAGGCGAAGAAGGCCCGTTGAAGAAGAACTTCAACATGCGCTGGGTAGCCGCGATGGTTGCCGACGTGCACCGCATCCTGACCCGTGGTGGCCTGTTCATGTACCCACGCGACAGCCGCGAGCCGTCCAAGCCAGGCAAGCTGCGCCTGATGTACGAAGCCAACCCGATGTCGTTTTTGGTTGAACAGGCAGGCGGTGCGTCTACCGACGGCCACCAGCGCATCCTCGACCTCCAGCCTGAAGGCCTGCACCAGCGTGTGGCGGTGTTCCTGGGTTCGAA
Source organism: Pseudomonas sp. CCI1.1 (assembly GCF_034348165.1). Taxonomy (NCBI): domain Bacteria; kingdom Pseudomonadati; phylum Pseudomonadota; class Gammaproteobacteria; order Pseudomonadales; family Pseudomonadaceae; genus Pseudomonas; species Pseudomonas sp. CCI1.1. Next base: position 5,071,007 of record NZ_CP133780.1, read on the forward strand.
GGAAGAAGTTGAGCGCGTGACGGCTTATCACAAGAAGTAAGAGCTTGCGGTAACAAAAAAGCCCCGAAATGCGCTCAGCGCTTCGGGGCTTTTGTTTTTATTGAATAAGGTTTTTCAGCAGCAACGCCTGCAGGTTTTTCCGAGTGTCGGCGATGATGTGGACGTAAATGATCGGGTCTCGAATTTCGTAGATGATCCGATTCATGCCACAGACAACCTGTCGATATTGGCTGAGATTCAACTTCTCGATCTCTTGCGGTATCGAGCCAGCATAGGGAGACTCAAGCAGTCGCATGGCCTGTTTCATCGCGTCGTAGGACTGCTGCCAGGTCGATGTCGAGAACTGCCGGATGAGGTATGACTTGATATCTTTAAGGTCGCGTTTTGCCGAGTGAAGAATCACAACCTTGAATGTCATTGAGCGTCGTCCTTGTCCAGCTCGGCGAACACGTCCTCCATGTCTTGAAACTGCCCCAATTCAATCTGCCGGTTGCCCAGGGCCAATAGCTTTAACAAGGCCATGGTTTCTGCCTGCTCCTCAAAACTCTTCACATCCATCACCACCAGCTTCGCTTCGCCATTTTGGGTGATGACCAGGGGTTCGCGGCTTTCCGTGAGTGTTTTGACGATCTCGGCGGTATGACTTTTCAAGTAGCTGATCGGCTTTATCTGCGAAGAAAATTTCATGGGATGACCCCTGCTCAAGGTGTGACTGATTTTAGTCTTAATTTGGTCTTTGCTAGACAGCAACTGATGAAAGGCGTTGATTTTTCACTCGAAAACACGGTTCAAGGGGCCAGTTCACATAAAAAATAAATAGCACCCCCCATCGGGAACCAGACACCCCTTTTCCCTTCTAAGCTTCTGGCAGATACCCCAGCTGCTTTGTCTCTCCAGGAGCTTTTCCATGTCTATACGCCGTCTCGCCCTGCTGGCTTTTTGCGTGCTCTTAGCCGCTTGCAGCAAGGTCACCCAAGAAAACTACCAAAAGCTCTCAGCCGGCATGGCCAAGGCCGAGGTGGAGTCGTTGCTGGGCAAGCCAACCGATTGTTCCGGCGCACTGGGCATGTCCAGCTGCACCTGGGGCGATAAAAACAGCTTTATCAGCGTGCAGTACGCCGGTGACAAAGTTCTGATGTTTTCCGGGCAAGGCCTGAAGTAAACCGGGGCGCGAGCCTGCGGGAGAAGAAGAATGATGCGTTTTGTTTTGTTCCTTTGCGCCAGCCTGTTTTTGGCGGGCTGCGCCAGCCATTCTGGCGATGATCTGCAACCCAAGACTGCGAGCAACGTCAACCTCAAGCGTTACCAGGGCACCTGGTATGAGTTGGCCCGGTTGCCGATGTACTTTCAGCGCAACTGTGCGCAATCCGAAGCCCGCTATACCTTGCTGCCTGATGGTGACATGTCGGTGTTCAACCGCTGCCTGACGCCTGAGTGGAAGTGGCAAGAGGCCAAAGGCACGGCTACGCCGCAGGTACCAGGCAAGACCGACAAGCTGTGGGTGGAATTCAATAACTGGTTTACATCACTGTTGCCGGGCGTTGCCAAGGGCGACTACTGGGTGCTGTATGTCAGCGATGACTACAAGACCGCCATCGTCGGCAGCCCGAGCCGGCGCTATATGTGGATCCTGTCGCGCACGCCGACGGTGAGTGCCGATACCCGCGAAGACCTGCTGAGCAGGGCGCGACAGCAAGGGTATGACACCACGCGGCTGATCTGGCGTACGTCGGACAAGCAGATGGCAAAGTCCTCTCAGTAATCCTGAGTACTCTCAACCCAATGTGGGAGCTGGCTTGCCTGCGATACAGGCACCTCGGTGCATCAGTTGCACCGGGTTGATGCTATCGCAGGCAAGCCAGCTCCCACAGTTGTCATGGGTTGGCCGTTAGTTCAGCAAGTCCTTCAGCACTTGGGTGAATGCCCGGCTGCTGTCTTCTTCGCCAGCATGATGCCCATCTCGCACCACCCACTTGCCATTGACCAGTACATCGCGCACTTGCCGATCACCACCGGCAAATAGCCAGCGGTTGAGAATCCCATCCTCACTGGCCGTCGCCAGGTACGGGTCGCTACCGTCCAGCACTATCCAGTCCGCACGCTTGCCCACTTGCAGTCGACCAATCGGCTGGCCCAGCGCTTGTGCGCCACCGTCCAGCGCAGCATCGAACAGCGTGCGACCCACCATCGGTTGGTCACTGCGATACAACCGATTACGCCGTTGATCGCGCAGGCGCTGGCCGTATTCCAGCCAACGCAGTTCTTCCACCACGCTCAGTGACACATGGCTGTCGGAACCAATGCCCATGCGGCCGCCCTGGGCGAGGAAGTCCACCGCAGGAAAAATCCCATCGCCCAGGTTGGCCTCCGTGGTCAGGCACAAACCGGCAATCGCTCGGCTGTTGGCCATGCGTGTCACTTCGTCGGCATCGGCATGGGTGGCGTGCACCAGGCACCAGCGCTCATCCACCTCGACATTGTCATACAGCCATTGCAACGGGCGCTTGCCGCTCCAGGCCAAGCAGTCGTCGACTTCTTTTTGCTGTTCGGCGATGTGGATATGCACCGGGCAGCTCTTGTCACTGGCGGCCAGCACGGTATGGATTTGTTCGGGGGTGACGGCGCGCAGGGAGTGGAAGCACAGACCCAGTTGCTGCGCCGGTTGTGCCGCCAGAATGGGCTGCAGGCGCGCTTGCAAGTCCAGGTAGTGTTCCGTGCTGTTGATAAACCGTCGCTGGCCTTCATTCGGCGCTTGGCCACCAAAGCCCGCGTGGGTGTAGAGCACCGGCAGCAAGGTCAGGCCGATCCCGCTGCTGGCGGCCGCCTGGCTGATCTGGCGGGACAGTTCCGTACGGTCGGCATAGGGCTGGCCGCTGAGATCGTGGTGCACGTAATGGAACTCGGCCACCGAGGTGTAGCCGGCCTTGAGCATTTCGATATACAGCTGGCGGGCGATGATCTGTAACTGCTCGGGGTTGATCTTGCCGACCATGCGGTACATCAAGTCGCGCCAGGTCCAGAAGCTGTCATTGGGGTTGCCGGCCACTTCGGCCAAGCCCGCCATGGCGCGCTGGAAGGCATGGGAATGCAGGTTCGGCATGCCCGCCAACACCGGGCCCCTGAGCCGCTCCGCACCTTCTGCACTGGCGTTGGGCTCAACCTTTGTCAGCAGGCCATCGGTGCTGACTTCAAGACGTACATCATTGGCCCATCCATTAGGCAGCAGTGCGCGTTCGGCAAAGAAAGCGGACATGATCAAGGCACCCCGGTCGTGTGTTTATTTGTATATACATATACAGACGTTTGCCTGCTCGGTAAACTCCGGCAATCTATGCATCTTTTTCCCCTGCAAGGATTCCCTGTGCCGACTCCGCCCGCCAAGTCTTCGCTGGCTGCCCACATGGACGAAAGTCCGGCGCCCTTGTATGCCCGCGTCAAACAGATGATCAGCCAGCAGATCCTCAACGGCAACTGGCCGCCCCATTACCGCGTGCCGTCGGAAAGCGAGCTGGTCAGCCAGTTGGGCTTCAGCCGCATGACCATCAACCGCGCCCTGCGCGAGCTGACCGCCGAAGGCCTGCTAGTGCGTATGCAGGGTGTGGGTACGTTTGTTGCCGAGCCGAAAAGCCAGTCAGCCCTGTTTGAAGTGCATAACATCGCCGATGAAATCGCCTCCCGCGGGCATCGGCACACTTGCCAGGTGATCACCCTGGGCGAAGAGGCCGCCGGCTCCGAACGCGCCGTTGCCTTGGAAATGCGCGAAGGCGGGCGGGTGTTCCACTCGTTGATCGTGCATTACGAGAACGACATTCCTGTGCAAATAGAAGACCGTTTCGTCAACGCCCTGGTCGCGCCGGAATACTTGCAGCAGGACTTCACCCAGCAAACCCCGTATGCCTATTTGAACCAGGTCGCGCCGTTGACTGAGGGCGAGCATGTGGTTGAGGCGATCCTCGCCGATGCCGCCGAGTGCAAATTGTTGCAGATCGAGCCGAGCGAGCCGTGCCTGTTGATTCGCCGACGCACCTGGTCGGGTCGCCAGCCGGTGACTGCGGCGCGATTGATCCACCCCGGTTCCCGTCACAGCCTCGAAGGACGCTTCAGTAAATGAGTGAGATCAACGTCTGGCGCGCCGCCGACTACGTGCGCATGCCGTGGAAGAACGGCGGCGGCAGTACCGAAGAAATCAGTCGCGACGCCGGCACCGGCCTGGAGGGTTTTGGCTGGCGTTTGTCGATTGCCGATATCGCCGAATCGGGTGGGTTTTCCACCTTCGCCGGCTACCAGCGCGTGATTACGGTGATCAAAGGCGCCGGCATGGTGTTGACCGTAGACGGTGAGGAGCAGCGCGGGTTGTTACCGTTGCAGCCGTTCGCGTTCAACGGCGAAAGCCAGGTGTCATGCCGTTTGATCACGGGGCCGATTCGCGACTTCAACCTGATCTACTCGCCACAGCGTTACCACGCACGCTTGCAGTGGGTGGATGGCGTGCAGCAGTTTTTCAGCACCGCGCAGACGGTGCTGGTGTTCAGCGTGGCGGATGAGGTGAAGGTGCTGGGCGAGAAGCTCGGCCACCATGATTGCCTGCAAGTGGACGGTAACACGGGCCTGCTGGATATCTCTGTCACTGGCCGCTGCTGCATCATCGAACTGACCGCACGCGATTAAAAACTGTGGGAGCTGGCTTGCCTGCGATAGCGGTATATCAGTAGCTGATGCGCTGACTGACACACCGCTATCGCAGACAAGCCAGCTCCCACCTTTGTTTTTGCATTGTTCACAAAATCTGTTTCCACTCCGCGCACCAATTTGTTACCGAATGCCCCAGCGTGACGCAAAGCTTCGCTGCCGTGACAAATTCCCCGCGCTGCAACAAACCTCCGTAAGAAATTTCATCAAGCTTTGAAGCCTTGATTTACAAGGCTCGCACGCCCCGTGCAAAAAAAACCCAACCACTCCTGGCTAAAGTTGGCCGCTCGATTGCATATGCTTGTACATACAAGTAAAGATGTGTGCGTAAGACTTTGCACCATCCCTGTTCGCGCATCGATCGCCGAGGAGTCCTAGCTGTGACCAAGCCTACAAAATACCGTGACGTCGAAATCCGCGCCGCCCGCGGTAACAAGCTCACCGCCAAAAGCTGGCTGACCGAAGCGCCGCTGCGCATGCTGATGAACAACCTCGACCCACAAGTGGCCGAGAACCCCAAAGAACTGGTGGTGTACGGCGGTATCGGCCGCGCGGCGCGCAACTGGGAGTGCTACGACCAGATCGTCGAGAGCCTTACTAATCTGAACGACGACGAAACCCTGCTGGTGCAATCCGGTAAGCCGGTCGGCGTGTTCAAGACCCACAGCAACGCCCCGCGCGTGCTGATTGCCAACTCCAATCTGGTACCGCACTGGGCCAGTTGGGAGCATTTCAACGAACTGGATGCCAAGGGCCTGGCCATGTACGGCCAGATGACTGCCGGCAGCTGGATCTACATCGGCAGCCAAGGCATTGTCCAAGGCACCTACGAAACCTTCGTCGAAGCCGGCCGCCAGCATTACAACAGTAACCTGACCGGTCGTTGGGTGCTCACCGCCGGCCTCGGCGGCATGGGCGGCGCGCAGCCATTGGCCGCGACGCTGGCCGGCGCCTGCTCGCTGAATATCGAGTGCCAGCAAGTCAGCATCGACTTCCGCCTGAACAGCCGCTACGTCGACGAGCAGGCTACCGACCTCGACGACGCCCTGGCGCGTATTGCCAAGTACACCAAGGAAGGCAAGGCCATCTCCATCGCGCTGCTGGGCAACGCCGCAGAGATCCTGCCGGAACTGGTCAAGCGTGGCGTGCGCCCGGACATGGTCACCGACCAGACCAGCGCCCACGACCCACTCAACGGTTACCTGCCGGCCGGCTGGACCTGGGACGAATACCGCGCTCGCGCCAAGACCGAGCCGGCCGCCGTGATCAAGGCCGCCAAGCAGTCGATGGCCGTCCACGTCAAAGCCATGCTCGAATTCCAGAAGCAAGGCATCCCGACCTTCGACTACGGCAACAACATCCGCCAGATGGCCCAGGAAGAGGGCGTGGAAAACGCGTTCGACTTCCCAGGTTTCGTACCGGCCTACATCCGCCCATTGTTCTGCCGTGGCATCGGCCCGTTCCGCTGGGCGGCGCTGTCCGGTGACCCGCAGGACATCTACAAGACCGACGCCAAAGTCAAAGAGCTGATCCCGGACGACGCCCACCTGCACAACTGGCTGGACATGGCCCGCGAGCGCATCAGCTTCCAGGGTCTGCCGGCACGTATCTGCTGGGTCGGCCTGGGCCAGCGTGCCAAGTTGGGCCTGGCGTTCAACGAAATGGTGCGCAGCGGCGAGCTGTCCGCGCCGGTCGTGATCGGCCGTGACCACCTGGACTCCGGCTCGGTCGCCAGCCCGAACCGCGAAACCGAAGCCATGCAGGACGGCTCCGATGCTGTGTCCGACTGGCCGCTGCTCAACGCCTTGCTTAATACCGCGAGCGGCGCGACCTGGGTGTCGCTGCACCACGGTGGTGGCGTGGGCATGGGCTTCTCCCAGCACTCAGGGATGGTGATTGTCTGCGACGGTACTGACGAAGCGGCCGAGCGGATTGCCCGCGTGCTGCACAACGACCCGGCGACCGGGGTGATGCGTCATGCGGATGCGGGTTACCAGATCGCTATCGACTGCGCCAAGGAACAAGGCCTGAACCTGCCGATGATCAAGTAACGGGTGGCGCAGTACCTGTGGGAGCTGGCTTGCCTGCGATGCAGACGACGCGGTCTGACAGTAAGACCGCGGTGATGCTATCGCAGGCAAGCCAGCGCCCACGGAAGAGCAAGATGCATACAAAACAATCCATCAGAGGTTGAACAACATGGCTGCAAACGACACCACCCCGTTGATCGAGAAACGTTCGATCGACTACATCCCGGAAGCGGAAAGACATGGTCGTCTATTCAGTCAATTCACCCTGTGGATGGGTGCCAACCTGCAGATCACTGCGATTGTCACCGGGGCGTTGGCCGTGGTGCTGGGCGGTGATGTGTTCTGGTCGTTGATCGGCTTGCTGATCGGTCAACTGATCGGCGGTGGCGTCATGGCGCTGCATGCGGCGCAAGGGCCCAAGCTTGGCCTGCCGCAGATGATTTCCAGCCGGGTGCAGTTCGGCGTGTACGGCGCGGCCATTCCGATCGTGTTGGTGTGCTTGATGTACCTGGGCTTCACCGCCACCGGCACCGTGCTGTCGGGCCAGGCGCTGGGCCAGTTGTTCGGGGTCAGCGACAGCGTCGGCATCCTGATCTTCGCCAGTGTCATCGTGCTGGTCACGGTGCTGGGTTACCGGGTGATCCACTTCATCGGCCGGGTCGCCAGCCTGATTGGCGTGGTTGCCTTTGTGTACCTGTTCAGCCGCTTGATGAGCCAGACCGACGTTGGCGCGCTCCTGCAGATCCGCCACTTCAGCTGGAGCAGTTTCCTGCTGGCCGTGTCGCTGGCGGCCTCCTGGCAGATTGCGTTCGGCCCTTACGTGGCGGATTACTCGCGTTACCTGCCGAGCCACACGTCATCGGTGAAAACCTTTCTCGCTGCTGGCGCAGGTTCGGTCATCGGTGCCCAAGTGGCGATGGTCCTCGGCGTGTTTGCCGCGGCCATGTCCAACGGGCAGTTTGCCGGCCACGAGGTGGCGTACATCGTTGGCTTGAGCGGCACGGGGGCTACCGCTGCGTTGCTGTACTTCAGCATCGCGTTCGGCAAGGTCACCATCTCGACGCTCAACTCCTACGGCAGCTTCATGTGCATCGCCACTATCATCAGCGGCTTTCGTGGGCGTCTGGAGGTCACGCGTCTGCAGCGTCTGGTGTTTGTGCTGATGATCGTCGGCACGGCCACGCTGATCGCGTTGCTCGGCCAGCATTCGTTCCTCGGTGCATTCAAGTCGTTCATCCTGTTCCTGCTGGCGTTCTTTACGCCCTGGAGCGCGATCAACCTGGTGGATTACTACTGCATCACCCGCGAGCGTTATGACGTGCCGGCGCTGGCCGACCCGAACGGTCGCTACGGCCGCTGGAACCTGCTGGGCATCAGCGTCTACGTATTCGGCGTGCTGGTGCAGTTGCCGTTCATCTCTACCAAGTTCTACACCGGCCCCCTGGTGGCCGCGCTGGGGGATGTGGATATCTCCTGGATCATCGGCCTGGTACTGCCGGCGGCCCTGTATTACGTGTGTGCAAAAAAATGGCACGGCACGGTACCCGATCACCTGATCCTGCCAAAAGAGCAGGGCGCTTCACCCACAACAAACGGGCTGGCTGCACAAGCCTGATGGGACGTGGACAGGGCAGGACGCCTACTGACTGCCGTAATCCATTTCATGATTGGGAGCGTCACAACAATGACTATGAATAAGACCTTGCTGGCTACTTTGTTCGCAGCTGGCGTGCTGGCAAGTGCCGGCGCCCAGGCGGCTGGTTGGTGCGAGTCGGGTAAACCGGTGAAATTCGCCGGCCTGAATTGGGAAAGCGGCATGTTGCTCACCGACATCCTGCAAACCGTGCTGGAAAAAGGCTACGACTGCAAAACCGACAGCTTGCCGGGCAATTCCATCACCATGGAAAACGCCCTGGGCAGTAACGACATCCAAGTGTTCGCCGAGGAGTGGGTAGGTCGCAGCGAGGTCTGGAACAAAGCCGAGAAGGCCGGCAAAGTCGTGGGCGTCGGTGCTCCGGTGGTCGGCGCGGTCGAAGGCTGGTACGTGCCGCGCTATGTGATCGAAGGCGACGCCAAGCGCAAGCTGGAAGCCAAGGCGCCGGACCTGAAAAACATCGCCGACCTGGCCAAGTACGCCTCGGTGTTCAAGGACCAGGAAGAGCCGTCCAAGGGCCGCTTCTACAACTGCCCGGCCGGCTGGACTTGCGAGCTGGACAACAGCGAAATGCTCAAGAGCTACGGCCTGGAAAGCACCTACACCAACTTCCGCCCGGGCACCGGCCCGGCGCTGGATGCAGCGGTGCTGTCGAGCTACAAGCGTGGCGAGCCGATACTGTTCTACTACTGGTCACCGACACCGCTGATGGGCCAGGTCGATCTGGTCAAGCTGGAAGAAAAGCCCGGCGTGGACAAAACCGTGAGCATCAAGGTCGGCCTCTCCAAGACTTTCCACGAGCAAGCCCCGGAACTGGTGGCCGTGCTGGAAAAGGTCAATCTGCCCATCGACCTGCTGAACCAGAACCTGGGCCGCATGGCCAAGGAGCGGATCGAGTCGCCGAAACTGGCGAAAATATTCCTCAAGGAACATCCTGAAGTCTGGCACGCCTGGGTGAGCGACGACGCAGCCAAGAAAATCGACGCGGCCTTGTAGGTCAAGTGTGCACGGCTACCCTCAAGGGTGGCCGGGCGGCTGGCCACAACCCACTGGATCGAGAGCACGATATGTTCCCTGAAAGCTTTACCTTTTCCATCGCCGACTGGGTCAACGGTTGGGTGGACGCACTGGTCACCCACTACGGCGATGTGTTCCGGCACATCTCCGACACCCTGCTATGGGCCATCGTCAACCTGGAAGGCCTGCTGCGCGCAGCGCCCTGGTGGCTGATGCTGGCCATCGTCGGCGGTATTGCCTGGCACGCCACCCGCAAGGTGGTGACCACGGCGGTGATTGTCGGTCTGCTGTTCCTGGTGGGCGCGGTTGGCCTGTGGGACAAGCTGATGCAAACCCTGGCATTGATGATGGTGGCCACGGTGATTTCGGTGTTGATCGGCATCCCCCTGGGCATCCTCTCGGCGCGCAGTAATCGCCTGCGTTCAGTGTTGATGCCGCTGCTGGACATCATGCAAACCATGCCCAGCTTCGTGTACCTCATCCCGGTGCTGATGCTGTTCGGCCTGGGCAAGGTCCCGGCGATTTTCGCTACGGTGATCTACGCCGCGCCGCCGCTGATTCGCCTGACAGACCTGGGTATTCGCCAGGTCGATGGCGAAGTCATGGAAGCCATCAACGCCTTCGGCGCCAACCGCTGGCAGCAACTGTTCGGCGTGCAATTGCCGCTGGCGTTGCCGAGCATCATGGCCGGGATTAACCAGACCACCATGATGGCGCTGTCGATGGTGGTGATCGCCTCGATGATCGGTGCCCGTGGCTTGGGTGAAGACGTGCTCGTCGGCATCCAGACCCTCAACGTCGGCCGCGGCCTTGAAGCCGGGCTGGCGATCGTGATTCTCGCAGTGGTCATCGACCGCATTACCCAGGCTTATGGCCGCCCACGGCATGAGGCGAGCAAATGACGACTGTCAGCAAAATCGAAGTCAAAAACGTCTTCAAAATTTTCGGCGCACGCGCCAAGGATGCGCTGGCCATGGTCGGCCAGGGCAAGACCAAGGACCAGGTACTGGCCGAGACCGGTTGCGTGGTCGGCGTCAATGACCTGTCCCTGAGCATCGGCACCGGTGAGATCTTTGTGATCATGGGCTTGTCGGGTTCGGGCAAATCCACCCTGGTGCGCCACTTCAACCGCCTGATCGACCCCACCAGCGGCGCGATCCTGGTGGACGGCGAAGACATCCTGCAACTGGACATGGAAGCCCTGCGCCAATTCCGTCGGCACAAGATCAGCATGGTGTTCCAGAGCTTCGGCCTGCTGCCGCACAAGAGCGTGCTCGACAACGTTGCCTACGGCCTGAAAGTGCGTGGCGAAACCAAGCAAGTCTGCGCCGAACGTGCGTTGCACTGGATCGAAACAGTGGGCCTCAAAGGCTATGAAAACAAATATCCCCACCAGCTTTCTGGCGGTATGCGCCAGCGCGTGGGCCTGGCCCGCGCCTTGGCGGCCGACACCGATATCATCCTGATGGACGAAGCCTTCAGCGCCCTCGACCCGCTGATCCGCGCCGAGATGCAAGACCAATTGCTCGAGCTGCAAAAGACCCTGCACAAGACCATCGTGTTCATCACCCACGACCTCGACGAGGCCGTGCGCATCGGCAATCGCATTGCGATCCTCAAGGACGGCAAGCTGATCCAGGTCGGCACGCCGCGAGAGATCCTGCATTCGCCGGCGGATGAATATGTGGACCGGTTTGTTCAGCGGCGGGCGGCGGTGGTCTGACGGACGCCATCGCAGGCAAGCCAGCTCCCACATTTGATTGGGTTCACACAGTTCAAATGTGGGAGCCGGGCTTGCCCGCGATGACGCCGGCAATGCTGTAGAGATTATGAAGAGGTCAACGATGTCCCAGGCAACAACAATCATCATCGCCGACACCCCACTGCGCTGGCAGGACGTGGTCGCCGTCGCCCGCCACGGCGCCATGCTCGAACTGTCGGGCCACGCCTGGGCGCGCATCGACAATGCCCAAGCCATCGTGCAGCGCATCGTCACCAGCGGCGAGCGTGCCTATGGTGTCAACACCGGCCTGGGCGCGCTGTGCAACGTCTCGCTCAAGACCGAGCAACTGAGCCAACTGTCGCGCAATACGCTGTTGAGCCATGCCTGTGGTGTCGGCCCGGTGCTCAGCGATGAGCAAACCCGCGCGATCATCTGCGCGGCGATCATCAACTACAGCCATGGCAAGTCCGGCCTGCATCCGCAGGTGGTGCACGCGCTGCTGGCGTTGCTCAACCACGGCATCACCCCGCAAGTGCCGTCCCAAGGCTCGGTGGGGTACCTGACCCACATGGCCCATATCGGCGTGGCCCTGCTGGGCGTCGGCAATGTGAGCTACCGAGGCCAGATCGTCACGGCGCAACACGCGTTGCAGGCTGAAGGTTTGCAGCCGGTGGTACTCGGCGCCAAGGACGGCCTGTGCCTGGTCAATGGCACGCCGTGCATGACCGGCCTGAGCTGCCTGGCCCTGGCCGATGCACATCACTTGCTGCAATGGGCCGACGTGATCGGTGCCATGAGCTTCGAAGCCCAGCGCGGCCAGATCGACGCCTTTGACGAAGAAATCATTGCTCTCAAGCCGCATCCTGGCATGCAGCAAGTGGGTATCAACCTGCGTGCCCTGCTCGACGGCAGTGAGGTGATTGCCAGCAGTAAAGGTATTCGCACCCAGGATGCCTTGAGCATTCGCTCGATCCCGCAGATTCACGGCGCGGCCCGCGATCAGGTGGAACACGCCACGCGCCAGATCGAGACCGAACTCAACAGCGCCACCGACAACCCGCTGGTGCTGGGCACGCCAGACAGCTACCGCGTGGTGTCCCAGGCCAACCCTCACGGGCAGTCCGTCGCGATGGCGGCCGACATGCTCGCCATCGCCATGGCCGAGATCGGTTCGGTGGCCGAGCGTCGCCTGGACCGCCTGGTCAACCCGCATGTCAGCGGCCTGCCAGCCTTCCTGGTGAGCAACCCGGGGGTCAACTCCGGGATGATGATCGTGCAGTACGTCGCCGCGTCCTTGTGCGGGCAGAACCGCCAGTTGGCGCAACCCGCGGTGCTCGACAATTTCGTCACCTCGGGCCTGCAGGAAGACCACTTGAGCATGGGCACCAACGCCGCGCTCAAGCTGCACCAGGTGCTGGTCAACGTCACCCAGATTCTTGCCATCGAGTACCTGCTGGCGGCCCAGGCTTTCGAGTTTCTCAAGGACCAGCGCTTCGGTGCCGGTACCGACCGCGCCTGGCGTTTGCTGCGCGAAGTGGTCCCTGCTTATGAACAGGACCGCTGGCTGGCGCCGGATATTGCCGCCGCTGCCCAGCTGCTTAAAGACACCGCATTACCGAATTTGCACTGAACACCTAAGAACAATTCACAAGGAGAATGAATGTGACTGCGCTAAACCTGATTCCAGGCCAACTGAGCCTCGCCCAACTGCGTGCCATCTACCAGCAGCCAGTAACCCTCAGCCTGGATGACAGCGCCTCGGCCCAGATCGAAGCCAGCGTTGCCTGCGTGGAGCAGATTCTCGCCGAGAACCGCACCGCCTATGGCATCAACACCGGTTTTGGCCTGTTGGCCTCGACCCGCATCGCCAGCGAAGACCTGGAAAACCTCCAGCGTTCCCTGGTGCTGTCCCACGCCGCCGGCGTCGGTGAGCCGATCAGCGATGCGCTGGTGCGACTGGTCATGGTGCTCAAGGTCAACAGCCTGAGCCGTGGCTTCTCCGGGATTCGTCGCCAGGTGATCGACGCGTTGATCGCGCTGATCAACGCCGAGGTGTACCCGCACATCCCACTCAAGGGTTCGGTCGGCGCCTCTGGTGACCTGGCGCCGTTGGCGCACATGTCCCTGGTACTGCTTGGCGAAGGCAAGGCACGCCACAAGGGCCAATGGCTGGAAGCCACCGAGGCGCTGAAAATCGCCGGCCTCACGCCGCTGACCCTGGCCGCCAAAGAAGGCCTGGCCCTGCTCAACGGCACCCAGGTGTCCACGGCCTATGCCCTGCGTGGCCTGTTCGAAGGCGAAGACCTGTTCGCCGGCGCCCTCGCTTGCGGCGGCCTCACTGTGGAGGCGGTACTGGGTTCGCGTTCGCCGTTCGATGCGCGTATTCATGCAGCGCGTGGCCAGCGTGGCCAGATCGACTCGGCAGCGGCCTATCGCGACCTGCTCGGTGAGAGCAGCCAGGTGTCCCAATCGCACCAGAACTGCGACAAGGTGCAAGACCCGTATTCCCTGCGTTGCCAGCCGCAGGTCATGGGTGCGTGCCTGACTCAATTGCGCCAGGCCGCCGAGGTGCTGGTGGTAGAAGCCAACGCAGTGTCGGATAACCCGCTGGTCTTTGCCGCCGAGGGTGACGTGATTTCCGGTGGCAACTTCCACGCCGAACCCGTGGCCATGGCCGCCGACAATATGGCGCTGGCCATTGCCGAAATCGGCTCCCTGAGCGAGCGCCGGATCTCGTTGATGATGGACAAGCACATGTCGCAACTGCCGCCGTTTCTGGTGGGCAATGGCGGGGTGAACTCCGGCTTCATGATCGCCCAGGTGACCGCCGCCGCGCTCGCCAGCGAGAACAAGGCGCTGGCCCATCCCCATAGCGTCGACAGCTTGCCGACTTCGGCCAACCAGGAAGACCACGTGTCCATGGCCCCGGCTGCGGGCAAGCGTTTGTGGGAAATGGCCGAGAACACCCGGGGCATCCTCGCGGTGGAATGGCTCGCGGCGTGCCAGGGCCTGGACCTGCGCGACGGCCTGAAGACCTCGCCCAAGCTGGAAAAAGCCCGTGGCATCCTGCGCGACAAGGTGGCGTTCTATGACAAGGACCGCTTCTTCGCCCCGGACATCAACGCCGCCAGCGAACTGCTCGCCAGCCGCTGCCTGAATGAGCTGGTGCCGGCCAAGTTGCTGCCAAGTCTCTGACCGCGACTCGGTCTGTGCCTGATCATTCCCACGCTCCGCGTGGGAATGCATCCTGTGACGCTCTGCGTCACCGCTCTTAAAGCGGACGCGGAGCGTCCAGGTCGGAGTTCCCACGCCGAGCGTGGGAACGATCTTCTCCTCATAAGAATAATTAGGGACGAGAAATGCACCAGCCAGAAAAAGGTTTGAAACGCGGGCTCAACGCCCGACATATTCGCTTCATGGCCCTGGGTTCCGCGATCGGCACCGGGCTGTTTTATGGCTCCGCCTCCGCCATCCAAATGGCTGGCCCTGCCGTGCTGCTGGCCTACCTGATCGGCGGCGCTGCTGTATTCATGGTGATGCGCGCCCTCGGTGAGATGGCCGTGCACAACCCAGTGTCTGGCTCCTTCGGCCACTATGCCAGCACCTACCTGGGGCCCATGGCCGGGTTTATCCTCGGCTGGACCTACGCCTTTGAAATGATCATCGTCTGCCTCGCCGACGTCACCGCGTTCGGCATCTACATGGGCTTCTGGTTTCCCGAAGTGGCCCGTTGGGTCTGGGTGCTGGGCATCGTGTTTTTGATCGGCGGCCTGAACCTGTGCAACGTCAAAGTCTTTGGCGAGATGGAGTTCTGGCTGTCGTTGCTCAAGGTCGGTGCCATTGTGGCGATGATCCTCGGCGGCTTTGGCATCATGTTGTTCGGCATTCACTCGGCGGGCGAAACCCAGGCCAGCGGACTGAGTAACCTGTGGGCCCATGGCGGCTTCATGCCCAACGGCATCGGTGGGCTGATCGCCTCGTTTGCCGTGGTCATGTTTGCCTTTGGTGGCATCGAAATCATCGGCATCACCGCCGGTGAAGCCAAGGACCCGCAGCGGGTGATCCCCAAGGCGATCAACGCGGTGCCGCTGCGTATCCTGTTGTTTTACGTGCTGACCCTGTTCGTGTTGATGGCCATCTACCCGTGGCCGCAGATCGGCAGCCAGGGCAGCCCGTTCGTGCAGATCTTCAGCAACCTGGGGATTGGCTCGGCGGCGACTATCCTCAACATTGTGGTGATCTCGGCGGCGGTGTCGGCCATTAACAGCGACATTTTCGGCGCCGGCCGCATGATGTACGGCCTGGCTCAACAAGGGCAGGCGCCGAAGGGCTTCGCGCAATTGTCCAAACAAGGCGTGCCATGGATGACCGTGGTGGTCATGGGCGCCGCTTTGCTCGGCGGTGTGGTGCTCAACTACCTGATCCCGGAAAACGTGTTCCTGCTGATTGCTTCGATTGCCACCTTCGCCACGGTGTGGGTATGGCTGATGATCCTGTTTACCCAGGTCGCCATGCGCCGCTCGATGACCAAGGCGCAGGTCGCCGAACTGAAATTCCCGGTGCCGTTCTGGCCCTATGCGCCGGCAGCGGCCATTGTGTTCATGCTGTTTGTGTTTGGTGTACTCGGTTACTTCCCGGATACCCAGGCGGCGTTGATGGTGGGCGCCGTGTGGATCGTGCTGCTGATCATCGCCTACTGGCTGTGGGTCAAGCCTGCCGCCGGGCAAACGGCCAAGGTCGATTACGACCCGGTTTTGTCTCATCGATAACTTAGGGAGGCGTTGATGAAAACGCTTTGGCAACACTGCCACGTCGCAACCATGGCCAACGGCAAATACTCGATCATCGAGGATGCCGCCATGGTGACTGCCGGCTCGCTCATCGAGTGGGTCGGCCCCCGCAGCCAGGCGCCAACCGCGGATTACGCCCAGGTGCATGACCTGCAAGGCGCGTGGGTCACCCCCGGGCTGATCGACTGTCACACCCATACGGTGTTTGGTGGCAATCGCAGTGGCGAATTCGAGCAGCGCCTCGAAGGTGTCAGCTACGCCGAGATCGCGGCCAAGGGCGGCGGCATTGCCAGCACGGTGCGCGCAACCCGTGCGGCGAGCGAAGATGAGCTGTTCTCGAGCGCTGAAAAGCGCCTGCGCAGTTTGCTGCGTGACGGCGTGACCACGGTGGAGATCAAGTCCGGCTACGGCCTGGACCTGGCCAACGAACGCAAGATGCTGCGTGTGGCCCGACGCCTGGGTGAAGCACTGCCGGTCAGCGTGCGCGCCACCTGCCTGGCCGCCCACGCGTTACCGCCGGAGTACAAGGACCGCGCCGACGATTACATCGAGCACATCTGCAGCCAGATGCTGCCGGCCCTGGCCGCTGAGGGGTTGGTGGATGCGGTCGATGCCTTCTGTGAATACCTGGCGTTTTCCCCCGAGCAGGTTGAGCGGGTATTCAAGGTCGCCCAGCAACTTGGCCTGCCGGTGAAGCTGCACGCCGAGCAACTCTCTTCGTTGCATGGCTCAAGCCTGGCGGCGCGCTACCACGCGTTGTCGGCCGACCACCTGGAATTCATGACTGAAGAAGACGCCATCGCCATGGCTGCGGCCGGTACCGTCGCCGTGCTATTGCCGGGCGCGTTCTACTTCCTGCGTGAAACCCAGCTGCCGCCGATGGAGGCCCTGCGCAAGCACGGCGTGAAGATCGCCATCGCCAGCGACCTCAACCCCGGTACTTCACCGGCGCTGTCGGTACGGCTGATGCTGAACATGGCCTGCACCCTGTTTCGCATGACCCCGGAAGAAGCCCTGGCCGGTGCCACGCAACACGCGGCCACCGCGTTGGGCCTGGGCGATACCCATGGCTCCCTGGAAGTGGGCAAGGTCGCGGACTTTGTCGCCTGGCAGATCGACCGCCCCGCCGACCTGGCCTACTGGCTGGGTGGCGAGCTGGATAAACGCGTTGTGCGCCACGGCGCCGACGTCACTGTTTGAGAGGATGCAGTTGTGGATAAGGTTCTGACATTCAAGCAAGGCCGCGTACCGCTGCTGATCAGCATGCCCCACGCCGGCCTGCGGCTCACCCCTGCGGTGGAGGCCGGGTTGATCCCCGAGGCGCAAAGCCTGCCGGATACCGACTGGCATATCCCGCTGTTGTATGACTTTGCCGAAGAACTGGGCGCCAGCACCCTGGCTGCGGAGTACTCGCGGTTTGTCATCGACCTCAACCGGCCCTCCGACAACACGCCGCTGTATGCCGGCGCTACGACGGGCCTGTACCCCGAGACGCTGTTCGATGGCGTGCCGTTGTTCCGGGAAGGGCAAACGCCCTCCGAGGAGGAGCGGGCCAGTTACCTGCAAAAAATCTGGGGGCCGTACCACCGTCAACTGCAAGAAGAACTGGCACGCCTCAAGGCCGAGTTCGGTTATGCGTTGCTGTTCGATGCGCACTCGATCCGCTCGTTGATCCCGCACCTGTTCGACGGCAAATTGCCGGACTTCAATTTGGGTACCTTCAACGGCGCTGCGTGCGACCCGCAGCTAGCCAGCCAGCTGGAAGCCATCTGCGCTCAGCATCCGCAATATACCCATGTGCTGAACGGGCGCTTCAAGGGCGGCCATATCACCCGTCATTATGGCAACCCCGCGCAGGATATCCACGCGGTGCAGCTGGAGTTGTGCCAGAGCACCTATATGGAGGAGTTCGAACCGTTCCGTTATCGCCCGGATTTGGCCGAGCCGACTCGGGTGGTGTTGAGGCAGTTGCTTGAAGGGCTGTTGGCTTGGGGAAAGAAGCACTACCGGTAATTGTTGGTGCTGCTGCAATAGCTTTCGCGAGCAAGCCCGCTTGACCGCGCTCTATCATGAGAATGCGCTCGAAATGTGGGAGCTGGCTTGCCTGCGATAACGGTGGTTCAGCAACACTTTTATCAACTGACACACCGCCATCCCGGCAAAGGGCTGGCCCACGGTTGTTTGCGGGCACGCGGCCAGGTGCCGGAGGTGGAACGGCTGTATGACTATCTGCTCGGTTATCTGAGGTGCGAACTGCTGACACAGGTCTAAGTGCTCAAGGACATGCTCATTGCACAATTCGGGTTTATGATGCCAGACGGCAAAATAATAGACGTCCCCCCAGGGATGAACCCGACACCCTACGGAGCACGCAATGCAGACTTGGTACCCGCAGATCAAACCCTACGCCCGGCACGATCTGGCTGTCGATGACACCCACACCCTGTATGTCGATGAAAGTGGCTCCCCCGAAGGCTTGCCTGTCGTGTTCATCCATGGAGGCCCCGGCTCCGGTTGCGACGCCCAGAGCCGCTGCTATTTCGACCCGAACCTCTACCATATTGTCACCTTCGACCAGCGTGGCTGCGGCCGCTCCACGCCAAGGGCCAGCCTCGAGAACAACACCACCTGGGATCTGGTCGCCGACCTTGAGCGCATCCGCGAGCACCTGGGCATCGACAAATGGGTGCTGTTCGGCGGCTCCTGGGGTTCGACCCTGGCCCTGGCCTACGCGCAAACCCACCCCGAGCGTGTGCTCGGCCTGATCGTGCGCGGCATCTTCCTTGCCCGCCCCCAGGATATTCGCTGGTTCTACCAGGAGGGCGCGAGTCGCCTGTTCCCCGATTACTGGCAGGACTACGTGGCACCGATCCCGGTGGAAGAGCGCCACGACATGATCGCCGCTTACCACAAGCGACTGACCGGCAACGACCAGATCGCCCAGATGCATGCGGCCAAAGCCTGGTCGGGCTGGGAAGGCCGTATGTTGGGCCTGTGCCCGAGCCCGCAGCATGTGGAACGGTTTTCCGAGCCGCAGCGCGCCTTGTCCATCGCACGTATCGAATGTCATTACTTCACCAACAACTCCTTCCTGGAACCCAACCAGCTGATTCGCGATATGCACAAGATCGCCCATCTGCCTGGCGTCATCATCCATGGCCGCTACGATATGATCTGCACGCTGGATAACGCCTGGGAGTTGCACCAGGCCTGGCCCAACAGCGAGTTGCAGGTGATCCGCGAAGCCGGGCATGCGGCGTCCGAGCCGGGCATCACCGACGCGCTGGTGCGTGCGACCGGCGAAATGGCCCGGCGCCTGCTCGACCTGCCGCCTGAAGAAGCATGAAGGGCCTGTTGCAGCGGGTGCGTGGCGCCCGGGTTGAGGTCGCAGGGGAGGTGGTAGGCTCGATTGACCAGGGTTTGCTGGTGCTGGTGGCCGTCGAGCCTTCAGATACGCCCGAAAGCGCCGACAAACTGCTGCACAAGCTGCTTAACTATCGGGTGTTCAGTGACGAGGAGGGCAAGATGAACCTGTCCCTCAAGGACATCGGCGGCGGTTTGCTGCTGGTGTCGCAGTTCACCCTGGCGGCGGATACCAAAAGCGGGCTACGGCCCAGCTTCTCCACAGCGGCTCCTCCGACCCTGGGAGCGGCGCTTTTTGAGCACTTGTTGTTACAAGCGCAACAATTGCATGGCAAGGTGGCTTCGGGGCGTTTTGGCGCGGATATGCAGGTGCACTTGGTCAATGATGGCCCTGTGACCTTCCTCTTACAGACATGAATGTATGAAAAACGACGTTAATGCCTAAAAACGCAGGGTTTCGCTACAAATACTTCACTGTCCCTGATGCGTTGTCTCGCGGGCTACTAGATAATCGCGCGCTACGGGGATCAGCGTTGTTTGGTCCATTTTTGACTTAGGTAGAGCCTTGTCCGACAACCGCATGGGGAATCATTTTGCCCCAGAGGAGTCGGAACATTGCTCGCCAACCTGGCATATAGATAGCTGGCCGTTGGTTTTTTGATCTGTTTTCGGCGAGGGTTGCTCGTGATTGTTAGTCCCTGTAATGCACCAAAATTGTCTGCCAAACGGTTACGAAACGCACTGGTGACGGGCTCTGCCCTGTTTTGCCTGTTCGGCGCGGGTCAACTGTGGGCGTTCAGTCTGGATGATGTGTCGGCCAAGGCAAAAGAGCTGGCTGGGCAGAAGTACGAAGCTCCGCGCAGCAATCTGCCGAACGAATTCCGCGAAATGAAATTTGCGGATTACCAGAAAATTCGTTTCCGCAATGAAAAAGCCGAGTGGGCCGATCAGAACACCCCGTTCAAGCTGTCCTTCTATCACCAGGGGATGCATTTCGACACCCCGGTGAAAATCAATGAAGTCACCGCCGATAGCGTGCACGAAATCAAGTACGACCCGACGCGTTTCGATTTCGGCGACGTGAAATTTGATCCTAAAGCCACCGAACAGCTGGGTTACGCCGGTTTCCGTGTGCTTTTCCCGATCAACAAGGCCGACAAGCAAGACGAAATCATGACCATGCTCGGCGCCAGCTATTTCCGCGTCGTAGGCAAGGACCAAGTGTATGGCCTGTCTGCCCGTGGCATGGCAATCGACACCGCGTTGCCGTCTGGCGAAGAATTCCCGCGTTTCACCGAGTTCTGGATCGAGCGTCCAAAGCCGGGTGACAAGCATTTGGTGATTTTCGCGCTACTGGATTCGCCACGCGCCACTGGCGCTTATCGTCTGATCCTGCGCCCTGGCACCGACACCGTGGTGGACGTCAAATCCCAGATGTACCTGCGTGACAAGGTCAGCAAGCTGGGCGTTGCGCCGTTGACCTCGATGTTCCTGTTCGGCGCCAACCAGCCGTCCAAGGTCCTCAACTACCGTCGCGAGCTCCACGATTCCAGCGGCCTGTCGATTCACGCCGGCAATGGCGAGTGGATCTGGCGTCCGCTGAACAACCCTAAACACCTGTCGGTCAGCAACTTCAGCGTCGAGAACCCGCGTGGGTTCGGCCTGCTGCAGCGTGGCCGCAACTTCAGCCACTACGAAGACCTGGACGACAACTACGACAAGCGCCCAAGCGCCTGGATCGAGCCTGAAGGTGACTGGGGCAAAGGCTCCGTCGACCTGGTCGAAATTCCGACCGCCGATGAGACCAACGACAACATCGTGGCCTTCTGGAGCCCGGCCGAGCTGCCGGAAGTCGGCAAGCCGCTGGACGTGGCTTACCGTCTGCACTGGACATTGGACGACGCGGCCTTCCATTCGCCGGACAGTGCCTGGGTCAAGCAGACCCTGCGTTCTACCGGTGACGTGAAGCAATCGAACCTGATCCGTCAGCCCGATGGCAGCGTGGCCTACCTGGTAGATTTCGAGGGCCCGTCCCTGAAGAAACTGCTGCCGGACGCTCCGGTACGTAGCCAGGTGAGCGTGGGTGATAACGCTGAACTGGTTGAAAACAGCGTGCGCTACAACGAACACACCAAAGGCTGGCGCCTGACCCTGCGTATGAAGATCAAGGACGCAAGCAAACCGACCGAAATGCGTGCGGCATTGGTGCAGGATATCGTGCAGCCTGAGCCTGAGTCGGTTTCCAACCATGTGCTCAAGGCCGACAAAGTCTTGGCCAAGCAGCATGAGAAGCAGGCCAAGAAAGACGCCAAGGACAAGGAAGCCAAACAGCCTGAGGCTGCCCCAGCCACACCGGAGCCGATCAAGACCGAGCAAGTCCTGACCGAAACCTGGAGCTATCAGTTGCCTGCCGATGAGTAATTCTCAAGTCAAGCCAGAGACTCTGTCCGAGTACCTGGCGCATCTACCCATGACGGCTGAGCAGCGCGCCGAGTTGGCGGGCTGCAAGTCCTTCAGCGAGTTGCACGAACGTCTGTCGTCCAAGACCTTCGACGCACCGACCGACGCTGCCCAAGCGTCGGTCGGCCGCCGCTTGACCCTCAACAGCGCCGAAGAGCTGCAAGACGCCGAGATGCTGGCGCTCGATGCCAGCGGTCGTGTGTGCCTCAAGGCCACGCCGCCGATTCGTCGGACCAAAGTGGTGCCCGAGCCTTGGCGCACCAACATCCTGGTGCGCGGTTGGCGCCGGATGACCGGCCGCACCAACCCGCCCAAGCCACCGAAAGATGAGCGGGTATTGCCGGCTGCGCGCTGGCGTACCGTGGGCTCGATCCGTCGTTACATCCTGCTGGTGCTGATGCTGGGCCAGACCATCGTGGCCGGCTGGTACATGAAAGGCATCATGCCGTACCAGGGCTGGTCGCTGGTCGACTTCGACGAAATTCGCAACCAGACCCTGCTGCAAACCGCTACCCAGGTACTGCCTTACGCGCTGCAAACCAGCATCCTGATCATGTTCGGGATTCTGTTCTGCTGGGTGTCGGCCGGTTTCTGGACTGCGCTCATGGGCTTCCTGGAGCTGCTGACCGGTCACGATAAATACCGCATTTCCGGTAAAAGTGCCGGTGACGAGCCGATTCCGAAAGATGCGCGCACCGCCCTGGTGATGCCGATCTGTAACGAAGACGTGCCGCGTGTATTCGCCGGCTTGCGTGCAACGTTCGAATCGGTGGCCGCGACCGGTGACCTGGATCGCTTCGATTTCTTCGTGCTCAGCGACAGTAACGACGCCGACATCTGCATCGCCGAACAGCAAGCCTGGCTCGACGTATGCCGCGAAGCCGGTGGCTTCGGCAAGATCTTCTACCGCCGTCGTCGCCGCCGCGTTAAGCGCAAGAGCGGCAACCTCGACGACTTCTGCCGTCGTTGGGGCGGTGACTACAAGTACATGGTCGTTCTCGACGCAGATAGCGTGATGAGCGGCGAGTGCCTGACCAGCCTGGTGCGCCTGATGGAAGCCACGCCGGATGCCGGGATTATCCAGACCGCGCCGCGTGCGTCGGGCATGGACACCCTGTATGCGCGCATGCAGCAGTTCGCCACTCGCGTGTACGGCCCGCTGTTTACCGCTGGCCTGCACTTCTGGCAGTTGGGTGAATCCCACTACTGGGGCCACAACGCCATTATCCGTATGAAGCCGTTTATCGAGCACTGCGCCCTGGCGCCGCTGCCCGGTAAAGGCGCGTTTGCCGGTGCGATCCTCTCCCACGACTTCGTTGAAGCCGCGCTGATGCGCCGTGCCGGCTGGGGCGTGTGGATTGCCTACGACCTGCCGGGCAGCTACGAAGAACTGCCGCCGAACCTGCTGGACGAACTCAAGCGTGACCGTCGCTGGTGCCACGGTAACCTGATGAACTTCCGCCTGTTCCTGGTTAAAGGCATGCACCCGGTGCACCGTGCGGTGTTCCTGACCGGCGTGATGTCTTATCTGTCGGCGCCGTTGTGGTTCTTCTTCCTGGTGCTGTCCACGGCCTTGCTGGCGGTGAACACGCTGATGGAGCCGCAGTACTTCATGGCCCCGCGCCAGTTGTACCCGCTATGGCCACAATGGCACCCGGACAAGGCGGTGGCGCTGTTCTCCACCACCATCGTGCTGCTGTTCCTGCCTAAACTGCTCAGCATCATCTTGATCTGGGCCAAGGGCGCCAAAGAGTTCGGTGGCAAGTTCAAGGTAACCCTGTCGATGCTGCTGGAGATGTTGTTCTCCATGCTGCTGGCGCCGGTGCGGATGATTTTCCACACCCGTTTCGTCCTCGCCGCGTTCCTCGGTTGGGCCGCTACCTGGAACTCTCCGCAACGTGACGACGACTCCACGCCCTGGAGCGAAGCGGTCAAGCGCCACGGTCCGCAAACCGTGCTGGGCTTCCTGTGGGCGCTGCTGGTGGTGTGGCTGAACCCGAGCTTCCTGTGGTGGCTGGTGCCGATTGTCGGCTCGCTGATGCTGTCGATCCCGGTGTCGGTGATTTCCAGCCGGGTCAAGTTGGGCCTCAAGTCCCGCGACGAGAGCCTGTTCCTGATCCCTGAGGAATACAACCCGCCGCAGGCCCTGCTGTCGACCGAGAAGTACACCCACGAAAACCGTTGGCACGCCCTCAACGACGGCTTTGTGCGTTCGGTGGTAGACCCGCAGCAGAACGCTCTGGCCTGCGCCTTGGCGACCTCGCGGCACCGTGAGGCCGAGCCCATCGAGTACCTGCGCATGGAGCGTGTTCGCCACGCGTTGAAAGTCGGCCCGGCTGGCCTCAACAACAGCGAACGCCTGGCCTTGCTCAGCGATCCGGTGGCCTTGGCTCGTCTGCATGAGCAGGTGTGGAGCGAAGGTCACGCCGAGTGGCTAGGCGCTTGGCGTGCCTCGATCAAGGCCGATCCGCACGCGCCATTGCTGCCCCTGCAACCACAGTCGCCCCAGGCCCAGCCGGCCTGATTCAGGCACCCCCGAAGGCTCACTTCGGGGGTGTTTCAAACGTTGGTCCTACAGCGTTTTTAGCCTCTTCCTTTTATCGCTAACTCCTTGTTATTTCGAAACAAAAGACCTTTGTTCGAAGCGTATTGCCGTGCCTGCGGCTGGGTTAGGATCGCCCCCCAAATTGGACTCGCTACGGGGGCATTCATGATCAAAAGGTATTGTTTGGCATTGCTGATGGGCTTTTTCCTGGGGGGACAGGCAGGCCTGCTTTACGCCGGCGCGCTGGACAATGCTGTGCACCGCGGCGTGCTTAAGGTCGGCACCACCCCCAATAACGTGCCCTTCGAAATGCTCGATAAGCAGGGGCGCATCGTCGGCTTTGAAATTGACTTGCTCCACGCCATGAGCCGCGCGCTGGGCGTAGAGCTTGAATTGGTAGCGGTGCCCTACACGGAGTTGTTGTCGGGGCTGATGGCGAACAACTTTGATCTGATTGGCAGCGGCATGACGGTCACTCAGGAGCGCAACCTCAAGCTCAACTTCAGTGACTCGTTTATCGTGGTGGGCCAGACTGTGCTACTGCATCCGCGCCTGGGCGGGAAAGTGTCCAGTATTGAAGAGCTGGACGATCCCAGTTACCGCGTCGTTGCAACCCAAGGCACCACCGGCGAAGCCGCGGCACAGCGCTTTCTCCTATCAGCGCGGCTCAACAGTGTGGCCAACCCGGAAGAAGGCGTGCGGCAGGTCGTTGAAGGCAAGGCCGATGCTTTTATCCATGATGCGCCCTACAACCTGATCGCGATGAGTCGGCCGCAGAACAGTGCTTTGTTGGTACTGGAGCAACCCTTCACCTTTGAGCCTTTGGCGTTTGGCCTGAAAAAAGGCGATTACGACAGCCTCAATTGGATCAACCATTTTCTCAACCAGATCGCCCAGGACGGCACCTACGATCGCCTGCATGACAAGTGGTTCAGGGACACGGCCTGGATAGCCGAGATCGACTGATCGTCATAACTGCTTACACATCAATCCCTAATCGAGAGGTCGCGCGCAAGCGTCTGCCTCTGTGCCTGGCCGGCTCGCTGTCAGTGTTTTGCGACACACGCCGATAACATTTACCGGTGAAACCTTTGTGGCGGACAACGAGTGGGTTAGGATCGCACCCCGAAATGGCGCAGCCCTTCTGTGCGCCCACCTTATAAGAATCGTTCAGGGGTCTTGATGATGAAAAAGTATCTTTCGATGCTGATGCTCGGTGTCACCGCGCTGGTCGCCGCCACTGCGGCCCAGGCCGGCGCCATTGATGAGGCGGTCAAGCGCGGCACGTTGAAAGTCGGTATGGACCCCACCTACATGCCGTTCGAAATGACCGACAAGCGCGGCGAAATCATTGGTTTCGAAGTGGACATCCTCAAGGCTATGGCCAAGTCCATGGGCGTCAAGCTGGAGCTGGTGTCCACCGGGTACGACGGCATCATCCCGGCCTTCCTGACCGGCAAGTTCGACATGATTGGCAGCGGCATGACCCTGACCCAGGAACGCAACCTGCGCCTGAACTTCAGCGAACCCTTCATCGTGGTCGGCCAGACGCTGCTGATCCGCAAGGAGCTGGAAGGCACCATCAAGTCCTACAAAGACCTGAACGACGAGAAATACCGCCTGACCTCCAAGCTCGGCACCACCGGTGAGATGGTTGCCAAGAAGCTGATCTCCAAGGCCAAGTACCACGGCTACGACAACGAGCAGGAAGGCGTGCTCGACGTGGTCAACGGCAAGGCTGATGCGTTCGTCTACGACGCACCGTACAACGTGGTGGCCGAAAAGAAGGTCGGGAACGGCAAGCTGGTGTTCCTGGAAGAACCCTTCACCTTTGAACCTCTGGCGTTCGGTTTGAAGAAAGGCGATTACGACAGCATCAACTTCATCAACAACTTCCTGCACCAGATCCGTAACGACGGCACCTACGATCGCATCCATGACAAGTGGTTCAAGAGCTCCGAGTGGCTCAAGGACATGGAATAAGGCCTGACACCGAGTTGCCTGCATCGCAGGCAAGCCAGCTCCCACATTTGACTGTATTCACACATCAACCTGTGGGAGCGGGCTTGCCCGCGATGGCGGCCTATCAGGCGACACCTATGCGGAAAGTGAAATGAAACATAAAAAAGCCCAATGGCCCTGGCACCTGCTGACGGTGGTGGTGCTGGTCGGCCTGGCGGGTGCCTTGTACTACGCCACGTCGTTGATGTCCTACGAGTGGCGCTGGAACCGCGTCCCCCAATACTTCGCCTATCAAGCCGAAACCTCCCAGCGCGCCGCGGATATTTCCACCGTGGTCGAGTTGGTGCGCAAAGGCGATATGGCCGAAGTCACCCTGCGCAACGACGCCGGAGTGGAACAAAAGCTCACAGTCGCCGATAACAGCCTGCAAGTGGCGCGCGGCGATGATGTGGCTGAAGGCGATGTGGTCGGCGTGACTCGGCAATGGGCACTGGGGCCGTTGATGTGGGGCTTGTGGACCACGCTGTGGCTGTCGGTGGTGTCCGGCATTCTGGGCTTGGCGATTGGCTTGGCGACCGGGCTGTGCCGGCTGTCGAAAAACCCCACCTTGCGCGACCTGTCGACAATCTACGTCGAGCTGGTGCGGGGCACGCCGCTGCTGGTGCAGATCTTCATTTTCTATTTCTTTATCGGCACGGTGCTCAACCTGTCCCGGGAGTTTGCCGGGATTGCCGCGCTGTCGTTGTTCACGGGTGCCTACGTGGCAGAAATCGTGCGCGCCGGCGTGCAGTCCATCACCCGTGGCCAGGACGAAGCGGCGCGCTCCCTGGGCTTGAGTGCCAGCCAGTCGATGCGCCACGTGGTGCTGCCGCAGGCCTTCAAGCGCGTGCTGCCGCCCCTGGCCGGGCAATTTATCAGCCTGGTCAAGGACACGTCCCTGGTGTCGGTGATCGCGATTACCGAGTTGCTCAAGAGCGGCCGCGAAGTGATCACCACCTCGTTCTCGCCGTTTGAAATCCTGTTTTGTGTGGCGGGCTTGTACCTGCTGATCAACCTGCCGCTGTCGAAGATGGCCAGCCGGCTTGAGCGGAGGCTTGCCCAAAGTGATTGAAGTACGCGATCTGGTAAAGGTCTTCGATACCCGTGGGCAGGTGGTGCGCGCGGTGGATCATGTCACCACCCAAGTGGCCAAGGGCGAGGTGCTGGTGGTGATCGGTCCCTCGGGTTCCGGCAAGTCCACCTTTCTGCGCTGCCTTAACGGCTTGGAGGAATTCGACTCGGGTTCGGTGAGCATCGACGGCCTGCAACTGGCCGACCCGAAGACCGACGTGAATGCCTACCGCCGTGAAGTCGGCATGGTGTTCCAGCACTTCAACCTGTTCCCTCACATGACCGTGCTGGAAAACCTGTGCCTGGCGCAAAAGGTCGTGCGCAAGCGCGGCAAGCAAGAGCGGGAGGCCAAGGCCCTGGCGCTGCTGGAAAAGGTCGGTATAGCGCAGAAAGCCCGCGAGTTTCCATCGCGCCTGTCTGGCGGCCAGCAGCAGCGGGTTGCCATTGCTCGGGCCCTGGCGATGGAGCCTAAGGTGATGCTGTTTGACGAGCCCACCTCGGCCCTCGACCCGGAAATGGTCGGTGAAGTGCTGGACGTGATGAAGACCCTGGCCCTGGAAGGCATGACCATGGTGTGCGTCACCCACGAGATGGGCTTTGCCCGGGAAGTGGCAGACCGGGTGTTGTTTTTCGATCACGGCAAATTGCTGGAAGACGCCGCGCCGGCGGAGTTCTTCAATACGCCAAAAGACCCACGCGCCCAAGCCTTCCTGCGCCAGGTGCTATGACTGTAGGAGCGAGCTTGCTCGCGAAAAACGTCAACGAGAACGCCACGCACCCTGAATGAACGCGGCGGCCTTGGGTTTATCGCGAGCAAGCTCGCTCCTACAGTGGCGGTGTTTCAGAGCTTGAATTTGTCGACCAGCGTCTGCAAGTCCAGGCTCAACCTCGCCAACTGAACACTCGCCGCCGCCGTTTCCTCGCTGGCGGCGGCGGTTTGTTCCGACACGTCCCGTACCTTCAGCACACTGCGGTTGATCTCCTCGGCCACAGCGCTTTGCTGTTCCGCTGCGGCGGCGATCTGCGGGTTCATTTCCTGGATGATCGACACCGTGCGGGCAATGGCGATCAGGGCGTCGCCGGCGTCGCGGGTCAGGGTGACGCTGTTATCGGTCAGGTTACGGCTGCTGTCCATGATATCCGCCACCTGCTGGGTGCCGTTATGCAGGCCGAGGATCAGCCCTTCGATCTCCTCGGCCGATTCCTGAGTGCGTTGGGCCAGGCTGCGCACTTCGTCGGCGACCACCGCAAAGCCTTGGCCGGCAGCGCCCGCACGCGCCGCTTCAATGGCTGCGTTCAGGGCCAGCAGGTTGGTCTGCTGAGAAACAGACTTGATCACATCCAGCACACTGGCGATCTTCTGGCTCTCCTGTTGCAGCGCGAGCATCGCACGGCCCGACAGCGCCATTTCACTGGCCAGGTTGCCAATCTGCTCCATAGCCTGGGTGACCACCTGCTCACCGGCGCCGGCCTGATGGTCGGCTTCTTGGGCCGCCAGCGAGGCGCGTTCGGCGTGGCGCGCCACTTCCTGGGCAGTGGCGAGCATTTCATTCATTGC
Source organism: Pseudomonas sp. CCI1.1 (assembly GCF_034348165.1). Classification (NCBI taxonomy): domain Bacteria; kingdom Pseudomonadati; phylum Pseudomonadota; class Gammaproteobacteria; order Pseudomonadales; family Pseudomonadaceae; genus Pseudomonas; species Pseudomonas sp. CCI1.1. Next base: position 5,099,908 of record NZ_CP133780.1, read on the forward strand.
CGTCGCCACCTGGTCGGTTTCATCTTTCTGCTCGTTGAGCCCGCTGCGGGTCTGCTCGGTGACGGTGGATAACTGCGTGGCCGCTCCGGCGATCTGCCGGGCGCTGTCACCGATACTGCTGATCAGGCTACGCAGGCTGCGGGTCATTTGCCCGATGCTTTGCTGCAACTGGCCGAGTTCATCGCGACGGTCGACCGCCATGTCGTGGCTGAGGTCGCCTTCGGCAATGCGGCGTGCGGCGCCAAGGATCTCCCGCAGTGGTACCGCAATCTGCCGGGCGATCCACCAGGCGGCCAGCGCGCCCAGGGCCAGGGCGGCCACTGTCACGCTCATCAGCAATGTGCGGGTGTGGTCTGCCTCGCTGTTGCGCTTGGTGTTCTGGCTTTGGCTCAACTGGTTACTGTTGTCGCGCAGGTCATCGAGTTGCTGTTCGAAGCGGTTTTGCACGGTCTCCACGTTGAGCTGGGCTTCCTTGAGCTCGATCAACTGCTCGCGATAGTTAGCCAGGTCGGTCTTGAGCAGTGCTGAGTCCACGGGCAGCGCTGTGACTGCCAGTTGCGCGGTCTCCAGGGCGTCAAGGGCCTTGCCGATGGCCTCTGTATACATTGCCAGCGATTGCGCGGCCCAGGCGGGGCTCTGGGCGCGATCTTCGGCCAGCTCCATGGCCTGACGCAGTTGCTCGATGGCATCAAGGGCCTTTTCGTCGTTCTGATCAGGCAGGTCACTGGCAAATTGGGCGAGGGTATCGCTGGCTTGCAGGGCGACTTTTTTCAGCGCCTGGCGGATGCGCTCACGCTGTTCGACCAGGGGCGGAAGTTGCGTCAGTGCCGCCTTGAAGTGGCTTGCAAGGCTCTTGGCTTCTTCAAGTCGCTGCAGGTCAGCCGGGTCTTTCAGGCGGTTTGATAGGTCGGCCAAGTGCTGGTCCATCCGTTCAATCTTCGCGGCCATTTTGCTCAGGCTATCGCTGTCTGTCAGGGTGCGGTACACGATGCGGTCGGCGCGCATGGCCTCGGCGTCAACGGCCAATTGACCCAGGGTCGTCAGGCTATTGGATCGGTAAAGCACGGCGTTCAAGGCTTGCCAGCCCGTAGCGGCGATCAGGAAACTGAGGATCAGCACTTGGCCAAAACCCAGGGCGAGCTTGAGGCGGACGCTGGCATTGACCAGCACGCGGGTTAGCCGAGAAAACATGGTGAACCTCCGAATCAGAGAAAGCATTTCGCAACACATGAAACGCTAATTCGATTCGGGGCCGTGGAGGGCTGATAACTGCGTAGGAAATTTCACAAGTTACGGCGGCTTTGGTAAGCCGCCGTGTAGGGTAATTCAGACCCGGAAGCGCCCAACCAGGGTCTGCAGGTAGATCCCCAGGCGCGCCAGTTCGGCACTGGAGGACGCAGTTTCTTCGCTGGCCGACGAGGTTTGTTCGGAGATGTCGCGCACATTCAACACGCTGCGGTTGATCTCTTCAGCCACGGCGCTTTGTTGCTCGGCGGCGGTGGCGATCTGCGAGTTCATGGCCTGAATGGTCGAGACGGTGCGGGTGATATTGCCCAGCGCGTGGCCGGCGCGGCGCGTCAGCTCAACACTGCTCTCGGTCAGCCCGCGGCTGTTGTCCATGATGGTTGCCACCTGCTGGGTACCACTTTGCAGGCCGACGATCAGCTCTTCGATCTCTTCAGTGGACTTCTGCGTGCGCTGGGCCAGGCTGCGCACCTCGTCGGCCACCACGGCAAAGCCACGGCCGGCCTCACCGGCACGCGCGGCCTCAATGGCGGCGTTAAGGGCCAGCAGGTTGGTTTGCTGGGCCACGGATTTGATCACGTCGAGCACACTGCCGATCTTGTCGCTTTCGCGCTTGAGTTCACCCATGGCCACTGTGGAATTACCCACCTCGGTAGCCAGGCGCTCGATCTGGGCGATGGCTTCACCCACCACCTGGTCGCCTTCACGGGCTTGCTGGTCGGCAGCCACGGCGGCTTCCGAGGCCTCTTCGGCATTGCGCGCCACTTCCTGCACGGTGGCCGCCATCTCGTTCATGGCGGTGGCCACCTGGTCGGTCTCGACCTTCTGGCTGTTGACCCCGGCGCTGGTTTGTTCGGTCACGGCCGACAACTGCTCGGCGGCGCTGGCGATCTGGGTGACACCGTCGCTGATCCCGCCGATCAACTCGCGCAGGCCTACGGTCATGCTTTGCATGGCACGCTGCAATTGACCCAGTTCGTCCTGGCGGCCCGATTCCAGGTTGTGGCTCAGATCGCCGGAGGCCACACGCTCGGCGACTTTGAGGGTCTGGTTCAGGGGGATGACGATCTGGCGGGTGATGGCCCAGGCTGCGAAGATGCCGACGATCAGCGCCAGCACGGTGGCAAGTAGCAACAGGTATTTGGCCTGCGCGGCATCTGCGTCACGCACGGCGGTCTGGGAGACGGTGAGTTTTTCGCTGTGGCCCAGCAGGATGTCGCCTTGGGCGATCATGGTTTTCAGCGCAGCCGCGCTGGCGACCTGGGAATCGCGATACTGGCTGACGGCGGCGCGGTAGGCTTGCAGTGAAGCCCCGGCTTCTTGCAGGTTGGCCTGGTATTGGGCCGGCAGCTGGCCTTGCAGTTCGGTGATTTTCTTCAGGGCGTTGTCGATAGCATCCAGGGCCGGTTGCTCGGCTTCGACCTTGCCGCTGTAGGTGTAGCCGCGTACTTGGAAGCGCGATTGCTGGATCAGCTTGCTCTGCTCCACCACGCTGTTGAACTGGGTGACGCTGTCACCTTGCAGCAGGGCTTTTTCGATTTCATTGATCTTGGCGACAGCATTGTCGGCAGTGTCGCCGAGCTTGCTGCGAGCACCCTCACGCTTGAGGCCCGCCTGGACCATGGCCGCGAAGGCCTTTTTGTATTGGTTCAAGGCTTCCTGCTGTTGCTCGACCAGGGCTTTGTCGTCAGGTTGCTCGATCAGCTCGGCGGCGGTCTTCAGGCCGCTGTCGAGGTGGGCGAGCAGGCCGTCGACCTTGTCCGTGCCTTGCTCGCCACGGCGCATATCGAAGTCCAGACGTGCCAGGCGCAGGTCTTTGGTCAGGCCATTGAGGCTGGAAATGAAGCCCAGCTTGTCGCCGCGGCTGATCACATCCCCCAGGCCGGTCCAGCCGGTAAAGGTGATCAACAGCGTCAGGACCAATACCAGGCCAAAGCCGACGCTCAGCTTGCGGTTGACGCTTACATTCCCCAACTTCTCGGCTAACCAACGATACATGCTGCGAACTCCCCTGGAACAAGGCTTGGACTTATTCAAAGGCTATCGGCACGGGCGCGAGATTCTGTAGCTATGCACATGATCGTTCCCACGCTCTGCTGATCGTTCCCACGCTCTGCGTGGGAATGAATGGCGTGACGCTCTGCGTCACAAGGGCTGACGTAGAGCGTGGGAACGATCAGTCGGGGGGTTAGAACAGGCGGGCGAGCAGGGCCGTTACGGCGGTTTCGACGCGCAAAATACGTGCACCCAGTTGCACCGGCTGCAAACCGGCCTTGGCCAGCAAGTCCACTTCATAGGGAATCCAGCCGCCTTCCGGGCCGATCGCCAGGGTCACCGGTTCCTCGAGGGCTCGGGGGCAGGCGGGGTAATCGCCCGGATGGCCGATCAGGCCCAGGGTGCCAGCCGCCATGGCCGGCAGCCGATCTTCCACAAACGGCTTGAAGCGTTTCTCGATAATGATCTCGGGCAGCACCGTGTCCCGCGCTTGTTCCAGGCCGAGGATCAATTGCTCGCGCACCGCTTCAGGCTCCAGGAACGGGGTTTGCCAGAAGCTTTTTTCCACGCGGTAGCTGTTGACCAGCACCACCTTGGGCACGCCCATGGCCGCCACGGTTTGCAACACCCGGCGCAGCATCTTCGGGCGGGGCAGGGCCAGCAGCAAGGTCAGGGGTAATTTGCTCGGTGGCGGTTGGTCGAAGCTCACTTGCAGTTCGGCTTCAGCGGCTTCCAGGCGCAGCAGTTGGGCATTGCCCATTAGCCCGCCAATCCGGCCCACGCGCAGGGAGTCACCGACGGCGGCGCGGTGAACCTCCTGCATATGCACCAGGCGCCGATCGCGCAGCACTACGCGGTCGGCCGCGATAAAGTCGGCCTCTTCGAGCAGCAGCAGGTTCACGGCTGGGTCGCAGGCGGCTGGTCGTCGTCGACAGGCGCGTCATCCGGGTGTTCGCCACGCTTGCTGATCAAGCCGCTGAACAGGATGCCCACTTCGAACAGCATCCACATCGGCACGGCCAACAAGGTCTGGGAGAAGATGTCCGGTGGCGTGAGGATCATGCCGACCACGAAGCAGCCGATGATCACGTACGGGCGGATCTTCTTCAGGTACTTGACGTCGACCACGCCGATCCACACCAGCAACACTACCGCTACCGGAATTTCAAACGCCACGCCAAAGGCGAAGAACAGCGTCATCACGAAATCGAGGTAGCTGGTGATATCGGTCATCATTTCCACACCGGCTGGAGTCGCGGCGGCGAAGAACTTGAAGATCAGTGGGAACACCAGAAAGTAGGCGAAGGCCATGCCGGTGTAGAACAGCAGGATGCTCGACACCAGCAACGGCACGGCGATGCGCTTCTCATGCTTGTACAGGCCTGGCGCGATAAAACCCCAGATCTGATGCAGGATCACCGGGATCGCCAGGAACAGCGAGACCATCATGGTCAGCTTCAAGGGCGTCAGGAACGGCGACGACACATCGGTGGCGATCATCGTCGCGCCGGCCGGCAGGTACTGGCGCAGGGGCGTCGAGACGAAGGTGTAGATCTGCTGGGTAAAGGCGAACAGCCCGGCAAAGATGATGAAGATCGCCGCCACGCAACGCAGCAGGCGGGTACGCAGCTCGGTGAGGTGCGAGACCAGCGGCATATGCTGGTCGTTTTCCGGTTTATCAGCGCTCATGGGGCTCGCGGCGGCAATGTAGGGTCATGGGGTGCGGGCGACGCAACGGGCGTCGGCGCGGGCGTCGTAGGAGCGGGCGCTGCCGGTGCGGCGTCGGCCACAGGGGCTGGCGCGATGCTGTGCTCGGCCACCGGCGTTACCGGCTTGGCCGGCTCTTGCACCGGGGAAAGAATCTTGCGGGCTTCCTGCTCCAACGAGAGGATGTGCTCGTTGTGCAATTGCCGACGGATTTCGTCGGCACCGATTTCCCGTTCAACTTCCTGTTTGATCGCGTTGAAACTGCGCTTGAGGCGCCCGATCCACAAGCCGGCGGTGCGTGCGGCACCGGGCAGGCGTTCCGGCCCCAGTACCAGCAGGGCCACCAGGCCGACGAGCAGCAGTTCAGAGAAGCTGATACCAAACATTAGTCAGTGCTCACGAGTCTTTGCGGGTCGGCTCTTGGACCTTTTCAGCCTGCACGTCGAAGGTACGGCGCTCGGTGATCGGCTGGCTGGCCTGCGGGTGAACAGGCTGGGCCGGTGGCACCGGGTTGGCGCTTGGCTCGGCTGGCTTTTCATCATCGTTCATGGCTTTGCGAAAGCCCTTGATCGACTCGCCCACATCGGTGCCCAGGTTCTTGAGCTTCTTGGTGCCGAACACCAATACCACCACCACCAGAATGACGATCCAGTGTTTCCAGTCAAAAATGCCCATGCTTCAAATCCTCAAGTCTTACGTTATTCAGGCGGACGGGCGCGAGGCCTTCTCGGCGTGCCCGGACAAGCCGAAGCGACGGTCCAGTTCATCCAGCACGGCCTGTGGGTGCTGCCCCAGTTGGGCGAGCATCACCAGGCTATGGAACCACAAGTCTGCGGTCTCATAGATTACATCGCTGTAATCACCGCTGATTTGCGCGTCCTTGGCCGCAATGATGGTCTCGACGGATTCTTCGCCGAGTTTTTCCAGAATCTTGTTCAGACCCTTGTGGTACAGGCTGGCGACGTAGGAGCTGTCGGCATCCGCGCCTTTGCGGTCTTCCAGCACCTGGGCCACACGGTTCAGGGTATCGCTCATGTTCAGTGTCCTGCTGGGTAGATGGCGTGCGGGTCTTTGAGCACCGGCTCCACAACCTTCCATTCGCCATTCTCGAACACGCGATAGAAGCAACTGTGGCGGCCAGTGTGGCAGGCAATGCCGCCGATCTGCTCGACCTTGAGGATCACCACGTCGGCATCGCAGTCCAGGCGCAGCTCGTGCAGGGTCTGCACGTGCCCGGATTCTTCGCCCTTGCGCCACAGTTTGCCACGCGAACGTGACCAGTAGATGGCGCGCTGCTCGGCGGCGGTGAGGCTCAGGGCCTCGCGGTTCATCCAGGCCATCATCAGCACGCGCCCGGTCTTGTAGTCCTGGGCAATGGCCGGCACCAGGCCGTCACTGTCCCACTTGATCTCATCCAGCCAGTCTTTCATGTTCGGCTCCGGCAATTTGCGACAGTGTATAACCGGATGGGCTATCGACGCACGATCAGATAAACACCCACTGCGACCATGATGCCGGCTGGCCAGTGGCCCAGTTGGTTCAATGGCCCACCAATCGCCAGCATCACACCGCCCACCAGGTGCGCGGCGCCGAGCAGGCGCAGGAACCAGTCGTCCTTGCGCTTGCGCCACGGTGGCTCAGGGTCCTTGGCATGGGGCTGGGACATGCGCTCCAGCAGGTCGCGGGTCATGTTGGCCAGGTGCGGCAGCTGTTCGAACTGGCTGTGCAGGTTGCCCAGCATGGTTTTGGGGCTCATGCGCTCGCGCATCCAGCGTTCCAGGAAGGGTTGCGCGGTGTTCCACAAGTCGAGGTCCGGGTACAGCTGGCGGCCCAGGCCTTCGATGTTCAGCAGGGTCTTCTGCAACAACACCAACTGCGGCTGTACTTCCATATTGAAACGCCGCGCGGTCTGGAACAGACGCATCAGTACCTGACCGAAGGAAATATCTTTTAACGGTTTTTCAAAGATCGGCTCGCAGACGGTACGGATCGCCGCTTCGAATTCGTTGAGCTTGGTTTCCGCCGGCACCCAACCCGAATCAATGTGCAGCTGCGCCACACGACGGTAGTCGCGCTTGAAGAAGGCAAACAGGTTGCGCGCCAGGTAATCCTGGTCTTCCGGGGTGAGGCTGCCGACGATGCCGCAGTCGATGGCGATGTACTGCGGGCTCCACGGGTTGACGGTGCTGACGAAGATGTTGCCCGGGTGCATGTCGGCGTGGAAGAAGCTGTCGCGGAACACTTGGGTGAAGAAGATTTCCACACCGCGCTCGGCCAGCATCTTCATGTCGGTGCGTTGGTCGGCCAGGGTCGCAAGGTCGGTGACCTGCACGCCGTAGATGCGCTCCATCACCAGCACTTTGGGCCGGCACCAGTCCCAATACACCTGCGGCACGTACAACAGTTGCGAGCCTTCGAAGTTGCGTCGCAATTGGCTGGCGTTGGCCGCTTCGCGCAGCAGGTCGAGTTCGTCGTAGATGGTTTTTTCGTAGTCGGCGACCACGTCCACCGGGTGCAGCAGGCGCGCATCGGCAGAGAAGCGTTCGGCCGCGCGGGCCAGGATGAACAGCCATGCCAGGTCCTGGCCGATGATCGGCTTGAGGCCTGGGCGAATGACTTTCACCACCACTTCTTCGCCGGTCTTGAGCTGCGCGGCGTGCACTTGCGCCACCGACGCTGAGGCCAGGGGCTCGACGTCGAAGCGGCTGAACACCTCGCTGATCTTCTGGCCCAGCTGTTCTTCGATCAGCGCCATCGATTGCTGCGAATCGAACGGCGGCACGCGGTCTTGCAGCAGCATCAGCTCGTCGGCGATGTCTTCGGGCAACAGGTCGCGGCGGGTGGAGAGGATCTGCCCGAACTTGATGAAGATCGGCCCCAAATCCTGCAACGCCAGGCGCAGGCTGGCGCCACGGCTCAACGGTGACGGTTTGCGCGGCAACCAGCGCCACGGCAGCACATAACGCACCGCCAGCAGGAACCATGGCAAAGGCAGGGCAAACAGCAGGTCATCGAGACGGTAGCGGATTACGACGCGCTGGATACGAAACAAACGGCGGACGGCGAGCAGCTTCATGCGTTATCGCTTGGATCAAGGGAACGGCTCAAGCGCTCGAAGCGGGCCTCGAGGCGTTCCAGGTCGATTTTGGCCTTGTCGAGCTCGCGAAAGCGCGCTTGCGCTTCCCGTTGCCCGACCAGGGTGCGCGATTCTTCGCTCAGGTATTCGGCAAGGTTCTGGTTGAGGCTGGCGAACCCTTGCTGGTACCAGCGCGAGCGGCTGCGCAGGTGCCCGCTGATCAACTGGGTGGCGACGGGGCCAATCCAGCGCGACAGTTCGTATTCCCAGTCCAGCTCCAGGTCTTGCAGCACGGCGGCCAGGTCCATCAGCACCGCACTGTCGCCTTCCAGTTCCACCTCGGGGCTGTGGAGGATGGCGGTCTTGTTGCGGCTCAGTGCCAGGTGCAACAGGCTTGAGGCTGGCGCACGCAGAGTGCAATCGGCCTCAGCGGCCCATTGAGTGGCGAGCAGCAGGCCTTCATCGCTGGGCAGGATAAACAGCTGCAAGGCGGGGCTTCGGCAGTCGACGGCAATGACTTTGCCGGTCAGGTGCGCGAGCCGCGCCAGGGCGGTGCTGTCCAGGCGCAGTACACGGTTGAGGCCGTGCTCGACGCTGGCGAGAAGACCTTGCAGCAGCATCAGGGCTTGATGCCGCGGTGCAGGGCGACGATGCCGGACGTCATGTTGTGGTAGGTCACGCGGTCGAAACCGGCCTCCACCATCATCGACTTCAGGGTTTCCTGGTCCGGGTGCATGCGGATCGACTCGGCCAGGTAGCGGTAGCTCTCGGCGTCGTTGGTGATCAGCTTGCCCATCAGTGGCATGAAGGCGAACGAATAGGTGTCGTAGACCTTGGACATCAGCGCGTTGGTCGGCTTGGAGAATTCCAGCACCAGCAGGCGGCCACCCGGCTTGAGTACGCGCAGCATCGAGCGGATCGCGTCTTCCTTGTGAGTCACGTTACGCAGGCCGAACGCGATGGTCACGCAGTCGAAATGGTTGTCGGGGAAGGGCAGCTTCTCGGCATCGGCCTGAACGAACTCGATATTGCCGGCCACGCCTTTGTCGAGCAGGCGGTCGCGGCCAACCTTGAGCATCGAACCGTTGATATCGGCCAATACCACCTGGCCGGTGGGGCCAACCAGCTTGGAGAACTTGGCCGCCAAATCGCCCGTGCCACCGGCGATGTCCAGCACCCGGTTGCCGGTGCGTACGCCCGACAACTCGATGGTGAAGCGCTTCCACAGGCGGTGCATGCCGCCGGAGAGCACATCGTTCATCAGGTCGTACTTGGCCGCCACGGAGTGGAACACCTCAGCGACTTTTTCCGCTTTCTGGCTTTCCGGGACGTTCTTGAAGCCGAAGTGAGTGGTGGGTTCGGCATCGCTGCCTTTGCGCTGATCAGTCATATCGCTGTCACCAAAAGAGAATGCGGGACATGATAATCCCCAAGGCCTACTTTGTCTTGGCAAGGCTGCAGGTAAGATAGGCGCTCATCGAGACCTTTTGCCGCATGGCGGGTGTTCTGAGTCGTTATATAGAGGAGTCATTGCAATGGCCCGTATTACCGTTGAGCGTGAACATACCCTGGGAAAAGAACAGGCGCGGGCCAAGGCTGAGCAATTGGCGCGCAAACTCGAGGATAAATATGGGGTGGAGTCTTCATGGGCTGGCGACACCCTGAAGCTCAAGCGCTCCGGGGTTAAAGGCACGGTTGCGGTGGCCGACAACTCACTGCGCATCGATGTCGAACTCGGCCTGTTGATGTCGGCCATGAGTGGCACGATAAAGTCCGAAATCGAAAAAGCCTTGGATAAAGCGTTGGCCTGACCTGGCTGCTCTTAGGGTGCCGATTCTAATTTTAAACCCTACTTTGTGCCCAAGCCCTCAACTCCTGCGGGCCGTCCTCCCCCCCTTTTTGTTTGAGGTGCACCATGGCCAAAGTTATTTTGAAGAAAAAAATCGACGTTCAAACCACTCCCCTGAGTGAGGTTAAAAGCTATGCCCGCAAGATCTGGCTGGCGGGTCTTGGTGCCTATGCGAAGGTCGGCAGTGAGGGCAGCGAGTACTTCAAAGAGCTGGTTAAGAGCGGCCAACATGTTGAAAGTAAAGGTAAAAAAGTTGTAGTTGAACAACTTGATGCCGCCAACAGTCAGATTGACCAGGTAAAGAGTAATGTCTCCGGCGTCAGGAGCCTGGTTGAAGTTCAGCTGGATAAAGTTGAAAAAGCTTTTGACACGCGTGTTGCAAGTGCCTTGAATCGAATCGGCATTGCGTCTAAACATGACGTGGAGACACTCTCTGCTAAGCTCGAAGAGCTGACGGCATTGCTCGAACGTGTCGCGCGTAAACACTAAGGAGACATCGGGATGGCTGTTAAAAAGACTACTCAGAAAGAAGGCAGCTCGTGGGTCGGGGAAGTTGAAAAATATTCCCGCAAAATCTGGCTTGCTGGTTTAGGCGTGTACTCGAAGGTTAGCAGTGACGGCGGTAAATACTTCGAGACTCTGGTCAAGGACGGCGAGAAGGCCGAGAAGTTGACCAAGAGTACAGTGGGGAAAAAAGTTGATGCGGCCAAGGCAACGGCCGGTTCCGCCAAGTCGAGCATTTCTGACACGTGGGGCAAGTTGGAAGAAACCTTCGACAAGCGCCTCAACAGTGCTATTTCGCGACTGGGCGTGCCTAGCAAGGCTGAGTTGAAGACGTTGCACAGCAAGGTCGATACCTTGACCAGGCAAATCGAAAAACTCACTGGCGCCAAAGCGGCTCCAGCCAAGACTGCCGCGGCAAAACCTGCGGCAAAACCAGCGGCCAAAACTGCAGCTGCAAAACCAGCAGCCAAAGCCGCTGCCAAGCCTCTGGTTAAAGCTGCCGCTAAACCGGCTGCAAAATCTGCGGCCAAGGCGCCAGCCAAAGCCGCGACGAAACCTGCGGCCAAGCCAGCGGCCAAAACAGCTGCTGCCAAACCGGCCAGCAAACCTGCCGCCAAGCCAGCGGCTGCTAAAGCAGCAGCGAAACCTGCGGCTAAACCGGCTGCTGCCAAATCCGCTGCCAAGCCAGCTTCCGCCAAACCCGCTGCCAAGCCAGCTGCGGCAAAATCCGCCGCGAAACCAGCAGCAGCCAAACCGGCGGTAAAACCTGCGGTGGCCAAAAAACCTGCCGCGGCGAAAAAGCCAGCAGCGCCAAAGCCTGCCGTGGCGGCCAAGCCGGCTCCGACTGCTTCTGCAGCCAATTCGGTGTCCGCGCCGTCGCCCACCGCTGCTACCCCGACTGCAACGCCGGTAACCCCGACGCCATCCAGTCAGTCCTGATTTTTGCGGGACCAGAAAATGCCCGGCCTATAAAGGTCGGGCATTTTTTATGGGCCACAGCAATCAGGCGTCGCGGGCGCTACACCAAGCCCATCAGTTATAAGTGATAGAAACGGTGACGGCACTGGCCAGCGTGCCGTGGGAAATCGCCGCGCCGGTTTTGTGGTAAGCCGCTTTGAGCGCTAGTACCGCCTTGCTGCTGCTCGTTGCAACCGTACGGCTACGCTGGGCCTCCGTACCGTTGGCGGGGATGATGCCTGCGCTGGCCAGCCAAAGAGCGGTGCCGCCCGAAGTTCCCGTATTGGCAAAGAGCTCTGCGTTGCCGGCGGAGGGTGTGCCAGCGAATTGAAAGATCACGTTCTTGACGTCAGAGTCGCAGTCAGCGGCAAGCTCGAAATCGTGTTCTCCAGCGGAGTCGGCACTATCGAAGTCCGACACTTTGACGGGCGGTAGAGTGATGGTGCGGTTTACATCGCCGGCGATCAGGTTGCACGTGCCCGCGTTGACCACGCCTTGGAAGGTCAGGGTGCCGGTGGTAGCAGCGAAGGCGACAGGGGCGCCCAGGCTGGCCGTGAACGCCAATAGCAGGGGCAGTATTGAGAGACGCATCGTTAATCCTCAGGGTTTCAGTTGTAGGTGATGTTGACGGTAGCGGTACTGATCAGCGTGCCTTGGCCGACCGTGCCGCTTTTGTGGTACGCAGCGCCGAGTGGCAGTACCGCGCGATTGCCGCTCACAACCAGCGTGCGTTCGTTGTCGCTGCCATTGGCAGGGATCGTTTGATTCGTTCCGTTGATACGTGAATACAGCCACAGCGCCACGCCTCCAGCGGTGCCTGTATTGGCGAAGAGCAGGTCATTTTCAGGCGAGGGCGGGCCGGAAAAACGAAAGGTGACGTTGGCGGCATCGCTGCAATTGGCCGTCAGCTCAAAGTTGTGTGCGCCAGCGTAGGGGCTGCTGTTGAAAGCACTGACCTGCACCGGGTCGAGGGCGATGGAGCGGTTGACGTCGCCTGCTTCAAGGTTGCAGGTAGCAACAGGGCTTACGAACCTGACCGAGTTGTTGAGGTTGAGCTCAAAGCGGCCCAGGCGCTGGCCTATACGGGTCATCATTGTGTATTTGTAGATGCTTCCCGCCGGCACTACCCCTCCGGTCACCGGGCCGGTTTTGTAGAAGATCGCCTCGGCATTGGTGAAGATGGGATGGCGTCCAGTGGGCAGCTGATTGGTAATATTTTCAAGCGCGTAGAAGTTGGTCACTCCTCGGGCATCGGTAATTTTTATGCGGATGCCGATGCCAGGAGCCTCAGTGGAATAGATCAGGCTTGGCAATAGTTGCGGGTACCTGCGGGAGGTGACCTGTCTGAGGGTCAAGCTGTGGCAATTGAAGAAACGGCCGGGAACCACTCCACTGAATGGCTGCTGGGTGATGATGCTGCCATCGGGCAGGTTGGCCGGTACCGTAATAGTGGCCGGAAGGGAAAGGCCGTGCTCGGAGTCCATATAGCTATCGCACTCCGCCTGGGCCGCGATGGGCAGGCCAAGCACCAGCAGGGTCAAGAGGCGCGAGATCGACGGCTTCATTGTGAACTCCGTATTGTCATGGGGCTTTTGGCGGTAGGCGCTTGCGGCGCATGCTGGCAGGCACCTGCGTTCAGGTGGCGCAAGCGGTTGGTGTTCTCGGCAGTGAAACCTGTGCTCACGTCATAGCGCAGGGTGCACAGGGTCGTGGCGTCCGGGCCCCACTTGACCGTCAACTGCCCCTGCCCGCGTGACACACGCGCAAAGGCTTTGCCACCCTGGCCAACGATCCCGACGCTGGCGCCGCTTTCATCGAACACATCCGCGCCGAACGGCAATGGCGTGCCATCCTCCCGCAGCGCCGTGATCAACATGGCCTGCCCGCTGACGGTCTCGAATTGCAACTGCACCACCGAGCCGGCTCGTGGCGCGACGTTCTGAGCGGCGGTCTTGAGCTCGACATCCGAGGACAGATCCTTGGGGTCCAACTCGACCACGTTCTGGCGGTAAGGCGTGAGATTCGGCACCACGGCGAAGCCGCTTTTGCCGATCTGCGCGCTGTGGTTGCCATTGATCCGTGCGCCGAGGGCGTCGGGAGCCTGGACTATGCCGATGGTGTCGCCCAACTCTGGGCCGAAGGTCACACCGCCACGGTGGGCGACGATGCCACCGGTCATGCCCAGGGAGGTCGATTGGTACGCGTTGCTTTGGCCGTAGCTTGCCGACAGCACGCCTTGAGAGGTCTGGTATTTCATGTCGGCGCTAGTGGCATAGCCGCTGCCTTGAGCACGGCTGCTGCTCAGGCCGTAGCTCAATTCATTGCGCCCGCCAAGCGTACCGCCCAGGCTCAGGCGCTCGCCGCTGCTTTGATCGCCACGGTAGACGGTGGTGGTCAGTGTGGGCGAGCGTGCGCCGCTGCCCAGTGGCAGGCTGACGGTGAAGTCCAATTGCTTGTCGACGCGTTCGCTCAGCAAGTCCCGGGTGCGCTGCGCGCTGACGGTGTAATGCAAACCCTTCCACGTACTGCTGTAGCCGGCGGTAAACGTCAGGTTGCCATTGTTGCGGTTCCAATAGTTTTGCGAGGAGCCGGTCAGGTACACCGAGCCGTCGCCGACGCTTTGGTTGAGGCTGATGTCCATTCGGTCACGCAGGCGCGAAACGGTGTCGAGCTTGAGCCCGTCCAGCGCAAGGTCGCGGATGTGTGCTGCGTCGCTCACGCTCAAGAAGCCTTCGGTGGAGTAGCGGTAGGCGCCCAGCGCGAAGTGGGTGCCCGTATTCGCGAAGTTCTTGCTGTAGCGCAGCTGTACGCTTTGACCCGCGCGTGAACCATGCCCTGGCAGATGCGCGTTCGACTGGGTCAAGTCCAGAGAAAGTGCGCCCAACGGTGTGTTGAACGCGGCCCCCAGCAACTGTGAACGGTAATCCTCACCCATCACGGCACCGGTATAACCGGTCAGCAGATTACTCAGGCCATGCTGGTAAGTCGCTTGCATCAGCCTGGGCGGGTGGTGCAGGCCGACTTCATCGAGCAGGCCGGCACTCAGCGAATAGCGGCTGTAGCCGGGGCGCAGCAGGTTGGCGTTGGCGGCAAACGGTACGATGAACTCACGGGTACGACCGTCGGCTTCGGTGACGGTGACATTCAGGTCGCCGCCGTAACCGGTGGGGAACAGGTCCTTGAGCACGAACGGGCCGGGCGCGACGGAGACTTCATCCAGCAACACACCGCGTTGGCGCACAGTGACCCGTGCGTTGGTCTCGGCAACCCCGCGCACTACCGGGGCAAAGCCGGTCAGTGAATCGGGCAGCATCCGGTCATCGGAAGACAGGCTGGCGCCGCGCAGACGCACGCTGTCGAACAGTTCGCCGGGGGTATAGATTTCGCCAAGCACCAGTTGGGACTTCAAGGCACTCAAATCCCGCTGCACATAGGTGGCGCTGCTTTGGTACCCCGAGGCGGTATGGGTGCGGCTGTAGCTGCCGTTGTGGCGCCAGTGCCAGTCCCCCAGGTTGAGGCCGGTGTTCAGGCCGAGGTAGCTGGAGCCCTGGGTGCGCCCGCCGGTCCGCGTGGTGAAGGTATTGGTGTTGTAACGCACGAACGCGGCATCCACGCCGCCATCCCAGTGTTGCGGGTCGACGTAGCCGCGTGGCTGGCGCGCCAGGTATATCTGCGGAACTTGCAGGTCGAGGCGACTTTCACCCGAATCGAACTGGCTGCTGGCGCCGGGCAGGTAGCTGGCGATGTCGGCACAGTTGGAAAGGGCTGCTGCCTCGACGCTATCGACGATAACGCCAAACCTGAGCAGCGCCTGGGGCTCCAGGCACAGCTGGGCGGTGTCATGGCCCGCGATCTTGGAAAAGGACAGGGTTTCACGCCCGATCCACTGGCCGTTAAGGTGCACATCGGCGCGATAGCTGCCAGGCAGGACGACGTTGCCTTGGTTGAACTTGGCGATATCGACCTGCAAGCCCGCCTTGCCACCCGGAAAGAAAGCCGGATTGAATTCGACCTGTTCGGCACTCTGGGCGCTGACGGCTTGAGCGCCGCTGATCAACAGCAGGCTATGCAGGGTCCGCTTGAAGCGATGACGTGCTTTTACGCCGGTTGGCGTGTTGAAACTCATGTTCAGCATTCTCGAAAAACAGGTGTCGGTCGACTGTCGGCATAGGGCGTCCCTACCCGCGTCAGTGGGCATCGACATGAAAAAGTAGGGGCGTGGTAGCGCCAGTCAGGGCGCCCTACGCTGGAAGGTCTGTTCTGGGGGCTGTCATGGCGGGGCCTTGGCGCTATGGACGGCCTTCACGCCATAGTCATCGAGTGTCTGGAACTCTACGGTCGCCTCGGTATTGGCCGATGCTTTGAGCGTGGGCAGCTCAAAGCGCAGGCGGCCGCCGGGCAGTACCATGTTTTCACTGCCCGACGACGCGGTTTTACGCGCATGTCGTTGCCCGGACTCCAGCACCTCGACGCCTTCAAAGGTCACGTGATAGGGCGTCGGGTTGAAGACTTCCAGGCCCTGGCCCTGTGCGCTTGAGATGCGTCGCCATTGCAGTTTTCCGGGTGCCGTTTCGACTCCGTAGAGCAGGTTATGCGGACGGAAGAACAGTTTGATCCGCGAGCGAAACGCCAGCTGCAGTTGGTTGCCCTGTTGCGCATTTGGAGATTGCGCAGGCACTTCCAGCAAGTTGAACCAGAACAGGCTTTCCTGTGCGGTCGGCAAGGATTCGCCGGTATAGGCCACGCGCACCACCTGTTGCTTGCCCGGTTCCATACGGAAGATGGGCGGGGTCACCACAAAAGGAATGCCGCCCACCTGTGGCGTCGACTGCTCATCGCCATTATCCAGCCAGGTCTGGACCAATACCGGTGCCTGGTTCTTGCTCTCCAGCCTGACGGTGACCTCTTTGTCGTTCTGCGGATAAACCACGCGCGTGCTGTTGATGATCACGCTCGCCTGCAGCGCCGTTGCGCCCACCAGCGTGCAGGTCAGCAAGGTGGTCTGCGCAAAAATCGAAAATACATTCATGGTGGTTTATCCCGTGCAGCCAGGCAGCGCTGCCGAATGCCGTACGCGGGCACCGAAATCGCTGACGCTGGTGAACTCAACCTTGGCCGGGGTACGCGGACATTCGCGCAACAGCGGCAACGCAAAGCGTTTTACATCGCCGGCCGGCAGCAGCAGGCTGTCGTTGGCGCTCTGGTTCGGCGCTTTGGCAAAACGCTGGCCGGCGCTGAGCAGTTCGATAGAGGCAAGCGAGACGTGATAGGGCGTCGGGTTAGTGGCTTGCAGGGCGTAGCCGTGATCGTGGGCGATCAGTTTCCATTGCAGTTTCGAGGCTGCGTTTGCCACCGCATAAGGCAACGCTTGCGGGCGCAGGAATACGCGCAAGCGAGTGCGAAATGCCAATTCGATCTGGTTATTCTCGTCACCCTTTGCGGCACTCGGCGGCACTTCCAGTACGTTGAGCCAAAACAGGCTTTCACGATCGGCAGGCAAAGGCTCGCCCGAGTAGCGCAGGCGCAACGCCTGTTGCTGGTGCGGCTCAATGCGGAAGATTGGGGGGGACGTACTCAGCGGCGCTTTTGCAGTGGCGGCTGTTGAGTATCGGTCGCCGTCGTCCAGCCAGGTTTGCACCAATGCCGGGCGATTGCCCTTGTTTTCCAGGCGTACGATCACTTCCTGCCGTTCGGCAGGGTAGATCACCCGTGTGCCGTGGATGATGACGCCTGCCTCGGCGGCAAGTATGAACAGCAGCATTGCACCAGACACACCGGCGACAAATGTAAGACGGGCCTTCGTTTTCATCGTCTGGTCTCTTTACCCAGGGAGGAGCCCGCCTTCGCAGGCTCGCTCGCGCTTTACTCGGCGTACTCGATCATGAACCCGACCCGGGTGTTGACCTTGCCTTCGGTGGCCGGGCCGCTGGCGTACAGTTGTGCAGCCAATGGGATGGTTGCCTGGTTATCGGCGATCACCACGCCTTCGGATTTTTCGGTGTACACGTTGATCGGCGTGCCGCTGCGGCTGGTGACCTCCACCTGGACGTTTTTGGCGTTGGTGGTATCCGATGGATCGTCGTAACCATCAATGTTCAAGCGCCCAGTGGCCACGTCGATGGCCGGGCTGGTCGGATCGAAGGCAACCATGGCGGTGCGTCCGTTGGTGCAACTGCCCTCACCCGGTGCGCCGATGCGAATGGTGAAGCCGGTCAGGTTGGCACGGCTGCCTGCCGTGGCCAGGCGTGCAGCAGAGACGCCACCCAGGTTCACGTCCTTGACCACAGCCCCCGTGCCCGGAGCCGCGCCTTCGACGGTGCAGGTCACGTCGGTCACCAGTCCACTGAAGTTGATCACGCCGTCCGCGGCGTACACCGATGACGTCATCGTGGCGCTCAAGGCCAGGGCGATTGCAACGGCAGGTAAAACGTTGGCTTTCATTCTATTTTCGATCTCGAGTTATTGAAGTTATCCGCCGCAGGTTTAAGCGCAGTGCCTGAGGTTCTTGTCGAATTTTTTTCATGGGGCGGGCTGGCATAATTTGTATCTAAAAGTGAATACGCTCTATAGCGAAGTCTCGAGTTTTGGTTCGTGATTGTTCGAAAGCGTTTTGTTTTGTTTAGTTTTTTTCGTATGGATTTTTGGTTGGGTAAAGTTTCCTCAGTTGTTTCTGTAGGAAGTTGCCGTAAGTAAATGTAGTACTGTTGTGTCCGCTTATTGAACCCTGCATAAGGCTGGTCTATAGCGTGCAGTACTGCATTGATTTATGCGGGGCTCGTTATGACAACTTCACCATTGGCCATCTGTACCGTCATGCTGCTGGATGACCACGAGATGGTTCGCCAAGGTATCGCACTGGGATTGAATGCCGAGGCCGACATTCAGGTGACCGGCTCCTACGGTACGGGCCGGCAACTGCTGGAGGCGCTGGCCCGTCAGCGGGTCGATGTGGTCGTCATGGACTTCGTGCTGGCGCCGTCAGACATCGACGGCCTCAGTCTGCTCCAGACGCTGGGCAGGCGTTTCAGCCAGTGCCGGGCATTGATCGTTTCCTCGGATTATTCGCCTGCGACAGTCTCGCTGGCGCTCAAGGCTGGATGTTGGGGTATTCTGGGTAAGACTCAGAATCTGACCGAGCTGATCACGGCTATCCGAACTGTCGCTCAAGGGCGGCTTTATATACAACCTTGTATGTTGGCGACATTACAGGGCAAACACTCTGCGTTTGATCTCGTCACTGTGAAGTC
Source organism: Pseudomonas sp. CCI1.1 (assembly GCF_034348165.1). Classification (NCBI taxonomy): domain Bacteria; kingdom Pseudomonadati; phylum Pseudomonadota; class Gammaproteobacteria; order Pseudomonadales; family Pseudomonadaceae; genus Pseudomonas; species Pseudomonas sp. CCI1.1. The sequence goes on from NZ_CP133780.1 coordinate 5,118,488, forward strand.
GACGGTCAATGTTTCAGCGACGCTGTCATTGACCTCCGGGCTCACACCCAAAGAGCGCGAAGTGTTGCGCTGTTTTCTCGATGGCATGTCAGTCAGTTCGATTGCGGCAAAGTTCTCCCGCAGTGCAAGTACTATCAGTACGCAGAAACAATCGGCTTATCGGAAGTTGGGCGTGCGCAATGACAGTGAACTTTTCAAATTCATTCAGCAATTCGGCGGGCCTGAGTAAGCACCGGTCAAAGCGGATCATCCAGGTAGCGCAAGGCCCAGCGTTCGGTGGCCTGGCGTGCAGGTGACAGCAGGTGCGGCGCTACCAGCATCATGACCTGGTACACCACCACTCGTACCTCGCCTTCACGGTCCAGTACGCGTTGGTAATCGAGGGAGAACAGCAGGGTCATGGTGATCTGTTCCACCAACTGCCCCAGTGCCTGGGTGTCACTGACCAGTTGCCCCGCAGCCTTCAACCGCGCCAACAAGGAGGCCAGGGTGCGTTTGAGCGCGGTAAGCAGATTGCGGATCCCCTTGGCCAGCTTCGGCAGGCGCCCGGCCAGGTTCGACAGGTCCTGGAAGAGGAAGCGATAGTGGGCCATGCGCTCGACAATCAGGTGCAAAAACAGCCAGTAGTCCTCAGCCTCCAGTTGCGCATCGGCAGGCGGGTCGAGCAGCGGCGCCAGCTCGCATTGAAAGCGCTCGAACAGCCCCAGTACCAACGGCTCCTTGCCATGGAAGTGGTAGTAGAGGTTACCGGGGCTGATCCCCATTTCATTGGCCACCTCCATGGTCGACACGTTCGGTTCGCCCTTGTGGTTGAACAACTGCAAGGCACATTCAAGGATACGGTCGCGGGTCTTCATCCAGTCTTCTTAATGTGATGTTTGAGCTCATCGCACGCGCACGTAAGTGCCCGGCGCCGCTTCCATCGGTGGGTAATTCTGGTTGCCCAGAGCGGTGAGGGTTTCGCGTTGTACACCGGAGCGTTTTTGCACCCACTCCAGCCACTGCGGCCACCAACTGCCTTCGACGTGCTGGGCGTCGTAATACCAGGCGCGCGGGTCGCTGCTCAGCTTGAGGTTCTCGACGTAGTTGGCCTTGGGGTTACCCGGTGGGTTGAGGATGCTCTGGATATGCCCGCTGTTGGACAGCACGAAGCGCCGCTCGCCACCCAGCAGTTGCGTGGAGCGGTACACCGCGTCCCACGGCGTGATGTGATCGTTGATGCCGGCCACGCTGAAGCTGTCCACCGCGACCTTGCGCAAGTCGATGGGTGTGCCGCATACCTCCAGCCCACCGGGATGGCTCAGGGGGTTGTGCTTGAAGAAATCCAGCAGGTCGCCGTGCAAGGCGGCGGGCAGGCGCGTGTTGTCGTTGTTCCAGTACAGGATGTCGAACGCCGGCGGTTCCTTGCCCAGCAGGTAATTGTTGATCCAGTAATTCCAGATCAAGTCGTTGGGGCGCATCCAGGCAAACACCTTGGCCATGTCGCGGCCATCCAGCACGCCTTGCTGGTAGGAGCGGCGCTTGGCGGCCTCCAGAGTTTGTTCATCGGCGAATAGGGTTGCGGGACTGTCGATCTGGCTGTCGAGCAGGCTTACCAGGTAACTGGCGCTGGAGATGCGCCGCAACTGGCGCTTGGCTTGCAGGTGGCCTTGCAGGGCGGCGATGGTCAGGCCGCCGGCGCAGGCGCCCATCAGGTTGACCTCGCGGGCGCCAGTGATGGCCCGGCACACGTTGAGCGCTTCTTCCAGCGCCGCCACGTAGGTGGACAGGCCCCATTCGCGATGCCGCACGTCCGGGTTACGCCAGCTGACCATAAAGGTCTGCAGGCCGTTTTTGAGCGCGTATTGCACAAAGCTGTTGGCCGGGCTCAGGTCGAAAATGTAGTACTTGTTGATTTGCGGCGGCACCACCAGCAGTGGCTTGGCGTACTGTTTTTCGCTCATGGGCTTGTATTGGATCAGCTCCAGCAGCTCATTGCGAAACACCACCGAACCGGGGGTGGTCGCCACGGTCTTGCCCACTTCGAAAGCGTGCTTGCTGACCTGGCGCGGCAAACCGTTGTTGTGCAGCAGGTCTTCGAACAAATTACTCACGCCACGCACTACGCTGTTGCCGCCGGAGTTGAGCAACTCCTTGATCGCCAGCGGGTTGAGCAGGGTGTTGGAAGGGGACACGGCATCGTTGAGCAGGGCGAAGGCGAACTGCGCGCGGGCGCGATCATCGTCACTGAGGGCGCTGTCATCGATCCACTGCCGTGTCTGTTTTTGCCAGCTCAGATAGGCTTGCAAGCTGCGTCGGTACAGCGGGTTGAGCTTCCAGGTGGGGTCGCTGAAGCGATGGTCCCTGGGGTTGGGTTCGTGCACGGTCTCACCCAGCAGCACACGGCCCAGCTGGCCGCCCAGGGCCAGGGCGTGGCGAGCGGTGTGCACCGGGTTGCGCAGGCCGTGCGCGGCGACGGTACGCAGGGTCGACAGCAAGTCCCGGCCGCGCAGGCCGGTGATCGCATTTTGCGCGTTGATGAACGCAGCGGGGGTGGGCGCCGGGTTCGTCACGGGTCTTTCTCGCATGAGCCAACACTCCTTCGTCAAGTCATCAAGCAGGCACGCCAATCCAGAACCATAGTCGGTTCCTGGCAAGTTGCGCGGTGGTGTGGTCCTTCACACCGCCGGTCGCGGATGTATCACGGCACGCAGGCGCTCCTCCTCCAGAAACTTCATGATGATCGGCGCCACGGCTTCGGCCCGGGTGATCAGGAACAGGTGGCCGTCGTCGATGATGTGCAACTGCGCATTGGGGATGCGCCAGGCGAGCATGCGCATGTTGACCAGCGGGATCAGCGGGTCATCGTCCCCGGCCAGCACCAGGGTGGGCTGGCGGATCTTGTGCAGCCAGTGAATGCTGGTCCAGCCCAGCCCGGCAAACAGTTGCCAGTAGTAACCCAGCTTGCCGGCCGAGCGCACTTTGCTGGCGTGCTCGGCGGCCAGTTTGGAATCACGGCGGAACGAGCCGCCATAAATCATCGGTGCAATGCGCACCACGTGGGACGGCTGGATATAGCGCCTGGGACTTGCCATCAGCCACAACACCTTGGGCTTGCCCGGCACCATGAAAGCCCCGGCTGCGGTGGCCGCCAGGATCAATTTCTTGCAGCGCTCGGGGTAGTCATACGCAAATTGCTGGGCCAGCGCTCCGCCCCAGGACACGCCCACGGCATTCACTTGGCCGTAGTCGAGGTAATCGAGCATACGTGCGGTGAGCTTGGCCAGGCCGGGGAAGCGATAGGGTCGGTTCGGCGTCGAGGATCCGCCCACGCCGGGCACGTCGAAGGCGATCACTTCCAAGTCCGGGTCCAGGGCCTGGACGAACGGAAACACCAGCTCAAGGTTGGCGCCGATGCCGTTGAAGATCAGCAGCGGGGTCAAGTGCGGCTTGCCCGGGCGTACCGCCGTGCGGATGGTCTGGCCATCCAGGTCGATGGTACGGAAGATGAACGGTTGCGCCATGCTCAAGCCCTGTGAAGTGGTGCTATTGGTCTGTAGGAACTCGGTCAGTGTGGGAGCTGGCTTGCCTGCGATGGCATTCTTTCAGGCCGCGATTAGTGAGCAGGCCCATTGCTATCGCAGGCAAGCCAGCTCCCACATCTGATCTCATTTCAATCACAAGAATGCCTAGCGTTCATGTACATAGGTACCCGGCGCCGCTTCAGCGGCTGCATAGGTTTTATTGCCTAATGTCGTCGGGGCTTTTTTCAATTTTCCCGCCCGCTCCGCCTGCCACACCTGCCAATGCAGCCACCACGAATCGGTGTGCTTGGTCGCATTTTCTTGCCACTCCAGCGCACTGCCGGCCAGACCCTCGCTGGTCTGGTAGCGCGCTTTGGGGTTGCCCGGCGGGTTGAGGATGCTCTGGATATGCCCGCTGCTGGACAGTACAAACTCGACCTTGCCGCCGAACAACTGCGCTGACTTGTAGCAGGACTGCCACGGCGTGATGTGGTCGTTGGTGCCGGCCAGGGAATAGATATCGGCAGTGACCTGCTTGAGGTCGATGGGCGTGCCGCACACTTCCAGGGCGTTGGCCCGTACCAGTGGGTTGTTTTTGAACAGTTCGATCAGGTCGCCATGGAACGCGGCCGGCAAGCGTGTGGTGTCGTTGTTCCAGAACAGGATGTCGAACACTGGCGGCTCGTTGCCCAGCAGGTAGTTGTTGACCCAATAGTTCCAGATCAAGTCGTTGGGGCGCATCCAGGCAAAGACCTTGGCCATGTCGCGACCTTCCAGCACGCCGGCCTGATAGGAGTGGCGCTTGGCCGCTTCCAGAGTCTGCTCGTCGACAAACAGCGCCACCTGGGTGTCCAGGGTGGTATCCAGCACGCTCACCAGCAGAGTCAGGGCGTTGACCTTCTTCTGCCCCAGCGCCGCGTAGTGGCCCAGCAGCGCCGTGCAGGTGATGCCGCCTGAGCAGGCACCGAGCATATTCACGTCTTTGCTGCCGGTAATCGCCGTGACCACATCGACCGCTTCCTTCAGCGCCTCGATATAGGTGGATAGCCCCCATTCGCGCTGGGCCTTGGTGGGGTTGCGCCAACTGACGATAAAGGTCTGCTGGCCATTACGCAGGCAGAAGCGCGCCAGGCTTTTATCCGGGCACAGGTCGAAGACGTAGAATTTGTTGATCTGCGGCGGCACCACCAGCAGCGGGCGCTCATGCACCTGCTCGGTAATGGGCTTGTACTGGATCAGCTCCAGCACGTCGTTGCGAAACACCACCGCGCCTTCGCTGGTGCCCAGGGTCTTGCCGACTTCAAAGGCGCCCATGTTGACCTGGCTGGGCATGCCGCCGTTGTGCACCATGTCCTTGGCCAGGTGAGACAAACCGTCGAGCAGGCTTTTACCGCCGGTTTCAAAGAAGCGTTTGACCGCCGCCGGGTTGGCCGCGCTGTTGGTGGGGGCCATGGCTTCGGTCATCAGGTTGATCACGAAGTGGCCCCGGCTGATGTCTTGTGCCGACAGGTTGCTGTCGTCGATCCAGTCGTGAAGTTCCTTGCGCCATGCCAGGTAAGTCTGCAAATAACGTTTGTAGAGCGGGTTCTGGCTCCAGGCTGGGTCGTTGAAGCGACGGTCGTCGCCCTCGGGCACCAGTGCGGATTTGCCGAACATCACATTCTTCAATTCAACGCCAAAGTGGGCGACGTGCTTGACGCTGTGCAACGGTTGCTTGATGGCTTGGGTCAGCACCATCTTGGCCGAGGCCAATAAATCCTTTTTGCGTAACGCGATGATCGGGTTCAACCCCAGGGTGTTTTCCGAGGCCTGGCGTTTCAAGTCATCGTTATTCTTGTTACTCATCTACGACGCTCCATTGTCCGAAAGACGAGTACCGGCGATTGCTGCGCACCCAATTTCGATACACGACACCAGCCTGGTACTGCGACTCGGGTGACCGTTGATACCGCATCGTCAAATGCAGGGAACTTGCCAGCTCCATTGGTTACCCGAGTTTATTTTTTTTCGCAAGCGGGCCAATCGTTGGCCACGCGACAGGGCATTCAAGCAGATGAAATTAGAAAATGCGCTCTAAACAGCAAGACCGTTGAGCTAGAGCATCAGCCGCACGACCGACTCACTCGGATCGCGGGTTTTACCAGCGGCTTTGAGCTCGGCCAGGTAGTCGGCCCACAAAGCGTCCTGACGTACGGCCAACTGATAGAGGTAGTCCCAGGTGAACAGTCCGCTGTCATGACCGTCGTCGAAGGTCAATTTCAGTGCGTACTGGCCGGCCGGTTCCAGCTTGATCAACCGGACGTTGAGCTTGCCGAATTGCAGGATGGGTTTGCCGTGGCCCTGGACCTCGGCGGAAGGGGAGTGCACGCGCAGGAATTCGGCGGGTAGTTGGTAAACCTCGTCGGGCCCGTAGGTAAGGCCGAGGGTGTTGGAGGTTTTATGCAGGTTTACTGCGGTAGGAAATTTCGACATTGGAGATAACCCTGAAGGAACCGGCCCAAAATGTGGGAGGGACCAATGTGGGAGCCGGGCTTGCCCGCGATGCCGGCACCTCGGTGTTTCAGGAACACTGAGGTGATGCTATCGCAGGCAAGCCAGCGCCCACACAAGCCACTCCCACATTGAGTGAGGCTTACAGGATATAACGAGACAGATCTTCGTTCTGCGCCAATTCGCCCAAGTGGCTGTTGACGTAGTCAGCATCGATCTTGATCGCTTCGCCATTCTGCGCCCCGGCCATGTCGCCGGCGCTGAACGACACTTCCTCAAGCAGGCGCTCAAGCAAGGTATGCAGGCGACGGGCACCGATGTTCTCGGTCTTTTCATTGACCTGCCAGGCGATCTCCGCCAGGCGCTTGATACCGTCTGCCTGGAATTCGATACCCAGCCCTTCGGTTTTCAGCAGCTCGCGGTACTGCTCGGTGAGCGAGGCATGCGGTTCGCTGAGGATGCGCTCGAAGTCGCCCGGCGTCAGTGCCTTGAGCTCCACCCGAATCGGCAGGCGGCCTTGCAGTTCGGGCACCAGGTCGCTGGGCTTGCTCAGGTGGAAGGCACCGGAGGCGATAAACAGGATGTGGTCAGTCTTGACCATGCCCAGCTTGGTGTTGACCGTGCAGCCTTCGATCAGTGGCAGCAAATCGCGCTGTACGCCTTCGCGGGACACATCCACGCCGCCGGAGTTACCACGCTTGGCCACCTTGTCGATCTCATCGATAAACACAATGCCATGTTGCTCGACCGCTTCCAGGGCCTTGGCCTTGAGTTCTTCCTCATTGACCAGGCGCCCGGCTTCTTCGTCGCGCACCAGCTTGAGCGCTTCTTTCACCTTGAGCTTGCGGCTTTTCTTCTTGCCCTTGCCCATGTTGGCGAACAGGTTCTGCAACTGGCTGGTCATTTCTTCCATGCCAGGCGGGGCAGAGATATCCACGCCGGACACTTCGGCCACTTCGATCTCGATTTCCTTGTCATCCAACTGGCCTTCACGCAGGCGCTTGCGGAACAGCTGGCGGGTGTTGGAATCCGACGAAGGTGCGGCGTCTTCGTTGAAACCCATGCGTGCCGGTGGCAGCAGGGCGTCGAGGATGCGCTCTTCAGCGGCGTCTTCGGCGCGATGGCTGACCTTGGTCACTTCCTGTTCGCGCAGCATCTTCAGGGCGGCGTCAGCCAGATCACGAATGATCGACTCGACATCGCGGCCCACATAGCCAACTTCGGTGAATTTGGTCGCTTCGACCTTGATGAACGGTGCATTGGCCAGTTTGGCCAGCCGCCGAGCGATCTCGGTTTTGCCGACGCCGGTAGGGCCGATCATCAGGATGTTCTTGGGCGTTACTTCAACGCGCAGTTCTTCTGGCAGTTGCATCCGGCGCCAGCGGTTACGCAGCGCAATGGCAACGGCGCGCTTGGCATCGTCCTGGCCGATGATATGGCGGTTGAGTTCATGGACGATTTCGCGGGGAGTCATGGACATAGTGTTTGGCGGCCTCAAGCCTGAATAAGCCTAGGGCTTATTCGGCGAGGTCCTGCTCCTCAATGGTCTGATTGTGGTTGGTGAACACGCAGATATCGCCAGCGATGCCCAGGGCGGTCTCGACGATTTCACGGGCCGACAGGTCGGTTTTCTTCAGCAGCGCGCTGGCCGCAGCCTGGGCGTAGCCGCCACCTGAACCCATGGCGATCAAGCCATGCTCGGGTTCAACCACGTCGCCGTTGCCGGTGATGATCAGGGAAGCGTCTTTGTTCGCAACCGCCAGCATAGCCTCCAGGCGGCTGAGGGAGCGGTCGGTGCGCCATTCTTTGGCAAGCTCTACAGCGGCGCGCACCAGGTGGCCCTGGTGTTTCTCAAGCTGGCCTTCGAAGCGTTCGAACAGGGTAAAGGCATCGGCGGTTGCGCCTGCGAAGCCGGCAAGCACCTGGCCGTGGTACAGGCGGCGCACTTTCTTGGCGTTGCCTTTCATCACGGTGTTGCCCAGGGAAACCTGGCCGTCGCCGCCCATGACAACTTTGCCGTGGCGACGTACTGAAACGATGGTGGTCAAGGGGAGAGTCTCCACGCAGCGGGGCGAAAATGCCCTGATGGAAACTCATATGGGGGTGGCGAGGGGGATTTCAACCGTAGGGAGGGAGTGCGGACGAGTGGTGATCGTTCCCACGCTCCGCGTGGTAATGCCGCCTTGGGCGCTCTGCGCCTGCTCTGTGACGCAAAGCGTCAAGGGGCACGTTCCCACGCGGAGCGTGGGAACGATCAGTGGGTATGCGTCAGCGGCTCTGGCGTTGTTGTAACAACAGGTTGCTAAACCCGGCGCCGGCCAATTGCTTTTGCGCCAAGGTCAGCTGTTCACGGTTGCTGAACGGCCCCACCAATACGCGATACCAAGTCGCATCCTTCACCGTGCCGGACTCAACCGATACCGATTGGCCCAACAGAATGATCTGTGCGCGTACACGGTCCGCATCCGCCTGTTTCGGGAACGAGCCCGCTTGCAGGAAGAACTTGGTCACCGGCGCAGCCTTGGTTGCAGCCACCGGCGGTGCTGGCGGCGGCGTGATACCGGCCAGCGCGGCCTGGGCGCGCGCCGTGTCGATTTTCGCCGCTTCCGCTGGGGTTACCGGCGTGGTCGGCACTTGTGGCGTCGGCAGGGTTTTTTCCGGCACGGCGTCAGGCGGCACGATCACTTCCGATTCCGGCAGCAGCGTGTAGAAGTCGTACTTGGGCTTTACCGGTGCGGTCGGGCTCGGCGCGGTCTTGTTGGCTTCGGCGATTTTCGTGGCCTTTTGCTGCTCCTGTTTGACGCGCTTGACGTCATCGCCCTGGCCGGGCTCCAGCTTCATCAGAAACACGATAAATGCGCCGACCGTCAGGCCGATGGCCATCCACAACCAACCCGGAATCGGTTGCTTCGCCGGGGCCTGGTAGCGGCTGGCGCCGCGCTTGGGTGCAGGTTTTTTCTTGGCAGCCAACTTACATACGCTCCAGAGTTTCCAGGCCCAAGAGTTCCAGGCCTTGCTTGAGGGTGCGTCCAGCCAATGCGGCAAGGCGCAGGCGACTTTGTTTCTGGGCTTCGTCGTCGGCGGTCAGGATCGGGCAGTTCTCGTAGAAGCTGGAGAACAGGCCGGCCACTTCGTACAAATAGGTGCACAGGATGTGCGGCGTGCCTTTTTCGCCAACGCTGTTGAGCACTTCGCCAAATTGCGCGAGCTTGGCCGCCAGTTCCTGTTCGTGGGCGGCGTCCAGCGCGATCTGGCCCTCGACCTCGCTGAAGTCCTTGCCCAGCTTGCGAAATACCCCGGCCACGCGGGTGTAGGCGTACAGCAGGTACGGCGCGGTGTTGCCTTCGAAGTTGAGCATCAGGTCGAAGTTGAAGCTGTAGTCGCTGGTGCGGTGCTTGGACAGGTCGGCGTATTTCACCGCGCCAATGCCCACCACGCGGGCAATATTACGCAGGTCGGCCTCGGCCAGCTCCGGGTTCTTTTCCTTCACCAGGTTGTAGGCACGTTCCTGGGCTTCGGTCAGCAGGTCGATCAGCTTCACGGTGCCGCCGTCGCGGGTCTTGAAGGGGCGGCCATCGGCGCCGTTCATGGTGCCAAAGCCCATGTGCTCCATATGCATCGGGTGGGTGACGAAACCGGCGCGACGGGCCACTTCGAACACCTGCTGGAAGTGCAGGGCCTGGCGCTGATCGACGAAGTACAGCGCACGGTCAGCCTTGAGCACGCCACTGCGGTAACGCACGGCGGCCAGGTCAGTGGTGGCGTAGAGGTAGCCGCCATCGGCCTTGACGATGATCACCGGCAGCGGCTCGCCGTCGGCGGTCTTGAATTCTTCGAGGAACACGCACTGGGCGCCGTTGCTTTCGACCAGCAGGCCTTTGGCCTTGAGGTCGTTGACCACGTTGATCAGGTCGTCGTTATAGGCGCTTTCGCCCATCACGTCGGCCATGGTCAGTTTCACGTTGAGCAGCTCGTAGATTTCCTGGCAATGGGACAGGGAAATTTCACGGAAGCGGTTCCACAGCGCCAGGCACTCTTCGTCGCCGGCTTGCAGCTTGACCACCAGGCCCCGTGCGCGGTCGGCGAACTCTTCAGACTCGTCAAACCGCTTTTTGGCGGCGCGGTAGAAGTTTTCCAGGTCGGCCAGCTCGTTGCTGGTGATCGGGTTTTCCTGCAGGTAGGCCATCAGCATGCCGAACTGGGTACCCCAGTCGCCCACGTGATTCTGGCGGATCACGGTGTCGCCGAGGAATTCCAGCACCCGTGCCACGCCGTCGCCAATGATGGTGGAGCGCAGGTGGCCCACGTGCATTTCCTTGGCCAGGTTCGGCGCCGACAGGTCGATGACCACGCGCTGGCTGTCGCCGGCCTTGCGTGCACCGATGCGCGCATCGGCCAGGGCGGCATCCAGGCGCGACGCCAGGGCCTGGGTGTTCTGGAAGAAGTTGATAAAGCCTGGGCCGGCAATTTCGGCCTTGGTGACACTGGCGTCAGCCGGCAGGGCTGCGATGATTTTTTCTGCCAGGTCACGCGGCTTCATGCCGGCCGGCTTGGACAGCATCATCGCGATGTTGCTGGCGAAGTCGCCATGGGTCTTGTCGCGGGTGTTCTCCACCTGGATCGCCGGCGACAGGCCTTCAGGCAACACACCTTCGTTGACGAGTTGGGTGAGGGCTTGTTGGATCAGCTGGCGAATGGTGTCTTTCATGGTGTTCTCTTTCGACCGCAAGCGGCGGCGCGCGATGCGCAGGTGGAAAAACTGGGCATTATCCGTGGCGAGGGCGGGCTTGCCAACCGTTCAGACTATATGGCGGACCTGCGGGCCTCTTCGCGGGCAAGCCTGCTCCCACATTTAAGGGGGGTTAATATTTCATAATGTGGGGGCTGGCTTGCCTGCGATGACGTAATTACCCTCAATACAAATCTACCGGGTCTACATCCAACGACCATCGCACCTGCCGACCGCTGGGCAGTTGCTCCAGCTCAAGCATCCAGCGACTTAATAGTCGATGCAGCGGCGCGCGGGAGGTTGCCTGCAAGAGTAGCTGAGCGCGATAACGCCCGGCGCGCCGCTCCATGGGCGCTGGCACCGGGCCGAGTAGTTCGATGCCACTGAGGGCCAGTTCGCCCAATAAACGTTCGGCGGCGCTGCAGGCCTCATCAAGAAAGCCTTCGGCCTGCCCGGGTTTGTGGGCTTCGGCACGCAGCAGCGCCAGGTGCGCAAAGGGCGGCAGGCCGGCGGCGCGGCGTTCGCTCAAGGCCTGCTCGGCGAAGGCAAAGTAGCCTTGTTCCGTCAGTTGAATCAGCAGCGGGTGGTCGGCCAGGTGCGTCTGGATAATCACCTTGCCTGGCTCTTCGGCCCGCCCGGCGCGCCCTGCCACCTGCACGATCAACTGCGCCATGCGTTCGCTGGCGCGAAAATCCCCGGAGAACAGCCCGCCATCGGCATCCAGGATCGACACCAGGGTCACCCGTGGGAAGTGATGCCCTTTGGCAAGCATCTGCGTGCCCACCAGAATGCACGGTTGGCCCTTGTGGATGGTGGTGAACAGTTGGTTCATAGCGTCTTTGCGCGACGTGCTGTCGCGGTCGACGCGCAGCACCGGGTAATCCGGGAACAGAATGCCCAGGCGTTCTTCGGCGCGCTCGGTGCCGGCGCCCACGGGCCGCAGGTCCACCTTGCCGCACTGCGGGCAATGGCGCGGTATCCGTTCCACATGGCCGCAGTGATGGCAGCGTAACTCGCCGTGGCGCTGGTGCACGGTCATGCGCGCATCGCAGCGCTCGCAGCCGGACATCCAGCCGCAGTCATGGCACAGCAGCGTCGGGGCAAAGCCGCGGCGGTTGAGGAATACCAATACTTGCTGGCCGGCGGCCAGGGTCTGGCCAATGGCCTGTTGCATCGGGCCGGAAATCCCGCTGTCCAGCGGGCGGCTTTTCACGTCCAGGCGCAGGAAGCGCGGTTGTTTGGCGCCGCCGGCGCGCTCGTTCAGGCGCAGTAGCCCGTAACGGCCGGTGTAGGCGTTGTGCAGACTTTCCAGGGACGGCGTGGCCGAGCCCAGCACAATCGGGATGTCTTCCTGGCGGGCGCGCACCAGCGCGAGGTCGCGGGCGTGGTAGCGCAAACCTTCCTGCTGTTTATAGGAGCCATCGTGCTCCTCGTCGACGATGATCAGCCCGGGGTTTTTCATCGGCGTGAACAGTGCTGAGCGCGTGCCGATAATAATGTCGGCCTCGCCGTCCCGCGCCGCCAGCCACGACTCCAGGCGTTCACGGTCATTGACCGCTGAGTGCACCAGGGCGATCCGGGCATTGAAGCGTTGCTCGAAACGCGCCACGGTCTGCGGGCCCAGGTTGATCTCGGGGATCAGCACCAGTGCCTGCTTGCCCGCCTGCAGGGTTTCGCGGATCAGTTGCAAATAGACTTCGGTCTTGCCGCTGCCGGTGACGCCGGCCAGCAGGAACGCGTGGAAACTGTCGAAACCGGCGCGAATCGCCTCATACGCGGCGCGTTGCTCGGGGTTCAGCGGCAACTCCGGCTGGGCCAGCCAGTGTTCGTGGCGCGGGTCCGGGGCGTGCTTGCGGATTTCCACCTGCACCAGGCCCTTGGCCAGCAGTAGGTCGAGGCTGTCTTTGCTCAGCATCAGCTTGCTTAATAGCTGATGGGCCACGCCGTGTGGATGCTGCGCCAAGGTGGCCAGGGCCTCACGCTGGCGCGGGGCGCGGGCGATGCGCGGGTCTTCGAGGCGTGCGCCGGGCGCCATCGACCAGAAACGCTCCTGGCGCGCTTCGGCCAGTTCGCCCTGGCGCAGCAGCACCGGCAGCGCCCAGCTCAAGGTATCGCCCAGGCTGTGTTGGTAATACTGCGCGGTCCACAGGCACAGCTTGAACAGCGCGGGCGGCAGCGGCGGTGTGGCGTCGAGCAGGGCAATAGCCGGCTTGAGCTTTTCGGCAGGCACTTCGCTGTGGTCGGTAACTTCCACCAGAATGCCGATCATTTCCCTGCGCCCGAACGGCACGCGCACGCGCATGCCTGGCTGCAACTGCGCACGCGACACGCCGGGCGGGGCCCGGTAATCGAACAGGCGGCGCAGGGGCGAGGGCAGGGCTAGGCGCAAAATGGCGTCGGGCACGCGAGGAGTCTCATCTATTAAGGCAGCGGTGGCGCAGGGGCGGGAGCCTAGCAGACCGGGGTTGTCACGTCTCCAGTACTGGAACCGGATCTTGTGGGAGCTGGCTTGCCTGCGAAAGCGCTAGTGCAGTAACAGATGCAGTGACTGACACACCGCCTTCGCGGGCAAGCCCGGCTCCCACATTGTCGGCGGTGTGTCAGGAATATCTGATGAAAGGGAGCTTTCGGCCATTACCGCCGCTTGCGCGATTAAAAAGGTCTGGTAGAATCCGCGGCCTAATTACGTGCGGTATTCGACAATAGTGTCGAGTGGCGGCACGCTAGCCTGAGGAAGTGCCATGAAAGCCGATATCCATCCAGCGTACGAAACCATCCAAGTCACCTGCAGCTGCGGCAACAAGTTCGAAACTCGTTCGAACCTGTGCAAGCCACTGGGTACTGACGTATGCAACGAGTGCCACCCGTTCTACACCGGTAAGCAGAAAACTCTGGACACCGGCGGCCGCGTACAGCGCTTCGCAGATCGCTTTGGTGCTTTCGGCAAGAAGCCTGCTACTCCAGCAGAGTAAGGTTCAAGAGCCTTATGGGCTTTTACCCGCTGTTGAAAAAGGCGTCCCTTGTGGGCGCCTTTTTTGTGCCTGGAATTTGGCTGGTGACCGCTGAGGCCGATGCATTCTGCCCCGCCCCGGCAGCTATCGCCCGCGTTGAGGTGCAGCGTGTGGTGGATGGCGACACAGTACGCCTCAAGGATGGTCGCAGCGTACGTATGATCGGCCTCAATGCGCCGGAAACCGGCAAGAAGGGCCGTCCAGACGAGCCATTTGCCGTCGCCGCACGCCAGCGCCTGCAGGCGTTGGTCAAGGCCAGTGATGGGCGTGTCGGCCTGGTGCCGGGGCGCGAAGGCAAAGATCATTACGGGCGCACCCTGGCTTACCTCTACGGCGCCAATGGCGAGAACCTGGAGGCGCAACTGCTGGCCGAGGGCCTGGGGTACCAGGTGGGCGTGGCGCCGAACGTGGACCTGGTGGCCTGCCAGCAGGCGGCCGAAAACAGCGCCCGCCAGTCACGGCTCGGCCTGTGGCGCCAATCGCCGGTGCAAAACGTGGCCAATCTCAAGCGCTCCGGGTTTGCCCTGGTGGCTGGTCGGGTCAGCAAGATCGAGCGCAATCGCGGCGGAATCTGGATTGAACTGCAGGGTTCACTGGTATTACGCATTGCGCCCGAGCTGATCAGCCAGTTCGATACGGCCATGCTCAATGGTCTGCAAGGCCGCACCCTTGAGGCGCGTGGCTGGGTGCAGGATCGTTCCCGCCGTGGCGGCCTGAAAAAAGGCCAAGCACGCTGGCTGTTGCCAATAACCGACTCTCGCATGCTGAAATCGACGCTTTGAATAAAAAATTGTAGACATTTTTTATTTCGATTGTGAACAGTTGAGCCCTTGTATCCCGTGGCTCTTGGCCAAAAGTCGTAGCCCAGGGCCCTTGACACCTGTGACTGCCCAGTCTTGTAGGGACTTTACGACACGCGTATCCTCGGCGGTCCGTCGACCAACAGTAAAAGCGGAATGCCGATATGTCTGATTTGAAAACTGCCGCTCTCGAATACCATGCCAATCCTCGTCCAGGAAAGCTGAGTGTAGAGCTCACCAAAGCCACTGCCACTGCCCGCGACCTGTCGCTGGCCTACAGCCCTGGTGTTGCCGAACCCGTACGTGAAATCGCCCGTGACCCAGAGCTGGCGTACAAGTACACCGGCAAAGGCAACCTGGTTGCAGTGATTTCCGATGGCACCGCGATTCTGGGCCTGGGTAACCTCGGCCCATTGGCTTCCAAGCCAGTCATGGAAGGCAAGGGCGTGCTGTTCAAGCGCTTTGCCGGCATCGACGTTTTCGACATCGAAGTCGATTCCGAAAGCCCGCAGGCGTTCATCGACACCGTCAAGCGCATTTCCATCACATTCGGTGGCATCAACCTGGAAGACATCAAGGCACCTGAGTGCTTCGAGATCGAAAAGGCCCTGATCGAGCAGTGCGACATTCCGGTATTCCACGATGACCAGCACGGCACCGCGATCGTTACCGCAGCCGGCATGATCAACGCCCTGGAAATCGCTGGCAAAACCCTGGGCGAGGCGAAAATCGTCTGCCTGGGCGCCGGTGCCGCGGCCATTTCCTGCATGAAGCTGATCATCAGCATGGGCGCCAAGCTGGAAAACATCTATATGGTCGACAGCAAGGGCGTGATCCAGTCCGAGCGTACCGACCTGAACCAGTACAAGGCGATGTTTGCCCATCCGTCCTCCAAGCGCACCCTGGCTGACGCCCTCGACGGTGCCGACGTGTTCGTTGGCCTGTCCGGCCCGAACTTGCTGAGCGCTGAAGGCCTGAAATCCATGGCGCCGAACCCTATCGTGTTCGCCTGCTCCAACCCGGATCCGGAAATTTCTCCTGAGCTGGCCCACGCCACTCGCAGCGACGTGATCATGGCCACCGGCCGTTCGGACTACCCGAACCAGGTCAACAACGTATTGGGCTTCCCGTTCATCTTCCGTGGTGCCCTGGACGTTCGCGCCAAGCGTATCAACGAAGAAATGAAAGTGGCCGCTGCCAACGCCCTGCGTGAACTGGCCAAGCTGCCGGTACCTCAGGACGTGTGCGACGCCTACGGTGGCGCCAAGCTGGAATTCGGTCGTGAGTACATCATTCCAAAACCAATGGATAAGCGCCTGATCACCCTGATCTCCGATGCCGTGGCCAAGGCCGCGATCGAGACTGGTGTGGCTACCCTGCCGTATCCAAAGAACTACCCGCTGCAGAGCGTGGATGATGTGTTCAACGGCTAAGCCGTTATAGCGCACCAACAAAAAGCCCCGGCTGAGTGATCAGTCGGGGCTTTTTTGTGGGTAGCGATTCACGAGAGGCTTTGGCTGATCATTCCCACGCTCTGCGTGGGAATGCCCACCTGGACGCTCCGCGTCTGCTTTTGAGGTCGTGACGCAGAGCGTCACAGGATGCATTCCCACGCGGAGCGTGGGAACGATCGGCCGATCAGCGTGATCAGGTCAGAACAAATCGATCGGCGCGCCTTCATCCGCCGGCAGTGGGCTGCCCGGCACTGCGCCGTTGCCCAGTTCGTTGACCGACGGCGGTGTGTCTTCGCTCTTGAACAGCTCGAAGTACGCATTCGGCGTGCTCGGTGAAGCTGCGCGGCCACTGATCGGGTCGATGCGCAGGCTGAGGATGCCTTCCGGCTCTGGCTGGGTATGCAGCGGCTTGTCCTTGAGCGCTGCGCCCATGTAGCTCATCCAGATCGGCAGGGCGACGGTGCCACCAAACTCGCGGCGGCCCAGGCTTTCAGGCTGGTCATAGCCGGTCCACACGGTGGTCACGTAGTCGCCGTTGTAGCCGGAGAACCAGGCGTCCTTGGATTCGTTGGTGGTACCGGTCTTGCCAGCGATATCCGCGCGGCCCAGGGCCAGTGCGCGGCGGCCGGTGCCCTTCTTGATCACGTCTTGCAGGATGCTGTTGAGGATGTAGGTAGTACGGCCATCCACGATGCGCTCGGCAACCGCTGGCGCTTGCGGTTCGGCCGGTGCGCTGGCGTTTGCGGCCGACGGCGTGCCTGGCGTCGGCTCGATGGTGATACCGCCGTTGCTCGGTGCCGCAAGGCCGTCGGTTGCCGCCACGCCATTGACCACATCACCCGGTACTCGTGGAGGATTGGCAGTAAACAGGGTGTCGCCATTGCGGCTTTCGATCTTGTCGATCAGGTAAGGCGCGATCTTGTAGCCGCCGTTGGCAAAGGTGCTCCAGCCGGTGGCGATTTCCATCGGCGTGAGGGTTGCGGTACCCAGGGCCAGGGACAGGTTCGGCGGCAGGTCCGACTTGGCGAAGCCAAAGCGCGTCATGTAGTCGATGGTCTTGCCTACGCCCATCGCCTGCAACAGGCGAATCGACACCAGGTTGCGCGACTTGTACAGCGCCTCGCGGATACGGATCGGGCCGAGGAACGTGTTGGTGTCATTCTTCGGGCGCCAGACCTTGTCCAGGTATTCGTCGACAAACACGATTGGCGCGTCGTTGACCAGGCTGGCGGCGGTGTAGCCGTTGTCCAGTGCCGCACTGTAGACGAACGGCTTGAAGCTGGAGCCTGGCTGGCGCTTGGCCTGGGTAGCGCGGTTGTAGTTGCTCTGCTCAAAGGCAAAACCGCCGACCAGCGCACGGATCGCACCGTTCTGCGGGTCCAGGGACACCAGGGCGCCCTGGGCGAGCGGCACCTGGCTGAATTTGAGGCTGTCATCCTTCTGGCGTTGCACGCGGATCAGATCACCCACCTGGGCCACGTCGGAGGGCTGCTTGGGCATCGCGCCCATGCTGTTGGTGTTCAGGAACGGGCGTGCCCACTTCATGCTGTCCCAGGCTACATGGGCTTCGCCAGAACGGGTCAGCACTTGGATGCCGTCTTTCGATACCTGGGTAACGATGGCCGGGTCCAGGCCGCTGATCGAACGCTGTTTGCTCAATTCGGTGGTCCAGGCACTCAGGGTCTTGCCCGGCAGGCGCGACTCGGGACCGCGGTAGCCGTGACGCTGGTCATAAGTAATCAGGCCTTCATGTACCGAATGGTTGGCGATTTCCTGCAAGTTGCTCGGCACCGTCGTGGTGACGCGGAAACCTTCGGTGTAGGCCTCGCTGCCATAACGGCCAACCATCTCGGCGCGGGCCATTTCAGCGATATAGGGTGCATTCACTTCGGGCGTCGGCACGTGATAGCTGGCATTCAGCGGCTCGGCCACGGCGCTTTCATAAGCGGCCTGGTCGATCTTGCCCAGCTTGTACATGCGGCCCAGGATCCAGTCGCGGCGTTCTTTGCTGCGCGCCGGGTTGGCCAGCGGGTTGAAGCGCGAAGGTGCCTTGGGCAGGCCAGCAATCATGGCCATCTGCGCCAGGCTGGCGTCACGAATCGACTTGCCGTAATAGACCTGGGACGCGGCCTCGATGCCGTAGGCGCGGTTGCCCAAGTAGATTTTGTTGACGTACAGCTCGAGGATTTCATCCTTGGTCAGCTGGCGTTCGATCTGCAGCGCCAACAGGATTTCGGTGGCCTTGCGGGAAAAGCTGCGCTCGCTGGTGAGGAAGAAGTTCTTCGCCACCTGCATGGTGATGGTGCTGCCGCCCGATTGAATGTGTCCGCTTTTTACCAGTTGTGTGGCTGCACGCACCAGGCTGCTGGGGTCTACGCCGTAGTGGTTGGCGAAATTATCGTCTTCGGCGGACAGCAATGCGCTGATGAAATTGGGTGGAATATCGGCGAAACGGATCGGTGTGCGGCGCATTTCGCCGAACTCCGCGATCAACTTGTCATCGCTGCTGTAGACCCGCAAAGGAATCTGCAACTGGATACTTCTGAGGGCCTCTACGGAGGGCAAACCCGGACTAAGGTAGAGGTAGGCCCCGCTGAACACGAGCAGCAGCCCGCAGACGATGGCGACAATGGAGTACCCGAAAAACTTCAGCAGACGAATCAAGGCTTTTGGATTTCCAGAGAAAAGAAAGAGTTACGCGTCGGGGCATGCATGGCAAACGATGGATCGACCCGGGCAGCAGATAAAAAGCGGGAAAAAACGCTGGGCATTAAAGCATTTTTCGGCTTGGGGCGTCATTCGCGAGCCTTGAACAAGCCGACCGAATGCAAGGTGCCTGGCAGCAATCAGGCGAGATGACAGCCGGTATGACAGGGAAAGTTTTGGGGAGTTTTATGGGAAAGGGATTTTTCAGGCGAAAAGTCGACACGGTGTTGGGGGTCGATATCAATGACAGTGGCATCAAGCTGATCGAACTGGGCCGTTCATCCGGCGGTTTCAGCGTCCAGGGCTACGCCACGCAAGTGCTGGCGCCCCACGCGGTGGTCGACGGCACCCTGCTGGACCTTGAGGGTGTGGGCCGGGGGCTGCAACAGGCGCTGTCGCGCCTGGGTACCTCGGCCCGGTACGCCGCCGTGGCGGTTGCGGGCCCGTCGGTAATTACCCGGCTGATTGACATGGACGCAGGCCTCAGCGACGAGGAAATGGCCTGGAAGATCCAGATGGAAGCCGACCAGTTCATCCCTTATCCATTGGATGAAGTGGCCATCGACTTTCAGGTTCAAGGGCCATCGGCTCAAGGCCCACAGTGGGTGGAGGTGATGCTGGCGGCGTGCCTGCGCGAGCAGGTCGAAGCGCGCGAGGCGGTTTTGGCCCTGGCGGGGCTGGTGCCGCGGGTGGTTGATGTAGAAGGGTTTGCATTGCAGCGCGCTTGCCTTCAGGATTTTGCCAGCTTCACGCCGGGTCACAGAGTCGATGGTGCACAATGGGCCTTGGATGCCCAAGGGATGGGAGTGGCTTGCGGGCTGGCCCTGAGGAGTTTCGCTGGATGACACGAATCAATCTTTTGCCTTGGCGCCAGGCCCTGGCGGAGCGCAGGCGCAAATACCTGTTGATGCTATTGCTGGCGTTTGCCTGCATGGCGCTCGCGGCATTGTGGTTGGCTGATCAAGTGATCGACCAGGCGATAGACCGGCAGGTAAGCCGCAACAGCCGCCTGGAAGAGCACATCGCCACCCAGGACTCGCGCATCAAGACGATCGACGATCTTCAGGAGCGAAGCCAGCAACTGGCCGAACGCATGAAGGTGGTTCAGGACCTGCACGATGCCCGCTCTTCCGGGGCTCGATTGTTCGAGCAATTGGCGCGTGCGGTGCCTGAAGGTGTCCATCTGCATGAGGTGGTCGCAAACGGCGACACCATCAGCATTCGCGGCACGGCTGAAAGCAACCAGGATATCGCCCGTTTGATGCAGCAGCTCAAGCCAACCCAGGGTTCCAGTTCGACCCGTCTGCAGCGCGTGCAGGCCGAAGGTGCGCGCGGCGAAAGTGAATTTCAGCTGATGGTGCGCCAGGGAGAATCCAGCGAGGCGCAACCATGAGCCTGCCCAGGCTCGATTTTTCCACGCTCTCTTACAACGCTGCTAAATGGTCCCTGCCGGGCAAGGTGCTGCTTGGCTGTGCGCTGGCCGGCCTGGTGCTGGTGATAGGCGAGGTTTCGCATGGGGGGCCGCAGCGGGAGCGATTGCACGGGCTTGAGGCGCGGGAGCAGGCGCTGCAGCAGCAACTCACAGAAAAGTCCGACCTGGCCGCGAGCCTTGAGCTGCGCACCCGGCAAGTCCGGAGCATGGAAGACAACCTTGCCAGCCTTCTAGGGCAATTGCCCGGCGAGTCCGAGCTGCCTGCCGTGCTGGAAGACATCGCCCGGCTGGCGGCTGCCCATGGGGTGTGGGTCGAAGGCATCACCGTGCTGGATGAAGCGCCTCGGCAGCTTTATATCGAACAACCCATGCAGATAAGCGCGTCCGGGGTTTACCACGACCTGGCGACGTTTGTCAGTGCCTTGGGTGGGTTGCCGCGGGTCGTTACCGTGCAGGATGTTGCGCTCGGGCATCAGGGTGCCTTGTTGCGTCTGAACATGCTCGCCAAGACCTATCGCAGCACCCTGCAAAACGGCAAGGCCCGCCAGGTGCTCGACCCAGGGCCGCAATTTGTCTACGAGCCCTCGTCCTTGCGCGACCCGTTCACGCCGCCCGCTTTGCAGGCACCCCACGTTCCAGGCCGGCCGGCCCTTGCCCCGGATTTCACCCGGCCACGGGGACTGTTGGAGGGTATGCGTCTCGACCAGTTCGAAATGGTCGGCACGTTGTCCCGTGGTGCGCAGGCCTTTGCCTTGTTGCGGGCTGGGGCCAGGGTGTATCGGCTGGCGGTGGGTGATTACCTGGGGCCGGACCATGGCCAGGTCACGGCCATTCAAGACGCTGCTGTCGAGCTGGTGGAGCTGTTTCCCGATGGACAGGGTGCCTGGCTGGAACGCCCGCGAACCCTTGTGCTGAACGTCAACTCATAACGGAATCAAACAATGAAAAGGACCTTCTCGTCCTTCGGTGTGGTGCTATGGATAGCGTTCACGGCACCGATGGCTGCTGCTGTGCCCAATCGCCTCGACCTTATCCAACTGCCGCCGCCCGACAGCGCCCCGCCGGTCAGCTATACAGGCGCCAAACTGACCCTGAATTTCCAAGACATCGACTTGCGTGCGGTATTGCAGCAAATCGCCGATGTCGCCGGGCTCAACCTGGTGACCAGCGATGAGGTGCAGGGCTCGATCACCCTGCGGCTCAAGGATGTGCCCTGGGACCAGGCTCTGGACCTGGTACTGCAAACCAAGGGCTTGGACAAGCGAGTCAAGGCGGGCGTGCTGCTGGTGGCGCCCGCCGATGAATTGGCTGCCCGAGAGCTGTTGATGCTGGAGTCGCGCAAGCAGATGGCCGAGCTGGCGCCCTTGCGTCGGGAGCTGCTGCAGGTCAATTACGCCAAGGCCGCCGACCTGGCCAAGCTGTTTCAGTCGGTGACCGGCTTTGAGGGCGCCACCGATGAGCGCGGTTCGGTGGCGGTGGATGACCGCACCAACAACATCATCGCCTACCAGACTGGCGAGCGGCTCGAAGAGCTGCGGCGCATCGTGGCGCAGCTGGATATCCCGGTACGCCAGGTCATGATCGAGGCGCGGATTGTGGAGGCCAATGTCGACTACGACAAAAGCCTGGGTGTGCGCTGGGGTGGGCGGCTCACCCGCGGCAACGGCGGCGTTGGCGGTATTGCCAAGCCGCCGGCGGAGGGTGCCGAGCCGCCGCAAAACCCACCCAGTTCACCCTTTGTCGACTTGGGGTCGCTGGCCGGAACCTCGGGCCTGGGGATCGCCTATATCACCGACAACCTGTTGCTGGACCTTGAGCTGACCGCCATGGAAAAAACCGGCAACGGTGAGATCGTCTCGCAGCCCAAGGTCGTCACCTCCGACAAAGAGACTGCACGCATCCTCAAGGGCACCGAGATTCCTTACCAGGAATCCACCTCCCAGGGCGCCACCTCGGTGTCGTTCAAAGAGGCTTCGCTGTCGCTTGAAGTCACGCCGCAAATCACCCCCGACGACCATGTGATCATGGCGGTCAAGGTCACCAAGGATGAGCCTGACTACCTGAATCGCCTCAATGACGTGCCGCCGATCAAGAAAAACGAGGTCAACGCCAAGGTTCTGGTCAGGGATGGCGAGACCATCGTCATTGGCGGGGTTTTCTCCAACACCCAGAGCAAAGTGGTAGATAAAGTGCCATTTTTGGGCGATGTGCCGTATCTTGGCCGCCTTTTCCGGCGCGATGTGCTGGCGGAGAAAAAATCCGAGCTGCTGGTATTCCTGACTCCGCGTATCATGAATAACCAGGCGATTGCTGTGAGTCGTTGATTCTGTGCGAAATTTGATTCTTGTAGGGCCGATGGGGGCTGGAAAAAGCACCATCGGCCGTTTGCTGGCCAAAGAGCTGCGCCTGCCGTTCAAAGATTCCGACAAGGAAATTGAATTGCGCACGGGTGCCAATATCCCATGGATCTTCGATAAAGAAGGCGAGCTGGGCTTTCGTGACCGCGAGCAGGCGATGATTGCCGAGCTGTGCGGCTGCGATGGCGTGGTATTGGCGACCGGTGGTGGCGCTGTCATGCGCGATGAAAACCGTCGGGCGCTGCATGCCGGTGGTCGAGTGGTGTATTTGCACGCGTCGGTCGAGCAGCAGGTGGGCCGTACCGCCCGTGATCGCAATCGCCCGTTGTTGCGCACTGCCGACCCGGCCAAAACCCTGCGTGACCTGCTGGCGCTGCGCGATCCGCTGTACCGGGAAATCGCCGATCTGGTGGTGGAAACCGATGAGCGGCCACCTCGGATGGTCGTGCTCGACATCCTCGAGCGCTTGCAACGGTTGCCACCCCGTTAAAGCCTGGCCCGAAATGCGCTATTCTCGGCGGCGCGCCATCACCCTGTAAGGTATGGCGTAGAGCCACTAGGCGGTGTCGAGATATCGACAGTGCCGGTCGTCAATACATCTTCAACGCGGGGACACATGCAGACACTTAAGGTCGATCTAGGCGAGCGCAGCTACCCGATCCACATTGGCGCAGGTCTGTTGGACCAGCCCGAACTGCTTGCGCCGCATATTGCCGGCCGACAGGTGGCGATCATCTCCAACGAAACGGTCGCGCCGCTGTATCTTGAGCGTTTGAGCCGCAGCCTGGCGGCGTACTCGGTGATCTCCGTGGTGTTGCCTGACGGCGAGGCCCACAAAAACTGGGAAACCCTGCAACTGATCTTTGATGGCCTGCTGACCGCACGCCATGACCGTCGAACCACTGTGGTCGCCCTGGGCGGCGGTGTGATTGGCGACATGGCCGGTTTTGCCGCGGCCTGCTACCAGCGCGGCGTGGATTTTATCCAGGTGCCGACCACCTTGCTGTCCCAGGTCGATTCGTCGGTGGGCGGCAAGACCGGTATCAACCACCCGCTGGGCAAGAACATGGTCGGCGCGTTCTATCAGCCCCAAGCTGTGCTGATCGACACTGCTACCCTCAACACCCTGCCACCGCGTGAGCTGTCGGCCGGCCTGGCGGAAGTCATCAAGTACGGGCTGATCTGCGATGAGCCGTTCCTGACCTGGCTGGAAGAGCACATGGACGCCTTGCGCGGCCTCGACCAGGTGGCGCTTACCGAGGCGATTTCCCGCTCATGCGCGGCCAAGGCGCTGGTAGTCAATGCCGACGAGCGCGAGTCCGGTGTGCGGGCCACACTGAACCTGGGCCACACCTTCGGCCATGCGATCGAAACGCACATGGGCTATGGTGTGTGGTTGCATGGGGAAGCCGTAGCGGCTGGCACGGTGATGGCATTGGACATGTCGCAGCGCCTGGGCTGGATCAGCGCCCAAGAGCGTGATCGCGGTATCCGCCTGTTCCAGCGCGCCGGTTTGCCGGTTATTCCGCCCACGGATATGACCGAGGCGGATTTCCTTGAACATATGGCGATAGACAAGAAAGTGATCGACGGTCGACTTCGACTGGTACTGCTGCGCCACATCGGCGAAGCCGTGGTGACCGACGATTATCCAAAAGAGATTCTACAGGCCACGCTGGGAGCGGATTACCGCGCCCTGGCCCAGCTCAAAGGTTAATAAGACCCGATGACTAGTTTGCATGCCGACGAGGCGTTCCTCGGCCATTACCACTTGAGCCACGACCCCTTTGCTCCACGGGTGCCGGGTTTCAAATTCTTCCCCGCCCAGCGCAAGCCGGTACTGGGGCAGTTGCATCACCTCGCGCGCTACAGCCAGTTGCTGCTGGTGGTCACCGGCCCTCTGGGCAGCGGCAAGACCTTGCTGCGCCAGGCGCTGGTGGCCAGCACCAACAAGCAATCGGTGCAGAGCGTGGTGGTATCGGCCCGCGGTGCCGGTGATGCGGCCGGCGTATTGCGCCAGGTAGCGCAGGCGTTGGACGTCTCCAATGCCGAGCCGAACGCGATTCTCAAGCAAGTGGTGCAGTTGGGCCTGACCGGCCAGGAAGTCTACCTGCTGGTAGATGACGCCGAGCAGCTCGACGAATCCGCCCTCGAAGCGCTGCTGGCGCTCGCGGCGGGCACGCCGGAAGGTCGCCCGCATGTGTTCCTGTTCGGTGAGTCGTCGCTGATCGCCGATCTGGAGCAGATCAGTGGTGAGCAGGAGCTGTTCCACGTCATCGAGTTGCAGCCGTACGAAGAGGAAGAAACCCGCGAATACCTGGCACAACGCCTTGAAGGCGCCGGGGCGGGTATCGAACTTTTCACCGCTGCGCAGATCTCTGATATTCACGAAAGCTCCGATGGCTGGCCTGGAAACATCAACCAGGTTGCCCGCGATGCGATGATCGAAGCCATGATTGCCAGCCGCTCTGCGGTCAAGCGTCCAAAGATGGGGTTCACTATGCCTAAGAAGCACGTATTGGCTATTTCCGCCGTTGTCGTGGTCGCTGTAGCCGCCGCCTGGTTGATCCCGGGTCGCAACAAGGCACCGACAACCACCGGCGCGCCAACTGAGCAGGCGCAGTTGCCATTGGGCAAGCCCACGCCAAACGTCGAATTTGCCAACTCCGGCCAACCGACCAACCTGCCGATGGTCGGCCAACCGGTGATGCGCGGCCCGCTGGCAGAAGAAGCCGGTGGCATCTCCGAAGGCGACGACGGAGTGCCGGTGGAAGGCTCCAGCGCCACGCCGCCGACTGTGACCACCACCGCGCCACCTGCGGGCGTACCGGCTGGCACGCCAGCCACTCCGGTAGCGCCAGTCACACCGGTAGCGCCAGCGGCCAAGCCAACGCCTGCGCCGACCGTTGCCACCGCCAAGCCGGCACCGATAGCAAAACCAGCGCCGGCTCCAGCGCCAGCCGCCAAGCCTGCTGAAAAACCAGCCGCCACCGTGGCCAAGGCCGGTGCCGCCGGCAGCAGCTGGTACAGCAGCCAGCCTACCGGCAACTTTGTGGTACAGATCCTCGGCACCAGCTCCGAAGCTAACGCCCAGGCGTTCGTCAAAGAGCAGGGCGGCCAGTACCGTTATTTCAAGAAAGTGCTCAACGGCAAGCCTCTCTACGTGATCACCTACGGCAGCTTCCCAAGCCGCGCCGCAGCCGATTCTGCCATCAAAGCCTTGCCAGCGAAGGTTCAGGCTGGTAAACCTTGGCCTCGCACTGTTGCCAGCGTTCAACAAGAACTGGCAGCAACTCGCTGAAGATCCGGCGGCCTTACCCAGGCCGCCCTCCCGGCACCTCAAAAAAATCCGCAAGTGCGTGCAGTCTTCCGAGACCGCGCGCTTTGTGGTGTCTGCGTCACAGTGGCTTTTGAGTCGTAGCGGTCAGAATTAAAAAAGTTTTGACTAGCACAGCATATCGCTTTAAACCTTTCATAAATGCGACATAGATTTGCGACATTTCGTCGCTAAATTTGTGAGCGTCTGTGTCGGTGTGTACAATGACCTCCCTTTTGCCCCCGCTAAGCCGGCGTACGTTCGGCGTGGAAGGTAACCGGTTGAATTGAAAAGAAATTTGCCTCGATATAAGAGGCAGCCTGGTGAGAAAGTGTCTATGAAAGCAGGTCTGTACCAACCCGATGAATTCAAGGATAACTGCGGTTTCGGCCTGATAGCCCACATGCAGGGCGAACCCAGTCATACCCTTTTGCAAACGGCCATCGAGGCCCTGACCTGCATGACCCACCGCGGTGGGATCAACGCCGACGGCAAGACCGGTGACGGCTGTGGCTTGCTGATTCAAAAGCCCGACCAGTTCCTGCGTGCTGTCGCCAAAGAGCAATTTGCGGTCGAACTGCCCAAGCAGTACGCCGTGGGCATGGTGTTTTTCAACCAGGACCCGGTAAAAGCCGAGGCCGCTCGCGAGAACATGAACCGCGAGATCGTTGCCGCCGGCCTGCAGATCGTCGGCTGGCGCAAAGTGCCCATCGACACCAGCGTACTCGGCCGTCTGGCCCTGGAGCGCCTGCCGCAGATCGAACAAGTGTTCATCGCCGGCGATGGCCTGAGCGACCAGGACATGGCGATCAAGCTGTTCACCTCCCGTCGTCGTTCGTCGGTGCTCAACGCCGCCGACACCGACCATTACATCTGCAGCTTTTCCCACAAGACCATCATTTATAAAGGCCTGATGATGCCGGCGGACCTCACCGCCTTCTATCCAGACCTGAGCGATGAGCGCCTGCAAACCGCAATCTGCGTGTTCCACCAGCGCTTCTCCACCAACACCTTGCCGAAATGGCCGCTGGCTCAGCCATTCCGCTTCCTCGCCCACAACGGCGAGATCAACACCATCACCGGCAACCGCAACTGGGCTCAGGCCCGGCGCACCAAGTTCGCCAACGATTTGATGGACCTCGAAGAGCTCGGCCCGCTGGTCAACCGCGTGGGTTCGGACTCCTCCAGCATGGACAACATGCTTGAGCTGATGGTCACCGGTGGCATCGACCTGTTCCGTGGCGTGCGCATGATCATTCCGCCAGCGTGGCAGAACGTCGAGACCATGGACCCGGACCTGCGTGCGTTCTACGAGTACAACTCGATGCACATGGAACCGTGGGACGGCCCGGCCGGCGTGGTCATGACCGACGGCCGCTACGCGGTGTGCCTGCTCGACCGTAACGGCCTGCGCCCGGCGCGTTGGGTCACCACCACCAATGGCTTTATCACCCTCGCCTCGGAAATCGGCGTGTGGGACTACAAGCCTGAAGACGTGATTGCCAAAGGCCGTGTCGGCCCTGGCCAGATCCTGGCTGTGGACACCGAAACCGGACAGATCCTCGACACCGACGCCATCGACAACCGTTTGAAGTCGCGTCACCCGTACAAGCAATGGCTGCGCAAGAACGCCCTGCGCATCCAGGCGACCATGGAAGACAACGACCACGGTTCGGCTTTCTACGACATCGACCAGCTCAAGCAGTACATGAAGATGTATCAGGTCACGTTCGAAGAGCGCGACCAGGTGCTGCGCCCACTCGGTGAGCAAGGCTACGAAGCCGTAGGCTCCATGGGTGACGACACGCCAATGGCCGTGCTGTCCCAGCGCGTGCGCACGCCGTACGACTATTTCCGCCAGCAGTTCGCCCAGGTGACCAACCCACCGATCGACCCGCTGCGCGAAGCCATCGTGATGTCCCTGGAAGTGTGCCTCGGTGCCGAGCGCAACATCTTCCAGGAATCGCCTGAGCATGCGTCCCGCGTGATCCTCAGCTCGCCGGTCATTTCTCCGGCCAAATGGCGCTCGCTGATGACCCTGGAGCGTCCAGGCTTCGACCGCCAGATCATCGACCTGAACTACGACGAGAGCCTGGGCCTTGAAGCGGCTGTACGTAACGTTGCTGACCAGGCTGAAGAAGCCGTGCGCGCCGGCCGTACCCAGATCGTACTGACCGACCGCCACATCGCGCCGGGCAAGTTGCCGATCCACGCGTCCCTGGCGACCGGCGCGGTGCACCATCGCCTGACCGAAAAAGGCCTGCGCTGCGACTCCAATATCCTCGTGGAAACCGCCACCGCCCGCGACCCGCACCACTTTGCGGTGCTGATCGGTTTCGGCGCCTCGGCGGTGTACCCGTTCCTCGCGTACGAAGTGCTGGGTGACCTGATCCGTACCGGTGAAGTGCTGGGCGACCTCTATGAGGTGTTCAAGAACTACCGCAAGGGCATCACCAAGGGCCTGCTGAAGATCCTGTCGAAGATGGGTATCTCTACGGTCACCTCGTACCGTGGCGCTCAGTTGTTCGAAGCCATCGGTCTGTCCGAAGAAGTCTGCGAGCTGAGTTTCCGTGGCGTACCGAGCCGCATCAAAGGTGCGCGTTTCGTCGACATCGAAGCCGAGCAAAAAGCCCTGGCCTTGGAGGCCTGGAGCGCGCGCAAGCCGATCCAGCAAGGTGGCCTGCTCAAGTTCGTGCACGGTGGCGAATACCATGCCTACAACCCCGACGTGGTCAACACTCTGCAAGCCGCTGTGCAGCAGGGCGACTACGCCAAGTTCAAGGAATACACGAGCCTGGTGGATAACCGCCCGGTGTCGATGATCCGCGACTTGTTCAAGGTGAAGACCCTGGACACGCCGATGGACATCAGCCAAGTCGAGCCGCTGGAATCGATCCTCAAGCGCTTCGACTCCGCCGGTATTTCCCTGGGTGCCTTGTCGCCGGAAGCTCACGAAGCCCTGGCCGAAGCCATGAACCGCCTGGGTGCGCGTTCCAACTCCGGCGAAGGCGGTGAAGACCCGGCGCGCTACGGCACGCTCAAAAGCTCGAAAATCAAGCAGGTGGCCACCGGCCGCTTTGGTGTGACCCCCGAGTACCTGGTCAATGCCGAGGTGCTGCAGATCAAGGTTGCCCAGGGCGCCAAGCCGGGTGAGGGTGGGCAACTGCCAGGCGGCAAAGTCAACGGCCTGATCGCCAAGCTGCGTTACGCCGTACCGGGCGTGACCCTGATTTCGCCACCGCCGCACCATGACATCTACTCGATTGAAGACTTGTCGCAGTTGATCTTCGACCTCAAACAAGTCAACCCTCAGGCCCTGGTCTCGGTGAAACTGGTCGCAGAAGCCGGCGTCGGCACCATTGCCGCTGGCGTGGCCAAGGCCTATGCCGACCTGATCACCATCTCCGGCTACGACGGCGGCACTGGCGCGTCGCCGCTGACCTCGATCAAATACGCCGGTGCACCGTGGGAGCTCGGCCTGGCCGAAACCCACCAGACCCTGCGCGGCAACGATCTGCGCGGCAAGGTGCGAGTACAGACCGACGGCGGCCTGAAAACCGGCCTCGACGTGATCAAGGCCGCGATCCTCGGCGCCGAAAGCTTCGGCTTCGGCACCGCGCCAATGATCGCCCTGGGCTGCAAATACCTGCGCATCTGCCACCTGAACAACTGCGCTACCGGCGTAGCGACTCAGAACGAAAAACTGCGCAAGGATCACTACATCGGCACCGTCGACATGGTGGTGAATTTCTTCACCTACGTCGCCGAAGAAACCCGTGAGTGGCTGGCCAAGCTGGGCGTACGTTCGCTGGAAGAGCTGATCGGTCGCACCGACCTGTTGGATATCCTCGAAGGCCAGACCGCCAAGCAACAACATCTGGACCTCACCCCGCTGTTGGGCAGCGATCACATCCCGGCAGACAAGCCACAGTTCTGCCAGGTGGACCGCAACCCACCGTTCGACAAAGGCTTGCTGGCCGAGAAAATGGTCGAAATGGCCGGCTCCTCGATCAACGACGCCAGCGGTGGCGAATTCGCCCTGGATATCTGCAACTGCGACCGTTCCATCGGCGCACGCATCTCCGGCGAAATCGCACGCAAGCACGGCAACCAGGGCATGGCGAAAGCGCCGATCACCTTCCGCTTCAAGGGCACTGCGGGCCAAAGCTTCGGCGTGTGGAACGCCGGCGGCCTGCACATGTACCTGGAAGGCGACGCCAACGACTACGTGGGCAAGGGCATGACCGGCGGCAAGCTGGTCATCGTCCCGCCGGCTGGCAGCGTGTACAAGACCCAGGACAGCGCCATCATTGGCAACACCTGCTTGTACGGCGCCACCGGTGGCAAGCTGTTTGCCGCAGGTACCGCCGGTGAGCGTTTCGCCGTGCGTAACTCCGGTGCCCACACCGTGGTGGAAGGTACTGGCGATCACTGCTGCGAGTACATGACCGGAGGCTTTGTCGCGGTACTGGGCAAGACCGGTTACAACTTCGGTTCGGGCATGACCGGCGGTTTCGCCTACGTGCTCGACCAGGACAACACCTTCGTCGACAAGGTCAACCACGAGTTGGTCGAGATCCAGCGCATCAGCGGCGAAGCCATGGAGTCCTACCGGAACCACTTGCAGCACGTGCTGGACGAGTACGTCGAGGAAACCGGCAGCGAATGGGGTCGTAACCTCGCCGAAAACCTCGATGATTACCTGCGTCGTTTCTGGCTGGTCAAGCCCAAGGCTGCCAACCTGAAATCGTTGCTTTCCAGCATCCGTGCCAACCCGCAGTGATATGCGCCTGAACAGTTTGATGAGGTTTTAACATGGCTGAACGTCTGAATAACGACTTCCAGTTCATCGATGTCGGGCGCAAAGATCCGAAGAAGAAACTGTTGCGTCAACGCAAGAAAGAGTTCGTGGAAATCTACGAACCCTTCAAACCCCAGCACTCGGCCGACCAGGCCCATCGCTGCCTGGGTTGCGGTAACCCGTATTGCGAATGGAAGTGCCCGGTGCACAACTTCATTCCCAACTGGCTCAAGCTGGTGGCCGAGGGCAACATCCTCGCCGCCGCCGAGCTGTCTCACCAGACCAATACCCTGCCGGAAGTCTGCGGCCGGGTGTGTCCGCAAGACCGGCTGTGTGAAGGGGCCTGCACCCTCAACGACGGCTTCGGCGCGGTGACCATCGGTTCGGTGGAGAAGTACATCACCGACACCGCGTTCGCCATGGGCTGGCGCCCGGACATGTCCAAGGTCAAGCCAACCGGCAAGCGCGTCGCGATCATCGGTGCGGGCCCTGCTGGCCTAGGGTGTGCCGACGTGTTGGTGCGTGGCGGCGTGACTCCGGTGGTGTTCGACAAGAATCCGGAAATCGGTGGCTTGCTGACCTTCGGCATTCCCGAGTTCAAGCTGGAAAAAACCGTACTGAGCCACCGTCGTGAAGTGTTCACCGGCATGGGTATCGAGTTCCGTCTCAATACCGAAATCGGCAAAGACATCACCATGGAGCAACTGCTCGCCGAATACGATGCGGTGTTCATGGGCATGGGCACCTACACTTACATGAAGGGCGGCTTTGCCGGTGAGGACTTGCCAGGCGTGTATGACGCGCTCGACTTCCTGATCGCCAACGTCAACCGCAACCTGGGCTTTGAAAAGTCGCCGGAAGATTTCGTCGATATGAAGGGCAAGAAGGTCGTGGTGCTGGGCGGTGGCGACACCGCGATGGACTGCAACCGCACCTCGATCCGCCAGGGCGCCAAGTCGGTGACCTGTGCTTATCGCCGTGACGAAGCCAACATGCCCGGCTCGCGCAAAGAGGTGAAGAACGCCAAGGAAGAAGGCGTGAAATTCCTCTACAACCGCCAGCCGATCGCCATCGTCGGTGAAGACCGCGTCGAAGGTGTGAAGGTGGTCGAGACCCGTCTCGGCGAGCCGGATGCCCGTGGCCGTCGCAGCCCCGAGCCGATCCCGGGTTCCGAAGAAATCATCCCGGCTGACGCCGTGGTCATCGCCTTCGGTTTCCGCCCAAGCCCGGCACCGTGGTTCGAGCAGTTCGAGATCCAGACCGACAGCCAGGGCCGCGTCGTCGCCCCGGAGCAAGGCCAGTACAAGCACCAGACCAGCAACCCGAAGATCTTCGCCGGTGGCGACATGGTGCGCGGGTCGGACCTGGTGGTCACCGCGATCTTCGAAGGCCGTAACGCCGCCGAAGGCATCCTGGACTACCTGCAAGTCTGATGATCGTTCCCACGCTCCGCGTGGGAATGCCGCCAGGGACGCTCCGCGTCCCGAACAGCATGACGCGGAGCGTCACAGGAGGCGTTACCACGCGGAGCGTGGGAACGATCCTGCGGCGGCATTGCCGCGACAAATTGACCCGATAGACAAAAGGCACGGCGCATTCCGTGCCTTTTGCGTCGCGCTCTGAGAAAATGCCCGCACTTTTTTTGCGGATGCCGACATGACTGCCCTCAAGAACGACCGTTTCCTTCGTGCCCTGCTCAAGCAACCCGTAGACGTCACCCCGGTGTGGATGATGCGTCAAGCCGGTCGCTACCTGCCGGAATACCGCGCCAGTCGCGCCAATGCGGGCGATTTCATGAGCCTGTGCATGAACCCGGAGTTCGC
This sequence comes from Pseudomonas sp. CCI1.1, assembly GCF_034348165.1. Taxonomy (NCBI): domain Bacteria; kingdom Pseudomonadati; phylum Pseudomonadota; class Gammaproteobacteria; order Pseudomonadales; family Pseudomonadaceae; genus Pseudomonas; species Pseudomonas sp. CCI1.1. The sequence continues at coordinate 5,150,910 of NZ_CP133780.1, forward strand.
CTGCGAAGTCACGATGCAGCCGCTGGACCGCTACCCACAACTGGACGCGGCCATCCTCTTCTCCGATATCCTCACCATCCCCGACGCCATGGGCCAAGGCCTGTACTTCGAAACCGGCGAAGGCCCGCGCTTCAAGAAAGTCGTGAGCACCCTGGCCGATATCGAAGCCCTGCCGATCCCTGATCCACACAAAGACCTGGGCTACGTGATGGACGCCGTGAGCACCATCCGCCGCGAGCTTAACGGCCGTGTGCCGCTGATCGGCTTTTCTGGCAGCCCATGGACCCTGGCCACCTATATGGTCGAAGGCGGCTCGTCGAAAGACTTCCGCAAGACCAAGGCCATGCTCTACGACAACCCGCAAGCCATGCACCTGTTGCTGGACAAGCTGGCGCAGTCGGTCACCTCCTACCTCAACGGCCAGATCATGGCGGGCGCCCAAGCGGTACAGATTTTCGACACCTGGGGCGGCAACCTGTCGGCGGCGGCGTACCAGGAGTTCTCCCTGGCCTACATGCGCAAGATCGTCAGCGGCCTGATCCGCGAACACGAAGGCCGTAAAGTGCCGGTGATCATGTTCACCAAGGGCGGCGGCCTGTGGCTGGAAAGCATCGCCGACGCGGGCGCCGATGCACTGGGCCTGGACTGGACCTGTGACCTCGGCGAAGCGCGCCGTCGCGTCGGCAACCAGGTGGCCCTGCAAGGCAACATGGACCCGACCGTGCTGTACGCCAAGCCAGAAGCGATCCGCGCCGAAGTAGGGCGCATCCTGGCTAGCTACGGCAAAGGCAGTGGCCACGTGTTCAACCTTGGCCACGGTATCACCCCGGAAGTGAACCCGGAGCACGCGGGTGCGTTCTTGCGCGCAGTGCACGAACTGTCGGCGCAGTACCACGAGTAAAACGCAAAACAAACTGTGGGAGCTGGCTTGCCTGCGATGGCGGCGGTCGAATTCAACACCGCCATCGCAGGCAAGCCAGCTCCCACATAAAGCCAATCGCGTCAGGTCTGCATATTTCCCAGTGGCGGCAACTTCGCCAGCTTCAACGCCACCAGCAACGCGCCAATCAGCAGCGCGACGATAAACCCGCCAATCCCATTCCACCCGGCAAAGTGCCAGAAGAACCCACCCGCCGTCCCGGCAATGCTCGACCCCACGTAGTAGCAGAATAGGTACAGCGACGACGCTTGCCCCTTGGCTTTCACCGCACGGCGCCCGATCCAGCTGCTGGCGACCGAGTGGGCGCCGAAAAAGCCGAAGGTGAAGATCAGCATGCCCGGCACCACCAACCACAGCGGGGTGAACAGTGTCAGCGCCATGCCGGCGAGCATCAGCACGATGGTGGCCCACAGCACTCGGCGGCGGCCGAGGCGGTCGGCCAGGGAGCCAATCTTGGCCGAGCTGTAGATGCCCGACAGGTACACCACTGACAACAGGCCAACCACCGCCTGGCTCAGCTCATAGGGTGAGGCCAGCAGGCGATAGCCGATGTAGTTGAACATCGTCACGAAGGCGCCCATCAGCAGGAAGGCTTCAAGGAACAGCCACGGCAGGCCGGCGTCCTTGAAGTGCATGACGAAGCCGTCCACCAGGTTGCGCGGCTTGAGGCTGCTGGCGCGGAAGTTGCGCGACTCGGGGAGGATCCTCCAGAACACTGTGGCGGCGATCAATGCCAGGGCACCGATGATCAGCATTGCGGTGTGCCAGCTGACGAAGTCGATCAACACGCCGATGATCAGGCGCCCGCTCATGCCGCCAATCGCGTTGCCACCGATGTACAAACCCATGGCCAGGCCAATGTGTTGTGGGTGGATCTCTTCGCTCAGGTAGGTCATGGCCACGGCGGCCAGGCCGCTCAAGGACAGGCCCACCAGTGCGCGCATCAACAGGATGCCCTCCCAGCTCGGCATCAGGCCGCTGGCGATGGTGGCCAGCGCCGCACAGAACAACGCGGCAACCATCACCGGCTTGCGCCCCAGCCTGTCGGATATCGGCCCGGTGATCAGCAGGCCGCAGGCGAGCATCGCGGTGGCGACGGATAGAATCAGGCTGCTCTGCGCGGCATTGATGGAAAACTCGTGGGACAGCGTCGGCATCATCGGCTGCACGCAATACAACAGCGCAAAGGTGGCGAACCCGCCGGAGAACAGCGCCAGCACGGTGCGCATGAACATCGGCGTGCCTTTTTCGATGTACGCGTCGTTGAGCTGCGCCACTACGTCATCAAGGGCTGAGGGCGAGGTGTGTTGGGCAAGTGGGGCAACAGCAGGATTCACGGGGGACCTCGGGGAGGAAAGTCTGCCAGGACTGACAATACGAAAAAGAATATAGCTGGCTAATGATTCTTTCCAATATATTGTTCGACCTGTTTGATAGCTTTTACGACCTAATGAGGCTTGCATGGAATTTCGCCATTTGCGCTACTTCATCGCCGTTGCCGAAGAGCTGCACTTCGGCCGCGCCGCGCAGGTGCTGGGCATCTCGCAGCCGCCCCTGAGCCAGCAGATACAGGCGCTGGAACACGAGCTGGGCGCACGCTTGTTCGAGCGTACCAATCGTCGGGTCGAGCTGAGCGAGGCCGGGCGCTTGTTCTTGCAAGAGGCACGGCTGGTGCTGGCCCAGGTCGACAAGGCGGCAGATGTGGCGCGGCGTGCGCAGTTGGGGGAACTGGGTGAATTGAAGATCGGCTTCACCTCGTCTGCGCCGTTCAACGCCAGCATTCCCCAGGCGATCTTTGCCTTCCGCCAGGCATTCCCGGCGGTGCATCTGAACCTGCAAGAAATGAGCAGCACCCAAGTGGCCGAGTCGCTGGTGGACGAGTCGATTCAGGTTGGGTTGATGCGGCCTTTGCCCTTGCCCGACTCACTGAACGTGATCGAGTTGATGCGCGAGCCATTAGTCGCGGTACTGAGCGCCGGCCACCCATTGGCCCACGGCAGCGAGCGCGGCTTGCATCTGGAGCAATTGGCCGAGGAGCCTTTTGTGTTCTTCCCGCGCAGTTACGGCAGCGGCTTGTACGCGCAGTTGCTCAACCTGGCCCGCGACGCCGGGTTCAGCCCGCACTTTGCCCAGGAAGCAGGGGAAGCAATGACCATCATCGGCCTGGTGGCGGCGGGGTTGGGGGTGTCGGTGTTGCCGGCGTCTTACCAGCGCATCCGCATTGACGGCGTGGTCTATCGCACCTTGCTCGACCCGCAGGCGGTGACGGCGGTGTGGCTGGTGCAGCGCAAGGGCGCGCAAACGCCAATGGCGAAAGGGTTTGTGGAGTTGTTGACGCGTAAGGCCGCTCAATAACCTGTGGCGAGGGAGCTTGCTCCCACTGGGTCGCGTAGCGGCCCTAAAAAATGGGCCTGCTGCGCAGTCCAGCGGGAGCAAGCTCCCTCGCCACAAGGGGGTCAGTTTTGCGGCGAAGTATTTGCTTCATTCACGCTGTAAGTACGCAACCCCGCCAGAATATCCCGATCCAGCATGCTCACCCAGCGGTTGTAGTTGCGATGGATCTTACCGTCCTTGTAGCCCAGGTCGCGGCTGTCGCGGTAGGTGATGGCGTAGCTGTTGCGGGTGTAGCGGATGTCGATGGCGGCGTAGAACTGGCCGCGCACGGTGATCTCGGCCTGCACCAGTTGTGGGCTCAGGCGTTGTACCGTCCACTCGCGTTTTTGCAGGGCGGCGACGATCACTTGCTTCATTTTTTCTTCGCTGACCTGGCTTGTGGCCGGTAACTCATGCTGGGTGTTGAGCACGGGTTTGCTGGTGCAGCCAGCCGTGGTCAGCAGGGCCAGGGTGATCAGGGCAGCGCGTAGCAGGGAAGACATTCCGTTTTCTCCAATCGATTAAAAAGTCAGGCCCAGCGGCGGAAGATCAACGAGGTGTTGACCCCGCCGAAGGCAAAGTTGTTGTTCATCACGTAGTCGTTGTGCATCTGGCGAAAGCCACCTTGCAGGTAGTCCAGCTCGCCGCATTGCGGGTCGACCGCGTCCAGGTTGAAGGTGTGCACGTACTGGTCGCGGTTCATCATCTCGATGCTGAACCACGATTCCAACGCCCCGCACGCGCCCAAGGTGTGCCCCAGGAAACTTTTCTGCGAACTGATCGGCATACGGCTGCCAAACAGGCTGCTGGTGGCCAGGGTTTCGGCGATGTCGCCCTGATCGGTAGCCGTGCCATGGCCGTTCACGTAGCCGATGGCGGACGGTTCAAGACCTGCGTCTTCCAGGGCCAGCTCCATGGCGCGGCGCATGGTTTTCTGTTCCGGGCGGGTGGTGTGCTGGCCGTCGGCGTTGCTGCCGAAGCCGACCAGCTCCGCATGAATATGCGCGCCTCGCGCGAGTGCGTGTTCCAACTCTTCGAGCACCAACATGCCGCCACCTTCACCGATCACCAGGCCGTCGCGGCCGCTGTCGTAGGGACGAGGGCTGGTTTGCGGCGCATCGTTTTTCAGGCTGGTGGCGTACAGCGCATCGAACACCATGGCTTCGGTGGGGCACAGTTCTTCTGCGCCGCCCGCAAGCATCAACGGCAGGCGCCCGAACTTGATTGCCTCATAGGCGTAGCCGATGCCCTGGCTGCCGCTGGTGCAGGCGCTGGAGGTAGGAATCAGCCGGCCCGTGAGGCCAAAGAAGATGCTGATATTTGCCGCCGTGGTGTGCGGCATCATGCGCACATAGGAGTTGGCATTGAGCCCCTCGGCCACCGAGTTGAGCAGCATATTGCCGAACGCCTTGATCTCATCGGTGCTGCCGGTGGACGAGCCACAGGCCACGCCCATGCGCCCGTCCTTGATCGACTCGTCACCCAGCAAGCCGGCGTCCCGCAACGCCTGCTCGGCCGCCCACACCGCCAGGCGCGAGACGCGGCCCATGCTGCGCAGTTGTTTGCGCGTCCAGTGAGCGGGCACGACGAAATCGTCGATAGGGCCGGCCAGGCGGGTGTTCAGTTCGGTGAAACGGTCCCACTCATCCATGCGCCGAATGCCGCTGCGGTTGGCGCGAAAGTTCGCGGCGATGGTGTCCCAGTCGCTGCCCAGGGAGGTCACGCCGGCCATGCCGGTGACGACAACGCGCTTCATCAGCACAGGCCCCCGTTTACGGCCAGCACCTGGCGCGTGATATAGCCGGCTTCGGCGGACATCAGGAAGTTCACGGCGCCAGCGACTTCTTCCGGCGTGCCCATGCGTTGGGCCGGGATCATTTTCATCAGTTCTTCTACCGGCACGTTTTCATCCAGCATCGCGGTGTCGATCAGGCCCGGCGCCACGCAGTTGACGGTGATCTTGCGCTTGCCCAATTCAATGGCCAGCGCCTTGGCCGCACCGATCAAGCCGGCTTTGGAGGCGCTGTAGTTGACCTGGCCGCGGTTGCCGATCAGCCCGGACACCGAGGTGATACACACGATACGCCCGGCGGCGCGGCGCCGAATCATCGGCATCATCACCGGGTGCAGCACGTTGTAGAAACCATCCAGGTTGGTGCGCATCACCACATCCCAATCGTCTTCCGACAGCGCAGGAAAGGCGCCGTCGCGGGTCAGGCCGGCATTGAGCACCACGCCGTAATAGGCGCCATGCTGCTCCACATCGGCCTCAAGGATCTCTTTGCACGCAGCGCGATCCGCCACGTCGAACTGCAGCACGCGTGCCTCGCGCCCCAGGGCTTGGACCTCGAGCTGTACCGCGTCGGCTTCGGCACGGCCGCTGCGGCAATGCAGCACGATGTCATGGCCGGCCTGGGCCAGGCGCAGGGCAATGGCGCGGCCGATACCACGGCTGGAGCCGGTGACCAGTACGGATTCAGTCATGGCGTTTCGTCCTTCGATTCATCTAAATAGTTGGCCGCCTGGGGCGGTCGAAATACGTTCAAGCGCGCGCTGGCCTGGATACCGTCGCCGGTGAGGTGGCATTCGAACACGCCCATGCCGTTGTCGTCTTCCAGGGAGCGCAGGCCGTGGATATTCAGCTCGAGGCCGGCCGGAAAGTGCTCCACGTTGCACTCGAACTTACGTGTGCCCAACAGGAAACCGAGTTCCACGGCCTTGCCTTGCTGGCGTGCATGGCAACCGGCATAGGCGGCGACGCTTTGCGCCATCAGCTCGATGCCGACCCAGGCGGGCAGGCTACCGTCAGCACGGTTGAACAGGCCGCCGGGCTTGATGGTGACGCGGGTGTGGATCTGCTCTTCATCGAACGACAGCACCTGGTCGATCAGGATCATGTCGCCCGCATGGGGCAGCAGTTCGGCAAGTGGCCAATCGATCATGGGGCCTCTGCGATTATCAGGCTGACATTGTTACCGCCGAAGGCAAACGAGTTGCTCATCAGGCAGGGTTTTTTCAAGCTGTCGCCGCTGCGCGCCCATTGCAACGCGGGCAGCGCCGGGTCGGGGTGGCCGTCCCATACGTGGGGTGGCAGCAGGCGATGGGTCAGGCTCAGCCAGCAGAACGCGGCTTCCAGTGCCCCGGCAGCGCCGAGGGTGTGGCCGGTCATGGGCTTGGTCGATGAGCAGGCGACGCCGCCTGGAAACAGGCTGGCGACCGCCAGGCTTTCCATGGCGTCGTTGTGTTGGGTTGCGGTGCCGTGCAGGTTCAGGTAGCCGATCTGCTCGGGCGAAAGCTTTGCACTGGCCAGGGCCTTGCGCATGGCCAGCAACGCGCCCTTGCCGCTGGGCTCGGGCGCAGAGATATGGTGCGCGTCGCAACTGGCGCCGCTGCCCAGCAAGGCGATGGGGGCCGGCTCGCGGCTCATCAGGAACAGCACCGCCGCTTCACCGATATTGATGCCGTTGCGGTTCACCGAGAACGGATTACAGCGCTCCGCAGACACGGCTTCCAGCGCGGTAAACCCGTTCAGTGTCAGCTTGCACAGGCTGTCCACGCCGCCGCAGATCACCGCATCGCACACCCCCAGGTCCAACAGGCGCTGGGCGCTCATCAATGCTCGGGCGCTGGAGGTGCAGGCGGTGGAAATCACATAGGCCGGGCCGCTCACGTCCAACCAGTCGGCGAGGAAGTTGGCCGGGGCGCTGAGTTCCTGTTGCTGGTAATCGTAGTCAGCGGGGAACTGCGTGTTTTGCAGGTAATGGGCAATGCCACGGCTGGCTTCGTCAATGCCCGAGGTGCTGGTGCCGAGCACAACCCCGACCCGGCCAGGGCCGTAGGTCTGGATGGCCTGACGAATCTCATCCTTGATCTGCAGCGCCGCTTCCAGCAGCAACTGGTTATTGCGGCTGCTTTGCTCGGCCAGCTCTGGGGGCAGGCTTGCCAGCTCGCCCTGTACGGCGGCCACCGGCACTACGCGCTCCGGCACCCAGCCGCTTTCGGCGCGCATGCCTGAGCAATCGCCGGCGAACAGGTTACGGCTGACCTCGGCCTGGCCACGGCCAAGGGCACAGATCACGCCAAGGGCATTGAGGTAGGCGGTCATCGGCTCACACCCAGCGGGGTGATGCGGTAACTCAGCGGCTGGCCGGCCATGTTCACGCTGAACACCTCGGAAGACTGATAGATGATTTGCCAGTGGCTCGGCAGCGTGCGCGTCAGGTCCATCGCCTGAGCGTGCGGATACAACGCGGGCACATCACCAGCCGGGGTCAGGGCAAACAGCAGCGCGGCAAACAACTCCCGTGCCTGGGGATTGGGCGGCAGCAACCCGTCGGCCTGCCACTGCCCATCAAGCAGTTTTTGCCGGGCCTGGGGAATGCCCAGCGGGTCCATCATCGACCAGCGAATCGCGCGGCCTTCGCGCTGGATCACCAGCAGCCAGTCCTGGCTCTGGCCGTCCGCCAGGCGCTGCACATGCAGTTGCATCGGCAAGGCCAGGGCCGGGATTTTTTCCGGCAACGGTGCCTGGCTGGCGCAGGCGCCGAGCAGCAGCAGGCAACTTATCAACAGCAGGCGCATCATGGGGCCGCATTCTCCACAGGTTTACGCGCTACGCAGTTGACCAGGGTTTCCTCGCGCTGGCCCACGGGCGGTGCCTTGCGCAGGCCCCAGCGTTCCAGCAGGCCGAAGTCACTGGAACGGCTCCACCACAAGTAAGGGTACGAAATGTTCTGTGCAGCGAACTCAAAGCCCTGCTCGCGCAGCATCTCCAAGTACTCTTCGGCGCTCTTTTGCACATGCATCGGGTGGCGAAACAGCCAGCGAATCACCCAGGTGTCGATGTAGGCTTCGGTGGATTCGGCAAACAGCAGATAGCCGCCCGGCTTGAGCACCCGATAGAACTCCTTGAGTGCGCGATGTTGTTCCACCAGATGATGGAAGGTCTGGTGGCAGAACAGGATATCGACGCTGGCATCCGCTAGGTTGAGGGTTGCGCAGTCGCTGCCGATCAGCTCGACGTCCAGGCCCAGCCGCGCGGCTTCTTCTCGGCTCAGTGCCAGGCTGTGAGGGTCCGCATCCAGGCCGATCAGGCGCGAAGGCGCAAATACCTGATGCAGCAACTGGAAGGATTTGCCTTGGCCGCAACCGGCATCCAGCAACACCGGCGCCACCGGCAGCGGCTCGCTGAACAGGCTGCGCAGGTCATTGATCGCCACGCGCAACACGTGATGCTGCCAGGTATGGCTGCGCAGGAACCAGAAACCGAACTTGGTTTCTTCGACGTAGTTTTGACTCAGGTAGTTTTTTTCGACGCCCGGGCTGCTCATACCGCTTCACTCGCACAAATATCCGACAACATCCGCAAGCGCCGTTTCGGCTCGCTGACAAACGGGTTGCGTTCATCCCAGGCGTAACCGGCCAGGATAGAGCTGATCATGCGGCGAATCTCCGGTGAACTGCCAGGATGGAAAATCACGTCCTGGAACGTGCCCGCATACCAGCCTTCGACGTAGCAACGGAAGGTATCGACACCGCGCTTGAGCGGTTCGGCGAACTCGGTTTGCCAGTCCACTGTTTCGCCGCTCAATTGGCGGTGCAGCACCCCTGCGGCCATGCTCGCCGAACGCATGGCAATGGTCACGCCGGAAGAGAACACCGGGTCGAGGAACTCCGCCGCATTGCCCAGTAGCGCAAAGCCTGGGCCGTGCAGGGTTTTGACGTTGGCCGAGTAGCCGCCGATGGTGCGCGCCGGGGTGTCCCAGACGGCATTTTGCAGCACGCCGGACAGGCTTGGGGTTTGCTCGATAAAGTCGCGCAGGCAGGCGTCGAGGTCGCTGTCGGCACCCTCGAAATGCTCCTTGGCCGCAACCACGCCCACCGAACAACGGCCATTACTGAACGGGATGGTCCAGAACCAGATATCGCGCTGGGTCGGGTGAGTGGTCACCAGGATTTTGCTGCGGTCAAAGCCTGGGTGTTCGATACGGTCCTCGACGTGGGTGAATACGGCCTGGCGCAGCGGGAAATTCGACGGTGCTTCCAGGTCCAGCAGGCGTGGCAACACACGGCCATAGCCACTGGCATCGAGCACGAACCTCGCCTTGAGGTGGTACTCGCTGCCATTCTGGCGGCGCACATGCAAATACCGGCTCTCGGCAGAAAAATCCACGCCGACAATGGTTTGGCCATAGCGGATTTCCACGCCTTGCAGTGCCGCCTGGTCGGCCAGCAATTTGTCGAACTCGCCGCGCTGCACCTGGAAGGTGGTGGGCTTGCCGTTGCTGAAGGTGTCGCTGAAATCAAAGGCACTGTAGCGCTCGCCCCAGGCGAAGGCCGCGCCGGTTTTTACCTGGAAGCCTGCAGCTTGCACAGCGTCGAGCATGCCGGCTTCTTCGATAAAGTCGATGCAGTGCGACAGCAGGCTTTCGCCAATCGAGAAACGCGGGAAATGCTCGCGCTCGATGATCAATACATCATGCCCTTTGCGCTTTAACAGCGCGGCCGCGATGGCACCGGAAGGCCCGGCACCGATCACCACCACCTGGCGACGTTCCATTTCAACTGTGGGCACGAGGGCTCCTTGCCGCATAGGCGCTAATCACATTCATAAGGCGTGTTTCTGCCGGCCGGCCCAGGGTGCCAGCATAAAGCTGAACGCCAGGCCCAGGCTGACCGACAAGCCGAAATTACTCACGGCCGGTGTACTGGAGACCGCCAGCAGGCCGAACGACAACCAAGTCGTCAGCGCTGCCAGCAGTGTTCCCAACAGGCTGACGGCAGGGCCGCCGATCTGCTCGCGCATCAAAATCGCATAGTCGACGCTGATGGCCGTGACCAGCAGCAGGCCAAACAGGCTGAACAAAGTCAGCGGCTGGCCCAGCCAACCGAGGCTGGCCAGGCTGCACAACGCGGCCAGCAGCGGCAGGGCGACGATACGCAAGGCGCCGCCAACGCCGAAGGGCGCAATCAGCAATAGCACGATCAGCACGCAAGACAGCAACTTCAATTCGGCAGCGCTGATCTGCGTGTCGGCAAATACGCGGTTCAAGTCGCCCAGGCGGTCGACCAGTTGCACACCGGGCAAGTCCAGCGCCTGCACCCGCAGCAGCGCCGGGTTGTTCAAGCCTTGCAGGCTGACCATGGCCGCCACGCCACCGTCCACCGGGCCCAGCCACAGCGTGCGCCACGGCTCGGCCAGCGGGCCTTGCAGTGCGGCGTCGATGTCTGCGGTAGGCAGCGCCTGCAATTGCGCCACTTCGGCTTGCAGGGCACTGAGGGGCACGCCGAGGTCCAGTAGCGGTTGCCAGTGTAGCGCCAGGTTGTTCAGCGCCTCGCGCAACTGTTGTTGTTCGGCGGGGAGGTTGACCAGTTGATTGAGCGCCAGGTAGCCCTGAAGCTTGTCCATCTGTACCAACTGGTTCAAGCGTTTGCCCAGGGCGGCCTGGCGTTCCAGCAACTGCTGCTGATTGTCCGCCCGCACCAGGAAAAACTGGCTTGTGGGCTGGAACCCGGTGATGCGCGCCACGGCCTGGGCTTCCTGCAGCAACTGCGGCGGTGCACCGATCCATTGGCGGATATCGTTTTTAGTGTTCAGTTGCCAGAGGCCCGCCGCGCAGAACAGCAGCACCCACACCAGCAGTACCGAACTGGGCACGCGTTTGAGCAAGGCCGTGCGCAGCTGCCATAGGCCTTGAGCGACACGCAGCGGCCATTGCGCCGGGCGCAGTTCCACGCCCTTGAGCAGCGCGGGCAACAGGCACACGGCACACAAATAGGCACCGACCAAACCGGCAGCCGAAAACACTGCAATCTGGGTCAGCGCCGGGAACGGCGTCCAGGCCAGCGCCAGGTAGCCGATAGCGCTGGTGGCCAGGCTCAGGCTCAGCCCTGGCAGGGTCAGGCGCAACGCCGGCCAACTGCGCCAGGGTTGCAGGCTCCAGCTTTTGGACAGGTAGTGCAGTGGGTAATCCACCGCCACGCCGATCAGGCTGGAACCCAGCACCAGGGTCATCACATGCATATGCCCAAACAGCGCCACACATGCCACCGCGCCAAACAGCATGCCCACCAGTACCGGCACGAACGCCAGCAGCACCCGCCAGCGTCGGAACGCCAGCAGCAGCAATAACAGGATGCCCAGGGTGGCGCCGCCGCCGACCCAGGTCATTTCCCGCGTGGCCTGCTGCTGCCCGTTGGCCGCATAGAGTAAACCGCTGGCGGCGAGCAGTTGCGCGCCGTGTGCGCCGGCTTGCTCGCGGCTGGCCTTCAGCAAGTCCGCCACTTGCAGCGGCAGCTTCATATCGAAGGCGTTGCCGGTAGTGCGCGCTCGCAGTAGCACCCAACTCTTGCCGTCGGCATCGGCGATCAAGGCGCCGCTGCCGATGTCCATTTGCACCGCACCGTGTTGCGGCTGGCTGTTCTGGATGCGCCCGGTCAGGCCGAGCCAATCGTCCTGGCTTGGTACCAGGCTGAAACCGGTGAAGGGGTCGAACAGCGATTGCACGCGTTGCTGGATGAACGCCTCAGGCTGCTGGATCAGTTGTTCGCGGTCCTTGGACGAGAGCATCGACAAACGCCCACGCAGCAGTTGTTCGCGCAACGCTGGCAAGTCGGCTTGCAGGTTCCACTGCACCTTTTCAAACAGGCCGCTGGCCTGCCAACGCTCACCCAGTTGCTGCGCCACGGCCACCGCTTGCTGGCGGTCGGCATGCCCCACCAGTACCAGCATTTCGCGGTTGAGCGGCTCTTGCATGCGCTGTTCGGCTTGCAGTTCCAAGGCGTCCGGCGTGCTGCCGGGCACCAGTTCCATCAGGTTGGCCGACAACGGCGCGCCATCACGCCACTGCCAGCCTGCCAGGGCCAGCACGGCCACCAGCAAGGTCAGGAACAGGCGCGGCAGCAGGCGCTCACTGGGCAAAGTCGTGTTGCTCCGCATTGCTCAACGGCTGGTCGGCGGTATTGTCCTGCATGCGCAACAGCGTGCTGTCGCCTTGGGTTTCCAGCAGTTCAATGGTGCGCACCAGTGCGCCGCCGTCGATATTGATCTGGGTGAAGACTTGCTTGAGCAGCAGTGAGCGTGGGGTCAGCGTGAGCTTCCATTGTTGGGCCTCGCCTTGCAGTTGCAGGTCGAAGTCGCGCTGCAGGCCACTGCTGTCGCCCTGCAGTACTGCCAGGAACAAACGATTCTGTTCGGCGCCGGCACTCTTGTTTGGCAGTAGTTGCCAGCCATTGGCATCGCGGCGGGCAATGCCCTGGGCTGTAATGCGGTAGTCCTGTTGCAGCGGGCTTTTCAACAGCCACAGCAGGCCTTGATCCTTGGCGAGCACGAAGGTGCCCTTGCTCACCAATGGCTGGGGCAGGGCGCGCAGGTGTTTTTCCTGGGTGAAGTTGCCGTGGATCACGGAGGGTTTGGCAAGCTGATCGCTCAACTGCTGGAGGTCGAAGGCGTGGGCGCTGAAGCTCAGCAACAACGCGATCAATGTGGGCGCGGGCTTGCCCGCGAAGAACCTGAGGGCGCTGCGCAGCGTCAGGCGACCTGCGTTATCGTTAACGTCCATCGCGGGCAAGCCCGCTCCCACAGGGGATCTCATTTCAAGGCTCTCTCTACGGCGTCGGTGAAGACTTTGGGCGAGGCCAGCTGCATTTCGCGGCTGGCGATTTCCACCGCTACTTGCACGGTGCTGGCGCGGGTCAAGCGTTCGCCGCTGGCCAGGTCGGTAATCAGGTAGTTCACCTTCAAACGGTTCTCCCATTCCACCAGGCTGGCGCGCACATTGATGGTCTGGCCGAAGGTCGCGCCGCGTACATAGCGTAGCTGCATGTCGATCACCGGCCACGCATAGCCGGCTTCGAGCATCGCCGCGTAGTTATGGCCGATCTTGTCCAGCAACGCACAGCGCGCCACTTCAAGGTACTTCACGTAATGCCCGTGCCACACCACGTTCATGGTATCGATGTCGAAAAACGGCACGAGGATTTCAGTGTCGCTGTGCAACACGCCGGGGCTACGCATGCAGCCTCCAGTGTTGCGCGGCGATGCGTTGCAGGCACAGGCGCAGTTCGCCTTCCAAGGCGCGGTCTTCGATGACCGGCGCAAAGTCCTGGGCCAGTTCCGCGTGCATCGCGGCCAGTGCCGGTGGCAGTGGGCGGGCATCCTCGGCCTGGGCGCGCAGCCACACGCCCTGGTTGGCGGCGAGCAGGGTCGCGGCGGCCACCTGTTCGGTCAACTCCAGCACGCGGATCGCATCGCGGGCAGCGATGGTGCCCATGCTCACCTTGTCCTGGTTGTGGCACTCGGTAGAGCGTGAGAACACGCTGGCCGGCATGGTGTTTTTCAGCGCTTCGGCGGTCCAGGCGCTGGTGCCGATCTGCACGGCCTTGAAGCCATGGTTGATCATCGCGCGATCAGCCGGGGCGCCCGACAGGTTGCTCGGCAGGCCATGGTTGTAACGCACGTCCACCAACAGTGCGAGCTGGCGGTCGAGCAGGTCGGCAACGTTGGCCACCAGGGTTTTGAGGCTGTCCATGGCGAAGGCGATATGCCCACCGTAGAAGTGCCCGCCATGCAGCACGCGTTCTTCTTCAGCGTCGATGATCGGGTTGTCGTTGGCGCTGTTGAGCTCGATTTCGATGAACGAGCGCAGCCAGCTCAAGCTATCGGCCAGCACGCCGAGTACGTGGGGTGCGCAGCGCAGCGAATAGCGATCCTGCAAGCGATGCAGCGGTGCGGTCGGTGCATCGATCGCCAGGTCGTGGCGCAGCCACGCAGCCACTTGCATCTGCCCTGGGTGCGGCTTGGCGGCGAAGAGGCGCTCGTCGAAGTGTTCCGGGTTGCCTTGCAGCGCCACCACATTGAGCGCGGTGATGCGCGTCGCCAGGTGCAGCAGGTAGTCGGCGCGGGCGAAGGCCAGGCAGGCCAGGCCGGTCATCACCGCGGTGCCGTTCATCAGTGCCAGGGCTTCCTTGGGGCGCAGGACCAACGGCTCCCAGCCCAGCTCGCGGTGAACGTCGGCCGCCGGACGGCGTTCACCACGGAATAGCACCTCGCGCTCGCCGGACAAGGTCGCGGCCACGTAGGACAGCGGCGTCAGATCACCACTGGCACCCACCGAGCCTTCTTCCGGGATCAGTGGCAGCACATCGTGTTCGAGGAAGGCGTGCAAGCGCTCCAGCAGCTCCACGCGTACGCCCGATACGCCATGGCACAGCGACTGCAAACGCGCCGCCAGCACGGCACGGGTGGCTTGGGCGTCGAGCAACTTGCCCAGGCCGCAACCGTGAAAGGTGTACAGATGACGCGGCAAGGCTTCGACGTGCTCCAGCGGCACCGCCACTACGCAGGAGTCGCCGTAGCCGGTGGTCACGCCGTAGATCACGCCTTCCTTGTCCAGCAGCGAGTCGAGGAACTGCGCGCCCTTGGCGATGCGTTGGCGGTACGCGGCATCGTCCTGCAGGCGAGTGGGTACCTGGCGGTTGGCCAGGGCCAGCACGTCTTCGATGCGCAGGGGGCGTTCACCAAAGGTGATGGGCTCAAGAGGCGTCGTCATCGGTCTTCCAGAAAGGGTAAAAGTTGAACCATTGTTGGGGCGCTTGCAGGCAGAACTGGCCCAAGCGTGCGGCGTAGCGGGCGGTCCACAGGGCGATGACCTGCTCGCGGGTACTGCGCTTCCACTCGATCAAATCGGCAAAGGGCTCGATAGTCAGGCGATAGCGGCCCTGGTGCTTAAGACACATCAGCAGATTGACCGGGCACTTGAGCAAGCCCGCCAGCAGCCATGGGCCTTGGGGAAATGCCGCCGTATGGCCGAGGAAGTCCACGCGCACCGTACGCCCGCCGTGCAGCGGGATGCGGTCGCCGGCAATCGCCAGCCACTCGCCATCGTCCAGGCGCTGGCTGAGCAGCAGCATGGTGGCCGGGTCCAGTTCGCTCACCTGAATCAGGCGCAAATGGGTCGCGCCGGCCTCGCCCAGCAGGCGGTTGAAACGCTCGGCGTGCTTGGTGTGCACCAGCACGTTCATGGTGACCTGTTCACCCATTTCCGCCAGGGCGCGGCACACTTCCAGGTTACCCAGGTGCGCACCCACCAGCATCTGCCCGCGCTCGCCACGCAGTTGGCTGCGCAACTGCGCCGGGTCGTTGATCTCGATTTGCTCCAGGCGCAGCTTGCCGTTCCACACGTCCAGCTTGTCCAGCAGCGAATCGGCGAAGGCCATGAACTGGGCAAAGACGGTGCGGTGGCTCGGCAGCAAGTCATCGCGCCCGCTCCATTGCGCCAGCCGCTGCTGGTATTGCCACGCGCTGTGGCGTGCGGTGCGGCCGAACAGGAAGAAGTAAAAGACGATGCTGTAGAGCAACGGGCTCAATAGGCGACGGCCGAGGACTTTGACCGCGACCGCGGTGAATTTCATCAGCCAGAAGCTGCCGCGTTCCTCGCGGTCGGCCCAATGTTTGGTGCTGTCGTTCATGCTTGCCACCGTCGCCACAGGATCATCGGCGCGCGCACGAGCATGCCGAAGAACAACCGCGTGTGCATGGCGCTGATGCGCAGGTTGTCACGCAACAAGCGAAAGTGCGACAGGCCGTCGGCGGGGTAGTGCACCTGGGTGGGCAGCCAACGCATAGGCTGGTTGCGCCAGGCCAGGCGTACCAGGATGTCCGAGTCGAAATCCATGTGCGTGCCGATGTAGGCCGAGTCCATCAGCGCCAGGGTCGGCGCCAGCGGGTACACGCGAAAGCCGCACATCGAGTCGCGAATCTCAAGCGACAGGGTATTGATCCACACCCACACGTGGGTCAGGTAACGTGCGTACAGGCGACCCTTGGGCACGCTGTCGTCGTATTCGGGGTAGCCGCAGATAACGGCGTCGGGATGCTGGCGTGAGGTGTGGATAAAGGTCTCGACTTCGCGCAGGTCGTGCTGACCATCGGCGTCCACTTGCAGGGCGTGGGTGTAGCCCAGGCGCGCTGCCTCGCGAAAGCCGGCCATCACGGCGGCGCCCTTGCCCTGGTTGCTGGGCAGGGTCAGCAGGGTGACGTTGTCCAGCGTCGCCAGGTGCGCCAGCACTGCTGCGCAGGCGGCGCTGCTGCCATCGTCCACCAAGAGGCAGGGCAGGCCGCTCTTCAGCACACTGTGGACCACGGCCGGCACGGCGGCTTCGTGGTTGTACACCGGGATTAAAGCGCAGGGGTTATGCATGATGGGGGGCAACCGATACACCGCGCCGCCTGCATCGCAGGCAAGCCAGCTCCCACATTGGATTTGCTGTGCACACAAGATTGTTGGCCGACACTGATCCAGTGTGGGAGCGGGTTTGCCCGCGATTGAGCACGAAGTGCTCACCCGGCTTATGCATGCGCGGCCTCCAGCACGATCCGCCCGCTTGAGCACGCCGCAACCCCATTGCGATAGGCGAAGTACAGTTTGCTACGCTCCCGATCAAAGCGCAGGTGCAGTTCGATGTGATCGCCCGGGCGCACCAGTTGCTGGAACTTGAGCACTTCCATGCCGGCGAACCGGGTTGGCAGGTCGAGCAATTGCTGGCCCAGGTTGAACGCCCATTCCACCTGCACCACCCCCGGCAATACTGGGGTGACCGGGAAGTGCCCGCTGAAATAGGCCAGGTCCGGTGGGATGCTCAGTTGCAAGGTCCATTCACCTTCGGTTTCGACTTGCGCCAACACCTCGGGGCCCTTGGGGCGAGGCGCCAGCAACAAGGCTTCGACATCGGCCTGAGGCAGCTTGCCCTGGCTGTTCAGCGGCAGTTGGCGCAGCAAGCGCCAGCGGCGCGGCAAGGCCAGGGCCTCGCAATGTTGGCTCAAGTGCTGGCGCAAGGTTTGGGTGAGCGTGCGGCGGCCCTGGTTGCGCAGGGCATGCAAGCCATCGCTGCTGAGCACCACCAGCGCGCCGAGGGAGGCGCGGTTTTCCTGCGCCACGCCCAAGCGGGTTTCGGCGACCCACGGGTGGGTCATCAACGCCTGTTCGAGCATCGGCAGGGAGATGCGTTTCTCTTCCAGCTTGACGATACGGTCCAGGCGGCCCAGCAACTCAAAACGGCCATCGGCATGGATGCGTGCAGCGTCGGCAGTCTGTTCGATGTGCCCTTCGGGCAGGTATTTTGATGCGATACGCAGAGCGCCGTCGGCATCCTGGCTCAGTTGTACATCGGCAAACGGCTGCCAGGGTTGCGCACCCTGGCGCCAGGCGATGCCGCCGGTTTCCGAGCTGCCGAGGATTTCCGTCGGCCATTGCTGTAAACGGTCGTAGAGGCTGCCGGCAGCTTCAATCGGCAATGCACCGCCGGAGGAAAACACTCGCGCAACCTGGCTCAGTGCCGGCCAGTCGAGGTTGTCGCCCATGCGCTTGAGCAACGCCGGGCTGGCCACCCAGGCAAATTGCCGGTGCTCTCGGCTGGCGCGCTGCATGTCTTCGGGGAACGCCAGTTGTTTGCGCACAAAGGTGCGACCTGCGCACAGCGGCCACAGCACGCGAAACAGCAAGCCGTAGATATGCTGGGTGGCGACACTGCCGATGATGCAGGCGTCCTTGAGGTCTTTGCCCCACAGGGCCTCCAGCGCCTCTACTTCATTGGCCAACTGGCGCAGGGACTTGTCGATGCGCTTGGGCTCGCCGCTGGAGCCGGAGGTGCACAGGCTCAGTTGGCAAGTGTCCAGGTCGAGGGCGGCGGCGCTCAAGGGCACTTGATACAGCGCGTCCAGGTCGCTGGCTTCGACCAGCCAGGCATCCACGGCGTCGGTCCAGCGTTGGCGCGTCTGGGGTTGCAGGTCGGCGGGCAGCAGCACGCTCGCGCCTGCGCGCCAGGCGCCCAGCAGCGCAATCGCCAGCAGCCCGGCGTCTTCCAGGTGCACGGCCAGGCGCCGGATACCCCGGGCTTGCAGGCCCGCCGCCAGGCTCAGCGACTGCTCCCACAGTTGCGCGTGGTTCATGAGGGGCTCGGTGGTCACCCCGCGATCTTGCAGTGGCTCAAGCAGCAAATGCTCAAGTTTCAACCCTTTCATACGCGGCCTCGAACCCTTTGTCGTACCAGCCATTCCACGGCAAACAACAGCCCCATCAGCCCGTAGGCGATCAGGCCGTTGTACAACGTCCACCAGCTCAGCGGCGCCCACAGGGTGAGCGCGGCGGCGAGCAGGCCATTACAGAGAAAAAACACACTCCACACCAGGGTGACCCGGCGGGTATACACCACCGCGTGGGGCGGCAGGTGCGGGTCGGTCATGCGTGCCAGGCGCTCGACCATCGGCGGGCCGTATTTCAGGCTCAGGCCGAACAGCGCCAGCATGAACCCGCTGACCAGGCTCGGGTACCAGCGCAGCCACTGCGGGTTATCGAACCATGCCAGTGCCAGGCAAAACACGATCACCACCACCGCCATCCAACGGCTGCCCGGGCGCCGCGCAGCGGTGAGCGCGCGCAACAGCCACAGGCTGCCCAGCAGCAAGCCGAACTGCCAGGGTGCAAAATGCTCGGTGCCGTAATACACGGCGAAGGGGTACAGCAGCCCCGCCAATAACAGGCCAAGGCCGATCAGCCGGCTCATGCGGCGGGCTGGACCAGACGGTACACCGCCTCTACCACGTCGTTCACCGTGCGTACCGCCTTGAACTCTTCGGCGGCGATTTTCTTGCCGGTCTGGCGCTTGATGTGGTCGATCAGGTCCACGGCGTCGATGCTGTCGATTTCCAGGTCCTGGTACAGGTTGGCGTCGAGGGTGACGCGTTCCGGGGGCAGTTCAAACAGTTCCACCAAGGCGTCGCGCAGGGTGTTGAAGATATCGTCACGAGTTTGCATGGTACGGTCTCAAGCTGCCTGTCGGGCCGTGACGAACGCCGCAAGGCTGGCCACGTTGGTGAAGTGATTGCGGGTGTCCTTGGCGTCGGCATCGATTTTGATGCCGTATTTTTTCTGGATCGCCAGGCCCAATTCCAGCGCATCGACCGAATCCAGGCCCAGGCCTTCGCCAAACAGGGTCTGGTCGCTGCCAATATCGTCGGGGCTGATGTCTTCCAGGCCCAGGGCCTCGATGATCAGCGTCTTTATGTCGTGCTCAAGGCGGTGTTGGTCGCTCATCTTCGGCGAGCTCCTTAATGAAATAGTGATGCAGGTGATCGTTGAGCTTGCGTGAAGCCTGGGGCGCGGGCCCGACTGCGGCAAACGCTTGTGGCTCTATATCGGCGCCCACGCGCAAACTGAAGTGAAATCGACGGTGGGGGATGCGATACCAGGGTTCGGCCTTGGTCAGGGTGGTGGGGCTGACCTTGATCACCACTGGCGTGATGATTGTCGCACCACGCAGCGCAATGGCCGCACCGCCGCGATGAAAGGCCGGCGCCGCGCCCGGCGTGGTGCGGGTGCCTTCGGGAAAGATGATCAGCGTCTGGCCGGCGCGCAGGGCGTCGGCTGCGGCATCGAGCATGTCGGCACTGCCGTCATTGCTGATATAGCCGGCATCGCGCACCGGGCTGCGGGTGAACGGGTTCTGGAACAGGCTCTGCTTGACCACGCAGTTGGTCTGGCGCATCAGGCCGATCAGGAACACCACGTCGATAAGCGATGGGTGGTTGGCGACGATCATCTGGCCAGGGCGGCCAAGCTTTTCGGCACCCTCGACGCTGTACGTGAGAATGCCCAGGCCCTTCATCAGGCGAATGAAAAACCAGAACAGGCAACTGATGGTGTGGCGTGCGCGCCGTTGATGCTGGCTGGCGTCGCCCGGCAGGCAACTGAGCAACGGAAATACCAGCAAACGCAGGCACAGCCCGCCGATGCCAAACAGGCAAAAGCTGAGGGCCGTGGCGAACAGGCGCCAATAATAGGCCTGCCGTGGCTTGTGGGTCAGGGCTTGCGTTGCCAGTTCCATACTCGGTTCTTCCAGGCATGTTGGCAGGCGCCCTGTTCGGTCAGCAGGGTGCGCAGCAGGTTCAGGGCGTGGGGCCACTGGGTTTGAGTGAGTTGGACAGTGCCGGTGGTGAGTTCCAGTTGCCACTCGTCGCCCGGCGTGAGCAACAGGCCGAGGGCGTAGGGGAAGGGCACATCCCTAATCCAGCTGGCGTAGGCGTGGGGCGGTTGTTCTTCGGTGATCACCAGCAATACGGCGGCGGCGCCTTCGTTGAGCAACGCGGCGGCTTCGAGCAGGCCGTGTTCGAGGCCATCGCCGGCGGCGGCGAGGGCGGTCATCTCGCTGGTTTCATTGCGCAGGATCGACCACAGGCCAATCACCGCGTTATGCACCGACAGGCTGAACTGAGTGGGCGACAGCGGCTGCTCGTTGGCCAGGTCACTGAGGATGTCCAGGGTGCGCGGGGTTTCGCCGTGGCGGGAAATAAACACCAGCGGCAGGTCTTCAAGGCCCTCGGCCAGCGGCCAGCCGACGCTGAACGCCATGCGCGCCAGCCGGCTCAGACGGCGGCGCTGCATGGCTGGCAAAAATGACACATCGGGGGACGCTTCGCTGACAGGCGGCAACACCGGGTCCCGGCACCAGGCGTACCAGTCGTCCGCACTCGCAAGGCCGGGAGCCCAGGCGCGCCATTGGGCGATGTTGAAGTTGATCACTGAGAAGTTATCCCGCCCCTGCGGGCTTCCATGTGCGGCCAATGGCCCCGGATTCCGGGACAGGGAGCAATGGCCGTATGGCGCGCATTATCCCGGTGCCGTGGGGTTCTAGCAAATAGTGGTGAAAGTTTGTTCACTATTGATCACAAATAAGTTGGAAGAATTTGCAGATTATCGGCGATCAAAGGCCGGACTCGATCGTTACGCGGTTTCCATTCATTTGTGAGCCAGACAGCGCGCAAGGATGAACGAGGTAGCTAACCGGCGCTTTTGCGCTCTACACTCGGGGGATTCATTGATACACGGAGGTTTTTCCATGCGGCGCGTGGTGTTCAATCAAAAAGGCGGTGTGGGCAAGTCCAGCATCGCCTGCAACCTGGCGGCGGTCAGCGCCAGCGAAGGTTATCGAACCCTATTGGTGGACCTCGATGCACAGGCCAACTCAACCCAGTACCTCACTGGGCTGACGGGTGACGACATCCCCATGGGGATCGCGGATTTTTTCAAGCAGACGTTGTCTTCCGGGCCGTTTTCGAAGAAGAACAAGGTGGATATCTACGAAACGCCGTTCGACAACCTGCACGTGATCACCGCCACCGCCGAGCTGGCAGACCTGCAGCCCAAGCTCGAAGCCAAGCACAAAATCAACAAGCTGCGAAAACTGCTGGATGAGCTGAGCGAGGATTACGACCGCATTTACCTGGATACGCCTCCGGCCTTGAACTTCTACGCGGTTTCGGCGCTGATTGCCGCTGATCGTGTGCTGATCCCCTTCGATTGCGACAGCTTCTCGCGCCAGGCGTTGTATGGCCTGCTAGCAGAGATCGAAGAATTGAAGGACGACCATAACGAAGGCCTGGAAGTGGAGGGCATCGTGGTTAACCAGTTCCAGGCCCGGGCGAGCCTGCCGCAGCAGATTCTCGATGAGTTGATTGCCGAAGGGCTGCCGGTACTGCCGGTGTACCTGGCCAGCTCCGTGCGTATGCGCGAGTCGCACCAGGAGAGCAAGCCGCTGATTCATCTGGACCCACGGCATAAGCTGACGCAGCAGTTTGTGGACCTGCATAACTTGCTGGAAAACGCCTGATCCCACAGGCAACACCGAACACTGTGGGAGCCGGGCTTGCCCGCGATGAGGGCGGCAAATTGAGTCAATGTGTCGCCTGGAACACCGTTATCGCAGGCAAGCCAGCTCCCACAGTTTGGATTGCATGCCGGCAGGTGAGTTGGATATGTCCCACAAGGTATGTAGGAAGGGTCTGGCAATTGGGCTTGTGCCTTGTAACCTTGCCTACAGCTACGCCAGAATCCGCCGGCTTGTGCGTCTGGATGGGCGTCTCTAAGGTTTGCCGGTCGCTGAATGTTCAGTGATCGGGTTTAGTAGCCCGACCGACCAAAGCATGTGCACCTGCTCCAAAAGCATGGCGTTTATCGCCTATCTGATGGTGGCTGTGCGCAGGGCACCTTCGGGTGCGCCGGTCTTTGCTTTGTTCCCCGGTCTACTAACCTGCGTACAGCTTCCACCCTTCGTTTAGTAGCGAAACGGTAGTGGCCCTATCAGGGAACAAATGCATGTCTATCCGTCTTTTCAATGTTTCACCCAACCTCCCCACCGAAACCCTCGTACTCAACAGCTACGAAACCTTCTCCTCGGTGCGCACCTTGCTGCTCAACCTGTCCAACGACCTCACCGGCGAACACCGCGACGTAGCGCTGGCCATCCACCAGTTAAGCGAACTGGGCGTCATGCTGGTCAGCCAGATGATGGACCGCGAAGCCCCGCTGACCTAACGCATGAAATGCATCTAATGTGGGAGCTGGCTTGCCTGCGATGGCATCACCTCGGTGTACCAGGCAGACCGAGTCGCCTGCATCGCAGGCAAGCCAGCTCCCACATTGACCGAGTTGATGGAGGGGGATGTTTACACCCCCTGGCTACGCAACCAACTCATCAACTGCGGCAACGGAAATGCCCCACTCTGGCGCGCCACTTCGCGGCCGTTCTTGAACAGTATCAAACTGGGAATCGAGCGAATCCCCAGCTGAGCCGACAGCTGCTGGTTTGCCTCACTGTCCAGCTTCGCCAGCCGGCACTTGCCTTCCAACTGCCCGGCGGCCTGTTCGAATACCGGCGCAAACGACTTGCACGGCCCGCACCAGTCGGCCCACACATCGACCAGCAGCGGCAGGTCGCCCTTGATCTGGTTGGCATAGTCACCCTGTTTCAAATCAAAGGGTTTGTTCAGCAACACCGACTGCTTGCAGCGCCCGCACTTGGGCGCATCACCCAGGCGTTCGCCGGGGATGCGGTTGAGGCCGTTGCAATGAGGGCAGGGGATTACAAGAGATTCGGACATCGGGGGCTCCTTGGGGGCGGCTATTGGCTTCAATCTGGTGTCGGCGACGCGGTTTATCAACACGCGAAAAAAGGACAAAGCATGAACCACGCTCTAAAACTGGCCATTGAACATTGGCCTTACGTTGCAACGCTGCTGCGCAAACCCCAAACCGAGGATGATTATGGCGTCCTGGTCGAGGCGATTGATGAGCTGCTCGATATCACAGGAGAAGATGAAGACCATCCAATGAGTGGGCTACTTGACATCATTTCTGACTGGGTGGAGGCCTATGATCTGGAGCATCAGCGTATGCCTCAGATCTGATGAGCCTACTCACCGCAGAATAATCCGACCGTCTTTAGGACTTACGACGAACAACTAATCTCCAAATGCTTGCCCCAATCCGGCGGTCGTTGCGCGTACTGCTCCATCCCCGCTTGTTCCTCAAACGGTCTGGTCAGCACGTCATGCAGCCGCCGCACTTCGCTGTAGTCGCCTGATTCGGCGGCGGCGATGGCGTTTTGGGCCAGGTAGTTGCGCAGGATATATAGCGGGTTGACCGCGTGCATGCGCTCACGGCGCTGTTCCTGGGTGTAATCCCCGTCCCGCGCCACGCGGGCCTTGTACTGCTCGGCCCAGGCGTCGAACCCGGCCAGGTCGACAAAGTCATCACGT
Organism: Pseudomonas sp. CCI1.1; assembly: GCF_034348165.1. Lineage (NCBI taxonomy): Bacteria > Pseudomonadati > Pseudomonadota > Gammaproteobacteria > Pseudomonadales > Pseudomonadaceae > Pseudomonas > Pseudomonas sp. CCI1.1. Next base: position 5,174,813 of record NZ_CP133780.1, read on the forward strand.
AGCCGCGCCACGGCCAGAGCAGCGGGTTCATCGCCCAGGTGGCGCAAGAACAGCGTGTAGTCCACGCCGCTGTTCTGCATCAGCTTGAGCAAGCGCTCCACCAACTGCTGGTCGGCGTCTTCGGCGGTGGTCAGGCCCAGGCGGCGGCGCATCAAGTCCAGGTAGTGCGCCTGGTACAGCGGCAGGTACAGGCCGAGGGCTTCTTTCAGTGCGTCAACGCTGATAAACGGCGTGAGCGCCTGGGCCAAGGCGCTGAGGTTCCACTGCCCGATCGGCACCTGGTTGCTGAAGGAGTAGCGCCCTTCATGATCGGAATGGTTGCAGATGAAGTGCGCGTCAAAATCATCGAGAAACGCGAAGGGCCCGAAGTCGAAGGTAATGCCCAGGATCGACATGTTGTCGGTGTTCATCACGCCGTGGCAAAAACCATAAGCCTGCCACTTGGCGATCATTTCGGCGTTGCGCTCGACGATCTCGCGGAACATCGCCAGGTAAGGCTCGGGTTGCTCGCGGCATTCTGGGTAGTGCAGGTTCAGCACGTGCTCGGCCAGTTCGGCCTGTTGCTCAGGCTTCTTGGTGTAATAGAAATATTCGAAGTGCCCGAAGCGAATATGGCTGTGGGCCAGGCGTAAAACCATCGCTCCGCGTTCCTGTTTCTCCCGCCATACCGGCGTGCTGGAGCCGATCACGCACAGGGCGCGGCTGGTGGGGATGCCCAGCGCATGCAGGGCTTCGGAGGCGAGGAATTCACGAATCGAAGAGCGCAACACCGCCCGCCCGTCGCCCATGCGCGAGTAAGGCGTCATCCCGGCGCCCTTGAGGTGCAAATCCCAATGCTCGCCGGCCTCGTTATAGACCTCGCCCAGCAGCAACCCGCGGCCATCGCCCAGTTGCGGCGTGTAGCCGCCGAATTGATGCCCGGAATACACCATCGCCCGTGGCTCGGCTTCGGCCCACAGTTTGTGGCCGCCAAACAGTTCGGCAAACACGGAGGTTTCGGCCACGGCCGGGTCGAGGTCGAGCAGCGCCATGGCGGCCTTGCTCGCTACCACCAGGCGCGGTTCGTCCAGGGGTTCGGGCAGAACGTGGGTTGAGAACGCATCGCCCAGGCGTGCGAAGCGATTGTCGAAGGTCAGTTCGTCGAGGGCTTTCACCGGCCATCTCCAGCAGAATGTCCGAGCATTCTGCTGGGGATAGGGCATTTAGTCGAGTTTGCTGGGTGGCGGCTCCGGCGCATCCACCACTTTGCCCGCAGGCGGCTCTGGGGCGTCGGGCTGGTCGACGGGCTGCACAATGGTCTTGCGCTCATCCTCGGCCGGCACCAGTTTGTATTCCTGGCCGTGGAGGTTTTTCAGGTAGATCTCCATCTGCCGGAACGAGATGTTGATGTGCTGTTTCTTGAACTCACGGTTGATAAAGCGGTTGACCTCGTCGAGCACCGGGTTGCGGTCGCCCAGGTCGCGCACGTGCATGCGCAGCTCGTGGTCCAGTGTGCTTTCGCCGAAGTTGAGGAAGTACACATGGGGTTCCGGTTCTTTCAGGACCCGAGGGTTTTCCCGAGCGGCTTTCAGTAACAGTTCCTTCACCAAGTCGAGGTCGGAGCCGTAGTCCACGCCGAGTTTGAGGGTCACCCGAGTGATGGTGTCGGTCAGCGACCAGTTGATCAACTGCCCGGTAATGAAGGTCTTGTTGGGGACAATGATGTCTTTATTGTCGAAGTCGGTAATGGTGGTGGCACGAATACGGATCTTGCTCACCGTACCCGACAGGTTGCCGATGGTAATGGTGTCGCCGATGCGCACCGGGCGTTCGAACAAAATCATGATGCCGGAGATGAAGTTGGCGAAGATCTCCTGCATGCCGAAACCCAGGCCCACCGACAGCGCGGCCACCAGCCATTGCAGCTTGTCCCAGCTCACACCGAGGGTGGAAAGGGTGGTGACAAAGCCCACGCCGGCAATGATGTAGGACAGCAAGGTGGTGGTGGCGTAGGCGCTGCCCTGGGCCAAGTCCAGCTTGGACAGCACCAGCACTTCCAGCAGGCCGGGCAGGTTGCGCGCCAGGGCGAAGGTGATACCGATGATAATCGACGCGCCCAGCAGGTCGCCGATGCTGATGGGCACCATGCTGATATTCGCACCGGTACCGCTGGTGTATTCGTACAGCGTGACGTTGTCCAGGTAGGAAAATACCGAGATCAGGTCCGACCACACCCAATACAACGCCGCGATAAAGCCGCCGAGCAGGGCCAGGCGGATCAGGCGCATGGACTGTTCGTTGACCTGCTCGATGTCCAGGGTCGGCTCTTCGATCACCGCTTCGCCGTCACCGGCCTCCTTGGCTGCCTGGCGTTTGGCCAGGGCGCGGGCGTAGGCCAGGCGCCGTGCGGCAACACCCAGGCCGCGCACGAAGGTGGCTTCGATCACCAGCCAGAACATCAGCAGGTACAGGGTGTTGATCAGCCGGTCACTGAGTTTCAGCGCGGTGTAGTAATAGCCAAAGCACACGGCAATAAACAGCGCGATGGGCAGGGCGGTGAACACCACCCCGATCGCTTTGCGAAACAATGAGGCCTTTTCGTGGGTTGGGCTGTTCAGCAGCAGGCGGCCCAGCAGCCAGGCCATCAGCCCGTAACAGGTCAGTACCACGGCGATACCCAACACGTCGTCAGCCAGCGCGGCCGGTTGATGTTCGGCAATTGCGACCACGGCCACCAACGCCAGTACCACCAGCCCGAGCTTGCGTATCCAGCCTTGCAGGAATTCGACCTGCGGCCTCTCCCAGCGAAAGTGCAGCTCCGCCACGCCGCCCGGCGCGAGGATGCGGTAGGCGGTGTAGAACACCAGCCAGGCTTGGGCGATCTGCAGCAAGGCCGCGCCCAGGTTGGCGTTTTGCCCGCGGGCGTCGATCTGCAACGCGTAGCCGCACAGCGCCAGGCCCAGGGCCACGGGCATCGCCAGCAGGATGTTGATCAGGATGGCCTGCGGCGTATGCCACTGGCTGTCGCGCTTGAAGTGGCCGATGTCCTGGTGAACCTTTTTCAGGCGCACATACAGCGCATTGCGCCGCCACAGCAGCGCGCCGATCAGCAACAGCAACGGCAGGAACAGCAGCGGGCGTTGGGTCAGGCCGTCATACAGCTCGCTGACGCTGGACGCCCAGGGCAGGGTGGTGACCTGCTTGCTCAGGTGCGCCGGTACGGTTTCCAGCCATTCGGTGTCCAGCGGCTTGTTGCTGGGGATCCAGAACATTTGCTCGTCGAGCGTGGCGCGCAGGGTGCTGGCGGTGCTGAGCAGTTGTTTCTGGTTCAGTTGCAGGGTGATGGATTCGTTGAGCAGTGCGCTCAGTTCGCGGCTCAGGCGTTCCAGCAGGTCGCTGCGGGTGATCGCCACTTCCAGCAGGGTGCGGCGCAGTTGCGGGGTGACTTCATCTGGCGGCTGGTTGGCCAGCAGGTTGTCCACATAGGCGCTGGGGGAGGTGATCAGCTCTCGCTGTTGGTTGACCTCGAACTGGTACAGGCGAATGTTGGCGATGTCGTCGGCCAGGTCTTTGTCCACGGTCAGACGCGGCAGGGCCTGCTTTTGTTTATAGAGAATCTTGGACAGCAGCAGGCTGCCCTTGAGCACGTTGATCTGCTCGTCCAGGGCCGAATCGCTTTGGGTCACGGTGTCCAGTTGCTGCTTGGTCTGCAGGTTTTTCTGGGTCAGGTCGTTGAGGCGGTCGGTGCTTTTGAGCAGGTAGTCGGACAGCTTCAGGTTGTCTGCGCTTTCCTTGGCCAGGATGCTGCTGCCCCCGGCTTTCTGCGCTTCGATGGACTGTTGGGTCACCGTCTGCTGGGACTGGGCCAGGCGTTTCTGGTTGATCAGGGTTTGCAGGTCCTGGATTTCCTGCTCCAGGCGTGCGGTTTTTTCCTGGATCAGGTCATGCTGGCTGTTGCCCAAATCTTGCAGCTGGCTGTTGCCGGCCAATTCCTGGCGGCGCAGGGGAATCAAGGCATTCAGGGCCGCCAGTTCGGCGTTGAGCTGGTTGCGCTGGTCGCTGCTGAGGGGCTTGCCGTTGTCTTTGCCAAGCTTGAGCGTCGCGTTGATTTGCTGGATGCGCGTCTGGCTGCTGCTGATTTCGGTCTGAGCGCGCTCGGGGCGGGTCTGGGCGGCGATGGTCAGGCTGTTGGCGTCGGCCAGTTCTTTTTGCAGGTCGCCTTGCTGGGTGCTGCGTTGCACCAATAACTGCTCAAGCTGCGGCACCGGCAGGCTGGCGTAGCGTTGGGCCACCGGAATGATTTTGGTGGCCTTGAGGCGCGCCAGCTCACGCTGGTTCTCATTGGTCTGGCGCGGGGCCTCTTCCAGCTGGCGCTTGAGGTCGGCCAGGCGCTGCTCGTAGTCCTGCTGATTGCCCAAGTAGGTCAGGGTCTGTTGCAGGGTCGCCTGCAGCGCCTTCATGTCGGCGTCAGGCAGCTTGCGGTCGGGCAGTTTATCCAGGCTTTGCTGGACGGCTTCGGCGCTGGGCGGGTCGGCGGCATATACGCTGCCAACACAAAGGGTCAGGCCCAGCAGGGCAGTGGCGAGAAAAGTACGCAGGGTTGGCATAGAGACCGGTCTTGCAAAGTGAAGAATCGGGGCGTCGTTGTCCCGCAGTTTAGAGGAAGAGTCCGGGGCCCGGGCGACTTCCTTCGGGGAATCTGACGCCGACTTTGCCAATCTTGTTCCCGTCCATGACCGCGACGGTCCAGATGGTGTTGTTCCACTCCACCTGGTCGCCGACTACCGGTGCACCGCCCACCTTCTGGGTGATGAAACGGCTCAGCGGCATGTCCGGGTCGATACCCTCAAGCTTGAGCCCGTACAAGGCGGAAACCGCGCCCAGCTGGGCGTCGCCTTCGAGGACGAAGTCGCCGAAGAAGCGCAAATCGAGGCCCCGTTGCGGTGCCTGGCTGAACAGTTTGCCCAGAGCCGGCAGGTTGTGTTCGTGGCCGATCACACAGAGCAAATCGTCGACTTCCAGCACCGTACTACCCGACGGATGGAGCAGTTGCTGGCCACGAAACAGCGCGGCGATGCGCGTGCCTTCGGGCATTTTCAGCTCGCGCAGGGCCGCGCCGATGCACCATTTCTCGGCGCCGAGGCGGTAGACGAACAGCTCCCACTCGCTGGTGACGTGCACTTCCAGGGCTGCGCGGGAGATCGGTGCCGGGTCTGGCGGTACGGTGACTTTGAGCAACTTGGCCACCCACGGCAGGCTGGTGCCCTGCACCAACAGCGAGACCAGCACGATAAAGAACGCCAGGTTGAAGTACAGCTGTGCATGGGGCAGACCGGCCATCAGCGGGAACACCGCGAGGATGATCGGTACCGCGCCGCGCAGGCCGACCCAGGCGATAAAGGCCTTTTCGCGCCCGTGGAACGCTTTGAATGGCAGCAGGCCAACCATCACCGACAGCGGCCGGGCAAACAGGATCATCCACAGCGCCAGGCCCAGGGCGGGCAGGGCGATGGGCAGCAAGTCGTGAGGCGTGACCAGCAGGCCCAGCACCAAGAACATCCCGATCTGCGCCAGCCAGGCCATGCCGTCGAGCATGTGCAAAATGCCATGGCGGCTGCGCACCGGGCGGTTGCCGATCACCAGCCCGCACAGGTACACGGCGAGGAAGCCGCTGCCGTGCAGGGCGTTGGTCAGGGCAAACACGAACAGGCCGCCGGCGATCACCAGGATCGGGTACAGGCCGTTGGCCAGGTTGATGCGGTTGACCAGCTGCAACATCAGCCAGCCGCCACCCAGGCCTACCAGGCCACCGATGCCGAATTCGCGGATCAGGTGCGTGAGCAGGCTCCAGTGCAGGCCGGTCTGGCCGCTGGCGAGCATGTCGATCAGGGTGACGGTGAGGAACACCGCCATCGGATCGTTACTGCCCGATTCGATTTCCAGGCTGGCGCTGACCCGCTCGTTGAGGCCCTTGCCGCCCAGCAGTGAGAACACCGCCGCGGCGTCCGTGGAGCCGACAATGGCACCAATCAGCAGGCCCTGGATGATATTGAGGTCGAACAGCCAGGCCGCGGCCATGCCCGTGAGGCCGGTGGTAATCAACACCCCCACCGTGGCCAGGGACAATGCCGGCCACAGCGCCACGCGGAAACTCGCCACCCGGGTGCGCAAACCGCCGTCGAGCAGGATCACGGCGAGGGCGAGGTTGCCCACCAGGTAGGCGGTCGGGTAGTTGTCGAAAATGATGCCACCGCCATCGACCCCGGCGGTCATGCCCACGGCCAGGATAATCACCAGGATGGGGATCCCCAGGCGTGACGAAAGCGAACTCACCAGAATGCTCGCAGTCACCAGCAACGCGCCGATCAAGAACAGGCTGTTGATGGTCGTCGCATTCAAAGGCAGTACTCCAGGGCAGGGGAAGACAGGACGCAAACTGACCATGCAGTCTGCGTGCCAGGGATTCTAACCTGTTGAATTGCTGCGCTGTCAAAAAGCTTTTGTGGCTGCGCATCGATCAAATGTGGGAGCTGGCTTGCCTGCGATTGCGGTGTGCCAGGCGCCAGGGGCGTTAGCTGATAGATTGCTATCGCAGGCAAGCCAGCTCCCACAGGGTATGCGGTGTGAGCAAAGGCTTATTTCAGAGGCGGAACCTTCCGACCATCCCGTTCAGGTCCACCGCCAACCGCGACAATTCGCCGCTCGCCGCACTGGTCTGGCTGGCGCCGGTGGCCGATTGCACCGACAGGTCACGGATATTCACCAGGTTGCGGTCCACTTCCCGCGCCACCTGGGCCTGTTCTTCCGCCGCGCTGGCGATCACCAGGTTGCGCTCGTTGATCTCCACAATCGCCGTGTTGATGGTGTCCAGCGACAGGCCCGCGCCTCGGGCAATGTTGAGTGTCGATTCGGCCCGCTCGGTGCTGTTACGCATCGAATCCACTGCATGTTCGGTACCCGTCTGGATACTGCCGATCATGCGTTCGATCTCGCTGGTGGACTGCTGGGTGCGATGGGCAAGGGCCCGTACTTCATCGGCCACCACGGCGAAACCACGTCCGGCTTCGCCGGCGCGCGCAGCTTCAATCGCTGCGTTCAGGGCCAGCAGGTTGGTCTGGTCAGCCAGGCCACGGATCACGTCCAGCACTTTGCCGATATCCCGCGATTCATTGGCCAGATCGCCAATCAGGGACGCTGTGGCCTGCACATCGGTACTCATGCGTTCGATGGCGCTAACGGTTTCCTGCACCAGGTCGCGGCCGTCGCCGGCAGAGGTGGTGGCGTTGCGCGAGGCTTCGGAGGTGCTCACCGCGTTGCGTGCGACTTCTTCCACCGCGCTGGTCATCTCGTTGACGGCAGTGGCGGCCTGTTCGATTTCGTTGTTCTGCTGGGTCAGGCCACGGGCGCTTTCGTCGGTGACCGCATTCAGCTCTTCAGCGGCAGACGCCAGCTGGGTAGCGGAGCCGGCGATACGTTGCAGGGTGTCGCGCAGTTTGTGTTGCATCTTGGCCATGGCCGCGAGCAGGCGTCCGGCTTCGTCGTTGCCGTCCACGGTGATCGGGCGCGTCAGGTTGCCTTCGGCCACTTCTTCGGCGGCTTCTAGCGCCTGGGCGATGGGCAGGGTGATGCTGCGTGTCAGCAGCCAGGCGAACAGCAAGGTCAGCGCCGTGGCAACCACCAGCAGGCCTACTACCAGGTCAAAGGCCATGTCGTATTGGTCTTTGGCGCGCTGGTTGGTGGCGTTGGCGTCGTCGTTATTGATATCCAGCAAGCGGGTCAAGACCGCATTGACCTGCTCGGAGTTGTCCAGCAACTCGGTGTTGAGCAGGCTGCGCAGCTCGTTGACCTGATTGGCGCGAGACAGGCTCTTCATGCGCTCTTCAATCTGGCGGTACTGACCCAGCAAGCGCACGTACTCGTTGTAAGCGCTGCGCTCTTCGGTGCTGGTGATCAGTTTTTCGTAGATGTCCTGGGCTGTGCGAATCTGCTGATTGCGCAGTTCGAAGGCTTCCAGGGTCTTTTGCTGTACATCTGGCTCGCGGTTGGTCAGCAAGCGGTACGACAGCACGCGCAGGCGCAGGGTCAGTTGGGTGAATTCATCCAGGGCGCGAATGCTGGGCACGCTGGCCGAGGTGATGTCTTCGGTGGCTGCACGAATTTTGCTCATCTGGTTCAGGGCGAACACACCGAGCAACAACATCAAGGCGCCAATAAACGCGAAGCCAAGGAAGGCCCTCGGGGCGATATTCATATTACGAAAAGACATGCTGGAGTCCTGGGGGAGGCGCTATCCATGCGGCCATGAGACGAGGTGTGCCCGCCTTATCGGCCCTGCGACTAAAGTCTTAAGGGGGCGCGCGCTTTTGTCGCATCGGACCAGGGGTTGGGTGAGTTCAGGAACCAGATCGGGTAAATGCAGTCACTAAGGCTCGAAAGTGCGGCCCGGCCTTGCAACATCGGGCTGCGCGGCCGGGGATAACCCTGGCATCCAAGGTGAATTTTCTTTATCGTCACCGCCCTTTTTAAACGCCCGAGAAATCAAAATGTTAGAAGCATCCCTCAGCCAATTGGAACAACTGGTCAGCGACCTCGTACAGCAGAATCAAGAACTGCTGGGCAGCAACGAATCCCTCAAGGCCGAGCTGGCCCGCGCCAAGGACGAAAACGACAGCCTGCAACTGAACCTGATGGAACAGGAAGAAAAGCACGGCGCCACCGCCGCCCGCATCCAGGCGCTGGTTGAGCGTGTAAGTGCAGGGCCTGTCAGCGCATGAGTGAGGGCATAAAGGTCGTTTCGATTCTCGGAGAGGATTACTCGATCAAGGCACCGGCCGGCGAAGATCAGACCCTGATGCATGCCGTGACCATGCTCAAGGCCTCCCTGGCGGTTACCAAGAAAAAGTACCCGACCCTGATCGGTGACAAGCTATTGGTACTGGCCGCGCTGAACCTGTGCGCCGAGCAGATTGAAATGCAACAGGCGCACCAGCAGGAACTCGACCGTTACCAAGAGCAAGTCAGCGCCACGGTCGATGTGATTTCCAAGGTGATCGGTCAGCCCTGAGGGCTAGAACCACTCGTCTTGCATGCCCAGGCACGTATCGTCGCGTGCTTCCAGAATCGCCAGTTCATGATGGCAGCTCGGTACTTCCCAAGTCAGGAAGTACCGGGCGGCCTGGAGCTTGCCCTTATAAAAGGCCGCGTCAGCCGCTTCCCCTTTGGCCAGCCCTTCTTCGGCGCGGATCGCCTGTTCCAGCCAGCGCCAGCCAATCACCGTGTGCCCGAACACTTTCAAGTACAGCGCCGAGTTCGCCAGGCTGCTGTTGACCTTGCCTTGGGCGAGATCGGTCAGCAGGCCAATCGTGACGCTTTGCAGCCGGTTTACCAGTTGCTCCAGAGGCTCTCGCAGTGCCGTAAGTGAAGGGTGCTTTTGCGCCCGGGCTCCGGTTTCGGCGATCAGGCGAATCAATTGCTTTAAACCGGCGCCGCCGTTCTGCGCCAATTTGCGCCCGAGCAGGTCCAGGGACTGGATGCCGTGGGTGCCTTCATGGATGGGGTTCAGGCGGTTGTCGCGGTAGTACTGCTCCACCGGGTATTCGCGGGTGTAGCCGTGGCCGCCGAGAATCTGGATCGCCAGCTCGTTGGCCTTGAGGCAGAACTCCGACGGCCAGGATTTGACGATGGGCGTGAGCAGGTCGAGCAGTTCGTGGGCTTGCTTGCGCTCGGTGTCGGTTTGCAGGGTGGTGGTGTCGTCGAATAGCCGCGCCGCGTAGAGTCCGAGGTCAAAGGCGCCTTCCACATAGGCTTTCTGGGTCAGTAGCATGCGCTTGATGTCGGCGTGCTGGATGATCGCCACCGGTGCGGTGCTCGGGTCTTTACTATCAGGCAGGCGCCCCTGGGGCCGTTCGCGGGCGTAGTCCAGGGAGTAGAGGTAGCCGGCGTAACCGAGCATCACCGCGCCCATGCCCACGCCGATGCGTGCCTCGTTCATCATCTGGAACATGCAGCTCAGCCCCTGGTGCGGCTTGCCCACCAGATAGCCGACACAGTTGCCGTTATCGCCAAAGTTAAGCGCCGTGGACGTGGTGCCGCGCCAGCCCATCTTGTGGAACAGCCCTGCCAGCAGCACATCGTTGCGAGCGCCCAGGCTGCCGTCCTCGTTGACCAGGAACTTGGGCACGATAAACAGCGAAATGCCCTTCACGCCTGCGGGAGCGTCCGGCAATTTTGCCAGCACCATATGCACGATGTTTTCCGACAGCGAATGGTCGCCACCGGAGATAAAGATCTTGTTGCCCTTGAGCCGATAACTGCCGTCAGCCGCGGGTTCTGCACGGGTACGAATGTCCGACAGGGAAGAACCGGCATGGGGCTCGGTCAGGGCCATGGTGCCGAAGAAGCGCCCGTCGATCATTGGCTGCAGGAAGCGTTGTTTCTGCTCCTCGGTGCCGAAGCTTTCGATCAGGTTGGCGGCGCCCATGGTCAGGAACGGGTAGGACGTCGAGGCGGCGTTGGCCGATTGGAAGTGCGCGAAACAGGCCTGGGACAACAGGGTCGGCAGTTGCATGCCACCTGCTTCAAAGCTACGTGCTGCGTTGAGGAAGCCGGCCTCCAGGAAGGCGTCTACGGCGGGTTTGACTTCCGGGATCAGGATCGCTTGGCCGTTCTCATAACGCGGTTCGTTTTCGTCGTTCTTGCGGTTGTGGGGGGCGAAGTACTTTTCGGCGATGCTGCGCGCCGTGCTGATTGCAGCGTCGAAAGTTTCGCGGTTGTGCTCGGCAAACCGCTCGCGCTGGGTCAGGCCCTCGGCATCGAGGACTTCATACAGCTCGAAAGCCAGATTGCGGGAACTGAGCAGCGTCTCGGACATGGCGGCGTACCTTTGAAGGAATTGGCCTGAGTCTAAGTGCGCGAATGTAGGGTGGCTAGCAAGATTGATTTAAGTGATAGAAGGGCAGAACGCTGGCGAGGCATCGAGATCGTTCCCACGCTCTGCGTGGGAACGCCTCTTTTGACGCTCCGCGTCACGCTTCTGGACGCAGAGCGTCCTTAAGCTGCATTCCCACGCGGAGCGTGGGAACGATCAGCCGCGATCAGCCGCGGTGTGTCAGTTAGCCGATGGTCATCAGGCTGGCGTTACCACCCGCCGCGGCGGTGTTTACGCTCAACGCACGCTCGATCACCAGACGCTCCAGCGCAATCGCCGTTTCGCCTTGCGACAGGCCATGCACCCCAACAATCGCCCCACCGCGCTGCGCCACTTGCTGGCACACCGCACGCAGTTGGTCGGAATCACCGTGATGCAGCACGGCGTCAAACACCACGTCGTCCTTGGTCCAGTCAGCCACGCGCTTGATCTTCGCCTGAATCTCTTTAGGCAGACGTGGGAACAAGGCCTTGGTCAGCTCGGTTTCCGGCCATACCGCCGAACCACCGACGGCCAATACCGCCGCCAGTTGGGTCAGCAGGTCGCCTTCCACTTCGGCCAGGCACAGTACGTGCTCGCGCGGCAGGATGGCGTAGCTGTTGCGCTCGCCGGTCGGGCCGGCCAGTTGGCGGGTGATACCGCTTTGCGACTGGGCGGCGAATTGCGTGCACAGGGCGCTCAGTTCACTGAACTTATTGCCGTCGGCCCAGGTTTTCAGGGCGGTCAGCGATTGGCTCATGGCATCACGCAGGCGCACATCCGGCGCGGCCAACTTGTCGCCGCGTACGAAGGATTGCTCGATTGCATCGGTAGGACGAGTCGACAACAAGCGGTACAGGTACAGCGGGCCACCGGCTTTCGGGCCAGTGCCCGACAGGCCTTCGCCGCCGAACGGCTGCACGCCGACCACGGCGCCAACAATGTTGCGGTTGACGTAGACGTTACCGGCATTGACGTTGTCGATCACCTTGGCGATGGTCTCGTCGATGCGCGTGTGCACGCCCAGGGTCAGGCCGTAGCCGGAAGCGTTGATCTGGCCGATGAGCTGGTCGATCTCTTTGCGCTTGTAGCGCACTACGTGCAGCACCGGGCCGAAGATCTCGCGTTGCAGTTCGTCGAAGCTTTCCAGCTCGATCAGGGTCGGCATCACGAAGGTGCCGCGCTTGATCTCTTCACCGTCGGCAATCGCCACCTGGTAAACGTTGCGGCCTTTGTCACGCATGGCCTGGATGTGTTTCTCGATACCGGCCTTGGCTTCGGCGTCGATCACCGGGCCGATGTCGACCGACAGGCGTTCCGGGTTACCCAGGCGGCATTCAGCCATGGCGCCCTTGAGCATTTCGACCACACGGTCTGCCGAATCTTCCTGCAGGCACAGTACGCGCAGGGCCGAACAACGTTGACCGGCGCTGTCGAAGGCCGACGATACGACGTCGATCACCACTTGTTCGGTCAGCGCCGAGGAATCGACGATCATCGCGTTCTGGCCACCGGTTTCGGCGATCAGCGGAATCGGGCGACCCTGGGCATCCAGGCGACCGGCGACATTGCGTTGCAGCAGGCGCGCCACTTCGGTGGAACCGGTGAACATCACGCCTTTGACGCGATCATCACCCACCAGACGGGCACCGACGCTTTCGCCCTGGCCTGGCAGCAATTGCAGCACACCTTCCGGAATACCGGCTTCAAGCAGAATACGTACGGCCTGGGCAGCCACCAGCGGCGTCTGCTCGGCAGGCTTGGCCAGCACCGGGTTACCGGCAGCCAGCGCTGCAGCTACCTGGCCGCTGAAGATGGCGAGCGGGAAGTTCCACGGGCTGATGCACACCACCGGGCCCAATGGGCGGTGGGCGTCATTGGTAAAGTCGTTGCGCGCCTGCACCGCGTAGTAACGCAGGAAGTCCACGGCTTCACGCACTTCGGCGATGGCGTTGGCGAAGGTCTTGCCGGCTTCACGGGCCAGCAGGCCCATCAGCGGCTGGATCTCGCCTTCCATCAGGTCGGCGGCGCGTTCGAGGATGGCAGCACGTTCGGCGGGCGGGGTGGCCTGCCAGATCGGCGCGGCGCTGATGGCGCACTGGATGGCGTTGTCGACGTCTTCGACGGTGGCTTCCTGTACCTGGCCGACCACATCACGCAGGTCGGACGGGTTCAGCACCGGTTGTGCCGCTTCATTGCTGGCGGCGCAACCGAGCATCGGTGCGGCTTTCCAGTTGTTGTGAGCAGTGGCGAGCAGGGCGCAGGACAACGAGGCCAGGCGATGTTCGTTGGCCAGGTCGATACCGGCCGAGTTGGCGCGGTCGCTGCCGTACAGGTCACGCGGCAAAGGGATGCGCGGGTGTGGCAGGCCGAAACCGCCTTCCTGGGTTGCCATTTGCTCGATGCTGGCCACCGGGTCGGCTACCAGTTCCTGGATCGAGATGGACTGGTCAGCGATGCGGTTGACGAACGAGGTGTTGGCGCCGTTTTCCAGCAGGCGGCGTACCAGATAGGCCAGCAGCGTTTCGTGGGTACCGACCGGCGCGTACACACGGCACGGACGGTTCAACTTACCTTCGGAAACCTTGCCTACAACCTGTTCGTACAGCGGTTCACCCATGCCGTGCAGGCACTGGAACTCGTACTGGCCGGGGTAATAGTTCTGACCGGCGATGTGGTAGATAGCCGACAGGGTGTGGGCGTTGTGCGTGGCGAACTGCGGGTAGATGACTTCCGGCACCGACAGCAGTTTGCGCGCGCAGGCAATGTAGGAAACGTCGGTGTACACCTTACGGGTGTACACCGGGTAGCCTTCCAGGCCTTCGACCTGGGCGCGCTTGATTTCGCTGTCCCAGTACGCGCCTTTTACCAGGCGGATCATCAGGCGATGGCGGCTGCGGCGGGCCAGGTCGATGACGTAGTCGATCACATACGGGCAACGCTTCTGGTACGCCTGGATCACAAAGCCGATGCCGTTCCAGCCAGTCAATTGCGGCTCGAAGCACAGGCGTTCGAGCAGGTCCAGGGACAGCTCCAGGCGGTCGGCTTCTTCGGCGTCGATGTTCAGGCCGATGTCGTACTGCTTGGCCAGCAAGGTCAGCGACAGCAGGCGCGGGTACAACTCGTCCATCACCCGCTCGTACTGCGCACGGCTGTAGCGCGGGTGCAGGGCGGAGAGCTTGATGGAGATGCCCGGGCCTTCATAGATCCCACGGCCATGGGAGGCTTTGCCGATGGAATGAATGGCTTGTTCGTACGAGGCCAGGTACTTCTGGGCGTCGTGTTCGGTGAGGGCGGCTTCACCGAGCATGTCGTAGGAATAGCGGAAGCCCTTGGCTTCGAACTTGCTCGCATTGGCCAGGGCTTCGGCGATGGTTTCGCCGGTGACGAACTGCTCGCCCATCAGGCGCATGGCCATGTCGACGCCCTTGCGGATCATCGGCTCGCCGCTCTTGCCGATGATGCGGCTCAGGGACGAGGTCAGGCCCGCTTCGTTGTGGGTCGACACCAGCTTGCCAGTCAGCAGCAGGCCCCAGGTGGCGGCGTTGACGAACAGCGATGGGCTGTTGCCCAGGTGTGGCTGCCAGTTGCCGGTGCTGATCTTGTCGCGGATCAGCGCATCGCGGGTGCCTTTGTCCGGGATACGCAGCAGCGCTTCGGCCAGGCACATCAGCGCCACGCCTTCCTGGGACGACAGGGAGAATTCTTGCAGCAGGCCCTGAACAATACCGGCACGGCCGCCGGCACTCTTCTGATTGCGCAGTTTTTCGGCAATGCTCGCGGCCAGCTTGTTGGTGGCTTCGGCCATCGGTGCCGGCAGGCGCGCCTGTTCGATCAGCATCGGCACCACTTCCGGCTCGGGGCGACGGTAAGCGGCGGTGATTGCGGCACGCAATACCGATTGCGGCAGGATGCTCTCGGCGAACTCAAGGAAGCACTGGTGGGCGTGGTCGGCCTGGACCTCGCCGGCATCATCGGCCTCCTTGCTGCTCAAGCCATTGAGCTCGGACAGGGTTGCACCACCCTCGAGTTTCTCCAGGTAATTGAAAATCGCCTGCTTGATCAGCCAGTGCGGCGTACGATCAATGGAGGTCGCGGCGGCCTTCAGGCGTTCGCGGGTCGGGTCGTCGAGTTTGACCCCAAGGGTGGTCGTTGCCATTTTTTTATCCTCATGGGTGCCACTACCGAGTGGCATCTGCTGGCGGCAAGATTAGCTTTGCCCATCCCGAGGTGCAACCGGGTGCAACCCTTTTGTTGGTTAAATGTTCGACGCTTGATCGGAAAAAAATAAACAGGCGACCGAATCCGCTCCGCGCTGGTGCATTTGCTTCTGAGATCGGCTGTTCTTGCTCCGAAAAGGAGCAAAAAAAGCGCGTTTGTCCTAAAACATACTTGGGTGCAACTTAATCGGCAGAAACTGGTTGCACCTTATTTGCTTTGTTGAATAGCATTCGCGCACCAAGGTGCAACCAACCCTCAGGGTGGGTTCATCGGCTGGCGGCTTTCCTGGGGAAACGCCAGTCATAAATGCGCGGCATGCAGGTTCGTCTATCCGGTTATCCACGGGTGGCCGTCCCCATGACCGTCGCTACATAAAAACAAAGCCAGGGCGTCACTCCTATGAGCGTTAGCAATCCAACCCTGATCACGTTCGTGATCTACATCGCAGCAATGGTGCTGATCGGCCTGATGGCCTATCGCTCCACCAACAACCTTTCCGATTACATCCTGGGCGGTCGCAGCCTCGGTAGCGTGGTGACAGCCTTGTCCGCCGGTGCTTCCGACATGAGTGGCTGGCTGTTGATGGGCTTGCCGGGCGCGATCTACATGTCCGGTCTGTCGGAAAGCTGGATTGCCATCGGCCTGATCGTCGGTGCTTACCTCAACTGGTTGTTCGTGGCCGGCCGCCTGCGGGTGCAGACCGAACACAACGGCGACGCCCTGACCCTGCCGGATTACTTCTCCAGCCGCTTCGAAGATAAGAGCGGCCTGCTGCGGATCATCTCCGCCGTGGTGATCCTGGTGTTCTTCACCATCTACTGCGCCTCCGGCATCGTCGCCGGCGCCCGCCTGTTCGAAAGCACCTTCGGCATGTCCTACGAGACCGCGCTGTGGGCCGGTGCTGCAGCGACCATTGCCTACACCTTCATCGGTGGTTTCCTGGCAGTCAGTTGGACCGACACCGTACAAGCCACGCTGATGATCTTCGCGCTGATCCTTACGCCGATCATCGTGCTGCTGGCCACCGGCGGCGTAGACACCACCTTCCTGGCCATTGAAGCCAAGGACCCGACCAGCTTCGACATGCTGAAAAACACCACCTTCATCGGCGTTATTTCGCTGATGGGCTGGGGCCTGGGCTACTTCGGCCAACCGCACATCCTTGCGCGTTTCATGGCGGCGGACTCGGTGAAATCGATCGCCAAGGCGCGTCGTATTTCCATGACCTGGATGATCCTGTGCCTGGGCGGCACCGTGGCAGTGGGCTTCTTCGGTATCGCTTACTTCTCGGCACACCCGGAAGTAGCAGGCCCGGTGACTGAAAACCCAGAGCGTGTGTTTATCGAACTGGCCAAAATCCTGTTCAACCCATGGGTTGCCGGTGTGTTGCTGTCGGCCATTCTGGCGGCTGTGATGAGCACCCTGAGCTGCCAATTGCTGGTGTGCTCCAGCGCCCTGACCGAAGACTTCTACAAGGCGTTCCTGCGCAAGGGCGCGTCCCAGCGTGAACTGGTATGGGTCGGTCGCCTGATGGTGCTGGTCGTGGCCTTGATCGCCATCGCCATGGCAGCCAACCCGGAAAACCGCGTACTGGGCCTGGTCAGCTACGCCTGGGCCGGTTTCGGTGCAGCCTTCGGCCCTGTGGTACTGATCTCGGTAATCTGGAAAAACATGACCCGCAACGGCGCGCTGGCCGGCATCCTGGTCGGCGCAATCACCGTGATCGTGTGGAAGCACTTCGAATTGCTGGGCCTGTACGAAATCATCCCAGGCTTCATCTTCGCCAGCCTGGCGATCTACTTCGTGAGCAAGATGGGCGCACCGACGGTGGGTATGGTCGAGCGTTTTGACGCGGCGGAAAAAGATTACAACTTGAACAAGTAATTCGCTGGGCGTTTAACGCCTGCTGAGCGAACAAGAAAGGCCCACGTCCGAAGGACGCTGGGCCTTTTTTTGCTGGGCTGATTGGTGCAATAGCCGCCGATGCCCGTGGATTCCAGCGGTGCTCACGTAGGACCTTACTTATTTGCCGAGGCAGCGCTCGGCCAGGCGAACGGCTGGTGCAGAATCGGCCGCCCACCCTTCGCAGAGAAACACCGGATGTTCGCTCCTGCCAACCAACCCGCATTTACCCTGGCCCTGGATGGGTCGCCCAGTGACTTCAAGGTGTTCGCGTTCAACGGCACCGAGGCCATCAGCCAGCCTTACCGGTTTGAACTTGAGCTGGTCTGCGAGCAACCGGATATCGATCTGGAGGGCTTGCTGCATCGCCAGGTGTACTTGGGCTTCGATGATCAGGGGCATGGCGTTCATGGCCTGGTGTATCGGGTAGCCCAGGGCGACTCGGGCCGGCGCTTGACGCGTTACCAACTCAGTCTTGCGCCGCATTTGGCGTACCTGGCGCACAGCAGCCATCAGCGTATTTTTCAGCATAAGACGGTGCCGCAGATTGTTGCTCAGGTGCTGGCCGGGCAGGGGATTCACAGTGATCGCTTTGAGTTCCGGTTGAGCGGTGATTACCCGGAGCGTGAATATTGCGTGCAGTTCGGCGAGAGCGACCTGGCGTTCATTCAGCGCCTGTGTGCCGAGCTGGGGATTCACTATCACTTCCAGCATTCCCCCGAAGGGCATCTGCTGGTGTTTGGCGATGACCAGACGGTGTTTGCCCAGATGGATCAGCCCACGCCTTACCGGCCAGGTTCGGGAATGGTGGCCGATACCCCTGGGATCAAGCGCTTCACCTTGCAATTGGCGACCCGGACCACGGCGTTGAACCTGCGCGATTACGACTTTCGCAAACCCAATGTCGAGCTGGAAAGCGCAGCCGTCGATGAGTCTTTGCCCAAGCTTGAAGCGCAGCACTACCCCGGCAATTTTTCCGACCGAGCCCATGGCCGATACCTCGCCCAGCGTGGCTTGGAACGGCACCGCAGCGACTACCGCAGTGCCCATGGCCAGGGCGATGAGCCGGCATTGGCCAGTGGCCGGTTTTTGCAGTTGCGCGAGCACCCCCGCGAGGACTGGAATGATTTGTGGCTGGTGACGCAGGTGCGCCATGAAGGCAAACAACCCCAGGTGCTGGAGGAGGCGGTTACCGAGGAAGAGGGTGGGGAGCTGCGCCAGGGGTATCGCAACACATTTGTCGCCGCGCCATGGGATGCGGTTTTTCGTCCGCCTTTGCCGGAGCCGCCGCGCCCGACGGTATCGGGGTATCAAAGCGCGGTGGTTACCGGCCCGGTTGACAGTGAGGTCCACTGTGACGAGTACGGCCGGGTCAAGGTGCAACTGGCCTGGGATCGTGTCGGTGAGCACAACGACCATTCCAGTTGCTGGCTGCGGGTAGCCAGCGGCTGGGCCCATGACCGTTATGGCGTGGTGCTGATCCCCCGGGTCGGTATGGAGGTGCTGGTGGGGTTCGTCAATGGCGACATGGACATGCCGCTGGTGGTGGGGTGCCTGCCCAACGCCGCCACGCCAGTGCCCCTCGACCTGCCCGCAGACAAGACCCGCAGTCTCTGGCGTAGCCAGAGCAGCCCTGGCGGTGGTGGCTACAACGAACTGCGTATCGAGGACCGCAAGGGCGCTGAGGAAATCTACCTGCGCGCCCAGCGGGACTGGACCCAGCATGTGTTGCACGACCAGCAGGTACAGGTCGATAACCAGCGTCGCGTGCAGGTGGGCGGCGAGTCGCGCCATGAGCTGCGGGGCGAAGAGCAGCGCATCACCCACGGCAACCGTTTGACGCAGCTCGAGCAGGATGACCATCTGGTGGTTGGCGGTTCGCAGCACATGCGTGCCGGGCAGACCATTGCGTTGGGGGCCGGACAAAACATCATTATTGATGCGGGTGCCAGCGTGACGATCCAGGCGGGTGGGCAGTCGATCACGTTGTCAGCGGGCGGGATATTCAGCAGTGTGCCGATCCAGCTCGGCAGCGCGCCTGCTCCGACACCTGCACCGTTGATGCCTGGATTGAACGAGACTTTATTGACCGTGGTTCCCGCGCCGTTAAGCCGTGCACAAGTGTTCAGCCTCAAACGCAGCGCGCCGTTCTGCGAAGAATGCGAGCGCTGCAAGAACGGCCAGTGTGACATCGGCGCCCATGCACGGAGTGCGTCCTGATGCCCGCGCCCTTGACGCCCAATGCCTGGCTGGCGCACTACCCGTTGCAGCCAGATGAACAGCTGTACGCCGTGCTGGGCAATGCCAGCGACGCCAAGCCGCTCGCCACCTGGCAAGGCACGGCTGCGGGGAAGATGCCGCGACCGATCTGGGTGGGCACGGCCTACGCTGACTGGGAGGAGGTCATGCCCTACGTTGGCGTCGTTGAGCCGAGCAGTGCTTTTCTCGAGTGGATAGCCACCACCCAAGCGTCGGACTGGGGCTGGCTGGCGGTCTCATCCAGCCCGCTGGAGGTGGTGATCGCGCATTTGAAGGGGTTGACCCAGGTGTACTTGCCGGAAAGCCAGCCGGTGTTTTTGCGCTTCTGGGACGGCGCGCACCTTTTGCCGATGTTGCAGTCATTAGGCGACGAGGCGGCGCGCGTGTTGCCGGTGTTCCAGCGCTACCTGGTCAACGGCCAACCGCTGTCGGTGGCGCCCAAATCAGTCACTGCGGCCCCAACCAGCCCGTGGTGGCAGGTACCGGCATCGTTGCTGATGCATATGGCCCAGCAGTCACCGCAGGTGCTGGTCGACAACCTGTTGCAATGGCTCCAGGAACAGCGCCCTGACCTCTACACCGCGTTTACGCCAGCGACCTTGCAGCACAAGGTCGCCTACTTCGTACGCAGGCCGCAAGTCAGCCATGGCGCATTGGCTGATTACCTTGCCTCGCAACTCAGTTGAGCCCCTGGCAATAGCGTGACATCCGTGCCGCCTGCCGTGCGGCCCTGCACCTTTGCGTCGGTAGGAGGTAAACTTCGCCCCCTGCGCAGGAGCAACCATGAATTATCGTCACGCCTTTCACGCCGGCAACCACGCCGATGTCTTCAAACACCTGACCTTGACCCGCCTCATCGCCCTGATGTCGCGCAAGGAACAGCCGTTCGCCTACCTCGACACTCACGCAGGCATTGGCTTGTACGACTTGCAGGGCGACCAGGCCAACCGCACCGGTGAGTACCTGGAAGGCATCGCCCGCCTGTGGGGCGCAAGCGACCTGCCTCCGCTCACCGCCGACTACATGCGCGTGCTGCACGAGATGAACCCGGATGGCCAGTTGCGCTACTACCCGGGCTCGCCGGAACTGGCGCGCCGCCTCACGCGGCCCCAGGACCGTGTGCTGCTCAATGAGAAGCACCCGGAAGATGGCGTGCTGCTCAAGGACAACATGAAGGGTGATCGCCGCGTCAAAGTGCATCTGGGCGAGGGCTGGCATGTGCCACGGGCCTTGCTGCCGGTGCCGGAAAAGCGCGGGCTGATGCTGATCGACCCGCCGTTTGAAAAACTCGACGAAATGCAGCGTTGCGCGGCGTCCCTCAAGGAAGCCGTCAGCCGTATGCGCCAGACGGTCGCGGCGATCTGGTACCCGGTGAAAGACCAGCGCATGTTGCGCCGTTTCTACCAGGACCTGGCCGGTACCGGTGCGCCGAAGCTGCTGCGTGTGGAGTTGCTGGTGCATCCGCTGGACACGCCCAACACCCTCACCGGCTCGGGCCTGGCGATTGCCAACCCGCCGTGGGGCCTGGAAGAGGAATTGCGTGAGTTGCTGCCATGGTTGTCCAAGCAACTGGGCCAGACCCAGGGTGGCTGGCAGATGGATTGGCTGATCGCCGAATAACCGATCTCAATCCAAACGCAGGACCCAATATGGGAGCGGGCTTGCTCGCGAAAGCGGAGTGTCAGTCACTGAATTTGCTGACTGATATACCGCTTTCGCGAGCAAGCCCGCTCCCACATTTTGGTTTGTGTAGCTTCCTAGATCGGGCAGGTCACGCCAGTGCCGCCGATCCCACAGTAACCCTGGGGATTCTTCGCCAGGTACTGCTGGTGATACGCCTCGGCGAAGTACACCGTCGGGGCCTCTTCGATTTCCGTGGTGATCTCACCCAGGCCGGCCTTGCTCAGCTCTTGCTGATAAGCCTCGGCACTGGCTTTGGCCGCCGCCAATTGCTCCGGCGTGGTGGCGTAGATCACCGAGCGGTACTGGCTGCCGATGTCGTTGCCCTGGCGCATGCCCTGGGTCGGGTTGTGCAGTTCCCAGAACATCTTCAGCAGGTCTTCGTATTTCACCTTGGCCTGGTCATACACCACCAGCACCACTTCGCTGTGGCCGGTCAGGCCCGAGCAGACTTCTTCGTAAGTCGGGTTAGGCGTGAAGCCGCCGGCGTAGCCGACCACGGTGCTGACCACGCCGTCGCGCTGCCAGAACTTGCGTTCTGCGCCCCAGAAGCAGCCCAGGCCGAAGATCGCAAAGCCGACGTCATCCAGGAACGGGCCCAGCAGTGGGTTGCCGTTGACGAAGTGCGTTTCCGGTAACTTCATCGGGGTTTCACGACCAGGCAACGCTTGTTCTTGAGTAGGCAGCACGTTTTTGTTCACCAGAATTTCCGAGCGCAAGACCATGATCAGTCCTCTCGTCAGGTTGAGTAACAGTAAATTGTCAGACAGCCAGTGTGCCCGAGTGTTACAGCGCTGTCAGGCGATTGGCCCGCGCGGGTAGCGTTTAAGCCTCTGCATCAGCTCGGCACCCGGGATCGGGCGGTCGAACAGGTAGCCCTGGCCCACGTCGCAACGGTGCCGGCGCAGGAACGCCAACTGCTCAGCGGTTTCGATGCCTTCGGCCACGACCTTGAGTTTGAGGTTGTGGGCCATGGCGATCACCGCCGAGGTGATTTCCATGTCGTCCTGGTTGTCCGGGATTTCATGGATAAAGCTGCGATCAATCTTAATGATGTCGATGGGGAATTTTTTCAAGTAGCTCAGCGACGAGTAACCGGTACCGAAGTCGTCCATCGCCAGGGTCAGGCCAAAGCTCTTGAGCTGGTCCAGTTGCAGGCGCGTATCTTCGGTGGCTTCCAGCAGCAAGCCTTCGGTCAGCTCCAGCTCCAGCAGGTTGGCCGGCAGCTGTTCCTCCTTGAGGATGGTGGCAATCGAGGCCACCAGGTCCGGGTCGGAGAATTGCTTGGGCGACAGGTTGATGGCCACCTGCAAGTTGCCCAGGCCTGCGGCCGTCAATTGGCGGCTCATGCGGCAGGCCTGGCGCGCGATCCATTTACCGATGGGGATGATCAGCCCGGTTTCTTCAGCCACGCTGATGAACTGGTCGGGGCGGATCATGCCTTTTTCCGGGTGGTTCCAGCGCAACAGTGCTTCCATGCCCAGCAGGCGACCGCTGCGCAGGCATAGCTTGGGCTGGTAGAACACGTCCAGCTCGTTCTGGGTCAGGGCACGGCGCAGATTGTTTTCCACGAACAGCTTGTAGCTGGCCTCGGCATTCAGGGCTTCGGTGAACACCTGCACCTGGTGTTTACCGTTGGCCTTGGCCTTGTGCAGGGCCAGGCCGGCGTTGCGCATCAAGGTCTGTGGGTCGCGACCATGCAGCGGCGCACAGGCCAGGCCCACGGAGCCGGTGACGCTGATCAATTGGTTGTCGACGAACATCGGCTTGTCGAGGGTGGTCAGCAACTGGCTGGCCACCTGCTGGCCGGTCTCAAGGTCGGCGTCGTCCAACAGCACCGCGAATTCGTTGCTGGCAAAACGCGCCAGGCTGCCGCCGCTGCTCAAGCTGTTGCGCAGGCGGCGCGCCAGGCTGATCAGCAACTTGTCGCCGGTCTGGTGGCCGAGGCTGTCGTTGATGCGCTTGAAGTTGTCGATGTCCACCAACAGCAGGCTGATCGGGCTGTCGCTGTCGCGGGCAAAGCGCTCGTCGAGGTTGCGAATGAACGCGGGGCGATTGCCCAGGTTGGTCAGGTTGTCGGTGTAGGCCAGGCGTTCGATGCGCTGCTGCGCCAGCTTGGTCTGGGTGATGTCTTCGTAGATGCCGATGTAGTGGGTCAACTCGCGGTTGTCGCCATACACTTTGGAAATCGACAGCTGGCCCCAGTAGGGTTCCAGGTTCTTGCGGCGGCTCTTGAACTCGCCTTGCCAGCTGTTGCTTTTGGCCAGGGCCGAGGGCGCGTCGAACAGCAATTCGCTGAGGTTCTCCAGGGCTGGCAGTTGGGCCAGGCGATGGCCGTGGACTTCTTCGGCGCTGTACTGGGTGATCGCGGTGAAGCTGGGGTTGACGTACTCCACCACGCCGTCGCAATTGACCAGCAAGAACGCGTTGGCGCTTTGCTCTACCGCGCGCTGGAACAGGTGCAAGGCGCTGGTGGCAGTGCGGCGGTTGTGGTTGTTGATGACCTGGGCGAACTGGTCTGCCAACTCGCCGGCGAACGCGATTTCATCGGACTGCCAGGCGCGCGGGCTGCCACCTTGTTCCAGGCACAGCACGCCGACCACCTGGCCGTCGACACGGATGCTGGCGTCGAGCATCGCGTGGATGTCCTTGGCGCGCAGGCTTTCAGCCATTTCCCGGGTGCGTGGGTCGCGCATGGCGTGGGTGGCGTCGATGGCGCGGCTGGAGTGCAGGGCTTCCAGGTAATCCGGGAAGCCGCTGGCATCGATGGCTTCAGGCAGGTGGTGTTGTTGATCGGCGCGGTGATAGGCGGAGATCGGTACCAAGTGATGGCCTTCGAGGTTCCAGATGCTGGCGCAGTCGATCTGGTAAATGTCGCAGGCGCTGCGCGTGATCAGTTCAGCGGCTTCTTGCAGGGAGTTTGGCGTGGTGTAGCGTTGGCGCGCCAGCAGCAGGATCAGTTCTTGCTGGGCGCGCACTCGCTCCAGATGCTGCAACTGTTCCTGCTGTGCTCGCTGATTGAGCTCCAGGGCAATTTGCAGGCGGCTGTTCTGGTTTTCCAGGTCGACCGTCGGGGCGGGTGCGCTGTTCTCGCTGAACAGCCCCTCGACCACCATCAGGTAGCCGCGCACCAGGTGGCGGTTGTGTTGTTTGTAGGCCTCGCCCATTTCCAGCACGCTCAGCGGGCCGTCATGGGTGTGCAGGGTATAGCGCACCAGATAATGGGGGCTGTGGGCCAGTTGTTGCTGGATCGCATCGTGCAACTGGTAGCGCGCCTGGGGTTCCATCAGGCTGGCGTAGGGCGTGCCGATCAAGGCGCAGAGTTCAACCGCCGGCAGGCCGAACTGGCGTTCGCAATTGGGATCGAGGTAGAGCAGGGCCCAGCTTGCCTCATTAAGCCGCTCGAAACGCAGCATACCGAGGCGCGAAGGCACCGGTAATTGCGTCACTACCTCGGCCGCCATACGGGCGACATCGGGTTGGCTTTTCATGGGGAAACTCGCTTGGGAAAATGCGCACTGCGCTGGGCTCACGCCCTCTTGACTGTCGACTGCGGCAAGGTTGCATCATGCAGGACGCAGTGACAAGAGAGGATGAAGGCTAAGTGCTATAAGCCTGTTATCGGCCGCGCGAGGGATTTCTGTAATTGGGGTGATCGATGGTTCACGCCTGTTCTCTGTAGGAGCGAGGGGGACGCCTAGTTCTTGCTCGCGAAAAACGCCAGGGCACCGCGTTTATCCAGAAGACCCGCGTCATCGTTGACGATCTTCGCGAGCAAGCTCGCGTCTACAAAAACACAGGCAAAAAAAGCCCCGCCAAGTGGCGGGGTTGAGGTACGAGCGTGGCGCTCGGAAATCGGTGTGGCAAGGACCTTCCCGGTAACAGGAAGGCCCTGCGACTTACAGCAGGATGGTGCGGATGTCGTTCAGCAACTGGCTCAGGCGCTGGGTGAAGCGCGCAGCCGCGGCGCCGTTGATCACGCGGTGATCGTAGGACAGCGACAGTGGCAGCATCAGCTTGGGTTGGAACGCTTTACCGTCCCACACAGGCTGGATGGTGGCCTTGGACACACCCAGGATCGCGACTTCCGGCGCGTTGACGATTGGCGTGAAGCCAGTACCGCCAATGTGGCCGAGGCTGGAGATGGTGAAGCAGGCGCCCTGCATGTCGTCCGGGGTGAGCTTCTTGTCGCGGGCCTTGGCAGCCAGCGCAGCCGCTTCGCCAGCGAGCTGCAGCAGGCTCTTCTGGTCGACGTTCTTGATGACCGGTACCAGCAGGCCATCCGGGGTGTCGACCGCAAAGCCGATGTGCACGTACTTCTTGCGAATGATCGCCTTGCCGCTTGGCGCCAGCGAGCTGTTGAAGTCCGGCAGTTCCTTGAGCAGGTGTGCACAGGCCTTGAGCAGCAGTGGCAGTACGGTCAGCTTCACGCCGGCCTTCTCGGCCACGGCTTTCTGCGCAACGCGGAACGCTTCCAGGTCGGTGATATCGGCCTGGTCGAATTGGGTCACGTGCGGGATGTTCAACCAGCTGGCATGCAGGCCTGCCGCGCCGATTTGCATCAGGCGGGTCATCGGCACTTCTTCGGTTTCGCCGAAGCGGCTGAAGTCCACGGTGCGGATCGGCGGAATGCCCGAACCACCGGTAGCGCCGCCGGCAGCCGGAGCTTCCTTGGCTTTTTGCATCATGGTTTTGACGTAAACCTGCACGTCTTCCTTCAGCACACGGCCGTGCGGGCCGCTGGCTGCAACAGCGCTCAGCTCGACGCCGAATTCACGGGCCAACTGACGCACGGCTGGGCCGGCGTGAACCTTGGCACCGCTTGGCGCAGGTGCAGCCGCCGCAGGGGCTGGCGCAGCTTCGGCTTTTGCGGCCGGCGCAGGGGCAGCAGCGGCAGGTGCCGCTTCAGCCTTGGCCGCCGGAGCAGCAGCCGGTGCTGGTGCGGCGGCTGGCGCAGCACCTTGTACTTTGAGCTTGAGGATGAAGTCACCGGTGCCGACTTCGTCTTCCAGCTTGACCGCGATGCTTTCCACTACGCCGGCAGCCGGCGATGGGATCTCCATGGAGGCCTTGTCGGACTCCAGGGTGATCAGCGACTGGTCGGCCTCGACGGTGTCGCCGACCTTGACCAGCAGCTCGATGATCTTGGCCTTGCCCGACGAGCCGATGTCCGGGACGTGAATGTCCTGGACGGTCGCGGCGGCAGGTGCGGCGGCCGGGGCTGGAGCAGCCTCGGCAGCGGCAGGCTTTTCAGCAGCAGGTGCAGGTGCAGGTGCAGCGGCGGCCGGAGCCGCGGCCGCAGGGGCTGCATCAGCAGCGCCTTCGATTTCCAGTTCCAGCAGTTCGTCGCCTTCTTTCAGGCGGTCGCCCAGCTTCACTTTCAGGCTCTTGACCACGCCGGCCTTGGGAGCAGGGATTTCCATGCTCGCTTTGTCCGACTCCAGGGTCAGGATGCTCTGGTCGGCTTCGACGGTGTCGCCGACCTTCACAAACAGCTCGATTACTTCACCTTCACCGCTGCCGATGTCAGGTACGCGAATGAGTTCGCTCACAAAAAATCTCCTCAGCAGTCCAGTGGGTTGCGTTTTTCCGGGTTGATCCCGAACTTGACGATAGCGTCAGCCACCACCTTAGGTTCGATCTCACCACGGTCAGCCAAGGCTTCCAGGGCTGCCAACACCACGAAGTGACGGTCGACTTCGAAGAAGTGACGCAGCTTCTTGCGGCTGTCACTGCGGCCGAAACCATCGGTGCCCAGGACTTTGAATTCCTTGGACGGGACCCACTGGCGAATTTGTTCAGCAAACAGTTTCATGTAGTCGGTAGAGGCAATGACTGGACCCTTACGGCCGGCCAGGCATTCTTCGACGTAGCTCTTGGCTGGCTTCTGGCCAGGGTGCAGACGGTTGCTGCGCTCCACGGCCAGGCCGTCGCGGCGCAGTTCGTTGAAGCTGGTGACGCTCCATACGTCGGCACCGACGTTGAACTCGTCGCGCAGGATCTTCGCCGCTTCACGCACTTCACGCAGGATGGTGCCGGAGCCCATCAGCTGTACGTGGTGCGCCGCTTCCTTGGTGTCTTCTTCGAGCAGGTACATGCCCTTGATGATGCCTTCTTCCACACCGGCCGGCATGGCTGGCTGCTGGTAGGACTCGTTCATCACGGTGATGTAGTAGAAAACGTCCTGCTGCTCTTCGGTCATTTTCTTCATGCCGTCCTGGATGATCACCGCCAGCTCATAGCCGTAGGTTGGATCAAAGGTGCGGCAGTTCGGGATGGTGGCAGCCAGGATGTGGCTGTGACCGTCTTCGTGTTGCAGGCCTTCGCCGTTCAGCGTGGTGCGGCCGGCGGTACCGCCGATCAGGAAGCCACGGGTACGGCTGTCGCCTGCTGCCCAGGCCAGGTCGCCGATACGCTGGAAGCCGAACATCGAGTAGAAGATGTAGAACGGCAGCATTGGCTGGTTGTGGCTGGAGTACGAAGTACCGGCAGCGATGAAGGAGCTCATGGCGCCCGCTTCGTTGATGCCTTCTTCGAGGATCTGGCCCTTCTTGTCTTCCTTGTAGAACATCACCTGGTCTTTATCGACTGGCTCGTAGAGCTGGCCGACGGAGGAGTAGATGCCCAACTGACGGAACATGCCTTCCATACCGAAGGTACGGGCTTCGTCCGGGATGATCGGGACGATGCGCGGGCCGATGTCCTTGTCCTTGACCAATTGCGCGAGGATACGCACGAAGGCCATGGTGGTGGAGATTTCACGGTCGCCCGAGCCGTCAAGGATAGCCTTGAGGGTGCTCAGGTCTGGCGTCGGCACGCTGAAGCTGTTGGCGCGGCGCTGTGGCACGAAACCGCCCAGTGCAGTGCGGCGCTCGCTCAGGTAGCGGGCTTCGGCGCTGTTTGGCTCTGGCTTGAAGAACGGCAGGTTCTCCAGCTCTTCGTCCTTGACCGGGATGTCGAAGCGGTCGCGGAACAACTTCAGGCTGTCGACATCGACTTTCTTGGTGTTGTGCGCGGTGTTCTTCGCTTCGCCGGCACCGGTGCCATAACCCTTGATGGTCTTGGCCAGGATGACGGTCGGTTGTTCTTTGTGGTTGACCGCTTCGTGGTACGCCGCGTAGACCTTGTACGGGTCGTGGCCGCCACGGTTGAGCTTCCAGATCTCGTCGTCGGACAGGTCGGCAACCATCGCCTTGAGTTCAGGCGTGTTGAAGAAATGCTCGCGAACGAACGCGCCGTCTTTGGCTTTGTAGTTCTGGTACTCGCCGTCGATGACTTCGTCCATGCGACGCTGCAGGATACCGTCGACGTCCTTGGCCAGCAGTGGGTCCCAGAAGCGGCCCCAGATGACTTTGGTCACGTTCCACTGAGCACCGCGGAACACGCCTTCGAGTTCCTGGATGATCTTGCCATTGCCGCGAACCGGGCCGTCGAGGCGCTGCAGGTTGCAGTTGATGACGAAGATCAGGTTGTCGAGCTTCTCGCGGCCGGCCAGGGAAATGGCACCCAGGGATTCCGGCTCGTCGCACTCGCCGTCGCCGAGGAAGCACCAGACTTTCTGCTTGCCTTCGGGTATGAAACCACGGGCTTCCAGGTACTTCATGAAGCGTGCCTGGTAGATCGCCTGGATTGGGCCCAGACCCATGGAAACGGTCGGGAACTGCCAGAAATCAGGCATCAGCCAAGGGTGCGGGTAGGACGACAGGCCCTGACCGTCGACTTCCTGGCGGAAGTTGTTCATTTGTTCTTCGCTGATGCGACCTTCCATGAACGCACGGGCGTAGACGCCTGGCGAGGTGTGGCCCTGGAAGTAGATCAGGTCGCCGCCGTGTTCGTCGGTCGGGGCCTGGAAGAAGTAGTTGAAGCCGATGTCATACAGGGTTGCGCTGGAAGCGAAGCTGGAGATGTGACCGCCCAGGTCCGAATCTTTCAAGTTCGTGCGCATTACCATCGCCATGGCGTTCCAACGTACCAGCGAGCGAATGCGGCGTTCCATGAACAGGTCGCCAGGCATGCGTGCTTCGTGGGTAACGGGGATGGTGTTGCGGTATGGCGTAGTGATGGCGTAAGGCAGTTGCGAGCCGCTGCGGGTCGCGAGTTCGCCCATACGGGTCATCAGGTAGTGAGCACGGTCTTCGCCTTCTTTGTCGAGAACCGATTCCAGGGCGTCCAGCCATTCCTGGGTTTCGACGGGATCGAGGTCTTGCATGGCTTGCTCCAGGGCGGAAAGGCTACCAGAATCGGTTGCCTGAAGTTTGCGACTGGCCTTGTGGGCAGACGACATAAATTCTTGGATGGCCGAAGGTTGCTTCGGCGTCCTGTAGTTTTACTACAAATCGTCGGCCATTTCAGCCTTTCGAATGTATATACGAGTAGTAAAACTACACAAGACTGAGCGTATGGCTCGGTCTTGCTGGTGAGCATAATCGTTATTGTTGGTCTATTGCGAACAAGAAAAGGTGAAACTTTGATGTTGCCTGCCAAGATTAATTTAATTTCAGCTATTTCTAACCTTTGTTCGACAGTCCTTCACCGAGCATGGCTCTTGCCTTCACAACTACACGCCATTTACACGCCGATCAAGGATAGACCATGAGCCTTCCAACGCTGGCCGAACTGCCGGCCATTCTGTTGCCTTACGCCAACCGGGCCGAACAGTCATTTCGTGACGCGGTGGCCGCGCTGGATGACGATCATGGCCTTTCTGCGTGGACGCCGCAACGGTGGGCCGACTTCGCCCGCGTGTGCGCCGCCAGTGATTTCGTCATTGAACAGAGTGTTCGTGACCCTTTGATGTTGCTTGAACTGGCGGCCTGGGGCGAGCTGGACCGCGGCTTTGCGCCCGGCGAGCTGTGCAGCCAGATAGCCGGTGCCGTGCAACAGGCCGAAACAGAAGATGAACTGGGCCGTGCGCTACGCCGCCAACGCACGCGCCAGCAGGTGCGCATCATCTGGCGCGACCTCACACGCCAGGCTGATCTGGTGCAAACCTGTCGCGATCTGTCCGACATGGCCGACGCCTGCATCGACCAGGCCTATCAATGGCTGTACCAGCGCCACTGCGCCCAGTTCGGCACGCCGACCGGCGCACGCAGCGGCGAGGCACAGCACATGGTCATCCTCGGCATGGGCAAGCTCGGTGCAGTGGAGCTGAACCTGTCGTCGGATATCGACCTGATCTTCGCCTACCCCGAAGGCGGCGAGACGGTGGGCGTGAAGCGCGCCCTGGATAATCAGGAGTTCTTTATTCGCCTGGGTCAAAAACTGATCAAGGCCCTGGACCCGATGACCGTCGACGGTTTTGTCTTCCGCGTCGACATGCGCCTGCGTCCCTACGGTTCGGCCGGCGCCCTGGTGCTCAGCTTCAACGCGCTGGAGCAGTACTACCAGGACCAGGGCCGGGACTGGGAGCGCTACGCCATGATCAAGGCGCGGGTGGTGGCCGGCGACCAGGCGGCTGGCGCGCAACTGCTCGACATGCTGCGCCCGTTTGTCTATCGCCGTTATCTGGACTTCTCGGCCATCGAAGCGCTGCGCACCATGAAGCAACTGATCCAGCAGGAAGTGCGGCGCAAGGGCATGGCCGACAATATCAAGCTGGGCGCGGGCGGCATTCGTGAGGTGGAATTTATCGCCCAGGCATTCCAGCTGATCCATGGCGGCCGCGACCTCAGCCTGCAGCAACGCCCGCTGTTGAACGTGCTGGGCACGCTGGAAGGCCAGGGTTATTTGCCCGCAGCGGTGATCAGCGAGCTGCGCAGCGGTTACGAGTTCCTGCGCTACACCGAACATGCGATCCAGGCGATTGCCGACCGCCAGACGCAAATGCTGCCGGACAGCCCCGAAGACCAGGCACGCATTGCCTTTATGCTGGGCTTCAGTGACTGGGCCGCGTTCCATGAGCGCCTGATGTACTGGCGTGGCCGTGTGGACTGGCACTTTCGCCAAGTGATTGCCGACCCTGATGAAGAAGAGGGCGAAGAAAGCGAATTGGTGGTCGGCGGTGAATGGTTGCCACTGTGGGAGGAATCCCAGGATGACGATGCCGCGTGCCGCCAACTGAGTGAAGGCGGTTTCGCCGATGCCCCCAAGGCCCTCAAGGCCTTGGCCAACCTGCGCGCCAGCCCGCAGTTGCGCGCCATGCAGCGCCTGGGGCGTGAGCGCCTGGATGCGTTCATCCCACGCCTGCTGGCCCAGGCCGTTGAACATGCCAACCCAGACCTGGTGCTGGAGCGCGTGTTGCCGCTGGTGGAAGCCGTGGCCCGGCGTTCGGCCTACCTGGTGTTGCTGACCGAGAACCCCGACGCCCTGCGTCGCCTGCTGACATTGTGCGCAGCCAGCCCGTGGATCGCCGAACAGATCACCCGTTTCCCGCTGTTGCTGGATGAATTGCTCAACGAAGGCCGCTTGTTCAAGCCGCCGCTGGCGCCGGAACTGGCCGCTGAGTTGCGCGAGCGCCTCACGCGCATTCCCGAAGATGACCTTGAGCAGCAGATGGAGGCCTTGCGCCATTTCAAACTGGCGCACCGCCTGCGGGTGGCCGCTTCCGAAATCGCCGGCAGCCTGCCGTTGATGAAAGTCAGCGACTACCTCACCTGGCTGGCCGAAGCCATTCTTGAACAAGTGCTGGCCCTGGCCTGGCGCCAGACGGTCGCCCGCCACGGTTCGCCGCAGCGCCTGGACGGCACCCTGTGCGATCCTGGGTTCATCATTGTCGGTTATGGGAAAGTCGGCGGCATCGAACTGGGGCATGGTTCGGACCTGGACCTGGTGTTTATCCATGACGGCGACCCCCAGGCCGAGACGGACGGTGCCAAGCCGATCGATGGCGCACAATTCTTTACACGCCTGGGCCAGCGCATCATTCACCTGCTGACCACCCAGACCAACTCCGGCCAGCTGTATGAAGTGGACATGCGCCTGCGACCTTCCGGCGCATCGGGCTTGTTGGTGAGTTCCCTGGGGGCGTTTGATCGCTATCAACAAAATGAAGCCTGGACCTGGGAACATCAGGCCCTGATCCGTGCGCGGGTACTGGTGGGCAGCCAGGATGTGGGCCAGGCGTTCGAGCAGGTACGGGCTAACGTGTTGGGGCGTGAGCGGGACTTGGAGAAGCTGCGCCAGGAGGTCAGCGAGATGCGTGCCAAGATGCGTGACAACCTGGGCACCAAGGCCACGACTGCCGGCAGGGGCGCCAATGCCTTCGAGGCCACGGCGCTGTTCGACCTCAAGCAGGACGCCGGAGGTATCGTCGATATTGAATTTATGGTGCAATACGCGGCTTTGGCGTGGTCTGCGCAACATCCATCGTTGCTGCGCTACACCGACAATATCCGCATTTTGGAGGGCCTGGAGCAGGTCGGGCTGATGCCCGCCGCCGATGCCCATTTGCTGCGTGAAGTGTACAAGGCTTATCGCTCAGCCGCGCACCGCCAGGCTTTGCAGAACGAGGCCGGTACGGTAGCCGGGGACCAGTTCGCCGACGAGCGGCGACAGGTGATGCGAATCTGGCAGGCGCTGGGCTTAAATTGAAACTCGACTGATTGGCGACGCCAATTTTCATATGGGATGCGGATTAATGTGGGAGCCGGGCTTGCCCGCGATGCAGGCGCCTCGGTTTATCAGGGATACCGAGGTGATGCGATCGCAGGCAAGCCAGCTCCCACATAAAGATGCTCCCTGGCGCACCGCGATCTACAGTTATTATCGAGGCGGGGAGGCATAGGCCTCCCCGCATCGTTTGTGGAAACTACATGAATATTCTGATCGTTGGGCCCAGTTGGGTCGGTGACATGGTGATGGCACAGACACTGTTTCAGTGCCTGCGCCTGCGCTATCCAGACTGCCAGATCGACGTGCTCGCCCCTGAGTGGAGCCGGCCGATCCTCGAGCGCATGCCAGAGGTGCGTAAGGCCTTGAGCTTCCCGCTCGGCCACGGCGCCCTTGAGTTGGCGACCCGCCGACGTATCGGCAAGTCCATGGCGGGCCAGTACGACCAGGCGATCCTGCTGCCTAACTCGCTGAAGTCGGCGCTGGTGCCGTACTTTGCCGGTATCCCCAAGCGCACCGGCTGGCGCGGCGAGTTTCGCTATGTGCTGCTCAACGACGTGCGCACCCTGGATAAAGCCCGTTACCCGTTGATGATCGAACGCTTTATGGCTTTGGCCTACGAGCCGGGCACTGAACTGCCCAAGCCGTACCCGCGCCCCAGCTTGCAGATCGACCCGGTGACCCGCGACGCGGCGCTGGCCAAGTTCGGCCTGACCCTGGATCGGCCCGTATTGGCCTTGTGCCCGGGCGCCGAATTTGGCGAGTCCAAGCGCTGGCCGTCGGAGCATTACGCCAAAGTCGCCGAAACCAAGATCCGCGAAGGCTGGCAGGTGTGGTTGTTCGGCTCCAAGAACGATCATTCGGTGGGTGAAGACATTCGTCAGCGCCTGATTCCCGGTCTGCGTGAAGAGGCGGTGAACCTCAGTGGCGACACGTCCCTGGCCGAGGCCATCGACCTGTTGTCGTGCGCCGATTCGGTGGTGTCCAACGACTCCGGCCTGATGCATGTGGCGGCGGCGCTGAACCGTCCGCTGGTGGCCGTGTACGGCTCCACATCCCCAGGCTTCACTCCGCCGTTAGCCGACAAGGTCGAAGTGGTGCGCCTGGGCCTGGATTGCAGCCCGTGCTTTGACCGTACTTGCCGCTTCGGCCACTACAACTGCCTGCGCCAGTTGCTGCCCCAGCCGGTAACCGATGCCCTGCAGCGTTTGCAGGGCGACGTGGTCGAGGTTCATTGAGTTGCGGGTTCTGGTAATCAAGACCTCATCCCTGGGCGACGTGATCCATGCCTTGCCGGCCCTCACCGACGCAGCGCGGGCGATTCCCGGCATTCGGTTCGACTGGGTGGTGGAAGAAGGCTTTGCCGAAATCCCCACCTGGCACCCGGCGGTCGACAAGGTGATTCCGGTGGCGATTCGCCGCTGGCGCAAGAACCTCTGGCAAACCGTCAAGAGCGGTGAATGGCGGCGCTTCAAGCAGGCGGTGCAGTCGACCAAATATGACCTGGTGATCGACGCCCAGGGCTTGCTCAAAAGCGCCTGGCTGACGCGCTATGTGCGGGCGCCCATCGCTGGCTTCGACAAAGACTCTGCGCGTGAACCCCTGGCTGCGCGCTTTTATTCCCGGCGCCTGGCCGTGGCCCG
The DNA here is from genome assembly GCF_034348165.1 of Pseudomonas sp. CCI1.1. Taxonomy (NCBI): domain Bacteria; kingdom Pseudomonadati; phylum Pseudomonadota; class Gammaproteobacteria; order Pseudomonadales; family Pseudomonadaceae; genus Pseudomonas; species Pseudomonas sp. CCI1.1. The sequence continues at coordinate 5,208,953 of NZ_CP133780.1, forward strand.
TGGGCAGCATGCGGTGGAGCGCTTGCGCCAGCTGTTTGCCGTGGCCCTGGGCTACGACCTGCCCCAACGCCTGGGCGACTACGGCCTGAGCGTTGAAAAGCTGCTCGGCCTGCCGCCGAAAAAACCGTTCGTATTGCTGTTGCATGGCACCACTTGGGACACCAAGCACTGGCCCGAAGCCTATTGGCGCGAGCTGGCCGAACGCATGGGCCGCCTGGGCGTGGACGTAAAGCTGCCGTGGGGCAACGCCGCCGAAAAGGCGCGGGCCGAACGCCTGGCCCTCGGCCTGCCCAACACCGAAGTGTTGCCCAAGCTCAACCTGGCGGGCGTTGCCCGTGTCTTGGCGAGCGCCCGTGCCTGCGTGGCCGTCGACACCGGCCTTGGCCACTTGGCGGCGGCATTGGACGTGCCGACCATTTCCCTGTTTGGCCCCACCAACCCAGGCCTTACCGGTGCCTACGGCAAAGGCCAGATTCACTTGGCCAGCGACTGGCCGTGCGCGCCTTGCCTGCAAAAACAGTGCACTTATCAACCCACTGCCGACGACCTGCGGCGGTTCGACATCGCCCGCGAGTCGCCCCTGTGCTTCACGCGCTTGAACCCTGAGCGTGTTGCAAGCCGGCTGAGCACGTTGTTACTGGCCGAGGAGCAGCACTGATGCAACTGGCTTTTGTTCTGTACAAGTACTTCCCTTTCGGTGGCCTGCAGCGCGACTTCATGCGCATCGCCCTGGAATGCCAGCAGCGCGGCCACAGCATTCGGGTGTACACCCTGATCTGGGAAGGTGATATCCCGCCAGGCTTTGAAGTGCTGGTGGCGCCGGTCAAGGCCTTGGTCAACCACCGTCGCAACGAAAAGCTCTACGCCTGGATCCAGGCCGACCTGGCCAAGCGCCCAGTGGACCGCGTGGTGGGCTTCAACAAGATGCCGGGGCTGGATCTGTACTTTGCCGCCGACGGTGTGTTCGAGGACAAGGCCCAGACCCTGCGCAACCCGATGTATCGCTGGTTCGGGCGCTACAAGCACTTTGCCGAATACGAGCGCGCCGTGTTCGATAAAAACGCCAAGACGCAGATCATGGTGTTGTCTGAGCATCAGCAGCAGCTGTTTACCCAGTATTACGGCACCCAGGCCGAGCGTTTTCACCTGTTGCCACCGGGTATTGCCCGCGACCGCCGCGCCCCGCCGAACGCCGCCGAAATCCGCGCCGAGTTCCGCGCTGAATTTGGCTTGGCCGAGGATGATCTGCTGTTGGTGCAGATCGGTTCGGGGTTCAAGACCAAGGGCGTCGACCGCAGCCTCAAGGCGCTGGCCGCTCTGCCTTCGCGGCTGAAGAAACGCACCCGGCTATTTGTAATCGGCCAGGACGACCCCAAAGTATTCCAATTGCAGAGCGCGGCGCTGGGCCTGGGCGACCAGGTGCAGTTCTTCAAGGGCCGCAATGATATTCCGCGTTTCCTGCTGGGGGCGGACCTGTTGATTCACCCTGCGTACAACGAGGCGGCCGGCATGGTGCTGGTCGAAGCGGTGGTCGCCGGCCTCCCTGTACTGGTGAGCCAGGTGTGCGGCTATGCGTTCTACATCGACAAGGCCCAGAGCGGCCGGGTGTTGGACGAGCCGTTCGAGCAAACCCAGCTCAACCAGTATCTGGTCGATATGCTCGACGACCCACAAGCGCGTGCGACCTGGAGTCGCAATGGTCTGGCCTTCGCCGAGACGGCCGACCTCTTTAGCATGCCGCAGTACGCTGCGGACCTGATTCTGGCGGAGCCAAACCGATGAAGTTGATTCTAGCCGAACCCTTCAAGACCCTCTGGGCCGGACGCGATGCGTTCGCCGAGGTCGAGAAGCTGGAAGGCCAGGTGTTCCGCGAGCTGGCCGCTCGCCGTACGTTGCGTACGGTGGTCGAGGGCCAGCCTTATTTTGTGAAGATCCACCGTGGGATCGGCTGGGGCGAAATCCTCAAGAACCTGGTCACCGCCAAATTACCGGTGTTGGGCGCGGGCCAGGAGTGGGTGGCGATCCAGCGCTTGCAGGCGCTTGGCGTACCGACCATGACCGCCGTGGCGTTCGGTGAAAAAGGCAGCAACCCGGCCGACCAGCATTCGTTCATCATCACCCAGGAACTGACCCCCATCATCAGCCTGGAAGACCTGACCCTGGACTGGGTCAAGCAACCGCCCGTGCCCGCCATCAAGCATGCCTTGACCCTTGAGCTGGCGCGTACCGTGGGCGCGATGCACCGCGGCGGCGTCAACCACCGTGACTGCTACCTGTGCCATTTCCTGCTGCACACCGACCGGCCTATCAGCGTCGACAACCTCAAGCTGTCGGTGATCGACCTGCACCGTGCCCAGGTACGTGCGACGATCCCCGTGCGTTGGCGCAACAAAGACCTGGCCGGCCTGTATTACTCCGCGTTGGAGATCGGCTTGACCCAGCGCGACAAGCTGCGTTTTCTCAAGGCCTACTTCCAGCAGCCGCTGCGCCAGATCCTGGCAGAGCAAACCGCGCTGTTGTCTGCGCTGGAACGCATGGCAGCAAAGCTGTATGCGCGTAAACAGCGATATGGGGATGCGATCTGATGGCGGGTTGGAATCTGGAACCTGCCTACGCCGCCCTGGCGGATGACTTTGGAAGCCTGGACGCGGTGTTCGCCCTGCAAGGCGAGCGGCTGACCCGCGACCCGTTGTCGGAAGTGATCCGGGTGGAGCGTGGCGGGGTCAATTATTACGTCAAGCGCTACGTAGGTGCCGGCAAGGGCCTGCGTCGTTACCTGGGCAGGCCGCGGGTGAAGTCCGAATGGCAGAACCTCAAGCGCTTCGCCAAGTGGGGCATCCCTACCGCCGACGTGGTGGCCTGGGGCCTGGACCGTAAGGGCCTGGCCTATAACCGTGGCGCCATGATCACCCGCGAACTGCCCAAGACCGAAGATCTGTCGGTGCTGGCCGAGCGTCACGATGAGCGCCTCAAAGACCCCCGGTGGGTCGATGGCATCAGCCGCCAGCTCGCCGAATACACGCGCACCATGCACGATCACCGCTTCACCCATAACGACTTGAAGTGGCGCAATCTGCTGGTGGACGACCAACGCACCCTGTACCTGATCGACTGCCCCAACGGTGATTTCTGGCGCGGTTTCTGGCTCAAGTACCGCATCACCAAAGACCTGGCCTGCCTGGACAAAGTCGCCAAGTATCACTTGTCGGCCACCCAGCGCCTGCGCTTCTACCTGCAATATCGTCAGCGCGCGCACCTGACCGCGTCGGACAAACAGCGAATTCGCCATGTGGTGAAGTTTTTCGAGGGACGCGAATGAGTGACTTCCTGGCGGCCGAAGACCGCGCTCTGCTTGAGCGCAACGGCCTGGCGACCTTCGACGCGCTGTGGGCCAAGCAACTGGATGCAGTGGACGAGCCGAACACCAGCGGCGACGGTTGGAGCAGTGTGTATCGCCTGGAGCTTGAGGGGCAGGGTTACTACCTCAAGCGCCAGAGCAACTACCTCACGCGCACCTTGCACCGCCCGTTCGGCGAGCCGAGTTTTGCCCGCGAGTTTCGCAACATCAGCCTGTATCGAAAGCTCGGTATACCGGCCCTGCAAGCGGCGTTCTTCGGTGAACGCAAGGTCAAGGGCGAGCGCCGGGCGATGCTGCTCACCCGTGCGCTGGATGGCTGGAATGACCTGGACTCGTTGCTGGAGCAGTGGTCGCAATTGAGCGCAGCCCAGCACAGTGCGATCCTGTTGGCGTGCGGCAAGCTGGCGCGTCATCTGCACAGCGTCGGGCAAGTGCATGGCTGTTTTTACCCCAAGCATATTTTCCTGCAGCCTGCCGGTGAGGGTTATGCCGCGCAGTTGATCGACCTGGAGAAAACCCGCCCGCTGCTGTTTGGCTGGCGTGACCGGGTCAAGGACCTGGAACCGCTGCTGCGCCGCGCGCCGCAATGGTCGGACGCGCAGGTGCGCCAATTGCTGGCGGCGTACCTTGAGCAGTCCGAGGACAGTGCCCTGGTGTCCACTTGGCACCAGCGCCTGACCTCGCGCCGCAGCCATAAGGAGAACCGCTGATGCGTTTATCCGAGCTGAAAACGGCTGGGCGTACCCCCGGCCTGCCACTGACCCTCGACCTGGCGGATGCCGCCGGCCCTGGGCAATTGCAATTGCTGAGCCTTTTGCGGGTGTTGCCGGGGCAGCGCTATGTGGGCGCCGCCGTGTGGCGGGGTCGCCCGGTGTTGGCCAAGTTGTTGGTGGGCAACAAGGCGGCGCGGCATTTTCAGCGTGAGCTTACGGGGGTGCGCCTGTTGGCTGAGCAGGGCCTGACCACGCCGTTGCTGCTGGCCGATGGCTTGCAGGACGGCGAGGGCGGTTGGCTGCTGTTTGAATTTATCGAGGGGGCCCAAAGCCTGTCCGACGCTTGGCTCGCCGTCGAAAACCTGCCGCCGTTGGCGGACGAACAAACCGCTGTGCTCGCCGAAGCGCTGGGCGCGATTGCCCAGATGCATGCCAAGGGCCTGTGGCAAGAAGACCTGCACCTGGACAACCTGCTGCGCAAGGATGGCAAGCTGTATTTGATCGATGGCGCCGGTATTCGTGTCGAAGAGGCGGGCAAGCCGTTGTCGCGCAATCGAGTGCTGGAGAACCTCGGTGTGTTCTTCGCCCAACTGCCCAAGAACCTCGAGCCCTTTACCGAAGAGTTGCTGGTGTATTACTTGCTGGCCAACGGCGAACACGCCTTGCCAATGCAAGCCTTGGAAAAGCAGGTGCGTAAAGTCAGCGCCTGGCGTTTGAGGGACTACCTGGACAAGACCGGCCGCGAATGCACGCTGTTCAGCGTGGTGCGCGGCGCTTTTGGCTTGCGTGCGATCCGCCGCGAAGAAGAAGCCGCCATGGTGCCGGTGCTGGAGCAGGCCGATGCGTTGCTCGACCAGGGTCACCTGTACAAGACCGGTGGCGCGGCGAGCGTGGCCAAGGTCGACGTGGCTGGCCGGCCGCTGGTGATCAAACGCTACAACATCAAGGGCTTTGCCCATTGGCTCAAGCGCTTCTGGCGCCCGAGCCGCGCCTGGCACTCCTGGCGCGAAGGCAACCGCCTGGCCTTCCTGGGCTTCGCCACGCCCAAGCCGCTGGCGGTGCTGGAGAAACGGTTCCTGTGGTTGCGCAGCCGTGCCTACCTGGTCACCGAATACCTGCCTGGGCCAGACATCATCGAGCGCTTTGCGCCGTATGTTGAAAGCGGCGATGCGCCCGAGAGCGAATTGCAGGCGCTGGACCAGTTGTTTGCCGAGCTGATCCGCGAGCGCATCAGCCATGGGGATTTCAAGGGCCATAACCTGTTCTGGAGCGACGGGCGCTGGGCGATGATTGACCTGGATGCGATGTGCCAGCACGGTTCGCTGTCCAGCTTCGCCCCTGCGTATGCCAAAGACCGTGCGCGATTTATGCGTAACTGGCCGCAGGGCAGTGCGCTGTACCAGGTGATTGACCAGCGCTTGCCCAAAGAGGCGGGTGTCGGCAGTTAATCTATCGCGGGCAAGCCCGCTCCCACAGTTGATCTGTGAACGCGGTCAAAATATGGGAGCGGGCTTGCCCGCGATGGCGCCCGTCCAGGCGCTGCATTCAGAACTGGTACTGCGCCCCAGCCCCCGCATACCACGACCGCCCCGGCGCGGCTTCGTAATAGCGACCATTGCCGTCGCCCACAATTACCGACCCCACATACTGGCGATCCAGCAGGTTATCCAGGCGCAAGGTCTGGTGAAAGGTCCAGTGCTCTACCTTCTGCTCAAACCGTGCGCGCCAGTTGAAGACGCTGTAGGCCGGTGCGGCGTGTTGCTGGTTGGTGTCTTCTACGTAGACTTTGCTGCGGTACAGGCCCTCGATGGCGGTGCTGACCCAGTCCCGTGGTTTCCAGTTCAGTTCGGCGAACAGGGTAGTTTGTGGCACGCCGGGGAGGTAGTTGCCTTTGTCGATGGTGTTGGCGCCGCTGGCAAAGTCGCTGTCGTAGGTGGCGTGCAGGCGGGTGTAGGCGAGGCTGGTGCTCCAGTGCTCGCTCAGTTGGCTTTCAACGCCCAGTTCGAAGCCGCGGCGCAATGTGCGACCGGCGTTCTGGTAGCTGGTACGGCCGCCGATGGATTGCTGCACCACCAGTTCGTCCTCGGTGGTGATCTGGAAAACGGCGGCGTTGATCCGCGTGTTGTTCAGTTGCGCTTTCACACCCATTTCATATTGCGTACTTTCAGACGGCTTCAAGCCGAAGTTGAAGCCCTCGGCGTTGCCCGGTGCATAGGCCTGCTCGGCCTGGGTCGGGGTTTCAAAGCCTTTGCCTGCGCTGATGTAGCCATGCAGGTCGGGGGTGAACGCATACATCACGCTCATCGACGGTGTGTTTTTCTGGTAGGTCTTGTTGCCGCTGGCGTCGCCATTGCTGAGGAACTGGTCGTCAACGTCCATCTGCATCGTGCTGTGGCGTACGCCGGCTTGCAGGGCCCAGCGGTCGAGGGCCCAGTTGGCTTGGATATACGGGTCGAGGCTGCGAGCCGTGTCGATTTCGTCGCGGCGTAGTTGGCCTTTCACGCCCAGGGCATTGCCGCTGTAGTTCTGATAGCCATGGCGGCTGTCCTCGCTTTGGTCGAAGTCCAGGCCGGTAATGATCATCAGCTCGCCAGGCGCGCTTTCGATGGGCTGCATCCAGCGCACGCTGCCGCCGTAGAACTTTCGATCAAATTGCACCACGCCTCCGCCGCGTTCGTTGGCGGGCGTGCCCTTGGGGATCGACAGGTACTGAATCACACTACGGCGCCCAGTGTAGGCATTGACCTGCAAGGTGGCGCCACCGAAATACCGCTCGTAATTCATCCCCAATTGCTGATGATCGATACTTTTGCGCGTGTTGTAGTTCAGCGCATTGGCGCTCACCGAACGCGGGTCGGCCTTGTACGCTGCCCAGGTTTGTCCCAGCGGATCCTGCGTACCATTCTGCTCCAGGCTGCTGTAGATCAGCGCCAGCTTGCTGTCGTCATCGGGCTCGACATTGAGCTTGGCGAAGGTCTGGTCGCGGCGCGCGCTGCTGTGATCGCGGTAGCCGTTGGTGTCCATGCGCGAGGCGTCGAGCACAAACCCGGCGCCATTCGCCGCGCCCTCGGCGCTCAGGTGGTTCTTGTTCAGCCCGTCGCTGCCCACCAGGGTTTCGGCGCCGATGCGCGGCGGGCCTTCGCCGTCGCGGGAGAACATCTGGATAACACCGCCGGCGTTACTGCCATACAGCGTCGCCGCCGGGCCGCGCAGCACTTCGATGCGCTCGGCGGTGTCGAGGTTGAAGGTGGCGGCTTGACCCTGACCGTCCGGGGTACTGGCGGGAATGCCGTCGGCGATCAGCTTGATGCCGCGCACGCCGAATGTTGAACGGGCGCCGAAGCCTCGGGAAGAAATTTGCAGGTCCTGCGCATAGTTCTGGCGGTTCTGCACCACCAGGCCGGGCACGCGGGACAGGGCTTCGGAGGCGTTGATGCCGAGTTGGCCGTCACTGATCTGTTCGCGGCTGATGCCGTCCACGGAGTAGGGCAAATCAAACGTTGGGCTGGCGCTGCGCGAACCGGTGACCACGCTGGGGTCAAGTATCAGTGGCGAGTCCTCGCCTTGCGCTGTGGTGCTCAAGGCCAGCAGGCCAGGCAGCAAGAGGGAAAAGCGAGCGTGCGTTTTTTTCATGAGGCAGCCAGAGTCTCGGGCACGCATAGTGAAGGCGCGCAAAAAGTGCGCAAGTTTAAACAGTCAGGTAAGTTTTACCATTTCGGATTTTTCCCACGCAATGTGGCGGTGCTTCTCGGATGAATGAGCCAATCTCTCGGTGCTAGCGTGGCTGACCGTTTGCGAGGCTCGGATATGAAAAGAAAAAGAATGGCTGCGCTGGGTATAAGTGTCGTTGCGCTGTTATTAAGCGGTTGTGGAACCGTTAATAGCGTCATGCGCAAAGAGGGCGACACGGCGCGTGAGCTCAGGCTCGTAAAAACCTATTGCCAATCCATTCCCCGCGCTTACAGCGGCGTGGCGTTTGATTTCTGCATGCTGCACGCGGCCCCGGACCCCACCGGGTTCCTCATACCCTTCGTGCTCGTAGATATTGCGGTGTCCGCGGTTGCCGATACGGTGGTTTTGCCCTATACGATTTATCGACAATCGGCCGACGGTAATATCAGCATCTATTGGCGTCCAGGCCGTTCATAAGCCTATGGGTATAAAAGCACCTGCCCAGCCCATTTACTGGGCGAAAGGAGTAGTCCGTGAGTCGTGGTTTCAAAGTACTGCTGGTTTCAACCTTGTTAATGGCCTCCGGTTGCGGAACGATCAATACCGTCTTGCGTCCGGATGCCGTGGCCAGCCAGAATCTCAAGGAGTCGCGCAGTCACTGCGAAAACGTGCCGCGTATCTACAGTGGGGTGATCTACGGCTTTTGTACCCTCAATGGCGAGCCCGCACCGGACAAAAGCCTGAAGGACCAAAGCCTGCTGGATCACCAAGGCAATGCCTTCCCGATCATTGCGATTGAATTTGTCGCCTCTGGTGTCATGGACACCCTGATGCTGCCTTACACGATCTACCGCCAGAACAAGGACGGCAGCATCGAGATCTTCCGCTAGCCCCTCTCGGCGCTTGCCGCTAACAGCTTCCCTCTGCTTTTAAGCTATAATCCCGCCCTTTAGCTGTTTCTCGCCCAGGCGAGAGGCACACTTTTTTCAGGCGCGATGCGCCTGCATGCAGACTAAAAGAGGCTAGACCCCAGTGGCATTGACGATTCTTGGCCTGTCCGGCGCCCTTAGCCATGATCCTTCCGCAGCCCTGTATATCGACGGCAAGCTGATTGCGGCCGCCGAAGAAGAGCGCTTCGTACGCGACAAACATGCAAAGAACCGCATGCCCTACGAGTCGGCGAAGTTCTGCCTGGAGCAGGCTGGCATCAAGCCTTCGGACGTTGACGTGGTGGCGATCCCGTTTGCCCCGATCAGCCTGTTCGGCGAGGCGCGCTGGCACTACGCCAAGCGTTACTGGTACGCCCCCGACCGCGCCCTCGACGCGATCCTGATGGGCAACCGTCGCTACAAGCGCTATCGCAACAAGATCGTCTGGTGCCTGGAGCAACTGGGCTTCGATCCTAAGAAAATCAAGATCGAACCGGTTGAACACCACCTGGCTCACGCCTCCAGCGCCTACCACTGCTCGGGCTTCCAGGAAAAAACCGCGATCCTGGGCATCGATGGCAAGGGCGAGTACGCCACCACCTTCTTCGGCTACGGCGAAAACGGCAAGATCCACAAGATCAAGGAATTCTACGATCCGGACTCCCTCGGCGGCCTGTACGGCGCAATCACCGAGTTCCTCGGTTTCGAGATGCTCGACGGTGAGTTCAAGGTCATGGGCATGGCGCCGTACGGCGATGCCAGCAAGTACGATTTCTCGCGCCTGGCCTCCTTTGAAAACGGCGAGCTGGTGATCAACACCGACTACGCCAATGTCATCGGCCTGCGCCGCTACAAAGAGAAGGGCAAGGGTTTCTACTTCTCGCCGAAACTGATCGAGTGGCTGGGGCCGAAACGCGAAGGCGACATCGCCGACGAGCCGTACATCCACTACGCGGCCAGCATGCAGGCGCTGTTCGAGAAACTGGCCTTGCAGATGATCGACCACTACCTGGGCGACATCCTCAAGGACACCGGCAAGCTGGCCTTCGCCGGCGGCTGTGCGCTGAACGTCAAGCTGAACCAGAAGATCATTGCCCGTGACGACGTCAAAGAGCTGTTCGTACAGCCGGCTTCCGGCGATGCCGGCACCGCCGTCGGTGCGGCGGCCTACGTGTCCCATGCTCGTGGTGTACCGGTCGAGAAGATGGAACACGTCTACCTCGGCCCGTCCTACAGCAACGAAGACGTGATTGCCGCGTGCGCCAAGCACGAGAGCAAGCCGAACTGGCGCAAGATCGAGAACATGCCTAAGCGCATTGCCAAGATCATGGTCGACGGCAATCCGGTAGCCTGGTTCCAGGGCCGCATGGAGTTTGGCCCGCGTGCCTTGGGCGGTCGTTCGATCATCGGTTGCCCAAGTGCAACCGGCGTGGCGGATCGCATCAACCACCAGATCAAGTTCCGCGAGCGCTGGAGGCCTTTCTGCCCGTCGATGCTCGACACCGTGGCCCCACAGATGATCAAGGTCGATCACCCGGCGCCGTTCATGACCTTCACCTTTGAAGTCGCCGAAGAGTGGAAGACCCGTGTACCGGAAGTGGTGCACGAAGACGGTACTTCCCGTGCCCAGGTGCTCAAGCGCGAATACAACCCGCGCTACTACGACATGATGAAAGAGCTGGAAGTGCTGACCGGTAACGGCGTGTCCCTGAACACCTCGCTCAACCGTCGTGGCGAAGCGATGATCTGCTCGCCGACCGACGCGCTGAACATGTTCTTCGGCTCGGACCTGCAGTACCTGATCATGGAAGACATCCTGGTGGTCAAGGACGGCGTGGACCCTTATGACGCCGTGGTTTAAATGCTGAACCGCTTCCAGGGCTGGCGTGAACGTGGCTGGTCGCCTGTCGAGGCCGAGGTTTACGCCCAGGCCTGGCAGCGTTACGGCGGCAGCGTGGCGACCCATCCCCAGGTGATCGAGCGGCTGGCCGGCCTGGCGCAGATACCCGTGCGCTACCTGGGCTGGGAGCAAGGTGGTGAGTTCAAGGGGGCGATCGCCACCTGGGGGCGCGACCTGGCGCTGTCCAAGGACGTGCTCAAGCGCAGCGGCAAGAAAGGCCTGTTTGACCTGGGCAACGCCGAGATCATCCTGCCGATTGCCGCCGATGCGCAGGTACCGTTACGGCACCGTGCGCGCTACCTCTCGGCGCTGAACGAGGGGCGCGTGAGCACCCTCAAGCCTCAGGCCGAGCAATTGGCCATGGCGCGTACGCCCGAAGACCTGTCGAAGAAGTTTCGCTATAACCAGCGGCGTGAACTGCGCCTGTTGGAAGAGGCGGGCGGCGTGGTACGGGCGGTCAGTGAGTTTTCCAGCGTAGAACTGGCGGCGATTTATTGCGACCTGTTCCAGCGTCGTTGGGGCTTCCCGGCGGCGGGCGCGGCGCGTCTGGCCGAGGTGCTGGAGTTGCTCAAGGAATTCCTGTTCGGCTCGGTGCTGTTTCTGAACGACGCGCCGATTGCAGTGCAATTGGTGTATCAGGTGCAGTCCAACGAGTGGTTCAGCGCCGAGTATGTCAACGGCGGCGTCGACCCTGAAACCCGTGCATTCAGCCCTGGCAGTGTGCTGAGTTTCCTCAATACCCAAAGTGCCTGGGAACAGGCGCGGGCGGCGAACAAGTCACTGCGCTTCTCCTTCGGGCGTTCCGACCGTGAATACAAGGAACGCTGGTGCAACCCGGTGCCGGTGTTCAGCGTATGAGCCGCAAACAGCAACTGCTCAAGCGCCATCGGCGTAACAAACGTATTGCGCTGCTGATCGGCGTGCTGGTGTTGGTCGCGACCGGCGTACTGGTTGCCTGGTGGTTGCCGGTGATCCTTGCGGTGCTGTTGTGGGCCGCCCATGAGGCCTGGTTTGCCGATCACCTGTTTTACTCGCCCAAAGACAGCTATGAGTACGCGTTCCCGGCCGGCAGCGAACAACCCGGCTTGCGCCTGGAGGCGGGCCGACTGTTGCTGGATGCGCCGTTGGCGGCGGAGGAAACCCTGATCGTCGGCATTGAGTTGAAAAGTACCTGGCTGGGGCGTTTCTTCGACCCTGCGGTAGACCTGTTGGGCCTGGCAAGCCCGGACCGGCAAACCTTCGAACGCGGCGTCGCTGGGCGGCGTTATCTGAACCTGACCGGCGCCGCCGAAGACTTGGCGGCGGGCAAGCTCCACTTGCGCGGGCGTTTTTGCCGGATCAAGGGGCAGCCGACGCTGTGGCGCTTTCGCCAGCCCGACTATCGCCAGCAACGTGTGATGGTGATCGCGCCCCATGCCGACGATGCCGAGCTGGCTGCGTTCAGCCTTTACAGCCAGGCGACTGAAAGCTGGATCGTCACGCTGACCGCCGGTGAAATCGAAGCCGAGCATTATCAGCACATGGGCCTGCCCAAGGCTGAAGCTGCGCGCCTCAAGGGCCGTTTGCGCGCCTGGGACAGCGTCGCCGTGCCCCGCTGGGCGGGCGTGCCCGAGGCGCAGTGCGTGCAATTGGGCTACTTTTGCATGCAGTTGCAAGCCATGCAGGTCGCGCCGGATCAGCCTCAAGCCTCGCGCGAAGCCGATTTGGCCGATACGCGGCTGTTTCGCCAGTTCAATGGTTTTGCCCTGCCTGGCGATGCTGATGGCGCGCCGACTTGGCACAACCTGATCGCCGATCTGCGGGCGCTGCTGCTCAAGGCGCGGCCCCAGGTCATCGTGTTGCCCACGCCGTTGCTGGACCCCCACGCCGACCATATCTGCGCCCATGCGGCAGTGCTGGAAGCCTTGCAGGGCCTGGCGTGGCAGCCCGACACATTGCTCGGCTACGCCAATCACCTGCATGATAACGACCGTTGGCCCATGGGCGATTCCGGCGCTGGCGTAGCATTGCCGCCGCGTTTCGATGGCGCTGTGGAGCTGGTGCCGTGCAGTTTCGCCCTCGCCTTGAGCCAGCAGCAGGACAAGGCCATGGCCCTGGGCATGATGCACGACCTGCAGCCGCCAGCGCCGTTCAAGCGTCGAGTGCGTAGGTGGTTGCAGCAACTGCTGGCGGGCCGTAGTCCATCGCCCTATGGCGAGAACGAATTCTTTCGCAAGGCCGTGCGCCGCCACGAGCTGTTGTGGGTCCTGAAGCAGGACTGAGAGCCGATTGAAGGCGGGCCGTTATGCGCCTGCCGCCCTTTTTACCGGGCTGCGTGCCCGTAGCCAGATCGCTGCATGGAGAGTTATGAAGCCTCGTTTCAAGGTTTTGCAGTTACAGCCGGACTACAACGTCAAGACCCATGACTTCGCGGACTTGGGTGAGCAAATCGTCAAATCCCTGCCGGCTGAGCGTTTCGAGGTGACCTCCGGATTTCTCAGTGGGCGCCCGCTGCCCGGCCAGCCCCTGAGCGTGGCCGAGCACTCCCACTATTTCGAGCTGCCGGAGAAGTCTCTCAAGGGTATTCGCTTTGGCGCCATGTGGCAGATCTACAAATACTGCCGTGAGCAGAAGTTCGACGTGGTCATCTGTAACCGGTTCAAGTCGGTGAACATGATGCTGTCGCTCAACCGCTGGTTGAAGATCCCGCTGTGCATCGGCATCTCCCACGGCTTTGGCGAGTACGCCCGTGGTTACCGTCGACGTCAGACCCAGCGCTGGGTCAGCCCGGCGTGGCGCTTTGTCGGTGTGTCCGAAGCGGTCAAGGACTACCTGGTAGACCTCAACTGCGGCTTCACCCGTGAGAACACCACCTACGTCACCAACGCGATCGACATTCCCCAGGCAGAGGCTTTGCAGTTGTCCCGTGAAGACGCACGCAAGGCCTTGGGCCTGCCCATGGATGCACGGATGATTGGTGCCCTGGGCCGCCTCGTGCCGATCAAGGGTCATACCCATCTGCTGCAAGCCTTCGCCACGCTCAAGGACAAATACCCTGAGGCGCAGGTGGGCATCATTGGTTCCGGCCGTGCCGAAGCCGACCTGCGCGCCGACATCGAGCGCCTGGGCCTGACCGGCCGTGCGCACTTGCTGGGTTTTCGCGAAGACGGCATGAAGTACGTGCGTGGCTTCGATATCTGGACCATGCCGTCGCTGTTCGAAGGTCTGGGCCTGGCCTTGCTGGAAGGCATGAGCGGCCATCTGCCGGTGATTGCCTCCAACGGCCCGGCGATGCTGCCGCTGGTGCAGGGCGCGGGCGGCTTGTCCCACGACCCGGGCAATGTCGAACAACTGGCTGCGGCCCTGGATACTTACCTGGCCTTGAGCGATGAACAATTGCGCGCCAAGGGGGAGGAGGTGTTCCGCTATCTGGAGGCCAACCACACCCTCGACGAGTTCAAGCACAAGTACCTGACCCTGATTGAAACCGGTTTGCGTGAAGTAGGTAGAGCATGAATCAGCCACAACCCCTGGTCTCGGTGATCATCGCTTCCTACAACCATGGCCAGTACATCGAGCAAAGTATTCTTAGTGTGCTGGGGCAGACCTACCCCAATATCGAGCTGTTGGTGGTCGACGACGGCTCCAAGGATGACAGCGTCGAACGCATCCAGCGCTTGCAGGCCGAGCACGGCTTTGATTTCCAGGTGCAGCAGAATCAAGGGCTCAGCGCCACCTTGAACGGTGCGATTGCTCGCGCCAAGGGCAGCCTGATCGCACCGTTCGGCTCGGATGACATCATGTTGCCGGACCGTATTGCCACCCAGGTGACGTATATGGACGGCAAGCCGAAGGTGGGCATGTGTGCTGGCAATATCGAGCTGATCGACGGGGATGGCAACCTGCACCCGGAGAAGAAACAGCGTCGCGACGTGCCGTTTCGCTGTCTGGATTTCGACGACCTGTTCCTGGACCGCAAACCGTTTCCACCGGCGCCGACCATGCTGATACGTCGCGAAGTGCTGGAGGAGGTCGGTGGTTTCGACCCACAGATTCCCCTGGAAGACTTGCTGATCCAACTGAAGATCACGGCGGCGGGCTATACCATCGACGCCCTTGACGTGGTGATGGCCAAGTATCGCCAGCACGCTAACAACACGTACAAGAACCACCGCTACATGATCCAGAACATCCTCAAGACCTACGCGAAGTTCAGCGAGCACCCGGCCTATGACGCGGTTCGCTACAACTTCCTGAACTCGATGTTCCTCAAGACCGCCGACCGCGACCGCCCGTTGGCGCGGGAGATTCTCAAGCAGATCCCTATGAAGTTCTGGGGGCGCAAGACCTTGCGGGGGCTGGTGCGGTTGTATCTGGCGCCGCTCAAGAAGAGCTGAACAGGCACCGCACCCTGTAGGAGCGAGCAAGCTCGCTCCTACAGGTGTTTACAGGCTTTGGACCTGCTCGCGGATTTTCGCAGTGGCGGTTGGGCTTGCCACCGAGGCGTAACCTTTGAGCAGTTGTTCGAAGTGCGTTTCGAACAGCCAGCTGCGGTCCTGCGGATAACGCTGCATGTGGCGCAGGTTACGTTGGCGCAAGGCGTGACGCAGTGAAGACGGGTAGATGCGCAGGTCAGCCACGTCGATCAGGGCAAACTCACCGTCGTCCATCAACAACACGTTACCCAGGTGTAGCGAGCGGAAGTACACGCCGCGCTCGTGCAGTTGCGCCATGAACCGGCCAAAGCGCTCCACCAGTGACTCGCGCAGACTGCTGTCCAGGCTTTGCAGCGCTTGGCGCAACGTCAGGCCGGGCAGTGGTGTGTAGGCCACGGCGCTGCTGGCATCGCTGAGGCGATAGAGCCCAAGGATGTGCGGCGTGGGAATGCCCAGGGTGCGCAGTTGCTCGCTGTTGCTGGCAAAGCGCTCGGAGTACGGGTTGAAACTGCCGGAGGTGTACCAGCGGCGTGGGCGGAACAGTTTGAGGAAACTGCCGTCCTCCAGGCGCAGGACTTTGGGCCCAAGGCCATCGGCTTCAATCACGTGGGCGTTGCTGCACAGCTGTTCAAACGCCGCGGGCTTGAGGTTCTGCACCTTCATGCGCAGCAGGCTGCGGTGGCGCTGGGCGAGGCTCAGGCCGGTGATAATTGCCAGGGGAATCCACAGCAGGAACCAGTGTTCCTTGGGGCGCGACAATATGCCGCCGCCTTCGGTCAGGCCTGCGCCGATGCCATAGGCCAGCAGGGACGATGCCAGGATGAACAGCGGCTGTGCACGTTGCTGCAGGCCTTTATACAAGCCCCAGCCGAGCATGAAGGCCCACGGGATGAAACCGATGATGCCGACGTAATAGAGCACGCCGAGTGCGAAGCTGTGGGGTTCGCGCAGTTGATAGCCTTCTGCCAGGGTCAGGTACAGCTCGGAGTCGTAGCTATGTCCGATCCAGGGGTGCTCGGCGATAAGCTGCAATGAAATACTCCACAGCTCGAGCCGAAATGAGGTGCCCCGCTCGGTGATCAATTCAGGGTAAAACAGTAGTAGCGCGATAGCTCCTAGGAACATCCCACTGAGTAGCAATGCCGCACGGCGGTTACGGCTGACAAAGCTCATCCAAAGTATGGCCAGCGTCAGCGCCACCAGCGGCGTGCGTGAGCCGGTCGCCAGCACCGCAGCGGTCATGATCGCCAGGGACGGTACGCTGAACCACAGCACGTTGAGACGCTGGGTGGTCATGCAGACGTATAGCCAGTACACCGTGAAAAAGCCAAACAGGTGCGAGCTGAGCAGCGGGTTGTCGAGGGCGCCCAGACCACCGATCATGCGCATGCCAGGTTGATAGCCCTTGGCGAACGCCACCAGATTACCCAGGCTCACCACCAGCGCAATCACCGCAGCGCTGAAGAAGATCGGTTTGAACAATTCGTTGCGGTAATGCAGCAACAGCCCGCAGCCACCAAACAGCATGAAGGTATTCAGCGGTCGCTTGAACAGGTCGGTATCGGAACTGGGCGCGGGGCTCCAGAGCAGACTGGTCAACGCCCAGGCGGAGAACGCCAGGAACGCGATCGCCAGGGGTTCGCGCAGCAGGTCCTTGAACTCCCGAGGACGCATGCACAACAGAAACAAGGTCGGTACGCTGAACAGGATGTAGACAATTCGGTGCAGTACATTGCGATTGCCGACAAAGAACAGTGCACTCAGGAGCAGCAACAAGCCAACAGGCAAAATCCATAGGACCAGGAAGTCGAAAACGCGATTTGAGCCATAGGTAAGGCGCTTGGAGTGCATACAGTAAAGCCATTCCAGAAAGAGAAAGCCGACCATCTTAAGCTAGTGGCTAAGTAATGTCGCCGGTAGGATCCAACCGGGCCGCGGCTTACGCCGGGTGCAAGTACAACAGAGAAGCTGTGCTAAAGTCAGCCTCCTTTTTCAAAACGCCGCGTGATATGACCGACTCCAGTCCGAGCGCAAGCCCTTCGAGCTTGAAAATATACTTCCGCCTGCTCAGTTACGTTAAGCCCTATATGGGCTTGTTCGCGTTGAGTATCCTTGGATTTCTGATTTTCGCGTCGACCCAACCGATGCTGGGTTACATCCTCAAGTACTTTGTCGACGGTCTTTCCAATCCGGAAGCTGTGCTGTTCCCGACCGTGCCCTTTTTGCGCGATCTGCAATTGCTGCAGGCGGTGCCGCTGCTGATCATCCTGATCGCGGCCTGGCAGGGCCTGGGTTCATTCCTGGGCAACTACCTGTTGGCCAAGGTCTCCCTGGGTTTGGTCCACGACCTGCGGGTGCAACTGTTCAACAACCTGCTGACGCTGCCCAACCGTTACTTCGATAACCACAACTCCGGGCACCTTATTTCCCGCATTACCTTCAACGTGACCATGGTCACGGGTGCCGCGACCGATGCCATCAAGGTGGTGATTCGCGAAGGCATGACGGTGATCTTCCTGTTCGCTTCCTTGCTGTACATGAACTGGCGCCTCACCTTGGTAATGATCGCGATCCTGCCGTTGATTGCCGTGATGGTCAGTACCGCCAGCAAGAAATTTCGCAAGCAGAGCAAGAAGATCCAGGTGGCCATGGGCGACGTGACCCACGTGGCCTCGGAGACCATCCAGGGCTACCGCGTGGTGCGCAGCTTCGGCGGCGAAGTCTACGAACAGAAGCGCTTTTTCAAGGCCAGCCAGAGCAACACCAACAAGCAACTGCGCATGACCCGCACCGGGGCGATCTACACCCCGGCGCTGCAATTGGTGATCTACTCCGCCATGGCCGTGCTGATGTTCCTGGTGCTGTACCTGCGTGGCGACGCCTCGGCGGGTGACATGGTGGCCTACATCACCCTGGCGGGCTTGCTGCCCAAGCCGATCCGCCAACTTTCGGAAGTCAGCTCGACCATCCAGAAAGGCGTGGCGGGCGCCGAAAGCATCTTCGAACAACTGGACGAGGACGTTGAGGTCGACCACGGCACTCTCGAACGCGACAAGGTCAGCGGTCGTCTGGAAGTGCGTCACCTGAACTTCACCTACCCTGGCACCGATCGCCATGTGCTCAAGGACATCAGCTTCACCGCCGAGCCTGGGCAGATGATTGCGCTGGTGGGGCGCTCGGGCAGTGGCAAGTCGACCCTGGCCAGCCTGATCCCGCGCTTCTACCACCATGAAAGCGGTGAAATTCTGCTCGATGGCATCGAGATCGAAGACTACAAGCTGCTCAACCTGCGCAAGCATATTGCCCAGGTCACCCAGCATGTGACCCTGTTCAGCGACACCGTGACCAACAACATTGCCTATGGCGACCTGGCCGGTGCGCCTCGTGCCGACGTTGAAGCGGCGGCGGCGGATGCCAATGCCAAGGACTTCATCGATCAGTTGCCCAAGGGCTTTGATACTCAGGTGGGTGAGAACGGTGTGCTGTTGTCGGGCGGCCAGCGCCAGCGCCTGGCGATTGCGCGCGCCTTGCTCAAGAATGCGCCGCTGCTGATTCTCGACGAGGCCACCTCCGCTCTCGACACCGAGTCCGAGCGGCATATTCAGGCGGCACTCGATAAGGTCATGCAAGGCCGCACGACTCTGGTGATCGCACACCGGCTGTCCACCATCGAGAAGGCTGACCTGATTCTGGTGATGGACGACGGGCGGATTGTCGAGCGTGGTACCCACGGCGAGTTGTTGGCGCAGAACGGCTATTACGCCCGCCTGCATGCCATGGGCCTGGATGCACCGGTGCAGGCTGATATCACCTGATCCACCCGGCATCACGGGGTAAATGAAATGTAGGAGCGAGCTTGCTCGCTCCTACAGAGAGCAAATCCCCTCCCACATTTGCCCTGCGGCGGTCGCAAGCCATCGCAAACCCTGTGCTAATATCGCGCCCCTGTTCATTTTGTATGTGGGTTGCTCCATGAAGTTGTCCATGCCGCGATTCAATCAAGCCGCTGTCTTGGTGGTCGGCGATGTCATGCTCGACCGTTACTGGCATGGTGGTACCTCACGGATTTCCCCTGAGGCTCCGGTACCGGTCGTCAAGGTCGAGCAAATCGAAGACCGCCCAGGTGGCGCTGCCAACGTCGCGCTCAATATTGCCGCCCTCGGCGCCCCGGCCTCCCTGGTGGGGGTGACCGGCGACGACGAAGCGGCCGAAAGCCTGGCCAACAGCCTGCAGGGCGCCGGCGTGCGTGCGTTGTTTCAGCGCATCGCCCATCAGCCGACCATCGTCAAGCTGCGGGTCATGAGCCGTCATCAGCAGTTGCTGCGTATCGATTTTGAAGAACCCTTCGCCACCGACGCCCTGGCCCTTGGCGACCAGGTCGAGGCACTGCTCGAAGGTATCAAGGTGCTGGTGTTGTCCGACTACGGCAAAGGCGCCTTGCAGAATCACCAGGTGTTGATCCAGGCCGCCAAGGCCCGCAACATTCCGGTGCTGGCCGATCCCAAGGGCAAGGACTTTTCGGTTTACCGAGGCGCCAGCCTGCTCACGCCCAACCTCAGTGAGTTCGAGACCATCGTCGGCGGTTGCGCTGATGAGCACGAACTGGTGAGCAAGGGCGCGGCGCTGATGGCCGATCTCGACTTGGGCGCCTTGCTGGTGACCCGTGGCGAGCACGGCATGACCCTGCTGCGTCCGGGCCATCCGGCGATGCACCTGCCAGCGCGTGCCCGTGAAGTGTTCGACGTCACCGGCGCCGGTGATACCGTGATTTCTACCCTGGCAGCCTCCATTGCTGCCGGTGAAGAATTGCCCCACGCCGTGGCCCTGGCCAACCTGGCGGCGGGCATTGTGGTGGGCAAGCTGGGTACCGCCGCCATCAGCGCACCGGAGTTGCGCCGTGCGATTCAGCGCTCGGAAGGCTCGGAGCGCGGTGTGCTAGGCCTGGAGCAATTGCTGCTGGCGATTGACGATGCCCGGGCTCACAACGAAAGCATTGTGTTCACCAACGGTTGCTTTGACATCCTGCACGCCGGGCATGTGACGTACCTGGAGCAGGCGAGTGCCCAAGGCGACCGTTTGATCGTCGCGGTCAACGATGACGCGTCGGTCAGCCGCTTGAAAGGCCCTGGCCGCCCGATCAACAGTGTTGACCGGCGCATGGCGGTACTCGCGGGCCTGGGTGCGGTGGACTGGGTGATCAGCTTCTCTGAAGGCACGCCGGAAAATCTGTTGGCCCAGGTCAAGCCCGACGTGCTGGTCAAGGGCGGTGACTACAGCGTCGACCAAGTGGTCGGTGCGGACATCGTCAGTGCCTACGGTGGCACGGTCAAAGTGCTGGGGTTGGTTGAAAACAGCTCCACCACCGCGATTGTCGAGAAGATCCGCAACAACGAGTGATACCCCGTGGGGCGAGCCTGCTCGCCCCTAGCTTTTCTTCGGCACGATCTTGCGCAGCATCTGCCGCGCCTTGCCGGTCAAGCGCTTGAGCTTGGAGTCTTTTTCCGGCTCTGCCAGGCCCTGCTGCCTGAGCCAGTCCTTCCAGCGAATGCGCTCATCGCGCACCAGCCAGCCTTCTTGCTGGGCAAAACTTTCCGCCAGATACAGGCCGCGCGTGCTGGCCGGGTACAGCTGATCCTTCTTGACGGTATACAACTCTGCAAGCGGCTCGCCGTCTTTGAGCGGCATCAAGTACAGGTCCGGACGCTGACGATCCAGGCGTGCCACCAGTTGGTCGCCCTCCAAACGCTCATCCACATGAAACAAACTGAGGGACTTGGCCTCCTTCGGCACTTCCAGGCGCAGGTCATAAATCAATTGCAGCGAGGCGGTCGGCAGGTGCACGTAGGCCCGTGGGCGCTCGATCAGTTGCATGGTGGCGCAGCGTACCGGGCGTGCGGCGCCGGACAAGGGGCTGAGCCGAAACGGTAGGGCTTCGCGGTAATGCAGGGCGGCGGAGTAGGGCGCCGGCAGCCAGGTGTCGTTGAAGCGCCCGCCGAGCCAGCCTTCGGGTGTTTCGAGCAGGCACTCTTCGGCAATTTCCTGGATGGCGGTGTGCAGCGGCAGGTTCAGTTCATGGGCCGGGACGTAGCCGGAGATCAGCTTGAGCACCACGTCGCCACGGTCCTGGCGGCGTTGGCGCACCAGCACCCAGTAGTCCTTGTTTTGCCAGTGCAGGGTCAGGCGTACCGAGACGCCGAGGTTCGCCAGTTCCAGGGCGAAGCGTTCGGCATCTGGTACCTCGACCGGCTTGCGCCGTTGCAGGGTCTGGGCGAAGTTGAGCGGCATGCCGACGCTCTGGTAGCTCAGGCCTTCGGGGGTGGCTTCGACGTGCAGCGGCAGTGTCTTGAAGTTGCTGGGGTTCTTTCTTATGAGCGTACGCGGCATGTCGGCTCCTTCTTGCGACGGGGTCGGCCGCGTGGGCGGCATCAGAGTTGACGAATGACCCGGGCAGCAGTTGCTACGTTATGGGCCAGGTGCAGCGGATTAATGGTCCCGACAATAGCACTGGCGACGCCCGTTTGCGCGAACAACAAGGTGAAACTGGCCTGAATTGGATCCATTCCCGGTTCCAGGCATACGTGGCCGCTGGCCAGCGCCTTTTTCACCAGGATGCCCTTGCCGTGGGCGGCCGCATAGTCGATCACGGCCTTCTCAGCCTGTTCGTTGAGGTTGTAGGTGACCATCGCGCAGTCGCTCTGTTCCAGCGCTTTCACGCCGCCCTCGACGGTTTTGCCGGAGAAGCCGAAACCGCGAATCTTGCCGTCTTTCTTCAACTGCGCCAGGGTCTGGTAAACCTCGCAATCGTTGAGGATATGCAAGTCGTTGCCGTCGGAGTGCACCAGCACCAGGTCGATAAAATCCGTTTCAAGTCGTTTCAGACTGCGTTCGATCGACATCCGCGTATGGGCCGCGCTGAAATCGTGATGGGACACGCCATTGGCAAACTCTTCGCCAACCTTGCTGACGATGACCCAGTCCTTGCGCTGGTCACGCAGCAGCGGCCCCAGGCGCTCTTCGCTCATGCCATAGGCCGGTGCGGTGTCGATCAGGTTGATGCCCAGTTCGCGGGCCTGGCGCAACAGCATGCGGGCCTCGTCGTCGCCAGGGATCTGAAAGCCGTTGGGGTATTTCACCCCTTGGTCGCGGCCCAACTTGACGGTGCCCAGGCCCAGGGGCGACACCAGCAGGCCGGTGCTGCCCAGGGGGCGATGCAGGTCGTGCAGGGTTGGCAGGCTCATGGCAACAGTTGCTCCCAGACGGGTTGGCCGATTGCCGGTGCTGGCAGCTCGGGCAGCGGGGTATTGGCGCCTGGGCGGATGCCGTCGCGCTCCAGAGCGTGGAGTACGCGGTCGGCGAAGTCCGGCGCCAGGGCCAGTTTGGTGGGCCAGCCGACCAGCAGGCGGCCGTCTTCGGCAAGGAACGCGTTATCGGGACGGCTCAGCCCCGATTGCAGCGGCTCGGCGCGATCCACCCGCAGGGTGGCCCACTGGGTCTGGCTCATGTCGATCCAGGGCAGCAGTTGCGCCAGCTCTTTCTGCGCGGTGGCGATCTGTTCTTGCGGCGTACGCGCCACGCCGTCAGCCTCGGCGATATCACCGCCCATGTACCACACCCAGTTGCCATCCGCGGCCGGGTGGGTGGTCACGGTGAGGCGCGGCTTGGTGCCGCCGCCCAGGCAGTGGGCGTACAGCGGCTTGAGGCCGGGGCCTTTGGCGATGATCATGTGCAGCGGGCGTTTTTGCATGGCCGGCTGGCTATGGCCCAGGGCGGCGAGCAAGTCTGCCGTGCCGCCGCCAGCGCTCAGGACTATGCGCTGGGCGCGGATCTCACGGCCATCGACCTTCAAGCCCACCAGGGTGTCACCCTCCAGCAACGGTTCGATGTGCACACCTGCGAGCAGGCTGTCACCAGCCAGTTGCGCCAAGCGATTGATCAGGCTGGGCACGTCCACCACCAGCTCGGCCAGGCGGTAGACCTTGCCTTTGAAGCGACGGTCTTGCAGCGCCAGGGGCAGTTCGTCGCCCTTGACCTGATCGACGCGGCCACGCACGGCCTTGCTGGCGAAAAAGCTGGTGAGGTTGCCGGCAATCGTCCCGGGCGACCACAAGTAATGTGCCTGGGACAGCACGCGCACACCGGACAGGTCCAGCTCGCCGTTGCCGGCCAGGGCTTCACGCCAGCGGCGCGGCATATCGGCAATGGCTTCGGAGGCGCCGGTGAGGGCGCCATGCAGGGCGTATTTCGCACCGCCGTGGATGATGCCCTGGGACTTCAGGCTTTGCCCGCCGCCCAGGGTGGCGCTTTCCACCAGTACCGTGGAAAACCCCTGGCCGCGCAGGCGCGCATTGAGCCAGAGGCCGGCAACCCCGGCGCCGACAATCAGAACGTCGGTGGAAATAACGGATGGCATCGGCGACCTCAGTGTTCAAGACAAGAGGCGCAGTATACAGGCTGTTGAGTGGCGGTCAGTGTCCGGCGGTTTTCGAGAACAGCTGAATCACCACCACGCCCAGCACAATCAGGCCCATCCCCAGCATCGCCGGCACATCCAACTTCTGCCCGTAGATGAACAGCGCCGCGATGCTGACCATGACGATGCCCATCCCTGCCCATACCGCGTATGCCACGCCGACCGGCACGGTGCGCACCACCAGAGTCAGCATCCAGAACGCCACGCCGTAACCGACGATCACCAGCAACAACGGAATAGGGGTGCTCCAGCCTTTGATGGCTTTCATGGAAACGGTGGCGATCACTTCCGAGCAGATGGCGATGGCCAAGTAGTAGTAGGCGGCATTCATGGGGCAATCCTCGAGGTGATGCGCATTTGATAAGGTCGGCATTCTAGAGGTTCGCCAGATGGGGTAAAGTCATTACCTATCTGGAAT
This sequence comes from Pseudomonas sp. CCI1.1, assembly GCF_034348165.1. NCBI lineage: Bacteria > Pseudomonadati > Pseudomonadota > Gammaproteobacteria > Pseudomonadales > Pseudomonadaceae > Pseudomonas > Pseudomonas sp. CCI1.1. The sequence goes on from NZ_CP133780.1 coordinate 5,232,828, forward strand.
TGAGATGGGTTGAGCCATGAGCGTGCAATGGGATCTGGAGCAGATGCGCCTGTTTGTCAGCGTCGCCGAGCAGCGCTCGTTTTCTGCCGTGGCGCGTGGGCAGCGCAAGGCGCAATCGGCGGTCAGCAGTGGCATTGCCCTGCTGGAGGCTGACTTGGGCGTTGTCCTGTTCGAACGTAGCAGCGGCCGGCAACCGCGCCTGACCGAGGCCGGCAGTGTGTTGTTGGAGGAAGCGCGTGAGGTGCTGCGCCAGTGTGAGCGCCTCACGGGCCGGGCGTTGTCGTTGACCCGCGGCGAGGAAGCCTGCCTGCGCCTGGCTCAGGATGAGGCGATGTTGTTCCAGCCTGTGCTCGACAGCCTGGAGGCGCTGGCCGTGCACTACCCGCTGCTGGAGGTGCAGTTGTCCAGCGCGGCCCAGGGCGATGTGGCGCGCAAGCTGGTGGAGCGCAAGGCGGACCTGGGGCTGTTGTTCTATCACGACCAGATTCCCGAAGCCCTGGAGCGAAGGGTGGTGGGCAGCGTGGAAATGGTCACGGTGTGCGGAGTCAATCACCCGTTGGCCAAGGAGCAGTACGTGACGTGCCAACACCTGGCCCAGTTTCGGCAGTTGCTGATGTCGACCCAGACCAGCGTCTACCCCGGCAGCGAGGCGGCCAGTCCCCTGGTGTGGCGCGCCGACAGCTTCTACGTATTGGCCGAATGGCTGATGAGTGGCCTGGGCTGGGCCTGGCTGCCTCGGCATATCGTGCAATACCCGACCTACCAGCAACAGATGGTCGAATTGGCCAGCGAATGGACCCCGCCCGCCCTGGTGGTGGAACTGGTGTGGCGCCGCGACGAGCACCTTGGGCCCGCCGCGCGCTTCTTGGCCAAACGTTTTGCCGAGTGCTTGCAGGCGATCGACTGAAAAAGCCGATAAACTCCGCCGCCATGAATAGAACTCTCTACAGCTGTCTGTTTTACCTGGCGCTGCCGTTGGTGGCTTTACGCTTGTGGTTGCGTGCGCGCAAAGCGCCGGCCTATGCCAAGCGGGTGGGCGAGCGGTTTTCCTATGGCTTGCCGATGATGCGGCCCGGCGGGATCTGGGTGCACGCGGTGTCGGTCGGCGAAAGCATTGCCGCCGCCCCGATGGTTCGCGGCTTGTTGGAGCGTTATCCACAGCTGCCGATTACCGTCACCTGCATGACGCCCACCGGTTCCGAGCGGATCCAGGCGTTGTTCGCCAACGAACCCCGCATCCAGCACTGCTATTTGCCGTACGACTTACCGTGCGCCGCCAAGCGTTTTCTCGACCGCGTGCAGCCTACGCTGGCGGTGATCATGGAAACCGAGCTGTGGCCCAACCATATCCACGCCTGTGCCCAGCGCGGTATCCCGGTGGCGCTGGCCAATGCGCGGTTGTCGGCGCGCTCGGCCAAGGGGTACGCGCGATTTGCCAAGCTGACGGCGCCGATGCTGGCAGAAATGAGCCTGTTCGCCGTACAGACCGAGACCGAGGCCGAACGCTTGCGCAGCCTGGGTGCACGTCCTGAAACCGTGGAAGTGACCGGCTCGATCAAGTTCGACCTGAGCATCGACCCCCAGTTGACGGCCCGCGCCGCTGCCCTGCGTGAACAATGGGGCGCCAGCGAGCGTCCGGTCTGGATCGCCGCCAGTACCCACGAAGGTGAAGACGACGTGGTGCTGGCCGCTCATCGCCAGTTGCTGGCGAACTATCCCAATGCACTGCTGATTCTGGTGCCCCGTCATCAGGAGCGCTTTGGCCCTACGTTTGAGCGCTGCGTGCAGCAAGGGTTTGCCACCGTGCGTCGCTCCAGCGGCGAGCCGGTTACCGAGCACACCTCGGTGCTGCTCGGCGACACCATGGGCGAATTGCTGTTTCTTTACGCCCTGGCCGACAGCGCATTCGTCGGCGGCAGCCTGGTGCCGACCGGCGGGCACAACCCGCTGGAACCGGCGGCGCTGGGTAAACCGGTGATCATGGGCCCGCATGTCTTCAACTTCCTCGACATCACCGCGATGATGCGCGACGCCGGGGCGTTGCGAGAGGTGGACGATGCCGATGGGCTGGCCGAAGCGGTGCGACAGTTGTTTGAGTTGCCCCAGGACGCACGCAAGATGGCGCAGGCGGGGCTCAAGGTGATGCAGGCCAATCAGGGCGCGCTCAAGCGTTTACTGGACGGTTTGGACAAACTGATCAAACACTGACAACACCAACCCAATGTGGGAGCTGGCTTGCCTGCGATAGCATCACCTCGGTGTACCTGATGTACCGAGGTGTCTGCATCGCAGGCAAGCCAGCTCCCACATTTTAATAGCCGGGGCGGGCCTTGAGCTGTTCGGCAGCGGCTTTGGCCAGGTCCGGCGGCAGGAAGTCTTTGTCCGGGTTGTAGTCAGCCTTGAGATAGCGCGCCAGATCCTGCAAATCCCCCGGGTTGAGCGTGCCGGCCGCCTGCTTCAAGCGCAGGTTGTCGAGGATGTAATCGTAGCGGCTGTTGTTGTAGTTGCGCACCGACGCGTACAGCTGGCGCTGTGAGTCCAGCACGTCGACGATGTTGCGCGTGCCCACCTGATAGCCGATTTCCGTGGCTTCCACTGCGCTCTGGTTGGAGATGATCGACTGGCGGCGCGCTTGCACCTGCTCCACATCGGTGTTGACTGCACGGTGCAGATTGCGGGTGTTTTCCACCACTTGGCGGCGCAGGCCTTCACGTTGTTGCTCGGTCTGGTCGAGGCGCGAATAGGATTCGCGCACTTGCGAGCTGGTAAGGCCGCCGCTATAGATCGGGATGTTCAAGCGCAGGCCGACGGTGCGTTGCGACACATCGCCACCGTACGGGATGGGCAACTGATTCGGGTTGCTGAAACCCAGGGCGTCGTTGTCGCCTTTTTCGTATTGCGCAACCGCATCGAGGGTCGGCAAGTGGCCGGCCTTGCGCTGCCGAAGGGTTTCTTCGGCGGCGGTTACCGCGTAATTGCTGGCGAGCAGGTTGAGATTCTGGCGCCCGGCGGTTTCGACCCAGGCCTTGGCGTCGTTCGGCGCCGGCGGCAGCACCGGCAGCGTATGAACGATGCCCTGGATCGAATTGTATTGGCGGTTGGTCAGGGTGATCAGCGCTTCGAAAGCGTCGTCCACCTGGCGCTGGGCCAGGATGCGGTTGGCCCGGGCAGTGTCGTAGCTGGCCTGGGATTGCAGCACATCGGTCTTGTCCGACAGGCCCACATCGAAGCGTTCGTTGGACTGGTCGAGCTGGCGCTTGAAGGCATTTTCTTCGGCTTTGGTCGACGCCAGGTTGTCCTGGGCGCGCAGCACGGCGAAGTAGCTCTCGGCACTTTGCAAAATCAGGTTCTGCTCGGAGGCCGACAGTTGCAGCGAGGCTTGCTCGTTGACCGCTTGGGCGGCTTGCAGCTGGAACCAGCGGTCGGCGCGAAACAGCGGCTGGCTCAGGGTGGCGCGCCAGGAGTGGGCGTCACGGTTGGCCGTGGCGGCCGGTTGATCGATCTGGGTGCGCACGTTATTGCTGTCGGCACCGGCCGACAGATTCGGCAGCAAACCTGCGCGGGCCTGGGGCACCACTTCTTTTTGCGCGCCGTACTGCGCACGGGCCGCGGCCAGGTCGGCGTTGTTGTGCGCCGCTTCCTGATAGACGCTGACCAGGTCGGTATTGGCGGACAAGGGCGCTTCAGCTGCCCAGACCAGTCCGTTGGTCGCACAAGACACGGCAACAGCCAGTGAGAGTTTGCGCAGCATGAGGCGATCCCTAATTTTAATATTACGACTATAATTTAGCGCTCAAGGCTAAGGCTGGCCATTCCTGGCGTCAAGCCTTGAAGCAGTGCCCGAGTGTAGTGGCCGGACCTGCGCACAACAATCCCACGATCGCGCCATTCATCACGCTGAATGCACCGCTATTGGCAATTTGCCCACGCCATGGTCTAGACTGGCCGCGTTCTTGTCGGGGTGCCTTGTTGGAAGGCTGAGATCGGTAAATACCGGATCCCGTTGAACCTGATCAGGTTAGCGCCTGCGTAGGGAACAAGATTTCTCGTCACCCGGCGAGTCCTCTTGTGCTTCGTCCGGGATGTTGTTCGACAATCGAACAGCCCTCGTGCGCCAAGCACAGCACTGGTTACAGTGCGTCCGTCCGTCACAGGTTCGCTCCGACAAAAATCCACCGCCTGGATAAGTTGGAGAGCCCGTGATGAGTACAAAACTAAAAAATACCGTGCACCTGAGTGAATCGGCCAAGGTCGACTCCGGCTCCGTGCAGCCGTTTACCCGCTCGCAGAAAATCTACGTGCAGGGCTCCCGCCCGGATATTCGCGTGCCGATGCGCGAGATCAGCCTGGACGTCACGCCTACCGATTTCGGCGGCGAAATCAACGCGCCGGTTACCGTCTACGACACCTCAGGCCCCTACACCGACCCGAATGTGATTATCGACGTGCGCAAAGGCCTGGCCGACGTGCGCTCGCCGTGGATCGAAGTACGCGACGACACCGAGCGCCTGCCCGGTCTCACATCGCACTTCGGCCAGCAGCGCTTGAGCGACGCCGAACTGACTGCCCTGCGTTTTGCCCATGTAAAGAACCCGCGCCGCGCCAAGGCCGGTGCCAACGTCACGCAAATGCATTACGCGCGCAAAGGCATCATCACGGCCGAGATGGAATACGTCGCCATCCGCGAAAACATGAAGCTTGAAGAAGCCCGTGCCAGTGGCTTGCTGGATCAGCAGCACGCCGGCCACAGCTTCGGCGCCAGCGTGCCGAAAATCATCACGCCTGAATTCGTACGCGAAGAAATCGCCCGGGGCCGCGCGATCATCCCGGCCAACATCAACCACACCGAGCTGGAACCGATGATCATCGGCCGTAACTTCCTGGTGAAGATCAACGGCAACATTGGCAACAGCGCCCTGGGTTCGTCCATCGAAGAGGAAGTGGCGAAGCTCACCTGGGGCATTCGCTGGGGCTCGGACACGGTGATGGACCTGTCCACCGGTAAACACATCCACGAAACCCGCGAGTGGATCATCCGCAACTCGCCAGTGCCAATCGGTACCGTGCCGATCTACCAGGCCCTGGAAAAAGTCGGGGGCGCCGCCGAAGACCTGACCTGGGAGCTGTTCCGCGACACCTTGATCGAACAGGCCGAGCAGGGCGTCGACTACTTCACCATCCACGCTGGGGTATTGCTGCGGTATGTGCCGCTGACTGCCAAGCGCGTGACCGGCATCGTCTCCCGTGGTGGTTCGATCATGGCCAAGTGGTGCCTGGCCCACCACAAAGAGAACTTCACCTACACGCATTTCGACGAAATCTGCGAAATCATGAAGGCCTATGACGTCAGCTTCTCCCTTGGCGATGGCTTGCGCCCGGGTTCGATTGCCGATGCCAACGACGCCGCGCAATTCGGCGAACTGGAAACCCTGGGCGAACTGACCAAGACCGCCTGGAAGCACGACGTGCAAACCATGATCGAAGGCCCCGGCCATGTGCCGATGCAGTTGATCAAGGAGAACATGGACAAGCAACTGGAGTGCTGCGACGAGGCGCCGTTCTACACCCTAGGCCCGCTGACCACCGACATTGCGCCCGGCTATGATCACATCACTTCGGGTATCGGCGCGGCAATGATCGGCTGGTTCGGTTGTGCCATGCTCTGCTACGTCACGCCCAAGGAGCACCTGGGCTTGCCGAACAAGGATGACGTGAAGACCGGGATCATTACCTACAAGATCGCGGCCCACGCGGCCGACCTCGCCAAAGGCCACCCCGGCGCGCAGATTCGCGATAACGCCTTGAGCAAGGCGCGCTTCGAGTTCCGCTGGGAAGACCAGTTCAACCTCGGCCTGGACCCGGATACCGCACGTTCATATCACGATGAAACCTTGCCGAAGGATTCGGCCAAGGTCGCGCATTTCTGTTCGATGTGCGGGCCTAAGTTCTGTTCGATGAAAATCACCCAGGAAGTGCGTGAGTACGCGGCCAACCAGCGCATCGATGCGGTGGATGTGGATGTGGCCAAGGGCTTGGCCGAGCAGGCTGAGCGGTTCAAGCAGGAAGGTAGCCAGCTCTACAAGAAGGTCTGATCCATAGGCGGCGGTGCCTGCACCGCCGTCATCGCGGGCAAGCCCGGCTCCCACAGTTGGCCTAAGTGGACTCAGATTTTGTGTTCACAGCCGGTCCCCTGTGGGAGTCGGGCTTGCCCGCGATAGCGATCCGACAAACACCCACTCTCCCCTGCAATAACAACCGATCAGCGGCGTGCCGGCATCAGCTCAGGCTTGATCACGCCGGTGAGGCGCGTATAGGGCAGGGTGATTTCGATCAGCCCCTGTGCGTAAGGGGCGATGGTGCTGACGTTGTACTTGAGCACCACGCCGCCGCTGGTCAGGGCCACGTTCGGGGTTTTCTGAAACGGCCAGCTCTTCACGAACTCCGGATCGCGGTCCATCTTGGTGCTGATCAACCAGCTGTTGTGGGCGACTTTAGCGGTATTCCAGAACGCCTGCTCCTGGCCGGGCAGCAGCATGTCGGCCAGGGTCAGTTCCTTATGCAGAATCCGTGAATAGTTGATAAACCCGCGGCCTGGCTCGCCGTGGGCGACGCCGGTGTCCAGGTAGCTGGACACTTCAACGATCACCAGTCCGTCATGCTGGTCACGTACCTTGGCTTGCAAGTACATGCCGTGGCGGTCAGGCGACTCACGCAGGAAGGTGTTCCGGTAGGCGTTCAGGCTCGCCGGTACGCTGGCGCCAGGCGTGGTGCGGGTCATTTGCAGCAAACGCTGTTCCACCAGGCTGTCGAGTTGTGGCTCGGTGGGGAAATGCACGGTGTCGATGTTTACCAGCGGGCAGGCCGGGCTATCACAGCCGGGCTTGATCTGCTCCGATTTGTCGGTGGTAACGTCCAGCGGCTTGAGATAGGCAGGTTGGAACAGGCTCTGGCAAGCACCCAGGGTCAAGGCAATACAGGCCACGGAGGCGATTTTTAAAAGCGACATGTGTGTCCTTCGTAAATCGATGGAAAGCGAAAAGAGTAGCGCTTGGACTGCCAACGTGGCCGCCAGTTCGCCACTAAACTGATTGCAGTGAGTTTGACGCTCGCCGCCTCTCCCGGCAACCGCAAAGGGGCTGCATCAACGGGCGTCGGCGCGTTAGGATGGCGCCCATTGCATGAGCTTAACGAGGGACACCATGACGGACATCGCGAAGTCGACGCCGAACAAAATCGAGATTGTTCAGCGTGACAATGCCTATAAAGGCTTCTACAAGCTCGATCGCCTGCAACTGCGCCACGAAAAATTCGACGGCGGCATGAGCCGGGTGATCAACCGCGAAGTGTTCGTGCGTCACGACGCCGTATGCGTGCTGCCCTACGACCCGCTGCGCGATGAGGTGGTGCTGATCGAACAGTTCCGCGTCGGCGCCATGGGCCGCGCCGATAACCCCTGGCTGGTGGAGATGGTCGCCGGCCTGATTGACAAGGATGAGCAACCCGAGGAGGTTGCACACCGCGAGGCCGAGGAGGAAGCTGGGCTGACATTCTCCGCGCTGTGGCCGATCACCAAGTATTTCCCATCGCCGGGCGGCAGTACCGAATTTGTCCACCTGTACCTGGGCCGTTGCGACAGCTCGGGCGCGGGTGGCGTCCATGGATTGGAAGAAGAAGCAGAAGATATCCGCGTCACCGCCTGGGCATTCGAAGATGCCTTGCAGGCGGTGCGCGATGGCAAGATTTCCAACGCAGCCAGCATTATCGCCCTGCAATGGCTTGCGCTTAATCGCGCGGAAGTGAGGGGGTTATGGCAGTAAAGGCACGGGAACGTTATCGAGTAGACCTGATCGGGCTGCAAGCGGCCTGCGAGGCCAACTATGCGCGGCTGATGCGCCTGCTCCCGGACATGCGCCACGCCCCCCAGGCGCGGCGCATTGCTGTCACCCATGGCGACCAGATGCTCGGCGTGCTGACCCTGGAAGTCATTCTCACCTGCCCGTACACCACCACCCTGCGGGTGCGCCAGGAGCACAGCCTGCCGTGGTTGCCGGTGCCGCAACTGGAAGTACAGGTCTACCACGACGCGCGTATGGCCGAAGTGATCAGCGCCGAGCATGCGCGACGCTTTCGCAGCATCTATCCTTACCCGAATGTGTTCATGCACCAGCCCGATGAGAAAGCACAGCTCAATGTGTTCCTCGGTGAATGGCTCAGCCACTGCCTGGCCTTGGGCCATGAGTTTGAAGTGGTGCGGTAGAGGTGAACTGCGTCTGCTTCCTTGGGTTTCCTCTTTGTGTCCTGCCCCAGCATAATCGCGCCAAATGTCCATTCCTGTAGTTGCCAGGGAGAGCGCCTTGCCGAGCGTATCCGCCGTGAATCCTGATGCCGTGTTGCTGGTGCAGTTGTCCGACAGCCATCTGTTTGCCGACGCTGACGCCACGCTGCTGGGCATGAACACCCGTGAAAGCCTGCAGCGGGTGGTCGAGCTGGTGCGTGCGCAACAGCCGGCCATCGACCTGATACTGGCGACCGGCGACTTGTCCCAGGACGGCACGCTGGCGTCCTATCAACAGTTTCGCGATTTGACCGCTCCCCTTGGCGCCCCGGCGCGCTGGATTCCCGGCAACCACGACGAACCGCAGGTCATGGCCCAGGCTGCCATGCACAGTGATTTGCTCGAACCGGTGGTGGATATCGGCAACTGGCGTATCACCCTGCTGGATTCGGCGGTACCCGGGTCGGTGCCGGGTTACTTGCAAGACGAGCAACTGCAACGGCTGGCGCAGGCCTTGAGCGAAGCGCCGGACCGCCATCACCTGGTGTCTTTCCACCATCATCCGGTGCCCATCGGCTGTGCATGGATGGAGCCGATTGGCCTGCGCAACCCCGAGGCTCTGTTTGCCGTGCTTGAGCGCTTCCCGCAGACAAAGGCATTGCTTTGGGGTCATGTGCATCAGGAAATCGACGGCGAGCGCAACGGTGTGCGACTGCTGGCTTCGCCGTCCACCTGTATCCAGTTCGCGCCGGGAAGTGAGGATTTCCAGGTCAGCGAGCAAGCGCCGGGGTATCGCTGGTTGCGCTTGCATGGCGACGGACGGTTGGAAACGGGGGTGGAGCGGGTCAAAGGCTTCGCTTTTACGGTCGATTACGGCAGCAATGGCTATTAAGGCCTGCAAACACTGATCAAAAGGTGGGAGCTGGCTTACCTGCCATGACGGTGTACCTGGCGCTGACTCGTTGACTCAATCGCCGCCATCGCAGGCAAGCCAGCTCCCACATTGGGTCCGCTTATGCCTGCATTCCCTGTAAACTGCGCCTCTTTGGCCCCAGCACGGAGAGCCCGGCATGTCCGCTTCGATCCTGTATATCCACGGCTTCAACAGTGCGCCGGCTTCCAACAAGGCCAGCCAGTTGACCACCGTGATGGGCACCCTTGGCCTGTCCGACCAGTTACGCGTACCGGCGCTGCATCACCACCCTCGTCAGGCAATTCTTCAATTGGAGCAAGCGATTGCGCAACTGGGCCGGCCACTGCTGGTCGGCAGCTCACTCGGCGGCTACTATGCAACCCATCTTGCCGAACGCCATGGCCTCAAGGCGCTGCTGGTCAACCCGGCGGTCAGTCCCCATCGGATGTTCGACGGTTACCTGGGCACCCAGAAGAACCTCTACACCGATGAGACCTGGGAGTTGACACAGGACCACGTCACGGCCTTGGCCGAGCTGGAAGTACCGGCGCCCCAGGATGCCGCGCGTTATCAGGTGTGGTTGCAGACCGGGGACGAAACCCTGGATTATCGCCTGGCCCAACAGTATTACCGGGCCTGCGCCTTGCGCATCCAGGCCGGTGGCGACCATGGTTACCAGGGGTTCGCCCAGCAATTGCCGGCACTGTTGTGCTTTGCCGGCATTGGCGCAGATCAGTTTCAATCCTTCGATTTTTCGTCACTGTAGAAAATCGCAGGTCACTTTTTAATCGAACGACTCACGACGAGACCCCATGGCCACTCCCAGCGCTAGCTCTTATAACGCCGACGCCATCGAAGTCCTCTCGGGCCTCGACCCGGTGCGCAAACGCCCCGGCATGTACACCGACACCAGTCGGCCGAACCACCTTGCCCAGGAAGTCATCGACAACAGCGTCGACGAAGCCTTGGCCGGGCACGCCAAGTCGGTGCAAGTCATCCTTCACGCCGACCATTCCCTGGAAGTGTCCGACGACGGTCGTGGCATGCCGGTGGACATTCACCCCGAAGAGGGTGTGCCGGGCGTCGAGCTGATCCTCACCAAACTGCATGCCGGCGGCAAGTTCTCCAACAAGAACTACCAGTTCTCTGGCGGTTTGCACGGCGTGGGTATTTCCGTGGTCAACGCGCTGTCGACCCTGGTGCGGGTCAAGGTCAAGCGCGATGGCAACGAGTACCAGATGACTTTCGCCGATGGCTACAAAGCCACCGACCTGGAAGTGATCGGCACCGTGGGCAAGCGCAACACCGGCACCAGCGTGTACTTTGCGCCGGACCCCAAGTATTTCGATTCGCCCAAATTCTCCATCAGCCGCCTCAAGCACGTGCTCAAGGCCAAGGCCGTGCTGTGCCCGGGGCTGCTGGTCAGCTTTGAAGACAAAGGCACCGGCGAGAAGGTCGAATGGCACTACGAAGACGGCCTGCGCTCTTACCTGGAAGACTCGGTCAGCGACTTCGAGCGCCTGCCCAACGAGCCGTTCTGCGGCAGCCTGTCGGGTAATAAAGAAGCGGTGGACTGGGCGCTGCTGTGGTTGCCCGAAGGTGGCGACAGCGTGCAGGAAAGCTACGTCAACCTGATCCCCACGGCCCAGGGCGGCACCCACGTCAACGGTTTGCGCCAAGGCTTGCTGGATGCCATGCGTGAGTTCTGCGAATACCGCAGCCTGTTGCCGCGCGGCGTCAAACTGGCGCCGGAAGACGTGTGGGAGCGCATCGCGTTCGTGCTGTCGATGAAGATGCAGGAACCGCAATTCTCCGGGCAGACCAAGGAGCGCCTGTCGTCCCGCGAGGCAGCGGCGTTTGTCTCTGGCGTGGTCAAGGACGCCTTCAGCCTGTGGCTCAACGAGCATCCGGAACTGGGCCTGGCCCTGGCGGAGCTGGCGATCAACAACGCCGGCCGGCGCTTGAAGGCGAGCAAAAAGGTCGAGCGCAAGCGCATCACCCAGGGCCCGGCACTGCCGGGCAAACTGGCCGATTGCGCCGGGCAAGACCCGATGCGTTCCGAGCTGTTCCTGGTGGAAGGTGACTCCGCCGGCGGTTCCGCCAAGCAAGCGCGGGACAAGGAGTTCCAGGCGATCCTGCCGTTGCGCGGCAAGATCCTCAACACCTGGGAAGTCGATGGCAGCGAAGTGCTGGCCAGCCAGGAAGTGCATAACATCGCGGTCGCCATCGGCGTCGATCCGGGCGCGGCAGACATGAGCCAGTTGCGCTACGGCAAGATCTGTATCCTCGCCGACGCCGACTCTGACGGCCTGCACATTGCTACCTTGCTGTGCGCGTTGTTCGTCCAGCATTTCCGCCCGTTGGTGGATGCCGGTCACGTCTACGTCGCCATGCCGCCGCTGTACCGCATCGACCTGGGCAAGGAAATTTTCTACGCCCTGGACGAAGCCGAGCGCGATGGCATCCTTGACCGCCTGGTGGCCGAGAAGAAACGCGGCAAGCCACAGGTCACGCGATTCAAGGGCCTGGGTGAAATGAACCCGCCGCAACTGCGCGAAACCACCATGGACCCGAACACCCGGCGCCTGGTGCAGTTGACCCTGGAAGACTTCGCCGCCACCTCGGAAATGATGGACATGCTGCTGGCGAAGAAACGCGCCGGCGACCGCAAGACCTGGCTTGAATCCAAAGGCAACCTGGCCGAGGTACTGGGCTGATGCGCACAGGCGTCGCCCTGGCGATCCTGATGTTGAGCGGGCTGGCGGTCACCCAGGTGGCCGCAGCCAGCGTGGCAGAGCTCAAACTGGTCTCGGAACACCCGGTTGACGGCATGCGCGGTGGGAACCTGTCGGGCCTGGCGTTGTGTGGCAACGAGCTGTGGACGGTTTCGGACCGCGATGACGACCAGATCTACCGCCTGGATACCCGTGCGCCGACCTGGAGCGCGCAAGCGCTGACGATCGACGTGCCGCCCGTGCCCGAGTCCGGCCTGCCTTGGGGCTTGCGTTCGCGCACCAAGGCCGCTTCGTTCATACGTGGTGGTGACCTGGACTTTGAAGGCATCAGTTGTGATGCCGCAGGCAACCGCTACATTGTCAGCGAAGCCCATGCCGCGGTGTTGCAGGTACCCGCAACGGGCGCACCCGAGTGGTTGAAAATCGCGCCGGGCATGGTGCGTGAAGCCAGGGCCAGTGGCATGTTGCTGCACTTTAATGCCTTGTTCGAAGGCCTGGCGGTAAACCCTGAAGGCAATCAGATCTGGCTGGCTGCCGAGCGCGAACGCCGTGGCCTGGTCTCGATCAAGCGTGGGCAGAGCGTATGGGATTGCGATGGCCGTTGTGTATTGTTGAGCGAGGCCGGCCAGGAAGTGCAACCGGCGCAGTTCCCCAACGCCAAGGCCGTGTCCAAGGACTTTGCTGACCTGTCGCTGTTCAACGGCAAGCTGTTTACCCTGGAGCGCAATGCGTTCCAGATCTGCCGGCGCGACCCGCTCACGGCCAAGGTTGAGCTGTGCTGGTCGTTTGCCGACGAAGCCCTGACGCCGCAGCGACGTTACCCACAGTCGTATGGCCTGGCTGAAGCCCTGTTGGTGGATGCCGACGGTGCCTGGGTCGGGATCGACAACAATTTCGGCCCGCGTGCCGATGGTGAAAAGCGTCCGATGGTCTATCGTTTTGCCGCTCCGGATGGTGGCTGGAGTGCCCAGCCATGAGTCGAGATTTTTTTGAATTGAATCAGCGCAGTGGCAGTTCCGCTGCGCCTTACCCCATGATGAGGCCCGCATGAGTGACATCCTCGCAGACAGCTTAGATGGCGTAGAACGCCGGTCGCTGGCTGAATTCACCGAAAATGCCTACCTCAACTACTCCATGTACGTGATCATGGACCGTGCCTTGCCGCATATCGGCGACGGCCTGAAGCCCGTGCAACGGCGCATCATCTACGCCATGAGTGAGTTGGGCCTGGACGCCGATTCCAAGCACAAGAAATCGGCGCGTACCGTCGGTGACGTGCTGGGTAAATTCCACCCCCACGGTGATTCGGCGTGCTATGAAGCCATGGTGCTGATGGCCCAGCCGTTCAGCTACCGCTATACCCTGGTGGACGGCCAGGGTAACTGGGGTGCACCGGATGACCCCAAATCCTTCGCCGCCATGCGTTACACCGAGGCGCGGCTGTCGCGTTATTCCGAAGTGCTGCTCAGCGAGCTGGGCCAGGGCACTGCCGACTGGGGGCCGAACTTTGACGGCACCCTCGACGAACCCCTGGTGTTGCCGGCGCGTTTGCCGAATATCCTGCTCAACGGCACCACCGGTATTGCGGTCGGCATGGCCACCGACGTGCCGCCGCACAACCTGCGCGAAGTCGCCACTGCCTGCGTGCGCTTGCTGGATGAGCCCAAAGCTACGGTCGAGCAGCTCTGCGAGCATATCCAGGGCCCGGATTACCCGACCGAAGCAGAAATCATCACGCCGCGCGCGGACCTGCTGAAGATGTACGAAACGGGCAAGGGCTCGGTGCGTATGCGCGCGGTGTACCACATCGAGGACGGCGACATTATTGTGACCGCGCTGCCGCACCAGGTATCGGGTGCCAAGGTGCTGGAGCAGATCGCCGCGTTGATGCAGGCCAAGCCGTCGAAATTGCCACAAGTGGCCGACCTGCGTGACGAGTCCGACCATGAGAACCCATGCCGCATCGTGATCATCCCGACCAACAGCCGGGTGGATCATGAAGTGCTGATGCAGCACTTGTTTGCCAGCACCGACCTGGAGTCCAGCTACCGGGTCAACGTCAATATCATCGGCCTGGACGGCAAGCCCCAGTTGAAGAACCTGCGCAATCTGCTGGTGGAATGGCTGGAATTCCGCGTGCAGACCGTGCGTCGCCGCCTGCAATTTCGCCTCGACAAGGTCGAGCGCCGCTTGCACCTGTTGGACGGCTTGCTGATCGCCTACCTCAACCTGGATGAAGTGATCCATATCATCCGTACCGCCGAGCATCCGAAGGCCGAGCTGATCGCGCGTTTCGAGCTGAGCGAAATCCAGGCGGACTACATCCTCGACACCCGCTTGCGCCAGTTGGCTCGCCTGGAAGAAATGAAGCTGCGCGACGAGCAGGATGCCCTGCTCAAGGAACAAGCCAAGCTGCAAGCCCTGCTGGGCAGCGAAGCCAAGCTCAAGAAGCTGGTGCGCAGCGAACTGATCAAAGACGCCGAAACCTATGGCGATGACCGTCGCTCGCCTATCGTCGAGCGCGCTGAAGCCAAGGCGCTGACCGAAACCGAGCTGTTGCCCAACGAGAAAATTACCGTCGTTCTGTCGGAAAAGGGTTGGGTTCGCTCCGCCAAAGGGCATGATATTGACGCCACCGGCCTTTCGTACAAAGCCGGTGATGGCTTCAAGACCGCTGCCGCCGGGCGTTCCAATCAATTCGCGGTGTTTATCGACTCGACCGGGCGCAGTTATTCGGTGCCGGCCCACACCCTGCCGTCTGCACGGGGGCAGGGCGAGCCGTTGACCGGGCGCCTCACGCCGCCACCGGGGGCGAATTTCGAGTGCGTGCTGTTGCCGGACGATGATTCGCTGTATGTCATCGCCTCCGACGCCGGTTACGGTTTCGTGGTCAAGGGTGAAGACCTGCAGGCCAAGAACAAGGCGGGTAAGGCGCTGTTGAGCCTGCCGAACAATGCCAAGGTGATCCTGCCAAGGCCGGTGGAGGATCGGGAGAGTAACTGGCTGGCGTCGGTGACCACCGAAGGGCGCTTGCTGGTGTTCAAGATCAGCGACTTGCCGCAGCTGGGCAAGGGTAAAGGCAACAAGATCATCGGGATTCCCGGTGACCGGGTGGCCAGTCGCGAGGAGTATGTGACTGACATCGCCGTGGTCCCGGAAGGTTCTACCCTGGTGCTCCAGGCCGGCAAGCGCACGTTGTCATTGCGCCCTGACGACCTTGAACACTACAAGGGTGAGCGTGGCCGGCGAGGTAACAAACTGCCACGAGGCTTCCAGCGAGTGGATGCCTTGCTGGTCGAAACGCCGGTTTAAGCGGTACTAGAGGCCTCGATCTACGATTTAACGCGTAGATCGATGCTTTCGCGCTGGAGTCATGGCGCATATTCACGGATGATATGGCCTTTCCAGCGCCGGCGTGGCCGAGCGTGTTCAGGTTATTTTTAGTATTACATTGTGGTTCGCCTTGTGGCAGCCACTTGGATGGGATGATGACTGCTCCACGCCTTCCTCTATTTTTGATGCTCGCTGGCCTTTTGGGGTTGGCGGGTTGCAGCACACATCAACCGGTGTCGCTGTACCAGCTGGACAGCGGAAGTCCGGCTCAGCCTGCCCAAACCGCTGGCATGGCCGTATTGCTGGGGCCGGTAGTGGTTGCCGATTACCTGCAACGCGAAACCCTGCTTCAACGTCAGAACGACGGCAGCCTGCAAGGTTCCACAGATGGTCGTTGGGCCGGTAGCCTGTCGTCGGATATCAACCAGTTGATGTTGCGTCAGGTCGCCGGCCAGCTGGACAGCCAGCGTGTGGTCCTGGCACCGGGACCCTCCGGGTTTACCCCGGATGTACAGGTGTTGCTGACCATTACGCGGCTGGATTCCGGCAAGTCGCAACCGGCGATCCTGGATGCACAGTGGCGCCTGATCGACCGTCGCGGGCAGGTGCGGGACAACCGCATTGTGCATCTGCAGGAAGAGCACGCCGGCACCACTGCGTCCCAGGTCCAGGCCCAGGGTGTGCTGTTGCAGCACTTGGCACAGCAGTTGTCGGTGGCGCTCAAACCATTGGCCAACCAGCCGCCGATTGCCGAAGCGCAACCGCGTAAGCAGGCCCCCGCCCAGGCCAAGCCTGCGGCCCCGGAAAAACCGAAGATGCCGATGGCCACGCCGATTCGTACGGACTTGGAAGTGTTCAGATTCTGATCTGAATGGCTCACAAACAAAAGGCCCGCTGAATAAGCGGGCCTTTTTGTTGGGCTGCGATTTAAGCTGCACCACAACCCAAATGGGGGGTGGGCTTGTGTGTGAGCGGGCTTGCCGCGAATCAGGTGTGTCAGGGGCGCATCAGCTGACTGACACGCCGCCTTCGCGAGCAAGCCCGCTCCCACATAAGCCCAGCTCCACAGTAGGTATAACGCTATGCCTCAGGGCTTACGGGTCTCATGCATCCGCGCCAACTGACGCTCCAGCATCGACGGATACGGCTCCATCAACCGCTCCACACAACTGGCCCCTTCAGGGCTGGCAATCGGGCGGATACGTGCGCGTTGGCGGATCAGCGTGTCCTCACTGATCTTGCGCTCCACCAGCAGCAGGTTACGGCTGTGCTGGGACAAGGCCAGGGCATCCTGGGCGATTTCGGTCAGCAGCAGGTCGATCTGGCTGATGCCAAACAGGTCGTCACCCACGGTTAGACCCAGCTGCAGTTGCAGGGTAATGCCGCTGTCGGCTACTTCGATCTGCAGGGCATGGCCCAGGGCGCGCAACAGCTCGCCGCAGCAGATGGCATTGGTCAGGTAGTCCTCGCCGCTGTCTTCGCTGTGGAACAGCATCAGCGTGCTGCCATCGTTCAGGGTGTGCAGTTCGCTCTGGTAGAGCGAAGCGGCCTGGTCGAGGCAGTCACGGTAGCGTTCGAGCAGTTCGGTCAGGCGGGCGCGGGGCAGGCGGCGCAGTTGCTCCTGGGCACCCAGTTGCACGGCGAGTACAGCACTGTGCTGTGGCTCGGCGTTCTTGACCGCAACCGGTTTGGGCGCAGCGACTGGGGCGGCTGCCGAGGTGTCGCGCAGGTCGGCGAACGGGTCTTCGTCGTCCAGCTCGTCTTCCTCGGCCTTGATCACATGGCGC
Source organism: Pseudomonas sp. CCI1.1 (assembly GCF_034348165.1). Lineage (NCBI taxonomy): Bacteria > Pseudomonadati > Pseudomonadota > Gammaproteobacteria > Pseudomonadales > Pseudomonadaceae > Pseudomonas > Pseudomonas sp. CCI1.1. The sequence goes on from NZ_CP133780.1 coordinate 5,249,871, forward strand.
GGCGCAGGCTTGAGGCCGGCCACCGGGGCGCTTTCGTCGAAGCCTGGGTCGCGCAGGTCGCGCACTTCAAACTCAGGCTCGTCGTTGTAGTCCTCGGTGTCGTCGTACTCAGGCTCGGGCTCGGCTTCAGGCGCTTTCGGCTCCGGGGCAAAGCTGGTGTGGAGCTGGCGCGCGAGGTCGCCGATTTCGTCCTGGCGATCGGTGGCCGGGGTGTGTTCGTCGATATCCCGCAGCCAGATGCGCAGTTGCATCAACGGCGTGGAGATATGCCGACCAAGGCGCAGGCTCAAGGCCAGGGCCAAGGCCAGCAGGATCGCGCTCAGGATGCCCATGCTTTGCAGGCTGATGGTCATCGGCTGCTGGAACTGTTGCATATCAAGGCTGATACGCAGTTGGCCGGCCTTCACGTCCTGGAACGTGATATTGCTCTGATACAGGCCTTCGGCCTCACCGAGCAGGCCGTTTTTCGGGCGCTGCCCGGCCTCGGCCATGATCCGGTTGTCCACGCTATAGATGGCGGCGTGGGCCACCAGCGGGTTCTTGGTCAGGTTGTTGAGCAATACGTTGAGGCTGAGGATGTCGTTGGACACCAGCAACTCAGTCGCCGAAGTGGCAGTCTGGGTTGTCAGGCTCGCGCCCAGGGCGTCAGCTTGCTCGTGCATGGCCTGCTTGAACTGCAAACCCATCACGCAGGCGTAGATCACCAGGGCCAGAGCGACCAGGATCACGTTATGGCTGGCGATGCGCAATGCAATCGGTACACGGCGATGGCGCAGTGCCCGGAAGATCAGCAGGAAGAAGTTATCGGTTTTTACTGGCGTGGGCCGGTTCACTTGCGCTCGGCTCTTGGTCCGTGAAGTTGACGCGCAGTATAGCGACAGGCCCCTGGCCGGCAAAGCGCTGCCTGTGCCCGATGGTCACTGAAAGTGGGTAGAATGCGGTTTTTTTCCAGCCTGGGGGTGCGCTTTGCGCGAAATTGTCCTGATCAACATCACGGGTGAAGACCGACCGGGTCTCACCGCAGCCATTACCGGCGTCCTGGCCCAGGGTGGTGTGAACATTCTCGACATCGGCCAGGCAGTGATCCACGACACCTTGTCGTTCGGCATCCTGGTGGAGATACCCAGCACCGAGCAGGCCTCCTCGGTACTCAAGGACATCCTGTTTACGGCGTATAAGCTCGATCAACAGGTACGTTTCACCCCGGTGTCCGAAGCTGACTACCAGCACTGGGTCGAAGGCCAGGGTAAAAAGCGCCATATCGTCACCCTGTTGACCCGCAAGGTAACGGCTGAGCAGCTGCAGCGCGTCAGTTCGATCACCGCGCAATACGGATTGAATATCGACCATATTGACCGTCTGTCGGGTCGCATGCCATTGGACACCCCGGCTGACAAAGGCAAGGGCTGCATCGAGTTCTCCGTGCGCGGTGAACCGGCTGACGCGCAAGCGCTGCGCGCCGACTTCCTGAGCGTGGCCCAGGAACTGAATGTCGATATCGCCTTCCAGGAAGACTCCCTGTTCCGTCGCAACCGCCGCTTGGCGGTGTTCGACATGGACTCCACCTTGATCGAAGCCGAAGTCATCGATGAGCTGGCCAAGGCGGCCGGTGTGGGCGAGCAAGTTTCTGAGATTACCGAGCGCGCGATGGCCGGCGAGCTGGATTTTCGTGCCAGCTTCAAGGAGCGTCTTGCGCTGCTCAAGGGCCTGGACGTGGGCGTGTTGGACTCGATCGGCGCGTCGCTGCGCCTGACTGAAGGCGCCGAAACCCTGTTCGCCGAACTCAAGCGACTGGGCTACAAGACCGCCATCCTGTCCGGCGGCTTCACGTACTTCGCCAAGCAGTTGCAGGCCAAGCTGGGCATTGACTATGTATTCGCCAACGAGCTGGAAGTGGTGGATGGCAAAGTGACTGGCGTCGCGGTGGAGCCGATTGTCGACGCCCAGCGCAAGGCCGACCTGCTCAAGGAATTGGCCCATAAGGAAGGCTTGCGCCTGGAGCAGACCATTGCGGTCGGCGACGGCGCCAATGACTTGCCGATGCTGGCGATTGCCGGGTTGGGCGTGGCCTTTCGCGCCAAACCGTTGGTCAAGCAGTCAGCCAAGCAGGCGATTTCGACCTTGGGGTTGGATGGCGTGTTGTATCTGCTGGGCTTGCGTGACCGCGACGGTCAGCTATAACCCCACAGCTGATCGTTCCCACGCTCCGCGTGGGAACGCCTCCAGTGACGCTCTGCGTCACGCTTTGGGCGCAGAGCGCCTCGGGCTGCATTCCCACGCGGAGCGTGGGAACGATCAACTGCAATATCAGGCTTTAGCTGCGGCGATACCCTGGCCCATCTGCACCGGCGTACCCGCTGCCAGTTCTTCAGCCCACTTCACCTGGTCCGGCCCGAACAGCACGATGGCAGTGGAGCCCAGTTTGAAACGACCCAGTTCCGCACCCTTGTCCAGATGAATCGGCGCGCGGGCCGCTTCGTCGTAGCGGAAGGTTTTCAGCTCGCGTTTCGGCGGCGTTACCAAACCGGCCCACACGGTTTCAATCGACGCAACGATCATCGCACCTACCAACACCACGGCCATCGGGCCGCGTTCGGTGTCGAACAGGCAGACAACGCGCTCGTTACGGGCGAACAGTTCCGGCACGTTTTCGGCGGTGGTCTGGTTGACCGAGAAAATCCGCCCTGGCACATACACCATCTCGCGCAGGGTACCGGCCAGTGGCATGTGCACCCGGTGGTAGTCCTTGGGCGACAGGTAAATTGTCGCGAACTCGCCGCCCATGAACGGCGCAGCCATTGCGGCATCGCCACCGAGCAGTTCCAGCACGCTGAAGCTGTGGCCCTTGGCCTGGAAGATACGGCCATGTTCGATCGGGCCTAGCTGGCTGACCGCGCCATCGGCAGGACTCAACACTGCACCTGGGGTTGGATCCAACGGGCGGGCGCCGTCTTTCAGCGCGCGGGTGAAGAAGGCGTTGAAGTGCTCATAGGCGCTCAGGTCTTCCACCAGGGCCTGGGACATGTCCACCTGGTAGCGCTTGGCGAACCAGGCAGTGAAGGCGTTCTTGAACCAGCGCACGCGGCACTCGGCGATGCAACCAGCCAGGCGCGACAGCAAGTGGTGCGGCAGCAAGTACTGGCTGAGGATAAACAACTGCTTTTTCATAACTGTCCTTAAACCTTAAATCTCAACGGGGGTGTCGGGGTGATTGCCCCATTCGCCCCAGGAACCGGCATAACCTTTGACTCGCGGATAACCGAGCGCCTTGGCCACCAGGTAGGTGAAGCCAGAGCGGTGGTGAGTCTGGCAGTGGGTGATGATTTCTTTGTCTTTGGTCAGCCCGAGGTCTTCGAGAATTTGCGGCATGTCACGACGGATACGCAGGTTGCGCGCCTTGTCCATGCCGGCAGTCCATTCGAAGTTCACCGCGCCGGGAATGTGGCCGCCCTTGGCTGCGAGCACTTTCTCGCCGGAATACTCCAGCGGGCCACGAGCGTCCCAGATCCTCAGGTCGGCCGCGCCGAGACGGCTTTGCAGGTATTCACGGGTGGCGGTAGGGCCGTCGTGCAGCGTAAGGCTGACCGGGCCGCCGGCTGCTGGGGGCACATCGGTGGAAAGCGGGTGCCCTTCCTCCAGCCAAGCCAGCAGGCCGCCGTCGAGGTAGTGATATTTCTGGTGGCCGATCACGTCGAGCATCCAGATAAAACGCCCGGCCCAACCGCCGCCTTCGTCGTCGTAGACCACATAGGTGGCGTCCGGGGTGTGGCCCAGTTCGCCGAACAGTTTTTCCAGGTCGGCCTTGCTTGGTAGCAGGCCGGGTGCCGGTGGCTGTCCCAGTTGGGTGCGCTTGGGGTCAACGAAATGCGCGCCGGGGATATGCCCTTCGGCGTAGCGGGCGACACTGGTGAGGTCTACCAGTATCAAGTGCTTGGAATCGAGGCGACCCAACAGGTCGGCGGATTCGATCACCAGCGGCAAGCCAGAGAAGTCAGGCATGTGAGGTCTCCTGGGCACAAATGTTGGCGATAAAGGCCGGTGATTGTAGCGCAAGCATCAGGCGCTGCGGTTGGTAAAGCTGTGCAGGGCTTTCTCGATGCATTGGGCGGTTTTGCCGAACGCCTGCACGGTGGTTTCCGAGAACGGCCCGCCGCCCTGGTCCGCCACGATCAGCATGACCACACGGCCGTTGCAGCTCAGTGAGCGCAGCAGCAGATGCTCGCCAATAAACAGACGACGCAGGATCGGTGGCAGCAATGCGGAAAACTGCGCATGGTTGTCGGGGTTCAGGCGTACCTGGGCGGACTTTTCCAGCAGGCGTTGCAGCAGTGTGCTGTTCACCACATCCAGGCTCAGGTGAGCCGCGTCCTTGGGCAGGCCGTCGGCCTGGTGTACACGCAAGGTACTCAAGGCGCGATCTGCCATGAATATCAGTACCCGCTGCATGCCACTGGCGACCAGGGCTTCCTTGGCGCAAGTGGTCAGGTGCATGGCGTTGGCAAAGCGGCTCGGCTCCACCAGCAACTCGGTGCAGCGCGTGCGCCACACGGCCAAGGCTTCGGCCGTGGGCGGTGGTGCAGGCAGCAAGCCGCGATGGACTTTCTGCACATGCCACGGCCAGATCAGCGACAGCGCCGGGTGCCAGAGGTCGGGCATCAAGGTGGTACGCGCGCTGGTCACCGCTTGCTGGTGGGCTTGCTGTTGCACATCGCTCAATGGCGTTTGCAGGTACAGCGCCGTCAGGTATTGCCAGCGCTCTGTGTGCGGGCAGGTCCAGGATTCCTGGGCCGACATCGCCAGGCCATTGGCCAGCAATACGGTATTGGCCGGCTGGTTCAGCCAGCGTCGCAGGTTGGGCTCGGCATCGAGCAATTGCTGGTGACGCAGGGCATCGTCTTGACGGGCAATGTGCAGCGCCTTGACCAGCAGGCGTTGCTCGGCCAACAGCAACTTGTAGCCCTGTGAAACCCAGATCGGCAGGTGCCAGGCTTCGGTCAGGCCCAGGCACAGGTCGAGCAAGCGCACGCCGAACAGCTGTTGCTCGACCTGGCGTGCCGATTGGCCTTTATGGATCACCCGCAACTCCCACTCTTCCAAAAGCTTGGGGTAGGCGACGGCCATCGGCCACAGTGGCGACAAAAACAGCAGGCTGCCCCAGTGGATGTCCTGCCACAACCGCGCCAGGCGACTGCCGAACAAACCGTTAGCTTGCTGGGATGCGTGCTGGCTGATTAGCAACAGTTGACGCAAGGCCACGGGGATTTCCCGGGCGGGTACCGAAGGCAGGCGCGCCAACAGCTCTTCGGCACGTTTGAGGCCAAGACGGTTAAGTGCGACTTCAAGGTTTTCCGCAGGTTCGGCCAGGCTGCCGTGGGCTTGGCTGTTGGCTTCGCGCATCACACTCAGCACCAGGGCCGGACTGTTTTGCATCAACTCAGCAATATCTCGCAATGAACTGCGGCTATCGCGAATAGCTTTGCACACGCGTTCGTGGCTGGCCTGGGGCACGGGCAGCAGCACGTCGTCCAGGCACTTGATCCAAGCGGCGAGGGTAGTGGGGCGGTTTGTTGGGGTTGTCGTTTCAATTGCCATGATTGGGGCGCGATCATCACTTGCGTTCAACACGCCCGGAACGGGCCGAATTGGCTTTTCGCCTTAACGGGCTATAGTCTGGCGCAGTTTTGCCGATAAGTAGAACAAGAGTTTTCTGCTGCACCCAATATGTCCATGAACCCGACGGCGCAAGTACCCCTCTCCTATGGCTAAAATTATCGGCATCATTGTCGTCATCGCAAGTGTGCTCGGAGGGTACGTCCTCTCCCACGGTAAAATCGCCGCACTGATCCAGCCTTTCGAAGTGCTGATTATCGGCGGTGCAGCGTTCGGCGCATTTTTGCAGGCCAACCCAGGCTATATGACCATGCACGTGGTCAAGAAGTCCCTGGGCATGTTCAGCTCGCGCTTCTCCCACACGTTTTATCTGGAAGTGCTGGGGCTGATCTACGAGATCCTCAACAAAAGCCGCCGCGAAGGCATGATGGCGATCGAAGGCGATATCGAAGACGCCGCGGCCAGCCCGATTTTTGCCAAGTACCCGGCCGTGCTCAAAGACGAGCGCATGACCGCGTATATCTGTGATTACCTGCGCATCATGTCCTCCGGCAACATGGCGCCCCACGAGCTGGAAGGCCTGTTCGACATGGAGTTGTTCAGCCTCAAGGAAGAGCTGGAGCATCCTTCCCACGCCGTGACCGGCATCGCCGACGGCATGCCCGGTTTCGGTATTGTCGCAGCGGTACTGGGTATCGTGGTGACCATGGCGTCCCTGGGCGAAGGCGATCAGGCGGCCATCGGCATGCACGTAGGTGCGGCGCTGGTGGGGACCTTCTTCGGTATTCTCGCCGCCTATGGTTTCTTCGGCCCGCTCGCCACCTCCCTGGCCCACGATGCCAAGGAAGAAATCAACCTCTACGAAGCGATCAAGGCGTGCCTGGTGGCATCGGCCTCGGGCATGCCGCCGTCGCTGGCTGTGGAGTTCGGGCGCAAGGTGCTGTACCCGAAACATCGCCCAAGCTTCTCCGAGCTGGAACAAGCGGTTCGCGGTCGCTAAGCCATGGAAAACAACCAGCCGATCATCATCAAGCGCGTCAAGCGCTTCGCTGCGGGCCACCATGGCGGCGCCTGGAAAATCGCCTTCGCCGACTTTGCCACGGCGATGATGGCGTTCTTCCTGGTGTTGTGGCTGATGTCCACCGCTACGCCAGAACAGAAAATCGCCATCGCCGGCTACTTCAAAGACCCGATTGGCTTTTCGGAAAGCGGTACGCCGTTTGTCATTGACCTGGGCGGCTCGCCGGAACTGGCGCCCGAGCGCACCATCAACCCGGAAGTGCAAACTGAATCGCCTCAGGAAAAAATCCCGATCGAGCGCGACACTGTCGAATCCATGGCCGAGCAGGTCGAACAGGAGCGACTGGAACTGTTGCTGCAGGAATTGCAGAACAAGGTTGAAGAAAACCCACAGTTGCTGAAGTTCAAGGACCAGATTTCCTTCGAGATCACCCCCGAGGGGCTGCGCATCCAGATTACCGATGCCGCCAACCGGCCGATGTTCGACTCGGGCAGTGCGCGCTTGAAGCCGTACTTTGAAGACATCCTGCTGGCCATGGCTGACACCATCAAGGCGGTGCCCAACAAGATCAGCATCAGCGGGCACACCGACGCCAAACCCTACGCGGGCCAGGGTGATTTCGGCAACTGGGAGCTCTCGGCCAACCGCGCCAATGCTGCCCGGCGTGCGCTAGTGGCCGGCAGCTACCCGGACCCGCAAGTGGCGCGGGTGGTGGGCTTTGCCTCCTCGCAGCTGTTTGATCCCAAAGACCCGTACAACCCGGTCAACCGCCGTATCGACATCGTGGTGCTGACCAAAAAAGCCCAGCGTGCGATTGAAGGCGATCAACCACCGCTACCGGCACCGACCCAGGGCGACGGTGCGCCAGGCGAAGTGCCGGCCGACCCGAACGCGCTGCCTCCGGAGCAGGAGCCGCTGCCGGCTCATGAGCTGCGCCAGAAGCTGAACCTGTTTGATGACGGGGGCGTCAAGGATCCTACGGCGCCTGCACCGGGGTCATAGTTGATCTAAGCGTTGGAAACGTAAACGCCCCGATCATTCGGGGCGTTTTCATGTGTGTTCAAAGTGGGAGGTACGCTTTGACACCACTGACTACGCCTCGCATGTCGTCGGCGCACAGGCGTGGGACGAAGTACTCTCGACCTTTGGAGCGAGTCTTTCTATGCAACTTGTCGAGGCGCTCAAAGCTGACGGTATAAATCATGTCGCACTTCACCCATAGCTCTTTATAGCCATCGGACTGAAGTGGATTGGTGCGTAGCAAATGGTGCCAGTCGTATTGGGTCGCTGGTGCAGTAGAGGAGATTGGCACCACGGTGCAGAGCTTGCGACTGTGGGTCGCGGTAGGAGATATCACTAGGACTTTGCGGATCTTCAGCATTTCCGGAGCGACAAAGCCTCGGGTGAAGTCACACAGCAAAACGTCGCCTTGTTTGGGGTGATAGTAGAGAGCCAAATGTTAATTCCCCACAAAAAGCAAAGCCGCCCGAAGGCGGCTTCATTCGACACGCAGCGGAGCTTGCTTCGCCCCTTCTGCGCCGCTGGATCAACTCCGAAAAGGATCCAGACTCCTGCCAGCTTTCGCTGGTGACGGAGCAATTATGGACATCAGGAAATCCGAATACAAGCTGGCTTGTGTGTATGAACCACCCAGTTGATCCGGATTCTTGATGCCCGCTCCTGTTAAATCAATGGGCTAGGGTGTTCAGCACCCTGGTTTATGTGTATCAAGAAATTGACCGTCAATAGCTGCTCTCAGGCAAGCTCGCAATAATCGACCGATAGCTGTTCATCCGCTGCTGCTGCACGCGCCCATCTTCCAGTGCCTTGAGCAACGCACAACCCGGCTCGCGGTCGTGTTTGCAGTCGCGGAAGCGGCAGGTGCCGATCAGGTCGTTGAACTCGATGAAGCCCGCTTCCACATCGCTGCGGCTGACGTGGCCCAAGCCGAATTCACGGATACCCGGTGAGTCGATCAACTCGCCGCCGCCCGGGAAGTGGAACAACCGCGCGGTGGTGGTGGTGTGGGTGCCCTGGCCGGACAGTTCCGACAGCGGGCCCACGCGGGTTTCGACTTCCGGCAACAGGCTGTTGACCAGCGACGACTTGCCCACGCCTGACTGGCCGACGAACACGCTGATCCGCCCGTCCAACTGCTGTTGCAGCTGTTCCATGCCGTTGCCGTGGTGAGCCGACACTTCCAGCACCGGGTAGCCCAGGGTGCGATAGACCGCCAGCAGCGCATTGAGCGCCGGGGCGTTCTGCTCGTCGATCAGGTCGAATTTGTTCAGCAGCAGCAACGGACGGATACCAGCATGCTCAGCCGCGACCAGGTAGCGGTCGATCAGGTTGGCATGGGGCTCGGGCAGTGGCGCGAACACGATCACGATCATGTCGACGTTGGCCGCCACCGGCTTGAGCTGCCCACGGCTGTCGGGGCGGCGCAGCTCGGTACTGCGCGGCAACTGGGCGACGATGACGCCGATGCCCTGGTTGCCGGCACGCCACACCACCTTGTCGCCGGTGACCAGCGCGGGCAGGTTGGCGCGCAAGTGGCAACGGAACACCTGGCCCGCGAGTTCGCCTGCGAGCGCCTCGACTTCGACCTGCACACCAAAGTGCGCGATCACCAAGCCGGTTTGTTCGGGCCCCAGGTCGCCGCCCTCGAGCGCTTCCACGGCGGAGGATTCACGTTTGGCGGCGCGGGCGGCGCGTTCACCTTGAATCTTTTCGATGCGCCAGTTTTGGCGACGGTTGAGCTGGCGTTTGGCCATTGGTGTTCCGTGTCGATAATGCAAAAGTTGGGTAAAACGGTCGCGAGTCTAGCACGCCCCCGCCTGCTAAACTGCCCGGCTACGCCAAGGTGCCAAGAGAATCAAGCCATGCAAAACCCACAGAACCTGATTTGGATCGATCTGGAAATGACCGGTCTGAACCCCGACACCGACGTCATCATCGAGATGGCGACCATTGTCACCGACAGCAACCTCAACACCTTGGCCGAAGGCCCGGTGATCGCCATCCACCACAGCGACGCCGTACTCGCCACCATGGACGAGTGGAACACCCGCACCCACGGTAACTCCGGGCTGACCCAGCGCGTGCGCGACAGCCGCATCAGCATGGCCGAAGCCGAGGCCGAAACCATCGCCTTCCTGGAAAAATGGGTGCCCAAGGGCAAGTCGCCGATCTGCGGCAATAGCATCTGCCAGGACCGTCGCTTCCTTTATACGCACATGAAGGGGCTGGAAAGTTACTTCCACTACCGCAACCTGGACGTGTCGACCTTGAAGGAACTGGCTGCGCGCTGGGCGCCGGAAGTCAAAGACAGCTTCCATAAAGGCAGCACGCACCTGGCGTTGGATGATATTCGCGAGTCAATTGCCGAGTTGCAGCATTACCGCAAGCATTTCATCAAGGCTTGATTCTGCGGCGCCAGTGAATGCGCCATCGCAGGCAAGCCAGCTCCCACATTTGGCTGCATTCGTAAATTCAAAGTGTGGGAGCTGGCTTGCCTGCGATACAGGCGACGCGGTTTATCGCCAAGTGCCCCCTTTTGGTGCCCTCGGCAAATGATTAGACTGCCGGCCTCTCTGTCAGGATCGCCATCATGTTGCTGATGCTCTACCTCGTCGCCATCACCGCCGAAGCCATGACTGGCGCCCTGTCCGCGGGGCGGCGTGGCATGGACTGGTTTGGCGTGGTGCTGATCGCTTGCGTGACAGCCCTGGGCGGCGGTTCGGTGCGCGATGTGTTGCTCGGCCACTACCCGCTGACCTGGGTCAAACACCCGGAGTACCTGGTGCTGACCTCCGTTGCGGCATTGGTGACGATCTTTATCGCGCCGTTGATGCGCCACCTGCGCTCGCTGTTCCTGGCGCTGGATGCGGTGGGGTTGGTGGCCTTCACCCTGATCGGCTGCATGACCGCCCTGGAAATGGGCCACGGTATGTTGGTGGCGTCGGTCAGCGGGGTCATCACCGGGGTATTCGGCGGCATCCTGCGGGATATCTTCTGTAACGACATCCCGCTGATCTTCCGCCGCGAGCTGTATGCCAGCGTGTCGTTCCTGGCTGCCTGGTTCTACTTGCTGTGCCTGTACCTGGAGCTGCCCAGCGAGCAAGCGATTCTGCTGACGCTGTTCAGTGGCTTCCTGTTACGCCTGCTGGCGATCCGGTTTCACTGGGAAATGCCCAAGTTCGTCTACAACGACGATGTGCACTAGCGCGCAGCGTGTTGCTCCAGCGCCCATTCCACGTGTTCGCGTACCAACTCCGACGGGTAGTCCCGCCGCGCCTTCAAGGCTTCCAGCACTGGAATGCTGGAGGGCGCATTACCCAGGCCCACCGCCAGGTTGCGTAACCAGCGCTCGTAACCGGCGCGGCGCAGGGGCGAGCCCTCGGTGCTGCTGAGGAATTTATCCTCGTCCCACATAAACAATTCGGCCAGTTCTGCGTTATTCAGATTGTGCCGTGGCTTGAAATCGCTTTCGGCGGTGGGTCGGGCGAAACGATTCCACGGGCAAACGATCTGACAGTCATCGCAGCCAAATACCCGGTTGCCGATCAGTGGGCGCAGGTCTTCGGGGATGGCGCTCTTGAGTTCGATGGTCAGGTAGGAAATGCAGCGCCGGGCGTCCAGTACATAGGGGCCGACGAAGGCGTTAGTGGGGCAGATGTCCAGGCAGGCGGTGCAGCGGCCACAGTGTTCGGTGGTGTGGGGTGGGTCTACCGGCAAGGGCAAATCGACAAACAGCTCGCTCAGGAAGAAATAACTGCCGGCCTTGCGGTTGAGCACAAGGGTGTTTTTACCTATCCAGCCCAGGCCCGCTTGCTCGGCAATGGCTTTTTCCAGGACGGGCGCGCTGTCGACAAAGGCGCGAAAGCCGAACGGCCCGATCTGCGCCTGGATGCGGTCGGCCAGTTGCTGCACGCGCTTGCGGATCAGCTTGTGGTAGTCGCGGCCCAGGGCGTAGCGCGATATATAGGCTTTTTCCGGCTGGGCCAGTAGTTGCGCCATCTGGGTGTCGCCGGGCAGGTAGTCCATGCGCAGTGACACCACGCGCAAGGTGCCGGGCACCAGCTCGTCGGGGTGGGAGCGTTTGCTGCCGTGGGCGCCCATGTATTCCATCTCGCCGTGGTAACCCGCGTCGAGCCAGCGTTGCAGGTGCTGTTCATGCTCAGCCAGGTCGAGGCCGCTGATGCCGACTTGCTGAAAGCCCAGCTCGCGACCCCAGTCTTTGATCGATTGGGCGAGGGCGGGCAGATCGGAGGTAATAGCAGGCATGAGACACGGGAAACCACAGGTTAGATGCGTATAATTCTGCCAGACATCGGAGCTTGAAGACGCATGCCTCAGACAAAACACCCAATTACCGACGTTCAGCTGTTGTTGCCCGGCCATTTGCCGCAACTGGCTGCGCGTTCCCCGGACGCCCATAAGGGCCAATTCGGCCACCTGCTGGTCATCGGTGGTGACCGTGGCGTTGGCGGCGCGGCGTTGCTGAGCAGCGAAAGCGCCTTGCGCAGCGGCGCCGGCATGGTCTCGCTGGCGACGCGGCCGGAACACGTACCGGCCGCTCTGGCTCGGCTGCCGGAGGTCATGGCCGTCGGCGTGAGCTCGGCCAACCAGTTGATGGGCCTGCTGGAAAAAATCTCGGTGATCGTCATTGGCCCAGGCCTGGGCGATGCCGCCTGGGGCAAGAGCCTGTTGTCGGTCGCGGCCAATGCCAGCGTGCCGCAGGTGTGGGATGCCGACGCGCTCAATCAACTGGCCACTGGCAGCGTCGAGCTGCCGGCCAACTGTGTGATTACCCCTCATCCGGGCGAAGCTGCGCGTTTGTTGGGGCTATCGACAGCCGAGGTTCAGGCTGATCGCCTTAAGGTGGCGCGCGCGTTGAGCCAGAAATTCAATGCTGTGGCTATCCTCAAGGGTGCTGGCAGTTTGATTGCCAGCCCGGATGGGCGCGTGTCGCGGTGTGATCAAGGCCATCCGGCGATGGCAACAGCGGGGCTCGGCGATGTGCTGGCCGGCCTGGTCGGCGCACTATTGGCTCAGGGTATGCCCGCGTACGAAGCGAGCTGCCTGGCCGTGTGGTTGCACGCGACCGCCGGAGACCGCCAGGGTAGTTTTGGTCGCGGCTTGGCTGCCAGCGACCTGATCCCCGCCATTCGTCAATTGCTGGAGGAGCAGTCGCCGTGCCTGAAGTAATTCTTTTCCTGGCAAATGAAGAGGCCATGGTCGCGTTGGGTCAGCGTATTTCGCAGGTCACGCAAGGGGCCGGGTTGATCTTTCTCGAGGGCGATCTGGGCGCAGGCAAAACCACATTGTCCCGGGGGATTATTCGCGGCCTTGGCCATACCGGCGCGGTAAAAAGCCCGACCTTCACGTTGGTCGAGCCTTACGAGATCGGCGACGTGCGTGCTTTCCACTTCGACCTCTATCGCCTGGTCGATCCGGAAGAGTTGGAGTTCATGGGCATCCGTGATTACTTCGACGATGATGCGCTGTGCCTGATCGAGTGGCCAAATAAAGGCACAGGCTTTTTGCCAAAGCCGGACCTGACCATTACCATTACGCCGCATGAGCACGGACGTCAGCTGAAGTTGTTGCCCCAGAGCCCACGCGCTGAGTCGTGGTGTGCTGCTCTGGCATTGGAATTCAAATAATTGGTGGGGTTAGGTATGCGCTTTCGCGCGTTGGTTGCTGTCGTGGGGGTGTTGCTTGCGGCAATGACTGTCAATGCTCTGGCTGCTTCACAGGTGAAAAGTGTTCGCCTGTGGCGAGCGCCGGATAACACGCGACTGGTGTTCGACCTGTCTGGCCCGGTCCAGCACAGCGTCTTTACCTTGACGGCGCCTGATCGCCTGGTGATCGATATCAACGGTGCCAGCCTGGCCGCGCCGCTGAAAGTCTCCACCGCCAACACGCCCATTACCGCCATGCGCTCGGCCCAGCGTACGCCGACCGACCTGCGTGTGGTCATCGACCTGAAAAAGGCCGTAACCCCCAAAAGCTTCTCCCTGGCCCCCAACGCCCAGTACGGCAACCGCCTGGTGGTCGACCTGTTCGACAACCCCGCCGACGCCGCACCGCCGCCTGCGCCAACGCCGAGCGTGGCGACGGTGCCTGCGGTGCCGGTCAACCCTTCGCAACCCCAGGTCAAGCTGCCACCACCGCCGCCTGCCCCGGCAGGCAAGCGCGACATTATCGTGGTGATCGACGCCGGCCACGGTGGCGAAGACCCTGGGGCTTCCGGCTCCCGCGGCCAGCATGAGAAAGACGTGGTGCTCGCCATCGCCCGTGAACTGCAGCGCCAGGTCAACGGCATGAAAGGCTACCGCGCTGAGCTGACCCGTACCGGTGACTACTTCATTCCGTTGCGTGGCCGTACCGAAATTGCCCGTAAGAAGGGCGCTGACCTGTTCGTGTCCATTCACGCCGACGCCGCGCCTTCAACCGCTGCCTTTGGCGCCTCGGTATTTGCCCTGTCGGATCGCGGCGCTACCTCCGAGACTGCGCGCTGGCTGGCCGACAGTGAAAACCGTTCCGACTTGATCGGCGGGGCCGGCAACGTCTCCCTTGATGACAAGGACAAGATGCTCGCAGGCGTACTGCTCGACCTGTCGATGACCGCCTCGCTGACCTCCAGCCTCAACGTGGGCCAGAAAGTCCTGAGCAATATCGGCCGCGTGACCTCGCTGCACAAGCAGCGCGTAGAACAAGCCGGGTTCATGGTGTTGAAATCGCCGGATATCCCGTCGATCCTGGTGGAAACCGGGTTTATCTCCAACGCCAACGAAGCGTCGAAACTGGCCAGCGCCAGCCACCAGCAAGCGCTGGCGCGCTCCATCAGCGCCGGTGTGCGCCAGTTCTTCCAGCAGAACCCGCCGCCGGGCACCTATATCGCCTGGCTGCGCGACTCCGGCAAAATCGCCCAGGGCCCGCGTGACCATCGTGTGCAGCCCGGTGATACCGTTGCCATGCTGGCCGTGCGTTTCCAGGTCACGCCTGCAGCCTTGCGCAGCGCCAATAACCTGAAAACCGATGAGTTGAAGATCGGCCAGGTGTTGACCATCCCCGGTACTTCATTGGCGGCGCAGTGATGAGCGAATCCACCTTGAACAGCGGCTCACGCATTGAATTGCTCAGCCCGCGCCTTGCCAACCAGATCGCCGCGGGTGAGGTGGTTGAACGCCCGGCGTCGGTAATCAAGGAGTTGTTGGAAAACAGCATCGACTCCGGCGCCAAACGCATTGATGTCGATGTGGAGCAGGGCGGCGTCAAGCTGCTGCGGGTACGTGACGATGGCAGTGGCATCTCTTCGGATGACCTGCCCCTGGCCCTGGCCCGCCACGCCACCAGCAAGATCCGCGACTTGGAGGACCTGGAGCGGGTCATGAGCCTGGGCTTTCGTGGTGAGGCCCTCGCCTCCATCAGCTCCGTGGCCCGCCTGACCCTGACCTCCCGCACCCGCAGCGCCGAGCAAGCCTGGCAGGTGGAAACCGAAGGCCGCGACATGGCGCCTCGGGTCCAGCCGGCGGCGCACCCGGTGGGTACCTCAGTGGAAGTGCGCGACCTGTTTTTCAATACCCCGGCGCGGCGCAAATTCCTCAAAGCCGAGAAAACCGAATTCGATCACCTGCAAGAAGTCATCAAGCGCCTGGCCCTGGCCCGTTTCGACGTGGCCTTTCACCTGCGCCACAATGGCAAGACCATCCTCAGCCTGCACGAAGCCAACGACGACGCCGCCCGTGCTCGGCGGGTGGCGGCGGTGTGTGGCAGCGGGTTCCTGGAGCAGGCGCTGCCGATTGAGATCGAGCGCAATGGCTTGAGGTTGTGGGGCTGGGTCGGGTTGCCGACGTTCTCCCGCAGCCAGGCCGATTTGCAGTATTTCTTTGTGAACGGCCGGGCGGTCCGCGACAAACTGGTGGCCCATGCGGTGCGCCAGGCTTATCGCGATGTGCTGTTCAACGGGCGACACCCGACTTTTGTGCTGTTCTTTGAGGTTGACCCTTCGGTGGTCGACGTCAACGTGCACCCGACCAAACACGAGGTGCGCTTCCGTGACGGGCGCATGGTGCATGACTTCCTCTACGGCACGCTGCACCGCGCCTTGGGTGACGTTCGCCCGGATGATCAGTTGTCGGCGCCGATTGTCACGGCGGTGGTACGCCCGAGCGGTCCGGAAGCCGGCGAGTTCGGCCCCCAGGGTGAGATGAGCCTGGCGGCCAACCTGCTGCAATCGCCGCAGGCGCAGCCAGCCTACACGGCGCCGAATTCGGGTGCCGGTGCGGGTTATCAGTACCAATACACACCGCGCCCGCAATCGACGGCGCCGGTGGCCGAAGCCCAGGCGGCGTACCGTGAGTTTTTCGCGCCGTTGCCGGGTGCCGAGCCGGGTGCTGCTGTGGCGTTGCCCGAAGGCGGTGGTGATATTCCGCCGCTGGGTTATGCCCTGGCGCAGCTCAAAGGCATTTATATCCTTGCCGAAAACGCCCATGGCCTAGTGCTGGTGGACATGCACGCTGCCCATGAGCGGATCATGTACGAGCGCCTGAAGATCGCCATGGCCAGCGAAGGCCTCAGCGGCCAGCCGCTGCTGGTGCCCGAATCCCTGGCGGTGAGCCAGCGTGAAGCCGATTGCGCAGAAGAACATCACAGTGTGTTCCAGAAGCTGGGCTTCGAGCTGCAACGCCTGGGTCCGGAAACCCTGGCGATCCGCCAGATTCCCGCGCTGCTCAAGCAGGCCGAGGCCAACCGCCTGGTGGCCGACGTGCTGGCAGACCTGATGGAGTACGGCACCAGTGATCGTATCCAGGCGCATATCAACGAATTGCTCGGCACCATGGCCTGCCACGGCGCCATCCGCGCCAACCGCCGCCTGGCCCTGCCGGAAATGAACGGCCTGCTGCGCGACATGGAAAACACCGAGCGCAGCGGCCAATGCAACCATGGCCGACCGACCTGGACCCAGATGGGCCTGGATGATCTGGACAAACTATTTTTGCGCGGCCGCTGATGAGTGCCTTGCCTCCCGCCATTTTCCTGATGGGCCCCACGGCCGCCGGCAAGACCGACCTGGCCATCGAGCTGACCAAGGTGCTGCCCTGCGAATTGATCAGCGTCGACTCTGCCCTGGTTTACCGGGACATGGATATCGGTACGGCCAAGCCGTCGAAGGCGCTGTTGGCCCAGTATCCGCACAAGTTGATCGACATCATCGATCCGGCGCAGAGCTATTCGGCGGCGGATTTTCGCACCGACGCCCTGGCGGCCATGGCCGAGATCACCGCGCGCGGCAATATCCCGCTGCTGGTGGGCGGCACCATGCTCTACTACAAGGCGTTGCAGGAAGGCCTGGCCGATATGCCGCCTGCCGATACCCAGGTGCGCGCCGAACTTGAAGAAGAGGCTGCGCGCCTTGGCTGGCAGGCCCTTCATGATCAGTTGGCGGCGGTAGATCCGGTGTCTGCGGCACGTATTCACCCCAATGACCCCCAGCGGCTCACACGCGCCCTGGAAGTCTGGCGCGTCAGTGGCCAGACCATGACTGAACATCGGCTGAAACAAAGTGCGCAAAGTACTGATGCAGGCGCATCTGGACAGTCACAATTGCCCTATACTGTGGCGAATCTGGCCATCGCTCCGGCAGATCGTCAGGTGCTGCATGAACGAATTGCACAAAGATTCACAATTATGTTGGAACAGGGGTTTGTGGACGAGGTCGTAGCACTGCGTTCAAGAGGTGACCTGCATGCAGGGCTGCCTTCGATACGTGCTGTAGGCTACCGCCAAGTCTGGGATCATCTGGATGGCAAGCTGACGTCAGCCGAAATGCAGGAGCGCGGCATCATCGCCACGCGCCAGTTGGCGAAGCGCCAGTTCACCTGGCTGCGCAGCTGGAGCGATTTGCACTGGTTGGACAGCCTGGACAGCGACAATCTGTCACGCGCCTTGAAATACTTGGGAACGGTCTCCATATTGAGCTGAGTCCTTGCAATTGCCGTCTATCCTTGGGGGTGTGACGGCCATAAGCTATCTATTTTCCGATTTTTTATTATTGATCCTTAAAGGAGTGCGGCACATGTCAAAAGGGCATTCGCTACAAGACCCTTACTTGAATACTTTACGTAAAGAGAAAGTTGGGGTTTCCATCTATCTGGTCAACGGCATCAAGCTGCAAGGTACGATCGAGTCGTTCGACCAATTCGTTATCCTGCTGAAAAACACCGTCAGCCAGATGGTTTACAAGCACGCTATCTCGACAGTCGTTCCAGTTCGTCCAATCCGTCTGCCTAGCGCAGCAGGTGATGAACAGGGTGACGCTGAGCCAGGTAACGCCTGATAGGAGTCTCCTTTGTTCTTTGAGCGCCACGGTGGTGGTGAGCGAGTAATCCTCGTTCACTTGGATGGACAGGACCCTGAGGCGCGCGAAGATCCGCAGGAGTTTCAGGAGTTGGCAAATTCGGCCGGCGCCGAGACCGTTGCGTTTTTTAACGTACCGCGTCATCGGCCAACCGCCAAATACCTGATTGGCAGCGGCAAGGTCGAGGAACTGCGCGACCTGGTTCATGCCGAAGAAGCCGATCTGGTGATCTTCAATCACACCCTCACGCCCAGTCAGGAACGTAACCTCGAACGTGTTTTCGAGTGTCGCGTGATCGACCGTACCGGCCTGATTCTCGACATTTTCGCCCAGCGCGCCCGTACCCATGAAGGCAAGCTCCAGGTCGAACTGGCCCAGCTTGATCACATGAGCACCCGCCTGGTTCGCGGCTGGACTCACCTTGAGCGTCAGGGTGGCGGTATCGGCATGCGTGGCCCGGGTGAAACCCAGTTGGAAACCGACCGGCGTCTGCTGCGGGTTCGCCTGCGCCAGATCAAGGGCCGCCTGGAAAAAGTGCGCAGCCAGCGCGAGCAGTCGCGACGTGGCCGTTCCCGTGCGGATATCCCTACGGTGTCGTTGGTGGGCTACACCAACGCCGGCAAATCCACGCTGTTCAATAACGTGACCAAGTCGGATGTGTACGCGGCCGACCAACTGTTCGCCACCCTCGACCCGACCCTGCGGCGTCTGGACATCGACGACCTGGGGCCGATTGTGCTGGCCGATACCGTGGGTTTCATTCGTCACCTGCCCCACAAGCTCGTCGAGGCATTTCGGTCTACGCTCGAAGAGTCGAGCAATTCCGACTTGCTGTTGCACGTGATCGATGCGGCCGAACCGGATCGCATGTTGCAGATTGAACAGGTCATGGTGGTGCTGGGCGAGATTGGTGCCCAGGACTTGCCGATCCTCGAGGTCTATAACAAACTCGATTTGCTTGAAGGCGTTGAGCCACAGATCCAGCGCGACGAGAACGGCAAGCCCCAGCGGGTCTGGTTGTCGGCGCGAGATGGCAGTGGCTTGGAGTTGCTGGAACAAGCCATTGCCGAATTGCTCGGCAGCGATTTGTTCGTCGGCACCTTGCGCTTGCCGCAGCGTTTTGCTCGACTGCGTGCACAGTTTTTCGAGTTGGGCGCTGTACAGAAAGAAGAACACGACGAAGAAGGTGTCAGCTTGCTGGCCGTTCGATTGCCACGCTCGGAACTCAATCGGCTGGTCAGCCGAGAGGGTGTTGTACCGGCAGAGTTTATCGAACAACACACTTTGCAATAAAAGCCTGAGAAAGCGGTTGTGCCGCAGTAGCAGGCATTCTGTAGCATTGGTCGGCGCGCCGTGGGTGCGTCTTTGCTTTATCAGATGGAGAGCGCTATGGCTTGGAATGAGCCGGGTGGCAACTCGAATAATCAGGATCCTTGGGGTGGTAAGCGCCGCAATAACGGCGACCGCAAGGGGCCACCGGATCTCGACGAGGCCTTCCGAAAGCTGCAGGAAAGCCTGAATGGGTTGTTCGGTGGTGGAAAAAAACGTGGTGGTGACGACGGCGGTCGCACAAGCAAGGGCGGTGGCTATGGCCTGCTGGGCCTGGGTCTTGTCGTGCTCGCGGCCGTATGGCTGTACAGCGCGGTCTACGTGGTGGACGAGCAGGAGCAAGCCGTGGTGCTGCGCTTCGGCAAGTACTACGAGACTGTCGGGCCAGGCCTGAACATCTATTTCCCGCCGATCGACAAGAAGTACATGGAGAACGTGACGCGTGAGCGTGCGTACACCAAGCAGGGCCAGATGCTGACCGAAGACGAGAACATCGTCGAAGTGCCGCTGACCGTGCAGTACAAGATCAGCAACCTGCAAGACTTCGTGCTGAACGTTGATCAGCCGGAAATCAGCCTGCAACACGCAACCGAAAGTGCCCTGCGCCACGTGGTGGGTTCCACCGCCATGGATCAGGTGCTGACCGAAGGTCGTGAGTTGATGGCCAGCGAAATCAAGGAGCGTCTGCAACGGTTCCTCGATACCTATCGCACTGGTATTACCGTCACTCAGGTGAACGTACAGAGCGCAGCGGCACCGCGTGAAGTGCAGGAAGCCTTTGACGACGTGATCCGTGCCCGTGAAGACGAGCAGCGTTCGCGCAACCAGGCTGAAACCTATGCCAACGGCGTTGTGCCGGAAGCCCGTGGTCAGGCCCAGCGCATCCTTGAAGATGCCAACGGTTACCGCGATGAAGTGGTCTCCCGCGCCAAGGGTGAGGCAGATCGTTTCACCAAGCTGGTTGCCGAGTACCGCAAGGCTCCTGAAGTGACCCGCGAGCGTCTGTACCTGGACACCATGCAGGAAGTCTTCAGCAACACCAGCAAGGTTCTCGTGACCGGCAGCAAAGGTGGGCAGAACAACCTGCTGTACCTGCCGCTGGACAAGATGATCGAAGGTGGTCGTAGCGGCGCCAGTGCACCGTCCACCGGTTCGAATGCCGCTGCCAACGAAGCGAGTGCCCGTGCGGCCGCTGACTTGCTGCAACAGCAAACACGTACCAGGGAGAGCCGTTGATGAGCAATAAATCGCTGACCGCCCTGATTGTGGGCGTCGTCGTGGTCATCGCTGCCTGGAACTGCTTCTACATCGTCGCTCAGACCGAGCGTGCGGTGCTGCTGCAATTCGGTCGCGTGGTCCAGGCGGATGTCCAGCCGGGCCTGCATGTAAAAGTCCCCTACGTCAACCAGGTGCGCAAGTTCGACGCCCGCCTGATGACCCTGGATGCACCGACACAGCGCTTCCTGACCCTGGAAAAGAAAGCCGTGATGGTTGACGCCTACGCCAAGTGGCGCGTCAAGGATGCCGAGCGCTTCTACACCGCGACTTCCGGCCTCAAGCAGATTGCCGACGAGCGTTTGTCCCGTCGTCTGGAATCGGGCCTGCGTGACCAGTTTGGTAAGCGCACCCTGCACGAGGTGGTATCCGGTGAACGTGATGCGCTGATGGCTGACATCACCCGTTCGCTGAACACCATGGCGGAAAAAGAGCTGGGTATTGAAGTGGTCGACGTTCGCGTCAAGGCCATTGACCTGCCCAAGGAAGTGAACCGCAGCGTGTTCGAGCGTATGAGCACCGAGCGTGAGCGTGAAGCGCGTGAGCACCGCGCCAAGGGTAACGAGTTGGCTGAAGGTATCCGTGCCGATGCCGACCGTCAGCGTCGTGTACTGCTGGCAGAAGCCTATCGTGAGTCTGAAGAGGCTCGTGGTGACGGTGATGCTCAAGCCGCGGCGATCTACGCCAAGGCCTATGGCCAGGACCAGGAGTTCTACGCGTTCTACCGTAGCCTGCGAGCCTACCGTGAAAGCTTCGCGAACAAAACCGACGTACTGGTGCTGGACCCAAGCAGCGACTTCTTCCGCTACCTGGAAAAGTCTAAGTAACCAGCCCGTGATTCTGTAAGGCGCACTCCGTCGGGCGGCTAAAATGCCTGGCGGGGTGATCCTTTCAGAAAACGGGTGTATGATGCGGCAGCCGGGAAATTCCCGGCTTTTTTGCGTCTGCATGTTTGATTCGGCAGGCGTGACAGGTTTTTCGAGGAAAGTGCCCGACGAGGCCGTTTGCAGGCCATTCGTCACGTCGCTCTTGCGCGTGGTTTATGCAAGGGGCGGGTATTTTCTGCTTCACTCAAGGCTCGGCCGAGGGCTGGCCGCCCGGATCAAAGGGGAATGGCGTAATGGCAACGGTAGACCGCTGGCTGCTGCCAGATGGCATCGAAGAAGTACTGCCACCAGAAGCTGCGCGCATTGAAGTAGCGCGTCGCCAGGTGTTGGATCTGTTCCAGAGCTGGGGTTACGAGTTTGTCGTGACTCCCCATATCGAGTACCTGGAATCCCTGCTGACCGGCGCGGGCCAGGACCTGGATCTGCGCACCTTCAAGGTCATCGACCCGCAATCGGGCCGGCAAATGGGGTTCCGTGCCGACATCACGCCGCAAGTGGCGCGCATCGATGCGCACACCCTGCGGCGCGAAGGCCCGAGTCGCCTGTGCTACGCCGGTAGCGTACTGCATGCCCAGCCGCGTGCGTTGTCGTCTTCCCGTAGCCCGATCCAGTTGGGCGCCGAGTTGTACGGCGATGCCAGCCCGAGCAGCGATGTTGAAGTGATCAGCCTGATGCTGGCCATGCTGCAACTGGCGGATGTGCCGGATGTGCACATGGACCTGGGCCATGTCGGTATCTACCGTGGCTTGGCGCGCGCTGCCGGGTTGTCCGGTGAAGTGGAGCAGCAGTTGTTCGATGCCCTGCAGCGCAAGGCGATCGATGAAGTGATCGCTCTCACCGAGGGTGTGCCTGCTGAGCTGGCTGGCATGCTGCGGGCGCTGGTAGACCTGTGCGGCGGCCGTGAAGTGCTGGTGGCTGCGCGTGAGCGCCTGGCGAATGCGCCGGCACCGGTATTGGCAGCACTGGACGATGTGCTGGCAATTGCCGAGCGCCTGTCGGCACGGTTCCCGGAGCTGCCGCTGTATTTTGATCTGGGTGAATTGCGCGGTTACCACTACCACACCGGTGTGGTGTTCGCGGTATTCGTCCCGGGTGTTGGCCAGGCCATCGCCCAAGGTGGTCGCTATGACGATATCGGCGCCGACTTCGGTCGTGCGCGTCCGGCCACTGGTTTTTCCACCGATTTGAAAACCCTGGTGACCCTGGGGCGTGCTGAGGTCGAGCTGCCGTCTGGTGGCATCTGGATGCCCGACAGTACGGACGCAGCGCTCTGGCAGCAGGTTTGCCAGTTACGCCGTGAGGGTCAGCGTGTAGTCCAGGCCTTGCCTGGGCAGCCATTGGCCGCCGCCCGTGAAGCGGACTGCGACCGGCAATTGATTCAGCAGAACGGGCTTTGGCAAGTATCGCCACTGGCTTCTTGAGTTTTCCTGCCGGCCATCGCCGGCACCAAGTTTGCGCGAATGAGGACAAGTGTTATGGGTAAGAATGTCGTAGTCCTGGGCACCCAATGGGGTGATGAGGGCAAAGGCAAGATCGTTGATCTGCTGACCGAACATGCTGCCGCCGTAGTGCGCTACCAAGGTGGCCACAACGCTGGCCACACCCTGGTCATCGATGGCGAAAAAACCGTCTTGCACCTGATCCCGTCGGGTGTTCTGCGCGAAGGCGTGCAGTGCCTGATCGGCAACGGCGTGGTGGTTGCACCTGACGCCCTGCTGCGCGAGATCACCAAGCTGGAAGAAAAAGGCGTACCGGTGCGCGAGCGCCTGCGTATCAGCCCGTCCTGCCCGCTGATCCTGTCCTTCCACGTTGCGCTGGACCAGGCCCGTGAAAAGGCGCGTGGCGAGCTGAAGATCGGCACCACCGGTCGCGGCATCGGCCCGGCCTACGAAGACAAGGTTGCACGTCGTGGCCTGCGTGTGGGCGACCTGCTCAACATGCCGCGCTTTGAAGACAAGCTGCGTGAACTGGTGGATTACCACAACTTCATGCTGGTCGGTTACTACAAAGAGCCAGCCATCGAGTTTGAAAAGACCCTGGCCGAGTGCAAGGAATACGCTGAGCTGCTAAAGCCGCTGATGCTGGACGTGACGGCCGAGCTGCACGAGCTGCGTCGCGCTGGCAAGGACATCATGTTCGAAGGTGCCCAGGGTTCGTTGCTGGACATCGACCACGGTACCTACCCGTACGTGACCAGCTCCAACACTACTGCTGGCGGCGTTGCCACCGGCTCGGGCGTTGGCCCGATGTTCCTGGACTACATCCTGGGCATCACCAAGGCTTACACCACCCGTGTAGGTTCCGGTCCGTTCCCGACTGAGCTGTTCGACGACGTTGGCGCACACCTGGCCAAGCAAGGTCACGAATTCGGCGCCACCACTGGCCGTGCTCGTCGTTGCGGCTGGTTCGACGCCGTTATCCTGCGTCGCGCTATCGATGTGAACAGCATCTCGGGCATCTGCCTGACCAAGCTGGATGTACTCGACGGCCTGGAAGCCATCAACATTTGCGTCGGCTACAAAGACGCCCAAGGCAACGATGTTGCCCCGACTGACGCTGACAGCTACGTGGGCCTGCAGCCTGTGTACGAAGAAGTACCAGGCTGGACCGAATCGACCGTGGGCGCCAAGACCCTGGAAGAACTGCCAGCCAACGCCCGCGCCTACATCAAGCGTGTGGAAGAGCTGATCGGCGCACCGATCGACATTATTTCGACCGGCCCGGACCGCAACGAGACCATCGTTCTGCGTCACCCGTTCGCGTAATAAGCTGTTGATGTAAAAAGCAAAGGGCTCCTTCGGGAGCCCTTTGTCGTTTCTGCATGGCAAGCGGCACGACCCTTGCTGTGTTTCCCTCTTTCGAGGTGCTATCAAATTAATGGCACCCGTGGTGGAGGGATTTCCAGTGTCTGCCGTTCTCTCGTTGTTACAAAGCCGTCTGTTGCGGCCGGTGTTCGTTACCCTTGGTATCGCTCTTTTGGTGCAAGTGCTGGTGGCCGTCGCGCTGACGCGGAGCACGGTGACGGCGCTGGAAGCCGATTTGGGCAATCGCCTGGGCATAGATAGCCAGAAGTTGTCTGGTGAACTGGCCCAGGCTGGCAAGGAAGTCACGTCCAGCCTGGACAGCCTCTCCGCCAGCACGCGCCAGCGCCTCACAGCCGGGCTTTCCACGCGCTTGCAGGAAGAGCAAGAGCAGTTGCGTGCGACGCTGGAAAAAGACCTGCAGGACTCCGCCAATGACATGGCGCAACTGCTGGCCTCGGTCGCGCCCCGTGCCATGTGGGACAGTGACGTGCCGACCCTTTCTGAGTTTGCCCGCCGGGCCCAGCGCAACCCCAATGTGCTGTTTGTGGTGTATGACGACGCCGCAGGCGAGCACCTGACCCGATACCTGAACCGCGAAAACCCGATCAACCAGGCCCTGCTGGCAAAGGGCGCAGGGGAACGTGCCCTGGACAAGGTGCTGGACGCGGCCAAGACAGACCCCTCCGTGTATTACGTCGAAGCCTCCATCAGCCCCAACGGTGTGGAAATCGGCAAGGTGCGCATGGGCGTGTCGACCGCGACGGTTGAAGCCGACCTGCAAGCCTTGGATAAGCGCTTTGCCGCGCTGATCGCCAGCGGTGATCAGCTGGTGGGTGACAGCCTCAAGGGAGCCGCCGCTGACAGCGCCAACGCCATGGGCGCCCGGCTGCAATCGGCGCAAGCCACTGCCACGCAAATGACGGCCAACACGGCCGCCGCTGTGCAAGACGCGGCGGGCACCCTGCGCTGGCGTATCGGCATGGGTCTGGCGCTGGTGGGGCTTGGGGTCTTGCTGCTGATCGCTATTGTGCTGGGCCGGCGCGTGGTCAATCGTCTGAAGCTGCTGATTGCCGCGATGGATGACCTGGCGGCCGGCGAAGGCGACCTCACCAAGCGCGTGCAGATCAACAGCAAGGATGAAATCGGTGATATGGCCTCGGCGGTCAATCGCTTTGTGGATAAGTTGCAGCCCATCGTGCGGGAGGCAGGCGACGTGGCCCAGCGTACTGGCGTGGAAATCGGCGCCATGACGTTGCGCAATGCTGGCGCCGATGCGGCGGCGGGCTTGCAGCGTGATGAAGTGGCCGAGAGTTTGCGCGCTTTGTCGCAAATGGCCGATGAGGCCCAGGCCGAAAGCCACGCCATGCAGGCGGCCCTGCAGCAGGTGGTGGATATTCGCCAGGCCACGGATGAAAACTCACGGACCTCGGCCGAAGTTGGCAGCTTGATCGAGGCGTTGGCGGGGCAGGTGCAGGCCGGTTCCCAGGTGATCGAACGGCTGGCGCAGCAAAGCGAACAAATTGAAGTGGTGTTGACCGTGATTCACGGTATCGCCGAGCAAACCAACCTGCTCGCTCTCAACGCGGCCATCGAAGCGGCACGGGCTGGCGAGACTGGGCGCGGCTTTGCGGTGGTGGCCGATGAAGTGCGTGCGCTGGCCAGCAAGACTCAAAGCTCCACTGGCGATATCCAGGCGCATATTGTTGCGTTGCAGCAGGGCGCGCGTGAGGCCGTAGAAACCATCGGCAAGGCGGGGCGCCAGGCCAGTGAGGGCCTGCTGGTGCTGCGCGATAGCGTGCGCTTGCAGCAGACGGTGCAGGCTTCTGTGGAGCAGGTGCATGCGGCGATTGGCCTGGCGACGCGCGCGGCCGAGCATCAAGCCCAGGGCGCGCATGCGGTGCGTGGGCGCGTCGAGGTGATCCATGCCCAGGCCGAGCGTGCGGCGCAAGCGGTGGTGGAGACGACGGCCAGTGGCAAGGTGCTGGATGGGTTGGCGGCGCAGTTGAAGGCGAGCTTGGGGCAGTTCAGGGCTTGAGGTTGTCTGGACGGGCCTCATCGCAGGCAAGCCAGCTCCCACATTCAACTGCATTCCAAAGTTGGAACTCGGTCACTGTGGGAGCTGGCTTGCCTGCGATAACTGTTTCAGCGACTCAGATACATCCGAGTCGTGAGCAGATACACCGGCAACCCCGACACCACTATCAACAACGCCGCATACGGCGCCGCCGCCGCAAATTCCACATTCGAGGTATGTGCCCAGACGGCCGTCGCCAAGGTATTCAACCCGGTCGGGCTGAGCAGCAACGTCGCCGTCAATTCCTTCATCGCATCCAGGAACACCAAGGCAAACGCCGCCCCCAGCGCCGGAAAGATGATTGGCAACGTCACCCGGCAAAACGCACTGAAGGACGATGCGCCTAACGTGCGCGCAGCCTCTTCCAGCTGTGGCGCCGCCTTGTTCAGTGCTGTACGAATCGGCGCCTGTGCCAACGGCAAAAACAGCAGCGCATAAGCAATCAGCAATAACGCAGAGGTCTGGTACAGCGCGGGGATGTAATGCAGGGCGAAATACACCAGGGTCAGCGCAATCACCAGGCCGGGCAGGGCATGCAGTAGATACGGCAAGCGTTCGGCCCAGATTGCCAACTGTCCTTTGTAGCGCACCACCAGCAGCCCAACCGGCACTGCCAGTACCAGGCACAGTGCGGCGCCGCCCAGGGAGAGCGCCAGGGATGACAGCAGCGCCTCGCTGATCTCGGCCATCGGAAACGCCGCTGACGAACCGACGGCCAACCAATAGCCGAGCATGCCCAGCGGGATGCCGCTGCCGATGATCGCCAATGCCAGGCAATACACCTGGCCCAATGGCGCCCACTTGCCGAGTCGAACCTGCTCGGCGTGCCGCGCCGCGCCCTGGCCGATGCGCACATGCCGGCCTTTGCCGCGTACGCGCAGCTCCAGCCACAGCAGGGTCAGGCACATCACCAGCAGCACTGCCGAGAGCATTGCCGCATTGGCATTGCTGAATTCCAGTTCGAACTGCTGGTAGATCGCGGTGGTGAAGGTCTGCAACCCGATAATCGACAGCGCGCCGAATTCCACCAGCATGTGCAGTGCGATCAATAGTGAGCCGGCCAGCAGCGATGGCCACAGCAGCGGGAGTGTGATGCGAAAGAACACGCCCCAGCGGTTGAGCCCCAGCGTGCGGGCCGATTCTTCCAGGGAGGGGTCTAGATTGCGCAGTGTTGCCGCCACCGGCAAAAACACCAGCGGGTATTTGGACAGGCTCATCACCAGGATCGCGCCACCGAGCCCCTCGAACTGAGCGCTCAGCGACACCCAGGTAAAGCTGCTGACAAACGCCGGCACCGCAAACGGCAGGCACAGGATCACGCCCCAGATGCGCCGTCCTGGCAGGTTGCTGCGTTCCAGTAGCCAGGCCAGGGACAGGCCGATCACGCCGCAGGTCAGGGTCACGCCGACCATCAATGCCAGCGTGTTGCGCAGCAGCCCGAACACATAAGGTCGCCACAGTAGATGCACCGCCTCCGTCCAGCCCGCCTGCCAGGCTTTGAGCCCGACATAGGCGAGCGGCAACAGGCTCAGGCCAACCAGCAATAGCACAGGCAGCAGCAGCCAGATTGACGGGCGTTTGCGACGGGGGGTGAACCCCGTGACGGAAAGCGATGGGTTCATCAGTTCAGGCCAACGTCACGTTCCAGCTCCAGGGCTTCTTCGGCGTTACCCAGGTCTGCGGGGGTGACCTTTGGTGGCTGCAGCTCGCTAAATGGCTTGAGGCCGCGGTTCGATTCCATGCCCTTGCGCAGCGGGTACTCGGCCGACGTGTTGGTGATCACGCGCTGGCCCTCTTCGCTGGCCATGAATGCCAGCAATTGCTGAGCTTCTTTGGGATGCTTGCTGGATTTGAGTGCGGCAGCGGAGGACACGGTGATCAGGCCGCCAGCATCACCATCGGTGAAGTAATGCAGCTGGGAGTCCAGGTTGGTTTTTTCCTTTTTCAGGGCGAACCAGTAGTAGTTGTTTACCAGCACGGTAGCCACTTCGCCGTTTTCCACGGCCTTGAGGGCGACCATATTGTTGCTGTACACCTTGCCGAAGGCGCGCAGGCCGGTCAGCCATTCTTCCGCGGCTTCGCGACCGTGCAGCTTGATGATTGCCACGGCTTGTTCCTGGAACGCGCCGCTGGTGGGCACGAAACCGACCTTGCCTTGCCATTCGGGGCCGGCGAAATCCAGTACCGACTTGGGCAAGTCTTTTTCCGCAATCAATTTGGGGTTGAAGGCTACGACGCGGGTGCGTGCGGTCACGCCCATCCAGTCGCCGTTTTTACCCACGTAATCCTTGGGCAGCACATTGAGGGTGCTGGCATCGATTTTTGCCAACAGGCCTTGCTCGCCGAGTTTGTTCAGGGGCGGTGATTCTTCGGTGTAGATGACGTCGGCAGGGGAGCGCTCACCTTCTTCGACGACTTGGCTGGCCAACTGGTTGCTGCTGCCTTTGCGCACGTTGACGTGGATGCCGGTCTTGGCTTCGAAGGCCTTGGCGAGTTCATCGCCGACTTCTTTGTGTTGGCCGTTGTATAAGGTCAGGGAGACCTTGTCGGCAGAATGGGCGGCGGGCGAGAGCAGGGTCAGGCTGAGTAGGGTGAGGGTCAGGCCGCGCAGAAGGGATGTCTTGAGTCGGTTGTCACGGATCATCATCCGAAGTGTTCCTCGCTTATATGCAACAAATCATTGCAAGGATAAACGATAAATCTTCTCAAGTGCGGATGAGGGGGAAATCACTGGGGAAGTTTTCAAACCCCGGAAACGAAAAAACCCGCTTTCGCGGGTTTGATCTGAATTTGGTGCCCAGGAGAAGACTCGAACTTCCACGACCTTGCGATCACCAGCACCTGAAGCTGGCGTGTCTACCAATTTCACCACCTGGGCATTATCTAACAACGTTGCCGCTGTTGATGGGGCGAACTATACGGCGGGGTTTTTAATCTGTAAACCCCTGATTCGAAAAATATAAATCAATTTTTCCGTTAAAAATCAAAGGCCTGAAACGAAAAAACCCGCTTTCGCGGGTTTGATCTGAATTTGGTGCCCAGGAGAAGACTCGAACTTCCACGACCTTGCGATCACCAGCACCTGAAGCTGGCGTGTCTACCAATTTCACCACCTGGGCAGCATCAACAACGTTGCCGTCGTCGATGGCGCGCACTATACGGAGCGATATTTGAGCTGTAAACCCCTGCCATGAAAAAAGCCTGGAAAATTTCACCAGCGGTCGTGCAAGGTGCGTGGCGGGGGTCGTAAAGGTCTTTTAAACGCTTGTTGATACCTGAAATTTCCCGTTTCAATACGCGTATGCCAAACTAACCCACATATAGACAAGGTGAAAACTCTCTAATGGCCGATTGGCAGTCCCTCGATCCCGAGGCCGCTCGTGAAGCGGAAAAATATGAAAACCCTATTCCTAGCCGCGAACTGATCCTGGCGCACCTCGCCGATCGTGGTTCGCCTGCTAGCCGCGAGCAGTTGGTCGAAGAATTCGGTCTGACCACCGAAGACCAGCTCGAAGCCCTGCGCCGCCGTTTGCGTGCGATGGAGCGCGATGCTCAATTGATCTACACCCGTCGTGGCACTTACGCGCCGGTAGACAAGCTCGACCTGATCCTGGGCCGCATTGCCGGCCACCGCGACGGCTTCGGCTTCCTGATACCGGACGATGGCAGCGACGACCTGTTCATGAGCCCGGCGCAAATGCGTCTGGTGTTCGATGGCGACCGTGCCCTGGCGCGGGTTTCTGGCCTCGACCGCCGTGGTCGTCGTGAAGGCGTGATCGTCGAAGTGGTGTCCCGTGCCCACGAATCTATCGTCGGCCGTTACTTTGAAGAAGGCGGCATCGGCTTCGTTGTGCCGGATAACCCCAAGGTCCAGCAGGAAGTGCTGATCACCCCGGGCCGCAATGGCGCCGCCAAGGTCGGCCAGTTCGTCGAGGTGAAAATCACCCACTGGCCTACTGCGCGCTTCCAGCCCCAGGGCGATATCGTGGAGGTGGTCGGCAACTATATGGCGCCGGGCATGGAAATCGACGTTGCCTTGCGCACCTACGATATTCCTCACGTCTGGCCTGATGCCGTGCTCAAGGAAGCCGCCAAGCTCAAGCCGGAAGTCGAAGAGAAAGACAAAGAAAAACGTATCGACCTGCGCCATCTGCCGTTCGTCACTATTGACGGCGAAGATGCCCGCGACTTCGACGATGCGGTCTACTGCGAAGCCAAGCCTGGCAAGCTGCGCCTGTTCTCCGGCGGTTGGAAGTTGTACGTCGCGATTGCCGACGTCTCCAGTTACGTGAAGATCGGTTCGGCCCTGGATAACGAGGCTCAGGTGCGCGGCAACTCCGTGTACTTCCCAGAGCGCGTGATTCCGATGCTGCCTGAGCAGCTGTCCAACGGCCTGTGCTCCCTGAACCCGAAAGTCGACCGTTTGGCCATGGTGTGCGAGATGACCATCTCCAAAACCGGCGAAATGACCGACTACCAGTTCTACGAAGCGGTGATCCACTCCCAGGCGCGTCTGACCTACAACAAGGTCAGCACCATCCTGGAAACGCCGAAGACCAGCGAAGCCAAGGCTCTGCGTACCGAGTACGCTGGCGTGGTGCCGCACCTCAAGCAGCTGTACTCGCTGTACAAGGTGTTGCTGGGTGCCCGTCATACCCGTGGCGCGATCGATTTCGAAACCCAGGAAACCCGGATTGTCTTCGGCTCCGAGCGCAAGATTGCGGCGATCACCCCGACCACCCGTAACGACGCGCACAAGCTGATCGAGGAGTGCATGCTGGCGGCCAACGTGGCCACTGCCGAGTTCCTCAAGAAGCACGAAATTCCTGCGTTGTACCGTGTGCACGACGGCCCGCCGCCGGAGCGCCTGGAAAAACTTCGCGCCTTCCTCGGCGAACTCGGCCTGTCCCTGCACAAAGGCAAGGATGGTCCTACGCCTAAGGATTACCAGGCCCTGCTGGCCAGCATCAAGGACCGTCCGGATTACCACGTGATCCAGACCGTGATGCTGCGATCCCTGAGCCAGGCGGTGTACAGCGCCGATAACCAGGGCCACTTCGGCCTGAATTACGAGGCGTACACCCACTTCACTTCGCCGATTCGCCGCTACCCGGACTTGCTCACGCACCGGGCGATCCGCAGCGTGATCCATTCCAAGCAGAACACCCCGCACGTCAAGCGCGCCGGTGCCATGACCATTCCGAAAGCACGGATCTACCCGTACGACGAAGCGGCCCTGGAACAACTGGGCGAGCAGTGCTCCATGAGCGAACGCCGCGCCGACGAAGCCACCCGCGACGTGGTGAACTGGCTCAAATGCGAGTTTATGAAGGATCGCGTGGGCGAGTCGTTCCCTGGTGTCATCACCGCCGTGACCGGCTTTGGCCTGTTCGTCGAGCTGACCGACATCTACGTCGAGGGCCTGGTGCACGTCACCGCCTTGCCGGGTGATTACTACCACTTCGATCCTGTGCATCACCGCCTGGCGGGCGAGCGCACCGGTCGCAGCTTCCGTCTGGGCGATACCGTTGAAGTGCAGGTCATGCGTGTCGACCTCGACGAGCGCAAGATCGACTTCGGCATGCCTGACAAGCCGGCAGAGCCTGCGGGTCGTAAAAAACGTGGTGAAACCACAGCGCCTGCGTCCAAAGGCAAAGCGACCACTGCAAAAACCACGGCCGAGCCTGCAGCTGCCAAGGCCGGTCGTCGTTCTTCCGCCAAGGACAAGGCCCCTGAAGCCTACCGCCCAAGCGACGCTGCGGCGAAAAACGCCGAGCTGCGCAAGAGCCGCGAGTTGAAGCAGCAGTTGCTCAACGAAGCCAAAAGCGGTGGTAAAGCGGCGTCTGGGGGAAAGTCTCACGGGGCGGAAAAGCCGTCGAGCAAGCCAAGTAAACACCGTAAAGGCCCGCCAAAAGCGGGTTCGGCTCCCGCAAAAAGCGGCGGGTCGCGCAAACCTAAGGCCAAGTCATGAGTCTGGAAAAAATCTACGGCGTGCACGCCGTAGAAGCACTGCTGCGTCACCATCCCAAGCGCGTCAAGCAGGTGTGGTTGGCCGAAGGTCGCAGCGAGCCGCGCGTACAGGCGCTGGTCGAGTTGGCTACGCAGAATAAGGTTGCCATCGGCCAGGCCGAGCGTCGTGAAATGGACGTGTGGGTCGAAGGCGTTCACCAAGGTGTGGTGGCTGACGTCAGTCCGAGCCAGGTGTGGGGCGAGGCGATGCTCGACGAGCTGCTCGACCGTACCGAAGGTGCGCCGTTGCTCTTGGTGCTGGACGGCGTGACCGACCCGCACAACCTCGGCGCCTGCCTACGTTCGGCGGATGCTGCCGGTGCGCTGGCGGTGATCGTGCCCAAGGACAAGTCCGCGACCCTGACGCCGGTGGTGCGCAAGGTCGCCTGCGGTGCGGCGGAAGTGATTCCGCTGGTGGCCGTGACCAACCTTGCGCGTACCCTGGAGAAGCTCCAGCAGCGCGGCCTGTGGGTCGTGGGTACGGCGGGAGAGGCTGAGGTCAGCATCTATGATCAGGACCTCACCGGCCCTACCATCCTGATCATGGGCGCCGAAGGCAAAGGCATGCGCCGGTTGACCCGTGAGCATTGCGATTACCTGGTGCACCTGCCGATGGCTGGTAGCGTCAGCAGCCTCAATGTGTCGGTTGCGACGGGTGTTTGCCTGTTTGAAGCCCAGCGTCAGCGTGGTGCGAAAGCCAAGGCCAAGCCCAAGAAGTGATCAAAATGTGGGAGCGGGCTTGCCCGCGATGACGGAGTGTCAGTCAGCAGAGATGTTGCCGGTGCCATGGTCATCGCAGGCAAGCCCGCTCCCACATTGGTTTTGTGGTGTTTATTCAGGATTGTTCAAATAATCACCAATTGCCTTGCGCCGCTTCTCCCCCTTCTCTACAATTGCGCCCCTTGCCTTCCTGGCAGGCACCGATGTGCCTCCCCTGCGGCAAGATCCATAAGTGTCATTCACTCCTTGTCTGACCGTTTTTGAGCGGCAGGCTACAACCCGTAAGGAGCATTCATGCGTCATTACGAAATCATCTTTTTGGTCCACCCGGATCAAAGCGAGCAAGTCGGCGGCATGGTTGAGCGTTACACCAAGCTGATCGAAGAAGACGGCGGCAAAATCCACCGTCTGGAAGATTGGGGCCGTCGTCAACTGGCCTACGCAATCAACAATGTTCACAAGGCTCACTACGTGATGCTGAACGTTGAGTGCACTGGCAAGGCCCTGGCCGAGCTGGAAGACAACTTCCGCTACAACGATGCAGTGATCCGTAACCTGGTCATCCGTCGCGAAGAAGCCGTTACCGGCCAATCCGAGATGCTCAAGGCTGAAGAAAACCGCAGTGAGCGCCGTGAGCGTCGCGATCGTCCTGAGCACGAAGGCGCTGAAAGCGCTGAAGGCGAAGAGAACGACAGCGATAACGCTGACGAGTAATCCACGGACCTTATTAAGGAGCCTATCAAATGGCACGTTTCTTCCGTCGTCGTAAATTCTGCCGCTTCACCGCTGAAGACGTGAAAGAGATCGATTACAAAGATCTCAACACTCTGAAAGCCTACGTATCCGAGACCGGCAAAATCGTTCCAAGCCGTATCACCGGTACCAAAGCACGTTATCAGCGTCAGCTGGCCACCGCTATCAAGCGCGCCCGCTTCCTGGCCCTGCTGGCCTACACCGACAGCCACGGCCGCTGAGACCGGGCAGTCGACAAGTAGTAAGGGATTGAATGCATGCGCGCCTTAGCTGAGTTCATCATGCGCGGTCGCGTGCAGGCCACTCTGGTAGTGGCTGGATGTGCGGCATTGCCGTTGCTTTATTGGTTGGGTGCTGCCGCAGGTTGCCTTGTGCTGCTGCGGCGCGGTTTGAAGGACGCCCTTGGCGTTCTTGCCCTGGGTTTGTTGCCGGCCTTGATCTGGTGGCTGCAAATGGGTGATCCACGGGTACTTCTGGTACTGCTGGGGTCATCGAGCCTTGCGTTGGTTTTGCGCGCAAGTGAGTCCTGGGTCCGTACGCTGCTGGTCAGCGTGGCATTGGGGTTGGTGTACTCAGTGATGCTTGGCGCGGCTTTCCGCCCGCAAATCGAGGCGCTGGCGCAGGAGATCGTCAAGATCCTGCCGTTGGCCCTCGGGGATCTCTACCAGCATTTGTCGGTAGATGAGCGAGCGCGGTTTGCGTCACTGATTGCCCCGGTCCTGACTGGCCTGATTGCGGCTTTGTTGCAGGTCGTCAGCGTGCTGAGCCTGATTCTTGGGCGTTATTGGCAGGCGTTGTTGTACAACCCGGGTGGTTTTGGTCGCGAGTTTCGCAGTATCAGAATCCCAGCGGGGCCGGCGATGTTGCTGCTGGCGTGCATGGTTGTCGGGCCGAACTTCGGCCCACAGATGGCCTTGCTGGCGCCGATTTGCAGCGTACCGCTGGTGTTTGCCGGGCTGGCCCTGATTCATGGGCTGGTTGCGCGAAAGCGCCTGGCCAGGTTCTGGCTGGTGGGGTTGTACGTCACGCTGTTGCTGTTCATGCAGTTGATCTATCCGTTACTCGTGGTCTTGGCCATTGTTGACAGCCTGATTGATTTTCGCGGTCGTCTGGCGTCGAAAGACGCCGATAACGCGAACGGTGAAGGTTAAAAGTTAGAGGATTTTCACATGCAACTGATCCTTCTGGAAAAAGTCGCCAACCTGGGCAACCTGGGCGACAAAGTGAACGTTAAGGCCGGCTACGGTCGTAACTACCTGCTGCCATACGGCAAAGCCACCGCTGCAACCGCTGCCAACCTGGCTGCGTTTGAAGAGCGTCGTGCTGAGCTGGAAAAAGCCGCAGCAGACAAAAAAGCGTCGGCCGAAACTCGCGCTGCCCAACTGGCTGAGCTGGAAGTGACTATCACTGCCACCGCTGGTGACGAAGGCAAGCTGTTCGGTTCGATCGGCACCCACGACATCGCTGATGCACTGACCGCCTCCGGCGTTGAAGTGCAGAAGAGCGAAGTTCGTCTGCCGAACGGCACCATCCGCAACGTAGGCGAATTCGACGTAGCCGTGCACCTGCACGCCGAAGTTGAAGCCACCGTACGCGTTGTCGTGGTAGCAGCTTAAGTCGCACCTAACTGACTGGCACCTCGCGTGCCAGCCGGTTAACATCGGGCACGATCCTGTTTACAGGTCGTGCCTTTTGTTTTTCTACACACCCCAAATTCCAAGTGGCCATGAACGAAATCTCCGCTCCTGAGCAATACGATCTGCAAACCGCTGCCCTGAAGGTGCCGCCGCATTCCATCGAGGCCGAACAGGCCGTGCTCGGTGGCTTGATGCTGGACAACAACGCCTGGGAACGCGTGCTGGATCAAGTCTCGGACGGTGACTTCTATCGCCATGACCACCGCCTGATCTTCCGCGCCATCGCCAAGCTGGCCGACCAGAACTCACCGATCGACGTAGTCACCCTGGCCGAGCAGTTGGACAAGGAAGGCCAGACCTCCCAAGTGGGTGGCCTGGGCTACCTCGGTGAGCTGGCAAAAAACACGCCGTCCGTCGCCAACATCAAGGCCTATGCCCAGATCGTCCGCGAGCGGGCCACGCTGCGCCAGTTGATCGGCATCAGCACCGAAATCGCCGACAGCGCCTTCAACCCCGAAGGCCGCACTGCTGCCGAGATCCTTGACGAAGCCGAGCGGCAGATCTTCCAGATTGCAGAAGCACGGCCCAAGACCGGCGGCCCGGTCAGCGTCAACGACCTGTTGACCAAAGCCATCGACCGCATCGACACCCTGTTCAACACCGACGCGGCTATTACCGGTATTTCCACCGGCTACACCGACCTCGACGAAAAGACCAGCGGCCTGCAGCCGTCCGACTTGATCATCGTCGCCGGCCGTCCGTCGATGGGTAAGACCACCTTTGCGATGAACCTGGTGGAAAACGCCGTTCTGCGCAGCGACAAGGCGGTGCTGGTGTACTCCCTCGAGATGCCAGGTGAATCGCTGATCATGCGTATGCTCTCGTCTCTTGGCCGTATCGACCAGACCAAGGTGCGTTCCGGTCAACTTGAGGATGACGACTGGCCGCGCCTGACCTCGGCGGTCAACCTGCTCAACGACCGCAAGCTGTTTATCGATGACACCGCCGGTATCAGCCCGTCCGAAATGCGCGCGCGTACCCGGCGCCTGGTGCGTGAGCATGGCGACATCGCCCTGATCATGATCGACTACCTGCAGTTGATGCAGATCCCCGGTTCCAGTGGTGACAACCGTACCAACGAGATTTCTGAAATCTCTCGTTCCTTGAAGGCGCTGGCCAAGGAATTCAACTGCCCGGTGGTGGCGTTGTCCCAGCTCAACCGTTCCCTGGAACAACGTCCCAACAAGCGTCCGGTGAACTCCGACTTGCGGGAATCCGGAGCGATCGAGCAGGACGCCGACGTGATCATGTTCGTGTACCGCGACGAGGTGTACCACCCCGAGACGGAACACAAGGGCATTGCCGAAATCATCATCGGCAAACAGCGGAACGGCCCGATCGGGTTTATCCGGTTGGCGTTCATCGGCAAGTACACGCGTTTCGAGAACCTGGCGCCGGGTAGCTACAACTTCGACGACGACGAGTAGTTTCAAGCACCTGTAAGGGCCTCATCGCAGGCAAGCCAGCTCCCACATGTGGAATGCGCTCTCCTGTGGGAGCTGGCTTGCCTGCGATGGGGTCACCACAATTCCGACTACTACCGTCGGAATTGGTCAAAATTTGTGCTATATTCCGCGCCCGCGATTTTTCATCTTCACACCGGTCACCGTCATGCAAACAGCCAAGCCGTTATTTGACTATCCCAAGTACTGGGCCGAATGTTTCGGTCCTGCGCCATTCCTGCCGATGAGCAGGGAGGAGATGGATCAGCTTGGCTGGGATTCGTGCGACATCATCATCGTCACCGGTGATGCCTATGTTGACCACCCATCGTTCGGCATGGCGATCATCGGCCGGCTGCTGGAGTCCCAGGGCTTTCGCGTCGGGATCATTGCGCAGCCGAACTGGCAGTCCAAAGACGACTTCATGAAGCTCGGCGAGCCGAACCTGTTCTTCGGCGTCGCGGCCGGCAACATGGACTCGATGATCAACCGCTACACCGCCGACAAGAAAATCCGCTCCGACGACGCCTACACCCCCGGCGGCATGGCTGGCAAACGCCCCGACCGTGCAAGCCTGGTGTACAGCCAGCGTTGCAAGGAAGCCTACAAGAACGTGCCGATCGTACTCGGCGGCATCGAAGCTTCCCTGCGCCGCATCGCCCACTACGACTACTGGCAAGACCGCGTGCGCAACTCGATCCTGATCGACGCCACCGCCGATATCCTGCTGTACGGCAACGCCGAGCGGGCCATCGTCGAAGTTGCCCAGCGCTTGTCGTGGGGCCACAAGATCGAAGACATCACCGATGTGCGCGGTACTGCGTTCATTCGCCGTGACACGCCGGCGGGCTGGTACGAAGTGGACTCCACGCGCATCGACCGTCCGGGCAAGATCGACAAGATCATCAACCCGTATGTGAATACCCAGGACACCCAGGCCTGCGCCATCGAGCAGGAAAAAGGTCCAGTCGACGATCCGGAAGAAGCCAAGGTTGTGCAGATCCTCGCCAGCCCGCGTATGACCCGTGACAAGACCGTGATCCGCCTGCCATCGGTGGAAAAGGTCCGCGGCGACGCGGTGCTCTATGCCCACGCCAACCGCGTGTTGCACCTGGAAACCAACCCAGGCAACGCCCGTGCCTTGGTGCAGAAACACGGAGAAGTGGACGTGTGGTTCAACCCGCCGCCCATTCCCATGACTACCGAAGAAATGGACTACGTGTTCGGTATGCCTTACGCCCGCGTGCCGCACCCGGCATACGGCAAGGAAAAGATTCCGGCCTACGACATGATCCGTTTCTCGGTGAACATCATGCGTGGCTGCTTCGGCGGCTGCACCTTCTGCTCGATCACCGAGCACGAAGGCCGCATCATCCAGAACCGTTCCGAAGAGTCGATCATTCGCGAAATCGAAGAGATCCGCGACAAAGTGCCGGGCTTCACCGGCGTGATCTCCGACCTCGGCGGCCCGACGGCGAACATGTACCGCATCGCCTGCAAAAGCCCGGAAATCGAATCCGCGTGCCGCAAGCCATCGTGCGTGTTCCCTGGCATCTGCCCGAACCTGAACACCGACCACTCGTCGTTGATCCAGCTGTACCGCAGTGCCCGTGCGTTGCCGGGTGTGAAGAAGATCCTGATCGCTTCCGGCCTGCGCTACGACCTGGCCGTCGAGTCGCCGGAATACGTCAAAGAGCTGGTCACCCACCACGTCGGTGGCTACCTCAAGATCGCCCCGGAACATACCGAGGAAGGTCCGCTCAACCAGATGATGAAGCCGGGCATTGGCAGCTATGACAAGTTCAAGCGCATGTTCGAGAAGTACACCAAGGAAGCGGGCAAGGAGCAGTACCTGATCCCGTACTTCATCGCCGCCCACCCCGGCACCACCGATGAAGAC
The DNA here is from genome assembly GCF_034348165.1 of Pseudomonas sp. CCI1.1. Classification (NCBI taxonomy): domain Bacteria; kingdom Pseudomonadati; phylum Pseudomonadota; class Gammaproteobacteria; order Pseudomonadales; family Pseudomonadaceae; genus Pseudomonas; species Pseudomonas sp. CCI1.1. Next base: position 5,288,760 of record NZ_CP133780.1, read on the forward strand.
ATGATGAACCTGGCCCTGTGGCTCAAGGGCAATGGCTTCCGTGCCGACCAGGTGCAGGCGTTCTACCCGTCGCCGATGGCCACCGCCACCGCGATGTACCACTCGGGCAAAAACCCGCTGCGCAAGGTCACCTACAAGAGCGACGCGGTGACCATCGTCAAGAGCGAGGAGCAGCGCCGCCTGCACAAGGCGTTCCTGCGTTACCACGACCCGAAGGGCTGGCCAATGCTGCGTGAAGCATTGACCCGCATGGGCCGTGCCGACCTGATCGGGTCGGGCAAGGACCAACTGATCCCGCTGCACCAGCCGTCCACCGACAGCTACCAGAGCGCCCGGCGCAAGAACTCGACGCCGGCCGGCAGCCATAAGGTCGCTAAGGAAACCACCACCAAGATCCTCACCCAGCACACCGGCCTGCCACCCCGTGGCAGCGACGGCAGCAACCCGTGGGACAAGCGCGAGCAAGCCAAGGCTGCGGCCCAGGCGCGCAATAAGCAGGCGGCCAAAGAGCGCAGCGATGCGGCCAAGGGCAAGGGCGGCAAGCCTACGCGCAAGCCGGTTGTGCCGCGTTGATCGACGCCTGAAATGCAAAACGCCAGCCTCGTGCTGGCGTTTTGCTTTCTGGTCGGTGGTGAGTCTGTTTGGTAAGGTGGCGCCCATTAGATTGCTATCGCAGGCAAGCCAGCTCCCACACTTGGAATGCATTCCCCTGTGGGAGCTGGCTTGCCTGCGATGAGGCCGGTCTGGGCACTCTCAATTTCAAGGAAGAACACTATGGGCAACCCCTTGCTCAACATCGGCATGGACTCCAACCGCTCTCAATTCATGGCGCGCCAACGCATTGAGAGCCAGATCAACCTGCCGCGGCTGTTCGCCGTCATTGACGCCGACCCCAGCATCGTCGGCGCTGGCGTGGTGTACATCGACGCCGACTTCAACGTGATCACCCTGCGCGAATTCAAGCCCATCTGCAGCATCAAACCCAAGCGCGTCATTTTGCGCGAGGCGCAGAAGTACATCTCGCCGGCGCAGTTCGTCGAGCAGGTGAAGACCGACCCCCGTGAAGGGCGACTCCAGAAGGAGGCCTTTGATATGGGGCTTTCCTGTGGGGCGGCGGTGATCGGTTGGATCGTGGTGTTCAGTGGCAGCGTCGCCGTACCCTTCACCGCCGGCGCCAGTGCTTTTGTGGTGGGTATTGGTGTCACAGCGGCGCTGGCCAGCAGTGCTCAGTGCGGGTTTGGCGTGGCCCGTACCTATAACGAGATCCTTGACCCGCAAGCCAACGACCGCATGGACGACGCCCAGTGGTATGGCGCGGTGTCACCGATTCTCGATGCCGCGTCGTTGGTCGGGATCGGAACGGGAGCCTTCACCACATTAAGGCTACTCAAGGCCAAAAAAGCCGCTGCGTTGGGCAAGAGCTGGTATGAATTGCTCAAGGGCTTGAATCGCCAGGAGCGCAAGAAGTTGACCCAGGAATTGCTTAGTCTCAAAGACCCAAGCCTGACCCCCAAGTTGCTCAAGTTGCAGCAGCGCGCCGGCACGTTGCCCAAGCGCTACAGCTCCACGGAAATTCGTCATGCCACGCTCACCCAGCTCAAGGACGCCTTGGGCGGCATGTTGGGTATCTGGGGCAGCTATCGAACCGGTCACGTTGGCTCGGCATCGACGCTTGCCATTGGCCTGTATGAGGAACTGACGGAATGAAGGGGTTTCCCGATAGGCGCAGTTTCCTTGCGCGTTATTTTCCGGTGTTCATGGGCACCATCTTCATGGCGATTTTCTCTGGTTCGGTGGCTGTCTCCACGGCGGGCGTGACCTATTTGCGCGGTGTTGAGCCGGCGCTCAAGGCCAACTACTCCGGGGCTGCAATCCTGGTGCTGGTGGCAGTGTTGGTGTTTGGCAATGTGATGATTGCACGCGGGTATCCCTGGGCGACCCGGCTGGTGGCGGGCTACCTGGTGTGTTGCCTGCTGTTCGTGTTGCCGATGATTCAATACGGCCTCAATACCCTGGTGTACGGCTCGGCGGTGCTGTTTCCGCTGCTGGGCTTGCTGCTGCTCAACAGTAAGCGCCATCGTGAAATGCGCCAGCGGTTACTCGAAATACGTCACCTGCGTCGGGCGGTGATTGCGCAACGCAAGGCCCGTTGATTAGGTAGGTTTATTGGCGGTAGGTGGCCTGTTTGTTAGGGTGGCGCCCATCAGATTGCTATCGCAGGCAAGCCAGCTCCCACAGGGGAATGCATTTCAAGTGTGGGAGCTGGCTTGCCTGCGATGAGGCCGGTCTGGGCACTTTCAATGTCAAGGAAGAACACTTATGGGCAACTCCTTGTTCAACATCGGCATGGATTCCAACCGCTCTCAATTTATGGCGCGCCAGCGCATCGAGAGCCTGATCAATCTGCCACGGCTGTTTGCGGCCATCGATGCTGACCCCGGCGTTGTCGGTGCTGGCGTGGTGTATATCGATGCCGATTTTAATATCGTCACTCTGCGCGAATTCAAGCCCATCTGCAGCATCAAGCCAAAGCGTGTCATCCTGCGCGAGGCGCAGAAATACATCGCGCCGACACAATTCGCTGATCACGTAGTAAACAATCCACGGGAATCCAGGCTGATCGGCGAGGCCGTAAATACCGGAATCTCTTGCCTGGGTGCTGTCATCAGTTGGGCTGCGATTGCCAGCGGTACTATTCTGGTTCCTTTCAGTGCCGGCGCGAGCTCAGTCATTGTGGTGGTGGGGTACGCGGCCGCAGGCGCGAGTTCGCTCCAGTGCTTCAATGGCATTGCCCGAACGACCCTTGAGGTGGCCAAGCCTGAGGTAAACGATTGGCTCGACAGTGAAGGCTGGTACCAGAATGCATCCATTGTGCTGGACGCGGCATCGTTGGCCGGTGTGGGCGCTTCAGCCCTGACGACGGTCAAGCTGGTCAAGGTCGCTAAGGCATCGACGGGCAAGAGCCTGCGGGAAGTGCTACGCGGCTTGAACCGTCAGGAGAGGGCCAAGCTGACCAAGGAACTACTGAGCATCAATGATCCCAGCCTGACCTCGAAGATGCTCAAGCTCAGGCAGGCATCGGGTGAGCTCTCCAAGCGTTTCACCCCGACGCAACTCAAGCAAAGCACCAGTACTCAGATCAAAGATATCCTGGGAGCGACCGTCGGGTTCGGAGGCAGCGCCTACTCTGGGAACGTCAATACCATTGCGATAGGCTTGTACGAGGAAATAAACGAATGAGTGAGCTGATGACGCTGCGCGACTTCTTCAGGCGTCACTTCTTGACGTTTCTGGGCGGCGTATTTGCTGCGTACTTTTCGCTGGCACTTGCAGTGGCGCTGGCTTTCGTTACCTATTTTCGTGATGCGTCCCTTGCTCAAGTCGGGCTCAAGATCCTGGTCGCAGGTGCATTGCTTATCTTGTTGACGGTCCATAGCAACTTTATGATCCTGCGGGGCAAACCTTCATGGGCATGGGTGATGGTCGCCATCTACGCTGCCTGTCTGTTGTTTGTGCTCCCCATGATTCAGTACAACCCACACAGGGTTCTCTATAGCCTGTCGCTGATTTTCCCGCTGTTCGGCCTGCTGGTGCTCAACAGCAGCGGGCAGCGAGAGATGCGGGCAAAACTTGTGCAAATCCGTCAACTGCGCCAAGCCCTGAATACCAGGCGTACTACGCCTTAACTGGGTAGATTCACCACCTGCACTCAGCCCGGCGCTACAAATGTGTGCAGCGCCTGCACCATAGCCGCAACGTTGGCGCTGTTTTGGTGCTGTACTGCACCGGGCCTGACGTTTTAGTGCAATGACTGCTGCTGTGGCATAAGTCTTGCGCGCGTTGTGCTTATGCCCTGGCTCGCAGGAGGCCGCCGTGTCGATTCATGTCGCGTTGCACCACGTTACGCATTACCGCTACGACCGTGCAGTTGAACTCGGCCCGCAGATCGTGCGGCTACGCCCGGCGGCCCATAGCCGTACGCGGATACTGTCCTACGCGTTGAAGGTGTTGCCCGAGCAGCATTTCATCAACTGGCAGCAAGACCCCCAGGGCAATTACCTGGCGCGCCTGGTGTTCCCGGAAAAGACTGACGAGTTGCGCATTGAAGTCGACCTGGTCGCCGAGATGGCGGTGTTCAATCCGTTCGATTTTTTCCTCGAGCCCTACGCCGAAAATATCCCGTTCAGCTACGCCGCCGATGAGCAGCGCGAGCTGGCGCCGTATCTGGAAACCTTGCCGCTGACGCCAAGGTTGGCTGCGTACCTGGCCGGTATCGACCGCACGCCGCTGCCTGCTGTGGATTTCCTGGTCGGCCTCAACCAGCGCCTGGCCGCCGATATCGGTTACCTGATTCGCATGGAACCGGGCGTGCAAACTCCGGAATTTACCCTGGAAAACGCATCCGGCTCTTGCCGCGACTCGGCCTGGTTGTTGGTGCAATTGCTGCGCAACCTCGGATTGGCGGCGCGATTTGTCTCTGGTTATCTGATTCAACTGACCGCCGACGTCAAAGCCCTCGACGGCCCGTCCGGTACCGAGGTGGACTTCACCGACCTGCACGCCTGGTGCGAAGTGTATTTGCCCGGCGCTGGCTGGATTGGCCTGGATGCCACGTCCGGGTTGTTCGCCGGTGAAGGGCATATCCCGTTGGCCTGTAGCCCCGATCCATCGTCCGCCGCGCCCATCAGCGGGTTGGTGGAGCCGTGCGAATGCGAGTTCACCCATGAGATGTCGGTGGAGCGCATCTGGGAAGCGCCACGGGTGACCAAGCCCTACACCGAAGAACAATGGTTGGCGATCCAGACCCTGGGCCGGCAGATCGACGGCGACCTGCTCAAGGACGACGTACGCCTGACCATGGGCGGCGAGCCGACCTTCGTCTCTATCGACGACCCAGACGGCGCCGAATGGAACACCGCAGCCCTGGGCCCGGACAAGCGTCGCCTGTCCGCCGAGCTGTTCCAGCGCCTGCGCCAGCACTATGCGCCCAAGGGCCTGGTGCATTTCGGCCAAGGCAAGTGGTACCCCGGGGAGCAATTGCCACGTTGGTCGCTCAACTGCTATTGGCGCCGCGATGGCGTGCCGATCTGGCACAACAGCGCGCTGATCGCCGATGAACAGCAGGACTACGGTGCTGATGGGGTGATGGCCGGGCGTTTCCTGGCCAGCGTCGCCGAACGCCTGAAACTGCCGGCGCGCTTTGTGTTCCCGGCGTTCGAGGACAATTTCTACTACCTGTGGCGCGAAGGGGCGCTGCCCCAGAACGTCACCGCCCAGGACCCGCGTCTGAGCGACGACCTGGAGCGTGAGCGCCTGCGCAAAGTCTTCAGCCAGGGCCTGGATAAAATCATCGGCCAAGTGCTGCCGCTGGCACGGACTGCGGCCAATGACCGCTGGCAGAGTGGTCGTTGGTACCTGCGCGACAACCATTGCCGCCTGGTGCCGGGGGATTCGCCGCTGGGCTATCGTCTGCCGCTCGCTTCGCAGCCCTGGGTGACGGCGGCGGAGTATCCGTTTGTGCATCCGACCGACCCTAACCAGGATCAGCCGGAGCTGCCGACCAGCGCCCAGTTGCAAAACCATGGCGAGCCCGCGCCGGGTGATGAGCGTGTGCCCAAGGTCGACGAGTCCGCCGACTGGCTGACCCGTACCGCGCTGTGCGCCGAAGCACGGGGAGGGCGCCTCTACCTGTTTATGCCGCCGCTGGAGCGCATCGAGGATTACCTGGAGCTGGTGACTGCCATTGAGGCCACCGCCGAAGAGCTGCATTGCCCGGTACTGCTGGAGGGCTACGAGCCGCCAGCGGATATGCGCCTGAGCAATTTCCGCGTCACGCCAGATCCCGGTGTCATTGAGGTCAACGTACAGCCATCCGCCACCTGGGACGAGTTGGTGGAACGCACCGAATTCCTCTACGAAGAGGCACGGCAAACCCGCCTGACCACCGAGAAGTTCATGATCGACGGGCGCCATACCGGCACCGGTGGCGGTAACCACTTCGTGCTCGGCGGCGCGACGCCCAAGGACTCGCCCTTCCTTCGCCGCCCGGACCTGCTACGCAGCCTGATCAGCTACTGGCATAACCACCCGTCGTTGTCCTATTTGTTCTCCGGCCTGTTTATCGGCCCCACCTCCCAGGCGCCCAGGGTAGACGAGGCGCGCAACGATGCGCTGTATGAACTGGAAATCGCCTTCGCGCAGATGCCGGCACCGGGCGAGGAGTGCCCGCCGTGGTTAGTGGATCGCCTGTTGCGCAACCTGCTGATCGACGTGACGGGCAATACCCATCGCGCCGAATTCTGTATCGACAAACTCTACTCACCCGACGGCGCCACGGGCCGACTGGGCCTGCTGGAACTGCGCGCCTTTGAAATGCCGCCCCATGCGCGCATGAGCCTGACCCAGCAGTTGTTGCTGCGGGCGCTGGTCGCGCGGTTCTGGCGCGAGCCCTATGCGCCGTCGAAGCTGGCGCGCTGGGGCACAGAACTGCATGACCGTTTCCTGTTGCCGCACTTTATCGAGCAGGACTTTGCCGAAGTGATCGTCGAGCTGAACGCGGCTGGTTACCCGCTGCGTGCCGAATGGTTCGCGGCGCATCTGGAGTTTCGTTTCCCCAAGGTGGGCGACTACGCCGTCAGCGGTATCGAACTGGAACTGCGCCAGGCCTTGGAGCCTTGGCATGTGCTGGGCGAGGAGGGCGCAGTGGGTGGCACGGTGCGCTATGTGGATTCGTCCCTGGAGCGCCTGCAAGTGAAGTTGAGCGGGTTGCCGCCGCAACGTTACCTGCTGACCTGCAATGGCGTGCCGGTGCCGCTGCAACCGACCGGCCGCGTCGGTGAGTTCGTGGCGGGCGTGCGTTACCGCGCCTGGCAACCGGCCAACTGCCTGCAACCGACCATCCCCGTGCATGCGCCGCTGGTATTTGACCTGCTCGACACCTGGATGCAGCGTTCGTTGGGCGGCTGCCAATACCATGTGGCGCACCCGGGCGGGCGCAATTACGACAGCCTGCCGGTGAATGCCAATGAGGCGGAGAGCCGGCGCATGGCGCGGTTTTTCCGCTTGGGGCATAGCCCGGGCAAGCTTGTGGTGCCGACTGTAACGGTAAACGATGAGTTGCCAATGACCCTGGATTTGCGGCGTTTCACAAAAAATAAGGAATGAACATGATCCAAGTGTGGGAGCTGGCTTGCCTGCGATAGCGGTGGTTCAGTCGATAGTTCTGGTGACTGACACACCGCTATCGCAGGCAAGCCAGCTCCCACATTGGATCGTAGTGAATTTGAGTTAACCTGACTTCCCTTGCCTCTGCCGAGCGTTCCATGTCCGACTTGCTCGACCGTTACCCGCTCACCGCGGGCACCTATCACGAACTGCTGGACGCCAGCGGCGCGTTGCGTGCCCATTGGCGGCGCTTGTTCGATCACCTGCAACGCAGCACGCCCGCACAACTGGCCCAGCGCCAGGCGTTGTTGACGCGCCAGATCCAGGAAAACGGCGTGACCTACAACGTCTACGCCGACCCCAAGGGGGCCGACCGCCCCTGGGAGCTGGACCTGTTGCCCCATGTGCTGGCGGCCGAGGAGTGGCAGCAACTGTCGGCCGGCATCGCCCAGCGTGCGCGTCTGCTCAATGCGGTACTGGCCGACCTGTATGGCCCGCAGCGCTTGATCAAGGAAGGCTTGCTGCCGGCCGAACTGGTGTTCGGGCACAACAATTTTCTGTGGCCGTGCCAGGGCATTCAGCCGCCTGACGGGGCGTTCCTGCATCTGTACGCGGTCGACCTGGCGCGCACGCCGGATGGCCGCTGGTGGGTCACCGCCGACCGCACCCAAGCCCCGTCGGGCGCCGGCTACGCCCTGGAAAACCGCACCATTGTGTCCCGCGCCTTCCCGGACCTGTACCGGGATATGCAGGTGCAGCACCTCACCGGTTTCTTTCGCACGCTGCAGGAAACCCTGGCGCGCCAGGCCCCTGGCGATGACCAGCCGCCACTGATCGTGCTGCTCACGCCGGGGCGTTTCAACGAAAGCTATTTCGAACACCTGTACCTGGCGCGTCAGCTCGGCTACCCCTTGGTAGAGGGCGGCGACCTCACCGTGCGTGACAGCACTGTGTTCCTGAAAACGCTCAGCGGCCTGCGCCGGGTGCACGCGATCATGCGTCGCCTCGACGATGATTTCTGCGACCCGCTGGAACTGCGCACTGACTCGGCGCTCGGCGTGCCGGGCCTGCTCGACGCCGTGCGTCAAGGCAACGTGCTGGTGGCCAATGCCTTGGGCAGTGGCGTGCTGGAGTCCCCGGGGTTGCTGGGCTTTTTGCCCAAGATCAACGAATTTTTGTTCGGTGAAACCTTGATCCTGCCGTCGATTGCCACCTGGTGGTGCGGCGAAGCGCCGGTGCTTGCCGAAGCCCTGGAAAAACTCCCGGAACTGCTGATCAAGCCGGCATTTCCCTCACAAAGTTTCGCCCCGGTGTTTGGTCGCGACCTTGACGACGAACAGCGCCAGGCCCTTGCCGAACGCATGCGTGCGCGCCCCTATGCCTATGTCGCCCAAGAGCTGGCGCAACTGTCTCAGGCGCCCGTATGGCACACCGTGGATGACCACCTGCAACACCGTGCCATTGGTATGCGTGTCTACGCCGTGGCCAGTGAAGACGGTTATCGGGTACTGCCTGGCGGCCTGACTCGCGTGGCGGCCGACGCCGATGCCGAGGTGGTGTCGATGCAGCGCGGCGGGGCGAGCAAGGACACCTGGGTACTCGGTGAACGCGTGCCGGGTGGCGAGCAATGGCGCGCCCAACGCACCATTGGCGCCTATGACCTGGTGCGCCGCGATCCCTATTTGCCCTCGCGCGTGGTGGAAAACCTGTTCTGGTTCGGTCGTTACTGCGAGCGCTGCGACGACAGTGCGCGCTGGCTGCGTATCGTACTGGCGCGGTATGTCGATGGCGACGATCCGCTGGCGTTGCAGGCCGCCGTCGAACTCGGCGAAAGCCTGCGCCTGTTGCCGGAGGAGGGCGAGCTGCCGGAGCGCCTGCTCGCCGCCTTGCTGGGTGATGACTGGCCTTCAAGCCTGCGCGCCAATTTGCAGCGCTTGCAGTGGGCGGCGTCCCAGGTGCGCGGCAAGTTGTCCCGGGAAAACTGGCAGGCCCTGGTGGAGCTGCAACGCGAAGCCATGGAACTGGAAAGCGACACTGCAGACTTTGGCGAGCTGCTCGACTTTCTCAACCGCCTGGTGATGTCCCTGGCGGCACTGTCCGGGTTTGCCCTGGACGACATGACCCGCGATGAGGGCTGGCGCTTCTTGATGATGGGCCGGCGTATCGAGCGTCTGCAGTTTCTGAGCAGCAGCCTAGCGGCGTTCCTGCGTGGCGTGGCCGTGTTCGATCAGGCCGGGCTGGAATGGTTGCTGGAGCTGGGCAACAGCAGCATCACCTACCGCTCGCGCTACCTGGCGGTGCCGCAGTTGATCCCGGTGCTCGACTTGCTGCTGCTCGACGAGCAGAACCCCCATGCGGTGCTGTTCCAGCTCAAGTTGGTGAGCCGCACCCTGCGCCGTCTCAATGATGATTTTGGCGTGCCCCGTGAAACCGGGCTGGCGCCGTTGGTCGAGCGCCTGGCGCGTTTTGACCTGGGCTGCCTGGAGGACGGCCTGTTTGGCGAAACCAGCGTGCGTGCCGCGCTGGACGGCCTGGCCGACTTGCTGCAAGCGGTGGCCGATGAAAGCGGGCAGGTGTCGGATCGCTTGGCGCTGCGCCATTTTGCCCACGTGGATGATGTCAGCCAGCAAACGGTGTCGGTGTAATGAGCGCGCGCTACCAGATTTTCCACGATACCCATTACCACTATGACAGCCCGGTGTCCCTGGCCCAGCAACTGGCGCACCTGTGGCCAAGGCCGTGCGCCTGGCAGAAGTGCACCTGGCAGCAGTTGGATATTAGCCCGGAACCCACCTCGCGCCGCGACGAACTGGACGTATTCGGCAACCCGATCACTCGCCTGGCGTTCGAACGGCCCCATGATGAATTGCTGGTGAACGCCGGGCTCACCGTGGAAGTGCTGGCGCGACCCGCTCTGGACTTCCAGCGGTCGCCGCCCTGGGACCACACCCGCGACAGCCTGACCTACAGCAGCCAGGCCTTGAGCGCCGAGCTGATCGAAGCCTGCCGCTATCGCTTCGAGTCGCCCTATGTCCATCTGAAGAAAACCTTCGTCGAGTTCTCCGAAAGCTGCTTCCCGCCCGGCGAGCCTTTACTGCTGGGCACGCAGGCATTGATGGAGAAGATCTTCAGCGAATTTACCTTCGATGCCGAAGCCACCCAGGTCGCCACGCCACTGGTTGAAGTGCTGGAGCGCCGTCGCGGCGTGTGCCAGGACTTCGCTCACCTGATGCTTGCCTGCCTGCGTTCCCGTGGCCTGGCGGCGCGCTATATCAGCGGCTACCTGCTCACCCAGCCACCGCCCGGCCAGCCACGGCTGATTGGCGCGGATGCTTCCCATGCGTGGGTTTCGGTGTTTTGCCCGGTATCAGGCTGGGTGGATTTTGACCCGACCAACAATGTGCAGCCGGCGCTGGAGCACATCACCCTGGCCTGGGGCCGGGACTTTTCTGATGTGTCGCCATTGCGGGGGGTGATTCTGGGGGGAGGCAGCCACGACCCGGAGGTGCGGGTGACGGTGATGCCGCTGGAATGAAAAACGATCATTCCCACGCTCTGCGTGGGAATGCCTGCTGTGACGCTCTGTGTCACCCTTGCGCTGGCTTCAAGCCTGGTGCGGGACGCGGAGCGTCCGGGGCTGCATTCCCACGCGGAGCGTGGGAACGATCATTCAGCTGGGTCTTTCGGGGTTTCGGTCTCGTCAGTTGCCGCTTCACCTTCGGCATCCGGGTTCAGCGCGCCGGCTTCTTCCTCTGCAGCGGCTTTCTTGCGTTGCAGCTTTTCCTCTTTCTTCTGTTCCTTGGCCAAGTCTCTCTGACGTTTGGCGAAGGAGTAATTAGGTTTGGCCATGGGCGATCCTCTAGGGTCGAAGGTGAGGGTGGGCGGCGCGCAGCTGCCTCGGGTCGTCATGGTAGCAGCTTCAGGGGGCCCTTTGCTTTCACTTACCGCAGGCGTAGGCAGCCAGAAGGCCGTTGAACAGGTGATTGAGGTGCATGGCATGAACTCCCGTGAGTGATGGGCCGATCATAATCAGGGTGCGGCAGTTTGGCTGGTTGATTGTGTTGATGAAGCTGATAGCCTAAAGTTGTATACAATCTGTTGATTCAGATCATAAGAACTCAAGCCTGATTGAGGCACCCTTACCGCAATCCGCGTTTTTAAAACCCTGCCTTGGAGATTCACATGTTTGCCAAACTCGTTGCTGTTTCCCTGCTGACTCTGGCGAGCGGCCAGTTGCTTGCTGCAGAGTGCAAGGTCACTGTCGACTCCACCGACCAAATGTCGTTCAACACCAAAGCGATTGAAATCGACAAGAGCTGCAAGCAGTTCACCGTTGAGCTGACTCACTCGGGTAACCTGCCCAAGAACGTGATGGGCCATAACTGGGTGCTGACTACCGAAGCCAATATGCAACCGGTGGCAACCGACGGCATGGCTGCGGGGATCGACAAGGATTACCTGAAAGCCGGTGATGAGCGCATCATCGCCCACACCAAGATCATCGGTGCCGGCGAGAAAGATTCGGTGACCTTCGACGTCTCCAAGCTGAAGGCCGATGAGAAATACAGCTTCTTCTGCTCGTTCCCAGGCCACATCTCGATGATGAAAGGTGCTGTGGTTCTGAAGTAAGACCGCGTTATCGTTCATCGCAGGCAAGCCAGCTCCCACATTCGACCGCATTCCCATGTTGGAATCCGGTCAAGTGTGGGAGCTGGCTTGCCTGCGATGGCGATGTGACAATCAATGCAAAACGATCAGGTTCACCTCAAGGCGCAAACGGCATCACCCGCTTGTGCTCAGTCTTGCGATAGGTCTCGCAGATAATCCTGAACGCCTCCTCACGCACCGGCTCTCCCTGCAGGAACGCATCAATCTCGGCATAGGTCACGCCATGTGACGCCTCGTCCGGCTTGCCCGGCGAAAGGTCTTCCAGGTCGGCGGTCGGTACCTTCTCCACCAGCGATTCCGGCGCGCCAAAGTGACGGGCAATGGCCCGCACCTGATGCTTCACCAGCCCGCTCAACGGTGCCAGATCGCACGCGCCATCACCGAACTTGGTGTAGAAGCCCATCACCGCTTCCGCCGCATGGTCGGTGCCGATCACCAGCCCACCGGCCGCGCCGGCGATGGTGTACTGCGCCACCATACGCATGCGCGCCTTGGTGTTGCCCAGCACGAAGTCACGGGACGCCGCGGCCTTGCCTTCAAAGGCGGCCACTTTGGCCAGGGCTTTAACCGCCGGGCCGATGTTCACGGTGTGACGTTCATCCGGCTCGATAAAGTCCACCGAGGCCTGGGCGTCGTGCTCGTCGAACTGGGTTTCGTAGGGCAGGCGCACGGCGATAAAGCGGTACGCCTCATCGCCGGTGCTGGCGCGCAGTTCCTGCACCGCACGTTGGGCCAACAGGCCTGCGGTCAGGGAGTCGACACCACCACTGATGCCGAGCACCAGGGTCTTGAGCCCGGAATTGCGCAGGCAGTCCTGGATAAAGGCCACGCGCCGGGCAACCTCGGCTTCGAGTGCGGCCTGGTCCTTGAACGGGGCTTGCACCTTGAGCTGTTGTGCAATCTCACGCTGTACGGCTTGCATGATTCACTCCTTGCTGGATAGGGCAGGTACTTTGAAAACGTGACGCAAATAGGCGACAAAATTCGGGTCGGTGCAATGGGTCTTGCCCGCTTCATCGGAAATTTTTGCGACGGGCTGGCCATTGCAGGCGGTCATTTTAAGCACGATGCTCATCGGTTCCACCCCTGGAATATCACAGGTCAGGTTGGTGCCGATGCCAAAGCTCACATTAATGCGACCGCGCAACGCCCGGAATATTTCCAAGGCTTTGGGCAATGTCAGACTGTCGGAGAACACCAGGGTCTTGCTCATCGGTTCGATGCCCAGCTTGTGGTAGTGAGCGATGGCTTTTTCTGCCCACTGGATCGGATCACCGGAGTCATGGCGCAGGCCGTCGAACAGCTTGGCGAAGTACAAGTCGAAGTCGCCCAGAAACGCGTCGGTGGTGATGCAATCGGTGAGGGCGATACCCAACAGGCCACGGTACTCGCGCACCCAGCAATCAAGGGCGGCGATCTGGCTGTCGATCAGGCGTGGGCCGAGTTGCTGGTGGGCCATGATCCACTCGTGGGCCATGGTGCCCAGCGGCTTCATATCGAATTCGCGCGCCAGGTGCACGTTGCTGGTGCCGACAAAACGGCCAGGGAAATCGTGCTTGAGCACGCTGACCACTTCCTCTTGCACCCGGTAGGAAAAGCGCCGGCGCGTGCCGAAGTCCGCCACTTGCAGCTCCGACAGCTCATCGCTGCTGGCGTTGGCGGTCAACCAGTCGAACTTGCGATACAGCTGCTCGCGGGCCTGTTCAAGGATCACGGTCTGGTAGCGGTAGCGGTTACGCACCTCGCTGACGATGGCCAGCATTGGCACTTCAAACAGGATCACATGCAGCCACGGTCCGCGCAGGCGGATAAACAACTCGCCGTTCTCGATGCCGGTTTGCACATACCGCAGGTTGAAGCGAAACAGCCCGAGGAAACGCAGAAAATCCGGCTTCATAAAGCTGATGCGTTCCAGGAACCCCAGTTGATCGGGGCTCAGGCTCAGCTCGGCGAGGCGCTCGATCTGGTAACGAATCTCCGCCAGGTAAGGGCGCAGGTCTTCGCTGTTACGGCAACGAAACTCCCATTCAACTTCCACGTTCGGGTAGTTGTGCAGCACCGCCTGCATCATGGTCAGCTTGTAGAAGTCGGTGTCGAGCAGGTTCTGCACGATGCGATCGGCAAACACACTCTCGCTCATAACGGGAATCTCCAGACGGGTCGGCGATGGAGGCCGGCCTTTACGCACAATTGAGGAAGGGGGTTAGTGGCGCATAGACTTGTGGGGTTTTGCCAGTGATTTTTTCAGTAAGGCCACTGGCGCCATCGCAGGCAAGCCAGCTCCCACATTTGAAGTGCATTCCAAACGGTGGGAGCTGGCTTGCCTGCGATGGCGATTCTCCAGGCGCTAAAGCACCTGCTCCATCATCCACTTCACAAACTCGCGCACCTTGGGCACCTCTGCCGAATGCTCAGGATACGCCAGGTAGTAAGCATCCTGGCTCGGCATCGCATGTTGCCAGGGGATCACCAACTTGCCCTCGGCCAATTCCTCCTCCACCAGAAAGCGCGGCAATAACGCCACGCCGCATCCCACCTGCGCCGCACGGATACACATATAAAACGTGTCGAACCGCGGGCCATGGTAGCTGTGCTCGGTATGGAAGCCCTGGCTGGCGAACCAGTCATGCCAGCCCTGGGGCCGCGAGGCGTTTTGCAGTAGCACCAGGTCGCTCAGTTGCGTGGGGTCGGTGAAAGGCTGGGCGGGCAGGCTGTCGGGCGAACACACCGGTACCAGCTCTTCACTGAACAGTTTCAGGCTCTCGGTGCCGGGACGTGCGCCCTGGCCGAAATAGAACGCCATGTCGGCCTTGCCTTGCAGTAACTCGTCCGGGTCCTGTTCGTTGCACAGGTCCAGGTGGATCTGCGGGTGGCGCAAACGCCAGCCTTTGAGGCGCGGCACCAGCCAGCGTGCTCCGAAGGTGTAGGGCGTGGACACGCGCAGCACTTCGGTTTCGCCCCCGTAGGAGCGCAGGTAGTGGGTGGACATTTCCACCTGGGTGAGGATCTTGCGCACCTCCACCAGGTACAGGTCGCCCGCCGGGGTCATCTGCAAGCGGCGGCGCACGCGGCGAAACAGCAGGTGTTGCAACAGTTCTTCCAACTGCGCTACTTGTTTGCTCACCGCGCTTTGGGTGAGGTTCAGTTCCTCGGCGGCGCGGGTGAAGCTCAGGTGGCGGGTGGCCGCTTCGAAACACTGCAGGGCGGTGATCGAGGGCAAATGTCTTTTGTTCAGCACGGCATGCCTCTTTTTATTCTTTGCATGAATAAAGGGAATGATATCTCGCCTAATCGTCGTTTGTTGGCAAGTCTTGGGCCAGCTAAAAATAGGGCCAGGATCGCCGTGCGTATTGCGGCGCGAATTTTTGTCTGCAGATTGAAGGAGTGACCCATGGTTGCCGCATTGCTTGATCGTCTCGGGGTAAACCCGGCGCTGTACCAGGCTGGAAAACAACCCGTGCATTCACCGATTGATGGCAGCCGTATCGGCAGTGTGCACTGGGAAGGCGCCGCCGAGGTGGAGCAACAGGTCAGTCGCGCCGAGCATGCATTCGAGGCCTGGCGCAAGGTGCCGGCGCCGCGACGTGGCGAGCTGGTGCGCCAGTTCGGCGACGTATTGCGCGAGTACAAGGCCGACCTGGGCGAACTCGTTTCCTGGGAAGCGGGCAAGATTACCCAGGAAGGCTTGGGTGAAGTGCAGGAAATGATCGACATCTGCGACTTCGCCGTCGGCCTGTCGCGCCAGTTGTACGGCTTGACCATCGCCTCCGAGCGCCCAGGCCACCATATGCGTGAAACCTGGCACCCGCTGGGCGTGGTCGGCGTGATCAGCGCCTTCAACTTCCCGGTGGCTGTGTGGGCGTGGAACACTGCGCTGGCCTTGGTGTGCGGCAACGCGGTGATCTGGAAACCGTCGGAAAAGACCCCGCTCACTGCACTGGCCTGCCAGGCCTTGTTCGAGCGCGTACTGAAAAAATTCGACGGTGCCCCCGAGTACCTCAGCCAAGTGATCATCGGCGGCCGTGACGCCGGCGCTGCGCTGGTGGATGACCCGCGCGTCGCCCTGATCAGCGCCACCGGCAGCACGCGTATGGGCCGTGAAGTGGCACCCAAAGTCGCCGCACGTTTCGCCCGCAGCATCCTTGAACTGGGCGGCAACAACGCGATGATTCTCGGCCCAAGCGCCGACCTGGACATGGCCGTGCGCGCCATCCTCTTCAGCGCGGTGGGCACCGCCGGCCAACGCTGCACCACCCTGCGCCGGCTGATCGCCCATGAGTCGGTCAAGGAAGAAATTGTCACCCGCCTCAAGGCCGCCTATTCCAAAGTGCGCATCGGCCACCCACTGGAAGGCAACCTGATCGGCCCGCTGATCGACAAGCACAGTTTCGACAACATGCAGGACGCCCTTGAGCAAGCCTTGAGCGAAGGCGGCAAGGTGTTCGGCGGCAAGCGCCAACTGCAAGACACATTCCCCAACGCCTACTACGTATCGCCGGCCATCGTGGAAATGCCCGAGCAAAGCGACGTGGTGTGCAGCGAAACCTTCGCGCCGATTCTTTACGTGGTCGGCTACACCGACTTCGCCGAAGCCCTGCGCCTGAACAATGCCGTGCCACAAGGTTTGTCGTCCTGCATCTTCACTACCGACGTGCGTGAAGCCGAGCAGTTCATGTCGGCGGTGGGCAGTGACTGTGGCATTGCCAACGTCAACATCGGCCCGAGCGGCGCGGAGATCGGTGGCGCGTTCGGGGGTGAAAAAGAAACCGGCGGCGGGCGTGAATCGGGCTCGGATGCGTGGCGCGGGTATATGCGCCGGCAAACCAATACTGTGAACTACTCGCTGGAACTGCCGTTGGCACAAGGCATCACGTTCGACTGACCAGACTGATCGTTCCCACGCTCTGCGTGGGAACGCATTCTGTGACGCTCCGCGTCACGACAATGCGGACGCGGAGCGTCCAAGGCTACATTCCCACGCAGAGCGTGGGAACGAGCGGTGGTGAATTCATCCCGGAGTCTGGCAATGGCACTGCGCGAAACATGTTTATGGGAACACCTCACCCCAGGCCGTCCCGACCGAGCCGCGCTCAAGGGCGCGGTCAAGGTGGATGTGTGCGTGATCGGCGCCGGCATCACCGGTTTGTCGGCGGCCATTCATTTGCTGGAACAAGGTAAAAGCGTCGTCGTACTGGAGGCCCATCGCACCGGTCACGGCGGCTCGGGGCGCAACGTAGGGCTGGTCAACGCCGGCCTGTGGATTCCACCCGACGAGATCGAGGCCGGTTTCGGCACAGCGGTGGGCAGCCAGCTCAACCGCATGTTGGGTGCGGCGCCGTCCCTGGTGTTCAGCCTGATCGACAAGTACAACATCGACTGCCAATTGCGCCGTGAAGGCACCTTGCACATGGCGCACAACGCCCGTGGCGAGGCGGACTTGCGCAGCCGTGAGCAGCAGTGGAAGCGCCGTGGCGCACCGGTTGAGTTACTCACCGGCCAGGCCTGCGAGCACGCCACCGGTACCCGGAAAATCGCCGCCGCATTGCTGGATCGGCGCGCCGGCACCTTGAACCCCATGGCCTACACCACTGGGTTGGCGAATGCCGCCGCAGCGTTGGGCGGGCAGTTGTTCGATCATTCCCCGGTCACCCAGCTTGAACGCCAAGGCGCCGATTGGTCGGTGCAGACCGCCGAGGGCGCGGTGCAGGCCGCGCAGGTGGTGATCGCCTCCAACGCCTACACCGAAGGCGAATGGACCGAACTGCGGCGTAACTTCTTCCCCGGCTATTACTATCAGGTGGCCTCGGCGCCGCTGACCGATGACGCGGCCAAGCAGATCCTCCCCGGCGGCCAGGGTTCGTGGGACACGCGCCAGGTCCTGAGCAGTATTCGCCGCGATGCCGACGGGCGCCTGTTGCTGGGCAGCCTGGGTAACGGCAACCAGAAACCGGCATGGTTTCTCAAAGCGTGGGCCGATCGGGTGCAGCAACACTACTTCCCGTACCTCAAACCGGTGCAATGGGAATTCACCTGGACCGGCTGCATCGCGTTCACCCCCGACCACTTGATGCGCCTGTTCGAACCGGCCCCCGGCCTTGTGGCGGTTACCGGTTATAACGGGCGCGGGGTGACCACCGGCAGCGTAGTGGGCAAGGCGTTTGCCGACTACCTGTGTCACCAGGACCCCCAAGCCTTACCGATCCCTTTTGCCCCTATGCAACCTCTGGCCGCTGTGGGCCTGCGCAGTTGCCTGTATGAAGCCGGCTTCTCGCTCTATCACGCCGGGCAATGCCTGAGGATCGTGATCTGATCAGCGAAATACCCCTCAGAAGCCTGCGTTTTCTTAGCAGGCTACCCATCTGTATTGGTGCAAGTCGTAGCAATCACGCACTGTAAATGTGCAGTTCCGTTACGCACGTTGTTACAGCTGTAGGAACTGTCGTTTATGCCTGTGGTTGCAGGTGCGACCTACCAGGGTTGTACTTTTTTGCAGTGCTGGTTGCACCCGTAGACGCTAGACGGTTGCACGTCCTGGCAAAAGGCGTCGAAACGCCTGTAATAACAATGACACCGTGTCTTTTTGAAGAATAAAAAAGTAATGGCACGCGGCTTGCTCTGAGCTTTCAGTGAAAAGTTTGAATGCAAGTTGTCGTGCCAAAAATCAAAAATATCGGAGCACCACTCATGTCCCAGACGTTTTACAAGAAAGGTTTTCTGGCCCTCGCCGTTGCTGCGGCGCTGGGTGTTTCTACGTTTGTTCAAGCTGATGTGAAAATTGGTGTGGCAGGCCCGATGACGGGTGCCAACGCCGCTTTCGGTGAGCAGTACATGAAGGGTGCCCAGGCGGCAGCCGACGTTATCAACAAGGCCGGCGGCATCAACGGCGAGCAGATCAAGCTGGTAGCGGGCGATGACGCCTGTGAACCCAAGCAGGCCGTGGCCGTGGCCAACCGCCTGGCCGACCAGGACAAGGTGATCGGCGTGGTCGGGCACTTCTGCTCCTCCAACACCATCCCGGCGTCTGAGGTTTACGACGAAGCGGGCATCATCGCCATCACCCCAGGCTCCACCAACCCACAAGTGACCGAACGCGGCCTGGGCGCCATGTTCCGTATGTGCGGGCGTGACGACCAGCAAGGCATCGTCGCCGGCGACTACATCGTCGACGTGCTCAAGGGCAAGAAAGTCGCGGTGATCAACGACAAGGACACCTACGGCAAAGGCCTGGCCGACGCCACCGCCGCCCAGTTGACCAAGCGCGGCGTCAAGCCGGTGCTGGAAGAGGGCCTGACCCGAGGTGAGAAAGACTTCAGCGCCCTGGTTACCAAGATCCGTTCCCTGGGCGCTGACGTCGTGTACTTCGGCGGCTTGCATCCGGAAGCCGGCCCACTGGTGCGCCAGATCCGCGAAGCGGGCCTCAAAGACGTCAAGTTCATGTCCGATGACGGCGTGGTCACCGACGAACTGGTAGCCACCGCCGGCGGCGCGCAGTACGTCGATGGCGTGTACATGACCTTCGGCGCCGACCCACGCCTGCTGCCGGACAGCAAGACGGTCGTGGAAGAGTTCCGCAAGAACGGCACCGAGCCTGAAGGCTACACCCTGTACGCTTACGCCTCGATCCAGGCCCTGGCCGCCGGCTTCAACGGTGCCAAGTCCAACAAGGGCGAAGACGCTGCCAAGTGGCTCAAGGCCAACCCGGTTAAAACCGTCATGGGCGAAAAAGCCTGGGATGCCAAGGGCGACCTGAAAGTCTCTGACTACGTGGTTTACCAGTGGGACAAAGACGGCAAATACCATCAGTTGGAAAAGCAGAAGTAATAACGCGACGGCCTGAACACCTTGATCCCTGTGGGAGCCGGGCTTGCCCGCGATGACGGACTCAATGCCAACCCTGTGTTGAATGTGAAACCGCTATCGCAGGCAAGCCAGCTCCCACAGAGGGCCTGGTTGCCTGCTCTATTGCAACAAACCTGTCTTTTCCTCCAGAAGCGCCGCACACCCACCGGTGTGCAGGTGCTCACCGCGTGAGATTGCGTTATGGATGGTATTTTCCTGCAGCAACTGGTCAACGGCCTGACCCTCGGGTCGGTCTATGGCCTGATCGCCATCGGCTACACAATGGTCTATGGCATCATTGGCATGATCAACTTCGCCCACGGCGAGGTTTATATGATTTCCGCTTACCTCGCGGCGATCAGTCTGGCACTGCTGGCTTACTTCGGCATCGAATCCTTCCCGCTGCTCATTCTCGGTACTTTGATCTTCACCGTAGTCGTCACCGGCGTGTACGGTTGGGTGATTGAGCGTGTCGCCTACAAACCCCTGCGTAACTCCACCCGCCTGGCACCGCTGATCAGCGCCATCGGTATCTCGCTGATCCTGCAGAACTACGCGCAGATCGCCCAGGGCGCCAAGCAACAAGGCATTCCCACCCTGCTGGCCGGCGCCTGGCGCGTCGATATCGGCACCGGGTTCGTGCAACTGACCTACACCAAAGTGTTCATCCTCGTGGCGGCGTTCGCCGGCATGGCCTTGCTCACCTACATCATCAAATACACCAAGCTCGGCCGCATGTGCCGCGCCACCCAGCAAGACCGCAAGATGGCCTCGATCCTGGGCATCAACACCGACCGCGTGATCTCCTACGTGTTCGTCATCGGCGCAGCCATGGCTGCCCTGGCCGGCGTGCTGATCACCCTCAACTACGGCACCTTCGACTTCTATGCCGGCTTCATCATCGGCATCAAGGCGTTTACCGCGGCGGTCCTCGGCGGCATCGGCTCCCTGCCTGGGGCGATGCTGGGCGGGATCATCCTCGGTATCTCCGAGTCGCTGTTCTCGGGGTTGATCAACTCTGACTACAAAGACGTGTTCAGTTTCTCCCTGCTGGTGGTGATTCTGATTTTCCGTCCTCAGGGCCTGCTTGGTCGCCCACTTGTGGCGAAGGTGTAAACATGTCTGCTGCCAAATCCATTGATATCAAGAAAAGTGTGGTCGATACGGTCCTCGCGGGGCTGATTTCGCTGATCGTATTCGGCCCGATTGTCGGCGTGGTGCTCGACGGCTACAGCTTCAACCTGGAACCTGCGCGGGTTGCCGTGCTGGTCGCTATCGTGATGGCCGGGCGCTTTGCCTTGAGCCTGTTCCTGCAAACTTCCAAGGGCGTGAAGATCCTGCAGGGGTTCGAGAGCAGCGGCTCCGGCGTGCACGTGCTGCCACCGGACTACAAGTCGCGGCTGCGCTGGATCATCCCGGCGTTGATCGTGATCGCCATCGTGTTCCCGATCTTTGCCAACAAGTACCTGCTCACCGTGGTGATCCTGGGGCTGATCTACGTATTGCTCGGCCTGGGGCTGAACATCGTGGTGGGCCTGGCGGGCCTGCTCGACCTGGGTTACGTGGCGTTCTATGCCATCGGTGCCTACGGCCTGGCGCTGGGTTATCAATACCTGGGCCTGGGCTTCTGGACGGTGCTGCCACTGGCGGCCATCGCGGCGGCGTTGGCGGGGTGCATACTCGGCTTCCCGGTGCTGCGAATGCACGGTGACTACCTGGCCATCGTGACCCTGGGTTTTGGTGAAATCATACGCCTGGTGCTCAACAACTGGCTGTCGTTCACCGGCGGCCCGAACGGGATGCCCGTGCCGTCACCGACCTTCCTGGGCCTGGAGTTCGGCAAGCGTGCGAAGGATGGCGGCATTCCGTTTCACGAGTTTTTCGGCATCGATTACAACCCCAACATCAAGTTCATGTTCATCTACATCGTGCTGTTTCTGGTGGTGCTGGCCGTGCTGTACATCAAGCATCGCCTGACGCGCATGCCGGTCGGTCGCGCCTGGGAAGCCCTGCGCGAAGATGAAATCGCCTGCCGTTCCATGGGCCTGAACCATGTGCTGGTCAAACTCTCGGCCTTCACCATCGGCGCGTCCACCGCCGGTTTGGCCGGGGTGTTCTTTGCCAGCTACCAGGGCTTCGTCAACCCATCGTCGTTTACCTTCTTCGAGTCGGCGTTGATCCTCGCCATCGTGGTGTTGGGCGGCATGGGCTCGACGGTCGGCGTGGTGATCGCAGCGTTCGTGTTGACCGTGGCGCCGGAACTGCTGCGTAGTTTTTCCGAGTACCGTGTGCTGCTGTTTGGGGTGTTGATGGTGGTGATGATGATCTGGCGACCGCGTGGCTTGATTCGGATTAGTCGTACCGGTGTGACGCCACGCAAGGGGGTAGCGCCATGAGCAAGGAAGTCGTGCTGTCTGTCGAACACCTGATGATGCACTTCGGGGGCATCAAGGCCCTCAGTGATGTGAGCCTACAGGTCAAACGCAACTCGATCTTCGCCCTGATCGGCCCCAACGGCGCCGGCAAGACCACGGTGTTCAACTGCCTCACCGGCTTTTACAAAGCCAGTGGCGGCAAGATCGAGCTCAACGTGCGGGGCAAGCAAACCAACGTCATTCAGTTGCTGGGTGAGCGCTTTGAGGCCACCGACTTTGTCTCGCCCAAAAGCTTCCTCAGCCGCGTGTACTACAAGATGTTCGGCGGCACCCATCTGGTGAACCGTGCCGGCCTGGCGCGCACTTTCCAGAACATTCGCCTGTTCAAGGAAATGTCGGTGCTGGAAAACCTGCTGGTGGCCCAGCACATGTGGGTCAACCGCAACATGCTTGCCGGCATCCTCAATACCAAAGGCTACCGCAAGGCCGAAAGCGATGCGCTGGACTGCGCATTCTACTGGCTGGAAGTAGTCGACCTGGTGGACTGCGCCAACCGTCTGGCCGGCGAGCTCTCCTACGGCCAGCAGCGCCGCCTGGAAATCGCCCGCGCCATGTGCACGCGGCCGCAGATCATCTGCCTGGACGAACCGGCAGCGGGCCTCAATCCACAGGAAACCGAAGCCCTCAGCGCGATGATTCGCCTGCTGCGCGACGAACACGACCTTACGGTGGTGCTGATCGAACACGACATGGGCATGGTGATGAGTATTTCCGACCACATTGTGGTGCTGGACCACGGCAACGTGATCGCCGAAGGCGGCCCGGATGCGATCCGCAACGACCCGAAAGTGATCGCCGCCTACCTGGGCGCGGATGAAGAGGAGCTGGTATGAGTGCACCTATCCTCGAAATGAAGGACCTGGACGTGTTCTACGGCCCGATCCAGGCCCTGAAAAAAGTCTCGCTGCACATCAACGAAGGCGAAACCGTCAGCCTGATCGGCTCCAATGGCGCGGGTAAGTCCACGTTACTGATGTCGATCTTCGGTCAGCCTCGGGCCGAGTCGGGGCAGATCCTCTACAACGGCGTCGACATTACCCACAAATCGTCCCACTACATCGCTTCCAACGGCATTGCGCAGTCGCCGGAAGGGCGGCGGGTGTTCCCCGACATGACCGTCGAGGAAAACCTGCTGATGGGCACTATCCCCATTGGCGACAAGTTCGCCAGCGAGGACATGCAACGCATGTTCGAGCTGTTCCCCAGGCTCAAGGAGCGGCGCAACCAGCGGGCGATGACCATGTCCGGTGGTGAGCAACAAATGCTCGCCATCGCCCGTGCGCTGATGAGCCGGCCCAAGCTGTTGCTGCTCGATGAGCCAAGCCTGGGGTTGGCGCCGATTGTGGTGAAGCAGATCTTTTCCACCCTGCGCGAGCTGGCGTCCACCGGTATGACCATCTTCCTGGTGGAGCAGAACGCCAACCATGCGCTGCGCCTGTCGGACCGAGCGTATGTGATGGTCAATGGTGAGATTCGTCTGACCGGCACCGGCAAGGAGTTGCTGGTGAACGAGGACGTGCGCAACGCCTACCTGGGCGGCCACTGACCTAAGATCCAGGCGCATCAACCCTGTGGGAACCGGGCCTTATGTGGGAGCCGGGCTTGCCCGCGACAGCATCACCTCGGTTTAGCTGACATACCGAGGTGGCCGCATCGCAGGCAAGCCAGCTCCCACCCAAAGCCGGTTCCCACATTTGTTTTTGCGATGTCCACAAGCGCTCCACCAAATTGTGGAAAACAAATCCAGCCCACCTCAAAAGCGCGACATATAGCCGCCGCAAATCCCTGTTTTGTCACAGTTTTGACTTGTCCCCATCCACTGTGGAACCGGCTGTGGGTAACGTGGGAGTAGCTGGCTGAAAGCCTTTAACCACGTGGCTTGTAGCGTGTTGGTTGTTTTTCGATCAGCGTGTTTTTCGCGACCGTATCAAGGGTTTGTCAACCTGTTTAAAGACACAGGTATATGAACGAAATAAGACGTTCCGGCCTGTGGATAAGTCTGTGATTAAACTCTGGAAAGACGCGCGCAGGGGCCGCAATGACTGGCCTGGAGCCATCGTTGTGTTTTTCTGCATTTGTCAGCGGCTACATAGGCGCGCGCCCAGGTCAAGCAAAAAACTTTATAAAACCGCCTGCAACCCTTGTACACAGTGGCTTTGAGCCGTTTGCACTTGCCCCCAAAGACTGTGGGCGCAGTTGTGGATAACCTGCGCGCATATGGCTGCAAGCTACGGTTTATAAGGCTTTGCGTCGCTTGATTAAAAAGTGATCAGTCAAGCATGCGCGTGTATGCACAGCGGTTGCCGCAAACGCGGCGTAAGGGCATTCTGCTGGCTGTTTTTTTCCCGATGCCCGCAAGGAGAACACCATGTCCGACACGCTGTTTATCACTGGCGCTACTTCAGGTTTCGGCGAAGCCTGTGCCCGTCGTTTTGCCGAGGCCGGCTGGAAACTGGTGCTCACCGGTCGTCGTGCCGAGCGCTTGAATGCCTTGGTCCAAGAGCTTTCCAAGCAGACCGAAGTGCATGGCCTGGTGGTGGATGTGCGCGACCGCAAAGGCATGGAGGAGGCCATCGCCAACCTGCCGCCGTCGTTCGCCACGCTGCGCGGCCTGATCAACAACGCCGGCCTGGCCGTGGGCACCGACCCTGCGCCCAAGTGCGACCTCGACGATTGGGAAACCATGGTCGATACCAACATCAAGGGCCTGCTGACCACCACCAACCTGCTGTTGCCGCGCCTGATTGCCCATGGCCGCGGGGCCGGGATCATCAACCTGGGCTCCATCGCCGGTAACTACCCGTACCCGGGCAGCCATGTGTATGGCGGTTCCAAGGCGTTCGTGAAGCAGTTTTCGTTGAACCTGCGCTGCGACCTGCAAGGCACCGGCGTGCGCGTGACCAATATCGAGCCGGGCTTGTGTGAAAGCGAGTTCTCCCTGGTGCGCTTCGGCGGTGACCAGGCGCGTTATGACGCCACCTACGCAGGTGCCGAGCCGATCCAGCCGCAGGACATTGCCGATACGATTTTCTGGGTGATGAACACCCCGGCGCACGTGAACATCAACCGCCTGGAGTTGATGCCGGTGAGCCAGACCTGGGCTGGGTTTGCGATTGAGCGTGGGGCCAAAGGCTAAGACCGCGTCGCTGCCATCGCAGGCAAGCCAGCTCCCACATTTGACGGTATTCACACATCCAAATGTGGGAGGGGGCTTGCCTGCGATGGCGGCAAATCGGCCAAAATGCGGCATAAGGTACACTGCCCGCCTGAAAACCCCACCGCACCCAGCGGTTTAAAGGTTTTGACAGGAGGCAATGTGAGTAACCGAGGTGAGCAGGCACTGCTCAAACAATCGACTATCCTGATGTTCGCAGTCGCGATCGCCGGGATTGTCACGGGTGTGATATCCGGCGCCCAATCCATTCTGTTCGACGGCTTTTTCTCGCTGATCGCCACCGCCATCAAGGTGCTGATGCTGATCACGGCCAAGCTGATCGCCAAGAAAAGCAACGAGCGTTTCCAGTTCGGCTATTGGCACCTGGAGCCAATGGTGCTGTTGATCGAAGGCAGTTTCCTGCTGCTGATCGCCATCTACGCGTTCCTCAATGGCGTGTTTGGCATTATCAATGGCGGGCGCGAAATCGAGTTAGGGCTGGTGATCATTTATGCGGCGGTGTTTACCGTCGTGGAGTTCGCCTACTTCTTCTATGTGCGCTACCGCAATCGCACACTCAAATCGTCATTGATCCAGTTCGACAACATCAGTTGGCTGGTGGACGCGATGCTGTCGGTGGGCTTGCTGATCAGCTTCCTGGCCGCACTGTTGCTCAAGTCCCAGGGCTATGGCGAGTGGGCGGTCTACGTGGACCCGTTGATTCTGATCCTGCTGGCCCTGAGCATGCTGGCGCCAGCATTCAAGATCCTGCGCCCGGCGCTGCGCGAAGTGTTGGGCATCGCGCCGGATCACTTGGACGACAAGGTCCGCGAAGTGATGGACGCGGCGCAGGCCAAGCATGGTTTCGACGACTATGTGTCCTATGTGCAGAAGCACGGGCGTGCGCGGTTTATCGAAATTCATGTGGTGCTGCCAGCGAATTACCCGGTGGATAACGTCGCGACTCTCGATGGGCTGCGGGAAGAGATATCCACAGGGCTGGGGGCGGCGGATGCGGCGCGGTGGTTGACGATCAGTTTTACCGGGGATCGCAAGTGGATTGCCTAAAGTCTGTTAGAGCGAGGTGAGGCTATCGCAGGCAAGCCAGCTCCCACATTTAAATGTGCGAACACTATCAACTGTGGGAGCTGGCTTGCCTGCGATGGGCCCTGCAGGTCAGCCCAGATGCTGGACCAAGCCCTGATAGCAAGTCGCCAAATGATAGGGCGTAGTCGAAGGCATATCCCGTCGGCTCACCTTACCCTCGGCATCCAGGCATTCATGCCAACCCTTGGCATGCAAAAAGCGCTGTTGCAACGCCTGCAACTGACGCTGCAGCACCGCTTCGCTACCTGGTCGCAATGTCAGCGCCCGCAGGTACTCCGCCTGTGCCCAGATCCGTTGGGTACCGTCGCGCACCGTGCCATCCAGCGCGAGCATGCCGCTGACCGCCCCGCTTAACTTATCCACACCCTTTTGCTCGGCATAGGCAAATGCCCGTGTCAGCGAGCCATGCAGCGCGGTGCCGCGTAGCGCAGCTGAAGACTCGAGCAAAAAGAACCATTCGAACTGATGCCCCGGCTCAAACCAGTTATCCACAGCGCCCACAGGTTTTTCCATCATCACGCCGTGCTCGCGGTCGATGAAACGTTGCTGCATGGCCGTCGCCAGTGCCAGCAGGGCCGCTTGTACCTCGGCGTCCTCACGCACTGCGAGGGTGGCCAGGAAACCTTCGGCCAGGTGCATCAGCGGGTTTTGCAACGGGCCTGAGTTGAGGGAGGCCCAATTGCGTTCCAGTACGGCCTCGTACAAGCCGTCACCGGTGGCAAAACGTTGGGCGACGACTTCCAGGGCAGCGTTGAGCACCGATTCCACCAACGGCTCACGCATCTTGGCCCAGTAATGGGCGCAGGCAAAAATAATGAAGGCGTGGGTGTAGAGGTCTTTGCGCTTGTCCAGCGGTTGGCCGGCAGGGTCGATGCTGTAGAACCAGCCACCGTGTTCGGCATCATGAAAGTGCCGTTGCAGGGAGCGAAACAGCGCTGCCGCACGTTCTTCGGCGAAAGCCGCGCCGGGTTCGCCGATCAGGCTGGCGAACAGGTACAGCTGCCGGGCGCAGGCCATGGCGCGATAGCGCTGGGGGGGCAGTGGCTGGTGGTCGGCGTCCAGGGCCTCAAAGGGCAGTGCCAGGTCGGCATTCCAGCCCGGGCCTTGCCAGAGAGGCACGATCAGGTCATGGAAGTGCGTGAGCACAGGCGTCAGGGAAGAGGGGGAAGCGATGGGCATTGGCTGGCG
Organism: Pseudomonas sp. CCI1.1; assembly: GCF_034348165.1. Taxonomy (NCBI): domain Bacteria; kingdom Pseudomonadati; phylum Pseudomonadota; class Gammaproteobacteria; order Pseudomonadales; family Pseudomonadaceae; genus Pseudomonas; species Pseudomonas sp. CCI1.1. Next base: position 5,316,315 of record NZ_CP133780.1, read on the forward strand.
TCGTCACGGCAGGGGTGTAGGCGCGCATGGTAGCAGGCTGATCGTTCCCACGCTCTGCGTGGGAATGCATTTTATGACGCTCTGCGTCATGCTTTGGGACGCAGAGCGTCCTCGGCTGCGTTCCCACGCGGAGCGTGGGAACGAGAGGCCCTCAGCAGTGCCGCAAATCAGCCCGCCAGCAACCACACCCCAGTCGCCGCCGAAGCCGCCCCGGCCACTCGCACCAAGGGTGCAGCAGCAGCTGGCAAAAAGCGCACGACTGCATAACCGGCTGCATGCAACGCCGCGGTCGCCCCCACAAACCCAGCGGCATACGCCCAAGGGCTGGTCATATCCGGCAGTTCCAGGCCATGGGCCACGCCATGAAACAGCGCAAACAACGCCGTGGCGCCCACGGCCACGAACAGCGGCGGCCGCACCGCCAATGCTACCGCCAGGCCCAAGGCCAGCACCGAAGCAGCAATCCCGCTTTCCAGCGCCGGCAGTTGCAGCCCTTCAAAACCCAGCACGCCGCCGATCAGCATGGTGCCGACAAAGGTGCATGGCAGCGCCCAGCGCGCGGCGCCTTTTTGTTGGGCCGCCCAGAGGCCTACCGCAAGCATGGCCAGCAAGTGATCGAGGCCGCCCAGGGGATGGCTGATACCGGCCATCAGGCCATTGTCGCCATGGCCCGGATGGGCGAAGGCCAGGGCAGGCGCGAGCAGCAGCGCGGCGGCGGCGAAAAGTCTGTTGAGTCTCATGGACAGGTTCCTTATGGGTTGATCAGGCGGCGGTCAGCAGGCCCTGGCGTTCGATGAAGGCGACGATGTCATCCAGGCCGACCCCGGTTTTCTGGTTGCTGAACACAAAGGGTTTGCCGTTGCGCATGCGTTGAGTGTCGCTGTTCATCAGGTCCAGCGACGCGCCGACCAGCGGGGCCAGGTCGATTTTGTTGATCACCAGCAGGTCGGATTTGCAAATGCCAGGCCCGCCCTTGCGCGGCAGCTTGTCGCCCGCAGACACATCGATCACATAGATGGTCAGGTCCGACAGTTCCGGGCTGAAGGTGGCCGACAGGTTGTCGCCGCCGGACTCCACCAGAATCAGGTCCAGGCCCGGAAAACGACGGTTGAGTTGGTCCACGGCCTCCAGGTTGATCGAGGCATCTTCGCGAATCGCCGTGTGTGGGCAGCCGCCGGTTTCCACGCCGATGATGCGCTCCGGCGCCAGGGCCTGGTTGCGCACCAGGAAGTCGGCATCTTCACGGGTATAGATGTCGTTGGTCACCACCGCCAGGTTGTAGCGATCGCGCAGCGCCAGGCACAGGGCCAGGGTCAGGGCGGTCTTGCCCGAGCCTACCGGGCCGCCGATACCGACGCGCAGGGGTTGTGTGTTCATGTGCTTCTCCAGAATCAGGAACGGAACAGGCGGCTGTACTGGCGCTCGTGGGCCATGCACGCCAGGGACAGGCCAAAAGCAGCGCTGCCCAAATGGTTAGGGTTAATGCGCTCGGCATCCTGCTGGGCTTGTTGCAGCAGCGGCAGCAGTTCACTGGTTAGACGCTGGGCGGCTTGCTGGCCCAGTGGAAGGGTTTTCATCAGCACGGCCAATTGGTTTTCCAGCCAGCTCCACAGCCAGGCGGCGAGGGCGTCGTCGGCGTTGATGTGCCAGGCGCGCGCGGCCAAGGCCCAGCCAAGGGCCAGGTGCGGTTCGTCGCGTTGAGCGAGAAAGTCACGGGCGCTGTCGTCCAGTTCCGGCAAGCCGTTGAGCAACTGTTGCAGGGAGTAGCCCATCTGGCGGCTTTCCTGATACAGCTCCCAGCTCTCACGGCTGGCGCGATGCTCGTCGCACCACTGCGCCAGTTGTGCCCAGTCCTGCTCGATGGCTGCGCGGCAATGGGCGAGCAACAGCGGTGCTTCGAAACGCGCCAGGTTGAGCAGCAACTGGTCACTGATCCAGCGTCGGGCGCTCGCGGCATCCTGTACGCGGCCGTTGTCCACCGCCATTTCCAGGCCCTGGGAATAGCTGTAGCCGCCAATCGGCAATTGCGGACTGGCCAGGCGTAGAAGCGCCCAGGCTGGGTTCATAGACGTACGCCGAACTGATGCAGCTTGGGGGCGTAGTTGAAGTCTTCATCCCCATGGCGCGAATGATGATGGCCGCCGCCATAGGCGCCGTGCTCGGGTTGAAACGGCGCTTCGATGGTCTGTGCATCGGCACCCAGCTGTTCAAGCATGGCCTTGAGCACGTAGTCATCGAGCAGGCGCAGCCAACCGTCACCGACTTGCAGGGCTACATGGCGGTTGCCTAGGTGATAGGCGGCGCGAGTCAACTCGAACGCGTTGCGGCAGGTGACATGCAGCAGTTGTTCAGGGCGGGCGTACACCCGTACGACGCGTCCGTCTTCTGCCTGTAGGAATTCGCCATCGTGCAAGGGCGGCTGGCCCCGCTCCAAAAACAGGCCGACGTCTTCACCGTCGGCACTGAAACAGCGCAGGCGGCTTTTGCTGCGGGCTTCGTAATTGAGCAGCAACTCGGCGGCCCAGAGGGCTTGGGGGGCGATTCGGCGATGTATCACCAGCATCAGAGAGCTTCCAGCTGTGAGCGATGAAAGACCTAGAGCAAGGGGCTTGCCAATCACGGAATTGAGTCGGAATTCCCTGTAGTCAGGCAGGCATGCTGCTCAATAGGGCGTCAGATAATTCAGTGCGTGAATCAATTTGGTGCGTGGCGAGGTTTATAGCACCGGCGAAGGGCGTTTTGCGTTGATGGAGGCGCTTGTCTTGATGAAATTTCTTTCATCTTTTTCTCTGTAGGCAGTTTTTAGGATTTGTCCTACGAATCATGAGGATTTGGAGTTCATGAGATTACCTGAGGGTTCTTTAGGCTATGCGCCCTGTTTAATACCACCGCGACGTTCATCATGCTTCGATCAATTTTCTGTATATGCCTGGTCAGCCTGACCTTCTTTATTTCATCGGCATCGGCCAATTTTCAGCCCCGCGCCAGCTTCGGCTCGTCGCTGCAAAGCCTCAAGCCGGCTTCCATCGACGACGTGATCGACCGCGCCCATGAGTTGCTCGGTACGCCCTACAAGTGGGGCGGCACCTCGGCGGAGCAGGGCTTCGATTGCAGCAGCTTCCTGGTGTACCTGTTCAAGACCCAGGCCAATATCCAGATACCGCGCACCACCACGGCCATGCACCGTTCATCGGCGGCGACCATCAAGCGCAATGCGTTGAAGCCTGGGGATGCGGTGTTTTTCAAAGGCAACGGGCGCGGCCAGGTCAGCCATGTCGGGCTTTACATTGGCCACGGCAAATTCATTCATTCGCCGCGCACCGGCAAAACCATTCGTATCGATTCATTGAGCAATAGCTACTGGAACAAGCACTACACCACCGCCAAACGGTTCCACACGGCGGGTTGATTGCTTTATTCGGTGCTGCCCAGCCCTTGCCAATGCTTGAGGCCGATAAAGATAAAGCGCAGTTGCTGGGTGATTTTCGCTTGGGGCGTAAGGTGGGCCGGCAGGGCGTGGGCCGGTGGGTCGATGATATCGGGCAGGGTGGCGAACACGCTCTTGACGATCAGGTCGGCCATCACATGCAAACCTTCGGCATCCAAGTGCTGGAGTTTGGGCATCAGCGTCAGGTCGGCGGCCAGGTCGCGGGTGATGTCTTCGCGCAGGGCGGCGATGGCTTGGCGCACGGCCAGGCAGCCGCCGTACTGTTCGCGAGCCAGGAACAGGAACTGAGAGCGGTTAGCCGAAACCACATCGAGAAAGATGCGCACCGAGGCATCAATGATGCCGCCCATCACGAATTCGTTGTGGCGCACCAGGCGGATCGTGGCGCGAAAGGTCTGGCCGACCTCGCTGACCAGTACCAGCCCCAACTGGTCCATATCGGCGAAATGGCGATAGAAACCGGTGGGCACGATACCCGCCGTCTTGGCCACTTCACGCAGGCTCAGGCTGCCAAACCCACGGCCACACTCCATCAGATGGCGGGCTGCGTCCATCAGGGCGAGGCGGGTCTGTTGCTTCTGTTCGGCGCGGGGCAGCATGAGCGGATGAGCTTTGTCGGCAAGTACAGCGACGCACTCTAGCAAAAGCGCTTTGCCGGCGTCGAACTTGGCAGGGGCGGGGCGTGACGCGGTCTATATAAAAGCAAAAGCCCGATCGGCAGATCGGGCTTTTTTCTGGGCCACCACAGGCTTAGCTCTGTGCTTGATGCAGTTCTTGCAGACGGTCGGCACCGCCTTCAGCAACGCCTTCGGTGTAGGCACGTTTGTTGGCTTGTTCAGCACCGCCTTCGACCAAACCTTTCTCTTGCAGACGGTTGTAGCCATTTTCAGCTACGGCGCCTTTGGCGTAATCACGGTTTTCGTCTTCTTGCGAACCGCTGCGAGCCACGGTTTGGCTGGTTTGCACTGCTTGGGCTTTGTTCTGTGGGGTGGCCTGTTCGGCAGCTGGCAGGGCAAAGGCGCTGGAAGCCAGGACAGATAACAGAACGGTAGCGAGTAATTGGCGTTTCATGATGGTTGCTCCTAGGGAGGGCGATAAAGTGGGTACAGGGCTAATGTTACCCTTGATAAGTCGATATAAAAGTTCATAAACACAATGGTAATAATCAACAGAATTGATTGTTCTCGCGGGAGGCTCTAGATCGAGCCTCTCAAGCCCGCGGCTTTGCACCGATGTGGGTATTTTCGACACGAACCTGGGTAACAATGGTGCGTCGTCGATGGGGAAAATTGTCTGGTTGATCAGGAAAATCGCTTTTTTCGGCTAAATCCGCCGTTGCGTTAAACCCCCAGGCACTTTGCCAGTCGTAGTCCTATAAGCTGTTTAAAAGGCTGTTGCCCAGCCAGTCGTATTCAGGAGTCCTGTGCAATGACGCGCACTCGTAAAATTCTCGCTTGGAGCTGCGCCAGCTTCGTTCTGTTGATTGCCATCGTGGTACTGGTGTTGGTGTTCTTCGACTGGAACCGCATCAAGCCGCCCCTCAATGCCAAAGTCTCCGAAGAACTGCATCGTCCATTCGCCATTAACGGCAACCTCGCGGTGGTGTGGCAGCGTGAGCCCGATGAAGGCGGCTGGCGCGCCTGGGTGCCGTGGCCCCATGTGATTGCCGAAGACCTGACCCTGGGTAACCCCGATTGGTCGAAACAACCGCAGATGGTCACGCTCAAGAAGGTTGAGCTGCGCATTTCGCCCCTGGCCTTGCTGGTGCAGCGTGTGGTGATCCCCCGCATCGACCTCACCGAACCCAGTGCCCAGTTGCAGCGCCTGGCGGATGGCCGCGCCAACTGGACGTTCAAGTTCGACCCCAAGGACCCCAACGCCGAACCGTCCAACTGGGTGGTGGATATTGGCGCCATCGGCTTCGACAAAGGCCATGTGACCCTTGACGATCAAAGCCTCAAGACCCAGCTGGATGTGATCATCGACCCGCTGGGCAAGCCGATCCCCTTCGGTGAAATCGTCGGCGACGCCGATGCCAAGAAGGCCCTGGAAAAAGGCTCGGCGCCCCAGGACTACGCGTTCGGCCTCAAGGTCAAAGGTCAATATCATGGTCAGAAGCTCGCGGGCACGGGCAAGATCGGTGGCTTGCTGGCCTTGCAGGACGCGGCCAAGCCGTTCCCGCTGCAAGCCCAGGTCAAGATCGCGGACACCAGCATCGCCCTGGCCGGCACCCTGACCGACCCGCTGAACCTCGGCGCCCTGGACCTGCGCCTGAAGCTTTCAGGCAGCAGTCTGGGCAACCTGTATCCGCTGACCGGCGTGACCCTGCCGGATTCGCCGGCCTATTCCACCGACGGCCACCTGATCGCCAAACTGCATGAGCCCAGCGGCGCCTCCTTCCGCTACGAGAACTTCAACGGCAAGATCGGCAACAGCGACATCCACGGCGACCTGGCCTATGTCGCCAGCCAGCCACGCCCCAAGCTCAGTGGCGCGCTGGTGTCCAACCAACTGCTGATGGATGACCTGGCGCCTTTGATTGGCGCGGACTCCAACGCCAAACAAAAAGCCCGTGGCGGTGAAAGCAAACAGCCGGCCACCAAAGTGCTGCCGGTTGAGGAGTTCCGCACCGAGCGTTGGCGCGATATGGATGCCGACGTCGAGTTCACCGGCAAGCGCATCGTGCACAGCGCCGATTTGCCCTTTACCGATCTTTATACGCACCTGGTGCTCAACGACGGCCAACTGAGCCTCGAACCCCTGCGCTTTGGCGTGGCCGGTGGGAAGCTCGATGCGCAGATTCGCTTGAACGGCCGCACTACGCCGATGGAGGGCCGCGCCAAGCTGACGGCGCGCAACTTCAAGCTCAAGCAGTTGTTCCCGACTTTCGAACCGATGAAAACCAGCTTCGGTGAACTCAACGGCGATGCTGATATTACCGGGCGCGGTAACTCGGTGGCGGCACTGTTGGGCACATCCAACGGTGACCTGAAGATGCTCATCAACGATGGTGCCATCAGCCGAAGCCTGATGGAAATCGCCGGGCTCAACGTGGGCAACTACGTGGTCGGCCGCCTGTTCGGCGACGAAGAGGTAAAGATCAACTGCGCGGCGGCGGACTTCGGCATCAAGACGGGCCTGGCGACCACACGGTTGTTTGTGTTCGATACCGAGAACGCGATCATCTACATCGACGGCACCGCGAATATGGCCACCGAGCAACTGGACCTGACCATCACGCCGGAATCCAAGGGTTTTCGCCTGTTCTCCCTGCGTTCACCGCTTTACGTCAATGGACCTTTCATCAAGCCCAATGCTGGCGTGAAAGCCATTCCGTTGGCGCTACGTGGTGCAGGCATGGTCGCCCTGGGCGTGATCGCCGGGCCGGCCGCCGGCTTGCTCGCCTTGGTTGCCCCAAGCGGTGGCGAGCCCAATGAGTGCGCACCGTTGCTGCAACAGATGAAGGAAGGCAAGGCGCCCAAGACCGTGAAGTAATTGTGGGAGCGGGCTTGCCCGCGATAGCGGGGTATCAGTCAATGATTTATCAACTGATCCAACGCTATCGCGAGCAAGCCCGCTCCCACAGGGGGATGTTGCGGTGTTAGTTATTACAGATCCTGCAGAATATCCGCCATATCGTCCGCGTGTTCTTCTTCCTGAGCCAGGATGTCTTCGAAGATGCGGCGGGTAGTCGGGTCTTTGTCACCGATGTACTGGATGATCTCTCGGTAGCTGTCTACTGCAATCCGCTCGGCCACCAGGTCTTCGTAGACCATTTCCTTCAAGGTGTTACCCGCCACGTATTGCGCATGGGAATTTTTCGACAGCAGGTCGGGGTTGAACTCCGGCTCGCCGCCCAGTTGCACGATACGCTCGGCCAGTTTGTCAGCGTGCTCGGCTTCCTGGGTCGCATGTTCCAGGAACTCATCGGCAGCCACGCTGGCCTTGAGGCCGTTGGCCATGAAGTAGTGACGCTTGTAGCGCAACACGCAGACCAGTTCAGTGGCCAGCGACTCGTTGAGCAGTCGGATGATTTCCTGACGGTCGGCGTCGTAGCCTTCGGTCACGGCACCGTTTTCGACGTTCTGGCGGGCGCGGCTGCGCAGGGTCGCAACGTCAGTCAGTTGTGCTTGAGTCATTTCAATCTCCTGGGGCTAATCCGGTTGTACGCCACGCTCTGCCGGCGTGATCGCTATTGGTTGTGAGTCCCGGGCCAGGCGAAAAGTTTTATCGGATTTAACAGGATGTGTCCTGAGGGCGTCTGACCGGTGTGGTCCAGCGCTCCGACAGGATCACTCCACCCAGGGTCAGCAAGCCACCCACTAGGTGATACCGCGCCAACTCTTCCTTCAGCACCACCGCCGCAATCAGCGCGGTAATCAGCGGCAGCAGGTTGAAGAACAACGTGGTACGGCTGGGCCCCAGGGTCTTGACCGAGTGCATCCACGCCAGCGGTGCCAGCATCGAAGCCAGCAGGCAGGCATATAGCACCAGCGGAATATTCGCCCAGCCCAAACCGGCCTTGGCCGAGAACAGATACAGCGGCAGCAGCACCATCACCGCGACCAGCACCTGCAAATACAGCAGCACCAACGGCGGCAGGCGCAGCTGCCATTTTTTCAGCAGGGTGCTGTAGACCGCATAAGCCAATGTTGCCACCAGCATCATGCCGTCGCCCAGGTTGACCCCATGTTGCAGCAACGCGCCCAGGCTGCCGGCCGACACCACCACGATCACGCCTGCGAACGACAGCACCGCGCCGGTCAGCGCACCGAAGGTCAGGCGTTGGCCAAGGCTGATGATCGCGGCGGTCAGCGCCATCAACGGCATCAGAGACAGGATGATGCCCATATTGGTGGCGCTGGTCAGCGTCGCGGCGTAATAGGCCAGGCTTTGATACACCGCCATGCCGAGCACGCCGAGGATAAAGATCTTGCCCAGGTTGGGACGGATCTGCGGCCAGTGGGCGACCACCGGTTTGAGCATGAACGGCGTGAACAGCAACGCAGCGAACAGCCAGCGGTAAAAGCCGATTTCAGCCGGGAAGATCGAGCCCACGGCCAATTTGTTGACCACGGTGTTGCCGGCCCAGATAAAGATAGCCAGCAGCGGATACGCGTATTGCATTGAAAAGAAACCCAGTGTGTTGACGAGGCAGGATTATCCTCTGTCTGGATCGAAGCCTATACTGCGATCCAGACAACTGAGCGTTGAATCCAGACAATATGTCCCGACACACCGTACGCCTGCCCGATTTCGCCCGCCTGCCCAGCCCGGTGTACTTTCGGTATTCCGATTTTGCCCCGGACACCGAATGCACCCCCCACCAGCACACATGGGGCTCGCTGGATTACTCGGCCAGCGGCGTGATGCGCATGGAAGTGGCGGGCAATCGCTTCATGTCGCCACCGCAATACGCCGTGTGGGTGCCGCCGCTTACCGAGCACAGCTCCTACAATGCCGAGGCGATTGTCTACCACTCCGTAGGGCTGGCGCCGCAGCTGTGCGAGCAGTTGCCGCAGCAGCCTTGCACCCTGGCGATCAGCGACATTCTCAAGGCGATCCTCAAGGATTTCGCCCTGCGCGATGTCAATGCACCGCGCACCGATGCCGACATCCGCCTGGCCCAGGTGCTGGTGGACCAGCTCAGGCAGGCGCCGGTCCACGACTGCTTCCTGCCCTACGCCCGCCACCCGGGATTGCTTGGGGTCTTGGAGGGCATGCAGGCAGAACCGGGAGACAACCGCCCTCTGGCGCAATGGGCCGAGCAGGTGCATGTGAGCGAGCGCACCCTGGCGCGCCAGTTTGTGCGCGAGCTGGGCATGAGCTTCGGCGAATGGCGCCAGCGCTTGCGCTACCTGGCGGCCATCGAAGCGCTGGACAGCGACCGCAGCGTGCAACACGTGGCGTTTGATCTGGGCTACAGCACCGCCTCGGCGTTTATCGCCATGTTCCAACGCCACGCCGGCTGCACGCCGGAGCAATATCGGCGGGCGAACATTCGTGGCCGGTGAAGTTGTAACAGGTTTTGACTACACTGCGCTGTAGGCCGTGCCCGTCGGCACGGTAACAGGGAGAAAACTCCATGAAGATGCTGCGTATTCCGTTGTTGATGATGGGCCTGCTGATGTGTGCCCAGGGTTTTGCCGCCACTGCCCAGCAAAACAAAATGACCACCTGCAATGCCGAGGCCACCACCAAGACGCTCAAGGGCGATGACCGTAAGGCCTTCATGAAGACCTGCCTGTCGGCACCTGCCGCCAACGACGCCAAGACCCTGACCCCGCAGCAGCAGAAGATGAAAGACTGCAATGCGTCGGCGAAAACCAAGGCGTTGACCGGTGATGCGCGCAAGACATTCATGAGCACCTGCCTCAAGGGCTGATCGCGAGTTCACGAATGCTGCAGAACCCCTGTGGGAGCTGGCTTGCCTGCGATTGCGTCGCCTCGGTATGACGGATACACCGAGGTGCCCGCATCGCAGGCAAGCCAGCTCCCACACTTGATCGTATTCACAACACCCGCTCTCGCTTGATTCTTCCAAGGCTGGCAGACTGCCCATCCTTCAACGCCGTTTGTTTTGAGGCTGTATGCCAACGTTTTCTCAGCGTCATGTGTTGTTGCTGTCCAGCTACATCATCATTTTCGGCGGGTTGCTGCTGGTACTGCCGCTGAAATTGCTGCCCAGCCTGCTGGCCGGCCTGTTGGTCTATGAACTGGTCAACATGCTCACCCCTCAACTGCAACGCCTGATCGAAGGCCGGCGCGCGCGCTGGCTGGCGGTGGCCTTGCTGGGCACCTTGATCGTCAGCGTGTTGGCCTTGATCTTCGCCGGCGCCATCAGCTTCTTGCTCCACGAAGCGGAAAACCCCGGGGCTTCCCTGGACAAATTCATGGGCGTGGTCGACCGCGCGCGCGGGCAATTGCCGCCGTCCATCGACGCCTATTTACCCGCCAGCGCCGCGGAGTTTCGCGTGGCCATCGGTGATTGGCTAAGCAAGCACCTGAGCGAACTGCAACTGGTTGGCAAAGACGCCGCCCACATGTTCGTCACCTTGCTGATCGGCATGGTGCTGGGTGCGATCATCGCCTTGCAGCGCGTGCCCGACTTGACCAAGCGCAAACCCCTGGCCGCCGCGCTGTTCGACCGCCTGCACCTGTTGGTCCAGGCGTTTCGCAACATCGTCTTCGCCCAGATCAAGATCGCCGCGCTCAACACCGCCTTCACCGCGGTGTTCCTGGCAGTGGTGCTGCCGTTGTGTGGCATTCACCTGCCGTTGACCAAGACCCTGATCGTGCTGACCTTCCTGCTCGGTCTGCTGCCCGTGATCGGCAACCTGATCTCCAACACCCTGATCACCATCGTGGCGCTGTCGCTGTCGATCTGGGTGGCGGTGGCGGCGCTGGGGTATTTGATCGTGATCCACAAGGTCGAGTACTTCCTCAACGCGCGAATCGTCGGCGGGCAGATCAGTGCCAAGTCATGGGAATTGCTGTTGGCGATGCTGGTGTTTGAGGCAGCGTTCGGCCTGCCGGGGGTGGTGGCGGGGCCGATTTACTATGCCTATCTGAAAAGCGAGCTGAAGCTGGGTGGGATGGTTTAAGCCTTGTGTCGCCTGGGCTGACGCCATCGCGGGCAAGCCCGCTCCCACATTGAAATGCGATCACCTGTGGGAGCTGGCTTGCCTGCGATGACGGCCTGCCAGCCGAAGCCTATCTACCTGAAACCCCAACGATCCAACTATGTGGGCTTGCTCGCGAAGGGCGCGCCACGGTTTCAGCTAAAACTCAGCTGCCGTAACGCTTGCTCGCCTCAATCGCCAAACCACTGCCAATGCTGCCGAAGATATTACCTTCCACATGCCGCGCATTCGGCAGCATTGCCGAGATGCTGTGGCGCAGTGCCGGAATGCCGCTGGAACCACCGGTAAAGAACACCGTATCCACCTGGGCCACGCTCACCGAGGCGTCATTGAGCAACTGCGTGACACTGCCGCGCACGCGTTCGAGCAGGTTGTCGATGGACGATTCGAACAGCGCGCGGCTCAGGTCTACGCTCAGGCCCGCTTCGATGCGGTCCAGCGGCACGTGGCGGCGGTCTTGATGGGTGAGCTGGATCTTGGTTTCTTCCACTTCCATGGCAAGCCAGTGCCCAGCACGCTGTTCGATCAGCTTGAACAGGCGGTCGATGCCGCCGGTGTCTTCGATGTCGTAGCGCATGCTGCCCAGGGCCAGCTGGGATTTTTGCGAGTACACCGAGTTGATGGTGTGCCAGGTCGCCAGGTTCATGTGATGGCTGGTGGGCATGTAGGCGCCGCTCTTCATGCGGCTGCCGTAGCCGAACAGCGGCATCATGCCAGCCAGCGAGAGTTGTTTGTCGAAGTCGGTGCCGCCGATGTGCACGCCGCCGGTGGCGAGGATGTCGCTCTGGCGGTTGTCGTTGTGACGACGATCCGGCGACAGGCGCACCAGGGAGAAGTCGGAGGTACCACCGCCGATATCGACGATCAATACCAGCTCTTCTTTCTCGATGGTGGACTCGTAGTCGAACGCCGCTGCAATCGGTTCGTACTGGAACGAGATGTCCTTGAAGCCGATCTTGCGCGCCACATCCACCAGGGTGTTTTCCGCTTCCTGGTCGGCCATCGGGTCGTCATCGACGAAGAATACCGGGCGGCCCAGTACCACTTCTTCGAATTCACGACCGGCGTTGGCTTCGGCGCGGCTCTTGAGCTGGCCGATAAACAGTGCCAGCAGGTCGGTGAAGGGCATGGCAGTGCCGAGCACGCTGGTGTCGTGCTTGATCAGCTTGGAACCCAGCAGGCTCTTGAGCGAGCGCATCAGGCGGCCTTCGTAGTTCTCCAGGTATTCGTGCAGCGCCAGGCGACCGTACACCGGGCGGCGTTCCTCGAAGTTGAAGAAGACCACTGACGGCAGGGTGATTTTTCCGTCCTCCAGCGCGATCAGCGTCTCCTCGCCGGGGCGGATCCAGCCGACGGTGGAGTTGGACGTGCCGAAGTCAATGCCGCAGGCACGGGCTGGAGATTCGTTTTTCATGTCTAACAGGTTCCGGTCAAAAAACGGCCGCGCAGTGTATGTCACTCGCGAGCGGATGCGTAGACCGGTGATCCGTAAATCAGTGCGTAATCGCGCTACATAGCTACGTCTTGAACCGGCGGGGGCTTGGTTAGGCTGCGGTTTTACTGCCCTCACGGACGAACTGCTATGCCTGATGCAACCTTCAATGCCGACCTGCGCGGCGTGCATTACGACTTTCTCAAACAACGCGTGCCGAACTGGTTCAAGGAAGGTACGCCGCAACGCCAGGAAGAACTGGGCAAGCACGAGATGGATATTCCTGCCTGGTACCTGGCCGCCACCCACACGGACAAAACCACCCTGGCGGCGCAGCATTCGCGCTTTCGTGAAACGCTTAATTCGATTGAGGCGCACCTGGGCCAGATTGAAGACGTCCTGACATTCGCCGAGCAACCGCTGAAAGATGCGATCAAAAAGGAGTTCAATCTGGAGCTGGATGTACGCAATGTGTTCTTCGTGCGCAAGTATGGCTCCAAAGGCGCTCGCGATGACTTCTACGGTGCCTTTGTTTTCGAACAACAAAATGACGCATCGCTGACCTACACATACCGCGGCATTTCATTGCTGGAAGCCGCCCTGGCCAATTTCGAGGCCGATGAAGAACAGCCCTGCGCGTGCACCGATTGCCAACTGATCACCACCTTCAACCCGCAAAACCCCAACATCATTGCGAGCTTCGCGGCGGTCAATGCCCAAGCTGTAGCAATCGCCCCCCACGCGTTCGCCAAGCTCTGCCGCACTCTGGACCTGGGCGCGCTGTACCAGGCGCATATCAAGGCGGTGGTTGAACCTGCAGACGCCGGCGAGCGCCAGGCACTGCAGCAGCTACTCGAGGAGCACCAGCGCCAGCAGCTTGCAGTGTGCATCGAGATTGCCAGGCTGCAGTTGAACGGAGCGCTGAGTGCCGATGCCTATCGAATGCTCAAGCAGGTGGTGACCGGTTCTGATATCCCCAGGCTTGGTGGGAAACCGGTGACTTATGCCGCACTTAAAGTATTCGATAGCGTGTTGGTAGGGCCGCTTTTGATCGGGCCCGATCGTCAAAATACGAGCCGCTCCGAGCCGCTGGTGGTGTACATCCCCGGTGACCCCCAGCAGCCCGTCAAGGAATATGCGTCAAGTAGCGAGTTCATGGCTGACTTGCGCACACGCCTGCACAGCGCATCGTATCGACGCTTTTTCAGCCGCTTTGTGCCGGTGCGCGACCAAGGCGGTTTTTTCGCCCGGTTCAATTGGTTGTACCAGCCTGCCAACAACGGAAATGGCGGGGCAGACTATCCGCTGCGCACACCGTTAGCGCGGTTGCCGATGCAAGACTGGGTCGTTGCCGGTGACCTGTGGCAGCGCAGTCGCCAAGCACATATCAGCAAGATTTTGAGTGATGCACGTGCCGTGGCCGTGCCCACTGAAGATGAAGACCGCAAGGCTCGGCTCGAACGTTTGGAGAGCTTTTTCGACGCGGCTGTCAGCGTGTTCAACCTGGCCGCTTTTGTAGTGCCGGGGCTGGGGCCGATCATGCTCGCGGTGGGTGCTTCGCAAATGTGCTACGAAGTGTTCGAGGGCATTGAGGCCTACGAACAGGGCGAGCCGCGCCAGATGTGGGCGCATTTCGCTTCCGTGGCGCTGAACGTTGCCTTCATCGCCGCCGGTTCCAAGGTGTTGCCTGCCGTCAAATGGCAGAGTGCGGTGGATCATCTCAAACCGGTGACGCTGCCAACAGGCAAGCAGGTGCTGTGGAACCCTGATCTTGCGCCCTATGCATCGCCACTCAAACCCTTGCCCGAGGCCAAGCCCGATGCGTTGGGCCTGTACGAGCACGAAGGCCAACAGTTGGTGCCGTTCGACGACTCCCATTATCAGGTCAAGCAAGACCCACACACAGGTCAATACCGCATCCAGCATCCGAGCCGTCCCAATGCCTATGCGCCGGAACTGGAGCACAACCATAACGGGGTCTGGAGCCATGAACTGGAGCAACCGCTGACGTGGGACGAGCCCACGCTGCACAAGCGCCTGGGCCTCGTCGGACAGTCCGAACCGCTACGTATCAGCGGCGTCGAGACCGATGCGTTGCGCCAGACCATGGTCGATCATGAGCCGCTGCCGCTCTTGCTGGACGACACCATCAAGCGCCTCGAACTGCACCGGCAACTCAGCACCTTTGTCGAGCAAATCAAAAGCAGCGACCCGCTGGTGTACCAGAAAGCCGATCCTGTGCTGCAATTTGACATGCTCCAGCGCCGCGGTTTGCTGCCCGATAACGTACCGCTTAAAGTCATTGGCCCCACCGGCGATGTGCTGTGGGAAACCGCCGATGCGCCAACTTCAGTGCGCAAGCGTGTGATAGTGCTGACCGAAAGCACCGTGGCTCAGGGCCGCTTGCTCAGGGAGTTGCTGTACACCTTGCAGGGTGTCGACCCGCAGCTTAAGGAGTGGCCGGGTAGCCCCGATCAATCCCTGGACGTTCGCTGCGGCCAACTGCGCCAGTACCTCGGCGATGCCGTGCAGAGTCTCAAGGGTCCGTTGCTGGAAGAACGCTACCGAGCGCTGAACCCCGCGCCCGATGCGGATGTACAACGTGTGCTGGACGCATTCCCGGCCTTGCCGACCCTGGCGGCCGAGCGGCTGTTGCAAGGGGCTGCGGCAAACGAACTGGAGGCCTTGCGCAGCAGCGGTCGCTTGCCTGAGCGATTGGCCGAGCAAGCGAAATGGTGTGCCCAGCAAACCCGTGTGGCGCGTGCCTACGAGGGCCTGCACCTTGACACTCAGACCGGACTCGACAGCCATCGCTTGGCCGTGCGCACCCTGGAAACGTTGCCAGGATGGCACCGAGGTTCGCGGCTGGAGTTACGCCAGTATTCCCCTGAGGGCACGGTGCTCGATGCCATCGGCTCACCCGATTTCCCGCACAAGCGAACCTTGGTGCTGCTGGAGAGCGGCGAATTCCAGGCTTCCATGCCCGGCGATTTCTACCGTGCCATCTGGGAGCAACTGGCGCTCGACGAGCGTCAGCGCCTGGGCCTGGGCAGCGCCGCTGAGCTCAAGCAGGCGATTCAGCGCAGCCCTTTACCACGCACGGAGCTGCTTACGGTGCTGGAGGCCAACCCACTGCGCAAACCGGAGTATGACCCGATGGTTCGTCTGTTGGGTGGCGGGCCGGGGTTTCGTCTGTTCAGGAAAATTGGCAACGCGTTGCGCACGGACAGAGGGCGTGTACGGCAGTTGTTTCCCAGCTTCAACGAGGAGCAAATCACCGCGTTTATCCAATCCTTGGGTGATGACGTGACTGGGGGACTAGCGCGGCGGGAGGAAGAGTTTCGGGCACTGAAAAAAACCTTGAAGGTGTGGTGGCGCGCCCAAGGGCCGCAAGCCATGAATGCCTACAGCGTTCAGACAGAGCTGGTCAATCAAGTCGTGCGTTGCTGGCGGCGGGAAACCGGGGCGTCACTGAAGCTGCATTACGGCAGGGGGGAACGGTTTGATTTGCCGCCAGTGAGTGCAGATTTCAGTCATGTGCAACACCTTGAGCTGTCCGACATCAGTTGGTCGAGCAACGCGGGCAAGTTTCTCGACAACTTCAGGCATCTGGAGGGTTTGAAGATCTTCAATGGCGACGTTGCCGAATTTCCGCCTTTGATCGGGGAAATGAAAAATCTGACTTCGTTGAACATCACCTTCAGCGGGCTTCGATTGACACCGCACAGTGCGCACTTGTTAAGCCGGCTCAGCGCGCTTGAAAACCTGGACCTGATGCATAACCCGTTAGGTACATTGCCCGACTTCAGTGGTATGCCAAACCTCACGGAGTTGAACTTGCGCGGTACGCAGATTGACCGGTGGCCTTCTGGATTAACCAGCCTGACCGGATTGAAGCGTGTCGACCTGTCGAATAACCGACTGCAGGAGGTCCCCGCGCAACACTTGACGCCGCCGGCGGATCAGCTCGAAGCGGTCGTGCGCACGAATAACGTCACCATCGTGCATGGCAACCCCTTTGCGGCCGACTATTGGCAGAAGTTCGACCAGTATTGGAAGAACCTGACGCAGAACCATCCGCGGCTCCTGCGAGGCGCCCTTGAGGACGCCTTCGACAGCGCGAATCCAAGGCTTCGGGTCATGCAGAAACTATACCCGAACAACAGCGTGCAGTTTTCCAGGGGGATGATTTGGGCGTTGGGCGAGGCCGCCGAGGCAGAGCTGGCGTCGCGTGAGCAGGCATTTGACACGCTGCTGCGTCAGTTGGAGGGCTGGCGGTTCTCCGGCGGCGGTGAGCGCCAGCGCTATGTGCGGGTTGGGCAACGTTCCACCGAGGTGGCGGCACTGAGTGATCGCGCAACGGCCCAGCAACGTATCTTGAGTTGCTGGCGCAGGGAAACCCCGCAGCAACTCACCCACGCGGGTGACCCCTTCGGTCTGGAGCTGGACCTCAGTGGCCTGAACCTGCCGAGCCTGCCTGATCTGGATGCGGATTTCAGCCATGTCGGTTCACTCAAATTGAGCAACATGAACCTCAATACGTCGCCTGAAGGTTTTCTCTCTGGCTTTCGAGGCGTGCGCTGGCTGGACCTGTCGAGTAACCGGTTGCGCGAATTGCCACCGGCGCTGGGGCAGATGCAGGGCTTGACCCGGCTGTCCCTGCAAAACAACCGGATACGCCTGACCCCCGATTCTGCAGCGATGCTGTCGTCACGCACCACGCTCAGGGCGTTGCTGCTCAATTCAAACCCACTGGGTATCACGCCGGATTTCAGTCAAATGTCGGATCTGCGTTCATTGGGCATGGGGGCAACCGGCATTGATAGCTGGCCGACGGGCTTGGGTGGCCAACCAAGCCTGGATGCGGTGTACCTCAGAGGTAACAATATTTCCACATTGCCCGATTCGCTGATAGCCCCGCCGGAAGAGCAACTGGCACAGACCCTGCGCGTCACCCGTGTGACCGATCTGGATTTGAACCCGCTGTCGGTCGAGACGCGACAACGCATAGTCGCTTACGGCAACCGGCTAAGTGCGGGAGAACGAGCCACTAACAGGCTGGTCGCCAGCGTCATGCGGGTGGCTGATCGTCCTGTGGTGTTGGCTGCCACTGATGCTCCGTTCCGGCGCTGGTCCACCGGGTTCTCCACGCAACAGGTTGCGCAGCGCAGACTTCAATGGGCCGCCCTGCAGGCCCTGCCCGGTGCGCAAGGTTTCTTCGAAGTGCTGCGTGACCTGGAAGTCGCACCAGCAGGCCATGCAGACTTGCAGCGGCGCGTGTGGGACGTGATCGATGGCATCACGCAAAACAGCGCCGAGTCCGAGCAGTTGCGCAAGGAAGTGTTTGAATGGGCGGGCCGGGCGGCCTGTTGTGATCGCGCGGCCCTGACCTTCAGCAACCTTGAGATCCTGCTGATGACCCACAACGCCAGGACCCTCGCACTGGACGCGTCCCAGGGAGCGGCGCTGCTGAAACTGTCCAGGGGGCTGTTGCGCCTGGAGGAGCTGGAGAAGATCGCACTGCAAGATATCGATCAGCGTAGAACTGCGATCCGCAAGCGCGACGACTTGACCCCCGCTCAGCGCGAGGTGGAATTCAGCCGCTTGGAAGAGGTGGAGATTCGGCTGGCGTATCGTCATGGCCTGAAGGATCGCCTTGAGTTGCCGGGCCAGCCGCAACAGCCACGGTTCGCCCGTCTGGGTAATGTCTCCTTGGAGATGCTTAATGATGCCTATCAGCGAGTCATCAGCCTCGATAACTCCGCACAGGAGTTTCAGGCCGTGCTTTCAAGGGACTTCTGGAAAGATTATGTGGCGAACAAATACCGCGCACGGTTTGAAGTACAGAACGAGCCCCATCACCAAAAAATGGATACTTTGCGGCGTGATTTCGAGGCTGGGACGTTATCGCGCGCAGCCTACGATGCCAAGGCCGAGGAGTTGCAGGCACAGTTTGCGATTGAAGAAGCGCAGTTGATTGAAACCTTGACCCGCGATGAAGTGGCGCAGGCGTTGGTACCCACGGCAACGCTTGAGGCGCTGGTGGAAAGCACCTCCGTGAACCTGCAACTTTCCCAGGCGCAAGCCATTGAATTCAATGGCAAGCAATATTTTGTCGCGAGCATGCCCGACGCGGGCGACGGTGAGTACTACGTGCTGTGGGTACAGGCGGTGGACAATCCGTTGCTGTTGACCAGCAGCGGTGTGATTGCCAAGCCTGATATCACCGGGGTCTGGAAGCGCCGGGGCCTGAGGGGCGGGATGGTACCGCAAGGTTCGGACGATGAATTTGTGGAGGCCTCGGAGTCCATGCCGGTGCGGCCATACACGGCGGGCGAACTCAGCTATATGCGCCGTGAAATCCATTTCACGGCCAATCCCAATCCGGCCGGCAGCTACGTCCGTGCCAACAACGGCAAGTATCCGCTGAGGGATTATCAGGGACGGCCTATTCGAATCAGGTCGCTGGAGAAGCAGGTGACCCAGGACTCGGGCGCCCACTACACCTCGGCGCAGATCAAGCCTTACATCCAGTTCGAGGGATATGAACAGGTCGGCGCGCGCTATGAAGCGCAACTGCAAATGCGCACGTTCACCGAACAAGACGTGAAAGTGCCGGGCGAGAAAGCGTTGATCGGCCAGTCGATGGTGGTGGCCAACCGCCGAATCGCCAAAGGCGAAATCGTCGGTGTGTACGGCGGTACCGTGCTGCCGTTCGGTATCTTCGGGCCTGGCGAACAGACCTATACCATGAAGGTGGGCAGCCAGAGGGTTGCCCACGGGAACACGCTGGTGGAAGAACCGATTCACTTGTCGGGTGACAACATCCTGTCGCGAATCAACACCCACTTTGAGTACGACGCCAACGGCACACCCCTGCGCCAGGCGTTGGGAGGCTACAACGTTGAGACCGTGGCTTTCGACGTCGAGGCCGACATGTGGCTGGGCGTGGGGCCTGACGCGCAGATCAAGCGCAAGCCATTTTTACTCAATGCCATTTTCGCTACCGAAGATATCGCCGCTGGCACCGAGTTGCGTTTGGACTACCAGTACACCGAAGACATGATAAGAGGCCGATTTGCCTGATTCTTGCGTTGCGGGTAACGCGTCTGTCGTCGTAAATAGACGCGTCCTATCTTGAAAGTCCATGTTTTGCCCCAATCTTGTGGGCATATCCAGGCGGTACACAGCCATTGCATTGATGCCGTGTATCGCCATTTAACTTATGACGCGCCCTGACATCAATTCCCAGGCTGCCAGCCATGGCGTGCCGTGTGGCGGGCTGCGCGATATCGATAACGGATGGTGATGCCCCCATGGATTTCAAAGACTACTACAAGATTCTCGGTGTCGAGCCAACGGCTGACGACAAGGAGATCAAGTCGGCTTATCGCAAGCTGGCGCGTAAATATCACCCGGACGTGAGCAAGGAAAAGGATGCCGAAGCCAAGTTCAAGGACGCGTCCGAAGCCTATGAGGCACTGAAAAGTGCCGACAAGCGCGCCGAGTACGACGAGCTGCGTAAATACGGCCAGCATGGCCAGCCGTTCCAGGGCCCTCCGGGCTGGCAGAGCCGTGGCGGCTTTGGCGGTGGCCAGGACGCGGGCGACTTCTCGGATTTCTTCAGTTCGATCTTCGGCTCGCGCGGTGACGCTTTCGGTGGCGGCCAGCGCCGTCCCGCCGGGCGCAAGGGCCAGGATGTGGAGATGCAGTTGACGGTGTCGCTGGAAGAAACCCTGTCGACCGAGTCCAAGCAGATCAGCTTCCAGGTGCCCCAGTACGATGCCTCCGGCCGGCACGTCAGCAATACCGTCAAGAGCCTGAACGTGAAGATCCCGGCCGGTGTGGCCGATGGCGAGCGCATTCGCCTCAAGGCCCAGGGTGCGCCTGGCATTGGTGGTGGGGCCAATGGCGACTTGTACCTGATCATCAAGTTTGCACCACACGCCAAGTTCGAGGTGGATGGTGAAAACCTGATCATCAACCTGCCGCTGGCGCCGTGGGAGTTGGCGCTGGGTACGGAAGTCGCGGTGCCCACGCTGACCGGCAAGATTAATCTCAAGGTGCCCGCCGGCAGCCAGAACGGCCAGCGCATGCGCGCCAAGGGCCATGGCTTGCTGAACAAGGCCGGGCAGCGCGGTTATCTGTTCATCCAGCTCAAGGCTGTCATGCCCAAGGCGGCGGATGATGAGGTCAAGGCGTTGTGGGAGGCCCTGGCGCAAAAGGCTGCGTTCAATCCGCGCGAGCAGTTCTGAACAGATCATTGATTTAGTTAGCGCCAGCCGCAAAAACGGCGTGCCTAGGATGACAACCTCTTCCAAGAAAAGGTTGTCATCCCATGCCGGACTTTCAGGTCATCGACCCCGCCACCCCGCCTCCTGGTGAGCAGGGCCAGCATTACGAACTGATCAAGCAGGCGATCCCCACTTGCCTGGTCAACAGTTCGCCCTCCCGTCGCAAGGCCCTCAAGCACACGCCGCCGGCTATTCCCCGCTGGTATGACGCCGCTTCCCAGGCACGCAAAGATCAGCTCAAAGTGTTGCTGGACGCCCGTTGCGAGTCGCTCAACGAACTGGAGAAAACCTTCAGTCCCATACGCTCGGAGCAAGCGTTTGCCCAACCCTTGCTGGAAGCCGAGCTAAAGGCTATCGGCCACGAGCTGGACGTCAATCAAACCTGGTTGCGCCTGTATGTACCGGTCGAAGATGCCTTTGGCGTGAAGACCGGTGGCTTCAGGGTCAAAACGTTCTCCCTGCTGCACGCTGCCCTCGGCAACTTTGAGCAACGGGAGACTCGAGAGGGCTATTTCAACAGCGCCTCAGGTTTCATTACCCAACCGGACGTGCGCGATCATTTCGAGCGCCACACCACGACCCTGAAGATTCATGCGTTCACCCAGCTGTGCCGAGACCTGGACCTGGGCAAGCAGTACCAGGCTCACCTGCGGGCGCAATTGAAACCTGACGACGCCAAATCCCAAGCCGAACTGCGCGAACGTTATGTCCGGCATCAGAAAGCCGCCTTCAAGGCGGCGGCGTACCTGGCATTGCTCAAAGGCGACATTGGCGACAGCGACCACGCGCTGCTGATGCGCGTGGCGGCCGGGGAAAAACACATCCTCAGCGACGGCAAGCCCATCGGGTATCGCAGCCTGAGCCTGATGAACCTGCATGTGCACGATTGCCTGGTCATCGACACTTGCGCCAAGCCTGGCTACACCTGCTGGGTCATCGTCTATATTCCCGATGACCCCGACCATCCCATCAAGCGTTATGAAAGCTTCAATGACTTTCGCAATGATTTGACCGAGCGCCTGAGCGCGAAAACCATCCAGCAAGCTGACCGCTCCCAAGGCTGGAAGGCTACGCCGAACCAGCATTTTTTTGCCCGGTTCGTTGCCGACAAAGACCGCGCCTACTACTACAAACGACTGACCGAACTGGTGCTGGACGCACCTCCCCAGCCGTTTGGTGCACAGGCCTTGCGATCGGAGTGGGGGCGCTTGCTGACTTCTCCGTCCTTTGCCACGCCTTCGACACTGGGCGAACCCCAGCCCTACGTGCGCGTACATGCCGCTGCCCCTGAATTCAACATTCGCGCCCACACCCTGACGGACCTATGGCAAGTTGCAGACCTGTGGACCTATCGCCTGGGCAGCCTGCGTACGCGGCTGTTCGAGAACGCCCGGCATCGTGCGGTGAGCACCTCCGATGTCGATGAGGCCTCGCGTTCACTGCGCGCTGCGCATTACCTGAGTATCGGCCTGTTCGGCCTGAACCTGGTGGCCATGGCGGTGCCGCCGCTGGGTGTGGTGATGGCTGTGGCGATGGCCGGGCAACTACTTTACGAAGTCATCGACGGTGTTATCGAGCTGAGCGAAGGCGACCGCGAAGCGGGCTGGGCGCACATCACCGACGTGGTGGAAAACCTGGCGGCGCTGGCGGTACAGGCAGCCGTGGTGCACTTCACCGTGTCGCCGTTTATCGAGCAGCTCAAGGCCGTTACCCTGCCCAGTGGCAAGACTCGGCTCTGGAAACCCGACTTGTCGGCCTATGAGCACACCGCGTCCCTCCCTTCAGTGGCGGCGGATGAGCAAGGCCTGCACCGGCACAACGGCCAGACCGTGCTGCCGTTGGAGGGCAAACGCTATGCCGTGCAACAAGACCCGCTGACCGAGCAATTCCGCATCCTCCATCCCACACGTGCCGAGGCCTATCAACCGATATTGAAGAGCAACAGCGCTGGCCTCTGGAACCATGAAGTGGAACGCCCGCACACCTGGGAAGGCGCCACGTTGATGCGGCGATTGGGCCCGGTGACGGAGGGCTTCAGCGATGCCGAGTTGGAGCAGGCGCGCAGCGTGGCGGCTGTGAGTGAGGACGTGCTGCGCCGCGTGCATGTGGAAGGCGAGGCGGTACCGGCGATCCTGCTCGACACCCTGCGCCAGTTCAGGGCGTATCGCGATGCGGTGAACGTCGCCGAGGGCATTCGCCAGGGCTCGCTCAGCAGCGCACTGTGCAGCTATGCCGCATCCCTGGCGGTGGAGTTGCCGGGATGGCCAGCGAGCAAGGCGATCGAGGCATTTGCCGGCACCGAGTTGAGCGGACCGTCGATCAAATACGGTAATCAGCAGGCCGCGGGGGCGGACACCGTGCAGGTCCACCGCGCCGATTTGATGAGCGGCCAGTTGCCCATACGCATTATCGAAGCGCTCAGCGAACCTCAGCGCGATGCTCTGGTGGGCAGTTACACCGCCCGCACACCCGAGGCGAGAACCGAGGCCCTGAGATTGAAACTCGAACAAAGGGCCATCGAGGTGCGCGAGCGGTTGATGAAGAGTATCTACGTCGAGCAGCAGCCACCCTCCGACACCGCGATTATGCTGATCCAGCGCGACTTCAGTGGCGTGCCGACGATTTTGGCGCGCGAAGTGCTGGCGGACGCGACGCCGAGCGAGCGCGACACGATGAACCGCGCCAAGCGCATTCCCCTGCGCCTCGCTGAAAAGGCGCGCCGGGCGCAGCAGCAAATGCGCCTGACCCTCGCGTATGAAGGCTTGTACCTCGACGCGTTGGCCGGCCCAGACACCGAAACCCTGGCCCTGCACACACTGCCGGCACTGCCCGGCTGGTCGGACAATTTGCGCCTGGAAGTTCGCGAAGGCCGGTTTGAAGGCCCATTGCGCGCCAGCTTCGGCCCCCTGGAGGCGAGTAGTCGCAAGGTGTTGGCACGCATGGAGGATGGGCGTTACCAAGCCTTCGATGAGCGCGGCCAGCACCTGCATGGGCTCAATGGTTTCTATGGTGCTTTGCAGCATGCGTTGACCGATGCCCATCGCAACGCGATTGGCGTGCCCCACGTCGGCCAGGGTGAGCAATTGAAGGGCTTGATCAAGCAGCATGCAATAGGCCGAGTACCGTTGCGCAAAGCCTTGGGCATGTCGCCGGAAAAACTGCCTTTTTTTCGACCGCCCAGCGTGTTGCCGGGTGAGCGTCGCGGCTATCCATTGAGCGGGCGGGGTGGCACTGAGTGGGAAAAAATCACGCGCGAGCGGATCCGCAGCCTGTACCCGCAAATCACCCGGGACGAAATGCTCGCCCTGATCAACGAGCGCGGCGCGCTGGACCTGAGCTGGCTGCGTGCGTTGGAGCAAGAGTACAAGACCCTGCAGGCCACCTTGCACAACTGGTTGAGCACACCGCCCCAGGGCATGGAGGCGTTCGGTGACCAGCAACGCCAGGTGCTGAGGGCCAGGCGCAAGATTTATACGGCGCTGGATGACGCCTGGAGAAAGGTCGGCCCACGGCACTACGATCGAAATGGGCGCCTTTTGGGGCAGAAAATCGAATGGTTGGAAGACGACCTGGCACAGCAGCTCAGAACCTTGCCCGCACTGACTGCAAACTTCGACCATGTCAGCTACTTGGGCATTGTGGGAACCGAAGGCTCGCAGCTGACGGATGCGGATGTGCAGCCACTGCTCGCCAACTTTCGCGGTCTGCGTCGATTAGGGATCGAGGCTGCTCAACTGACAAGCGTGCCGTCAGCCATCGAACAGATGCCGCATTTGCAGCGGTTGCATTTGGGCGGCAACGATATTGTCCTGACGCCTGAAGACGTCCTGCGCTTGAAAGATCGGGTGCGTCTCAAGGAGTTGTTTTTGGACATGAACCCACTCGGCTTGCCACCCGATGTTGGGCGCATGCCGCGCTTACAGACCTTGCTGCTCAATGACACAAGCCTGGAGGAGTGGCCTGCCAGTGTGTTCCGTGTGCCCAGGCCGGAAAATTTCATTCTGGATATGCGGCAGAACCCGATAGCGCGGATTCCCGAGTTCGCGCCGGGCTCGGATAAGGCACTGATTGTGGCGAAAACCTTCCTCACCCGTGAAGAGCTGACGCCTGAGCTGCTTGCTCAATTCAAGCGGTACATCGAGGCCGCTGGCCGGGATCCGGATCGCCAATTGCCGAAAAGGGGCGCGCTCGACAGCGAGCAGTGGAAAACCGGTTATTCGGCGCAGGAATGGCCCTCCAGGCAAGTGTTATGGGACATGCTTGAAGGCTCGTTTGGCTCTGAGGGCTTTTTCAATCTTCTTCGTGCCGTCAGGCACTCCGGGGACTCGACAGGCAGGGGCGGCGTATGGTTGCCGGAATTGACCGCCAAAGTCTGGCGCATGCTTGAGGCGATGGGCGAAGACGCCGAATTACGCGAACACTTGTTCCTGATGGCCCGGGACCCAGCGGCCTGCGTGGACGCCGGGGCGCAGTTGTTCAATTCGATGGGCGTTGCCGTGCTGCATTGGTCAGCCTACTTCAGCGAGGATGTCGACGCCGTGCGCAGGGCCGTGTTCAACCTGGCCAGGAGGAAATGGCGCCTTGATGAGCTGGGGCGTATTGCCCATGCTCGCGTCGCCGAGTTGCAGGAGCAGGGCGCCAGGTTTCCCGAGTATGATGCCCAGGGCCTGCGCATTGAGCATTACGATGGCGCCGGTAATGTGATCGCCGATATCGACGAAGTCGAAATCTATCTGGCGTATACGGTGCCGCTGGCCACCCGGCTGGACTTGCCCTGGCAATCCAGAAGCATGATGTTTCGCGAGGACTATGTCACGGCGCCGATGGTGGAGGCGGCATTCCAGCGCGTACAGCTGCAGGATCAGGGCGCGCAGTTGCGTGACAATCTGCTGGAGCAACCGATGTGGACTGACTTCCTGCAGCGTGCGCATCAAACTGATTACGCGCTGATTGCCGAAAAATTCGACGCCCTGATCGACTATGAGGCCGCGCAGGCACAATGGGCCGCCGCTGCCCACCTCCCCGAGAGAGCGAGGCAGGCCCTGCGTCAAACCATCAGCCAGACGGCCCGGCGCCTGGGCCGATCGGCTTCGGAAAGTGAACCGGGGCACCTGATGCCCCAGCAAGACTACGATGACACCTTTGGCCGCATCAATGCCGAGCTGATCACCTTGAACCAGACACTGACCGATCAAGCGATCAGCGCCATCCTCTAGAACAGGAAGTACCGCTGGGCCATCGGTAACACCTCGGCCGGTTCGCACCACAGCAACTGACCGTCAGCCTTGACCTGATAGGTTTGCGGGTCAACCTCGATATCCGGCAGGTAATCGTTGTGGATCAGGTCGGTTTTCTGCACATCGCGGCAACCCTTGACCACCGCGATCTGCTTCTTCAGGCCCAGGGCCTCGGGCAGTCCGGCCGCCTGCGCGGCCTGGCTGATAAACGTCAGGCTGGTGGCGTGCAGGGAGCTGCCGAAGCTGGCGAACATGGGGCGGTAATGCACCGGCTGCGGCGTCGGGATCGAGGCGTTGGCGTCGCCCATCAGGCTCGAAGCAATGGCGCCGCCCTTGAGGATCAGCGTGGGCTTGATGCCGAAAAAAGCCGGGCGCCACAGCACCAGGTCGGCCCATTTGCCGACTTCGATGGAGCCGACGATATGGCTGATGCCGTGGGTGATCGCCGGGTTGATGGTGTATTTGGCGATGTAGCGCTTGGCGCGGAAATTGTCGTTGCCGGGGCCGTCGCCGGGCAGCGGGCCACGCTGTTTTTTCATCTTGTCGGCGGTCTGCCAGGTGCGTGTGATCACCTCGCCGACGCGGCCCATGGCCTGGCTGTCGGAGCTGATCATCGAGAACGCGCCGAGGTCGTGCAGGATGTCTTCGGCGGCGATGGTTTCGCGGCGGATGCGGCTTTCGGCGAAGGCCACGTCTTCGGCAATGCTCGGGTCCAGGTGGTGACACACCATCAACATGTCCAGGTGTTCGTCGATGGTGTTACGCGTGAACGGCCGCGTCGGGTTGGTGGAGCTGGGCAGCACATTGGGGAAACCGCAGGCCTTGATGATGTCCGGTGCATGGCCGCCACCGGCACCTTCGGTGTGGTAGGTGTGGATGGTGCGGCCCTTGAGCGCGGCGAGGGTGGTTTCGACAAAGCCCGACTCATTGAGGGTGTCACTGTGGATCGCCACCTGCACGTCGTAGGCATCGGCGACGCTCAGGCAGTTGTCGATGCTCGCCGGCGTGGTGCCCCAGTCTTCGTGCAGCTTCAAGCCGATCGCACCGGCCTTGACCTGCTCGATCAGCGGCTCGGGCAAACTGGCGTTGCCCTTGCCGGTAAAGCCAATGTTCATCGGGAACGAATCGCTGGCCTGCAGCATCCGCGCAAGGTGCCACGGGCCGGAGGTGCAGGTGGTGGCGTTGGTGCCGGTAGCCGGCCCCGTGCCGCCGCCGATCATGGTGGTGACGCCGCTGGTCAGGGCCTCTTCGATCTGCTGCGGGCAGATGAAGTGCACATGGGAGTCGATGCCGCCCGCCGTGAGGATCATGCCTTCCCCGGCGATCACTTCGGTGCTGGCGCCGATGGCCATGGTCACACCGGGCTGGATGTCCGGGTTGCCAGCCTTGCCGATAGCGTGGATGCGGCCGTTCTTGAGGCCCACGTCAGCCTTGACGATGCCCCAGTGGTCGATGATCAGCGCGTTGGTGATCAGCGTGTCGACCACTTCATGGGCGAGCAACTGGCTCTGGCCCTGGCCGTCACGGATCACCTTGCCGCCGCCGAATTTGACCTCTTCGCCGTAGACGGTGAAGTCCTGTTCCACTTCGACGAACAGTTCGGTGTCGGCCAGGCGCACCTTGTCACCGACGGTGGGGCCGTACATGTCGGCGTAGGCTTGGCGGGTGATTTTCATGTGTGTGCCCTGAAGAATAGGTGTTGAATGTGAAATCGCTATCGCAGGCAAGCCAGCTCCCACAGGGGGTTGCATTTCAACTGTGGGAGCTGGCTTGCCTGCGATGAGGCCCTAAAGGTCGCCCATGACCCGCCCTGCAAACCCAAATACCCGCCGCCCACCACCCAAATCCACCAACTCCACCTCCCGACGCTGCCCCGGCTCAAACCGCACCGCCGTGCCCGCCGGAATATTCAGGCGCATGCCACGGCTGGCCGCTCGGTCGAATTCCAGCGCGTCATTGGTCTCGAAAAAGTGGTAATGCGAGCCCACCTGGATCGGCCGGTCGCCGCTGTTGGCCACGCCGAGGGTGAGGGTGCGGCGGCCGACATTCAGTTCGATCTCGCCAGGCTGGATCTGATATTCACCAGGAATCATGCAGGTTGCCCCAGGGTCTTGAAGTAGATGGCGGTCGGGCTGTAGCGCCCGTCCGGGCTTTGGCAATAGTCGGGCAGCTCACCGATTTTGGTGTAGCGCAGCGACTGGTAAAAGGCTTCGGCGCCGGAGCCGGCCTCGGTGTCCAGGTACAGCAGGCCACGCTTGTGCTGGCGCGCGGCGAGTTCCAGGGTATTCATCAATTGCTGGCCCAGGCCATGGCGACGGGCGCTGCTGTGCACCAGCAACTTTTGCACCTCGGCGCGGTTCAGACCGTTGGCTTTCTGGCACAACGCCAATTGCACGCTGGCGATCACCTGCTCGTCGCGCACCACCACCCACAGCAGCAGGCTGGTGTCCTCGACACCGGCTTGCACGCCGCTCAGGTAGTCCCGGGCCTGGGCCTCATCGAAGTCGGCCATGAAGCCCACCGACGCGCCGTGCTGCACCGCGTCCAGCAACAGCTCGATCAAGCCCCGGCGGTAGTGGGCAAAACTTTCCGCATTGACTCGACGCAGTTGTGCAGCGCTCATCGATGTCACTCCTTGGGCGGTTGTGCGCCCGGGTTCAAGGTCAGTTGCATAAAGGTCAGGTCCAGCCAGCGGCCGAACTTGATGCCCACTTGCGGCATTTGCCCGGTAGTCACGAAGCCCAGGCGCTCATGCAGGCGGATCGAGGCCAGGTTGCCGCTTTCGATGGCGGCGACCATGACGTGCTTGCCGCAGCTGCGGGCGCGCTCGATCAGGGCCTGCATCAGGTGTGGGCCGAGGCCTTTGCCACGCTGGTCATTGCGCACGTATACCGAGTGTTCGACGCTGTAGCGGAAGCCTTCGAAGGGGCGCCAGTCGCCGAATGAGGCGTAGCCGGTGACTTCGTCGTTGTCCACCGCCACCAGGATCGGGTATTGCTGCGCCTGGCGCGCACTGAACCAGGCCTGGCGGTTGGCCAGGTCCACCGGTTGCTCGTTCCAGATCGCCGTGGTGTTCAACACCGCGTCGTTGTAAATGGCGCGGATTGCCGGCAGGTCGTGTTCGGTTGCATCACGAATCATGGCTGCGCCTCAGGCAATGGGCTGGTGGACGGTGACCAGCTTGGTGCCGTCGGGGAACGTGGCTTCCACCTGGATATCCGGGATCATTTCCGGGATGCCTTCCATAACCTGTTCGCGGCTGAGCAGGGTGGTGCCGTAGTGCATCAGGTCGGCCACCGTGCGGCCATCGCGGGCGCCCTCCATCAGGGCGGCGGAGATATAGGCGATGGTCTCCGGGTAGTTGAGCTTCACTCCGCGTGCCAGGCGCCGTTCGGCGACCAGGCCTGCGGTGAAGATCAGCAGTTTGTCTTTTTCCCGTGGGGTCAGGTCCATGGTTCAGGGTCCTTCATAAAATTCATTCTTAAATACATAGAAGATCCCATGTGAAGCTGATTTATGTGGGAGCTGGCTCCACAATTTGATCTTCATGTGCTCCAGATTCTTGGTGATATCGCTTCCCTGCCGAGTACGGCCGGTCGCAAAAGCCGCCATAAATCAATCAACCACCCCCGCGCCAGCAGCGCTTCACTGGCCAGGCACCGCGCCACCAGCAAGCCGGGCAGTTGGGTCAGGTCACCGCGCACCGCGTGGGGCAGTGAGCGGCATTGTTCCAATAATTCAGGTTCGATCTCACCGGTCACCAACAATGTGGCAAACACCGGCTGCCCATCCAGCCCGATAGGCGAATCCAGCAACCCATCGGCGCCCACAATGCGCTGGCGCTCATGCCAGAGCAACTGGCCGTCGCGGCGAATGTCCAGGTGCGATTGGAAATGGCCCAGGTCGAACCGTTCGCCACTGGCCGGGCGCCCCAGGGCGACCACATCCCAATAGAACAACCGTGCATCGCCCAACAGCTCGATTCGCGTGGTGAGTTCGGCCTGGGCCGCGCTGAACACGATGGTTTCCTGAGGCAGCCATTCCAGGGTCGCGCCGGCTTCCACAGTCAGTTCAAGTTGCTGATACGCCGGGCCGCTGGCGCGGTACCACTTGGCGGCGCCGGGGCTGGTCAGTTGTGCCCAGGCACCCGTGCCCACATGGGCGCTGATGTCCAGGCGATCGCCACCGGCAATCCCGCCGGGTGGGTGCACGATGATGTGCTGGCACACCTCGGGGCCTTCGGCGTACAAGTGTTTTTGCACGCGCAGCGGGCCAAGGTGGCGGCGCAATACCGGGCGTGTGGTGTCTTTGACACGCGCGTAGCCGAGTTCCAGCTCGGCGTGCCAGCTGGGCGTGAACAGGGCAGGGGTAATGGGCAGGTTCATGGCGTGTGCTTATCGTTAGGAGGCTACAGATTAGATGGTTACCAGCCCACGCACACCCTCGCTTTCCATATTTTCACCACGGCCCTGCTGCACGATTTCGCCACGGGACATCACCAGGTACTGGTCAGCCAGTTCAGCGGCAAAGTCATAGAACTGCTCCACCAACAGGATCGCCATGTCGCCGCGCTCCGCGAGCTTCTTGATCACCGCGCCGATTTCCTTGATGACCGACGGCTGGATGCCTTCGGTGGGCTCATCGAGAATCAACAGGCGCGGGCGGCTCGCCAGGGCGCGGCCAATCGCCAACTGTTGTTGTTGGCCCCCGGATAAATCGCCGCCGCGGCGGTGCTTCATTTGCAGCAATACCGGGAACAGTTCGTAGATGAAGGCTGGCACCTCTTTGGCTTCGGCGCCGGGGAAGCGCGACAGCCCCATCAGCAGGTTTTCCTCCACGGTCAGCCGCGCAAAAATCTCGCGGCCCTGGGGCACGTAGGCGATGCCGGCATGTACGCGCTGGTGCGGCTTGAAGCCGGTGATGGCCTTGCCTTCCCAGTTCACCGCGCCTTCCTTGGCTGGCAGCAGACCCATCAGGCACTTGAGCAGGGTGGTCTTGCCCACGCCGTTACGCCCGAGCAGGCAGGTGACTTCGCCGACCTTCACGTCGAAGGACAGCCCGCGCAGAATGTGGCTACCGCCGTAATACTGGTGCAGCTTGTCGACTTGCAGCATTCTCAAAACCTCCTCAATCCCCCTGCGGGAACCGGATCAACTGTGGGAGCTGGCTTGCCTGCGATGCAGGCGACCCGGTGTGTCAGGTAAACCGCTATCGCAGGCAAGCCAGCTCCCACATACAGCCGTTCGTGTCAGCGTTAGCGGCCGAGGTAAACCTCGATCACCCGCTCATTTTCCTGCACCTGTTCCAGCGACCCTTCGGCCAGCACGCTGCCCTGGTGCAACACAGTCACATGGTCGGCAATCGAGCCGACAAACCCCATGTCGTGTTCCACCACCATCAACGAGTGCTTGCCGGCCAGGCGCTTGAACAGTTCGGCGGTGAACTCGGTCTCGGCGTCGGTCATGCCCGCCACTGGTTCATCGAGCAGCAACAGTTGCGGGTCTTGCATCAGCAACATGCCGATTTCCAGGAACTGCTTCTGGCCGTGGGACAGCAAGCCGGCGGGGCGATGCACCGAGGCGGTGAGGCGGATGGTGTCGAGCACTTCCTCGATGCGGTCTTTTTGCTCGCCGTTGAGGCGCGCTCGCAAGCTGGCCCACACCGACTTGTCGGTCTTCTGCGCCAGCTCCAGGTTTTCGAACACGCTGAGGGCTTCGAACACCGTGGGCTTCTGGAATTTGCGCCCGATGCCGGCCTGGGCGATCTGCACTTCGCTCATGCGCGTCAGGTCCAGGGTTTCGCCAAACCAGGCCTTGCCGTGGCTGGGCCGGGTCTTGCCGGTGATCACGTCCATCAGCGTGGTCTTGCCCGCGCCGTTGGGGCCGATGATGCAGCGCAATTCGCCAACGCCGATGTACAGGTTCAGGTCGTTGAGGGCCTTGAAACCGTCAAAGCTGACGCTGATATCTTCCAGGGTCAGAATGGTACCGTGGCGGGTGTTGAGCCCTTTGCCCGCGACCTGGCCGATGCCAATCGCATCGCGGCCGCTGCCTGCGTCGAAAATAGGTTCAAGCATGACGTTCCTCATTTCTTCAGCAGGCCGATAACGCCCTTGGGCAGGTACAGGGTGACGATAATGAACAGCGCCCCCAGGAAGAACAGCCAGTACTCGGGGAAGGCCACGGTGAACCAACTCTTCATGCCATTGACCACACCGGCGCCGAGCAGCGGCCCGATCAGCGTGCCACGCCCGCCCAGCGCTACCCACACGGCGGCTTCGATGGAGTTGGTCGGTGACATTTCGCTGGGGTTGATGATGCCCACTTGCGGCACATACAGCGCACCGGCAAGGCCGCACAACACGGCGCTCAACACCCACACGAACAGCTTGAAACCGCGTGGGTCGTAACCGCAGAACATCAGGCGGTTCTCGGCATCGCGCAGGGCGGTGAGCACGCGCCCGAACTTGCTCTTCGCCAGGCGCCAGCCGATGTAGAGGCTGGCCACCAGCAACAACACCGTGGCGAAAAACAACACCGCCCGCGTGCCCGGTTCAGTGATGCCAAAACCTAAGATGCTGCGGAAGTTGGTAAAGCCGTTGTTGCCGCCGAACCCGGTCTCGTTGCGAAAGAACAACAGCATCCCCGCGAACGTCAGGGCCTGGGTCATGATCGAGAAATACACGCCCTTGATTCGCGAGCGGAAGGCGAAGAAACCGAACACCAACGCCAGCACCCCGGGGGCCAGTACCACCAGGCACAACGCCCACAGGAAGTGGTCGGTGCCGGCCCAGTACCAGGGCAATTCGGTCCAGGACAAAAAGGTCATGAACGCCGGCAACTCACTGCCTGCCGCCTGGCGCATCAAGTACATGCCCATGGCGTAGCCGCCCAAGGCGAAGAACAAACCGTGGCCCAGGGACAACATCCCGGCGTAACCCCACACCAGATCCAGCGCGAGGGCGACGATGGCGTAACAGAGAATCTTGCCCACCAGGGTCAAGGTGTAGGCCGACACATGCAGCGGGTTGTCGGCAGACAAGAGCGAGCACAGGGGCAACGCCAGCAGCAGGAGCAGGATGACTGCACCGACTGCAATCGTGACCTTGGGGCCGGCCTTTTGCGTGGCCGTAAGCATCAATGGCTGGTTCATCAGTCGATCACCCGTCCTTTCAGTGCGAAGAGTCCTTGCGGGCGTTTCTGGATAAACAGAATGATCAGCGCGAGGATCAGGATCTTGCCGAGCACGGCGCCGATCTGGGGTTCGAGGATCTTGTTGGCGATCCCCAGGCCAAAGGCGGCCATGACACTGCCGGCCAACTGGCCGACGCCGCCGAGCACCACCACCAGGAACGAGTCGATGATGTAGCTCTGGCCCAGGTCCGGGCCGACGTTGCCGATCTGGCTCAGCGCCACGCCGCCCAAACCTGCGATACCGGAGCCGAGGCCAAAGGCGAGCATGTCCACGCGCCCGGTGGGCACGCCGCAGCAGGCGGCCATGTTGCGGTTCTGGGTGACGGCGCGCACGTTCAGACCCAGGCGCGTCTTGTTCAGCAGCAGCCAGGTGAGCACCACCACGAACAGCGCAAAGGCGATGATCACGATGCGGTTGTACGGCAGCACCAGGTTGGGCAGTACCTGGATGCCGCCAGACAGCCAGGCCGGGTTCGACACTTCGACGTTCTGCGCGCCGAACACCAGGCGCACCAGCTGGATCAGCATCAGGCTGATGCCCCAGGTGGCGAGCAGGGTTTCCAGTGGGCGGCCATACAAGTGACGGATGACTGTGCGTTCCAGCGCCATGCCGATGGCCGCGGTGACAAAAAACGCCACCGGCAACGCGATCAACGGGTAGAACTCGATGGCCTGGGGCACATAGCGCTGCATCATCAACTGCACCACATAGGTGGAGTAGGCGCCGAGCATCAGCATCTCGCCGTGAGCCATGTTGATCACGCCGAGCAGGCCGAAGGTGATCGCCAGGCCCAGGGCCGCCAACAGCAGGATCGAGCCCAGGGACATGCCGCTGAACGCCTGGCCGAGGATTTCACCCATCATCAGTTTGCGTTTGACCTGGGCCAGGCTGGTTTCAGCGGCGGTGTGCACGGCGGCGTCGGCTTCCACGCCTGGCGCCAGCAGCGCTTCAAGGCGCGTGCGGGCCAGCGGGTCGCCGGTGCTGCCGAGCAAGCGCACGGCTGCCAGGCGCACCACCGGGTCGGGGTCGACCAATTGCAGGTTGGCCAGGGCCAGGCTCAGGGCGCTGTGCACCTGCTCATCCGTTTCGGCGGCGACCTGCTGGTCGAGGAATTTAAGTTGTGCAGGCACCGCGCTTTTTTGCAGGGTGCGCGCTGCGTCCAGGCGCACCTTGGGGTCGGCGGCGAGCAGTTGTTGGCTGGCTTGCACGTTATTGATCAAGCCGCGCAGGCGGTTGTTCAGGCGCACGGTCTTGGTTTCGCCGTTGAGCATGAGTTGACCTTGCTCAAGGGCGTCCACCAACTCGATACGCGTTGGGTCGGGGTGGGCGGCCCAGTCCTGCAGGAGTTTGGCTTGCTGCACCGGGTTGGCGGCAAGGAAGTCTTCGGCGTCGCTGGCGTGTGCGCCAAAGGGCAGCAACAGCAGCACGGCGAGGATGAGGCGGTGGAGGGCAGTGGGCATAGCAAAATGTCCTGATCATGCGGGGACAGTGTGGGAGCAGGCTGTGTGGGGGCTGGCTTGCCTGCGATGGCATCGCTGCGGTGTGTCAGGCACACCGAGTTGTTTGCATCGCAGGCAAGCCAGCGCCCACAGTGACCATGTCCCACATTCGAGCTGTGGGGGCGTTAGTTGCTCTTCACGGCATAGTCCGGCTTTTTGTCATTGCCCGGGATGTAGGGGCTCCACGGCTGTGCACGAATCGGCGCTTCGGTCTGCCACACCACCGAGAACTGCCCGTCGGCCTGGATCTCACCGATCATCACCGGCTTGTGCAGGTGGTGGTTGGTCTTGTCCATGGTCAGGGTGAAGCCCGACGGCGCGGCGAAGGTCTGGCCGCCCAGGGCTTCACGCACTTTGTCGACGTCAGTGGACTTGGCTTTTTCCGCCGCCTGCGCCCACATATGGATGCCCACATAGGTGGCTTCCATCGGGTCGTTGGTCACGGCTTTGTCGGCGCCCGGCAGGTTGTGTTTCTTGGCGTAGGCTTTCCAGTCGGCCACGAACTTCTGGTTCACCGGGTTTTCCACCGACTGGAAGTAGTTCCAGGCCGCGAGGTTGCCCACCAACGGCTTGGTGTCGATGCCACGCAGTTCTTCTTCACCCACCGAGAACGCCACCACCGGTACCTCGGTGGCTTTCAAGCCTTGGTTGGCCAGCTCTTTGTAGAACGGCACGTTGGAGTCGCCATTGACGGTGGAGACCACAGCCGTCTTGCCACCGGCGGAGAACTTCTTGATGTTGGCGACGATGGTCTGGTAATCGGCGTGGCCGAACGGGGTGTAGACCTCTTCGATGTCTTTATCCGCCACGCCTTTGGAATGCAGGAACGAGCGCAGGATCTTGTTGGTGGTGCGCGGGTACACATAGTCGGTGCCGAGCAGGAAGAAACGCTTGGCGCTGCCGCCTTCTTCGCTCATCAGGTATTCCACCGCCGGGATCGCCTGCTGGTTCGGCGCCGCACCGGTATAGAACACGTTGGGCGACATCTCTTCACCTTCGTACTGCACCGGGTAGAACAGCAAACCGTTGAGTTCTTCAAACACCGGCAACACCGATTTACGCGACACTGAGGTCCAGCAGCCGAACACCACGGCGACCTTGTCCTGGGTCAGCAGTTGGCGGCCTTTCTCGGCGAACAGCGGCCAGTTGGACGCTGGGTCTACCACCACCGGTTCGAGCATCTTGCCGTTCACCCCGCCTTTGGCGTTGATCTCGTCGATGGTCATCAGCGCCATGTCTTTGAGCGAGGTTTCGGAGATCGCCATGGTCCCGGACAACGAGTGCAGGATGCCGACCTTGATGGTCTCGGCGGCCTGGACGGTCCAGGTCAAACCCATGGCGGCAATGGATGCCGACAAAGTGAAAGCCTTGATCAAGCTGCGACGCTTCATGGTGCGATCTCCGTGTACCGATAATTGTTGTGGGGCAGATACACAGGGCTTTGCAAGGGCTGTGCCTGCTACGCCAGACACGGGTTTACCGGCGGGTTCGGGAGGTAAAGCCGCTCCGTGGCGCACCAGGTTGGCGCCACGGAGGCCGTTGGGTGCACGGCAGGCTTCAAAAGAGGGCGTTGGGCGACAATGCTTCAGGCGTTTGCGCTAATGCGTGACAGCAGCAAGCGATCCAGCGCCCACACCAGGACCAACGAAGCCCCTACCAACGGGAAAATGATCGCCAGCCCGAGCATGATCGCCATCGCGGTTTTCCACTTGGGCAGGTCGTGGCGCAGCGGCGGTACACCCAGTCCACCCTGGGGCCGGCGCTTCCACCAGATCACCACGCCGCTGACCGCACTGAGCAGAATCATCAGGCAGATCACCAGCACGATCAGTTGGTTGACCCAGCCGAACATCTTGCCTTCGTGCAGCATCACGCCGGTCTCGGTGGCGCGTGCGACCAGGTTGTAATGATCCCAGCGTACATCGGCCAGGACCTTGCCGGTGTACTGGTCCACGTGCAGGGTGGCGTCGTTGCGCGGGTCGTCGGCGAACACCGCGACGGTGAATACACCGGAGGCGGTGGTGGGGAAGGTAACGCTGTAGCCGGGCTCGACCTTGCGTGTGTTGGCCAGGTCGACCACCTGTTGCAGGCGCACCGTGGGTGCGGCCGGGCCTGCGTGCATTGCGCCGTGATTCATATGCTCGGCGTGGTCGCCGGACATTGGCATCGGCGTGTTTTCCAGGGCCCAGGGCACGGTTTGCTGGGTGGCCGTGTTGAGCACACGGGCCTGCTGGTCGGACTGCGGCACGCTGTTCCACATCGCGGCTGGGAAGGTGTTCCACAGGTCGGCGTATTGCTTGCCCCAGAAGCCGGTCCAGGTCATGCCGCTGAGCAACATCACCAGCAGGAACGCTGCGCCCCAGAAGCCGGCGACAGCGTGCAGGTCACGCCAGAACAAGCGGCCACGGCTGCCGAAGCGCGGCCATAACACGCCGGCCGAGGACTTGCCCCGCGGCCACCACAGGTACAGGCCGGACACCACCAGCATCACGCCCCAGCCAGCGGCCAATTCGATCAGGCGATCGCCCACGGTGCCGATCATCAGTTCGCCGTGCAGGGCGCGGACGATGGCTTGCAGGTTGTTGTTTGCGTCCTGCTCACCGAGGACGGTGCCGCGATAGGGGTCGATGAACACCGTCACTTCGTGGGCATCGTTGCGCGTCACGAACTGCGCGCTGCGAGTGGCGTCGGCAGGGGGCAGGTATTTGCTGATCGCGGCGTGGGGGTAGGCGGCCTGGACGCGCTGCAGTTGCTCGTCGGCGCTCAGCGCGTGTTCGGCGGCGGGCACGGTGAGCAGGTGGCCGTACATCAGCGGGTCGAGCTGGGGTTTGAACAGGTAGATGATGCCGGTGAGGGCCAGCAGCACCATGAAGGGGGCGACGAAGAGGCCGGCGTAGAAGTGCCAGCGCCAGGCCAGGTTGTAGAAGGAAATTTTTTGTGTGGTCATCGGCTGCTCCGCATAAGGCTTTTGATTTTTCTTGGTCTGTTACACCGTCATCGCAGGCAAGCCAGCTCCCACAGGGGACTGTAATCCACCTGTGGAAGCTGGCTTGCCTGCGATGCTTTTAGAAGCTCATGTCCACCTTGGTCCAGAGCGTACGCCCCGGCTCCTTGATGGCCTGCGGGTCGTTGGCTGGGTAACCGAAGCCTGCGTTACCGGCCAGATTCAGATGCTCGGCATAAGCCTTGCCGAACAGGTTGTCGACCCCGGTACTGACCTTGAAGTGCTTGTTGATGCGGTAGGCCGCGTTCAGCGAGAACACGCCGAAGCCGCCACTCTTGTCGTAGTCCTTGCCGACCACGTTGCCTTTGTTCGGGTCGATACGGTGTTGCGCCGCGACCACCCTCCACAACGCACCAGCGCTCCAATCGTCTTCGCTGTAGGTCAGGCCCAGGCGCGTGTCCAGCGGTGGCATTTGTGGCAGGGCCTTGCCGTCGCTGCTGTTCTTGCCCCAGGCATAGGCGAGGCTGGCGTCGGCTTTCCAGTGCTGGCTCAGTTTGTACGCCGCGCCCACTTCGCCGCCCATGATGCGTGCGTCCACATTGCGCGCCTGGGAGGTGGTACCCATCATGCCGGGCCTGTAGTCGAACAGGATGAAGTCGCGCACCTGGCCGACATAGCCCGACACCCAGGCTTCCAGGTCGGCGCTCTTGTACTGGGCACCGAAGTCGAGCTGGGTGGTTTTCTCGGGCTTCACGCCGTCGAAGGCATTCACCGAACCGGCCGCGCCGGTGTTGGGGGAAAACAGCTCCCAGTAATCCGGGAAACGTTCCGCGTGGCCCAGGCCGGCATACAGCGTGGTGGGGCTGTCCGCCAGGTCGTGCTCATAACGCACAAAGCCCGAGGGCAATGTATCGGCGCGGGTGTCGCCGGCGGTCGGGTTCGGGCGCGACATCATTCCCGAGCCGGTGCGTTGACGGAAGTCCTTGGCCGAGGCGCGGTCCAAGCGCGCGCCGGTGATCAGGCGATCGTTGTCGGCGGCGTACCAGGTCAGTTCGCCGAACACACCGTAGTTGTGGAAATTGGCGTCCTTGTTGCGCGGCAAATCCTTATACGTGTCGATGCCCATGCTGCTGCGCGCACGGTGTTCATTGGTCTGCGCATCCAGGCCGCTGATCAATTGCACATCCGCCCAGCGCCAGGTGGCCTTGATGCGTGCGCCAAGGGTGCGGCGGTCGACGTTGGACGCCATGGGGCCCGCCATCATGCCGGTGCCCGAAGGGACACGCAGGCTGTAGTTGTCCATCACATGATCGGCGTAGTTGTAGTAGACCTGGGCCTCGACCTTATCCAGCACCTCACCGATATTGGACTTTTCGAAACGCAGCCCCAGGCTTTCGCGCAGAAACTGCGAGCCGTCCATGCCGCGCCCGGCGTAGCGCGCCTCGCCGTCGCCACGCCCGGCGGTGAGTTCCAGCAGGGTGTCGGCGTCGGGCGTGAAACCCACGGCCACGTCACCGTTCCACTTGTCATAGCGCGAGGCGACGGTGTCGTTGTTGCCGTCCTTGTAATCGTCGGCATGGGCCTGGTTGCCGATCACCCGCACGTAGCCCAATGGCCCGCCGGCAGCGGCATCGATGACCTTGTCGAAACGCCCGTTGGAGCCGGCCAATACGCTGGCGTTGACCCGTGTGCCCAGCTCGCCGAACTGCTCCGGCTCACGCTCGAACAGGATGGTGCCGGCAGACGCGCCCGGGCCCCAGAGCACGGTTTGCGGGCCTTTGATCACGGTGAGCTTGTCGTAGGTTTCCGGCGAAATATACGAAGTTGGCGCATCCATGCGGCCCGGGCAGGCGCCGAGCATCATGCCGCCGTTGGTGAGGATATTCAGGCGCGAGCCGAACATGCCGCGCAGCACCGGGTCGCCGTTGGTGCCGCCGTTGCGCACCAGGGCGAAGCCGGGGATGGTCTTGAGGTAGTCGCCGCCATCGCTGGCGGGCACCGGTTGGCGAGGGTCTTTGGGGTTGGTGACCACGGTCAGCGGTGAGCTGGGGGCGATCGCGGTGATGACGGTGGGGCTCAGCTCATGCTCGTCGGCGTGAGCGTGGGCAGCCAATAGTGCGCCGCATAAGGCGGTGAGCAGGGCAGTACTTCCCAAACGGGTGTCAGCAGAAAACCTGGACATGACAAATTCCATCAATCAATCGTAAACAACACGGCCAGCAGCCTGCGGCTGTCTGTCTAAAGTCGGCCGGGGTGAAGTAACGCTGTGAAGGGCTTACGAAACGATGGGCGGCGCACGGCTACGGGCGCCGGGGAAGATGCTCTGCCGGGAATGGCCCAGGCGCGTGGCGGGTGTGAGGGCGTTGGCGGGCGGCGGGGTGCCGAGGGCCACGAACGACACACTGCCGGGCAGGGCCGGGCAGCTGAATAGCAGGTCGCAATAGCCGCACTTGGCCCAGAGTGCGTGGTGTTCGGCTGGAGCTTGGGTGTGATGGGATTTACCGTGGTCGCTCGGCATATCCATGGGCATTTCCATGGACATACCGGCGTGATGATCCATCGGCATCGCCTGGGAAATCAGCGGACCGATAAAGATCATCAGCATGGCGAACAGGCTGATCCAACTGCCGCGCTTCACGCGGTAGTGGGGAGACAACCTGGCGCGAGGAGCGCCCATCGAGGTTGGCTTACTGAGCGTGCATATGCTCGTGGCCAGCCATCGGTGGCGCTTTGTGCACCGACACTTGCACCTCGACCTTGCCGGCTTTCTCGAAGGTGAGGGTCAGCGGGAATTGCTTGCCATCGGCGAGCAGGCTGCGGTCCTTGAGGCCCAGCAGCATGACGTGATAGGCCATTGGCGCGAAGGTCAGTTCACCCTTGGCTGGTACGGCCACGTTGGGCACCTGTTGCATCTTCATCAGGTCGCCTTGCATTACGTGCTCATGCAATTCGGCTTTCTCCGCCAAGGGCGTCTCGGCACTGAGCAGGCGATCTGCCGTCTCCCCAGTATTGTGAATCACAAAGTACGCCGCGACGGTGGGCGCATTCGGCGGCAATTCCTGGGACCAGGGATTGCTGACCTCCAAGTCGCCGGCCTTGTAGTCATCGGCATTGGCAGCACTGAACACCGGCAGCAGCAACGCGGCCAGAAGCAGGGAAGATTTAAGCATGGCAGTTCTCCAGAACGGTTCTAAACGCAGTTCACTTGCGAAGAAGATCAGACCGTTGGAGAGGCGCGGGGGTTAAGGCTTGGCCATTGCTGGCGCGGGGTGGGATTGCGCAATAAGCGCGGCGGCAGGCTCTGCACCGCCTCGAAGCGCGTCACATACAACTGCGGCACATGCCCTGGCAACGCCACCAACGGCGCCGAACCCGAGCAACACCAGCAATGCTGCATAGCCGAGTGATCATCCGGCGGCGCCGGGATTTCCAGCTTGCCCAGGGCAATCGCCTTGAGGCTCGCGCCATTGGACGAACAGAACCCGCCCCACATCAGACGCTTGATCGGGTCATCCGTCTGCTGCATCGCACTGGCCAACGGCATGGCAAACGCATTGAACAGCACTGCAAGGCAGGCGATCCAGGCAATTGCAAAGCGTTGACGGGCCATGGCGGATAATCCGTAGGGTTAAACGATCAGGCGGGTATTTAGCCTGATCGGGGGGGATAAGTAAAAAGGGCGGGTGTGGTTTGGTGTCGCAGTGGTGGGTTTGAGGATAGACGAGAACGGCCGCTTGCCAATTTTGCAGAAGGGACGCAGCGTACCAGGCGGGCTGATCGTTCCCACGCTCTGCGTGGGAATGCCGCGTTGGACGCTCTGCGTCCGCTTTTAAAGCCGTGACGCGGAGCGTCACAGGATGCATTCCCACGCGGAGCGTGGGAACGATCAAGTCAGGTATAGGGCTTTTTCCAGCCAATGGTTGCGCAGTTGATTGAGCTAGCGCCTTGGCTGGCTGATCTACTACCGTCATTTGATAACGCAATTCCAAAGTGTGTGCGGGCTTGCTCGCAAAGCGGTGTGTCAGTCGCTGGATGTTTTGGCCGACACACTGCCTTCGCGAGCGAGCCCGCTCCCAAATTATGCAGCGGGTACGCCGTGGACCTGCATATCGACACCCAGGGCTTTTCTAATCACGGCAAAAATCGCCGCAAGGTTATCCATGCTGGGGTTGCCGCTGGCCGAAAGCATTCGGTGCAGGCTTTTGCTAGGTTTGGCGGTTTGTTTCGCAAGGCCTTCAAAGCCTACTGTGGCGTTGACTAAATCACGCAGGATCACGCGAGAGATTTCCGGCTCGCCATTGAGAAATAGCGTAGCGGCCTCGTCGAGAAGCGCTTGGGCGAATGCAGGGTCTCGCTGGGCACGTTCAGCGATGGTGTGTTTGTAGCTACGGGTAAGCGCCATGCTGGTCACCTCTTTTGTTTCAATTTCTTGTCACGCTGATACTCGTTAATCAGCGACTTTACGACCTTGATATCGCGCTTTTGACTGGACTTATCACCACCACCGAACAGGATGATTAATCGATGTCCTTCTCGTATCAAATAGATTCGCAAGCCGGGTCCCCAGTCGATACGGTATTCGCCTAGCCCATCGAACCACTTGATGTTGCTGGTGTTGCCTGTTTCAAGCCGAACTAAAGCGGTTGAAACTCGAGTTGCCGCTGGGACACTCAAGGATGAAAACCACTCATCGAACGGACTGGAATCGTTGTCGCGTTGGTATTCTTCGATCTCAATCATTAGCCGTCCTGAAGGTAACAAATAGG
Organism: Pseudomonas sp. CCI1.1; assembly: GCF_034348165.1. Classification (NCBI taxonomy): domain Bacteria; kingdom Pseudomonadati; phylum Pseudomonadota; class Gammaproteobacteria; order Pseudomonadales; family Pseudomonadaceae; genus Pseudomonas; species Pseudomonas sp. CCI1.1. Next base: position 5,358,772 of record NZ_CP133780.1, read on the forward strand.
TTACTAATCAAGCAAGCGAGCGATCCTGACTCATCGAGTGAAGTTTGCCAACGCGCTGAGTGTTTCTTCAGACGACAGGAATTCCCTATCTACTTGAGCCAACATCGGCCGCTTCAACACCAACACCGGCACCCCACGCTCACGCGCCACTTCCAGCTTCGGCTCGGTGGCGGTGCTGCCGCTGTTCTTGCTGATCAGCACATCAATTCGCCGTTCTTCGAATAACGCCCGCTCGTCCTCGATGAGGAACGGCCCGCGTGCGCCGATCACTTCACAGCGCTTGTTGCCCGGATACACATCCAGCGCGCGCAAGGTCCAGAACTGGTCGGCGGGGATTTCGTCGAGGTGCTGCAAGGGTTCGCGACCCAAGGTGAACAGCGGGCGCTTGAAGGGTTTGAGCGCTTCGACCAGTTCGGCCCAGTCGGCGACCTCTCGCCAGTCATCCCCCGGCTGCGGCTGCCAGGCCGGGCGTCGCAATGCCCAGCAAGGTACGCCGCATGCCCTTGCAGCCTCGGCCGCGTTGCGGCTGATCTGCGCCGCATACGGGTGCGTAGCATCAAGGATCAGGCTGATGCGTTCGGCACGTACAAACTGCGCCAGGCCTTCACTACCGCCGTAGCCGCCGACCCGCACCTGGCAGGTGAGGTCGGTGGGTACGCGGCCCACGCCGGCCAGGCTGTAGACGTGTTCAGGCCCCAAGGTGCGGGCGATGGCCAGCGCTTCCGTGACCCCGCCCAGTAATAGAATCCTTTTCATAGCGGCTTGATCACTTCCAGCAACGTGATCGGCAGCGCCTGGCGCCAGGTATCGAACTCGCCCAAGGGCTGCGCCTGGGCCACATGGATGCGGGTCAGTTCGCCGCCATGCTCGGCACGCCAGTTCATCAAGGTCATTTCGCTTTGCAGGGTCACGGCATTGGCAACCAGGCGGCCACCGGGGCGCAGGTGTTGCCAGCAGGTATCGAGCACGCCGTCGCGGGTGACGCCGCCGCCGATGAAGATGGCGTCTGGTGTTTCCAGGCCGCTTAACGCCTCCGGCGCCTTGCCGCGAATCAGTTGCAGACCGGGCACCCCGAGGGCGTCGCGGTTGTGTTCGATCAGGCCTTGGCGGCCGGTGTCGGCTTCAATCGCCAAGGCACGACAGCTGGGATGGGTGCGCATCCATTCAATACCGATGGAGCCACTGCCCGCGCCCACGTCCCATAACAGTTCGCCCGGCATGGGCGCGAGGCGGGCGAGGGTCATGGCGCGCACATCGCGCTTGGTCAGTTGGCCATCGTGTTTGAAGGCTGAGTCCGGCAAGCCGGCAAGACGCGACAGACGCGGTGCGTTCGCATCCGCCAGGCAGTCGATGGCGACCAGGTTCAAATCAGCAACCGCGGTGTGCTCCCACGCTTGCGCGTGCCCGTCGATACGCCGTTCAGCCGGGCCGCCCAGGTGTTCAAACACACTGATGCGGCTGGGGCCAAAACCGCGCTCGGTTAACAACGCAGCAATCAAGGCGGGACTGCTGCCATCATTGCTCAGTACCAACAAGCGCACACCACTGGCCAAATGCGCGTTGATTGCCGCCAATGGCCGCGCCACTACCGACAATGTCACCACCTCCTGCAACGGCCAGCCCACGCGCGCCGCCGCCAGGGATACCGACGAGGGCGCGGGCAAAATCGTCAACTCCTCAGCCGCCACTTGCCGGGCCAGGCTGGCGCCGACGCCATAGAACATCGGGTCGCCACTGGCCAATACGCACACAGGCTCTCCACGCCGCGACAACACCGGCTCCAGGGAAAACGGGCTCGGCCACAGCTGGCGCTCGCCACCAATACATTGCGGCAGCAGGTCCAACTGGCGCTGAGCACCTATAATCCGCGTGGCGCGCAGCAAGGCATGCCGGGCATTCCTGCCCAGGCCTTTGAAGCCGTCTTCACCGATGCCTACAACCGTCAGCCAGGGCGACATATCAATTCCTTGAACGACATCCGACGGGCAGGCTTTTCATGCCGCCGGACAAAGCAGGCATAATACCGCGCCTTTGCCCATCAACCGGTAGCCCCGTGAACCCAACGCCCGCTGTGAATACCTTGCGCCCCTCGGCTTGTCCGGGGTTGCTGCGTATTGTGCAGGCGTTGGACGGTGGCATTTGCCGAGTCAAATTGGCGGGCGGCGCGATCACTGCCGCCCAGGCCCACGCCGTGGCGGACGCGGCCCAGGCGTATGCGGGCGGGGTGATCGAGGCGACCAACCGCGCCAACCTGCAGATCCGCGGCATCGGCGCCGAGCAGGAGGCGTTGATCGCCCGGCTGCTGGCGGCGGGCCTGGGCCCCAGCAACGCGGGCGGTGACGACGTGCGCAACCTGATGCTCAGCCCCAGCGCCGGCATCGACCCGCAGATGCTGTTCGACACCCGCCCGCTGGCCGCACAGATCCTCGCCACTCTGGAGAACCATCCGCGTTTCCATGAATTGTCGGCCAAGTTCGCGGTGCAACTCGATGGTGGCGAGGACCTGGCGATGCTCGAACATCACCACGACCTGTGGTTATCGGCCTTCGTACGCCACGGCGAAACCCTGCTCGCGTTCGGCCTGGCCGGCTGTCCGGGCCTGGATGCGCCCCTGGCCGCCGTGCCATTGGGCCAAGGCCTTGAGTTGGTAGTGGCTGTGCTGGAAGCCTTTCTGGACCTCGCCACCCCAGAGCAAACGCGTATGCGTCATTTGCCTGTGGATAACGTATTGAGCCATTTGCGCTTGCCGTTGCTGCCAGCCGACGGCTTCACACGCCCGCCCAGCGACGCGTCGCTCCAGGTGGGCACTTATCCACAAGTGCAAAAGAATCAGTTCTACGTCGCCGCCCTCGCGCCCTTGGGCCGCCTGGACCCGACGATGCTCAAGGGCGCCGCACAACTGGCCAGCGACTATGGGGACGGCACCTTGCGCTTCACCCCCTGGCAAGGTGTGCTGGTGCCCAACGTCGAAAAGCCTCACGCCGTGACCGAGCGCCTGGCGCAACTGGGCTTTATCTGCTCGCTCGGCCACCCGCTGGCGCGCATGATTGCCTGCACCGGTTCCAGCGGCTGCGCAAAAGGCCTGGCCGACACCAAGGCTGACGCCGTGCAACTGGCCGCTCTGCAATCGGGCGTTGAGGTGCATCTGTCCGGCTGCCCGCGCTCCTGTGCTGCCGCGCACACCGCGCCAGTCACCTTGCTGGCGGTGAGCCCCGGCCACTACGACCTCTATTTTCGCGATGCAGCCCAGCCTGGTTTTGGCCGGCTGCACGCGCGCACTCTTTCCATTGAAGCGGCGGGCGCCCTGTTGCGCGCTCGTCCACGGAGCAACACCGATGATTGATTACATCCGCGACGGTCAGGAGATCTATCGCAACTCCTTCGCCATTATTCGCGCGGAAGCCAAGTTGGACCGCATCCCGGCTGATTTGGAAAAACTCGCGGTGCGGGTGATTCATGCGTGCGGCATGGTCGAAGCCATCGACGGCCTGCAATTCTCCGAAGGGGCCGGCAAGGCCGGGCGTGACGCGTTGGCCGCTGGCGCGCCGATTCTGTGCGATGCGCGGATGGTCTCCGAAGGCGTGACTCGCACACGCCTGCCGGCCAATAACCAGGTGATCTGCACCCTGCGTGACGACAGCGTGCCGGAGCTGGCGCGGGAGCTGGGCAACACCCGTTCCGCCGCCGCCCTTGAGCTGTGGCGCCCGCACCTGGAGGGCAGCGTGGTGGTGATCGGCAACGCGCCGACCGCGTTGTTCTACCTGCTGGAAATGCTCGACGCCGGCGCGCCGAAACCGGCGTTGATCCTCGGTTTCCCGGTGGGTTTTGTCGGCGCCGCCGAATCCAAGGCCATGCTCGCCGCTGACAGCCGTGGGGTGCCGTTCGTGATCATGCAAGGTCGCCTGGGCGGCAGCGCCATGGCTGCCGCCGCCGTCAATGCCCTGGCCACGGAGGTCGAATAATGCAGGTGCGCGGACGTTTGCTTGGCCTGGGCGTAGGCCCCGGCGACCCGGAACTGATCACCGTCAAGGCTCTGCGCTTGCTGCGCGAATCGCCGGTGGTGGCGTACTTCGTGGCCAAGGGCAAGAAGGGCAACGCCTTCGGCATCATCGAGGACCACCTGGTGCCGCAACAGACCCTGATGCCGCTGGTGTACCCGGTGACCACTGAAGTGCTGCCCGCGCCGCTGTCCTACGAGCAAGTGATCAGCGACTTCTACGACAACGCCAGCCTCGACGTGGCCGCGCACCTGGACGCGGGCCGCGACGTGGCGGTGATCTGCGAAGGTGACCCGTTTTTCTACGGCTCCTACATGTACCTGCATGACCGCCTGGCCGAGCGCTACGACGCCGAGGTGATTCCAGGCGTGTGCTCGATGCTCGGTGGTGCCTCGGTACTCGGCGCGCCGTTGGTGTATCGCAACCAGAGCTTGTCGGTGCTCTCGGGCGTGTTGCCCCACGAGGACCTCAAGCGCCGCTTGGCGGATGCCGATGCCGCAGTGATCATGAAGCTGGGGCGCAACTTTCCGAAAGTGCGCCAGGTGTTGGAAGAACTGGGTCTGGCCGAGCGGGCGTTGTACGTGGAACGCGCGACCATGGCCAACCAGAAGATCGTGCCGCTGGATCAGGTGGAGCCGATGTCGTCGCCGTATTTCTCACTGATCATCGTGCCCGGTGAACGGTGGCAAGGTTGATGACCCCGGCGATTGTGATTCTGGGCCAGGGCAGCCTGGCGACTGCGCGCAAGCTTCAGCAGGTTTACCCCGGCGCGTTGATCCACGGTTTGGCCACACGGGTTGAAGGTGCAGACCGCACCTACAGCGAATTCGGCGCGACCTTGCGTCAGCTTTATCAGCAGGGCACGCCACTGATTGCCCTGTGCGCCGCGGGCATTGTGATCCGCACCCTGGCGCCGTTGCTGCTGGAAAAGGGCGAAGAGCCCGCCGTGCTGGCCGTGGCCGAAGACGGCAGCGCGGTGGTGCCGTTGCTCGGTGGCCTGGGTGGCGTGAACCTGATGGCGCGCGACATTGGCGCAGCACTTGGCGTGTCTGCCGCCATCACCACCAGCGGCGAGTTGCGTTTTGGCACCTGCCTGCTCAACCCGCCAGCGGGTTATCAACTGGCCGACATCGAGTTGGGCAAACGCTTTGTCTCCGACCTTCTGGCCGGCGAAAGCGTGCGCATCGAAGGCACGGCGCCATGGCTGGAGGAGGCTAACCTGCCTCAGGATCAACAAGCGCGCCTGGCGATTCATGTAGGCAGTGCCGAGCGCACACCGACAGCCAACGAGTTGCTGATTTACCCGCAGAATGTCTACGTTACCTGCCGGCCGGGTGCGCAATTGGCCGAGCGTGTGCGCACGGCGTTGCAGGAGGCGGGCGTGGCCGTGCAATCCCTGGCCTGCCTGCTGGCCAGCGACCTGCAGATGGCTGACGCGTCCTTGCATGAGGCCGCGTCGGCCTTGGGTGTACCGTTGCGCTTTGCCGCGCTGACACCCGTTGCGGACATCAGTATTACCGTGGCCGAGCAGCCCTTGGACCTGTCACAGGTTGGGCGCCCGCGCGGGCGGCTGGCGGTGATTGGCCTGGGCCCCGGCGCCGCAGAACTGATGGTGCCGGCGGTGAAGGCGGAACTGGCGCGTTGCACCGATGTGCTGGGCTATGAAACCTACGTGCGCATGGCCGGGCCATTCCGTGACGATCAAGTGCAACACTGCACCGACAACCGCGAAGAAATGCAGCGCGCCCGCCACGCCTTCGAGCTAGCTGCGCAAGGCCGCTCGGTGGTGGTGGTGTCCTCTGGTGACCCGGGTGTATTCGCCATGGCCGCGGCGGTGATCGAGGCGCTGCACGAGTCCAGCGAGCCGGCCTGGCATCAGGTCGACCTGGAAATCCTGCCAGGGGTCTCCGCCTCGCTGGCCACCGCCGCCCAGGCAGGCGCGCCGCTTGGGCATGACTTCTGTGTGATGTCGCTGTCGGATAACCTCAAGCCTTGGTTTATCATCGAAAAACGCCTGGACCTGGCTTCCCAGGCCGACCTGGCCTTGGCGTTCTACAACCCGATCTCGCGGTCGCGGCCTTGGCAACTGGGGCGCGCCCTGGAAATCGTCGCGCTGCATCGCACGCCACAGACGCCAGTGGTGCTGGGCCGTGACATCGGCCGCCCAGGCCAGACACTGCGCGTCACCACCTTGGGGCAACTGACGCCCGAGCAGGTGGACATGCGCACCATGGTACTGATCGGTTCATCCACCACTTGTGTGCTCCCGCGTGCGGGTGGCGGCGAGTGGGTGTACACGCCACGTTGGTATGGCAACAAACCCAACTCCTGAAACAGCCCCGTTGGCTGCCGGAAAGCTCCGAATATCCCAGGGATTCCCCTGGCGTTGTTCGGAGCTTTTTCTTTTTTATGCGATGAAAACCGCACGCCTGCCCGCCGCGCCTTGTCATTGCTGGACGCTGGTTTTGGGCGGGGCAGGCCAAGGGATGTTTGTCGCATGGAAACCCCGCCGCTCCCTGGACTAGTGTGGAAGCAAGCCCCATGTGGGGTGCTTGTGGAGAACAGAAAATGGAGCGACGTCACAAAAGGATCAACAGCAAAAAAAGGCGCAAGTTGATTGCCGCCTACAAGTTACCGGGCGCACCTGCCAGGCAGGCCACGGCAGTGTTGGATAGCGAGGATGATTGCAATGCGGCCGTGGTCAACAATGGCGTGATTTCGTTTGCCGAAGGCTTGTCGGCGTTGAATCGGGAATACGTGCGCAAAAGCTATCTGCTGGCCAGCAGTTATGTGAGCGATGTGCTGAACGTCCAGCGAGGCAGCGAGGCGTGGTACGAGGAATTTATCAAGGTGATGGTCAGCCTGGGGTGGCTGCCGCTGCGCAGTCGCTTTGAGCGAGTCTCGCGTGCGGGCAAGGGCCTGACGGTGCAACTGGCGGCGCTGAATATCATCGCCTCGATGCTGACGTCGACGGCGCTGTCCGGGCCACTGCTCAGCGCATTGCCAAAGCTGGCCGCCGATGCGCTGGACACACTGAAGCGCCAGCCAGCGTCTTTCGAGCTGTTCAAGCGCAATTGCGCGGTGCGTGAGGGCGGCGATTTCGGCCTGGCCTCCTGCGCTGAAACAGACGGCGAGTTGATCATGGTGCTGGTGACCTACAGCACCCATGGTGTGGATAAACAGGTGGGCCTGCCCTTCCTGGAGTGGGACAGCTCCTCGTTCGAGGCCTTCAGCGGGCAGACTTGCCTGGTGCTCAGTACCTCGATGGTCAACGAGAAAACCATCCAACTGATGCGCGAAAGCGCCGGTGACAAAGTGGAAATGGCTATCGCCAAATACCGGATCTAGGGCACCAGGTAGCCGCGTACCCCGGTAAAAATGATTTGCGCGGCCAGGGCGCAGACGAACAGGCCCATCAACCGGCTGACAATCTGCAAGCCCTGGTCGCCGAGAATGCGTTCGATACGGTTGGACAGGTACAGCACCACGCCCACTGTCAGGCTGGCCAGGGCAATACTGAGGATGGCGGTGAGCTTATCGTCCCAGTGCGGTTGGCTGACGCCCATCACCAGTAAGGCGCCAATGGTGCCGGGGCCGACGGTGAGCGGGATGGTCAGCGGCACGATGGTCACGTCCTGCTGCACGTTGTCGGTCTGCACCGCCGACTTGCCCTGAGCCATGCCTAATGCGGAGATAAACAACACGCTGCCGGCGCCGATACGGAACGCATCCACGGTAATGCCGAACACGCTGAAAATTACCCGACCGAACAGGTAGAGCAACACGCTCGATACCAGGGTGGCCAGTGCAACTTTCCACGCCAGGCGCCGACGCTCCTTGCTGGAGTAGCCACGGGTCAGGCTGATAAAGCAGGACAGCACAAAGAACGGGCTGTAGAGCACCAGCATCTTCAGGTAAACGCTGAACAACACATGGAGCATGGGGGCGGCTCGCGGGCGGGGAAAGTGTGGAGGAGTCTATCCGACACAGATCAAATGTGGGAGCTGGCTGATCGTTCCCGCGCTCTGCTGATCGTTCCCATGCTCTGCGTGGGAATGCATCCAGTGACGCTCTGCGTCGCGTTCAAGCAGGACGCGGAGCTTACCGGGCGGCGTTGCCACGCGGAGCGTGGGAACGATCATCAGGAAAGGGTGCTGTGCTCAGGGCGCTGTTGGCGCTGCGCCACCCAGTAGTCCACCAGCTCGCGCAGTTGCGACAGTTCCACCGGCTTGGCCATATGCCCGTCCATGCCCGCCTGGCGTGCGCGTTCTTTGTGTTCCGACAGGATATGCGCGGTAAGCGCCACCACCGGCGTGCGCACGCGTTGATGGCTGATTTCCCACGCCCGCAGTTGCTGCGTGGCGGAGAAACCATCGAGGATCGGCATCTCACAGTCCATCAATACCAGGTCATAACGCTGGGCTTTCATTGCCTGCAGCGCTTCTTCGCCGTTGCTGGCGGTGTCCGGGTTGAGGTTGAGCTTGCCGAGCATGCCGCGAATCACTTTGGTGGAGATGCTGTTGTCTTCGGCTACCAGGATGCGGAAATCGCTGGGCACGGTAATGGCTGCCGGTGCGCTGGGGGCCGGGCGTGCAACGAGGGCGCCTTTGCTGCGCTGGGTCAGCTCATCGGCCAGGGTGGTCTTGAGGGTATAACCCGCCACTGGCTTGGCGAGAATGCGCTTGATCCCACAGTTGCGCGCAATGATCTTGCTCGGCGCGTTACTGATGCCGGTGAGCATGATCAGCAGTATGTCGTGGTTCAGGCTCGGATCTTCCTTGATCTTCGCCGCCAGTTGCATGCCGGTCATGCCGGGCATGTTCTGGTCCAGCAGCACCACGTCAAAGTAATCACGCAGGTGCGCTTTGGTACGCAGCAGCGCCAGGGCCTCCTTGCCCGAAGGCGCGGCGCTGACGTTCAGGCCCCAGGCCGTGCACTGCTGCACCAGCACTTTGCGGCAGGTGTCGTTATCGTCCACCACCAGTACGCGGGCGTCCTTGAGCGGGCCGTCGAGGTCGCTGGTCGGATGCTCCAGGCGTTCCGGGTCCAGGGGCAGGGTCAGCCACAGGGTGCTGCCCTGGTGACTGCCGCTTTTGATGCCGAACTCGCCGTTCATCAACAGGATCAATTGGCGGGCAATGACCAGGCCCAGGTGGCCGCTCAAACGCGTCGCCGAGAGGAAGTTCTTGCTGTGCAGTTCGCTGTGCAGCAGGGCGTCGCGTTCGGCGGCTTCCATAGGCACGCCGCTGTCTTGCACGGCAATGCGCAGGCGTGGCTTGGGGCTGCGCTCATCCAGGGCGACGACGATCAGCACTTCGCCTTCATCGGTTTTGTGCAGGGCGTTTTCCAAAAGGCTCAGCAGCGCCTGGCGCAGCCGCGTCGGATCACCGCTGATCACCCGTGGCACCTGAGGCTGGATAAAGCTGATCAGCTCGACATTCTGCTGCTCGGCCTTGGCGCGGAAGATGCTCAGGCAGTCGTCGATCAATGCATTGAGGTCGAACTGCACATCATCCAGTTCGATCTGACCGGATTCGAGCTTGGAAATGTCGAGAATTTCGTTGATCAGGGTGAGCAACTCGTTACCGGCGCTGTGGATGGTCTGCACATAGTCGCGTTGCTTCACCGACAACGGCGTGCCCAGCAGTAACTCGGTCATGCCCAGCACACCGTTCATGGGCGTGCGGATTTCGTGGCTGATCTTCGCCAGGAACTCGGCCTTGGCGGCGATTTCGGCGTTGCTGGCCGCCAGGTCGCGGCTCAGGCTGAAGCGGGTTTCGACAATGGCGCGCTGGCGCTCGCCGAGGGCCAGGCTCATCAGCAGGCCGCTGAGGCAGATAAAGCTCAGCAGGGTGACGATCAGGCCTTGTGGCGCCACCAGGGTGAGGCCGAGCAGGGCGGGCAGGATGATCAGCGTGCCGATGTTGAACACCACCATGGCCGCCACGAACAAGCGCGCCGGGCGGTAGCCTTTTTGCCAATGATAGGCCGAGACGAACAGCATGCTCAGGCCCGCCAGCGCGACCAGGGCATAGGTGATGATGTTCAGCGGCAAGGTGTTGACGAACAACAACAGCAAGCCGCACAGGACGATCAGCAGGATGTCCGCCATCAACACTTTATTCAGCGGGTGCGGGCCCAGTGGCATGAAAAAGCGGTAGGCAAACATCAACCCGCAGGGTGCGGTCAGCAGTAGGGCCAGGTAGGCGCCAGGGGTCTGGATCGCGTGCCAGTTCGGCAGCCACGGCCCCACCAGGTTGAGCAGTAGCGCCAGGCTGAGCATCAACAGGAATTCGCACGCGGCCAGCCACAGGCTACTGCGCGAGCGGTGGTAGGCGAATCGCGTGAGGTTGTGCAGGATCAGCATCGACAGCACGCCGAACAGCAGACCGTAGATCAATGTCTGGTTCTGGTTGGCAGCGGCCAGCACCGCCGGTTCCAGGGTGATGTAAGGGCGCAGTTCGTGTTCCGAGACCAGGCGCAAATACACCTCCAGGGGCCGCGGGCTCTGGGGCATCGGTAACATGAAGTCACTGCTGGGCAACGGGCGCTCAGCCTGGGGTTGGCGAGTGCCGGTGATTTGCTGCTCCACCAGGGTGTCGCCGTCCAGTACGTACAGGCTCAGGCTGGACAGGTCCGGGGCAAACACCCGCAGCACTTGTTCGTGCTTGCCGGGTTGCAGCCTGAAGCGCACCCACAACGCACCGTCCGGCTGCGCGGCAGTGATCCGGTCCAGTTCGATGGGGCTGAATTGATTGGTATAGCGGGCGGAACGGATGTCGCTCAGTTGCAGGTCGGCCTGTTCATCAAGCAATACCGCCCAGCCACTGCCTTGTGCGGCGGCCTGGGCCGGTAGCAAGCAGAGCAGGGTCAGTAGACTGATTGTGAAACCTATGGCGATCCTGAGCCAGCGCACGGCGAAATCCCTTCGGTAGGTGGATGCACGGGTTAACTATGCGCGGGGCGACAGGGTACGGCAAGGGCCAAAGGCCCTTACCTAACCGAACGGATAGCTACTGCAAGTGTAGCTGCTCAGTTGTTCTCACCACGTTCGCGGGCAATGGCACGGTAGCCAATGTCGGTGCGGTAGAAGCAGCCTTTCCAGTCGATTTTCGCCGCCAGTTTGTAGGCCTGTTGTTGCGCGGCATCGACACTGGCACCCATCGCGGTGGCGCACAATACGCGGCCACCGGCGGTTACAACTTTGCCGTCCTTGAGCGCGGTGCCCGCATGGAACACCTTGCCTTCCAGCGCAGCGGCGGCGTCGAGGCCTTCGATCACATCGCCCTTGGCGTAGTCGGCAGGGTAGCCACCGGCCGCCAGCACAATCCCAACACTAGGACGTGGGTCCCACTGCGCTTCGACCTTGTCCAGGGCCTGGGCGAGGGCGGCTTCCACCAGCAGCACCAGGCTCGATTGCAGGCGCAGCATCACCGGTTGGGTTTCCGGATCGCCGAAGCGGCAGTTGAACTCGATGACTTTGGGGTTACCTGCTTTGTCGATCATCAGGCCGGCATAGAGGAAACCGGTGTATACGTTGCCTTCATCCGCCATGCCGCGCACGGTTGGCCAGATCACCAGGTCCATGACGCGCTGGTGCACGTCGGCGGTTACGACGGGTGCCGGGGAGTAGGCACCCATGCCGCCGGTGTTCGGGCCGCTGTCGCCGTTGCCGACGCGCTTGTGGTCCTGGCTGGTGGCCATCGGCAATACGTTCTTGCCGTCGACCATCACGATAAAGCTGGCTTCTTCGCCATCGAGGAATTCCTCGATGACCACCCGCGAGCCGGCGTCACCAAAGGCATTGCCGGCGAGCATGTCGCGCACGGCGTCTTCGGCTTCCTGCAGGGTCATGGCGACGATCACGCCTTTACCGGCAGCCAGGCCATCGGCCTTGATCACGATCGGTGCACCTTTCTCACGCAGGTAAGCCAGGGCCGGCTCGATCTCGGTGAAGTTCTGGTAGTCGGCCGTGGGGATCTTGTGGCGAGCCAGGAAGTCCTTGGTGAAGGCTTTCGAGCCTTCCAGCTGGGCGGCGCCCGCGGTAGGCCCGAAGCAGTCCAGGCCACGGCTGCGAAACAGATCGACGACGCCTGCCACCAGTGGCACTTCCGGGCCGACGATGGTCAGGGAAACATTCTTCTCGGCAAAATCTGCCAGTTGCTCCAGGGCCAGCACGTCGATGGCGACGTTTTCGCACTTGGCTTCGATGGCGGTGCCGGCGTTGCCGGGGGCCACGAAGACTTTCTGCACGCGTGGGTCCTGGGCTACTTTCCAGGCCAGGGCGTGTTCACGGCCACCGCTGCCAATGATCAAAACATTCATTTCAAAAACCTCGTTAGGATGATCGTTCCCACGCTCTGCGTGGGAATGCCTCTACGGACGCTCTGCGTCCGAGGGACGCGGAGCGTCCCTGGCTGCGTTCCCACGCGGAGCGTGGGAACGATCAATCAGTGGCGGAAGTGGCGCATGCCGGTGAAGACCATCGCAATGCCAGCTTCATCAGCGGCGGCGATGACTTCTGCATCACGCATCGAACCGCCCGGTTGGATCACGGCGGTCACGCCGGCTTTTGCAGCGTTGTCCAGGCCGTCACGGAACGGGAAGAATGCATCGGAAGCCATCACCGAACCCACCACCTGCAAACCGGCGTGCTCAGCCTTGATCGCGGCGATACGCGCCGAGTTCACGCGACTCATCTGACCAGCGCCGACACCGATGGTCTGGCGGTTCTTGGCGTAGACGATGGCGTTGGACTTGACGTATTTGGCCACTTTCCAGGCGAAGATCAGGTCGTTGATCTCTTGCTCGGTCGGCGCGCGCTTGGTCACGACTTTCAGGTCCTGGCTGCCGATCATGCCGATGTCGCGGCTCTGTACCAGCAGGCCGCCATTGACGCGCTTGTAGTCCCAGGCCGCGGCGCGGTCTGCCGACCACTCGCCACAGGCCAGCAGGCGCACGTTGGCTTTGGCGGCGACGATGGCGCGGGCTTCTTCGCTGACGCTTGGGGCGATGATCACTTCGACGAACTGGCGCTCGACGATGGCCTTGGCGGTCTCGGCATCCAGTTCGCGGTTGAAGGCAATGATGCCGCCGAATGCGGATTCGGTGTCGGTGGCGTAGGCCAGTTCGTACGCCTGGCGGATACCGCCTTCAGCGTCCGGGCTGACGGCCACGCCGCACGGGTTGGCGTGCTTGACGATCACGCAGGCCGGTTTGACGAAGCTCTTCACGCATTCCAGCGCGGCGTCGGTATCGGCCACGTTGTTGTAGGAAAGTTCTTTGCCTTGCAGTTGGGTCGCGGTGGCAATGCCCACTTCGGCAGGCTTGGCTTCCACGTAGAACGCCGCGCTCTGGTGCGGGTTCTCGCCGTAGCGCATTTCCTGGGCCTTGATGAACTGGCTGTTGAAGGTGCGCGGGAACTGGCTGCGGCCTTCGGTGCTGAGGGTGTCAGCCGCCTGGTTCACGGTGCCCATGTAGTTGGCGATCATGCCGTCGTAGGCGGCGGTGTGTTCGAACGCCTTGAGCATCAGGTCGAAGCGCTGGGCGTAGGTCAGGCCACCGGCCTTGAGGTTTTCCAGGACGTTGGCGTAGTCACTGGCGTTGACCACGATGGCCACGTCTTTATGGTTCTTGGCCGCCGAGCGCACCATGGTCGGGCCGCCGATATCGATGTTTTCGATGGCGGTCGGCAGGTCGCAGCCTGGCTTGTTGATGGTGGCTTCGAACGGGTAGAGGTTAACGGCCACCAGGTCGATCGGCTTGATGCCGTGCTCGGTCATGATGGCGTCGTCGATGCCGCGACGGCCAAGGATGCCGCCGTGGATTTTCGGGTGCAGGGTCTTGACGCGACCGTCCATCATTTCTGCGAAACCGGTGTAGTCCGCGACTTCCACTGCGGCCACGCCGTTGTCCTGCAGCAGTTTGAAGGTCCCGCCCGTGGAGAGGATTTCCACACCCAGGGCTTCCAGCTCCCGGGCAAATTCAAGGATCCCGGTCTTGTCGGAAACACTGATCAAGGCACGGCGGATCGGCAGGCGGGTGGTCTGGTCGGTCATCTCAATTTCCATCAAAAGCAAAGGAAGTCAGCAAAAAAGGCGACCGGTTTTACGCGGGCGCCTTTCTGGTTTGATTGAATGCTTACAGCAAATCGTACTGCTTGAGCTTTTTGCGCAAGGTGCCACGGTTGAGGCCCAGCAGCTCACTGGCTTTGGTCTGGTTGCCCTTGACGTAGTTCATCACGCTTTCGAGCAAGGGCGCCTCGACTTCGGAGAGCACCAGGTTGTACACATCCGTGACGGAAGCGCCCTCAAGGTGGGCGAAATAATTGTGCAGCGCCTTCTCGACACTCCCGCGAAGGGTCTGGCCTTCTTCGCTCGGCGTGTTGAGGTGCTGTTTCAAATTGACGTTGTCGCTCACGGGTGTTGTTCCACTCACTAAAGTCTCGGTCATCATCGTCATGCGGCCACCCCTTCTCCATCCCCTGTTCCCAGGCTCTTGTCGCGTCCGGCGAAGAACTCACGAACGGTGGCGACCTGTGCCTGCGTTTCATCCAAACGATTGAACTGAGCGCGGAATTCCTTGGCGCCCGGCAAGGTGGCGAGATACCAGCCGACATGCTTGCGAGCAATGCGTACTCCCATCACGTCCCCATAGAAGGCGTGCAGGGCGGCCAGATGCTCTAGCAGAATACGTTCCACCTCGACCAACTCTGGTGCCGGCAAAACTTCACCAGTACGCAGGAAATGCTCGATTTCACGAAAAATCCACGGCCGCCCCTGGGCGGCCCGGCCAATCAACAAACCATCGGCACCGGTCGCGTGCAGCACGCGCCGGGCTTTCTCGGCACTGTCGATGTCGCCATTGGCAAAGACGGGCATCGACACGGCCTGCTTGATCGCGGCAATGGTGTCGTACTCGGCTTCACCGGTGTAAAGGTCGGCGCGGGTGCGGCCATGCACCGCCAGCGCTGCAATACCAGCCTGTTCAGCGATCTTCGCCACCGTCAGGCCATTCTTGTTGTCCCGGTCCCAACCGGTACGAATCTTCAGGGTCACCGGTACATCTACTGCGCCGACAACGGCCTGCAGGATCTCGGCGACCAACTGCTCATCTTTCAACAGCGCGGAACCGGCGGCCTTGTTGCAGACCTTTTTGGCCGGGCAGCCCATGTTGATATCGATGATCTGTGCACCCAGCTCCACATTGGCCCGGGCTGCATCCGCCAGCATCTGCGCATCGCCACCGGCGATCTGCACCGAGCGTGGCTCGGGATCACCTTCGTGGATCATGCGCATCCGCGACTTGCGGGTGTTCCACAAACTCATGTCGCTGGTAACCATTTCAGAGACTACTAGACCCGCGCCCAAACGCTTGCACAGCTGACGAAAGGGCTGGTCGGTGACACCCGCCATCGGGGCGAGGATCAAGCCGTTCTGCAATGTGTATGGGCCGATGCGTACCGCCGACATAGGACTTCCCTGTTGTGGGGCCGGATCATTAGAGTTCGAAAAAGGGTTGGCATGATACCCGCTCTCGATGACGGGTTAAAGGCTGAATTGGATAAAATCTGAACAGTTATTTTTTTATCGCCATCGGTTTGGTTGACGATGGCCAAGTCAATAATCCGCCGTCAAACCTCGGTGGGCGCGCCGTTTCACTCGGGTGAATGGAAGCTCAGGCTGTAATTCACGGCTTTGTTGCCGGGGTCCAGGATGTCCAGGGAGATGTGGATCGGCGTCTGCGAGGGCATTTCGCTCACGCCGGCCAACTCGCCGCTCAGGTATTCGGCGGGCTTGAAGCGACGACTGGCAATCAGGCTGCCGTTCAAGTCCGCAAAGCGCAGCTCCAGCAGTGGGAAGGGCTGGGAGAAGGTCGCGCGGTTATAGAGGATGGCATCTACCACCAGTGCCCCGGCGAACTCGGGGTGGCTGCGCACCACCAGGTTGCTGCTCTTGATATGGGTAATGTCGACCCGCGATGGCACGGTGCACCCCAGTTTCGGGCATAGCGTCTGGAACCACGGGCGATAGGCGTCCTGGCGGGCCAGGTCGTCGAACTGGTAGGCGATGTACTGGCCGGCCAGGCCGGCGGCGGCGAGTGCGACCAACAATATCCAGAGCAGACGGCGACCCCAGCCTGACGGACGCTTCTGCGCATACAGGTGCAGGGGGTCGTCTTCCAGGTCCTGGAGCAACTCGTCGTGTACACCGGCCTCCGTTCGCGCGCGCTTGCGTCGCGCGAACGCGCGGTCTTCGGGTTCAGGCTCATCGTGCTCGTCGCGGGTGGGTGTCAGCGGCGGGTCGAGGTCGTCATCCACGGTAGTGGCGTGCAGAGCTGGTTCGTCATCGAGTTCGTCGACGTGGGCCGACATGGACGGTTCGGTGCGCTGTTTGGACGCAGGTGCCTTAACCGGCTCGGGCTCTTCTTCTGGTGCCTGTGCACGCTCTTCGGGTGGCTCACTGAACAGGCTGGCCGCCCATTTTTCTTCCTCGGCCTTGACCGTGTCGCGGCTGGCACTGAAGGACTCTTCCTTTTGCCGACGGTCGGCGCCTGGCTGGCGACGTTCTGCGCCCACTGCCTGGGTGTGCTGGATCTCGCGACGTTCCAGCCTGGCCAGTTCCTTGTCCAGGTTATCCAGGTCCAGCTCTTCGGCCGTCCACTGCTTCTGGCTGATGGCCCGCGGTGGCGGGGGAGGCATTTCGACAGTCGGTTCGGCGGCCGGCTCGGCGGTGGTCGGCACTTCAGGCTCCGGCGCAGACGCCTGGGCCCGTTGCTCCAGCAACTGGCGAGCGGCGTTGAATACTTGCAGGCACGAGCCGCAACGCACCACGCCGCGAGCCACGCTCAGCTGAGCGTGGTTGACGCGAAAACGCGATTGGCAATGTGGGCACTGGGTGACGAAACTGTCGGTCATGCGGCCATCCGATTCAGGCAAGCGCTCATTCTAGCGCCGACGACCGCTGATGCGTACCCAGCCATCACGGTTGGCGATCGGGTCCAGCTCGAAGTCCTTGGCGTAGGCCGCAGCCACGTCTTCACCTTGCTCGGCGAGGATGCCCGACAGCGCCAGGCGCCCGCCCGGCTTGACCAGGCTCGACAGTTGCGGCGCCAGCGACACCAGTGGCCCGGCGAGGATATTGGCCACCAGCACATCGGCCTGAACCTGGGGCAGGTCCTCAGGCAGGTAGAGTGGGAATTTGCCCTCGGCAATGTTGTTGCGCCCGGCGTTATCGCGGGAGGCTTCCAGGGCCTGCACGTCGATATCGGTGCCCACGGCCTCCTTGGCGCCCAGCAGCAGGGCGGCGATGGCCAGGATCCCCGAGCCGCAGCCGAAGTCCAGTACGTTGCTGTCGGTCAGGTCCTGGCCGTCCAGCCATTCCAGGCACAGGGCGGTGGTCGGGTGCGTGCCGGTACCGAACGCAAGGCCCGGGTCCAGCAGCAGGTTGACGGCGTTTGGCTCAGGAGCAGCGTGCCAGCTTGGCACGATCCACAAGCGCTGGCCGAAGCGCATGGGCTGGAAGTTATCCATCCAACTGCGTTCCCAGTCCTGGTCTTCGATGACTTCGCTGTGATGCTCGGGTAGCGGGCTGCCGGTGAGCAGTTCCATATGGGCCAGAACGGCAGCGGCGTCGGTGCCGTCTTCGAACAGGGCCAGCAAGTGGGTGTGGGACCACAGCGGCGTGGTATTGAGTTCCGGCTCGAAGATCGGCTGGTCTTCGGCGTCCATGAAGGTCACCGACACGGCACCCACTTCGAGGAACGCGTCTTCGTAGGTTTCGGCTTGTTCTGGGCTGATGGCGAGACGGACTTGCAGCCAAGGCATGGCGGGCACCTTTGAAAAAAATGAATGTGCGGCGGGCAGGCCGCGAAAGCGCGCAAGTTTACGCGAGAGCAAGCCAGAAGACGACTGCGCCGACGATCGTTCCCACGCTCGGCGTGGGAACGCCTCTTGTGGCGCTCCGCGCCACGCCTTAACAACGGGACGCGGAGCGTCCGAGGCGGCATTCCCACGCCGAGCGTGGGAACGATCAGGGGTCGGTGGCCCATAAACAACAAAACCGCCCGAAGGCGGCTTTGTTGGGTGGAGCACTTACTGGTTGGCCAGCTTGTGTTCCAGGTAGTGAATGTTCACACCACCTTCGCAGAAGCCTTCATCACGAACCAGATCCCGATGCAGCGGGATGTTGGTCTTGATGCCGTCGACCACGATTTCGTCCAGGGCGTTGCGCATACGGGCCATGGCCTCGTCGCGAGTGGCGCCCCAGGTGATCAGCTTACCGATCAGCGAGTCGTAGTTGGACGGAACCTTGTAGCCGCTGTACAGGTGCGAATCCACACGTACGCCGTTGCCGCCGGGCGCGTGGAAATGCTTGACCAGGCCAGGGCTTGGGATAAAGGTTTTCGGGTCTTCTGCGTTGATGCGGCACTCCAGGGAGTGGCCGTGCATCTTCACGTCGTCCTGGGTGAACGACAGCACGTTACCGGCGGCGATGCTCAGCATCTCCTTGACGATGTCGATACCGGTGACCATCTCCGATACCGGGTGCTCTACCTGCACACGAGTGTTCATCTCGATGAAGTAGAAACGGCCGTTCTCGTAGAGGAACTCGAAGGTGCCGGCACCACGGTAGTTGATATCGATGCAAGCCTTGACGCAGCGTGCCAGGACTTCCTGACGCGCCTTTTCATCCAGGCCCGGAGCCGGAGCTTCTTCCAGGACTTTCTGGTGGCGACGTTGCAGCGAGCAATCGCGGTCGCCCAGGTGGATAGCGTGGCCCTGGCCGTCGGACAGTACCTGGACTTCCACGTGACGTGGGTTGGTCAGGTACTTCTCCAGGTAGACCATCGGGTTGCCGAACCAGGCGCCCGCTTCGGAGCGGGTCTGCTTGGCGGCTTCGATCAGGTCTTCTTCCTTGTGCACCACGCGCATGCCGCGACCACCACCGCCACCGGCGGCCTTGATGATCACCGGGTAGCCGACTTCGCGACCAATGCGCAGAGCGGTTTCCTCGTCTTCAGGCAGTGGGCCGTCGGAGCCTGGAACGGTGGGCACGCCGGCCGCGATCATGGCGTCCTTGGCCGAGACCTTGTCGCCCATCAGGCGAATGGTTTCGGCTTTCGGGCCGATGAAGGCAAACCCGGATTTTTCCACCTGTTCGGCGAAATCGGCGTTTTCCGCGAGGAAGCCGTAGCCGGGGTGGATGCCATCGGCGCCGGTCACTTCTGCCGCAGCGATGATGTTCGAGACTTTCAGGTACGAGTTCGTGGCCAGTGGCGGGCCGATGCAGATGCTTTCGTCCGCCAGCTTCACGTGCATCAATTCGGTATCGGCCGTCGAGTAAACAGCGACGGTCTTGATGCCCTCTTCCTTACAGGCGCGCAGGATACGCAGCGCGATCTCGCCGCGGTTGGCGATCAGGACTTTTTGCAGTTTCTTCGCAGGTTTCAACATCGAAGGCGCTCCGCGGTTCAAACGATGGTGAACAGCGGCTGGTCGTACTCAACCGGCTGACCGTTTTCTACCAGGATGGATTCGATGACGCCGGCTTTTTCCGCGGTGATGTGGTTCATCATTTTCATCGCTTCAACGATGCAGATGGTGTCACCCACTTTCACGGTTTTGCCCACTTCAACGAAGGCGGGCGAGGTCGGTGCCGGGGTGCGGTAGAAAGTACCGACCATTGGCGACTTGACCACGAAGCCGTTCAGCGCAGGCGCGGCTGGGGCGGCAGGTGCAGTGGCGGCGGCAGGCGCGGCAGCCGGAGCAGCAGCGGCTGGAGCCGGCGCTTGCATCTGTGGTGCGTAGAACTGTTGGGCCGGGGTCTTGCTGTGACGGCTGATCCGTACGGACTCTTCGCCTTCCTTGATTTCCAGCTCGTCGATACCGGATTCTTCCAGCAGTTCGATCAGTTTCTTAACTTTACGGATATCCATGAATCATCAACTCCCAAGGGTCGGTCAGGGGCGTTTAGCCTGTTCTTCAATGTGTTCCAGGGCGGCCTCCAGGGCCAGTCGGTAACCGCTGGCGCCAAGGCCGCAGATCACTCCTACCGCTACGTCGGAGAAGTAAGAGTGATGGCGGAAAGCTTCGCGTTTGTGCACGTTCGATAAATGCACTTCGATGAATGGGATGCTCACCGCCAGCAGCGCGTCACGTAATGCAACGCTTGTATGCGTAAAAGCGGCGGGGTTGATCAGAATAAAGTCCACGCCTTCGCCGCGCGCGGCATGGATACGATCAATCAATTCATACTCGGCATTGCTTTGCAGGTAGAGCAAATGGTGGCCGGCTTCACGTGCCCGTCGTTCCAGGTCGAGGTTGATCTGATCGAGGGTTACTGCCCCGTAGACGCCCGGTTCGCGGGTGCCAAGCAGGTTCAGGTTGGGTCCGTGAAGAACCAGTAAGGTCGCCATTGGCTGTTCCTTGTTATTGGTGTGGGTACGTCAGAACCCGGCGACTATGCCGCAAAGCCTTTGTGACTGTCCAGTTCTATGCAGTAGCCGGCACGATTAGCGAGGATTGCGCAAAATTTGTGACCAAGACCCTGCATCTGGTCAGTGTGGGAGCTGATCGTGCCCACGCTCCGCGTGGGCACGCATCCAGTGATGCTCTGCGTCACGGCTTTAAAGCGGGATGCGGAGCGTCTGGGGCGACATTCCCACGCGGAGCGTGGGAACGATCAGCCAGCTCCCACATTAGATCGGGTCAGACGCGGAAGGCTTGCACGGCGGTAGTCAGTTGCCCGCCCAGTACCAGCAGGTGTTCGCCCTGGCTACGGCCCTGGCCAATGCGCAGTAAATTATCCTCACCCAATTGATGTATCCGTTCACTGTTGTCGCGAATCTCGCTCACGGCTCCACTTTGCTGCGCGGTCACATCGGCAATGCGTACGGCGGTATCCGAGATGGTCTGGATCGCGCCGACGATTTCATCCAGCGCGCCATCCGCCGCCTGGGCCTGCTGGGCGGTGGCTTCGGCGTGTTCGACCTGGGCGCGCATGCCTTCTACCGACTGGTGCGCGGCAGTTTGCAGGCCGGCGATCAGGCCCTGGATTTCGGCAGTGGCACCGGCGGTACGCTGGGCCAGGGAACGCACTTCGTCGGCTACCACGGCGAAACCACGTCCGGCCTCACCGGCGCGGGCGGCTTCGATGGCGGCGTTGAGCGCAAGCAGGTTGGTCTGGTCGGCAATCGAGCGAATCACCGTGAGCACGCCGCCGATGGTGGCGGACTCTTCGGCAAGTTTCTCGATCATCTGCGCGTTTTGCTGCACTTCGCCCACCAGCGCATGCAGCCCGGTGAGGCTCAGGCCGATCACACGCTGGCCTTGCTCCACGGCCTGGCCCGCACTGCGGCTGGCGCCGGCCGCCTGGCTGGCATCCCCGGCAACTTGCTGGATGGTGGCTTCCAACTCACCCAGGGAATCACGGATTTGCGCGGTGTCGCCGGCCTGGCGTTCGGCGCCGTCGTGCAGGCCGCTGCTCAGTTCGGCCAGGGCGCGGCTGCTGCCCGCCACTTCTTCGGCATTGCCGCGGATGGTGCTTACCAAATCCACCAGGTAGGCGCGCAGGCGGTTGAGGGAGGCCTCGATATCGTGCAGTTCACGGTTGGTCTTGCCCAGGGCAATCGGTTGGCTGAAGTCGCCTTCGGCCCAGGTCGACAAGGCGGGTGCCAGGTTGGTCAGTACGCGCGCCAGGCGGCGTTGCAGGGTGTCGATCAGCAATGCGATCAGCAGGATCAGGCCAATCATCACGCCCTGCATCACGCGTACTTCGCCCTGGATCCTGGCATGTTGCGCGCGCACCACGGGTTCCAGGCCGGCGATGGCTTGTTGCACGTTAGTGATTTTAAGGTGGGTGCTGGCGGCGAGATCGGCGCGTTGCTGGATCTGTTCACGGGTGCGCTGCAGCTCGGCGGGGTAGCGGGTCAGCAGGCTGTTGAGTTCGCGCTTGAGGTCGACGCCGGTGTCCTGAGCTTCGGTTTTTTCGGTGTTTTCCAGCCCCATCAGCGCGGAAAAATCATCGGTGTTGGATTCAGCGCTGGCCTTTATTCCCAATAGGGGCAGTTGCGCGAGCAGGTCGGCCTGGGTTCGCAGGTTAGTCACCTCCCGCTCGACATCAGCAGCCAACTCGGGGCGCCCGCTGCTGACCAGCTTGTCGCGGGCCAGGGACAGTTTGCCCAAATGTTGCGAGGCGGCGAGCAGCGGCGACATATAGCGCGCAGCCTCCGCGGAATTGACGCCGCTGGCGTACTGGCTCAGTTGTTCCAGGTTTGCGCCCAGTTCACGTTCGGCTTGCAGCAACAGCGCTTGCGGGTCGCCAGCTAATTTACCGGCGGCCAACAGGTCAGTCTTGCTGAAGGTCTCCAACTCCACGAGGCTGGGCCGCAGGCTTTGCGCCAATTCGGGCGGCAGTTCGCCCAGTTGCAGCTGCAGGCTTTCCAGGCTCTGGGTGGCACTGCTCAGGCGCAGGGCATCGCCGCTGGCCAAGTAGTCCTCGATGTTTCGGGCGGCCTGGTTTTGAAAGATCTGGGACAACCCCAGGTAGCGCTCCATCAACAAGTACGGGCGCTCCAGCGCCCGTTGCGACCACCACAGCGTCGCGCCGAGGGCCAGGCACACGGCCACCAGCAGAAGGGTATTGAGATTGGTCAGCAGCTTCAGGCGCATGCGGGGTTTCAACCGACGGCAAGAGATAAGCGCCTGAATTTATTGCGTTTGTATTACAGCGTTATGACCGAATCGGTGGATTCTGGTGAAAAGATGGCACTTTGCTTTGATGTGCGAGCGGCTTGCACGCGGTTGCGTCCGGCATCCTTGGCGCGGTAGAGCGCTTCGTCAGCCTGAGCGGCCATCATCAGGCTGTCGGAATCGTCGCACAGCTCCACCAGGCCGGCGCTGAAGGTGCACCACAAATCCTGCGGTTGGGCGGGGTAGTGGATTTCTGCAAAGCGCCGGCGAATGTCGTCTAGCACCTTGCAGGCCGATTCCAGGTCGGTGTCGGGCATCACGATGGCGAACTCTTCACCGCCGTAGCGGCCGATGTAATCGGTCTTGCGCAAACGCTGCTTGAGAAACAGTGCCAGGCTCTTGATCACCCGGTCGCCCATGGGGTGGCCGTGGCTGTCATTGACGCGCTTGAAGTGGTCGATATCGAGCATGGCAAAGCTAAGAGGCTTGTTCTCGCGGCGGGCGCGGAAGCTGCAATCTTCGAGCAGTTGCAGGATATGCGTGTGGTTGTACAGCCCGGTGAGGCTGTCGCGCACCATCCGCGCCTTCAAGTTGCGCGCACGCGACGCCCGGTTGCGCACAGTGGTGATCAGGTGACGCGGTTTGATCGGTTTGGTGAGGAAATCGTCACCGCCCTCGCTCATCGCATCCAGTTGCTTATCCAGGTCGTCCTCAGCCGACAGGTAGATGATCGGCACGCTGACGTAGCGGTCGTTGTGGCGAATCACCTTGGCCAGTTCGGTGCCGGTACAGGCAGGCATGTACATGTCGAGGATGATCAGGTCGGGTTGGAAATCCGCCAGCTCGGCCATGGCCTGGATCGGTTCGATCAAGGTGCGGGTGATAATCCCGGCACTGTTGAGCAGGCGTTCGGTGTGCAGCGCCTGGGCCCGCGAGTCGTCGATGATCAGCACTTTGTACGGTTCGTACTGGGCCGCGCAGGTCAGCACTTCGATCTTTTCCAGCAGGCTTGAGGCTTCCAGGGTGCCGGTCAGGAACTCTTCGCCACCGGCGCGCACGGCGGCCAGGCGCGTCGGGGTGTCGGTTTCGTGCAGGCTGAAAAACAACAGTGGCAGCTTGTGCTCCAGGCCCTCTTGGGCTTCTGCGGCGAGCTTCAGGCCCAGGCCTGTGCCGCAGAAGTCCACGTCCATCACGATCGCCGACGGCAAACGCTCGGCCATGGCCGCGCGAAAGGCGGCGACGCTGTCCAGGGCGTGGGCGCTCATGCCAAAAAATTCGAGCTGCTTGGCCAGGCGCTCGGCGCGGTCATGGTCGGCGAGCATCACATAGATCGGCTTGCGCATCGGCGGCAGGAAGGTTTGCTCAAGCTGGTCGCCCTGGCGCAGGCCGGTGCGGGACAGGCGTTGCATCAAGCGGTTGAGCTCGGTGATCAGTTGGCTGCTCAGGCGGCCACGGTTCTCGTCCACGGCTTGCAGGGACTCACTGATATGCCGTGCCAGTTGCGTGTGTTCGGGCTGTTCGAAGCGTTCGGCGAAGCGCTGCAGGCGCAGGTTGGCTTCGCTGAGTTCGGAAAAGTCGGCGTTCGACCACTCGCTGCGTTGCAGGCGCTGCCAGATCTCAAGAATTTGACGTGCCTGATGAATTACCCGCTGGGCAAAGTGCTGCTTGAGACGCTCGCGGCTGGGGTCTTCTGACTCGGTCATATCCTGACTACTGTGAGGGTGCATGCTGAGGTCGACTGATGGCTCTATGCTAGCACCTCTTTTCTGATAGATGAGTGTCATACGTCAATTAAGTCTGCATGCCAGAGATTCAGTTATTGACCGGCTGGTCGCCCAGCGTAAAAGGTGTGCATCCTTTATAGTCCAAGCGGCCCGGTGCGCCACTTTCGTGTAAAAGCCCCGCACCGATGGGCACGATGGGGTAGGGTTGTGGTCGGAATGTCTGAACGCACCCGGACAATTGACGTGCATGAACTCAAGTGATTGAAAGGATATCGCCATGCTGGACTGGAAAAACCGCGAAGGCAGTGCCAAAGGCCCCGCCCCTGAGCCCAAGTCGGCCAACCGCAGCTATTTTCGCAACCTGCTGATGAGCCGGGCGTTGCTCAGCATCATCGGCTTGTACCTGCTGGTCACCGGTGGCCTGGGTTGGTACTGGAGCCAGGAGCCGGCGCTGTTTCCGGTGCAGCAAAACGCCCAGCTTGCCGCCGAGAAGGAAGGCAAGCAGATGGTGGTGGGTTACACCACCGTTGAAACACTCAAGACCGTGGTCGGCACCTTGCTGAACAAGCCAGGCGGCTACATCTCCAACGACCGTTTCCCTCCGGGCTTGTGGATGGACAATATGCCGAGCTGGGAGTACGGCGTGCTGGTGCAGGTGCGTGACCTTACCCGCGCCCTGCGTAAAGACTTCGCCCGCTCCCAGTCGCAGTCGGCTGAAGACGCTGACTTGGCCAAGGCCGAGCCGCGCTTCAACTTCGATAACAAGAGCTGGGTGCTGCCTTCCAGTGAGTCGGAATATCAGGAAGGCATCAATTCCCTGAGCCGCTACGAAGCGCGCCTGTCTGACCCGAACCAGCGCGGCGCGCTGTTTTATGCGCGTGCCGACAACCTCAACAACTGGCTGGGTGATGTGGCCACCCGTTTGGGTTCGTTGTCCCAGCGTCTGTCCGCCAGCGTAGGCCGGGTCAAGTTGAACACTGCGCTGAAAACCGAGGCGCTGGCGCCGGGTGAAGTGCCGCAGGTTGATGAAGAAGTGGTGGAAACCCCATGGATGCAAATCGACAACGTGTTCTACGAAGCGCGCGGCCAGGCGTGGGCCCTGTCCCATCTGTTGCGTGCCATCGAAGTCGACTTTGCCGACGTACTGGCCAAGAAAAACGCCACCGTCAGCGTGCGCCAGATCATTCGTGAGCTAGAGGCCTCGCAGGAACCGGTATGGAGTCCTATGATTCTTAACGGCAGTGGCTTCGGCGTACTGGCGAACCATTCGCTGGTGATGGCCAACTACATTTCCCGGGCAAACGCTGCAGTGATCGACTTGCGTCAGCTCCTCAACCAGGGTTGATGATGGACGCTACTCAAAAGGAGGCCGCACACCGAGCGGCTTCCGATGCTGAACTGATCTGCTGGGTCGACGAGCAGGACCACCTGCTCGGCCACCTGGTCAGGTCCGACCTGCGCCAGCGCGGCTTGATTGGCCGCTGCACGTTTATCTTCCTGTTCAATTCCAAAGGCGAGTTGTGTGTGCACCGGCGCACGCTTAGCAAGGCGTTGTATCCAGGGTATTGGGATACGGCGGCGGGTGGGATGGTGGCCGAAGGTGAGAGTTATGCCGTTTCGGCAGCCCGCGAGCTGGAAGAGGAATTGGGCGTCAGCGGTGTGCCCTTGACCGAACATGACCATTTCTATTTTGAGGATGGCGACAGTCGGCTTTGGTGCAAATCCTACTCTGCCGTCTGGGACGGCCCCCTGCGCCTGCAGCCCGAGGAGGTCATGGAAGCGCGGTTTTTAAGCATCGAAATCATCCAGCAAGAGGCCGAACAAAAGCCCTACTGCCCGGACGCCCAGGAAGGCTTGCGGCGCTATCTGGCCTCGCGTCGCTAAAGTTGCAAAAAATGGCGCCATTTGGCTCTTAGCAAGTCGGCTTTTTGCCGTTACACTGCGCGCCTTTTCACCCGAACCACATTAGCGGTTCGGTAGCGCTGCCCCTGCCTGAGTGGGGCTTCGCGGTCGGTCACCGCCTTGTGCGGCGCCGATCAGTCTTCATCCTCCCAAGAGGATTGCCGGTGGCCAAAAAAGCCGCATCCTTCGCCGCCCTTGGTGGCCTGGTATTTTCCACCGACGCAGGTCGACACTGCCCGGACTGTCGTCAGCCCGTGGATTCGTGCACCTGCAAACAGACCCTGATCCCTGAAGGCGACGGTATTGCCCGCGTGCGTCGCGAGAGCAAAGGCCGTGGCGGCAAGACGGTGACCACCATCACCGGCGTGCCCCTGGCTGAAGAGGCCCTGAAGGAATTGGCCACCTCGCTGAAAAAGCGCTGTGGCACCGGTGGCGCGTTGAAAGACGGGGTTATCGAGATCCAGGGCGATCACGTCGAGTTGCTGTTGGCCGAGCTGATCAAGCTCGGGTACAAGGCCAAGAAGTCCGGCGGCTGAAAGCCTCTTCCCAACCTGTGGCTAAACTCTGTCCTGCCAGTGGGGTCTACTTCCCTTGCAGGCAAATCGTCATTTTCATTCTTTAGACTGCGCCAGCCTCCGCGAGAGGTGGCGCCTTCGCCTTCATTTATAGGGGACTTCGATGTCCGTACGACGCACACGCAAAGACGATGGCAGCCAATGGACAGTTGCGGACAGCCGCAGTGTTTACGGGATTCGCCATTGGGGGGCCGGGTATTTCGCGATCAATGAAGCCGGTCGCGTAGAAGTTCGTCCGAACGGCCCGAACAGCACGCCCGTCGACCTGTACGAGCAAGTCGATGAGCTGCGCAAAAGCGGCCTGTCGTTGCCGCTGTTGGTACGCTTCCCCGATATCCTGCAAGACCGCGTGCGCCAATTGACCGGTGCCTTCGATGCCAACATCGAACGCCTGGAATACCAGAGCAAGTACACCGCGCTGTACCCGATCAAGGTGAACCAGCAAGAAGCGGTGATCGAGAACATCATTGCCACCCAGAACGTCTCCATCGGCCTGGAAGCCGGCTCCAAGCCTGAGCTGCTGGCCGTGCTGGCCCTGGCGCCGAAGGGCGGCACCATCGTCTGCAACGGTTATAAAGACCGTGAGTTCATCCGCCTGGCGCTGATGGGCCAGAAGCTCGGCCACAACGTGTTCATCGTGATCGAGAAAGAGTCCGAGGTGGGGCTGGTGATCGAAGAGGCGGCGAGCCTCAAGGTCAAGCCGCAGGTGGGCCTGCGTGTGCGCCTGTCGTCCCTGGCATCGAGCAAGTGGGCGGACACCGGTGGCGAGAAATCCAAATTCGGCTTATCCGCAGCGCAGCTGCTGTCAGTGGTCGAGCGCTTCCGCGCGGCCGGCCTGGACCAGGGCATCCGCCTGCTGCACTTCCACATGGGCTCGCAGATCGCCAACCTGGCCGACTACCAGCACGGGTTCAAGGAAGCCATTCGTTACTACGGCGAACTGCGCAACCTCGGCCTGCCGGTGGACCACATCGACGTCGGTGGTGGCCTGGGCGTGGACTACGACGGTACCCACTCGCGCAACGCCAGTTCGATCAACTACGACATGGACGACTACGCCGGCGTGGTAGTAGGCATGCTCAAGGAATTCTGCGACGCGCAGAGCCTGCCGCATCCGAACATCTTCTCCGAAAGCGGCCGTTCCCTGACCGCTCACCACGCCATGCTGGTGGTACAGGTCACTGACGTCGAGAAGCACAACGACGAAATCCCGACCATTGAAAACAAGGAAAGCCTGCCCGAAACCGTGCAATGGCTGGTGGACCTGCTGGGCCCGACCGACATCGAGATGGTCACCGAAACCTACTGGCGCGCCACCCACTACATGAGCGATGTGGCGGCCCAGTACGCCGACGGCAAGCTGACCCTGGCCGAAAAAGCCCTGGCCGAACAGTGCTACTTCGCGGTGTGCCGTCGCCTGCACAACTCGTTGAAAGCCCGCCAGCGTTCGCACCGCCAGGTGCTGGACGAACTCAACGACAAGCTGGCCGACAAGTACATCTGCAACTTCTCGGTGTTCCAGAGCTTGCCGGATACCTGGGCCATCGGCCAGGTCCTGCCTATTCTGCCGCTGCACCGCCTCGACGAAGAGCCGCTGCGCCGCGCCGTGCTGCAAGACCTGACCTGCGACTCCGACGGCAAGATCAAGCAGTACGTCGACGAGCAGAGCATCGAAACCAGCCTGCCGGTGCACGGCTTGAACGAAGGCGAGGACTACCTGCTGGGGATCTTCCTGGTCGGCGCCTATCAGGAAATCCTGGGCGACATGCACAACCTGTTCGGTGACACCGACTCGGTGAACATCTACCAGCGTGAAGACGGTTCGGTGTACAGCGCCGGGATCGAGACCCACGACACCATCGAAGACATGCTGCGCTATGTGCACTTGTCGCCGGAAGAGTTGATGACGCATTACCGGGACAAGTGCGCCAGTGCGAAGATCTCGGCCTCGGAGCGCACCCAGTTCCTGGATGCGTTGCGCCTGGGCCTGACCCGTTCTTCGTACCTGTCCTCGTAATAAAAATGTGGGAGCGGGCTTGCCCGCGATGGCGGAGTGTCAGGCAACCGTTAGGGGGCTGACCCACCGCCATCGCAGGCAAGCCAGCTCCCACATCTGGGTCTGCGTTCCTTCAGTTCCCGCCCAGCCACAGCCCTTGCCGATTCAAGTGCCAGGCAATTGCCCACAGCGTCAGGCTGCGCACCGCCATGAACAGCAGGAAGGTGATCCACAATCCGTGGTTACCCATGCCCTGCAACGCCCAGGCAATCGGCAGTACCAGCAGCACCGTCAGCAACATCCCATTGCGCATCTCCCGCGCGCGCG
The DNA here is from genome assembly GCF_034348165.1 of Pseudomonas sp. CCI1.1. Taxonomy (NCBI): domain Bacteria; kingdom Pseudomonadati; phylum Pseudomonadota; class Gammaproteobacteria; order Pseudomonadales; family Pseudomonadaceae; genus Pseudomonas; species Pseudomonas sp. CCI1.1. The sequence goes on from NZ_CP133780.1 coordinate 5,387,985, forward strand.
TTGCGCCGATAAACAAGCCATCGAGCAAATAACTCCACACCGCAATCAACGGCAATACCGCAAGGTAGGGCAGGTAGATATCGGCGGTTTCGCGTACGCTGGGGATATCGGTTTGCATGGCGATAAATAGATGGCCGCCGAAGGTGAACAGCAGGGCGAAGCCGATGCTGGCGATCAGTGACCAACCGCAGGCCACGACTAATGAGCGACGCAACGCCTGCCGGTCACGGGCGCCGATGGCGTGGCCGCAGAGGGCTTCGACCGCGTGGGCCAAGCCATCCAATGCGTGAGCCGTCAGTAACAGGCCGTTAAGCAGCAGCGCATTGGCTGCCACGGTGGCATCGCCCAACCTTGCGCCTTGCACGGTGATCATGAAAAACACCGACTGCAACGCCAGGCTGCGGATGAAGATGTCGCGGTTGACCGCCAGCAATGGGCGCCAGCTTTGCCACAGTTTCAACGCGGCCCAGGCGATATGCCCCGGATAGGCGAGCAGGGCTTTTTGCGTGAGCGCCAGGCCGAGCAGGGCGCCGGTCCATTCCGCGATCACCGAGGCACGGGCGGAGCCGACCACGCCCCAGTCCAGGCCAAGTACAAACCACAGGTTAAGCGCAATGTTGACCAGGTTGGTGGTCAGCAGAATCGCCAACGGCGCCCGCGCATTCTGAGTGCCGAGGAACCAGCCGACCAGCGCATAGCTGGCGAGGGCGGCGGGCAGACCGAACAGACGGGTGTGGAAAAACTCGCGGGTCAGTTGGTTCAATTCAGGGGAGGGCTGCATCCATTCCAAAGCCAGGTGGCTCAGGGGAATACCGACCGTGCCCAGCAACATCGCCAACCCCAGCGCCAACAGCAGGCCTTGCAACAGGATTTGCCGCAGCGCCGCGCCATCGTTGCGCCCGGCGGCTTGGGCGGCGAAGCCGGTGGAACCCATGCGCAGGAAACCCATGGCCCAGGCGAGGAAGGTATACAGGCTGGCGCCGACAGCCACGGCGCCCAGTTGATGGGCGTGGGGCAGGTGGCCGATGACCATGCTGTCCACCAGGGCCACCAAGGGCACCGAGATATTCGACAGGATCATCGGCGCGGCCAGGGCCCAGACGCGGCGATGGGTAGGGCGGTGGCGCCAGTCGGACAATAAGGTGGACATGCAGTCTCCTTCGGGGGAGCGGCATTGTACCCGGCCATCAGTTGTACAGCAGGCCCAATGTGGGAGCTGGCTTGCCTGCGATGACGGACTCTTTGCCAACTCATCCGGTGACTGACCCACCGCTATCGCAGGCAAGCCAGCTCCCACATTTTGATCTTGATCGCCAATGGTTGTGGGATTTGGCTTGGCTTCATGCTCCACCAAGAACCAACCGCCCCTCCGTCGGTCAATGTGACCGGTGCCGCAGCGGCTTGGTCGGCGCTGATATATAGTTCACCCCTCGGTTCCCTCTGACTATGAGTGCCCCATGCTTAACAAAGGACTGTTCCTGGCCTGCGCGCTGGCCCTGCTGAGCGCTTGCGATTCTTCCGATAAACCCGCTGCACCGCCTGCGCCCACTGTGGCGGCAGCGCCGAAGCCGGTGAAAGCTGCGGTGGACGTGGCAGCGTTGAAGCAACGCTATGCCGGGCGCGAGCTGAGCGTGGTGGACGTGTCCGAGGTGCAGTTGGACGGGGCCAGCACCTTGTCGGTGAGCTTTTCCATTCCTCTGGATCCGGATCAGAAGTTCGCCGACAAGCTGCACCTGGTAGACAGCAAGTCCGGCAAGGTCGATGGCGCCTGGGAACTGTCCGATAACCTGATGGAATTGCGCCTGCGCCACCTTGAGCCGCAGCGCAAGCTGGTGCTGACCGTGGACGCCGGGGTGAAGGCAGTCAACGGCAACACCCTCGCCGCCGAATACAGCGCCCGCCTGGAAACCCGCGACCTGCAAGCCACCGTCGGCTTCGCCAGCCGCGGCACCCTGTTGCCGACGCGCCTGGCCGAGGGCCTGCCGGTGATCGCGTTGAACGTCGACAAGATCGACGTGGAATTCTTCCGGATCAAACCCGAATCCCTGCCGTCATTCCTGGCGCAGTGGGGGCGTAATACCAGCCTGCAAAGCTATGAGTCCCGTGAACTGCTGCCAATGGCCGAGCTGGTCTACGGCGGGCGTTTCGACCTGAACCCGGCGCGCAATACCCGCGAAACCCTGCTGCTGCCGATTGCCGGCCTCAAGCAGTTGCAGCAGCCGGGCGTGTACCTGGCGGTGATGCGTGCTTCGGGCACCTACAACTATTCGCAACCGGCCACCCTGTTCACCTTGAGTGATATCGGTCTGTCGGTGCACCGCTATGCCAATCGCCTGGATGTGTTTACCCAGGCGTTGGAAGGCGGTAAGGCGCTCAACGGCGTCGAACTGGAAATCCTCGATGCCGAAGGCCGCGTGCTCGGCCAGGGCAAGACCGAAGACGGTGGCCACGCCGAGTTGCCACTGCCGAAAAAAGCCCAGGTGTTACTGGCCAAGCAGGGCGAGCAAACCAGCCTGCTGCGCCTGGACAGCGCCGCGCTGGACCTCGCCGAGTTCGATATCGGCGGGCAGCCCTCCCACCCGTTGCAGTTCTTTGTGTTCGGCCCGCGTGACCTGTATCGCCCCGGCGAAACCGTGCTGCTCAACGCGCTGTTGCGTGACAAGGATGGCAAGGCGGTAAAGCCGCAACCGGTCAGCGTCGAAGTACGGCGCCCGGATGAACAGGTGAGCCGCAAGTTCGTGTGGGAGGCCGACGCGTCCGGCCTGTATCAATACCCGTTGCAACTGGCCGGCGAGGCGCCGACCGGTCGCTGGCAGTTGGTATTCGACCTCGGTGACGGCAAGCCGCAACTGTATGAATTTCTCGTCGAAGACTTCCTGCCCGAACGCCTGGCGCTGGAACTCAAGGGCAGTGACACGGCGTTGAGCCCGGCGGATAACCCGGTCATCCAGGTCAACGGTCGTTACCTCTACGGCGCGCCCGCGTCCGGTAACCGCGTCAGTGGCCAGGTGTACGTGCGCCCACTGCGTGAGGCGGTCAAATCCCTGCCGGGCTACCAGTTCGGTTCCGTCACGGAAGAAGAGCTGAGCCAGGATTTCGAGCTGGACGAAAGCGTACTCGACGCCAATGGCGAGCAAGCGCTGACCCTGGAAAGCAAGTGGGCCGAGGCCAAATCGCCGTTGCAACTGATCGTGCAAGCCAGCCTGCAAGAGTCCGGCGGGCGGCCGATTACCCGGCGCCTGGTGCAGCCGATCTGGCCGGCCGAGCAGTTGCCGGGCCTGCGTGGCCTGTTTGATGGCAAGGAAACCAACGGCGATGGCCCGGTGGAATTCGAAGTGCTGGTGGCCAACCAGGACGGTCAGAAACTGGCCGCACAAGACCTCAAGGTGCGCCTGGTGCGTGAGCGCCGCGACTACTACTGGAACTACTCGGAGAATGACGGCTGGAGCTACCATTTCAACGAGAAATTCCTCAATCTCGATGAGCAGAGCCTGAACATCAAGGCTGGCGACACCGCCAAGGTCAGCTTCCAGGTGGAGTGGGGCCCTTACCGCGTGGAGGTCGAAGACCCGCAGACCGGGCTGGTCAGCAGCCTGCGTTTCTGGGCCGGCTACCAGGCCCAGGACAACACCGAAGGCGGTGCCGTGCGCCCCGACCAGGTCAAGCTGGCGTTGGACAAACCCGCCTATGGTGATGGCGACACCGCCAACGTCACCGTCACGCCACCGGCTGCCGGTAAAGGCTACCTGTTGGTGGAGTCTGCCGAAGGTCCGCTGTGGTGGCAGGAAATCGACGTGCCGGCCGAAGGCAAAAGCTTTGCGGTGAAGCTCGACCCGAAATGGTCGCGCCACGATCTGTATGTAAGCGCCCTGGTGATTCGTCCGGGCGAGCGCAAAGCCAACATCACGCCTAAACGCGCCGTGGGCTTGCTGCACCTGTCGCTGGATCGTACCCAGCGCAAACTCGGCCTGACCCTCACCGCGCCAGAAAAAATGCGCCCCAAACAACCGCTGACGGTGAAGATCGCCGCCAAAAACGCCGATGGCAGCGTGCCCCAACAGGTGCACGTACTGCTGGCGGCGGTGGATGTGGGCATCCTCAATATCACCGAATACCCAACGCCCGATCCGTACGCCAGCCTGTTTGGCCGCAAAGCCTATGGCGTCGACCAATTCGACATCTATGGGCAACTGATCGAAGCCGGTCAAGGGCGCCTGGCCAGCCTGGCATTTGGTGGCGACGCGGCATTGGCCAAAGGCGGCAAGCGCCCGGACACCAGCGTGACCATCGTTGCCCTGCAAAGCGCCCCGGTGACTCTGAACGACAAAGGCGAGGGTGAAGTCAGCGTCAATATTCCCGACTTCAACGGCGAACTGCGCCTGATGGCCCAAGCCTGGAGCGATGATCGCTACGGTATGGCCGAAGGCAAGACCGTGATCGCCGCCCCGCTGATTGCCGAGTTGTCGGCGCCGCGCTTCCTGGCAGGAGGCGACCAGACCACCTTGGCCCTGGACCTCTCCAACCTGTCGGGCAAGGCCCAGAAACTCGATGTGCAATTGACCGCGCAAGGTCAGCTGCAGTTGGTCAACAGTGGCGCGCAATCGGTTGAGCTCAAGCAAGGTCAGCGCACCACCCTGCGTATTCCGGTACAAGCCTGGGGCGGGCTCGGCCAGGGCAAGGTCACGGTCACCGTCAACGGCCTGGACTTGCCGGGTGAAAACCTGCCGCCGTTCAGCCGCGAATGGACCTTGGGCGTACGCCCGGCGTACCCGGCCTTGCTCAAGCATTACCGCGCAGTGCTCAAGGATCAGCCGTGGAGCTTGCCGTCGGGCGCACTGGATCAATTCGATGCATCGGGACGTGAGGCGTTGTTGAGCCTGTCGAGCCGGCCGCCGTTGAACCTGGGCGCGCAGATCAGTGCACTCAAGGCGTACCCCTACGGTTGCCTGGAGCAAACCGCCAGTGGCTTGTACCCGTCGCTGTACGCCGACGACGCGTTGCTCAAGCGCCTGAGTATCAAGGGCGAGCCGGATGCCGAGCGCAAGCGCAAGATCGAGTTGGGCATTGAGCGCCTGCTGGGCATGCAGCGCTACAACGGCAGCTTTGGTTTGTGGGGCGCCGATGGCGAGGAAGAATATTGGCTGACCGCCTATGTCACCGACTTCCTGCTGCGCGCCCGCGACCAGGGTTTTGCCGTCCCGCCTGAAGCCTTGAAGAAGGCCAGCGAGCGCCTGTTGCGGTATGTGCAGGAACGTAATCTGATCGAGGTGGATTACAGCGACAACGCCGAACACACCCGGTTTGCCGTGCAGGCGTATGCCGGCATGGTGTTGGCGCGCAGTCAGCAGGCGCCATTGGGCGCGTTGCGCAGCCTGTTCGAACGGCGCAGCGACGCACGCTCCGGCTTACCGCTGGTGCAGTTGGCCATTGCCCTGCAGAAAATGGGTGACCAGCCCCGTGCGGATCAGGCGTTGTTGGCCGGCTTGGCGGCGCAGCGCAATGCCAATGAGTGGCTGGCCGACTACGGTAGCCCGCTGCGCGACCAGGCGATGATCCTGGCGTTGCTGGAGGAGAACGACTTGGCCAAGGGCCAGCGCGAGGAGCGGTTGTTCACCTTGTCGGATCAGTTGGCCGCCAGCCCGTACCTGTCGACCCAGGAGCGTAATTCCCTGTTCCTGGCCGGGCGCCTCGGGTTCGCCAAGCCCCAAGCGAACTGGCAAGTGTCGCTCACCGGCAGTGGTGGCGTACGCGAGTTGAACAACCAGCAATCGACGTTGGAGTTGGACGGTAAGTTGTTGTCCAGCGACCTGGCCTTGACCAATCAGGGTGAAGCGCCGGTGTACCAGCAATTGACGGTCTCGGGTTATCCACACGTGCCGCCAGCGGCCGGTGGCAACAACCTGAGTATCCGCCGCGAATACCTGGGCATGAACGGCCAGCCGTTGAACCTGCGTAACCTCAACAGCGGTGATCTGGTGCTGGTGCACTTGGCGGTCAGCGCCAAGCAACGGGTGCCGGATGCCCTGGTGGTCGACCTGTTGCCTGCCGGCCTGGAACTGGAAAACCAGAACCTGGCCCAAAGCGCGGCGAGCCTGGAGAACGCCAGCAGCCAGGTGAAGGAGTGGCGTGAGTCGATGCAGAATGCCTCGCTCAAGCATCAGGAGTTCAGGGACGATCGCTATGTGGCCGCGATGAATCTGGATGGCTATGGCACCACGCACTTGCTGTACCTGGCGCGCGCGGTGACACCGGGAACCTACCGCGTGCCGCCGCCGCAGGTAGAGTCGATGTATCGGCCGAACTGGCAGGCGGTGGGCGAGACGCCGGTGGATATGGTGATCAAGGGCCGCTGAAAGACAATGGTTGAATCCCTGTAGGAGCGAGCAAGCTCGCTCCTACAGGGGGAATCGAGCGTTTGCCCGTCAGTGCACAACCCAACTCAGCAACCACAGCCCCAGCATCAGCCAGATGATCCCCACGATAATCGAGGCCCGCATAAAGGCGCGTACCGCCGAGTAGAGGAACAACAACCCGACGATCAGGGTAATGATGCTGATGATCGAGGTGTCCATGCCCAAGGTGCGTGACAGGCCGTCGATAAAGTTGCCGCCGGCGTGGGTCAATGCCCCGAACAAACCGCTGAGCCCGTCGACGATAAAACGGATGACGGAACCGAGCGCCTGGCCCAACCATTCGAAAAAGCTTTCTACCTGCATGTGCGTGTCCTGATGAGAAGGTGGGCGTAACTGTGCCTTTGGTTGTCGATAACGCAGGCGAGTTCCCTGCAAGCATAGAGGTTTGCCCGTTTGAGTTTTAGTTTAATCACGTCCGAATGTACGCGGCCCAATGTGGGAGTTGGCTTGCCGGCGATAGCGGTGGGGCAGTTGTGGATAAGTTGACTGATCCTGCGCTATCGCAGGCAAGCCAGCTCCCACAGTTATTGCGCTGGGCTTTGGGTTGTGTGGTGTTGGTGGTTGCCCTGCTATGGCTGGCCGATCGTATCTGGCCCTTGCCCCTGCCGCAGGACGACCTGGCCCGGGTAGTGCTGGCCGAAGATGGCACCCCCCTGTGGCGATTCGCCGATGCCGATGGCGTATGGCGCTACCCGGTACACACCAGCGAAGTATCGCCTTATTACCTCGACGCGTTGCTCACCTATGAAGACCGTTGGTTCTACCAACACCCCGGCGTAAACCCGTTGGCGCTGGTGCGTGCGACCTGGCAAAACCTGAGCGGCGCGCGGGTGGTGTCCGGCGGCAGCACTTTGTCGATGCAGGTTGCGCGCCTGCTCGACCCACATTCACGCACCCTGCACGGCAAGTTACGCCAGCTGTGGCGTACCGCGCAGCTGGAGTGGCACCTGTCCAAGGACGAAATCCTCAACCTGTACCTGAACCGCGCACCTTTCGGCGGCACGCTGCAGGGCGTGGCGGCGGCAAGCTGGGCGTACCTGGGCAAGTCACCGTCTCAGCTGACTCACGCCGAAGCCGCGTTGCTCGCGGTGTTGCCCCAGGCGCCAAGCCGTTTGCGCCCGGACCGTCATCCGCAGCGCGCCCAGGAGGCCCGCGACAAAGTGCTGCGCCGCCTGGCCGAGTTTCAGGTATGGCCGCAATCGGCGGTTGATGAAGCCCTGGAAGAACCCCTGCTGCTCGCCCCACGCTTGGAACCTAGCCTGGCGCCTCTGCTCGCACGCCGGCTGAACCGCCCCGACAGCCCGCCGCTGATCCGCACCACCCTGGATGCCACCTTGCAACGCCGTCTGGAAGACCTGTTGCTGGGCTGGCGCGCACGCCTGCCGGAACACACCTCGGCGGCCATCCTGGTGGTGGAAGAAGAAAGCATGGCGGTGCGCGCCTACCTGGGGTCGGTGGATATCAACGACACCAAGCGCTTTGGCCATGTGGACATGATCAGCGCGCTGCGTTCGCCCGGTTCCACCTTGAAACCTTTTCTCTACGGGATGGCGTTGGACGACGGCCTGATTCACTCCGAATCGCTGTTGCAGGACGTGCCTCGACGTTATGGTGACTACCGCCCTGGCAACTTTTCCATGGGCTTTACCGGGGCAGTGCCGGCGAGCACGGCGTTGTCCAGCTCGTTGAACCTGCCGGCGGTGCAGCTGCTGGAAGCCTACGGGCCCAAGCGCTTTGCCGCGCAGATGCGCATCGGTGGCGTGCCGTTGGCGTTGCCGGCATTGGCCGAGCCGAACCTGGCGCTGATCCTCGGCGGTGCGGGCAGTCGCCTGGAGGACCTGGTGAGTGGCTACAGCGCCCTGGCCCGCGATGGCAAGAGCGCCACCCTGCGGTTGCAACCGGACGATGCGCTCAGGGAGCGGCCTTTGCTGTCGCCCGGCGCCGCCTGGATTGTGCGGCGCATCCTCAGCGGCCAGGCGCGGCCCGACCGCGACCCGCGTGCCGAGCTGGTCCAACGCCCGGTGCTGGCGTGGAAGACCGGTACCAGCTATGGCTTTCGCGATGCCTGGGCGATTGGCGTAGGCCCGCGTTACCTGATCGGCGTATGGATCGGCCGGCCCGATGGCACGCCGGTACCCGGGCAATTCGGCCTGGCGTCGGCAGCGCCGTTGATGCTGCAGGTGCACGACGTGCTGACCAACCGCGACAGCCAGCGCGGCATCAGTGCGCCGGTCAAACCGGTGCCTGCCAATATCGGCGTGGCGGCGATCTGTTGGCCGCTGGGCCAGCCCATGAGCCGCAGCGACCCCAACTGCCGCCGCCAGCGTTTTGCCTGGACCCTGGACAACACCACGCCGCCGACCTTGCAGGCATTGGATCAACCCTTGAGTGTGGGCTTGATGGAAAGCATCTGGGTTAACACCAAAGGCTTGCGGGTCGATGCCCATTGTCCTGGCGCAACCTCCAAAAGCATTGCCCTATGGCCGGCACCGCTGGAGCCTTGGTTACCCAGGGTTGAACGCCGCGAAGCGCGCATCCCGGCGGCTGACCCGGACTGCCCGCCACCGGCGCTGGCCGCGTCATCGCCGTTGTCCATCGTAGGCGTACGCGAGGGCGATCAATTGCGTCTGCCCGCTGCCAGTCAGCAAGCCTTGCGCCTGAACATCTCCGCCCTGGGCGGCAGTGGCCGGCGTTGGTGGTTCCTCAATGGTGCGCCGTTGGGCGACAGCGCCAATCAGGACAGCATCAATGCCAGTTTTGAACGGCTGGGCCGCTATCAGCTCAGCGTATTGGATGAAGCCGGTCAAACCGCCAGGCTCGAATTCAGCGTTGTCGACTGATCGTTGCTGATCGTTCCCACGCTCTGCGTGGGAACGCCGCCTGGGACGCTCCGCGTCCCGTCATGGGGTAAGCTATACCCATTCAGGAGCCCGCGCATGAACCTCGAACACCTCACCGAACGCCTGCACCGCATTCGCGATACCAATGACTGGAAACAGTTTCACAGCCCGAAAAACCTGGCCATGGCTGCCAGCGTGGAAATGGCCGAGCTGGTGGAAATCTTCCAATGGCTCACCGAAGACCAATCCCGCCAACTGCCCGCCGATAAACTCGCCCATGCGGGCCAGGAGGTCGGTGATATCGTCCTGTACCTGCTGCTGCTGTGCAGTGAACTGGGCCTGGATATGAACGAAGTGGTGCGCGCCAAACTGGCCGATAGCGAACGGCGGTTTGCCCATGAGTGATCGTCATTTCGACCAGTTGGCCACGCGCTTTGCCGAAAAAATCTACGGCGGCGCCAAGGGCGCGATTCGCCTGGCGGTGCTCCAGGCCGACCTGGTAGAAGCCTTGCCGCAACGCCCATTGCGCGTGCTGGATATCGGTGCAGGCCTGGGGCATATGTCGCTGTGGCTGGCCGAGCAGGGCCACGAGGTAACCCTGGCCGAACCCGCTGCGCCGATGCTTGAAGGGGCGCGTCAGCGCTTTGCTGACGCCGGCCAGACCGCGACCTTTATTCATGCACCGTGGCAGGACTTGCTCGGCCAACTCACCGAGCCTTACGATCTGGTGCTGTGCCATGCCGTGCTGGAGTGGTTGGCCGAGCCCCACGCCATCCTGCCGGTGCTGCACCAACTGACGCTGCCGGGGGGCTGGTTGTCCCTGGCCTTCTACAACCGTGATGCGTTGATCTACCGCAACCTGCTCAAAGGCCACTTCCGCAAAATGCGCAAGAACGACATGGCCGGCGAAAAGCAGAGCCTGACGCCGCAACAACCCCTGGACCCACGGGAGTTGGCGACGCAACTCGAAGGGCTGTGGCAGGTCGAAAGCCAAAGTGGCGTGCGGGTGTTCCACGACTATATGCCGGTGGAATTCCAGGCGCGCGCCAACCTGCAGGACTTGTTGGAGATGGAGCTCGCTCACCGTCGTCACCCAAGCTTTGCCGGGCTTGGGCGATATTTGCACTGGATCTGCCGCCCGGTTTAAGCGGCCCAGCGTGGGAGGTCGACATGCGTCGTCTCGGTTTAATCCTGTTGTCTTTAGGTCTTGGGGCTTGTTCGAGCCCCAACCCTTACGTCGCCAGTTCGGCACCGATGCCGCCGGCGCCCGCCCAGGCGGCCACTACCTTTGATGCCAGCGCCTACCCCGCGCCGGTACGCGACTATGGCGCCTACCGCAGTTGGGGCTGGCTCAACGGCCAGTTGCCGGCGGGTACGGCCTGGGCCGATTCGGCGCAGATTGCCGAGGCGGTCAGCGGCGCTCTCGACCAGCGTGGCTTGCGTCCCTTGCATGACAAGCGTGCGCCCGACCTGCTGGTGAGCGCCGATGTACGCCTGGAAAAACGCCTGCGCCAGGTCCAGGATGATTACGGGTATGGCTACGGTGGCTACAACCGTTATGGCAATGGTTATGGCATGTACAACAGCGTGCCGGTGGTGCGTACCTATGAAGTGACAGTGGCCGTGGCGCGTATCAGCCTGTTCGATGCGCGCACCCGCCAGCCGGTGTGGAGCACCAGCGCCGAAACCACCAGCCAGGGCAGCCTGAGCGAACGCGCCGATAGCTTGCGCAAGGCGATGCAGAAGGCAATGGCCGCCTATCCGCCCAGTTAGCAGCTATTCTCATTACAGGCCCACGTTGTTTTTTGGAGAACACCATGCTTCGTCGCATCGCTGCACTTGCTGTTGTCATGTTGCTGGGCGGTTGCCAGAGCAACCAGGTCAACCATGATTTCGACGCCAGCCGAGACTTCGGCGCCTATCGCAATTGGGCCTGGAAAGACCCGGCGTTGCAGTACCGTCCCGATGACCCACGAATCAAGAGCGACCTCACCGAGCAACGCATCCGCCAGGCCGTGGGCGAACAGCTGGATCAGCGCGGTTTGCGTCCTGCGGCGGCGGGTACCAAGGCAGACCTGAATGTGCAGGCCTATTTGATTGTCGAAGACCGCCAGCAGCAAGTCACCACCAACTATGGCGGTGCCTGGGGCGGCCCGTGGAATGGTTATTGGGGCGCGCCGATGTACAACGAAACGCGCAATATCACCTACAAAGTGGCGACCATCCAGATCGACCTGCTCGACGGCAAGGACGGCAAACTGGTGTGGCGCGGCAGCGACGAACAAATGATGGCCAGCACGCCAAACCCCGAGGATCGCAACAAGGCCATCCGCAGCACTGTGACCAAGATCCTCTCCAACTACCCGCCGCGCTGATCTCCCTGTAGGAGCGAGCAAGCTCGCTCCTACAGTACTAGGGCATCTCCGCCAGTCGCCAATGTGGCGAGTTGCCAGCAACCTGTCGAAGCCTTGTCTACACTCCAGTGCAACGGAGAGTTAGCGCAGGAGTGCTTCGATGTCTCCCCGATTCGGTTCCAGACAGCGTGGTGCAATAGGCTTGATGGCGGCAGGCACCTTGGCCTTGGCTCTGGTGTTCACGTTGCTGGCGGTCGACAGCGGGCGCTTGTATCTGGAAAAGCGCAAGCTGCAATCCGTCGCCGACACCTCGGCGTTGGAAGCCGCTGGTCTGGGTGGCCAGTGCGGTACCAACACCACCGCGAACGCCTATGCCACGCAAAATGCGGCGCGCAACGGTTTTGTGGTCGGTAATGGCAGCACCCTGGCGGTGACATGCGGCACCCTGGCGACCAACGCCCTCAACACCCGTGTGTTCAGCGCCGATGCCACCAAGAGTGACGCAATCCGCGTGGTGGCCTCGCGCACCGTCCTGACCAGCATCGCCAATGGCCTGTGGAACCTGTTCAGCGGCGCGCCGATCAACCCGCAGATCAACTTGAGCGCCACCGCCGTCGCGGCGACACCGCCGCCCGTGGCGCAGTTGTCGATCCGCAGCAGCCTGGCCAGCGTCGATTCAGGCAAATCCCCGCTGCTCAACCTGGTGATCGGCAACCTGCTCGGCGGCAACCTTTCGCTCACGGCGGCGGGTTGGAACGGCTTGCTGCAGACCAACGTCAACCTGCTCAGTTACTTCGACCAACTAGCGATCAACCTGAACGTGAAGGCCGGTGACTACGATGCCTTGCTCAGTACCGCGGTCTCGGCGACTCAACTGATCGACGCTGCTGTGAAGGTCTTGCAGAAAAACGGCGCGGCGGCCACGGCGGTCATCAATGACGTGATTTCGATTCAAGCCATTGCACCTAACAGCAAGCTGTTAACGGTGGGAGACCTGGTCGACATCGCCACCGGCACGCCGACAGCGGCGCTGAACAGCAACGTGCAATTGTTTCAACTGCTGGAAGCGGTAGCGCAGTTGTCCAGTAGCAAGAATGCGGTGAGTGCGGCGGCGCAACTGAACATTCCGTTGGTCGGTAACGTTTCGATCCAGACTAAAGTGATTGAGCCACCGCAGCTGTCGGCGATTGGCAATCCGTTGTTGGCCAAGGAAGGTTTGAAAAAGAGCCCGCCGACCGATCAGATTTTTGTACGCACTGCGCAAGTGCGGACTTTGGTGTCTGTTCAACTGCCCGTGCTGAACGGTATCAATGGATTGACGTCTGCGGTCTCCGCTATAACGACGCCGGTGACAGGTGTCGTGAATAACTTGCTGCATTTAAACTTGGTGAGCCTGCTGGATCCACTCTTGTGCCTGATTTTAAAGCCTTGTGACCATACGGATGTTCAGTTGTTGAGCGGCCTGGACATCAATATCGAGGTGGCGAGCGCGAAGAGTCATGTCACGGATTTCAATTGTGCGAGCAATGCGGCGAAATCACTGACCGTTCAGGTTGAGACTGCGCTTGCAGATGTGTCGGTAGGGAAAGTGGATCCGGTACAGGCATTTTCCTCAGCAGTGGAAGCTGATGTGAAACCAGTAGCACTTGTTGATATCGGTGTGCAGACATGCAAGGGAATATTCGGCTGTGGCCCACGTAAGGCTGGTGTAGGTGGGAGCTTATCCTTATCGGTTGTTCACGCAAAGGTTGGCGGGGGGGAGCAAGCTCTAGTGTTTTCTCCAGTCAACGATATGAATCTGACACCCACTTATAAATCTGTTCCTCCCTCGACAGAAGTGGTCAAAGGATTGGTCAATACCTTAGGGGCTATTCAAGTGAATTACGTTCCCCCAGCCGGAAGCTCTCCGGGTGGAATCCTGCCGGCGGTCTCGGGTTTACTCTCCACCATCACCAATACGCTGGTCACCGCGATCAAAAGCGTATTGTCGCCAATACTAGACCCGATTGTGGATGGCTTGCTCAGCGCCTTGGGCATTAACCTGGGCAACGCCGAAGTCGGCGCCAATCTCACCTGCCATATGGGCCGGGCTTATCTGGTGATTTAGCCTGTTGGTCTATCTGACGCACCGCGTTCCAAATGTGGGAGCTGGCTTGCCTGCGATAGCGGCCTGCCAGTCGACACAGTTATACCTATACCGAATACATATCCACCTGCGGTAACGGCCGCTTAGGGTTCCGCTTTTACAGCGGCTCGCTTCGCATCGTGGTTAGCTGATTGAGTTCTGCGCGATGGGTAACTCGACGCAGAATTTCGCGCCGGCCTCGCCGTTGGTAACGCTCAAGCGCCCACCCATGTTTTCCACAATCCCATAGCTCACCGAGAGCCCCAGCCCGGTACCGACGCCGATTGGCTTGGTGGTAAAGAAGGGCTCGAAAATCCGCTCCAGCAAGCGCGGGTCTATCCCTCCGGCGTTGTCTTCGACCCAGATACGCACATGGCGGCTGTCGTGCTCGCTGTGCAGGGCAATCCAGGGGCGCAGGGCAGGGTCTTTTTCTCGCTGGCTGAGCAGGGCGTCACGGGCGTTGACCATCAGGTTGATCAGCACCTGTTCCAGCTGGTCGACATAGCCTTTGACCTGCACCGAGAAGTCCGCAGGGCTGATGCGCACGTCCACACCTTTGCCGCGCAGGCCTTCGCTGAGCAGGGACAGGGTGCCCTCCAGCGCCTGCGCCGGGTCGAACGGTTGCTGCTCGATTTCCGAGCGGCGGCCGAACACGCGCATATGGTCGACCACCCGTGCTGCACGTTGCACCTGGGCGTCGATGCGCTGGAGTTTTTCCGTGAGGTAGTCGATTTGCACATCGCCATTGCCCAGGCGCTTGAGCACGTTGACGACGGCCATGTGCATCACGTTCAGCGGTTGGTTGATCTCATGGGCCAGGCCGGTGGCCATTTCGCCGAGGGTGGCCATTTTCGCGCTTTGGGTCAGTTGCTGCTGGGAGCGGCGTACTTCGGTGTTGTCGCGCCCCACGGCCTGCACCTCGATCAGGGCGCCTTGTTCATCGAAGACGCCACGGTCCGACCACACCCACCAGGCATGTTCGCGCCCCGGCAGTTGCAGGCTGATTTCCGCCGTGCTCACCGGGAATTCCGGGGTCAGTTGCTGGATGCGCTGTACAAAGGCGGCGCGTTGTTCATCCGACAGCCACTGGCCCAGGTCGATGCCTGGCAATTGCTCGGGCCGACATTCCAGGTAATTGGCCAGCGGCGTGTTGCCGAAGGTGAGGATCAGGTCGGGGCGGTAGCGACAGATCATCGCTGGCGAGTCTTCTACCAGGATGCGGTAGCGTTCTTCACTTTGGCGCACCTGCTCGGCGGCCAGGGTCGCTTCGGTGACGTCCAGCCACAGGCCTACGGCTTCCACCGGCAGGCCGAGGTCGTCGCGCAAAAGCTTGGCTTCGTCGAGCAGCCAGTGGTAGTTGCCTTGTTTATCGCGCAGGCGGTAGCGGCTGCGCACGTTGCCTTCGCGCAGCAGTTGGCGGGTGCGTTCGAAGTAGCGTTCTCGGTCGTCGGGGTGAATCAGCGCCGCCAGGGTGTCGTGGTTGCAATCGGCCAAGGTCCAGCCCAGCAGCGGCAACAGGCTGGCGCTGAAAAACGCCGGGTGCAGCGCGCCGTTGACGTAGCGCTGCACATAGATGACGGCCGGTGAGCTGGCGATCAGGTTGTCCAGGCGCGCATGGGCGGCGGCGGCTTGCAGTTGCTGGTTCTGGATGTCGCTGATGTCGAGCATGAAGCCGATCCAGCGCCGTTCATTGCCGGCGCCCAGCACTTGGCCTTGTATGCGGTACCACAGGGGCGACTGCTCAGGCTCGGTGCGTTGCAGGCGCACGCTGGTCAGCAGTGGCTTGCCCAGGGCTTGCAGGTCTTGCAGGCGGCTGTCGAGGGCCTGGCGGTCGGCGGGGTGGATAAGTTCGAGCCAAGTGCCGAGAGGTTGGCGGGTGGGGCCTTCGTCCAGGCTCAGGTTGCGCAGCAATTGTGGCGCCAGCTGGATCTCCTGGGTGGCGGGCAACAGTTCCCACCAGCCAGTGCCGAGCAGGCCTTGCAGGGCTTCAACCCGTTCCAGTTGCTGGTGGTGACGCTGTTCGCGCAGGCGGCCCAGCAGCGGCGCGGCGAGTGCTGCGCACAGGTTCAGCCAGTCACGCTCGCCGGTGTGGTGTGCCTGGCCGTTATAAAAACCACACAGCAGCCACGCGGCGGCGCCATGGCTGTCGCGGTACGGCACCAGGAAGCCGTCGGCGTTGCCAAATACACCGTGCAGGCGCGGGTTGTCGCTGCGCCCCTGGACAATGTCCAGGCTCAGTGGCGTGTTGCCGTTGATGCTGTCCAGGCTGGTGCCCAGGTGTTGCCCGGTTTGCCATAAGGCCGGGGCGTCGTGGGCGGCGTAGTGGCTGTAGATGCGCCAGCCCTGGTCATCTTCGTCGAGCAGTGCCATGGCGACGCAGGGGATGCGCCAGCGCTGGGCCACGCTGCGCAGGTGTTCGCTGAACACCTGGGGTAAGCGGTTGAGGCTGCACACGCGCAGCTGTTCGCTCATCAGGGCGGCGAGTTGGTGGTTCTGTTCGCGTTGCTGCACCCGTACTCGGTCGGCCAGCAGGTCAGTGATGTCCAGCAGGTGCAGGGCCCAGCCGTCACCCTCCGGCTCGATCCAGCCGCGGGTATGCAGGACCTGGCCGGCAGCGCCCTGAAAGTCGAGGTCCAGGCCGTGTCGTTGCCACTCCTGCGGCGTGCCCTCGACACTCAGTGCGCTATCGGCACACAGCAAGGTCTGCAAGGGCGGGTTGGGCGCGTTGGCAAGATGCTGGGCAAGCAAAGGCCTCAAGGTGCCTGAGATGCTCAGCACCCGACCCAGGTTGTCCAATTGCACTTGCAGGCCCGGCGCGGGTGTTGCTGGCGCGTCCAAGGCCAGGGCGCTGCTGCGTCCGCGCAGGCGTGCGAACAATTTATCCCCCGTCGTCAAAACTGAAGGCTCGAGGTAGCAGTGAGGTTGGTGGGCAGGTTGGGTACGGTGCCCACCCCGGGCAATACCAGGGCCGGCAGGACCGCTTTGATATTGGCCGAGGGGTAGGTGATCTTCACCGTCAGCAAATTATTGGTGTAGGTGGCGGTGATATAGCCGGGCAAGAATTTCAGTGAGCCGGGGATCCAGTTCAATTGGGCCTGGGTCGCATCCTTGGCGCGTTGCACAACCAGGGCCGAATAGCCTGCACCTGCAGTGATTGGGTCCAGGGACACACTGCGGCGTACCCCTTCAGCCGCCGCCTGGTGAAATGACTGCATCAACAGCAATGGCAAGCTGTAGCTGAGCATGCCGTAGAACACCGCAAAGAAAATCACGAAGACCAAGGCAAACTCGATCGCCGCAGCACCTTTTTGCTTTCTCGGGAGGCTCGATTTCATGACTGCGTCTACCCTGAGGCGAGTACTTGATATCAGCATAGAATCATTCAGCCAAAAGGGATGTTTTTTACGTGATCCAGACGCTAGTGATTGTGCTGTGGTTGGGCGTATGTGCCGTGCAGGATATTCGCCAGCGCCAGATTGCCAATACGCTGACCCTGGGCGTTGGGCTGCTGGCGTTGATCTACCTGCTGTGGGCGGGGTCGACGTGGCTGGGCGCGCCTCGCAGCGAGGGGGGGCTGGCCTTGGCCTTGGCGTTGGTGCTGACTTTGCCGGGTTATGCGTTGGGCCGCTTTGGCGCGGGAGATGTGAAGTTGCTCGCCGCCCTGGGGCTGGCCTCCAATATCGAGTACCTGCTGGGGGCGTTGATCGGTGCGGGCATCGCCATGGTGGCCTGGACACTTATGCATCAAGGGCTTAGCTCAAACCGCGTTGAGCGGGGAGGGCAAGCGTCAACAAAACAGCCTTTTGCGCCCTTCGTTTTGACAGGTTTTGCCGGCAGCTGGTTTTGGATCCATCAGTCGCGCGAGTTGATTAATGCTATGTACATAGTCGGAAAGTACGTCTACGTTTAATCAGGAGTTGTGTAGGAATTTTCGTCAGAAAGGATAGGTCATCATTTGGCTTGCCAGGCATGGAGTAGCGCGTGAACAAGCTTACGTCCGCAGTAAAAGTGCTCGTAGTCGACGATCAACCCTTAATCGTAGAGGAGCTCTGTGAATTTCTTGAAAGCAGCGGGTACCGTTGTGTCCCGTGCGAGTCCAGCCAGCAAGCTATCCAGCGTTTTGGCGAAGACCTTCAGATTGGTTTAGTGCTGTGTGACCTGCATATGCCGGACATGGACGGCATCGAGCTGGTGCAGGCGCTGCAACGCATCGCCGGCAAACATCGCGCGTTCGAAGCGATCATGCTTACCGGGCGCGCCGACAAGCAGGATGTGATCAAGGCCCTGCGTGCGGGCATCGCTGATTACTACCAGAAGCCGATCAACCTCGATGAATTGCTCGAGGGCCTCAAGCGCCAGGAAGCGGCATTGGAGGAGCGGCAGAAAGACCTGCAGCTGGGCACGCTCAACCAGAAGTTGCAGTACCTGTCCGAATCCATCAACGACTTGTATATGGACTTGGACAAGGTACGCCGAAACCCGACGCCCCAGGACCATGACGGGGACCCTTCGGCCGATGAAACCGGGCCGTTGGAGATCCCGGCGATCTTCAATCAACTGTCACCGCGCCAGTTGGATGTGGCCCGCCTGGTGGGCAAGGGCCAGACCAACTACCAGATTGCCTGTGAGCTGGGGATTACCGAGAACACGGTCAAGCTGTATGTGTCCCAGGTATTACGCCTGACCCATATGCACAACCGCACGCAGTTGGCGCTGGCGTTGTCACCGAACAACTCGGCGATGCGCCAGCGAGTAACGGCGCACTAGCACCGCCCCCTGTAGGAGCGAGCTTGCTCGCTCCTACAGGGGGGATTTTATTTGCTGCCCTGCGCAGTCCCGCCTACTTTCTGATCAAAAAACTCCGGGATTGGATGCTTGTTGCTGTCCAGCCAGCGCTTGAGCGCCTGTTCGCGTTCTGCCGGCGTGGTTTTTTGCGGGTTGGCCGAGGCTGCACGCCCGCTCAGTTGCAGCGCCATCCAGTTTTCCGTTTCTGCCTGCCGGGGTGAAGATGGCCCCGCTTCGATGGCCGAAGCAAGGAGGGGCAGCGCCAGGCAGGCAAGGCCGGCAAGGTGGTGGAATTTCATCATCGACTCCCTATTTCACAGAGGCCGGCAGCGTGTCGCTGACCGCCGCTACCTGATCTTTGACTGGACGCTGCGGTGCCGTGCCAGCCTCCTTGAGGTGTTGCGCCCGTGCCTGGGCCCGGGTCACCTGATCAGGGCTCAACCCGAGTTGGCCGACCACTTTCGCGGCCTGCTCCCAATTGTCCTGATAGATCAGCAAGGTCACCAGGTTCACTGCCGCCAGTTGATCGCTTTGCTTGAGCTCGATGGCGGTCATGAATTCAAAGCGTGCGTCGTCCAGGCGCCGTTGATCGAGGTACACCACGCCCAGGTCATTGCGGATTTTTTCGTCGGTGGGCGCCAGCCGTGCCGCACGTTGCAGGTGAGCCATGGCCTGGCCGTTGTCGCCCTTGGCCGATGCCAGTTGCCCCAGGCCGTGCTCACCGTCGGCGGCCAGGCAGGTGCCCAGCAGGCTGCGGTACAACGGCTCGGCGTCAGCACGGCCCAGCAAGCGATAGGCACGGGCCTGGCGTTGACGAACCTGGGGCAGGGTGCTGGGCAGGTTCTGCAGGTTGGCGAGGCTGGCGTGCAGCTTGCCTTCGTTGGCCATGTCATCGGCCAGGTTCAGCGACAGCTCCTGGTCGGCGCTGGGCTTGGGGCAACTGCCCGGCGCCAGCAACCCGGCCCACGGAACCTGGCCATTGCTGGCACAACCGCCCAGCATCAGCAGGCTCAAGGCGACGATCAGTGGTTTCATGGCAGGCTCCTCAAAAATTATTCAAGGCTCGGGAGATGGCGATCATGGCCGGCCCCCCCAGCACGATCAGCAAGGCGGGAAACAGGAACACCATCATCACCACGGACATCTTCGCGGACATCTTCGAAATGTATTCCTGCAGGCGGGTCAGGCGGCGGTCGTCGAGCAACTGCTTGAGGGCCAGCAGGGATTTCATCGCACCGCCGCCTTGGTGGATCAACTGCTGAAGGATGATGCAGGTGTCGGTGAACTCATCCACGGCCAGCAGGCGTGCGGTCTTGCCCAACTCTTCGGACAGTTCCAGACCCGAGTCGACCCTTGCCAGGACCAGCCGCAGTTCATGGGTCAGGTCTGGCAGCAAGCGCTGGGCTTCGGTGCTCAACACCCGCAGCGATTGCTCAACTGCCATGCCGGATTCGAACAGGATGCGCAGCAACGGAATGAAGGTGGAAATTTCCCGAGCGATGCGCTCCTGGCGGTATTTCGCGCTGAGGGCCAGGATGCGTTTGGGCAGCAGGTAACCGATGCCCAGGGCAATTGCCGGGGCAATCCAGGGCGAGCCAGCATGGGGGAACAGCAGTTGCTGGCCGAGCAGGGTCAAGCCCAGTAGCACGATGGGCACGCCGATCTGGAAAGCCGCAAACATGGAACGCTGGTTGGCTTTGCGCCAGCCGACGCGGTTGAGCAGGGTCTGGGTTTCGTTGTCCAGGCTGACCGAGCGCTGGGCCACGGCGCTGGCGCCCAACTGGCGCATCAGGCTGCCGAGTTTGTCCTCGCGGGTCAGTTGGCCTTGCAGGCGTTGGCTGACCAGGCGTTGACGGCGCTTCTGCTCCAGCAGGTTGCCGACGATCAAGGCGACGGCGGCGAGCGACAGCAGGATGCAGATCAGGATGGCCATCTCAAATACTCCGCAACATGCGCCACATGACGAAGGTGCCCGTGATGTCGAGCGCCACCGCGGCCAGCAGCAGGTAGCGCCCTGTACCGTCGTTCCACATGCTCATCAGGTAGCCTGGGTTGACCATCAAAAAGTAGCCGACCATGGCGATGGGCAAGCCCGCCAGCACATAGGCGGTCATGCGCGTTTCGCCGGTCATGGCCTTGAGTTGGCGCGCACCCTGTTCGCGCTCGCGGATCATCTTGATCAGGTTTTCCAGCAGCTCGCTGGCGTTGCCGCCGTAGCGGTGGTTGACCTTCAGGCCCAGGGCAAACAGGCGGAACTCATCGCGTTCGTAAAACTCGGCAAAGTCGCTGACCGACTCCGGCAGGCTCACGCCCATTTGCACGTTACGCTGGATGCGGCTCATCGCCTGTTTGAGCGGCGCTTCGGTGCTGTCGATCGCACCCAGCACAGCGTCCGCCAGGGTGCGCCCAGACTTGAGGCTGCGCACGCTGTGGTCCAGCAGCTGCGGCAATTGTTCGACCATGCGCTGCACTCGCCGTTGGTAGCGCCAGGCGATATACACCCGCAGCAGCAGCGGCGGCAGGATCAGCATGGCCAACAGTCCCAGCCCGCCGGCCAGCAGATAGCCCAGCAACATGCCCGCGGTCCAGCCACTCAGCCACAACCCCAGGCGGTCGGTGGGCTTGCCCAGGCCGGCGCGCTGGAACATGCGCTCCAGCGCAACCCAGCTGCCGTTCGGCTCCTGGGCTACCGGCTGGCCATCGGAGAGCCGCTCCAGCACCCGATCGGTACCGGCCTGGCGCAGCCCTCGCTGGAACAGCCAGACGGACAGGCTGATCAGCAGGATGCAAATGAGCAGCAAGACAAGTCCGGTCATAAGCCCTCTCTACAACGGCAATGCCGATTCACGCCGCAGCTTGTCGCCGGCCGGGTTGAGCGCTTCGCGCAGGAAGCCAAAACCGGTACGGCGGTCGAGGCGGAACAGGGTGTTGGTGACATACACGTCGTCGCGCACGCCCACCACTTCTACCACCTCGCTGACGCAACGGCGCCCATCGGGCAGGCGCGTCAACTGGATCACCACATCCAGTGCGGCGCAGATCATCTGCCGCAGGGTTTTCTCCGCCACCACACGGCCGGTCAGACCCACCAGGGTTTCCAGGCGCAATAGCGCGTCCTGGGCATTGTTGGCGTGCACGGTGCTCATGGAACCGTCATGGCCGGTGTTCATGGCCGTCATTACGTCGAGCACTTCGACGCCACGGATCTCGCCAAGGATGATGCGGTCCGGGCGCATCCGCAGGGCGTTGCGAATCAGGTCGCTGGCCTTGACCTCGCCATGCCCCTCGGCATTGGGCGGGCGGGTTTCCAGGCGCACCACGTGGGGGTGGCCCAGTTGCAGCTCGGCCACGTCTTCGATGGTGACCAGGCGTTCGTGGGGGTTGATCAATTGGCTGAGGATATTGAGTAGCGTGGTCTTGCCGGTGCCTGTGCCGCCACTGATGAGGATATTGCAGCGCTTGCCCACCGCTTCCTGGAAGAACTCGAAAATAGGGTGGTCGATGGTCTGCATCGCCACCAGGTCGCTGCTCTTGAGCATGTCCTTGCGAAACTTGCGGATCGACAGGCAGGGACCGTCCATGGCAATCGGCGGGATGATCGCATTGACCCGGCTGCCATCTGGCAAGCGCGCATCGACCATCGGTGACGACTCATCCAGGCGCCTTCCAAGGGGCGCGAGAATGCGCTGCATGACGCGTTCTACATGGTGCGCGTCGATAAAACGCAGATCGCTCTGATGGAGTACTCCGTCACGCTCGATAAACACCCGGTGCGGGCCGTTGACCAGAATCTCGGTGATCGACACATCGCGCAGTAGCACTTCCAGCGGGCCGAAGCCAGTCAGCTCGTCGACGATTTCCTCGGCCAGGCGCTCCATTTCATAGCGCGAGATCGCCAGGTGCATGCGCGTGATGTATTCGGCCACTTTGTCGATGACAAATTGCGCCAGGGATTGGCGCGAGCCTTCCAGCAGATTCTGGCCCGACTCTTCGATGGCATCGATGATGTAGCGATGCAGCACCAGTTTCAGGCCATCATGGTCGTTGTGCGCGGCGCTTCCACGGGCCGGGGCGCCGAAGAGTTTTTCGCCGTTCATCGACTCGCCCCCAGCAGGCGTTCGAACCAGCGTGTCGAGGGTTTATCCAAGCCTTCGGTACGTTTGGCCAGGCGCTCGCCCAGGTGACGCAGGGCTTGGGTCAAGGCTTCGCGGGGGGCCAGGGTGAACAGGCTTTGCCCCTGGTTTTTGGCGTTCAGGCGCACTTCTGGGCTCAGGGGCAGCACGGCGATGCACTCCAGGCCGAAGCTTTTTTCCAGGGCTTCGGTGTCGGGGGCACAGGCTTTGATGTAGCGATCGACGAGCAGC
Organism: Pseudomonas sp. CCI1.1; assembly: GCF_034348165.1. NCBI lineage: Bacteria > Pseudomonadati > Pseudomonadota > Gammaproteobacteria > Pseudomonadales > Pseudomonadaceae > Pseudomonas > Pseudomonas sp. CCI1.1. Next base: position 5,410,866 of record NZ_CP133780.1, read on the forward strand.
TTGGCATGGTCGAGCTTCATGCCTTTTTCGCGCCACAGGTTCAGCACCGCCAGGTTACGCCGACAGTCGAGCACGCCCTGGTCGGTGCACCACAGCAACTTGTCGCAGTGGCTGACAAAGGTACGCAGGGCTTCGCTGTCCGCTTGCCCGGTGAGGTTGACCACGATGTGCTGGAAGTGCTGGCGCAAGGCGCTGAGCAACATGTACAGCTCGGCGGCGCTGGTCATTTCCAAGGGTTCATCGCTGGCGGCGTAGGCAAGGATCCGCAGGCCGTCGTCGGTGCTGGTGAAGGCGCTGTTGATGAGCGTGGCGTCCAGGCGGCGCAGGTGGCGCAAGGCGTCGCCGAAATTGAAGGTGCTGTCCAGGCCCAGCAGCGCCAGGCTGTCGCCCCTGGGCAGGCCGAGGTCGAGCATCAGCGTCTGCTGGCCGCTTTTTTGCACCACCATCGCCAAGTGGCTTGCCAGCAAGGCGCCATCGGTGTTGCCCTGGGCACCGTAGAGCACGGTGAGGCCGCCGAGGTGGGCGTTCGGCGCGGTGGGCGGCAAGCGCTTGCTCAGGCGCCGCACCAGCCCGGCCACTTCGCTGGAGCGCGAGCCATAGGCGACAAAATCCCGGGCACCGGCACGCATGGCGTTGAGCACCAACTGGTTGTCCATGCCGTCGCCCAAGGCCACCACCGCCAACATCGGCTTGGCTTCCAGGGCGCCTTCGATCAAGGCGCTCTGGGCCACCAGGTGTTCACGGTCCAGACCCACGAACACCAGGTTGGCGAAGGTCACGTCCACCAGTGCCAACAATTCATCCAGGCTGCCGCCGCCCACGCTGATCACTTGGCCAAGGGGCGCCAGTGCACCTTGGAGCCATTCCAGGTCGGTGCTGTTGCGGGTGATTGCCAGGAAGGTCTGGCTCAGGCTATCGCTCATTGGGAAAGTCCACTGCGACGGTCGAAGTTGCCGTTTTCCAGGAAGAACAGCCGGAACCAATTCGGGTCATAGGTGCGCAGTTTTTCGCCGGGCAGCGACGGCAACTGCGCATTGGCAGCCAGTGGCTGGACCAGATGCGGCGTGACAATCATCAGCAGTTCTTTTTCTTCGCTGTTGATATTGGAGTCGCGGAAAAACGCACCAAGGATCGGGATATCGCCCAGGCCCGGGAGCTTGGCGATGGTGGAGCGGTTGGTGCTGCTGATCAGGCCGCTGATCACAAAGCTTTCGCCATCGGCCAGTGACACACTGGTGTCGGTGCGCCTGACGGTCAGGGCAGGCACCTGGATGCCCTCAATCCGGATCGCGTTGTTGTAGTCCAGCTCGCTGACTTCCGGGGCGACCTTCAAGGCGATGCGGTTGTGGTCGATGACCGTGGGCGTGAGGGTCAGGCGAATGCCAAACTCCTTGTACTCGATGGTGATGGTATCGCTGCCGGCACTGGGCACCGGAATCGGCACTTCGCCGCCGGCCAGGAAGGTTGCGCTCTGGCCGCTCATGGCCACCAGGCTCGGGCGTGCGAGGGTGTAGGCGAAGCCACTGCTTTCCAGGGCGTTGATCAGCGCCTTGACCCGGCCACCGCCAAAACCGATGTTGAAGCTGTCAGCGCTCACCGGCAATTTGAAGATGCCCTCTGAAGGGGACAGCAAGCTTGGGCTGCCGAGGAAGAAATTGTTGCCCATGCCCAGGATCTTGGTGCTGGCTTCCTTGAGCTTGGTGCGGCTGACCTCGACGAAGCGAATATCGGTCTGCACCTGGCTGGGCAGCGTCGGGTCTTCGGAGGGCGACAGCGATTGGCTGGTCAGCGCCGAGGTGGCCTTGCCTTTAACGAACACCATGCTCTGACGCGGCGTGGTCGAGCAGCCGGTCCACACCATCAGGCTGGTGGCACCGCTGCCGACACCGGTGAGCAGAAAGTGGCGGTCGCCGTTGACCCGCACGTCGGCGATTTTCGGATCGCCGATAGCCAGGCGCGTAATCGCTACCGGCGATTGCAGCTCGGTCTGCAAGCCTTCGCCCACCTCGATCACAGCGGGCAGTTGGCCCAGGGTGTTGCAGTTGCCCGATGCGCCCATCGCCATGCCCAGGGGCAGGCACGGCAGCATCAAGGCCAAGGCCAATTGAGCGTAGCGTTGGCTCATTCAAGGCATCCTTGTTCAATCAGGGGGTAGGTTGTGCCGCCGCCGCGCCGCGAATCACTTCGACGCCCCGACGCTGGCCGGTGTCGGCCACCGCGGGGGTGATTTTTTTCGGCGGGCCGCTGAGGGCCAATTGGGTGAATTGGTAGAGATCGCGGTTGGCGCTTTGCACCTTGTCCGGGGTGTCGCTTTCGCCGGCCCAGTAGCGGCTGAGCAATTGTTCGTCGGCACTGCGCACGGCCAGGCGCAGCGTGCCGGCTTGGGAGGCGAGCATCAGTCGGCTCAGCAAGGGTTCGGGCACCGCCAGCACCACACTACGCGCGGCAGTGCGGCGTTGGGCAGCCTGGGCGCGTTCTTCGGCGGTGGCGGGTGGCGGTACGGCCGGGGTGCCGTCGTTGGCCAAGCCCAACTGGTCGCCGACGCTGAGCAGGCGAATCGCTGGGATGACCACCTGCGCCGACTGCTCGGCATTGGCATTGTCCTGGCGCAAGAACAGCAAGACATCCACGTAATCGCCGGGGCTCAACTGGCCACCGGCACCGATGACCTCATCGACGGCGACGGCCAGTGCGCGTTCGTTTGTACGAATCATGCGGGCCAGGGGGCCGCCGGCGGTGAAGCTCTCATCATTGAGCCAGGTGCCGGCACCCAGGGCCCGCAAGGGCGTGCGGCCGATGGCCTGGTCAACGCTGGTCAGGCTGCCAGCCGGCACGGTGCGCAGTTTTTCCACGGCGACATCGGCAGCGGTGAGGGGCACAAAAGGCGCAACCGCGTGCACCAGCACCACGACCGGCTGGCGGGTCTGGTCTTCCACGACAGCAACGGTTTTTTCAACGGAAATGACAGGTGCTGGCGAGGGCGCTACGGCGGGTGCCGGCGGACGGCTCAGCACCAGGCCCCAATACCCTGCAACCAGGGCTCCGATAAGCAGCAAGCCAGCCAGGACCATGCTGATACGACTGTTCATGACGGCGCTCCCTATCCTGTTGCACTGCTTTTATTCCCGTTAATCCAAACGAGTTAAATTCGCAACTGGGCTGTGATGAACAACTAACGATTTGGCTATTTGAAGGTAGCCCAGCTAGGACAAATTGCCATTACTGAATGAAAAATTTATCTGCGCGGTTAAAGCGAGGGCTGTAAATAACGGATTTGTGGGGCTGGCGCGGCGACTAATACTTTATGATTAATTCGTTCTTACAGTTGTGAGTGTTAAATTTGTTGACAATGCTCTAGTGGCACACGGCAATCATTGTGCGGGTCAGCTGTATCGGCGCTTTGTGGCGCATGAAGGAGATCTCATATGATCCTTGACCTGTTCTTGAAATTTTACATTCACGCTCAGTTATTCCTGCGCCGTAGAGACGGGGCGTCGGCCATTGAATATGTGATTATTGTGGCGATAGTTGCGTTGGTAATAGTGGGTGTTGGCACTGGGCTTGGCGAAAAAATTAAAGGCGTTTTAGATAAGGTAGTCGTTGCATTAACGCCAGCGGCCTAACCGTCGATGCTTTCGATTGTTCTCTTGGTGGTCTCATTTATCAGGTACCGCCCATGAGCACCCTTTTGTCATCCCGCCAACAAATCCTATTGGTGGATGACGAGGAGGATGCGCTGATCGAGTTGGCCGAATCCCTCGAAAACGAGGGATTCGTCTGTTTTACCGCGACTTCCGTCACCTTCGCCTTGCAAGAATTGACACTTAACCCCGATATCGCCCTGGTCATCACCGATCTGCGCATGCCCGAGGAAAGCGGTATCTCCTTGATCAAGCGCCTGCGCGAACACACCTCACGCTCGCATTTGCCTGTGATCGTGATGTCTGGCCATGCGGAAATGGATGATGTCAGCGATATGCTGCGCTTGCAGGTGCTGGATCTGTTTCGCAAGCCGATCTACCTGGCTCGCTTGCTCGATACCCTCAATAGCCTGTTTCCCCTCTCTACACCTGGTCGGTAACGGACCGGCACCGCTTATCAAATGTGGGAGCTGGCTTGCCTGCGATAGCGGTGGTTCAGTTAAAGATTCATTGACTGACACACTGCCTTCGCGAGCAAGCCCGCTCCCACATTTGGCTCGTGGGGTGCCAGGCACTTAGTCGCCGACTGTCCGGCCGTTATCGCAGGCAAGCCAGCTCCCACAGTTTGATTGCGGGGGCTCAGGTAGAGGGGGTTCGGCTGTCAGGTCGCTGGGATCTGTGTCGGGCACTGATTCTGTGAGCAACACAGACCCTTGTGGGAGCTGGCTTGCCTGCGATAGCGGTGGTTCAGTTAAAGATTCATTGACTGACACACTGCCTTCGCGAGCAAGCCCGCTCCCACATTTGGCTCGCGGGGTGCCAGGCACTTAGTCGCCGACTGTCCGGCCCTCATCGCAGGCAAGCCAGCTCCCACCGTTTGATTGCGGGGGCTCAGGTAGAGGGGGTTCGGCTGTCAGGTCGCTGGGATCTGTGTCGGGCACTGATTCTGTGAGCAACACAGACCCTTGTGGGAGCTGGCTTGTCTGCGATAGCGGTGGTTCAGTTAAAGATTCATTGACTGACACACTGCCTTCGCGAGCAAGCCCGCTCCCACGTTGATTACAGGTGCCCTCATCACAGTTGATAACTGAAACTCAGCGTATATCGCGGCCTGCGATTAAAGCTGTCCAGGGCGATATCCGACATTGGCTTGGCCGCCTCCAGCGCGATGTTGTAGTACTTCTTGTCGCCAAAACGTAAACCCACCGCCGCCGAGGACATGTCGTTGGCCTTGACCGGCAGGTCGTTGAACCAGGATTTGGCGCGGTCGACTACGACGTAGGGTTGCAGGATCTTCACCCAGTTGCCGGTGCGGTTGAAGCTGTAGTTGACCTCGTACGCCACCCCCCAGCCCTTGTCGCCCGAGCCTTGGTCGTCCGGGTAGCCACGGCCGAAATTCTGCCCGCCGAAGGTCGCGCGTTCGCTGTCGGGCAGGGTGTTGTCGCTCCAGTACAGCGCACCCGACAACACGCCTTGCCAGTTGTCGAAGAACTTGTCGCTTTGCACGCCGGAAAGGCGCAGGCGGAAGAAGTCGAGGTCGGGTTTGGCCACGCCCAGGTCACTGCGGGCCTTGGCGCCCAGACCGTCGATGCCCTGGTACAGACCACCACTGATGATGCGCAGGCGTTGCGCGTCGGCTTTGCGCCAATCGCCTTCGAAGGCCAGGGCGCGCAGGTTGGATTCGATGTCGAAACGCAGCGGGTAGCCCACCAGTTTATAGCGCGTGGTCTGGTCGACCGCGTACAGGCGCGTGCCCAGGGTGAGCGACTCGGTGGGGGAGGCGATGAACGGATGGCTCAGGCCAATGGAGTAGCGGTCGATGGACTGGTGCGGCTTGAGTTCGAAACCGCCGTCCAGTTGCACGCTGCTGTTGGGGTCGGCGCGATAGCGTTCGGCGGCGAGCGCCAGTTGGGTGCCCTCGGCGTTGATGAACTGGTTGTAGTCCACACGGTAGTAGTGTTCTTTGTCCTCGCCGGGTGGGAACAGGCCGCTGACGCTGAGCTGCTCGCCCATGGACGTCTGGGAATTGCTGGTGGCGCTCAGCAACGCTTGCGTGCCGCCACGGCTTTTTTGCACCAGGCTCATGCTGGTGGTGAAAGGTTTGCGGCTGGCCTGGATCTGCATGTGCGTGGCGCCATCAGTGGTGCCCGGTGGCGGTACTTGCGCCTGTACGCTGAGGCCGGGGATGCGGCTCATCAGCGTGGTGTAGCGCTCGAAAGTCTTGCGGGTCAGCGGGCGCTCAGCCAGGAGCTTCTGCGCGAGTTTATCGACGTAGGCCGACACCGAACCGATGTCGCCGGTTTGTTGATAGTCCTTGATGTAGCCCTCCACCAGTACCACGCGGACCAGGCCGTTTTCGAAATTCTGTTGCGGCAGGAACGCGTAGGACAGCAGGTAGCCATCCTCCTGGTAACGGCGGGTGATCCCACGGGTCGCTTCAATCAGTTGGGCGAGGTTGGTTTCTCGTCCAATCAACGGCGCATACACCTGTGCCGTCTCGGCGAGCGGGTAGACCGTTCCGCCTTCGATCTGCAACTTTCGAATAGTGACCTTGGTGTCCATCAACAGCGGCTGACCGGCAGTCGGTGGCGCTTCAGGTACCTGGGTTTTCGACGAGGGTGGTCGGTAGGCGTCGGCGGGCAGGTTGGGCACCGGCAGGGTGCGGACAGTGTCGTTGCTGTTAAGAAAGCTGGGAAGGGTCTCGGCCTGGACGTAGGCACTGAGGGTGAGCAATAACAACGGCGTCAACACGCGCATAGGACACTCCATGGTCAACTGCAGCAGCGCTTCGGGCCCGCCGGGTTCTGGGACTCGGTTCGGGAGGGTGGCGATTGATAAAGCGTGTCGCCGCCCATAAAAAAGACGAGAGACTTATTAAAGGTCTCTCGTCTCAACCAAGCGTAGGCGCTGTAGGGGAGGCCGTCTAATCGGCCAGGTGCATTTCTATTTGCCGGTCAGGCCGTTCAACAAACCGCCCAGACCGCCAGTGGCCGTAGTGCCGCCTGTGGTTGTGGCCGTGCCGGTTGCTGTGGCGGTGGTGCCGATATTCAGGCCACCGAGCAAACCACCGCTGGTGCCGCCAGTGGTGCCGCCCGTCACCAGGCCACCCACCGAGGCGACGGTGCCGCCGACCGCTGTGACGGTGGTGCCTACCGCGTTGGTGATCGGGTTGGCGTTGGCCGCCGTCAGGTTGGTACCCAAGCTGCTGACTGCGCCGCCGACTTGAGTGACCAAACCATTCACCGGAGCACCCACACCGGTAGTCGTGCCGATGGTTTGCGTCAGGTTGGTGACGCCGCTGGTCACAGGATTGAGCGCTGCGCCGACATTGGCCGCCACGGTGGCGACCGGTGCGGTAGCCGCGGTGTTTGCTACACCTGTGCCACCCAGCACAGTGCCCAGCGACGCAACGGTGCCGCCGACTGCACCACCGGTCACACCCGCTGCACTGACGGTGCCGTTGGTGTTGCCCACGTTCAGGCCGGTACCTACGTTAGCCACCAGGCCACCCACCAGCTCTGGAATGCCGGGAGCCGAGGTGCCACCGGTTGGGGCCACATAACCGCCCGATTTATCCAGTGTGCCACCGACGCCAGTGAGCACGGTGCCGACAATACCGGTGACCGGGTTGCCCGTGCCGCCAGTGCTGGCGACTTGAGTACCCAGGCCAGTGACAGCCGAACCGACTTTATCCAGTACGCCATTGAGTGGAGCGCCCAAGCCGGTTGCGTTGCCCAGGTTGCCGGTGGTGTTTTCCACCAGCGACACTACAGGCACCACTACTTTGCTGCCTAAGGTATTGGTCAATGAACCCAGTGGGCCCGTGGTGCTGGCCGTGCTGAGGGTATCGCCGAGCATGGTGACGGTGGTGCCGACTTTATCCACAACGCCACCTACCGCAGTGCCTACTCCGCCTGTCACACCGCCGACGACGGGAACTCCCCCGAGGGTGGTTGACAGAGATTGGCCGGTGGTCGAGAGGCCGCCGCCCAAATCGGCCACCCCATTACCTACGCCTGCTACCGTGGTGCCCAGGGAGTTGGTGTTGGTGCCCAGTGAGCCCAAGCCGGCGGTTACGCCAGTGCCGATGCTGTTAACAGCGGTGCCTGCCGAGGTGACCAGGCCGCCAGCGGTTGCGCCGACGATGGGTACGCCATTCAACGTCGAACCCAGGTTACCGACCGCTGTACCGACATTGCCGACTGTGGTGCCAAGGGTGCCGGCGATCTGGCCGGTGACCAGTGGGGTGGTTGTCGAACCAGTGCCGCCACCAGTGCCGCCACCAGTGCCGCCACCAGTGCCGCCACCAGTACCACCGCCGGTGCCGCCACCAGTACCACCGCCAGTGCCGCCGCCGGTGCCGCCACCAGTACCACCGCCAGTACCGCCGCCGGTGCCGCCGCCAGTGCCGCCACCAGTACCACCGCCAGTGCCGCCGTCACCACCGCCCGTGCCACCACCGGTTCCACCGCCAGTGCCGCCGTCACCGCCGCCCGTGCCACCACCGGTTCCACCGCCAGTGCCGCCGTCACCGCCGCCTGTGCCACCACCGGTCCCACCGCCTGTACCGCCATCACCGCCACCAGTACCTCCACCTGTGCCGCCTCCGGCGCCTGCACCCGCATCCGGCGATGACGCCGCCACGCTGGATTTATGCCCGCCACCACCGCTGCTGCAGCCGCCCAGGCTCATTGCCAGAACGAGGGCCAGCGCGGTACTTGCTTTCCAAAACACGACTTGAGTTTTCATGATTGAGTTCCTTGCACCTGGTACAACCTTGGTTGTTTCAAACCCTCGTTATTTCTTTGGATAACGATAGGTTTGTCCGTGTGGCTATCTCAGGCCAGGGCACTCTTTCACGCAATGCTCAACTTGGTATTAACGATTTATATACACCCGGGCTTAGTCGGCTTAGGAACTAATACCAAAGGTGTAATGGGAGGGTGTTTCGGATTGTTTAGATGATTAAAATCAAAGGCTTGTAAAAAAGCGGCGGACCTCTCAAGGTCCGCTATAACTTAGGGTGTATATATACAATTAATCAGGGGGTTTTCAGGAAATCGGCTGCCAGTTGCCCCGCATGTGTTGAATATCCCCAGCGCCTTTGAGTTCCCACCCTCCGCTGGAACCGGCCGCGCTACTTATTAATATCACTTCACTGGGCAGGCGCACCGGCTTCATGAACTCGACGTCAATTTCAATATTGGCGGCCGGCAAGTGTTCTGCCAGCGCCGCGAGGGTGCGGGCCTTGTTCCACAACCCGTGGGCGATGGCCTGGGGAAAACCGAACAGCTTGGCGGTAGGCGCACTAAGGTGGATGGGGTTGTAGTCGCCAGACACGCGTGCGTAGCGGCGGCCTATGTCAGTGGGCGCTTTCCAGCGCGTCAATTCGGTGAGCGTGCCTGGGGTTTGCAATCCGCTCTCCAGGGCTTCGCCTTCCAGCTTCACGCCCCGGCATAACATTTGGCTTTCGGCTTCCCACAAGAGCCCAAGGGCATCCTCTATAACGGTGACGATGTCAAAGGTGGCCCCCTTGGGATGGGGGCTGAGATTGCGTGCGTAGACACCGACACTCACGTCACCGACTCCACCCAAAGGCCGATGAATACGGATGCGATTGCGCAGGTGGATCAACCCCAGCAGCGGAAATGGAAAAGTCTTGTCCGTCAGCAATTGCAGTTGCAGGCCGAACGCGAGGATATGCGGATAAGTCGCGGGCAGCATCGGGCTGTCAGCAAAGCCGCATACCTTGCGATAAGCCGCAACCGCGCCGGGATTGACACTCATCCGGCAGCGCAACCCACGTTCGGGCAATGTGCTGCCGGTGATCTTGCGCTTGAGTGCCGCGCGCCAATACAGCGGCAGTAGAGATGGGGTGCTGTCCAACGTTTGCCATTGCATGCTTACGCTCCCAGAAGACTTTGCCCACACACTCGCAGCGTCTGGCCGCTGACCGCACCGGAGCCCGGCTGGCTCAGCCAGGCGACGGCTTCGGCCACATCCTGGGGCAAGCCACCTTGACCCAGGGAACTCATGCGGCGCCCGGCCTCACGCAGGGCGAAGGGGATATGCGCGGTCATCTGGGTTTCGATAAACCCAGGCGCAACGGCGTTGATGCTGATCCCACGTTCCTTCAACAGCGGCGCCCAGGCTTGAGCCAGGCCGATCAATCCGGCCTTGCTTGCGGCATAGTTGGTTTGCCCACGATTGCCGGCGATGCCACTGATGGAGGCCAGCAACACCACCCGAGCGTTGTTTTGCAGTGTGTCGTTGTCGAGCAGGGCCTTGGTCAGCACTTGCGCAGCCTTGAGGTTGACCGCCAGCACTGCGTCCCAGTATTCCGGGGTCATGTTGGCCAGGGTTTTGTCGCGGGTGATGCCGGCGTTGTGCACCAGGATGTCGAGCCCGTCTGGCAGGTGCTCGATCAGTTGGCGTGCGGCATCTTCAGCGCAGATATCCAGCACCACCGTGCGCGCATTCAGGCGTGCGGCCAGGGCTTCAAGGTCGGCCTTGGCCTGGGGCACATCGAGCACAATGACCTCGGCGCCGTCGCGGGCCAGGGTTTCGGCGATGGAGGCACCGATGCCTCGAGCGGCGCCGGTAACCAATGCCTTGCGCCCGGCCAGCGGGCGCGTCCAATCTTGCACCGGGGTATCGCAGGCCGCCAGGCGAATCACCTGGCCGGAGATATAAGCGCTTTTGGGCGAGAGGAAAAACCGCAGCGCGCCTTCCAACTGATCTTCGGCGCCGTCGCCCACGTACAGCAACTGCAGCACGCCACCGCTGCGCAGCTCCTTGGCCAGGGAGCGGCTGAAGCCTTCCAGGGCGTGCTGGGCGCTAGCGGCGAAGGGGTCGCTGAGGCTTTCCGGCGCTCGGCCAAGGATTACCAGGTGTGCACTGTGGTCGAGATTTTTCAGCAGCGGTTGGAAGAATTCGCGCAGTTGCTTGAGCTGCTCGGTGTGTTGCAAAGCACTGGCGTCGAACACCACCGCCTTGAGCTTGGGGCCGTGTCCTGGAATCCACGCGGGCGCTGTCGAGGCTTCGGCGCCGTAGCTGTAGACGGCGTCGGTGAGTCGGTTGGCAAATGCCAGCACCTGGGTTGCCAATGCGCCACCGCCCAGCAGCAGGGCGCCTTCGACCGGGCGCAGGCGTCCGGCTTGCCAGCGTTCCAGGCGTACCGGTGACGGCAGGCCAATGGCGGCGACCAGGCGATGGCCCAGGCTTGAGTTGGCGAAGTCGATATAACGGTCAGACATGGAACGCTCTCCGAAGGCTGGGGTTCAAAGGTTGACCACCCTGGGGTGGCAGTCGTTCGATTGAGCCTAGGCTAGGCTTGATGATTCCACCCACCACCACAAGGGAGCTTTCCATGACTCAATTGCGCCGTGTAGCGATCATTGGCGGTAACCGCATTCCTTTCGCCCGTTCCAATGGCCCCTATGCCACGGCGAGTAACCAGGCGATGCTGACTGCCGCGCTGGAGGGCCTGATCGAGCGCTACAACCTGCACGGCCTGCGCATGGGCGAGGTGGCCGCCGGCGCGGTGCTCAAGCATTCCCGTGATTTCAACCTGACGCGTGAATGCGTGCTCGGCTCGCGCCTGTCACCGCAAACCCCTGCGTACGACATTCAGCAAGCCTGTGGCACGGGGCTGGAGGCGGCGCTGCTGGTGGCCAATAAAATCGCCCTGGGCCAGATCGAATGCGGCATTGCCGGCGGGGTGGACACCACCTCGGATGCACCGATTGGTGTGAATGAAGGGCTGCGCAAGATCCTGCTGCAAGCCAACCGCAGCAAATCCCTGGGAGATAGATTAAAACTCCTGTTACAACTTCGTCCTCATCACCTCAAGCCGGAACTGCCGCGCAACGGCGAACCGCGCACCGGTTTGTCCATGGGTCAGCACTGCGAGCTGATGGCCCAGACCTGGCAGATCCCCCGCGCCGAGCAGGACCAGCTTGCGCTGGAGAGCCACCAGAAGATGGCGGCGGCCTACGCCGAAGGCTGGCACAACGATTTGCTCACGCCCTTTCTCGGCCTCACCCGCGACAACAACCTGCGCCCCGACCTGACTCTGGAAAAACTCGCCAGCCTCAAGCCGGCCTTCGAGCGCAGCGAAAAGGGCACGCTCACCGCCGGTAACTCCACGCCGCTGACCGATGGTGCCTCTCTGGTGCTGCTGGGCAGCGAGGCGTGGGCCAAGGAGCGCGGCCTGCCGATCCTGGCTTACCTGCGCGATGGCGAAGCAGCGGCGGTGGATTTCGTCCACGGCGCCGAGGGTCTGTTGATGGCGCCGGTGTATGCGGTGCCACGCTTGCTGGCGCGCAACGGCCTGACCTTGCAGGACTTTGATTACTACGAGATCCACGAGGCCTTCGCCGCCCAAGTGCTGTGCACGCTCAAGGCCTGGGAAGACGCCGACTATTGCAAGACCCGCCTGGGCCTGGACGCACCGCTGGGGTCGATCGACCGCAGCCGGCTCAACGTCAAGGGCAGTTCCCTGGCGGCGGGCCATCCGTTTGCCGCCACCGGTGGGCGGATCGTCGCCAACTTGGCTAAATTGTTGGATGCGGCGGGCAAGGGCCGTGGGCTGATTTCCATTTGTGCCGCCGGTGGCCAAGGCGTGACGGCGATTATCGAACGCTGATTGCCGACAAAATTGGCCCATTGAATGCATTCTCAAGGGGTCAGAGGTCAGTAGCCTCTCCCCCCGGCGAGCCGATTGCCGTATAACGAGTTCCACACGCGTGTTTGGTAATACAGGACCCACAATAAAAGCTGATGAAGACTCCTAAACGCATTGAACCCCTGATCGAAGACGGTCTGGTCGACGAAGTGCTGCGCCCTCTGATGAGTGGTAAAGAAGCAGCTGTTTATGTGGTGCGCTGCGGCAATGAATTGCGTTGCGCCAAGGTTTACAAGGAGGCGAATAAACGAAGTTTTCGTCAGGCATCCGAATACCAGGAAGGCCGTAAGGTCCGTAACAGCCGCCAGGCACGAGCCATGGCCAAGGGCTCCAAGTTCGGCAAGAAAGAAACCGAAGATGCCTGGCAGAACGCGGAAGTGGCGGCGCTGTTTCGCCTGGCCGGTGCGGGCGTTCGTGTGCCCCAGCCGTTCGACTTTCTCGAAGGCGTACTGTTGATGGAACTGGTGGCCGACGAATACGGCGATGCGGCGCCGCGTCTGAATGACGTCGTGCTGGAGCCGGACCAGGCGCGCGAATACCACGCCTTCCTGATCTCCCAGATCGTGCTGATGCTGTGCACCGGCCTGGTGCACGGTGACCTGTCCGAGTTCAACGTACTGCTCACGCCTACGGGCCCGGTAATCATCGACCTGCCCCAGGCGGTGGATGCGGCGGGCAACAACCACGCGTTCAGCATGCTGGAGCGCGATGTCGGCAACATGGCTTCCTACTTCGGGCGTTTTGCCCCGGAGTTGAAGAAAACCAAGTACGCCAAGGAAATGTGGGCGCTGTATGAAGCCGGCACCTTGCACCCGGCCAGTGTATTGACCGGTGAGTTCGACGAACCGGAAGAACTGGCGGATGTGGGCGGTGTGATCCGCGAAATCGAAGCGGCGCGGCTGGATGAAGAGCGTCGCCAGGCGATTCGCGCAGCGGATGACGCGCCACCGAGCAAAGTGCCGGACGAGCCACCGCCGCCGCCTTGGATGCAGTAACTCACAATGTGGGAGCTGGCTTGCCTGCGATGCAGGCACCTTGGTGTATCAGTGACACCGAGGTGATGCTATCGCAGGCAAGCCAGCTCCCACATTGATCGTTCCCACGCTCTGCGTGGGAATGCATCCCTGGACGCTCTGCGTCCCAAAGCGTGACGCGGAGCGTCGAAAGCGGCATTCCCACGCGGAGCTTGGGAGCGATCATTGCGTACGGTCTGTCAGGCGCAGCAGTTGCCCGCGGCCAACTCCTTGAGGATCGGGCAATCGGGCCGGTGATCGCCTTGGCAGTGCTCCATCAGGTCCTGCAAGGTATCGCGTAGTTGCCCCAGCTCACGAATCTTGTGGTTCAGCTCGTCGATGTGCTGGCGCGCCAGGGCTTTTACGTCGGCGCTGGCCCGCTGCCGGTCCTCCCACAGGGTCAGCAACTTGCCGACTTCTTCCAGTGAAAACCCCAGGTCCCGCGAGCGCTTGATGAACGTCAGGGTGTGCAGGTCGTCGTGGCCGTACACCCGGTAGCCGCTGTCGGTGCGGTGGGCGGTTTTCAGCAGGCCAATGGCTTCGTAGTAGCGAATCATCTTCGCGCTTAGCCCGCTGGTGCGGGCGGCTTGGCCGATGTTCATGGGCGTTGATCCTCCAAGTCCTTGGGTTTCCAGGTTTTCAACAGCAGGGCGTTACTCACCACGCTGACGCTGGACAAGGCCATGGCGGCGCCAGCCAGTACCGGGTTGAGCAGGCCGAAGGCGGCCAGGGGAATGCCGATCAAGTTATACACAAAGGCCCAGAACAGATTCTGTCGAATTTTCGCGTAGGTCTTGCGGCTGATCTCCAGGGCGGCCGGCACCAGGCGCGGGTCGCCACGCATCAAGGTGATACCGGCGGCGTGCATGGCCACGTCGGTGCCGCCGCCCATGGCGATGCCGATATCGGCAGCGGCCAGGGCTGGTGCATCGTTGATACCGTCGCCGACCATGGCCACCACGCCGGTTTTTTTCAGCTCGGCCACGGCAGCGGCTTTATAGGCGGGTAGTACTTCGGCATGCACATCGTCGATGCCCAAGGCCTCGGCCACCACCCGTGCACTGCCGTGGTTATCGCCGGTGATCAGGTGGCTGCTGATGTGCTGCGCCTTGAGTTGTTGCACGGCTTGCAACGCGCCGGGCTTGAGCGTGTCGCCAAAGGCAAACAGCCCCAGCACGCGCGGCTGCGCACCTTGCTCGATCAGCCAGGACAAGGTGCGGCCTTCGGCTTCCCATTCCTTGGCACGCGGGCCCAAGTCGCCTGCGTCCAGGCCGGTTTCTTCCAGCAAGCGGCGATTGCCCAGCGCCAGTGGCCGACCGTCGAGCGTACCGGCAATGCCGCGCCCGGTGAGGGATTGGCTGGCGCTCACATCGGCCACGTCCAAGCCTTTTTCGCGGCAAGCATCCAGCACGGCCTTGGCCAGTGGGTGCTCACTGCCGCGCTGCAAGGCGCCGGCCTGTTGCAACAATAGGACTTCGTCACCATCCACGGCCGCCAAATGCGCAATGTTGGGCGCGCCTGAGGTGAGGGTGCCGGTTTTGTCGAACACCACGGCGCTCACGGCGTGGGCACGTTCCAGAGCTTCGGCATCCTTGATCAAAATGCCATGGCGCGCGGCGACGCCGGTGCCGGCCATGATCGCGGTCGGCGTGGCCAGGCCCAAGGCACAAGGGCAGGCGATCACCAATACGGCGACCGCATTGATGATGGCGGTTTCCAGGGAGGCGCCGTATAGCCACCAGCCCACGACGGTAATCAGCGCCAATACCAGCACGGCCGGCACGAACACCTGGCTGACTTTATCCACCAGTTTCTGAATCGGTGCCTTGGCGGCCTGGGCGTCTTCGACCAGGCGGATGATGCGCGCCAGCACGCTTTCTGCGCCCAGGGCCAGGGTGCGCACCAGCAAACGGCCTTCACCGTTGATGGCGCCACCGGTGACCGCGTCGCCGGGTTGTTTGGGCACCGGCAGGCTTTCGCCACTGATCAGCGCTTCATCGGCATGGCTCAGGCCTTCCACCACTTCACCGTCCACCGGGAAGCGTTCGCCGGGTTTGACCAGCACCAGGTCACCGTGCTTCAACGCACTGATGGCGACGTCTTCTTCGCGGCCGTCCTGCACGCGGATCGCCCGTTCCGGCCGCAAGGCTTCAAGGGCGCGGATGGCGCTGGCGGTCTGGCGCTTGGCGCGGCTTTCCAGGTATTTGCCCAGCAGCACCAGAGCGATCACCACCGCCGAGGCTTCGAAGTACAGGTGCGGCGTCACGCCTGGGGCGGCGGTGAGCCATTCATAGATACTCAGGCCGTAGCCGGCACTGGTGCCGATCGCCACCAGCAGGTCCATATTGCCGGCGCCGGCGCGCACGGCTTTCCACGCGGCGACATAAAAGCGCGCGCCCAGGATGAATTGCACCGGTGTGGCCAGGGCAAACTGTATCCAGGCGGGGAGCATCCAGTGCAGGCCAAAGGGTTCTACCAGCATCGGCAGCACCAAGGGCAACGCCAGCAGAATGCCCGCCACCAGCGACCAGCGCTCGCGGCGTAGGCGTCGGGCTTGATCGGCGTCGGTGGCGGTTTCGCTTTGGGGCAGGGTGGCGGTGTAGCCGGCTTTGTCGACAGCGGCGATCAGCACGCTGGGGTCCATCTGGCCCTGTACTTCGATGTGCGCGCGCTCATTGGCCAGGTTGACGCTGACACGTTGCACGCCCGGCACTTTGCCCAGCGCGCGTTCGACCCGCCCGGCACAGCTGGCACAGGTCATGCCGCCGATGGGCAGGTCAAAGGTGGTGGATCCATTCATGGGGCAGTCCTCCAGAAGAAGTTGCCACTAGGATCAACCTTAACCTGTGGGGAAGGTCAAGCCCCTTCAGTATTCCAATGCCGCGGCTTTGAGGTACATGCCGTCCGGGCCCTGGGCAATGCGTAATTTGCGTACGTCACCGGCTTTCAAGGTGATGTTCTGCGCGGGTGGCGCGAGCATGCCTGGCAGACAGCCGGGGGCCTGGCTCGGCAACACTTTCAGGCGCAACGACACATCGCCAGGGGGAAGGTTGAAGGCGGTGGCCTGTTCCTGGAACAGACGCCCGGCCAGTTGGTCCTGGATATACAGGCCGATCTCGCAGTGGGTCGGCACTTCCAGGCGTTCGCGGGAAATAATCAGCACCGCATAATCTTCAGCAGCGAGGGCCTGGGGCGCAGCGGCAGGCAAACTCATCAGGCCGGCAAGGGCAAAAAACGACCAGCGCATGGCGAATGCTCCGTGGTTCACAGCTAGGAAGGTTGAAGCTTGGCCGACGTCGCCGCCGAATACCAGCCCGGCAGAAATACTGAGAACTTGACCTTGCCATCATGGCAAGCTCGACACTGGGCTCAACCTCATCAAAGGAGTCATGTCATGCAAATATTCAGCGTTGAAGGAATGACCTGCGGCCACTGCGTTAAAGCGGTGACCCAGGCGGTACAGAGCAAGGATCCGGCGGCGAGTGTAAAGGTGGATTTGGCAGCGAAAGAAGTGGGTGTGGAAAGCCGCTTATCTGCAGATGACGTGATCGGCCTGATAACCGAAGAAGGCTACAGCGCCAAGCTGGCGTGATTTTTCTGATCGTTAGCCACCTAACGTAATGTTCATGGCACCCAAGCGCGGCTAGACTGTTGAGCTGCCGACTCACTTGGGTGTCTGATGAACCTTCGCATAATCCTGATTCTGGGCGCCTTGAGCGCCTTCGCGCCGTTGGCGATCGACTTTTACCTGCCGGGCTTTCCGGCAATGGCCACGGCCTTCGCCACTGATGAAAAACATATCCAGCTGACCCTGGCGGTGTATTTCGCGGGCCTGGCTATTGGCCAATTGATCTACGGGCCGCTGGCCGACCGCTTTGGCCGGCGTGTGCCGCTGCTCAGCGGCGTCACCCTGTTTACCCTCGCGTCCTTCGCCTGTGCGTATGCGCCGTCCCTGGAATGGTTGATTGGTGCACGCTTCGTGCAGGCCCTTGGCGGGTGTGCGGGCATGGTGATTTCCCGGGCGGTGGTCAGTGACAAATGCGATGCCGTGGGCTCGGCCAAGGTGTATTCGCAACTGATGCTGGTGACCGGCCTGGCCCCGATCCTGGCGCCATTGGCCGGTGGCCTGATGGTCGGCGTGTGGGGCTGGCAGTCGATTTTCCTGGCGTTGTCGTTGTTCAGCGTGATGGCGGCCATCGCCGTGGCGGTCGGGTTGCCGGAAACCTTCCCGGCCGATCAGCCGCGTCAGCCGTTGTCGGGCTCGTTGCGCCGCTACGGCTCGCTACTGTCAGACCGGGTGTACCTGGGCTATGCCTTGACCGGCGGCATCTCGATTGCCGGGATGTTTGCCTACATCGCCGGCTCCCCCTTCGTATTTATCAAGCTCTATGGCGTGCCGGCCGAGCATTACGGCTGGTTGTTCGGCTCCAACGCCGCGGGCTTTATCCTGGTGGCGCAACTGAACGCAAGATTGCTCGCCAAGCGCGGCCCCGCGTTTTTGCTGTCGCGCACCGTGTGGGTGTACGTGGCGGCGGCGTTGACGCTGTTGGGAATTGCCGCGTTGCGCACCGAGGCGCTATGGCCGTTGCTGGTGCCGCTGTTTATCTGCATCGCCAGCCTGGGCTGCATTTTGCCGAATACCTCGGCCTGCGCCATGAGCGGGCAGGGGGCTCGGGCCGGCAGCGCGTCGGCGTTGCTCGGTTGCATTCAGTTTGGTGTGGCGGCAGGCGCGGCGTCGTTGGTCGGTGTGTTGCACGACGGCACGGCGATGCCGATGGCCATGGTCATCTGCCTCTGCGGGGTGCTGGCGGTGACCATCGCCATGGCGACCCAGCGCCTGCAACGGGCAAGGGCCGTACAGGCGCAGGTCTGACGTTCGGTTCAGCCAGCGGAACGTTGCTGGTTGAGGGGGAAGCGGTGGGGAGCCTGGATCCGGGCCTGCAGCGTGTCGGCGAAGGCGCGGGCCTCGGCTTCACTGCGAAAGGTGATGGCCTCGCCGTCGAGACGAACTTGCCATTGGCTGCCGGGGGATTTTGCTAACGCTTTTATCAGGATTTTCATTGCTGACTTCCTCACGTAAAAGAATCGTGGCAAAGGCGGCCAATATAAACCTGAACGGGCTCATAAATATGACAAGGATCAACTCTCGGACTAATGGTGTCGTCCATTACCTACGTGGATAACGGACGACACTGACAGCCGTTTTTTCAGAACCCTTCCAGCACGATCTTGCCCTTGGCCTTGCCGCTTTCCAGCAGGGCGTGGGCGCGGCGCAGGTTCGCCGCATTGATCACGCCGAAGTGCTCGCCCACCGTGGTTTTCAGGGTGCCGGCGTCGATCAGTTCGGCCACGCGGTTGAGCAGGTTGTGCTGTTCGATCATGTCTGGGGTCTCGAACATCGAACGGGTGTACATGAACTCCCAGTGCAGCGACAGGCTCTTGCGCTTGAGCTTGCTCACATCCAGGGCCTTGGGATCGTCGATCAACGCCAGCTTGCCTTGGGGTTGCAGCGCTTCGACCAGTTGGTCCAAGTGATGCTCGGTCTGGGTCAGGCTGGCAACGTGGGTGACTTGCCCGTGCCCGGCCTGTTTCAACACTTCGCTCAGCGGCTGGCTGTGGTCGATCACCACATGCGCTCCCAGGGCCTTGGCCCATGCGTGAGTCTCGGGGCGAGAGGCAGTGCCGATGACCTTCAGCGCCGTGAGCTGGTTAGCCAGTTGAGTCAGGATCGACCCCACGCCACCGGCAGCGCCGACGATCAGCAGGCTCTGGCCTTGATCGTCTTTGCCTTCAGCGACCTGCAAGCGTTCGAACAACAGCTCCCACGCAGTGATAGCGGTCAGCGGCAATGCGGCCGCTTCGGCAAACCCCAGGCTTCGGGGCATATGGCCGACGATGCGTTCATCCACGGTGTGCAGTTCGCTGTTGCCGCCTGGGCGTACCAGGGAACCGGCGTAGTACACCTTGTCGCCGACTTTGAATAACGTCACGTCACTGCCGACCGCCTTGACCACACCCGCCACGTCCCAACCCAGCACCTTGGCGGCGCCATTTTCCGGGGCGACGTTCTGGCGCACCTTGGTGTCCACCGGGTTGACCGAGATGGCTTTGACTTCCACCAACAGGTCACGGGGGCCGGCAACGGGGGCTGGTAATTCGATGTCTTGCAGGGATTCTGGATCGTTGATCGGCAGTGAGGCGTAGTAGGCAATGGCTTTCATGATGACTCCAAGTGAATACGGTCAAGGTAGGAGCGAGCTTGCTCGCGAAGATCGTTAACGATGACGCGGTGTTTCTGGTTTCGCGCGCCGTCCTTGGGGTTTTCGCGAACAAGCTCGCTCCTAAAAAAAGGCGGGATCAGGCGAGAAATTTCAGGCGCTTGAGTTCGAAGTGTTCGATCACATCGGCGGCCTTGGCGCGAAAGCTCTGGATATGCGCGCTCTGGTCGTGGTCGGCCAGCGCAGCGTCGTCGCTCCAGCGCTCGAGCATGTAGAAGGTCTCGGGGTGTTGCAGGTCCTGGTGCAGGTCGTACTGCTCGCAACCGGCTTCCAGGCGGGTCGGTTCCAGCAGGCCGCGCAGCAGGGTTTCCAGGGTGGCGTGCTGGCCGGGTTTGGCGATCAGCGTGGCGATGACATTAAAAGCGGTGGACATAGTCGACTCCTGGCACGGGCTAACGGGATGGGCAGATGATTGGCTATTTCCCACGCCGATAAAAGCGGCTAAAACAGCAGGCTGTTTCAACCAAATATTGATAATGAGCGGGTATGCATGCTGCGTTTTGATGATTTGCAGTTGTTTGTGCGGGCAGCGGACTTAGGCAGCCTGTCGGCCGCGGCGCGGGTCATGGACCTGTCACCGGCGGTGGCCAGTGCTGCACTCAAGCGTATCGAACAGCAACTGGGCACGCGCTTGCTGGTGCGCTCTACCCGCAGCCTTCGGCTGACGGCCGAAGGTGAGGGCTTTCTGGAGTACGCACGGGCGTCACTGAGTGCGCTGGATGAAGGGCGGCGCCTATTGGCCAGTGGCCAGGATCACGTCAGTGGTGTGCTGCAATTGTCGGCACCCTCGGATTTTGGCCGCAACCAACTGTTGCCGTGGCTGGATGCGTTCCAGCAGGAGCATCCGCAACTGAACGTGCGCCTGTTGCTCGGTGATCGCATTGCTGACTTGTTCCGTCAGCCCGTGGACATTGCCCTGCGTTACGGCGAACCCGAAGACTCCAGCCTGATTGCGCTGCCCATTGCTGCGGACAATATTCGCGTACTCTGCGCCGCCCCCAGTTACCTCGTCCGGCATGGCGAGCCGCGGCATCTGGAACAATTGGCCCAGCACAATTGCCTGCTGTACATGCTCGGCAGCCGCGTCCACGACCACTGGGGTTTTTACGATGGCAAGCGCCACGTAAGCCTGACGGTCAGCGGCGATCGCTTCAGCGATGACGCTGATGTGGTGCGCCGCTGGGCGGTGGCGGGCATGGGCATCGCCTACAAGTCTTGGCTGGATGTGAGCACCGATGTGCTGGCCGGGCGCTTGCGTTTGATCCTGCCGGAACTGCAGGGCGAGCGCACCCCGCTCAACCTGCTGTGCGCCCACCGTGCGCAATTGAGTAAACCCATCAATCTGCTGCGGGACATGCTCGTGTCCCGCTGTGCGACATTGACGGCGCAGCGACCGGGACGCATGGTTTCCCGTCAATAGCCTGCGCCACGCTCGGAAGTTTCACTCGTATCCTGTCCTGATCTGCACTGTCAGACGCCGCGGAACCTACTGCCCGCGCACCTATACTTGGGCGTCAACCGCAGCAGAAAAAATGGTTTAACAGGGAGTGAATACATGGGAGCAGCACCTTGCATCAGCCAGATCGCCAGCTTGCTCGCCGAGCCTAAACGCACGGCCATGCTCTGGGCCTTGATGGACGGTTCGGCGAAATCTTCAGACGAGCTGGCAGCGCTGGCCGGTTTGTCGCCGGCGTCAGCCAATGCACACTTGGCGCGGCTGACCGGCAGCGGCCTGTTGCGGATCGAGGCACGGCGAGGCCAGCGCCTGTTTAGGCTAGCGGCCGCTGATGTCAGCACCGCCATTGATGCATTGGCCAGCACCACCATGGCCAGCGCGGCCCGCAGCACCCCGGATGTTTTGCCACCGGCGCTGCGAGCGCCGCCGTTGCTGCGCCGCGCCCGCTGGTGCCACGGCCACCTCGGCGGTGAACTGGCGGCGCAGCTGTATCAACGGATGCTTGAGGCCGGATGGATCGAGCGCCATGAGCAGCGTACCGAGGTGACGCCCAAGGGCGTGCAAGCGTTGGCGGAACTGGGCATTTTTACCCAGGCATTGGCATCGCCGCTGGCCTGCGACTGTTTCGACTGGAGCCAGCAACAACCCCATCTGGGCGGTGCGTTGGGGGCGGGCTTGATGCAGCTGTTTTTGCAGGCGAACTGGATCAGCGTGATCAACGAGTCACGGGCCCTGTCGGTCAATGACGGGGGGCTTGAGCACATAGGTCGCGTTGCCAAGCTGTAGGAGCGAGCTTGCTCGTGAAAAACTTGAGGGCGCCGCGTTTTATCCAGATGCCCCGCGTTATCGTTAACGTTCTTCGCGAGCAAGCTCGCTCCTACAGGTGCTGGCGTCGCTCTCAGCTGTCGTCAGGTCGCATTCAGCAATAGCCGGCGTAAACGATGCCGCACACTCGCCAAGGGGATTTTTTCATACGAGGGGTGCGGCATGGGTAGGCAGGGTTATAGCGCGGCGGAGCGCTTGGAACGGTTGCCCATCAGCGGTTACCACCGAGTCATTTTCATCATCATCGCCCTGGCGTTTTTCTTCGACTCCATGGACCTGGCGATGATGACCTTCCTGCTGGGCTCGATCAAAGCCGAGTTTGGCCTGAGCACGGCCCAGGCCGGGTTGCTGGCCAGTTCGAGTTTTTTCGGCATGGTGGTGGGCGCTTCGCTGTCCGGGATGCTTGCTGATCGCTTCGGGCGCAAGCCGGTGTTCCAGTGGAGCATCGTACTCTGGGGCCTGGCGAGCTACCTGTGTTCCATGGCGCAGACGGTGGAGACGCTGACGTTGTTCCGGATCCTGCTGGGCATTGGCATGGGCATGGAGTTTCCCATTGCCCAGTCGATGCTGTCGGAGCTGATCCCCGCCAAGCGACGCGGCCGTTACATCGCCTTGATGGATGGCTTCTGGCCGTTGGGTTTTGTGGCCGCGGGCGTGTTGTCTTACTTCTTGTTGCCGGTGATTGGCTGGCGCGACATCTTTCTGGTGTTGGCGATACCGTCGGTGTTTGTGCTGGCCATCCGTTTCTTTATTCCGGAGTCGCCGCGTTGGCTGGAACAGGCTGGGCGCCATGAGGCGGCGGACAAGGTCTTGCTTGGCATCGAGCAGAAGGTGCGCGATTCCCTGGGCCGCGCCGACTTGCCGGAGCCGATTGCCCTGCCACGGATCGAGAGTGCGCCGGGGACGTTTTTCTCCGCGTTCCAGCAGCTGTGGTCCGCGCAGTACCGCCAACGCACGATGATGATCTGGAGTGTGTGGTTCTTCGCCCTGCTTGGGTTCTACGGGCTGACGTCGTGGTTGAGTGCGTTGTTACAGCAATCGGGTTTTGCTGTGACTCAGTCGGTGTATTACACGGTGATCATTTCCCTGGGCGGAATCCCAGGCTTTTTGATGGCCGCGTGGTTGGTCGAGCGCTGGGGGCGCAAGCCCGTGTGCGTGGTGACCTTGCTGGGCGGCGGGGTGATGGCGTTTGTGTATGGGCAGAGCGCAGTGTTTGGCGGCAACGTAAGCCTGCTGATCACCTCGGGGTTGTTGATGCAGTTCTTCCTGTTTGGCATGTGGGCGGTGCTGTACACCTACACGCCGGAGTTGTATCCCACCTCGGCACGTGCGACCGGCTCGGGGTTTGCGTCGGCGATTGGGCGCGTGGGCTCGTTGCTGGGGCCGTTGGTAACCGGACTGGTATTCCCGATAACCGGGCAGGGCGGGGTATTTGCCTTGGGTGCGCTGTGCTTTGCGGTGGCGGCGCTGGTGGTGTGGCTGTTTGGGATGGAGACCAAGGGCAAGACCCTGGAAGAACTCACACAGGCTTGAAGCTGATGGGGTCAATGTGGGAGCCGGGCTTGCCCGCGATAGCGGTAGGTCAGGTAATAAGAGGCTGGCTGATGCACCGCTATCGCAGGCAAGCCAGCTCCCACAGGTTGAGTCCAGGTCTATTCAGTTATGGCTTCACGAGCCGCGCATCCAGGCTGTTCTGCGCCAGGCGTTTGGCCTGGTCCTGAGTCATGCCCAGGCTGGTGTGCAGCGCATGGAAGTTCTCAGTGACGTAACCGCCGAAGTACGCCGGGTCATCCGAGTTCACGGTGACCTTTACGCCACGTTCGAGCATGTCGAGGATGTTGTGCTGGGCCATGTCGTCGAACACGCAGAGCTTGGTGTTGGACAGCGGGCACACGGTCAACGGGATCTGCTCGTCGATGATGCGCTGCATCAAGCGCTCGTCTTCGATGGCGCGCACGCCATGGTCGATGCGTTGGATTTTCAACAGGTCGAGGGCTTCCCAGATGTACTCGGGCGGGCCTTCTTCACCGGCGTGGGCCACGGTCAGGAAGCCTTCGTGACGGGCACGGTCGAACACGCGCTGGAACTTGCTCGGTGGGTGGCCCATTTCCGAGCTGTCCAGGCCCACGGCCACGAACGCGTCACGGAATGGCAGCGCCTGGTCGAGGGTTTTCTGCGCTTCGTCTTCGCTCAGGTGGCGCAGGAAGCTGAGGATCAAACCGCTGGTGATGCCCAGTTGCTGCTCGCCGTCTTTGAGTGCGGCGGCGATGCCGTTGAGCACCACTTCGAACGGCACGCCACGGTCGGTGTGGGTTTGCGGGTCGAAGAACGGTTCAGTGTGAATCACGTTCTGGGCCTTGCAGCGCAGCAGGTAGGCCCAGGTCAGGTCGTAGAAATCCTGGGACGTGCGCAGCACATCGGCGCCCTTGTAATACAGGTCGAGAAACTCTTGCAGGTTGTTGAAGGCGTAGGCCTTGCGCAGGGTTTCGACGTCGTTCCATGGCAGCGCAATCTTGTTGCGCTCGGCCAGGGCGAACAGCAGCTCAGGCTCCAGCGAGCCTTCCAGGTGCAGGTGCAATTCAGCCTTGGGCAGGGCGTTGAGCCAATCGTACATTTTTAAATTCTCATCAGGTGCAATGGCGGCATTCTACAGGCCATGGCTGAAATAATCGGCAAAACCTGACCAGCAGGAGAGTATTTCTGTCACTCACGCAAGGGCGGCCTGAACTAAGGTGTAACGAAACGTTAGTGGCTCGGCGCAGTCTGTACCCCATCAATGACTGATTCGCTGTATGAAAAGGCCCGGAATGCTCACATCCCTCAAGCAAGAAAAATTCATGCTGCTGGCGCTGATTGCCGCCATCGCCGCCTACCCGCTGGAACACTGGATGCTCCACAGCGGCCAACTGGTCGCGCTGCTGGCCGGCTTCGCGCTGATCGCGTTTATCGTGATGGCATCGATGCGCGTGGCTCATCACGCCGAGCAGTTGGCGGAAAAAGTCGGTGACCCCTACGGCACCATGATCCTGACCCTCGCCGCGGTATTGGTGGAGGTGGTGATCCTGGCGATCATGATGAGCAACGAGCCATCGCCGACGCTGGTGCGCGACACCATTTACTCAGCGGTGATGCTCGATATCAACGGCATCCTCGGCCTGGCCGCGCTGATGGGCGGCATCAAGCATGGCGAACAGTCCTACAACGATGACTCGGCGCGCACCTACAGTGTGATGATTCTTACTGCCATGGGTGTGTCGATGGTGGTGCCGGAATTTATCCCCGAAGCGGACTGGAAAATTTACTCGGCCTTCACCATTGGCGCGATGGTGGTGCTTTACACCTTGTTCCTGCGCATGCAGGTGGGGCCGCACAGTTATTTCTTCAGCTACAGCTATCCGGAAAAACGCCGTAAGAAACAGCCGGAAGACGAGCACGCGCCGTCTGTCAGCCTGACGTTTTCCATTGCGACCCTGGTGTTTGGGGTGATCGTGATTGGGGCGCTGGCCGAGGTGATGTCAAAGACCCTCGACCTGGGCCTGGAAGGGACCGGCGCACCGCCGGTGATTACCGCGATTGTGGTGGCGGCTATCTCGGCCGCGCCGGAGATCCTCACGGCACTGCGCGCCGCGTTGGCCAACCGCATGCAATCGGTGGTCAACATCGCGCTGGGGGCTTCGTTGTCTACGGTGATCCTGACGGTGCCGGTGATGGAAGCCATGGCGCTCTACACCGGGCAGCCGTTCCAGATGGCGATGACGCCGGTGCAAACGGTGATGGTGTTTATCACCCTGATCGTCAGCGCGATCAACCTCAACGATGGTGAAACCAATGCGATAGAAGGGATGACGCATTTTGTGTTGTTTGCGACCTTTATCATGCTGTCGCTGTTGGGGCTGTAACCCGACTTGAACGGCGCCGCAGACCCAATGTGGGAGCGGGCTTGCTCGCGAATGCGGTGGTTCAGTCACAGATGTACTGACTGACACAGCGCATTCGCGAGCAAGCCCGCTCCCACATTTTGATTGGTGCCTGGCTTAGGTGCCTGCGATCAACTGGCGCGCTGCCTGGCTGTGATCCGCGATCAAGCCTTTCAGATCCAGCCCTTCGACTTGGCCGTCGATCACCCGCCATTGACCTGCGATCATCACCCGGTCTGCCCGGTCCGCACCGCACAACAGCAGCGCGGAAATGGGGTCATGGCTGCCGGAGAAGCGCAGCTCATCGAGCTTGAACAGTGCCAGATCCGCCTGCTTGCCGACGGCCAACTCGCCAATATCCGTACGCCCCAGCAACTGCGCCGAGCCCTTGGTGGCCCAGCCGAGCACACCTTCGGGGGTGATCTTTTCCGCGCCGTAGCGCAGGCGCTGGATGTACAGGGCCTGGCGGGCTTCAAGGATCATGTTCGAAGCGTCGTTGGAGGCGGAACCATCAACGCCCAAGCCGATGGGGGCGCCGGCGGCGAGCAGGTCCAGGGTCGGGCAAATGCCGGAGGCCAGGCGCATATTCGAGCTTGGGCAATGGCAGATGCCGGTGCCGGCTGCGCCCAGGCGCTCGATTTCGTCCGGGTTGAAGTGAATGCCGTGGGCCAGCCAGGTGCGCGGGCCAAGCCAGCCGACGCTGTCGAGGTAATCCACGGTACGCAGCCCGAAGCGTTGCAGGCAGAAATCTTCCTCATCAAGGGTTTCCGCCAAATGGGTGTGCAGGCGCACGTCCAACTGGTTGGCCAGCTCGGCGCTGGCTTGCATGATTTCGGGGGTGACGGAAAACGGCGAGCACGGCGCCAGGGCGATCTGGATCTGCGCACCGTCACCGCGCTGGTGATATTCGCGGATCAGGCGCTGGCTGTCTTCGAGAATCACTTGGCCTTGCTGCACCGTTTGCTGCGGCGGCAGGCCGCCATCGGCTTCGCCCAGGCTCATGGAACCGCGGGTGAGCATGGCGCGCATCCCCAGTTCACGCACGCTGTCTACCTGCACATCAATGGCGTTTTCCAAACCATCGGGGAACAGGTAGTGGTGGTCGGCCGCCGTGGTGCAGCCCGAGAGCAGCAATTCGGCCAGGGCGACTTTGCTGGCCAGGGCGAGTTTTTCCGGGGTGAGTCGCGCCCATACCGGGTACAGGGTTTTCAGCCAGGGAAACAGCGGCTGGTTGACCACCGGGCCCCAGGCACGGGTCAGGGTTTGATAGAAGTGGTGGTGGGTGTTGATCAGCCCAGGCAGCACCACATGCTCGCGGGCATCGAACACCTGCGCGCAAGGCTGCGCAGGCGCTTGCCCTTGGGCCAGCACTTCGGTGATGACACCGTCTTGCAGCACCAGGCCGCCACGGGCATCGAGGCCATTGGCGGTGAAAATCGCGAGGGGGTTTTTTAACCAGATACGGGTCGCAGGCATTGGCCGGCTCCTCTGAATGATGGGTTCAGGTTTGCCAGCTCAGTGTTGCCCTGTCTGCTGATCCAGGGTCGCCGGGGAGGGCGAGGAGGGCAGTTTACGCGTGGATCGTTATCGACGGCAATTGGTCGATAACGACCCTTTGCCACTTACCAGGCGATGGTGTCGCCTTTGTAGTCGACGAAGTGATGGCCGCCTTTGCCGGTGTAGGCATTTACCTGGTCCACCAGGCCGCGCACGCTGGTCTCGACGTCGATGTGGGCGTTTTCGCCGCCCATGTCGGTCTTCACCCAGCCTGGATGCAGCGACAGCACCGTCGGTTTGGGCTCGCCCAGTTGCGTGATAAAGCTGTTGGTCATCGAATTGAGGGCGGCCTTGCTGGCTTTGTACAGCGCCAGGTCCGAGCCGTCGGGAATGGTCACGCTGCCCAGTACTGAACTCATGAAGGCCAGCACGCCGGTGTCTTTGCGGATCTGCCCGACAAAACGCTGGGCCAGGTTGATCGGCGCCACGGCGTTGGTAAAGAACAACTGGCCGACTTCCGCCAGGGTCGCGTGGCCGGGCTCCTGATTGGCCGGGCCTTTGACGCCGGCGTTGACGAACAGCAGGTCAAAGGTGCGATCTTTCAGGCGTTGGGCCAGGGCGATCACGGCTTGCTGATCGTCCATGTCCAACTTCTCGATCTGCACCGGCCCCACGGCTTTCAACGCATCGGCCTTGTTCGGATCGCGCACGGTGGCGGTCACGTCCCAGCCGTCCTGGAGCAGTTGCTTGACCAGGCCAAGGCCCAGCCCGCGCGAGGCGCCGATGATCAGTGCGGTTTTTGGCGTAGACATGAAAGGCTTCCTTTGAAATCGCGGTTCAGGGAGTTCAGCGCATAACAGTAGCAGTTTCAGCGTTCGAGCAGGATGCGCCCACGGCTCAGGTCGGCGAGCTGGGTTTGCAGGGTGTCAATGTGCGCCTCCCCCAGGGCGAGTTGCAGTTCTACGCCGTTGGCGGTAAAGGTTTCTTCCACCACAAGCCCGCCGAGTTCAGCGACACGCAGCTTCACCAGGTTCAGTTCGGAGAAGCCACAGGCGCAACGCAGGGGGACGCGGCTGATCAGCTCGATGCGCTCGGCATTTTGCAGGCATTTATTGGCCCCGCCGCCATAGGCGCGGGCCAATCCACCCGTGCCCAGTTGAATGCCGCCGTACCAGCGGATCACCAAGACGGCCACCTGATCAAAGCCCTGGGCCTCGATGGCTGCAAGAATCGGGCGCCCGGCGGTGCCTCCGGGTTCGCCGTCATCGCTGCTGCGGTATTGATCGCCCAGCTTCCAGGCCCAGCAGTTGTGCGTGGCGTTGAGGTCGCTGTGTTGCTCGAAAAACGCCTGGGCGTCCTGCGGGCTGGTAATCGGCGCCGCCAAGGTGATAAAGCGACTTTTGCGTATTTCTTCACGAAACTCGCAAAAGCCGGTGAGCGTAAAAGACATAAATCGCTTCGTTTATAGGGCTGGCTTGATGCCGCAGCCTTTGAGAATGATATGGATCAGGTTGGTGCCAGCATCTTCCATGTCCTGCTTGGTCAGCTTGGTGCGACCGGTAACACGGCAGATCTGGGTGGCGAAGTCAGCGTAGTGCTGGGTGCTGCCCCACAGCAGGAAGATCAGGTGCACAGGGTCGACGGGGTCCATTTTGCCGGCGTCGATCCACGCCTGGAACACTGCGGCACGGCCACTGAACCAGGCCCGATAGTCCTGGCCGAAATATTCAGTGAGGCATTCGCCACCGCTGATGATCTCCATGGCGAAGATCCGCGAAGCCTGGGGTTGGCGGCGCGAGAATTCCATCTTGGTGCGGATGTAGCGAGCGAGCGCCACGGCCGGGTCGTCCTCGGCGGTCAGCGCGTTGAAGGTGCTGTCCCACAGTTCGAGGATATTGCTCAGTACCGCGACGTACAGGCCCAGCTTGTTGGTGAAGTAGTAGTGCAAGTTGGCCTTGGGCAGCCCGGCACTGGCAGCGATGGTGTTCATGCTGGTGCCTTTGTAGCCATGGCGCGCGAATTCATCTTCAGCAGCCTGGAGAATCGCTTGTTCATTCTTTTGCCGAATGCGGCTGGCGGGTTTACCGCCGTGGTTGCTGTGGGCAGGAACTTCGAGGCTCATGGAGGTTTCCGTGCTGATCGATAGAGACGACGTGTGCACAGATAACCCACCCTCAAGCCTCAGACAAGTCCTGATGCAATAAAACCGTCAAAGCGGCTCCAGGCTGTCGCGTTCCGGGCTGTGGTTTGCGGCGGCGGTACTTGCCTTGGCCTCCGGCAGTAACAGGCACAGCAGGATGGCGGTGATACCGCCGCTGGTGATGGCGGAGTCGAACAGGTTCTGCACCAGTGTCGGCATCAGGTGCAGCAGGTTAGGTTGCGCGGCGATACCCAGGCCAACACCGAACGAGGTGGCGATGATCAGCATGCTGCGTCGATCCAGCGGTGCCTGGGCGAGAATGCGCACGCCGGCCGCGGCCACACTGCCGAACATCACCAGGGTGGCGCCGCCCAGCACCGGCTTGGGGATTTGCTGCAGCACGGCGCCGATCAATGGAAACAGGCCCAGACAGAACAGCAACACGCCGATGTACAAACCGACGTAACGGCTGGCCACGCCGGTGAGTTGGATCACGCCATTGTTCTGCGCAAACGTGGTGTTGGGGAAGGCGCTGAAGGTGGCGGCGATCATGCAGCTCACCCCATCGCCGAGCACGCCGCCCTTGAGCCGGCTTATATAAGAAGGGCCGCTGATGGGCTGGCGGGCAATCATGCAATTGGCGGTGAGATCGCCGACGGTTTCGATGCTGCTGATCAGATAAATCAGCGCAATCGGCAGGAAGGCGCTCCAGTCGAAGTTGAAACCAAAGCGGAATGGTCTAGGCAGGCTGACCAATGGCAGGTCAGGCAACGCCTGGGGAGTCAGTTTGCCGCTGAACCACGCCGCGAGGCTGCCCAGGGCCAGGCCGATGATGATGGCCGACAAGCGTACCCAGGGCGTGTTCGAGCGGTTGAGCAGGATGATCGTCAATACAACGAACAGGCCCAGCGCCAAGTTGGCGGGAGCGCCGAAGTCCGGTGCATTGAAACCACCGCCGAGGTCGGTGATGCCTACTTTGATCAGGCTGATGCCGATCAGCGTAATTACGATGCCGGTCACCAGGGGAGTGATCACGCGGCGCAACTGGCTGATAAAGCGGCTCAATACAATCTGCACCGCCGCGCCGAAGAAGCACACGCCGAAAATCATCGCCAGAATGTCTTCCGGGCTGCCACCGCGTTGCTTCACCAGAAAGCCTGCTGACAATACGGCGCCGAGAAACGCAAAGCTGGTGCCTTGCAGGCAGATCATGCCGGCACCGATGCCAAACGGCCTGCGTGCCTGGATGAAGGTGCCTACGCCGGAAACCATCAACGCCATGCTGATCAGGTAGGGCAAGTGGGCGGTGAGGCCGAGGGTGGAGCCAATAATCAGCGGCGGCGTAATGATGCCGACGAACGCCGCCAGGACATGTTGCAGCGCCGCGAGGAGAGCGGGCAGTGGTTTCGGCCGGTCGTTGAGGCCGTAGATCAGGTCGCTGGGGCTGGAGGATTCTGGGGGCATGGCGGGTCAACTCAAGGCGGACGGTTCAAGGTCCTTGAGCTCTTGCAAAAAGCTGTCCATGTGCTCAGCTTTTTGTGCAAGGCCCGAGTTAGCGGGTGGCGGCCAAGCTTTCGAGGAAGCTTTCCAGCACCAAATGAGGGCGACGGCCCTTGCGCGTGACCGATGCCAGGCTCAAATCGTAAAAACGTGTCGCCGGTTTCAGCGCACGTAGTCGGCCTTGTTGCACCCATAGGCTGGCGTAGTGATCGGGCAAATAGCCGATATAACGCCCGGTGAGAATCAGGAACGCCATGCCTTCACGGTCTGACGCACTGGCGGTGCAGTTGAGCGCCTGGTAATGGGCCTGGATTTCCGCGGGTAAGCGGAAGGTGGGGGCGATGGCATCCTGGCTGTCGATGCGTTCGTCGTCGAGTTGCTTGTTGTCGGCGTAAAACAGCGGGTGGCCGACCGCGCAATAGAGCAAGGAGCGTTCGCTGTACAGCGGCTGGTATTCCAGGCCCGACAGTGCGCTGGCCTGGGGCACCACACCGACGTGCAGGCGACCGTCGAGTACGCCTTGCTCCACTTCATTGGGGGCGATCATGCGAATCTGGATCTGCACGTCCGGGCCGCGTTCCTTCAACTGCGCCAATGCGTGGGTGATGCGCATATGGGGCAGGGTCACCAGATTGTCGGTGAGGCCAATGATCAACTCTCCGCGCAAATGTTGGTGCAGGCCGTTGACCTCGGTGCGAAAACTTTCCAGGGCACTCAGCAGTTGCAGGGCAGACTGATAGACCTCGCGGCCTTCTTCTGTCAGAGAGAACCCGGCGCGGCCGCGTTGGCAGAGCCTCAGCCCGAGCCGTTGTTCAAGGTCGCTCATCTGCTGGCTGATGGCCGAGCGCCCGATGCCAAGGACGGTTTCCGCTGCCGAGAAGCCGCCGCACTCCACCACGCTGCGAAAGATGCGCAGCAAGCGAATATCGAAGTCACTGACTTGGGCCAAAGGGTCGGGACGACGGCTGCTCATAGTTTAGTGAAGGCCTGACTGAAGGTTAGAAGAGTTGGATTTCACCGA
This sequence comes from Pseudomonas sp. CCI1.1, assembly GCF_034348165.1. Lineage (NCBI taxonomy): Bacteria > Pseudomonadati > Pseudomonadota > Gammaproteobacteria > Pseudomonadales > Pseudomonadaceae > Pseudomonas > Pseudomonas sp. CCI1.1. Next base: position 5,442,840 of record NZ_CP133780.1, read on the forward strand.
CTTTATCCCCGTGGCAATTTAGCTGCAACAACGCTTTTTCAATCCCGACGCTGCCTTTTGCCCTGCGAGGTTTTGCTGATGAACATGCCCGAAAACGCCCCATCGTCACTGGCCAGCCAATTGAAGCTGGATGCGCACTGGATGCCTTACACCGCCAACCGCAACTTCCAGCGCGATCCACGCCTGATCGTGGCCGCCGAGGGTAGCTGGTTGACCGATGACAAGGGGCGCAAGGTCTATGATTCGTTGTCGGGCCTGTGGACCTGTGGCGCCGGGCATACGCGCAAGGAAATCCAGGAAGCGGTCGCCAAGCAATTGGGCACCTTGGACTACTCCCCAGGCTTCCAATACGGTCATCCGTTGTCCTTCCAGTTGGCGGAAAAGATCACCGACCTGACCCCAGGCAAGCTGAATCATGTGTTCTTCACCGATTCGGGCTCTGAATGTGCCGATACGGCAGTGAAGATGGTGCGGGCCTACTGGCGCCTCAAAGGTCAGGCCACCAAGACCAAGATGATTGGTCGAGCCCGTGGTTACCACGGTGTGAACATTGCTGGTACCAGCCTGGGCGGTGTGAACGGTAACCGTAAGCTGTTTGGCCAGGCGATGATGGACGTCGACCATCTGCCTCACACCTTGCTGGCCAGCAACGCCTTCTCCCGGGGCATGCCGGAGCAGGGTGGTATTGCCTTGGCCGATGAGTTGCTCAAGCTGATCGAGCTGCATGATGCGTCGAACATCGCAGCCGTGTTTGTCGAGCCGATGGCCGGTTCCGCTGGCGTATTGGTGCCACCGCAGGGTTATCTCAAGCGCCTGCGCGAAATTTGCGACCAGCACAATATCCTGTTGGTGTTCGACGAAGTGATCACAGGCTTTGGCCGCACCGGCTCGATGTTCGGTGCCGACAGCTTTGGCGTGACACCGGACCTGATGTGCATCGCCAAGCAAGTCACCAACGGCGCGATCCCGATGGGCGCGGTGATTGCCAGTAGCGAGATCTACCAGACCTTCATGAATCAGGCGACGCCGGAATACGCCGTGGAATTCCCCCACGGCTACACCTACTCGGCGCACCCGGTGGCCTGCGCGGCGGGCTTGGCGGCATTGGACCTGTTGCAGAAAGAAAACCTGGTGCAGAGCGTAGCCGAAGTCGCACCGCACTTTGAGAATGCGCTGCACGGTTTGAAGGGCAGCAAGAACGTGATCGACATTCGCAACTACGGCCTGGCCGGTGCGATTCAGATTGCCCCGCGTGATGGAGATGCCATCGTGCGTCCATTCGAGGCCGGCATGGCATTGTGGAAGGCCGGTTTCTATGTGCGTTTTGGCGGCGACACCCTGCAGTTCGGGCCAACCTTCAACAGCAAGCCGCAGGACCTGGACCGTCTGTTTGACGCGGTCGGCGAAGTGCTGAACAAGATCGACTGATTTCTCCTTCTATATAGAACAATTTTTCAGGAGCCCTGCATGAGCCTTATCCAGCATTTGATCAACGGTGAGCTGGTCAACGACAGCGGTCGTAGTGCCGACGTCTATAACCCGTCTACCGGCCAGGTGATTCACCAGGTGCCGTTGGCCAGCCGTGAAACCATTCAACAGGCGATTGACTCAGCCAAGGCGGCGTTTCCGGCCTGGCGCAATACGCCGCCGGCCAAGCGTGCCCAGGTGATGTTCCGTTTCAAGCAACTGCTGGAGCAGAACGAAGCACGGATCTCGCAGTTGATCAGCGAAGAACATGGCAAAACCCTGGAAGACGCCGCGGGTGAACTCAAGCGTGGGATCGAGAACGTGGAGTACGCGTGCTCGGCGCCGGAGATTCTCAAGGGTGAATACAGCCGCAACGTAGGGCCGAACATTGATGCGTGGTCGGACTTCCAGCCATTGGGCGTGGTAGCGGGTATTACCCCGTTCAACTTCCCGGCGATGGTGCCGTTGTGGATGTACCCGCTGGCGATTGTCTGCGGTAACTGTTTCATCCTTAAACCTTCAGAGCGCGACCCGAGTTCGACGCTGTTGATCGCGCAGCTGTTGCAGGAAGCCGGGCTGCCCAAAGGCGTGCTCAGCGTGGTGCATGGCGACAAGGGCGCGGTGGACGCATTGATCGAAGCGCCTGAAGTCAAAGCCTTGAGCTTTGTAGGCTCGACGCCGATTGCCGAGTACATCTATTCCGAAGCGACCAAACGTGGCAAGCGTGTGCAGGCGCTGGGCGGGGCGAAAAACCACGCGGTGCTGATGCCGGATGCAGACCTGGATAACGCTGTGAGTGCCCTGATGGGCGCGGCGTATGGTTCCTGCGGTGAGCGTTGCATGGCGATCTCGGTGGCTGTGTGCGTGGGCGATCAGGTGGCGGATGCATTGATTGCCAAGCTGGTGCCACAGGTCAAGGCGTTGAAGATTGGTGCGGGCACTTCTTGCGGGCTGGATATGGGCCCGTTGGTGACGGGGCAGGCGCGAGATAAAGTCAGTGGCTATATAGAAGACGGTGTGTCGGCGGGGGCTGAGCTGGTCGTTGATGGCCGTGGCTTGAGTGTTGCCGGGCATGAGCAAGGTTTTTTCCTCGGTGGCAGCTTGTTTGACCGCGTCACCCCTGAGATGCGTATCTATAAAGAAGAGATCTTTGGCCCGGTGTTGTGCGTAGTGCGGGTGGATAGCCTGGAAGCGGCGATGCAACTCATCAACGATCATGAATACGGCAACGGTACTTGTATCTTCACCCGTGATGGTGAAGCGGCGCGTCTGTTCTGTGATGAGATTGAAGTCGGCATGGTGGGTGTTAACGTGCCGCTGCCGGTGCCGGTTGCGTATCACAGCTTTGGTGGCTGGAAGCGTTCGCTGTTTGGCGACTTGCATGCCTATGGGCCGGACGGGGTGCGTTTCTATACTCGTCGCAAGGCGATCACCCAGCGTTGGCCGCAACGGGCCAGCCATGAAGCGTCGCAATTCGCCTTTCCCAGCCTGTAAGGCTCGGTAGGTAAAAGGCCGGCCCCTTGGGGCCGGCCTTTGCGTTGTTGGAGCTTTTTTGACTTATATGACAGAAATGTGAAAAAGAAGGTTGACGGCAAATTCTGGAAGCCTATAATTCGCCCCACTTCCGGCGCAGTAGAAACGGAAAACTCCTTGGTAAACAATGAGTTACGCGGTTCTCGACAGCAAGTTGCTTCAGTTCATCGAAGCCAAAAGGAAGTTGAAAAAGAGGTGTTGACAGCAGCGTGTAACGCTGTAGAATTCGCCTCCCGCTTACGAGAGATCGCAAGCGCAAGTGGTTGAAGTTGTTGAAGAAATCTTCGAAAACTTCTGAAAATAACCACTTGACAGCAAATGAGGCTGCTGTAGAATGCGCGCCTCGGTTGAGACGAAAGATCTTAACCAACCGCTCTTTAACAACTGAATCAAGCAATTCGTGTGGGTGCTTGTGGAGTCAGACTGATAGTCAACAAGATTATCAGCATCACAAGTTACTCCGCGAGAAATCAAAGATGTAACCAACGATTGCTGAGCCAAGTTTAGGGTTTCTTAAAAACCCAAAGATGTTTGAACTGAAGAGTTTGATCATGGCTCAGATTGAACGCTGGCGGCAGGCCTAACACATGCAAGTCGAGCGGTAGAGAGAAGCTTGCTTCTCTTGAGAGCGGCGGACGGGTGAGTAATGCCTAGGAATCTGCCTGGTAGTGGGGGATAACGTTCGGAAACGGACGCTAATACCGCATACGTCCTACGGGAGAAAGCAGGGGACCTTCGGGCCTTGCGCTATCAGATGAGCCTAGGTCGGATTAGCTAGTTGGTGAGGTAATGGCTCACCAAGGCGACGATCCGTAACTGGTCTGAGAGGATGATCAGTCACACTGGAACTGAGACACGGTCCAGACTCCTACGGGAGGCAGCAGTGGGGAATATTGGACAATGGGCGAAAGCCTGATCCAGCCATGCCGCGTGTGTGAAGAAGGTCTTCGGATTGTAAAGCACTTTAAGTTGGGAGGAAGGGTTGTAGATTAATACTCTGCAATTTTGACGTTACCGACAGAATAAGCACCGGCTAACTCTGTGCCAGCAGCCGCGGTAATACAGAGGGTGCAAGCGTTAATCGGAATTACTGGGCGTAAAGCGCGCGTAGGTGGTTTGTTAAGTTGGATGTGAAATCCCCGGGCTCAACCTGGGAACTGCATTCAAAACTGACTGACTAGAGTATGGTAGAGGGTGGTGGAATTTCCTGTGTAGCGGTGAAATGCGTAGATATAGGAAGGAACACCAGTGGCGAAGGCGACCACCTGGACTAATACTGACACTGAGGTGCGAAAGCGTGGGGAGCAAACAGGATTAGATACCCTGGTAGTCCACGCCGTAAACGATGTCAACTAGCCGTTGGAAGCCTTGAGCTTTTAGTGGCGCAGCTAACGCATTAAGTTGACCGCCTGGGGAGTACGGCCGCAAGGTTAAAACTCAAATGAATTGACGGGGGCCCGCACAAGCGGTGGAGCATGTGGTTTAATTCGAAGCAACGCGAAGAACCTTACCAGGCCTTGACATCCAATGAACTTTCTAGAGATAGATTGGTGCCTTCGGGAACATTGAGACAGGTGCTGCATGGCTGTCGTCAGCTCGTGTCGTGAGATGTTGGGTTAAGTCCCGTAACGAGCGCAACCCTTGTCCTTAGTTACCAGCACGTTATGGTGGGCACTCTAAGGAGACTGCCGGTGACAAACCGGAGGAAGGTGGGGATGACGTCAAGTCATCATGGCCCTTACGGCCTGGGCTACACACGTGCTACAATGGTCGGTACAGAGGGTTGCCAAGCCGCGAGGTGGAGCTAATCCCATAAAACCGATCGTAGTCCGGATCGCAGTCTGCAACTCGACTGCGTGAAGTCGGAATCGCTAGTAATCGCGAATCAGAATGTCGCGGTGAATACGTTCCCGGGCCTTGTACACACCGCCCGTCACACCATGGGAGTGGGTTGCACCAGAAGTAGCTAGTCTAACCTTCGGGAGGACGGTTACCACGGTGTGATTCATGACTGGGGTGAAGTCGTAACAAGGTAGCCGTAGGGGAACCTGCGGCTGGATCACCTCCTTAATCGACGACATCAGCTGCTCCATAAGTTCCCACACGAATTGCTTGATTCATTGAAGAAGACGAAAGAAGCAGCCCGAAATTGGGTCTGTAGCTCAGTTGGTTAGAGCGCACCCCTGATAAGGGTGAGGTCGGCAGTTCGAATCTGCCCAGACCCACCAATTTTGTGTGGGAAACGCCTGTAGAAATACGGGGCCATAGCTCAGCTGGGAGAGCGCCTGCCTTGCACGCAGGAGGTCAACGGTTCGATCCCGTTTGGCTCCACCACTACTGCTTCTGTTTGTATAAAGCTTAGAAATGAGCATTCCATCGTTGTGATGGTGAATGTTGATTTCTAGTCTTTGACTAGTTCGTTCTTTAAAAATTTGGGTATGTGATAGAAAGATAGACTGAACGTTACTTTCACTGGTAACGGATCAGGCTAAGGTAAAATTTGTGAGTTCTCTTAGTTGAGAAATTCGAATTTTCGGCGAATGTCGTCTTCACAGTATAACCAGATTGCTTGGGGTTATATGGTCAAGTGAAGAAGCGCATACGGTGGATGCCTTGGCAGTCAGAGGCGATGAAAGACGTGGTAGCCTGCGAAAAGCTTCGGGGAGTCGGCAAACAGACTTTGATCCGGAGATGTCTGAATGGGGGAACCCAGCCATCATAAGATGGTTATCTTGTACTGAATACATAGGTGCAAGAGGCGAACCAGGGGAACTGAAACATCTAAGTACCCTGAGGAAAAGAAATCAACCGAGATTCCCTTAGTAGTGGCGAGCGAACGGGGACTAGCCCTTAAGTGGCTTTGAGATTAGCGGAACGCTCTGGAAAGTGCGGCCATAGTGGGTGATAGCCCTGTACGCGAAAATCTCTTAGCCATGAAATCGAGTAGGACGGAGCACGAGAAACTTTGTCTGAATATGGGGGGACCATCCTCCAAGGCTAAATACTACTGACTGACCGATAGTGAACTAGTACCGTGAGGGAAAGGCGAAAAGAACCCCGGAGAGGGGAGTGAAATAGATCCTGAAACCGTATGCGTACAAGCAGTGGGAGCCCACTTTGTTGGGTGACTGCGTACCTTTTGTATAATGGGTCAGCGACTTATTTTCAGTGGCGAGCTTAACCGAATAGGGGAGGCGTAGCGAAAGCGAGTCTTAATAGGGCGTCTAGTCGCTGGGAATAGACCCGAAACCGGGCGATCTATCCATGGGCAGGTTGAAGGTTGGGTAACACTAACTGGAGGACCGAACCGACTACCGTTGAAAAGTTAGCGGATGACCTGTGGATCGGAGTGAAAGGCTAATCAAGCTCGGAGATAGCTGGTTCTCCTCGAAAGCTATTTAGGTAGCGCCTCATGTATCACTGTAGGGGGTAGAGCACTGTTTCGGCTAGGGGGTCATCCCGACTTACCAAACCGATGCAAACTCCGAATACCTACAAGTGCCGAGCATGGGAGACACACGGCGGGTGCTAACGTCCGTCGTGAAAAGGGAAACAACCCAGACCGTCAGCTAAGGTCCCAAAGTTATGGTTAAGTGGGAAACGATGTGGGAAGGCTTAGACAGCTAGGAGGTTGGCTTAGAAGCAGCCACCCTTTAAAGAAAGCGTAATAGCTCACTAGTCGAGTCGGCCTGCGCGGAAGATGTAACGGGGCTCAAACCATACACCGAAGCTACGGGTATCACGTAAGTGATGCGGTAGAGGAGCGTTCTGTAAGCCTGTGAAGGTGAGTTGAGAAGCTTGCTGGAGGTATCAGAAGTGCGAATGCTGACATGAGTAACGATAATGGGTGTGAAAAACACCCACGCCGAAAGACCAAGGTTTCCTGCGCAACGTTAATCGACGCAGGGTTAGTCGGTCCCTAAGGCGAGGCTGAAAAGCGTAGTCGATGGAAAACAGGTTAATATTCCTGTACTTCTGGTTATTGCGATGGAGGGACGGAGAAGGCTAGGCCAGCTTGGCGTTGGTTGTCCAAGTTTAAGGTGGTAGGCTGGAATCTTAGGTAAATCCGGGATTCTAAGGCCGAGAGCTGATGACGAGTTACCTTTCAGGTAACGAAGTGGTTGATGCCATGCTTCCAAGAAAAGCTTCTAAGCTTCAGGTAACCAGGAACCGTACCCCAAACCGACACAGGTGGTTGGGTAGAGAATACCAAGGCGCTTGAGAGAACTCGGGTGAAGGAACTAGGCAAAATGGCACCGTAACTTCGGGAGAAGGTGCGCCGGTGAGGGTGAAGGACTTGCTCCGTAAGCTCATGCCGGTCGAAGATACCAGGCCGCTGCGACTGTTTATTAAAAACACAGCACTCTGCAAACACGAAAGTGGACGTATAGGGTGTGACGCCTGCCCGGTGCCGGAAGGTTAATTGATGGGGTTAGCTAACGCGAAGCTCTTGATCGAAGCCCCGGTAAACGGCGGCCGTAACTATAACGGTCCTAAGGTAGCGAAATTCCTTGTCGGGTAAGTTCCGACCTGCACGAATGGCGTAACGATGGCGGCGCTGTCTCCACCCGAGACTCAGTGAAATTGAAATCGCTGTGAAGATGCAGTGTATCCGCGGCTAGACGGAAAGACCCCGTGAACCTTTACTATAGCTTTGCACTGGACTTTGAATTTGCTTGTGTAGGATAGGTGGGAGGCTTTGAAGCGTGGACGCCAGTCTGCGTGGAGCCATCCTTGAAATACCACCCTGGCAACTTTGAGGTTCTAACTCAGGTCCGTTATCCGGATCGAGGACAGTGTATGGTGGGTAGTTTGACTGGGGCGGTCTCCTCCTAAAGAGTAACGGAGGAGTACGAAGGTGCGCTCAGACCGGTCGGAAATCGGTCGTAGAGTATAAAGGCAAAAGCGCGCTTGACTGCGAGACAGACACGTCGAGCAGGTACGAAAGTAGGTCTTAGTGATCCGGTGGTTCTGTATGGAAGGGCCATCGCTCAACGGATAAAAGGTACTCCGGGGATAACAGGCTGATACCGCCCAAGAGTTCATATCGACGGCGGTGTTTGGCACCTCGATGTCGGCTCATCACATCCTGGGGCTGAAGCCGGTCCCAAGGGTATGGCTGTTCGCCATTTAAAGTGGTACGCGAGCTGGGTTTAGAACGTCGTGAGACAGTTCGGTCCCTATCTGCCGTGGACGTTTGAGATTTGAGAGGGGCTGCTCCTAGTACGAGAGGACCGGAGTGGACGAACCTCTGGTGTTCCGGTTGTCACGCCAGTGGCATTGCCGGGTAGCTATGTTCGGAATAGATAACCGCTGAAAGCATCTAAGCGGGAAACTAGCCTCAAGATGAGATCTCACTGGAACCTTGAGTTCCCTGAAGGGCCGTCGAAGACTACGACGTTGATAGGTTGGGTGTGTAAGCGCTGTGAGGCGTTGAGCTAACCAATACTAATTGCCCGTGAGGCTTGACCATATAACACCCAAGCAATTTGAGTCGAAAGGCCAGATTGCGGTGTGTGAAGACGCAATGAACCGAAAGTTCGACGCTCACAAAACACCGAAAACTATCACATACCCAATTTGCTGAAGCGAGGCCAACTGGCCACGACTCAGTACCCGAATTTCTTGACGACCATAGAGCATTGGAACCACCTGATCCCATCCCGAACTCAGCAGTGAAACGATGCATCGCCGATGGTAGTGTGGGGTTTCCCCATGTGAGAGTAGGTCATCGTCAAGATTAAATTCCGAAACCCCAATTGCGAAAGCAGTTGGGGTTTTGTTTTGGGCGCTCGAAAAGTGTCCGCCTTGTCCCCGCACGCCTGTCCGCCCCCACCTGCGACCTGACTGGCCCGACAAATTTGCACAGTTATTTCTGAGCGACACCACTAGAATAGCCACCTAACCATTATTAGAGTCAGAGCCCTATCTATGCCCGATCCGGTTGATGCCCGCGAGGTGTCGGATTTACCGCTGGACGACCTGGTGGCATGCCATGAGTGCGACTTGCTGATGCGCAAACCAACGCTCGCCCTCGGCGAAAAAGCCCAATGCCCACGTTGTGGTTACGAGCTATACGCTCATCGGCACAATGTGGTCGAGCGCAGCCTCGCCTTGGTACTGGCAGCCCTGCTGTTGTACATCCCCGCGAACTTTTTGCCCATCATGCAGCTCAATCTACTCGGGCAGTCCTCGGAGGACACCGTGTGGAGCGGCGTGGTCGGCCTGTTCGATACCGGTATGCAAGGCGTTGCCGCCGTAGTGTTCCTGTGCAGCATGGGCATCCCCTTGCTTAAGCTCCTGTGCCAATTGGCAGTGCTGCTCAGCATTCGCTGGAACATCGGTCGCAACTACGGGCTGCTGCTATACCGCATCTACCACCACATGAAGGATTGGGGGATGTTGGAGGTCTACTTGATGGGTGTGCTGGTGGCGATCGTAAAGCTCGCCGATATGGCCTCCATCACCATTGGCCTGGGTCTGGTCTGCTTCGTCAGTTTATTAATAGTCCAAGTTCTGCTTGAGGTGGTGATGTCACCTCATCAGATCTGGCAAGCGCTGTCAGGAGAGGATGACCATGCGGGCGATTGATGCAGGCATTCTGATTTGTACCGAATGCCATGAGTTGAACAAGCAGGAAGCGGATACCGATGAGCAACTCTGCACCCGTTGCGGCGCGTTGATCCATGCCCGTCGCCCTAATAGCCTTACACGCACCTGGGCACTGTTGATCACCGCCGCAATCCTGTATATCCCCGCTAACCTGTTACCCATCATGACGGTCAGCTCCCTCGGCCAAGGCGACCCCAGCACCATCATGTCGGGTGTCATCCAATTGGTGCAGCACGGGATGTTTCCTATCGCTGCCGTGGTGTTCATCGCCAGTATCCTGGTACCGACCTTCAAGTTGGTCGGCATTGGCTTGCTGCTTTTCTCGGTGCAGCGTCACCAGCCACTGTCCGCGCAACAACGCATTGTGATGTATCGCTTTATCGAATTCATTGGGCGTTGGTCCATGCTGGATATTTTCGTGATCGCCATCCTGGTGGCGGTCGTTAACTTTGGGCGACTCGCCAGTGTCGAGGCCAACCTCGGCGCTGCGGCGTTCGCCAGTGTGGTGATCTTGACGATGCTTGCCGCAGTAACTTTCGATCCCCGACTGATTTGGGATAACACGGAGTCGGACGACGACCATGAGTGATTTGCCTAAAGCTAAAACCCGCCCAGCCTCTAACTGGTCGGCCATTTGGGTGTTGCCCCTGATTGCCCTGATCATCGGTGGCTGGCTGGGGTGGCGTGCCTATTCCCAGCAAGGTATCGAGATTCAAGTTCGCTTTGAGAGCGGTGAAGGCATTCAGATCAACAAGACCGAAGTGGTCTACAAAGGCATGACCGTGGGCAAGGTCAAAACCCTGGCCCTGGATGACGAGGGCAGCAATCGCGGGGTGATCGCCACCATCGAGATGAACAAGGACGTTGAGCAGTACCTGAAGACCAACACCCGCTTCTGGTTGGTCAAGCCCAGCGTCAGCCTTGCCGGCATCACCGGCTTGGAAACCCTGGTTTCAGGTAACTACATCGCCGCCAGCCCCGGTGACGGCGAGCCCACGCGCAAGTTCAAGGCGCTCTCCGAAGAACCGCCGTTATCCGACGCCAAGCCCGGCTTGCACCTGACCCTCAAGGCCGATCGCCTGGGCTCGCTGAACCGTGGCAGCCCGGTGTTCTACAAGCAGATTCAGGTCGGCCAGGTTAAAAGCTACCTGCTGTCTGAAGACCAGAGCACCGTCGAGATCAAGGTCTATATCGAGCCGACCTACGCCAACCTGGTGCGCAAACACACGCGTTTCTGGAATGCCAGCGGCATCAGTATCGACGCCAACCTTTCCGGCTTGAAAGTGCGCAGCGAATCCCTCTCCAGCATTGTCGCCGGAGGTATCGCCTTCGCCACTCCTGAAAACCGCAAAGACAGCCCGCCCACCGACCCGAGCCTGCCTTTCCGCCTATACGAAGATTTCGATGCCGCCGCAGCGGGGATCAAGGTCAAGGTCAAGCTCACTGACTTTGAAGGCCTGCAGGCCGGGCGTACGCCGGTCATGTACAAAGGCATCCAGGTCGGCAGCCTGAAAACCCTGAAGATCGATCCGGACCTGTCCAGCGCCAGCGCCGAGCTGACCCTCGATCCATTGGCTGAAGATTACCTGGTCGAAGACACGCAATTCTGGGTGGTCAAGCCGTCCATCTCCCTGGCAGGCATCACTGGCCTGGAGGCCTTGGTCAAGGGCAACTACATCGCGATTCGCCCAGGCGACAAAGGCACCCCGCCACAACGCGAATACGTAGCCCGCGCCAAGGCCCCGCCTTTGGACCTGCGTTCCCCGGGGCTGCACATGGTGCTGCTCACCGACAGCCTGGGCTCGTTGGATGTCGGCAGCCCGATTCTGTACAAACAGGTCAAAGTCGGTTCGGTGCAGAGCTACCAGTTTTCACGCAAGAAAAAACAGCTGGTGATCGGCGTTCATATCGAGAAGGAATACGAAAGCCTGGTCAACGGCTCGACGCGCTTCTGGAATGCCAGCGGCGTCACCCTTACGGGCGGCCTCACCGGCGGCATCCAGGTCAAAAGCGAGTCCCTGGCCAGCCTGATGGCGGGTGGTATCGCCTTCGAAACGCCGGAACCGAATGTGCCATTGAAACATCGCATCCCGCGCTTTCGCCTGTATGCCGACCGTGATGCCGCCAACCAGCACGGCACTCTGGTGACCATCAAAGTCGACCGCGCCGACGGCCTGAGCGCCGGCACACCGGTGCGCTTCAAGGGGTTGGATGTCGGCAAGATCGAAAGTGTCGACCTCAGTGCCGACATGCAGTCGGTGCTGCTCAAGGCGCGTATCACTCAGGTCGCGGACCGCATTGCGCGTACGGGCAGTCAGTTCTGGGTGGTCAAGCCGGAACTGGGGCTGATGAAGACGGCTAACCTGGAGACCCTGGTCACCGGCCAATACATCGAAGTGCAACCGGCCGCGAAGAATGCCGGCCCGCAAAAGAGTTTTGTCGCCCTGGCCCAGCCGCCCGAAGCGGTGCATCAGGAGGCTGGCCTGAGCCTCACACTCAGCGCCGCCCGCCGTGGTTCGCTGAAGGAAGGGGTACCGGTCACCTACCGTGAAGTGACGGTGGGTAAAGTCACCGGCTACGAGTTGGGCCAGACCGCTGACCGCGTGCTGGTGCACATCCTGATCGAACCCAAGTACGCGCCGCTGGTACGCAGTGGCAGCCGCTTCTGGAACACCAGCGGCTTTGGCCTCGACTTCGGCTTGTTCAAGGGCGCGACCGTGCGTACCGAGTCCCTGGAAACGCTGGTGGCCGGCGGGATCGCCTTTGCCACCCCGGATGGCGAGCGCATGGGTAACCCGGCACGGCCGCAGCAGACGTTCCCGTTGTTCGACAAGTTTGAGGATGAGTGGCTGACCTGGGCGCCTAAGATTCCACTCGGTAAATAAACCGAGGCGCGGCTATCGCGGGCAAGCCCGGCTCCCATAGTTGGAATGCATACTTGCTGAAAATGCATATCCCTGTGGGAGCCGGGCTTGCCCGCGATGAGGCCCACAAACACACCGCAAATCCCAAACCGAAAAAAAGGCCGCGATCCAAAGGATCGCGGCCTTTTTGCCTTTCAGTACAACCCGTCAGACTTCATCCAGCTCCGGCTCGTCCGCCTGTACATTCATCGTCGCCTTCACCACATCATGGCGACGGATGTACTTCCAGTCCGCCTCATCGATGTAGATCCCGTTCGGCCCGCTGCCGCCTTCCAGGTCAATCGCCACCTGGGCGGACACCTGCGGCTTCACACTGGCCAGGATCGGTACAAAGCCCAATTGCAGGCTGGTTTCCAGCAAGGCGGCCTGGTTCTTCTCATCGATATCTGCCGCTTCATCGAGGTAGTACGGCAACCGTACGCGACCGGCCTGGTCGCGGTCCATCAAGTGCAGCAACAGGTACATGTTGGTCAGTGCCTTGATGGTCATGGTGGTGCCGTTGGACGCAGCGCCGTCGATGTCGGTATGGATCACCGGCTGGCCGTTGACCTTGGTGATCTCGAACGCCAATTCGAACAAGTCCTTGAGGCCCAACTGGTTATGGTTGGCGGCTACCAGGCGAGCCAGGTATTCCTTGGCTTCTTCGTTCTTGTTGTCCTGTTCGGCGCTCTGGCTGAGGTCGAACACCGAGAGGGTCTCGCCTTCTTCATACTGACCGGCACTGTGGATGATCTGGTCGATATGCTTGAGGGCTTCCTTGTTCGGCGCCAGCACGATGCGAAAGCTCTGCAGGTTGGACACCTGGCGTTTGTTGATCTCGCGGTTGAACAACGCCAACTGGTGTTCAAGGCTGTCGTAGTCGCTGCGGATATTGCGCAGGGTACGGGCGATATCGGTGACCGCCGCACGACGTGCCTTACCAAGCGTCAACGCCTCATCGGTGCGGTGCGCATAAGCGTTGATCAGCAGCTGCAGGCGACGCTCCATGTCATCTTCGCTGTCGAACTTGGCCACGCCCTTGAGACGCACCTGGGCGTACAGCGCTTCGATCTGGCCATCGGCGCGCAGCAAGCCCTGCCAACTGTCCTGATAGTCATTGAGCAGCGGCAGCAGGTTGTCCATGGAGTCGTCGACCGGGTCCATGAATGGCGTGCCGAACGGCAGGTCCGCCGGCAAGAGCTGACGACGGCGCAAGGCGTCATCCAGCGTGCGTTGCTTGGCTTCCATATCGCCGATCTGGCGGCCGACCAATTGCAGCTTGGCCGACAGTTGCTGGACGCGCTCGGTAAAGGCATCGCTGGAACGTTTCAACTCGTCCTGGGCGGCTTCCATCTGCGCCAGGTTTTCCAGCTTCTCGCCTTCTTCGGCGCTCAGGGTCTGGGTGCGGCGGAAGTCTTCCAGGGCCTTCTGGGCATCCAGTACCTGCTGGTACAGCGCTTCGGTCTGGGTCTTGCTCGCGGCGCGGTCGGACGCCACGGCCTGCTGGGTTTTCAGTTGCTTGAGTTCTTTTTCCAGACGTTCTTTCTGGTCACGCAACGCGGCGCGGTCCGCCAGGGCTTGCAGTGCCGGCGGCTCGATGTGCGAGATGTCGATGGACAGCCCCGGCACTTCAAAGCGCTCGCCCTTGAAGCTATCGAGGATCTGCTCCAGGGATTTGACCCACTGGCCGTCTTCGTCCAGCGTGATGCCATGTTCGCCCAGCGGCAGGCTGAACAACGAGCTGTTGAACAGGCGCATCAGGCGCTCGACATCCTGCTGCGAGAACTCTTCGCGCAGCTTGGCGTAGCTGTTGTTGTCCGCGTGATCGAGCTGCTGCTTGACCGACTTCAAGCGCTTTTCCAGGTCGCGCAGGCGCTCGTCCAGGTCCTCGGCGCTGAACTGTCGCGACTGCGCCAAGGCGCCCGCCAGTTCATCGTGGGCGTCTTTGGCGGCGAGCAGTTGTTGCTCCAGCATCTTGACGTCATCCACCAGAGCAAAGCGATGCTTGAGCACCGACAACTCGCCCAACCAACGCTGGATGCCGCTGATTTCGCGCTCCAGGCGCATCAGCTCTTGGGTGCCGCCGCGCTGGTCGTTTTGCAGCGCGTCCTGCTCGTTGCGGTAGTGTTCGGCCTGGATGGTCAGCTCTTCCTTGCGCGCACTGGCGTAGTCCGACCAAGTGCCCAGCAATGAATCCAGCAGTGGCGACAGGCGATGCAGTTTGCCGCGCAGGGCGTCGCGCTGTTTCACGCCATTGGCCAAGGCTTCAACCAAGGGGCCGGCTGCCACCAGCGAGTTGTAGTCCTGCTCCATGCGTCGCACATCGCGGAAGGCTTCTTCACAGGCTGCGATGTAATCGACACTGCCCGAACGCAGGCTGTGTTCGAAGGCATCAAGGAACAGTTGCTTGAGCTTGGCCGCGGTGATTTCGCGCATGTGTAGCAGGTTGATAAACAGCGCGCGGAACGTCTTCAGGCTCTGCTCGCTGGTGGAGCGCAGCGGAATCAGGGTCAGGTCCAGCGGGATCGACGTATGCCCGCCCACCAGCAAGCGCCGCAGCTCATCAGGCTTGAGTTCGTAGGCTTTGAGGCCCTCGCGCTCAAGGTTGGTGAACAGCTCTTTCTGGCGCAGGCAGGTGTCGTTTTTCTGGTAGTGGGCCAGGTCCAGCTTGCCGGCGTAGGCAAAGAACTGGTGACCAAAGCCGCCGCCCGGGCCGCGGCCGACCACGCCGATGACGTGGGGGCCGTGGGGCAGCGAGACTTCTACCAGGATGTAGCTGGTGTCGGTGGCAAAGTAGAAGCGCCGTGATTGTTCCAGGGTGTACTTGCCGAAGCTCATGTCCGACATACGTGCCAGGATCGGGAACTGCAAGGCGTTGATCGAGGCGGATTTACCCAGGTTGTTGGCGCCGTACACCGACAGCGGTTCTTCCAGCGGGAACAAACCCAGGCTGTAACCGGCGGTGTTCAATAGGGCGAAGCGGCGGATGCCGTAGCGTTCCTTACTCATGCGTCGGTCTCCTGTTCTTCGGCAATGGCACGGGCCAGGGCATCTTCTTCGCTTTCCTCAGTGAAGGCGCTCAAATCCAGCGGGTCATCGGTCTTCAGCAGTTTCTCATCGCTGTCTTCGTCGATAATCACCGGTGCTGGCAGTGGCAGTACGCTGTGCACGCTGGCGGCGAGGTCGCGGTCTTGCTGCACCGACAGGCACACATCCAGGAAGCGGTGCATCGGCGGCAGGAAACGGTAGATACCGTTGTCTTCGCTGGCAAAACCCAGTTGGGTCATGCGGCGCATGATCTTTTCTTCGAGTTCTTCCTGGGTCTGCACCTCGGCCTGGATAAACAGGTCACGGTATTTCTCCAGCAACGAAGGCAATTCATCACGGCCCAGGCTGCCGCCGTCGAGCACGGCAACCGGGTCGCGGCCTTGGTCGGCCAGGTGTTCGACGATGATGAAAGTAAACAAGGCCAGGCGCTGGGCGGTTTTGTTCACCTGCGCGGCAGCCACGGCAGTGTCCGGCACGAAGTAATAGAAGCCGCGGGTATCGCACACCAGCTCAAAGCCCAGCGCCTTGAACAGCGTGCGGTACTGGTCCTGGAAGTTCGACAATTGCGCGTACAGCTCCGGGTCGCGGCGGCTGACGTGGTAACCCTTGAACAGCTCGCGAAAGATCGGCGCCAGTTGGGACAGTTCGGATAGATCAAGATGCATAAGGCGTGCTCGCAGAATTCTCGGTGGCATCGACGCCGGCCGGGAGCAGGGCGAAGGAGCGCAGGCTGACCTGGTGCTCGTGGGTGTGGTAATCGCGACGTTCCAGGCGCTCGCGCTTGAAGCGTTTTTCCCGGGACAGGCGCGAGAACCAGTACAGCAATTCATCGGTGGCGCCGTCCGGTTCCTGCTCCAGCAGCCAGGTCATCAGGTCCGGCATTGGCAACGCGTCTTCGCAGCGTTCAAGCATTTCCTTGACCGTACGCGGTGCGCGCGGGGCTTCGCCTTTGTGGGACTTGTGCGCCTTGGGGAAACGCGCCGGTTTCGGCTCGAAATTCGCCAAGGCGTACACATAGGCTTCGACTTGGCTGGCACTGCCCAGGAAGGTACTTTGCGGCCGCGTGAACATCGGCATCGCCGCTTGCGGCACCGCGTCCAGGCCTTTGCGGCGAATCGCCGACAGGGCCAGCGCCGCACCGCGAGTCACGGCGTTATGCCGGCGTGCTTCTTCACGCAGCGGCAGCAGCAACTCCCGTGCATGGCGCAAGGTCAGCTGGGCGCTGGTTTGCATTTCGAGAATGCGTGCGTGGGTGCGCAGCAGCATGTCGTCGTCCACCAGGTGGCCAAGACGCTGTTGCTCGGTGAGCATGCGCAGCAGCACGTTTTCCACCTTGCGCACGCCTTGCTCGAAGGCGCCGTCGGCGTTCACCAACTGGATCATCGGCTCGACGTATTCGTCCCAGGTCGCCAGTACTTCGGCGTAGCGCTGGCGCAACGGAATCTGGCGGTCGCTGGTCTTGGCGCGGTCAGCCACGGCGGCGAGGGCCTGTTCGTCGTTGGCAAGTTTTTTCAGCACGTCGCGCACGCGCATATCCAGCAGGCGCAGTTGCCGAGCCAGGTCATGGCCGTCGCGGATGTCGAAGGCGTCCTGGATATAACCGGCCAGGCGCTCCAGGTGGCGCAGGTAGGCTTCGATTTCCAGGCACAGGCCAAGCCGGTGCTCCTTGCGAAGATAGGCGAGGAAGTCGTGGATCTGCGCGTTGAGCTCGAAACGGTTCGGGCTCTTGGCGACAGGCACCAGGATATCCAGGCGAATCCACACGTCCAGCAGGCTGGTGATGTCCTGGGGCGTGCTGTCCAGTTGTTGGGCGGCCAATTGCGCGCGCAGCTCGCCCAGGCTCAGGGTGCCTTGGTCGAAGTGTTCGCACAGAGGCTCAAGTAAGGCCCAGTGTTCGGCGAGGGCGCGCAGGACGCGCTTGGGTTCGATCATGGGAATGGCCGGCTGGTTGGCGATTAAAAGTCGCGATTGTACTGCATCAGGCGCGGGATTTATCCACAGCCGGTCAGTGCGCAGTGGGCGATTGTGGCCGAACAGCGGTAGAATCCCCGCTCTTTACTTATCCACAAGTGGCCGAGCTGTGCTTATCGAGTCCCGACGTCGCGCTTACTTGACCGCCATGCAGGTGGTCAACTGGCTGCCCCGCACCGAACTGCCGTTTGCCGCACCATCGCGGCCCGAGTTGTTGCAGGCGCTTGAGCCCTACGAGGCGTTCGAGTCGTCGGGAGAAGAGGCGGCCGCGCCCGTGGCGGTGGTCAAACCCACCCCAGAGACGCGCCCGGCGGTCGAGCGGGCCAAGATCGAAGTGCCGCGCCCTGCGCCGGCGACCAAGGCTGCCAAGGTGGTGGAGGAGGCTGCGCCGGTGGCCAAGGCGCCCGTGGTGCCGCCGCCACGCTTTGCCCTGCAATTGCTGCGGGCCGGGCGTTGCCTGTTGCTGGTGGAACTGCCGACCGGCGAGCGTTTCCAGTCCCGCGACCCGGCCTACCTGTTGCTCAAGGACATGCTGCGCGCCGCCGGCCTGCCTGACAGTCCTCAGATAGTCGGTGAGCCGGTGCGCTGGCCGCTGCTGGTGCGCGGCACCATGGACCAGGGCCCGGAGGCCGCACGAGATTTCGTCCAGGGGTTTGTCTCGGCACGCCTGGAAGACGAGCCCTGCGTGTGCCTGTGGCTGATTGGCCTGCCCGCCGTGCGGTTTGCCGGTGAAGCCAACGCCGAGGCCTGGTACCGCGAGCTGCAGGTTGAAGGCCTGGGTTCGGTGTGGGCCCTGCCGGGCCTGGAATTATTAATGGAAGAGCCACAGCGTAAGGCTGATGTCTGGCAAGCCATGCGCCGGCTGATGGCGCGCTGGAAAACAACTGATGAGTGAGGCTTTATCCTTTCGCCCGATGACCGAGGCCGACCTCGACGCCGTGCTGAAAATCGAATACGCGGCGTTCAGCCACCCCTGGACCCGCGGGATTTTTCTCGACGGGCTGGGCAAGTACCAGATCTGGCTGATGTTCGAAGGCGAGCAGCAAGTGGGGCATGGGGTGGTGCAGATCATCCTCGATGAAGCGCACCTGCTGAACATTACCGTGAAACCGGAAAACCAGGGCCGTGGCCTGGGCCTGGCGCTGCTGGAGCATTTGATGTCGCGCGCCTATGCCGCCAATGCGCGAGAATGCTTCCTCGAAGTGCGGGACAGCAATACCGGCGCGTGTCGCCTGTATGAGCGTTATGGCTTCAACGAGATCGGCCGTCGCCGGGATTACTACCCCGCTGTGGGTGGCCGCGAAGATGCAGTCGTGATGGCCTGCACCCTGGTTGATTAAATACACAGCCCCCTATGTGCAGAGCCTCTGTGGGAGCCGGGCTTGCCCGCGATGACAGACACCCGGTTTTCAAGTAACACCGCAGTGATACCATCGCAGGCAAGCCAGCTCCCATAGGGTCAGCGCTTGCCGTTCAGTGGGTCCAGATCAGCCAGTTCCGCCTCATCCAGCCCACTCCCGCCGCCAATGTCATTTTCTCCCACGACGCTCAAGTCATAGTCGGCGGCATTGTCTTCGCCTTCCTCCTGCGCATCTCGTGCGCCGTCCTCACGGATCAGCGTCTGCGGGCTCATATCGTCATCGGTGGATTCATGATCATCCGTCGAAGCGCCGGTCAGCCCGGCTTCGCGCACCCGTTCGTCGGGCATCAGATGGTCGCGCTCACGGCGCGGCAGCTCGTCGCCGATTTCCGCAGTCTGGTCCTGCTCGTCAAAATCAAGCTCGCGCATCTCACCCATGCGGTCTTCGTTGTCATCGATCGGTTCCGGCTGTGTTGCGCCATAGGGACGTCGTGATTCAGTCATGGCCAATCCTCATACTGTGGGGCTTATAGTGTGTGGACAGGCATGGCAGCCAAAAAATTCAAGCTAATTAGCGCCTGGCGTGACCCGGACGAGGGCTTGTCAGTCACAAACCTGCGCATCATTCCTGAGGCTTCCCTGATGAACGAACTACAAGACCTGCTTGATAACAACGAACGCTGGGCGGATGCGATCAAACAGGAAGATCCCGAATTCTTCGCCAAGCTCGCCCGCCAGCAGACCCCGGAATACCTGTGGATCGGCTGTTCCGATGCCCGTGTACCGGCCAACGAGATCGTCGGCATGTTGCCTGGTGACCTGTTCGTGCACCGCAACGTCGCCAACGTGGTGCTGCACACTGACCTCAACTGCCTGTCGGTGATCCAGTACGCGGTGGACGTGCTCAAGGTCAAACACATCCTCGTCACTGGCCACTACGGCTGTGGTGGCGTGCGTGCGTCGATGCAGGACCGTCAGTTCGGCTTGATCGATGGCTGGCTGCGCACCATTCGCGACCTTTACTACGAAAACCGCGATGTGCTGGCCCAGTTGCCGACCGAAGAAGAGCGCGTGGACCGCATGTGCGAACTCAACGTGATCCAGCAGGTGGCCAACGTCGGCCACACCAGCATTGTGCAAAATGCCTGGCACCGTGGGCAGAGCCTGTCGATCCATGGCTGCATCTATGGCATCAAGGACGGCCGCTGGAAGAGTTTGAACACCACCATCAGTGGCTTCGAGCAACTGCCGCCGCAATACCGCCTGCGTCCGTTGGGCGAAGCCTAGAGCCGTTTGTTTTCGTGCCACCAGGCCAGGCCTTGGGCGTTCAACGGCTCTTTGCTGCCGGTGATCCAACCCCGGCAGTTCAGCTCGCCGCAATGGCAAGCGAACTGCCGGTACAGCGCGTCTTCGGTTATGGCGTAATCCAGGGTCAGCAGGCTGCCTGCGGTAATGGTGTTCAGGGTCCATAGTTCCATGTACGTGGTGTCCAGGAGCACGTTGGGCTTGCAGGAGTGCCGTATCAGGCCGCAGAACCAGCTATCGTACAAGTGGATACGCGACGACAGTTGCAGCGTATGCGAGCGGCGCTCGCTGACTGCGTAGCCTGAAACCAGGGCGATGCGTACTCGACTGTCAAAGTCGATGCGCGCCTTGATTCCACCCCTCTTGCCATTAGGGTATCGCACGACCTTGAATTGTGCGGTCGAGGGGTAACCCTGTTCCACCTGCAGCGTCTCAAAGGGATAGAGGCCGTCATTCACAGCCGCTTTAGCCTTATCCATGGCTCGAGTTTTCATCACTCTCCTGAACGGGGCTGCATGGACCTGCGGACCTGGCGGCCAGTCTTGCAGCAAATGGGCGCGGCCCAAGATTCGCCGAAGTGGGATCCGATTTCTACTGTCAAAGTTGACAGTAGAAACGGTTTATTCACCTTAAAGCGCAGGGGCCGTGACGGTGGGGGCGGGGGCGGCATTTCTCAGCTGTTTCAACTGCGCCTTGATGGGCGCTGTGGCGCACTTGGCGTTGGCCTGCTCGGGTGTCAGGTGGCGCACCGAGGTGTAGAACAACTCACACGTCTGCTCCTTGCGCGTGACCTGCCACGTGTTCTGGCAGGCCTTGAGCAATACATTGGCATCGCTGGCGGGCTTCTGGCCCATGCCGGCTTGCCAGCAGGCGGCGCTCAAGTCCTGGCCCATCACTTTCAAGCCGGCGTCGTCGGCTTTTTGCTCGTCACCGTCATAGCTGTCGGGGCTGGCGGCATACCAAATGTAGCTGGGGTGGTTGGCGCCCAATACCGCGACGGTTTTGCCAGGCTCCGGGCTGATCTGCGCCAGGCTCAGCACGCCCACGGTTTGCCCGTATTGTTGCTGGATCCAGCTACGCACCGGCGCGCCGAAGGCCACCATCGGCAATGCGCCGCCAGGGCGCAGGCTCAGCTCCTTGACCATGCGGGTCTGGTAGTCGGTGAAATACCCGTAGACGGTTTCCAGGTCTTTGCCGGCATTGGACGGCGCAGCGATGGGCGCGATATCGATGATGGTCTGGTACGCCGGCGTTTCCGTGGCCGGTACGCCATTTTCGCTTAACAAGGTGGCCCAGCGGTCGGTGGTGGCCGATTCCAGGTAATCCTGAGCCTGGGTCAGCGAGTAATCCGGAGGGAAGTGCAACAGCTCAATGCTTTTGCGGTTTTCCAAGGCCATGCCTAACGGCAGGAACAGGTACCAGTTGTAGGCCCATTTGCCATCGCTGTTGAGCTGGCGCGCACCTTGGTAAGCCAGGTCGGCGGTATTGAGCAGCGTGGTCAGTGGCTGGCCGTAACCGTCTGGCACGCCGCTGAAGGTCGCCATGACCTGACCGTCGTGGGTCTTCACACTGACCTTGGCCCGGCTGTAACCATCACGTTGCAGGCTCTGGTTCAAATAGTGTTCGGCGGTCTGCTCCAGTGACCATGGCCGAAAGCAGATCACGTTGCAGTTATTGGGGTACGCGAACAACTGGGTGACGCGCTGCGTGCTGCCCAGTGGCACCTCGATGTCGGCCTGTACGACCGCACTCGCCAGTAGTGCGGCGAGGGTGAAGGACAGCCTGGTCGGTTTAAACATAGTCAATTCCTTGTCAGCGAAGCCCGTCTGCGCGGGATGGAAGCCCACCTGCACACAGTAGCGGCTGACCAGGAAAATCGCGTGTTAAATCGCCCGGCATGTCGTTATTGGATAAGCCCCTACAGGCTGAACTGCAGAGCATTGCTCAGATCGCCCATGGGCTTCTGGCCGCGCGCGATCATCGCGTCATCACGCTGCTTGAGGCCGTCCAGGGTCTCCAATTGGAACACCCGGGTGATCAAACGCAGGATCGATGCCGTGTCGTACACCGTATGGTCCACCGTGCCTTTGCGGGCAAACGGCGACACCACCAGCGCCGGAACCCGCGAGCCTGGGCCCCAGCGGTCACCCTGGGGCGGCGCCACGTGGTCCCACCAGCCGCCGTTTTCATCCACGGTCACCACCACCACCATGTTTTTCCACTGCGGGCTTTCTTGCAGCACCTTCAAGGCGCGGGCGATATGGCGGTCGCCCGAGGCCACGTCGGCATAACCGGCGTGCATGTTCAGGTTGCCCTGGGGTTTGTAGAAGCTCACGGCGGGCAGCTTGCCGGTCTGGGCGTCGGCGAAGAACCGGTTGGTGCTCGACTCGTCGCCCAAGCCACCGTCGCGCAAGCGCTTGGCACGTTCTGCGGGGTTTTGCGGCCCTTGCTGTTTGAAGTAATTGAACGGCTGGTGGTGGTACTGGAAATTCGGGATCTTGGGGATGCCGCCGGAGTCCTTGAACTGCTCCAGGGTGGCTTGCCACGCACCGGCGTACCAGGCCCAGTCGATGTTCTTCTTCGACAGCTTGTCGCCAATATGCTCGTGGGTTTGCGGCACCAGCACATTGGGCAGGTCGGGCTTGGAATAATCCGGGTTCTGCGGGTCGCGGATCCAGGTGGGCCAGTAGGGCGGGGCCAGGGTGTTTACCCCGTAACCATCGGGTGTCAGTGCGCTGGGGCCGAATTGCGGCGGGCCGGACATGGCGCTGGCCGGTGACGTGTCCAAGGGTTTGAGGCGTGTGCCGCGAGGGTCATCGCTTTGCAGCGTGGCGATCTGCGCTTTGGCCACCGACTGCGCGGCATTGGGATAAAACGGCGCGGTGGCGCTGATCAGGTACTGGTGGTTAAGGAACGAGCCACCAAACGCGCCCTGGAAGAAGTTATCGCACAGCACAAACTCCTTGGCCACGTCCCACAGGCGCAGGGCATAACGGCTTTGGGCGTAATGGCCCATCACCAGCCCACCGGAATCGCCCCAGGCGACAAAACCATCATTCTTGCCGCCGTTGATCTGCATCTGGTTCTGGTAGAACACGTGCCACAGGTCGCGAGTCACCAGGCTCAATGGCAGGTCTTCGCCCTGCGGGCCTTTGAGGGCGAACGGCGCGTTGGGCAGGTTTTGCTGGAATTGCACTTCGCTGGGGTAAGTCACCCCGTCCACCGTTTGTGGGCCGACCTGCAACACACCGCCCCAGCTCGGTGGCAGAGCAGGCAATACGCTGCCATCGCGGTCGCGCTGCTGGAAGTCCTTGGCGGTTAACGCCGACAGCGGTTTCTCCACCCCGGGGAAATCTGCGAACAGGTTGTTGAAGCTGCGGTTCTCGGCGTAGATCACCACCACGGTCTTCACCTGCTCGCGCAATGCCTTATCCAACTCCTGAGGCGTGAGCGGCCGGGTCACGGGTGGGCTCGGTGCTTCGCTGGTATTGCCGCAGGCACTCAAAGTCGCACCCACGCCCAACACCGCCGCACCGCCGAGGAAGCGCCGGCGGCTGGTGTCTACCGTCGGTTGGATGGCGGAATCGGAGGAGGGAAGGTCTTCGTGCTCATCACTCATTGCGGGGGAGTCCTTGGCGAGATGTTGCAAGATATTTCGCAGGACGGTAGCAACGGAATGTGACGGAACAAAGACAGGTTTAAGAGCGCTACAAAACAAACTGTGGGAGCGGGCTTGCTCGCGAATGCGATGGATCAGTTAATGAATCCGCTGACTGACACTCCGCATTCTCGAGCAAGCCCGCACCGACCCCTTTTAAGGCATCACAGGCGGCAAATACTTCAGCGTCGTCCCCAACGCCCACAGCAAAAACAACACCAGCGGCGTATGCACCAGCAACTGCACAAACGAAAACCCGATCAAATCCCGCGCCTTCAGCCCCAGCACACCCAGCAACGGCAACATATAAAACGGGTTGATCAAGTTCGGCAGCGCCTCGGCGGCGTTGTAGATCTGCACCGCCCAGCCCAGGTGGTATTGCAGGTCATTGGCCACTTGCATCACATACGGCGCTTCGATGATCCACTTGCCGCCACCCGAGGGGATGAAGAAGCCCAGCACTGCCGAGTACACACCCATCAGCAGGGCGTAGGTGTCGTGTGAGGCGATGGAGGTGAAGAACGTCGAGATGTGGTGCGCCAGGGTCTGGCCGTCGCCGCCCTTGACTACCGTCATCAGCGCGGCGATCGAACCGTACAGCGGGAACTGGATCAGCACGCCGGTGGTGGTCGGCACCGCACGGGCCACGGCATCGAGGAAGCTGCGTGGGCGCCAGTGCAGCAGCGCGCCCACCATGATGAACAGGAAGTTATAGGTATTGAGCCCCGAGATGGCGCTGATCGCCGGCTTGGTCGAGAACTCATGGAACAGCCAGCCGGCCGCCAGCAACGCCAGCAGAATCGTCAGCAACGGGCTGTGTTCCAGCCATTCACCGGGGCGCGTCGGCGCCTGCGGCTTGGGCAGGTTGAAGGCCGGGTCAATGCCGCAGGCCTTGGCATCCCGGGCGCTGTTGGGGCCAGGCGCGGTGGCGTAGGCGATGATCAGCGACACTACGATCAGCGCCAGCAACAGCACGCCGGATTGCCACAAAAAAATGGTCTCGGTGAACGGGATCATCCCAGTGATCGACAGGATCGACGGCGGCAAGCTGGCCGGGTTGGCCTGCAACTGCGCGGCCGACGACGACAGCCCCAGCGCCCATACGGCACCCAGACCCAGGTACGCCGCAGCGCCAGCGGCGCGGTAGTCCATGCGCAAGTCCGTGCGCCGGGCCAATGCCCTTACCAACAAACCGCCGAACACCAGGGACAGGCCCCAGTTAAGCAATGAAGCCACCATGGAAATCAACGCCACCCAGGCCACGGCCGAACGGCCATTCTTGGGAATACGTGCCAGGCGGTCGATCAACTTCACTGCCGGCGGTGAACTGGCGACCACGTAACCGCCGATCACCACAAAGGCCATCTGCATGGTGAACGGGATCAGGCTCCAGAACCCATCGCCAAATGCCTTGGCCGCTTCGGCCGGTGCGGCGCCCATGCCCAGGGTCGCCACGGCGACGATGATCACGGCAAGGGCGGCAAATACCCAGGAGTCAGGAAACCAGCGCTCGGCGAAGTTGGAGCAACGCAGGGCAAATCGGGCATAGCGGCTGTCTTCGATAGCATCGGCCACGAGTCTTTCCTCTTGTAGTTATTATGGGGTTTGGCAGTTTTACGGCATGTTCCTCTACGGCCATTGATTTGGGAATGTAGTTATCTTCAACGATCAATGAGGAAAACAAATATATCCGCCGCGATTGCCATCGATGGGCTCAGCTCATAACCTGCACGCCATTTTGTTTGTCTGCCGAGCCTGCACATGACTGCCACCTTTTCCCCACGGGCGCAGCGTTTTTCCCGCTCCGACTACAAAACCCTGGGCCTGGCCGCCTTGGGTGGAGCCCTGGAAATCTACGACTTCATTATCTTCGTGTTCTTTGCGCTGACCCTCAGCCAACTGTTCTTCCCCCCAGAAATGCCCGAGTGGCTGCGCCTGCTGCAAAGCTTTGGCATCTTCGTCACCGGTTACCTCGCCCGTCCACTGGGCGGCATCCTGATGGCGCACTTTGCAGACCACCTGGGACGCAAGCGCGTCTTCAGCCTGAGCATTCTCATGATGGCCTTGCCCTGCCTGCTGATCGGCGTCATGCCGACCTATGCGCAAATCGGCTATTTCGCCCCGCTGATCCTGCTGGCGCTGCGCGTGCTGCAAGGCGCAGCGGTGGGCGGCGAAGTGCCCAGCGCCTGGACCTTCGTCGCCGAGCACGCACCGCGTCACCATCGTGGCTATGCCTTGGGTTTTTTGCAGGCCGGCCTGACCTTCGGTTACCTGCTGGGGGCGCTGACCGCCACCTTGCTCGCGCAAGTCTTCAGCCCCGCCGAAATCCTCGACTACGCCTGGCGCTTCCCCTTCCTGCTCGGCGGCGTATTCGGCGTGATCGGCGTATGGCTGCGCCGCTGGCTCAGCGAGACCCCGGTATTCCTAGAGATGCAGGCGCGTCGCCAAGCCGCCGCCGAAATGCCCTTGCGCACCGTGCTGCGCGACCATCGCGCCGTGCTGCTGCCGGCGATGATCCTCACCTGCGTGCTGACGTCTGCTGTGGTGGTGCTGGTGGTCATCACCCCGACCATGATGCAGAAAACCTTCGGCATGAGCCCCAGCCACACCTTCGCTCTGAGTGCCCTGGGCATCGTCTTCCTGAATATCGGCTGCGTCCTCGCCGGCCTGCTGGTGGACCGCATCGGCGCGTGGCGCGCGGTATTGGTCTACAGCCTGTTGCTGCCGGTGGGCATTGCGCTGCTGTACGCCAGCCTGATCGCCGGCGGCGTGTGGCTCGGCGCGGCGTATGCCGTGGCGGGCCTGAGTTGCGGCGTGGTGGGCGCGGTGCCGTCGGTGATGGTCGGGCTGTTTCCGGCGCAGGTGCGGGTGTCGGGCATTTCCTTCACCTACAACATTGCCTACGCACTCTGGGCAAGTACTACACCGTTGTTGTTGATCGCGCTGATGCCAACCAGCCCGTGGATCTGCGTGGGGTATTGCGTGGTGATGGGGGCGGTTGGGGTAGCGAGTGTGGCGCTGTTTGGCAAGCGCCACACCTTGGCCGCCTGAGGGTCAGGTCAGGAAGTGCCAGAGCAACAAGGTACCCGCCAACCCAACCACCGAAACAATCGTCTGCAGCACCGACCACACCCAGATCGTCTGCTTCAACTGCAAGCCAAAGTACTCACGCACCATCCAGAACCCGGCGTCGTTGACGTGGCAGAAGAACACCGAGCCGGCGCCGATGGCCAGGGCGACCAATGAGCTTTGAGTCGCCGCCAACCCGGCCATCATCGGCGCGAGGATGCCGGCGGTCGTGGTGGTGGCCACGGTGGCCGAACCGGTGGCCTGGCGCAGGGCCACGGCGATCAGCCAGGCCAGCAGCAGGTAGGGCATGTGCGCGCCTTCGGCGACTTTGCTGATGGTCTGGCTGACGCCGGCGTCCAGCAGGGTTTGCTTGAGGCCGCCGCCGGCGCCGATGGTCAGCAGCAGTACGGCGATAGGCGCCAGGGCTTTGCGCAGGGTGTTGCCGACGTCGGCGCGTGGCATGCCCGCCGCCCAACCCAGGCAGACGACCGCGGCGATTACGGCCAGGCCGAGGGCGACCAGCGGTTCACCGAGGAATTTCAAGGTCAGGGCGAGGGTGCTTTCCGGCGCCAACGCGACTTTGGCCAAGGTGCTGCCGAGCATCAGGATCACCGGCAACAGAATGATCAGCAATGACACACCGAAGCTCGGCTGGCGCGGGGCCTTGGGCGGTGCGCTGAACAAGGCGCCGATATCCGCCGGTTCATCCACGTGCAGGCGCTTGGACAGCCAGTTGCCATACAGCGGCCCTGCCAGGATCACGGCCGGCACCGCCAGGCAAAAGCCCAGCAACATGGTCAGGCCCAGGTCGGCGTGCAATGCGCCCACGGCGATCAGCGGCCCCGGATGCGGCGGCATCAAGGCATGCAGGGTGGTCATGCCCGCCAGCGCAGGGATGGCGATTTTCAGCAATGGCTGGTTTGAACGCTTGGCCATCACAAAGATGATCGGCACCATCATCACCAGGCCCACTTCGAAGAACAGCGGCAGGCCGATCACCATGGCAACCAACGCCATCACCCAGGGCAATGACTTGCCTTTGCCCAGCCCGAGCAACGTGGTGGCAATACGGTCGGCCGCGCCGGATTCGGCCATCAGCGCGCCGAGCATCGCACCCAGGGCAATGATGATCCCGGCTTCGCCGAGAATCGCCCCGGCGCCTTTACTGAACGCCTTTGCCACTTCTTCCGGCGGCAGGCCGGCGCCGACCCCGGCGATAAAGGTGCCGATCAAAATCGACAGGAAGGGCGGCAGTTTGGTCGCGCTGATTAGCACAATGATGCTGGCGATCGCCAACAGCACGCAGAGCATGAGGCGGGTGTCGTGAACCATCCACGCGGCAGTCGATAACTCCAAGACGGGACTCCTTATCGAGCAGGTTGGCTAATATGTTTCTTTTTGTTTCAGCCTGAAAAGCATACCTGATAGCGCTCCCCCAACGCGTGCATGAACGATTTTGGTGCGCCCGAAGCTAACGACGCTCTGGCGCTCAGATGACAATTTTGCAAACCATGCCAGTGGAACTGGCCTATAGCTCTATGATCCGCCCCATCCCAACCCACGAGGACATTTCATGAGCGCAGGACACAGCCACGCCCAAGTACGCGCCGGCCACGAACGCAAGTTATGGATCGCCCTGGGGCTGACCGGCAGTTTCATGCTGGCCGAAGTCATCGGCGCCTTTGTCACCGGCAGCCTGGCGCTGTTGTCCGATGCAGCGCACATGATGACCGACGCCCTGGCCCTGGCGATTTCCCTGGTGGCGATCCAGGTCGCCAAGCGCCCGGCAGACCGCAAGCGCACCTTCGGTTATGCGCGGTTCGAGATCCTGGCGGCCGCCTTCAATGCATTACTGCTGTTCGCCGTGGCGTTCTACATCTTGTACGAGGCTTACCAGCGGCTGCAGGCGCCCGCCGAAATCCAGTCCACCGGCATGCTGGTGATTGCGCTGCTGGGGCTGGTGGTCAACCTGATCTCCATGCGCCTGCTCAGCGCTGCCAGTGGCGAGAGCCTTAACGTCAAGGGCGCCTACCTGGAAGTCTGGAGCGACATGCTGGGCTCCGTCGGCGTGATCATTGCCGCGCTGGTGATCATGTTCACTGGCTGGGGTTGGGTTGACTCCGTGGTCGCGGCCGCCATTGGCTTTTGGGTATTGCCGCGCACCTGGACGTTGCTCAAGGCGAGCATGAACATCCTGCTGCAAGGTGTGCCGGAGGGTGTGGACATCGAGCAGGTGGAGCAGGCCATCCGCAGCGTGCCGGGGGTCAGGGACGTGCACGACCTGCATATCTGGGCCCTCACCAGTGGCAAGAACGTGCTGAGTACGCATCTGGTCGCGGATGCGTCCCAGGGCACTGAGCAACAGATCCTCAGCCGAGTGACGGAGTTACTGCACGAACAGTTCGATATTTCCCACGCCACGATCCAGGTCGAGGGCGAGGGTTTTCAACATGACGATCACGACGAAGTGCATGCCTGAGCCTGGCTAACGGATTTGTAATCTTTCGCCCACGGCCCTGATAAGTACCGAAAGCTACATTGCCCCCGCTGGGAAACCTCAGCGACTTCATGGGCGTGGAACTCTCGTTATGGCAATTTTTGTTAGAACACTGTTGGGGGCGGCGGCATTGGTAGTGTGGATATCCGCAAACGCCGCCCAGACACAACCCCTCACCCTCGATGCTGCCTTGCAAACCGCCTTCGCCAACAACCCGGACCTGGCGGCCGCACAATGGGAAATCGACATCGCCGAAGGCGGCCGCCAACAGGCCGGCTTGATCCCCAATCCGGTGGCCTCCTGGGACGCCGAAGACACCCGCCGCAACAGCCGCACCACCAGCATCAAACTCAGCCAGACCCTGGAACTGGGCGGCAAGCGCGGTGCGCGTATCGAAGTGGCCACCCGCGCCCAGGATGCCGCCGCGCTGACCCTGGAGCAGCGCCGCAACTTGTTGCGCGCCGAGGTCATCGACAGCTACTACGGCGCCCTGCGCGCCCAGGAACGCCTTGACCTGGCGCAACGCTCCATGACGCTTGCCGAGCGCGGCCTGGTGGTCGCCAACGGGCGCGTCACTGCTGGCAAGTCGTCACCCGTGGAAGCCACTCGCGCCCAGGTGCAGGTGTCGCAAATCCGTCTGGAATTGAACCGCGCCCAGATCGGCCTCACTGACGCCTACCGTCGTCTGGCCACCAGCACCGGCAGCGCCGCCACCGACTTCCAGGTCGTCGCCACGCCAAGCACTTCCGTACCGGCGTTACCCGCCGCCGCGCCATTGTTGGCACGCCTTGAGCAGACCGCCGAATTGCGCCTGGCCGAACTCAACATTGTGCAGAACGAAGCCAGCGTGGGCCTGGAAAAAGCCCAGCGCATTCCGGACCTGGACGTGTCCATCGGCAGCCAATACGACGCCAGCGTGCGCGAACGGGTGAACCTGGTGGGCGTGTCGATGCCGATCCCGTTGTTCAACCGCAACCAGGGCAACATCCTCGCGGCCACCCGACGCGCCGACCAGGCCCGCGACCTGCGCAACGCCGCCGAACTGCGCCTGCGCACCGAAACCCGCCAGGCCCTGGACCTGTGGCAGACCGCGAATACCGAAGTGCGCGCGTTCAACCAGCAGATCCTGCCCGCCGCACAAAGTGCGGTAGACAGCGCCACCCGTGGCTTCGAGATGGGCAAGTTCAACTTCCTCGACGTGCTCGACGCCCAGCGCACCTTGATCGCGGCCCGCACCCAATACCTTGCGGCCACCGCCCAGGCCACCGAGGCCTGGGTACGCATCGAACGCATTTACGGCGACCTCGCCCGCTTTTGATTTTTCCTGGAGTCTCCTGATGAACAAAAAACATGGCATGGCGCTCGCCGTCGCCCTGGGCCTGATGCTTTCCGGCTTCGCCCACGCCGAGGAAGAAGAAGGCAAGCTCGAACTCACCGAGCAGCAGATTCAAGCCGCCGGCATCCAGTTGGCCCAGGCGCAACCGCGTGCCATCAGCACCGTGCTGACGCTGCCGGGCGAGGTGCGTTTTGATGAAGACCGTACCTCCCACATCGTGCCCCGTGCGGCGGGCGTGGTGGAGGCGGTGAAGGTCAACCTGGGCCAGTCGGTGAAGAAGGGCGAACTGTTGGCGGTGATCGCCAGCCAGCAGATTTCCGACCAGCGCAGCGAATTGGCCTCCAGCGAGCGCCGGGTCGAACTGGCGCGCACTACCTTCAAGCGCGAGCGTCAGTTGTGGCAGGACAAAATCTCTGCCGAACAGGATTACCTGCTGGCGCGGCAAACTCTGCAAGAAGCCGAAATCGCCCTGAACAATGCGCGGCAAAAAATGACTGCGCTCAGCGGCACTGCCGTATTGGCCGGCGGCAATCGTTATGAACTGCGTGCGCCCTTCGCCGGTGTGGTGGTGGAAAAACACCTGGGGGTGGGCGAGGTGGTCAGTGAAACCAGCAATGCCTTCACCCTCTCGGACCTGTCCCAGGTGTGGGTCACCTTCGGCGTATTTCCCAAAGACTTGAACAAGGTTCGCGTGGGCAAACCGGTGAAAGTCAGCTCGACGGAAATGGGCACCGAAGTGCTGGGTACCGTGGCCTATGTGGGCAACTTGCTCGGTGAGCAGACGCGCACCGCTACCGTGCGGGTGACGGTCCCCAACCCTGACGACGCCTGGCGCCCGGGCTTGTTCGTGGCCGTGCAAGTGGCCACCGATACCTACCAGGCCAAGGTGACCGTGCCGCAAACCGCTATCCAGACCGTCGAGGACAAACCCTCGGTGTTTGTGCGCACGGCGGACGGCTTTATCACCCGCCATCTTGAACTGGGCGTCAGTGAAAACGGTTACGTCGAAGTGCGTAAAGGCCTGGAGGCCGGCGCGCAGGTGGCGACGGCTGGCAGCTTCATCCTCAAGTCCGAACTGGGCAAAGGCTCGGCCGAACACGCCCATTGATCCTGCGAGTGATTCCCCATGTTTGAGCGCCTTATCCAATTCGCCATCGAGCAGCGCATTATCGTGTTGCTGGCGGTGCTGTTGATGGCCGGTGTCGGCATCGCCAGCTATCAGAAACTGCCCATCGACGCGGTACCTGACATCACCAACGTACAGGTGCAGATCAACTCGGCGGCGGCCGGTTTTTCGCCGCTGGAAACCGAGCAGCGCATTACCTTTCCCATCGAGACGGCCATGGCCGGCCTGCCGGGCCTGCAGCAGACGCGTTCGCTGTCGCGTTCCGGTTTGTCCCAGGTCACGGTGATTTTCAAGGACGGCACCGACCTGTTCTTTGCCCGCCAACTGGTCAACGAGCGTCTGCAAGTGGCGCGCGAGCAATTGCCCGACGGCATCGAAACTGCGATGGGGCCGATTTCCACTGGCCTGGGGGAAATTTTCCTATGGACCGTCGAAGCCGAGGACGGTGTGCGCAAAGAGGACGGTACGCCTTACACCCCCACCGACCTGCGGGTGATCCAGGATTGGATCATCAAACCGCAGCTGCGCAACGTGCCAGGCGTGGCCGAGATCAATACCATCGGCGGCTTCGCCAAGGAATACCAGATTGCGCCAGACCCCAAGCGCCTGGCCGCCTACAACCTGACGCTCAACGATCTGGTCACGGCGCTGGAGCGCAACAATGCCAACGTCGGCGCCGGTTACATCGAGCGCAGCGGCGAACAGTTGTTGATCCGCGCGCCGGGCCAGGTGGCGTCTATCGACGACATCGCCAACATTGTCATCACCACCTCGGACGGCACGCCGATCCGCGTGCGCAATGTGGCCCAGGTCGACATTGGTCGTGAGCTGCGTACCGGCGCTGCCACCGAAAACGGCCGTGAGGTGGTGCTGGGCACGGTGTTCATGTTGATCGGCGAGAACAGCCGCAGCGTGTCCCAGGCGGTGGCGAAAAAGCTTGAGGAGATCAACCGCTCGCTGCCCGAAGGTGTGGTGGCCGTCACCGTCTACGACCGCACCAACCTGGTGGAAAAAGCCATCGCCACGGTGAAGAAAAACCTCTTCGAAGGTGCGTTGCTGGTGGTGGCGGTGTTGTTCCTGTTCCTGGGTAATATCCGTGCAGCGCTGATCACGGCGATGGTGATTCCGCTGGCGATGCTGTTCACCTTCACCGGCATGTTCACCAACAAAGTCAGCGCCAACCTGATGAGCCTGGGCGCGCTGGACTTCGGCATTATCGTTGACGGTGCGGTGGTGATCGTCGAGAACGCCATCCGCCGTCTGGCTCATGCGCAACACCGTCATGGCCGGTTGCTGACCCGCAGTGAACGCCTGCACGAAGTGTTCGCCGCGGCCAAGGAGGCGCGACGTGCGCTGATCTTCGGGCAGTTGATCATCATGGTGGTGTACCTGCCGATCTTCGCTCTCACGGGCGTGGCCGGGAAGATGTTCCACCCCATGGCCTTCACGGTGGTGATTGCCTTGCTCGGCGCGATGATTCTGTCGGTGACCTTCGTACCGGCGGCGATTGCGTTGTTTGTCACCGGCAAGGTCAAGGAAGAAGAAAACATTGTGATGCGCAGTGCACGCCGGGTGTATGACCCGGTGCTCAACTGGGTGATGGTGCGTCGGCCCTTGGTGTTCGGCCTGGCCGCACTCAGCATCGTCGTCTCGGGTCTGGTTGCCAGCCGCATGGGCAGTGAATTTATCCCCAGCCTCAGCGAAGGCGACTTTGCCCAGCAGGCGCTGCGTGTGCCCGGCACCAGCCTGACCCAATCGGTGCAGATGCAGCAGCAACTGGAAAAAACCTTACTGGCCCAAGTGCCGGAAATCGAGCGGGTGTTTGCACGCACCGGTACGGCGGAAATCGCCTCCGACCCGATGCCGCCGAATATTTCCGACAGCTACGTGATGCTCAAACCCAAGGACCAATGGCCGAACCCGAAGAAGTCCCGCGAGGCAATTATCGCTGACATCCAACGGGCCAGCGCGATTGTGCCGGGCAGCGTGTATGAGCTGTCGCAGCCGATCCAGTTGCGTTTCAATGAGCTGATTTCCGGAGTGCGTAGCGATGTGGCGGTGAAGGTGTTTGGCGATGATATGGCGGTGCTCAACCAGACTGCCGGGGAAATCGCCGAGACCTTGCAGAAGCTCAACGGCGCCTCGGAAGTGAAGGTGGAACAGACCTCCGGCCTGCCGGTGCTGACCATCAATATCGACCGCGACAAGGCCGCTCGCTTTGGCCTGAATGTAGGTGATGTGCAGGACACCATCGCCGTCGCGGTCGGTGGGCGCCAGGCCGGTACGCTGTACGAGGGTGATCGGCGTTTTGACATGGTGGTGCGCTTGTCCGATACGTTGCGCACCGATATCGACGGCTTGTCACGCCTGTTGATCCCGGTGCCGGCGCTGGCGAGTAGTACCTCGGGGCAGTTGGGCTTTATCGCCTTGTCCCAGGTTGCCAGCCTCGACCTGGTGCTGGGCCCCAACCAGATCAGCCGCGAGAACGGCAAGCGCCTGGTGATCGTCAGCGCCAACGTGCGCGGGCGCGATATCGGCTCGTTTGTCGAGGAGGCCGAAGCCGCCATCACCACCCAGGTGAAAGTCCCCGCCGGTTACTGGACCACCTGGGGCGGCCAGTTCGAACAGTTGAAGGAGGCTTCTGAACGCTTGCGCATCGTGGTGCCGGTGGCCTTGCTGTTGGTGTTCGGGTTGCTGTTCATGATGTTCAACAACCTCAAGGACGGCCTGCTGGTGTTTACCGGCATCCCATTCGCGCTCACCGGCGGGATCATGGCGCTGTGGCTGCGCGATATTCCGTTGTCGATTTCAGCGGGGGTGGGCTTTATCGCCTTGTCGGGCGTTGCGGTGCTTAATGGCCTGGTGATGATCGCCTTCATCCGAAACCTGCGCGAGGAAGGTCGCTCATTATCGGTGGCGATCCACGAAGGCGCGTTGACCCGTCTGCGCCCGGTGCTGATGACCGCGCTGGTGGCGTCCCTGGGGTTTATCCCCATGGCGCTCGCCACCGGCACCGGTGCCGAAGTGCAGCGCCCATTGGCGACAGTGGTGATTGGCGGGATTATTTCTTCGACCTTGCTGACCTTGCTGGTGCTGCCGGCGTTGTACCAATGGGCTCATCGCCGCGATGAAGAGACCGCCTGACAACCGTGAAAACGCCGCAACCCCCCTGGGGGAGCGGGCTTGCTCGCGAATGCGCCGGGTCAGTCGATACCTGTACTGACGGATACACCGCCTTCGCGGGCAAGCCCGCTCCCACAGGGGGCCAACGGTGCTTCCAGAGCCTGGGGAAACACCAGGCTGAACCGCGTAAAACGCCCAGGCTGGCTGGTGACATGAGCATGCCCCTGATGCAAATGCATGATCGATTTCACGATGGCCAGCCCCAGCCCGGTGCCGCCCTCGGCACGGGTACGGCTGCTGTCGGCGCGGTAGAAACGTTCGAACAGGTGCGGCAGGTGGTGCGCTTCAATGCCTCGCCCCGGGTTGCCCACCGACAGCGATACGCTCTGCTCGTAGGTCTCCACCAACAGCAACACGGTAGAGGCCTCGGGTGTGTGGCGAATGGCATTGGAGAGCAAGTTGGAAATCGCCCGCTGGATCATCAGCCGATCGCCCGTCACCCAGGCATCGCCGCGCAGGCTCAGGGTGATGTGTTTGTCTTCGGCACTCAGGGCAAACAACTCCATCACCCGCTGGGCTTCCTGCGCCAGGGACACCTCGGTGAATGAGGCCCGGGCCGCCGGGTGGCTGACCTGCGCCAGAAACAGCATGTCGCTGACAATCCGCGCCAGGCGTTCGAGCTCTTCGGTGTTGGATTCCAGCACCGCCTTGTATTCCTGCGGCGGGCGCTGGCGCGACAGGGTCAACTGGGCCTTGCCCATCAGGTTGGTCAAGGGCGCGCGCAGTTCGTGGGCCAGGTCATCGGAGAATTGCGAGAGTTGCTGCACCCCGGCGTCCAGGCGGTCGAGCATCACGTTGATGCCGTGGGCCAGTTCACCCAGTTCGTGGGGCAGGTTGTCCACAGACAAGCGATGGGTGAGGTCTTGGGTGGTGACTTTCGCCGCCACCTGGCTGAACTGCTTCAACGGTGCCAGGCCCCGTTGCACCAGCCACCAGGCGCCCATGCCAATCAGTATCAGCAGTAGCGGCAACGCAATCAGCGTGGCGCGCAGGTAGGCACTGAGCAATGCCTGGTCGTCCATGCGGTCCAGGGACAGCAGCACCCGCACGCGTTCACCGTTGGCCAGGCGCATCAAGCTGGAGGCACTGAGTATCTGGTTGCCGTAGCTGTCGACCCAATTGAGATAGCCCAGGGTTTCCCGTGGCTTGAAGTCGGTGAGCAGTGGCTCCTGGGGCTTGCTGCCGACGTTCAGCAGCACGCTGTTATCGGGCGCGGTACCGACGATGGTCAGGTGGAAATTGTCGTGGCCGATCACCAGGTCCATCAGCGAGTGCGGCCGGCCGCGAATGGCGTGGGCGTCCAGGCCCAGGGCCAGGCTGTGCTGGATCTGTTCCATTTTGCTTTCCAGGTTCTTGCGCGCGAGTTTTTCCAGCTCATGGGTGAGGGCCAGGTAGGCCAGGGTCGCCAGCAGCAACACCAGGCCCGCGCCCATCAGGCTGACCGTCAAGCCCAGGCGCATCGACAGGCTGCCGGTCTTCATGGGCGCGCTTCCAGCACGTAGCCCACGCCGCGAATGGTGTGGATCAGCTTGACCTCGCTCTGGTCATCCACCTTGGCGCGCAGGCGGCTGATGGAGACTTCGACCACGTTGGTGTCGCAGTCGAAATTCATGTCCCAGACCAGGGAAATAATCTGTGTGCGGGTCAGCACTTCGCCGGCCTGGCGCATCAGCACTTGCAACAGGGCGAACTCCTTGGTGGTCAGGTCGATGCGCCGGGTGCCGCGATAAGCGCGGTGGCGGCGCGGGTCCAGTTCCAGGTCCGAGACGCGGAACACTTCCGGCTGTGGAATGTGCTCGCTGCGACGCATCAAGGTGCGCACGCGGGCCAGCAGTTCGGGAAACTCGAACGGCTTGACCAGGTAATCGTCGGCGCCCATGTCCAGGCCCTTGATCTTGTCAGCCAGCCGGCCACGGGCGGTGAGCATCATCACGCGCTGGGTGCCGTTGCGGCGCAATTCTTCCAGTACTTGCCAGCCATCCTTGCCCGGCAGGTTGACGTCCAGAATCACCAGTTCATAGGCGTGTTGCCCTGCCAGGTGCAGGCCGTCGACGCCATTGGCGGCGCAGTCGACCACGTAGCCACTTTCGTTCAAGCCCTGTTGCAGGTAGTCGGCGGTTTTCTGCTCGTCTTCAACCACAAGAATACGCATGGGGGTTACCTCTTGAATTAGGGGGAGAGAAGGCGCCCATGTCCCTATGGCGGCGGTTTCGGAAGTGGGAAAAGTCTGAAGGCTAAAGTAGCTTTAGGGTCAACTGCGACCGTCGGTCGCATGTGTCGCAGGCAAAAAAAACGCCCCAAGCGGGGCGTTAAAAATTCATCTCTTTCCAAAGGAGCTACACAAAAGCTTCAGAGATGAATGTGCTCGGGTGAATAAGTTGAAGCGAGTATAGAAAGTTCCACTTAACGAGAAGCTGAGGCCAATATTACAATTTTGATAACTGGCTATTTGTGAACAGATGTTAGTTAATCGCGAGCGAATGTAAGGGCTACAGCACGACCAATGGGTATTCGGCAATCAGACGAACTTCTTCCAGGTCTGACTCGAACGCACTGGAGCGCACGGTGGCCTGGCGCAAGCGCAGGGACAAATCTTTCAAACGCCCACTTTGCACCACGTACTTGGCCTCGATATCCCGTTCCCAGCGGCGTTGATCGGTCAAGGGGTTACCCGCTGCATCGCGGCGCATATACACGGCATTGGCGTTGCTATATTCGGCGCCGGTGCCTTTGCCGTAGCGGGTCATGAACGACAGGCCGGGAATGCCGAACGCCTGCATGTCCAGGTCGTAGCGCAGCATCCATGAGCGCTCCTTGGGCGCGTTGAAGTCGCTGTACTGGATGGAGTTGTTGAGGAAGATCGAGTCTGACTGGCGCAGGTAATCAAAATCATCGTCGCCGTTGTTGCGCTGGTGCGACACGGCCAGGCTGTGGGCACCGACCTTGACCCCGAGCCTGGCGCTCCAGATGTTGTTGTCGAACTCGCCGAGCCGTTTCTGGCCTTCGTCCACGGCCTTGTAGTAGTTGAAGTCGCCGAACAATGACACGTCGTCGGTCAATGCGTAATTGGCATTGCTGCCGAAGTAGTACTGATCCCAGGCGTCCTTCAAGCGGCTGCTGTACAGGCTAAAGCCCAGATGGCTGTTGAGCTGGTAGTCACCGCCGAAGTAGGCGATCCAGGGCGAGTCGACCTTGCCTGCATAGAAGGTGGCAAAGCCTTTGTTCATGCCGCTTTCACTGGGCTGGCTCATGCCGCTCAGGCGCCCGCCTTGCAGGCTCAAGCCTTCCAGGCTGGTGTTTTGCAGGGTGACGCCGCGAAAGCTCTCGGGCAACAGGCGAGAGTCGCCGTAGGCCACCACCGGGGTGAGTGGGAACACGTCGCCGGCCTTGATCACCGTGTCCAGCACGCGCAGTTTCGCCGCGCCGCCGATTTTGCTGTAGCTGTCTTCCGGCTGGTTGTCGCTGTTCACCGGCAGCACGCCGAACGAACCTTTGCCGCCGCTGCGGCCGCTGCCCGAGTCAAGTGTGAGGCCGTACATGGCGAACGCGTCCAGGCCAAAACCCACGGTGCCCTGGGTAAAACCGGATTCGAATTTGCCGATAAAGCCCTGGGCCCAGGCTTCGGAGTAACCATTGCCAGTGGGGCTGGACTGGCCTTTGCGGTCATCGCGGTTGAAGTAGAAATTGCGTGCCAGCACGTTGATGCGGCTGCCCTCGATAAAACCTTCGGGCTTGTCCTCCACCGCCAAGGCGGCCATGGGCAGTGCAGCCATCAGTGAAAAGGGAAGGGTGTAATGACGAATGCTCATGATGCGCTCCTCGGTGATGGCAGTTATCGGCTTCTTATAGAGGCGGGCGTTTTTATTGATCTGGCCCTGGCTGATAGTTGCAAACGACGGATAACAGCTGCATGGCGCGAAGATTACAATTCTGGAAACTAACGGCCATCTAACAAATAAGTAATGTTCTGGTGAACCTGGCGTCAGGGTGGGTTGGTTAATCTCGACACTGAACTTTTCAGTCGAGGAAACCGCGATGAACTTTTATAAAGCAGGTTTGGCTGTATTAACGGCTGTGTTGTCATTCGGCGCACTGGCCGAAGGGGGTGGGGATCGCACCTTTGCCCTGATGATGGAGCGCAATGAGAAAGCCATGGCCGCCTACGCCATCAAAAAAGGCAAGCCGGTGCCCGAGGTCCAGGCGTACCGCTATGGCATGGACCTGGACATTGCCAAGGTCGTCAACGTGACGCCGCCGATCCGCTCGTGCAACGCCGTGCCGTCGCGCATGACCTATGAAGACTCCAGCGGCAAGCTCAATACCCTGGAATATCAGGTCATGGGCGTATGCCGTAACAATGGCGGTTGAAAATATAGTTCGGCCCAGGGCTCAAGCGCTCTTCAGAAAACCCCGGCAGCGCCGATGCAAGGGAGTACACCCACCTCACTTGCCTAACGGTGCCCCATGTTCAATACCCGCCTGAAGCAGGAGCTGACCGCTCTGCGCGAAGAATTGTCGAGCTTGCTTCAGGTGAAAGAGAGCCTGGAAAGCGAAATGCTCTGCCTGACGCTGGACCCTGAAGGCCGTGTGGAGTGGGCCAATGCCAACTTCCTGCAGGAGCTGGCTTACTCGCTGGGCGAGATTGTCGGGCGCGCGATCGAAGACCTGGTGCCGGCCCACGTGCGCCAGGACGAGTTCCAGCTGCGCTTCAAGCACGCGCTGGCCCGCGGCGAACACTTTGCCGGCGCCGTGCGCCTGATGCGCGGCAATGGCAAGGAAGCCTGGTTGCGCTCAATCGTGCAGCCGGTGCGCAGTTCTGAGGGGCGCATCAAGCAGTTTTCGATGTTCTCCAGCGACCTTACTCGCACCATCGAGAGTTCGCGTGAACATGAAAACCTGATCACCGCGCTGATGCGTTCTACCGCGTTGATCGAGTTCGATCTGGAGGGGCATGTACTCACCGCCAATGACCGCTTCCTCGGCGCCATGGGTTACAGTCTGGCGCAGATCGAAGGCAAACATCACCGTATGTTCTGTGAACCACAGGAATACAACAGTGCCGAATACCAACAGTTCTGGAAGCGCCTGAACGCCGGTGAGTTCGTCGCCGCGCGCTTCAAACGCGTGGACAGCCACGGCCGCCTGGTGTGGTTGGAGGCCACCTACAACCCGGTGCTGGACGCCAATGAGCGGTTGTACAAAGTGGTCAAGTTCGCCACGGTCATTACCGACCAGGTCAACCGCGAGCAGGCGGTGGCCGAGGCCGCCAATATTGCCTACAGCACCTCGTTGCAAACCGACGACAGCGCCCAGCGCGGTACCACTGTGGTCACCCAGGCCGTGGACGTGATGCGCGACCTGGCCCAGCACATGCAGCAGGCCGGCGAAGGTATCGAGGCGCTGAATGCCCAGTCCCAAGTGATCGGCAGCATCGTCAAGACCATCAGCGGCATTGCCGAGCAAACCAACCTTTTGGCGCTCAACGCCGCCATCGAAGCGGCGCGTGCCGGTGAACAGGGGCGGGGCTTTGCGGTGGTGGCCGATGAAGTGCGGCAATTGGCGTCACGCACCAGCAAAGCCACCGAGGAAATTGTCGGTGTGGTGCGCCAGAACCAGGACATGGCCCGCGACGCGGTGGCTTTGATGGCCGACGGTCGTGCGCAAGCCGAGCAGGGCCTGGCCCTGGCGGCGGAGGCGGGTACCGTGATCGTCGAGATTCAGGACGGTGCGCAAAAGGTGGTGAGTGCGGTCGGGCAGTTTGCCAATCAGCTGTCGAGCTGACCTGTCGGGCTTGTGCTTGAGGTATCGTAGGTCTTTTCTCGCTTGCAGAGCTGATCGACCATGAGCCCTACGTTCCGTCGCCCCGTACCACTGTCCAAGGCTTACCGTTTGCTCAACCACGGGCCGACCGTGTTGGTGAGTGCAGCCCACAACGGCCAGCGCAATATCATGGCCGCTGCCTGGGCCATGCCGCTGGATTTCGAACCACCGAAAGTCGCGGTGGTGCTCGACAAGGCCACCTGGACCCGCCAACTACTGGAAGGCGCCGGCACTTTTGTGCTGCAGGTGCCTTGTGTTGCGCAGGCTGATCTGGTGCAGACGGTGGGCAATACCCGCGGCGTTGAAACCGACAAATTCGCAGCCTATGGCCTGCACACTTTCAGCGGTGAGCACACCGGGGCGCCGATGCTGGAAGGCTGCGTGGCCTGGCTGGAATGCCGCTTGCTGCCCGAGCCGCATAATCAGCAGACCTATGACCTGTTCCTGGGCGAAGTGGTCGCGGCCTATGCTGATGAGCGGGTATTCAGCGAGGGCCGCTGGCATTTTGAGGGGCATGATGAACTGCGCACGTTGCACCATGTGGCGGGCGGGAATTTCCTGGCCATTGGCCAACCGATTGTCGGGCGCCAGCTCTGACAGAGGCGCAAAGCCACGAAGATCAACTGTGGGAGCTGGCTTGCCTGCGATGGCATCACCTCGGTGTACCTGATGTACCGAGGTGTCTGCATCGCAGGCAAGCCAGCTCCCACATGGGGTTTATGGTGTCTTCAGGTTCGTGGCATGCACTCGAGGGTGCGGTTTACTACGGTCTTGGCCATCTCCAGCAAGTGCCATACGGCATGGATTCGGGCGCGGTCGTGGGGTTGCAGGTGATCGCAACAGTCCCACACCGTGGCCGATGCGCTGTTGATCAGATGGGAAATATAGAGTTGAGCGTCTTCGAAGCTGAGTTCTTCATTGACGACTAGGCAATCCATGGGTGGATCGGGAAGTGCTTTGGTCATGGTGTAACTCCTGATTGAGGCAGAAGCCGGCCCAGTCGCGACTAAACGAAGGGTGGCGGCTGTACGCAGGTTAGTCGACCGGCTAATCAGGAAAATCCGGCGCACCCGAGGGTGCCCTGCGCACAGCCACCATAAAACCTCATGGAGGACCATGCGCCTGATTAGAGTCCGGGCGACTAAACCCGATCACTGAAAAGGCAGTGACGGGCCGAAGACTAGCCATCGATTCCAACAGGCACAAGGCGGCAGGGATTGTCTCGGAAACGTCCTGCAATTTAAAGGGACGCAGCTTGCTGGCCCTTTACAAACCATGACCAAATGCCAGCAACGCCACCTCATCCAACTGTGGGAGCTGGCTTGCCTGCGATAGCGGTGTGCCTGATACACCTAGGTGTCTGCATCGCAGGCAAGCCAGCTCCCACAGTCCAACCCAGTACTCAGCGTCCGAGCATTTTCACCCAACGCGATGGCGGCATGCCGTAGGTGCTGCGAAATTGGCGGGTCATGTGGCTTTGGTCGGTAAAGCCTGCGGTCATCGCCGCATCCACCAACGATTGGCCCTGGGCCAATAAGTGGCGCACCAGGTCCAGCCGGCGCATGGTCAGGTAGCGGTAGGGGCTGGTGCCGAACAACAGACGAAAATCCCGCGATAACGCCCACCGGTCGCGGCCGGCATGGTCGGCAATTTCATCGAGGGTGATGCTGCGGCCCAGGGCGCTGTGGATGAATTCACGGGCGCGTTCGGCCGCGACGTAGTCGAAGGATTTAGGGCGAATGAGGGCCCCGGACGCAGCGCTCAGCGCGTGGGCCAGGTCGAACATAGCGTCTTGTTCTTGCATCGGGTCTATCGGGCAATCCAGGCTCTGCAGCAACACTTCGCTGGCGCGGTGCAGCCGTGGGTCGGTGGACAAGCCGCCGGGGATAAACGGCAACGGCTGGCCACCGAGGATCTGCTGGATCAGCGCCGGCTCCACATAAATCATCCGATACTTGAAGCCTTCGTCGCTGCCGGCGCGACCGTCATGGGTTTCATCGGGGTGGATCACCATGGTGGTGCCAGGCAGGCTGTGGGTCGTGCCGCCGCGATAATGAAAACTCTGTACGCCGAACAACGTGCGCCCGATGGCGTAGGTGTCATGGCGATGAGGGTCGAAGGCAAAGCCGGCAAAGTACGCCTCGATACGGTCAAGGCCACTGGCGTGGGGCGCGCGGTGCAGCCAGTCGAGGGAGTGGATGGGGTTGCCCATGGTGACTTGTCACAAAAGGAGGTGGAAACACGTTAACTGAGTCTGCACCGGTTGTCTGCTGGGGTCTTGTACGATTGTGCAGGTATTGGGCAATGCACATCGGGTAGCGAATCGCTGACCACCCATGGTAAGAAGCCTTACTTTCAACAGTGAGGCCGGGTCATGAGCAAGGTGCGGGTAGGGATTATTTTTGGGGGGCGTTCGGCTGAGCATGAGGTCTCGCTGCAATCGGCGCGCAACATTGTCGATGCCCTTGATCGCTCACGCTTCGAGCCGGTTTTGATCGGTATCGACAAGGCCGGTCACTGGCACCTTAATGACACCTCGAACTTCCTGCTCAACCAGGAAAACCCGGCGCTCATCGCCCTCAACCAGTCCAACCGTGAATTGGCCGTGGTGCCCGGCAAGGCCAGCCAGCAAGTGGTAGAGACCTCTGGCCAGGGCGTGCTTGAACACATCGACGTGATCTTCCCGATTGTCCACGGCACCCTCGGTGAAGACGGTTGCCTGCAAGGCTTGCTGCGCATGGCGGACTTGCCCTTCGTCGGTTCCGACGTGCTCGGCTCGGCGGTGTGCATGGACAAAGACATCAGCAAGCGCTTGCTGCGCGACGCGGGCATTGCGGTCACGCCGTTCATCACCCTTACGCGAGCTAATGCGGCGCGCACCTCTTTTGAAACGGCCGCTGGCAAGCTCGGTGTGCCGATGT
Organism: Pseudomonas sp. CCI1.1; assembly: GCF_034348165.1. NCBI lineage: Bacteria > Pseudomonadati > Pseudomonadota > Gammaproteobacteria > Pseudomonadales > Pseudomonadaceae > Pseudomonas > Pseudomonas sp. CCI1.1. The sequence goes on from NZ_CP133780.1 coordinate 5,486,649, forward strand.
TCGTCAAGCCCGCCAACCAGGGTTCGTCGGTGGGGGTAAGCAAAGTCGGCAGCGAAGCCGAGTACCGCGCTGCCGTTGAACTGGCGTTGGGGTTTGATGAGAAGGTGCTGGTGGAGTCCGCCGTCCAGGGCCGTGAGATCGAATGCGCCGTGCTGGGCAATGACGAGCCCATCGCCAGCGGTTGTGGCGAGATCGTGGTGAGCAGTGGTTTCTATTCCTACGACAGCAAATACATCGATGGCCAGGCCGCCCAGGTGGTGGTGCCGGCGGCGATCAGTCATGACGCCAGCGAGCGGATCCGCAGCCTGGCCATTGAGGCGTTTGAAGTGTTGGGCTGCGCCGGGTTGGCGCGGGTGGATGTGTTCCTGACGCAGGACGGCGAAGTGCTGATCAACGAGATCAACTCACTGCCCGGTTTTACCCGCATCAGCATGTACCCCAAGCTGTGGCAGGCGGCAGGCATGAGCTACAGCGAGCTGGTGAGCCGGTTGATCGAGCTGGCGCTGGAGCGGCATGCGGGGCGCAAGGGCTTGAAGATCAACCGCCAGTGATTGGCCCGAAGCAGTAACGCGATCAGGCGTTACTGAGTACTTCGCGAAAAACGTCCGGCCTTATGGCCGCAATATGCAGTAGCGAACGTGCTGCTCCGGAAGGTGCGCGACGCCCTTGCTCCCATTCTTGAAGGGTTCTTACTGACACGCCCAGAAGCTCGGCAAATTTGGGTTGTGAGAGCCCTGTCTTGCTTCTTGCTTCGGCAGCCTGAGTGACCTCAACGTGCTGCACGGCACCGTAACGTCCCGCTTTGACATCCTGAATGGCTGTGAGTAGTTCTTCGCCTATATTGCGTTTGGCGTCACGTTCCTTCAGTTCTTTATCAGTGAGTGGCATGGTTCATTTCCTTTGCGATTTTGTACAGGATATGTGCCGGAATATTCTCCGTGGCGCTCTTGCCATAAATCAGTAGCGCGACGACTGCTCCGCACTCCAGTTGTGTGGTGTAGATGACCCGCACTGATCCACTTTTACCCCGGCCCTCCATGCTCCAGCGTATCTTTCGGCAACCTCCCGAGCGCGGAATGACATTTCCAGCATCAGGATGGCTGGCGAGAAACGCCATGAAGATACCTTTTTCATCTTCAGTCCAATAGTCAGGCCATTGCCTGCTGAAGAGAGGGGATTCTATGAGAGTGAACACGCGAAATTCTACGTCTTTGACGTAGCCTCTGGCAAGAAAGGGCGGGCCAGAAAATCGCAGGTGAGATGGGGCTGCTCAAGAAGGTTTTTATCGCAAAAGATGACATGGCACTTTGAGTTCTGGCGCTCCGCGTAGGATTTAAGGCGTAAGGGTGCAGGTCTTTTTTTATAAGCCTGTACGGATAGATCAACACCTTAATCACCCAACGCCTCACCTTCACGCCGAGGGTCCGCGCCACCACTGAGCGTCACCTTGCCCTGGGCATCCCGTGTGCGCACGATGGCCTGCACGCCGCTGGTCATCTCGATCTCGCTCAGGGCGTGGCCCTTGTCCTTGAGCGCCTGTTTAAGCGCCGGGCTGAACAGCCCAGCTTCCAACTCGGTAGCACCATTGCGACTGCCGAAGTTGGGCAGGCTGATGGCCGCCTGCGGGTCGAGCTTCCAGTCGAGCATGGCCACCAGGGATTTACTCACGTACTCGATGATCTGCGAGCCGCCGGGGGAGCCGACGGTAGCCAGCAGTTCGCCCGAGTTGCGGTCGAACACCAAGGTCGGCGCCATGGCCGAGCGTGGGCGTTTGCCCGGTTGCACGCGGTTGGCCACAGGCTGGCCGTTTTCTTCGGGGATGAAGGAGAAGTCGGTCATCTGGTTGTTGAGCAAAAAGCCCTGGACCATCACATGAGAGCCGAATGCCGCTTCAACCGTGGTGGTCATCGACACGGCGCCGCCCTGGTCGTCCACCGCCACCACCTGTGAGGTGGAGATGCGCAGCGGCGAGCGGTCTGGCGCATACGCTACCTGAATACCGGCGGGTTGGCCGGGCTTGGCGATGCCCATGCTGCGTTCGCCGATCAGCGTGGCGCGCTGCGCCAGGTAACTCGGTGCGACGAGGCCGGCGACGGGTACGGGGGTGAAGTCTGCATCGGCCACGTACAGCGCGCGGTCGGCAAAGGCCAGGCGCCCGGCTTCGGCGAGCAGGTGCACGGCCTCGGGTGTCGGCTCAAGCCCGGCCGGCGAGGCACTCTTGACCGGTGTCATAGGGGCGATGGCCAGGCGCGGGGTGCGGGTTTCCAGCGCCTGCAGTGTCCCGAGGATCTGCGCCACGGCAATCCCGCCCGAGGACGGCGGTGGCATGCCGCAGACCTTCCATTGTTTGTAGTCGGTGCACAGCGGTGCGCGTTGCTTGGCGGTGTAGCTCTTGAGATCAGCCTGGGACAGGCTGCCGGCATTGCGATGGCCCTGCACCTTGCGTGCGATCTCATCGGCAATCGATCCTTGGTACAACGCATCCGGCCCTTCCTTGGCGATGCGCTTGAACACCGCGGCCAGAGCCGGGTTTTTCAACAGCGTGCCGGTGGCTTTTGGCGAGCCATCGGCATTCAGGAAGTACGCCGCCATGTCGGGCGATTGCGCGATAAAGCGGTCAGCCGCGATCAAGCTGTGCAAGCGTGGGGAAATGGCGAAGCCTTGCTCCGACAGGCGAATCGCCGGTTCAAACAGCTTGGCCCATGGCAAGTGGCCGCTCTTTTTGTGCGCCATCTCCAGGGCGCGCAATACCCCTGGAGTGCCCACCGAGCGCCCGCCAATCTGCGCATCCGTGAACGCCATGGGCGTACCGTCGGCCTTCAGGAAAAGACGCTCCGTGGCCCCGGCCGGCGCAGTTTCGCGGCCGTCATAAGCCTGCACGTTGTGCCCATCCCACAGCATGATGAACGCACCGCCGCCGATGCCGGAAGACTGCGGTTCCACCAGGGTCAATACCGCTTGCATGGCAATCGCCGCATCAATGGCTGAACCGCCTTGACGCAGCATTTCACGCCCGGCTTCAGCGGCCAGCGGGTTGGCGGCGGCGGCCATATGGCGCTCGGCGTGGCGGGTGCTCAGGTCGGTGCGGTAGCCCGAGCCCAGCTCTGGCGCCGGAGGCTGTTCGTTGACGGGCGTGTGGCAGGCGGTGAGGGCCAGGGTTGCGGCGATGACTGTCAGGCTGCGGCGGGAAATCAAAAACACGCGCTGAACTCCGTTCATGTTGAGAAGGTGCTGTGGTCCTTGGGCTACTGCGTTGTTTACAGGTAAATCGTGCCTTGCATGTACAGCACGGCCTTGCCGGAAATAATCACCCGGTCACCCTGCAGTTCACAGCGCAGCTGGCCCTTACGCTGGCCGCCTTGCTCGGCGCTCAATTGCGATTTGCCCAGGCGCTCGGCCCAGAAAGGTGCCAGCGACGTGTGCGCCGAGCCGGTAACCGGGTCTTCATTAACGCCCACATTCGGGCCGAACCAGCGCGAGACAAAATCAAACCGAGTGCTTTTAGCGGTCACCGCAACCCCGCGTTTAGGCAGGCCTTTGAGCCGCGCAAAGTCCGGTGTGAGAGCCGCCACCTGTGCTTCATCTTCCACCAGCACGATGTAGTCGTCGGTGCCAAACACCTCGGCGTTTTCAAGCCCCAGGGCGCTCAACATGCCGTGGGGCGGCTCGCAGCGTTCGGGTTTTTTGGCCGGAAAATCCATCGCCAGCTCATCGCCGTTGCGCGTTACCCGCAATTCGCCGCTACGGGTGGCAAAGCGCAGAACCTGCGGGGCGTCCGCCAACTTGTGGATCAATACCCACGCGGCTGCCAACGTGGCATGGCCGCACAGATCCACCTCAACTTCCGGCGTGAGCCAACGCAACTCATAGAACTCGCCACGGGGTACAAAGAACGCGGTTTCCGAAAGATTATTCTCGGCTGCAATCTGCTGCAGTTGCTCGTCGGCCAGCCACTCAGTGAGTGGGCACACCGCTGCCGGGTTGCCGCCGAAGGGATGGTGGCTGAAAGCGTCGACTTGGTAGATGTCCAGTTGCATCGGGGCACTCCGTGTTTAGGGGAGGCAGGACACTAACAGTGGGGTTGGGGGGCGTCAAAATACAGTTGGGGAGTTTTTTTGCGCGCATAAAAAAACGGCCTACCTTTCGGTAAGCCGTTTTTAGTACTTGGTGGCTACACAGGGACTTGAACCCCGGACCCCAGCATTATGAATGCTATGCTCTAACCAACTGAGCTATGTAGCCAAGTGGCGCGCATTATTCGCTTGGAACGGCAATGCGTCAAGCGTTTTTGTTGAAAATTTTTCTACGCTTTCAACTGTTTAAGCCAAAGCGCTGATTTTGGCGACGGGCGGTGGCGAATGCACCGTGCATGAGGGGAGCGCAAGCGCTAAGCGTCTTCGAGGGTCTACTCACGGGCCCAGTCCGACAGTGTTGGGCAGATATCCCTGTCGCCCAACGCTTGACTGGCTAGTTCAACTTACTGATGCAGTGGGGTGTGGGTGACGCGCTTGAGCTGTTCGCGTGCCCGTGACAGGCGCGAGCGCACGGTGCCGATAGGAATGTCCAGTACGTCGGCGGTGTCCTGGTAACTGCCGTCGGTTTCCAGGGAGGCATACAGTGTTCTGCGCATCTCTGTGGGCAAGTGATCAATTGCGCTCAGGGTATTTTCCAGGCGTCGGTTGACCTCGAATTCCCAATCCAGGCTGTGGTTTTCTTCATGGCCATGCCACAGCGACTCGTCGAATTCGCAATGAGAGGGCTTGGCATACAGGCGCCGGAAGTGATTGCGGATCAGGTTCTGCGCGATGCCGCACATCCAGGTGCTGAGCGTCGCGGTACCACTGAAGCGCTCGCGATTGCGCCAGGCCTCCAAGTAAGTCAGTTGCAATAGATCATCCGCGTCTTCCGGGTTGAGGACCCGTTTGTGAATGAAGCGCCGCAGTTTTTTCTGTTGATCGTCTGTCAGATGGAGCATGAATTGAGGCGAATTGCCACCAAGGTGAACTAAGGCTTCAATAGGGATATTCATGATTTTTTCCTTAAGGTAGACGCAGTCGAAAACGTATCGACAGGAACCCGATTGCACTGCGTGTGCCAAAGAGAAAAAATCGTTTAATAGCTTGATATACATAGATAAATATTTTGAATGGAGGTGTTTTTACGCAGACTTTTGCACGGGGGAACAGGTGCCTGTGCAAGTCTTTTCAAACCCGGCTCAGCCTCAAATTTCTATGGAACCGTATGGGTGGGCCTCGCCACACAGGGAAAACACTCTTCCTGAACTGGCCTGTCCATGAAAGTCGAATCTCGCAACGATGTGCAAACGGTCCAAAGCTCGGATCAACCTGTTATCAACACTGGCTCCGTGCCTGCACCTGCGAAGGGTGTCGACGAACTGGCCCATCTGTTCAATCAGGAAGTGGAGCTCAATAAGCTCCCGCTGGCCCATCGGCAAATGGGCGTGCGCGTGCCTGCGGCTGAAAAGCTGGTGGAGCTTTATGACCAGTTGGGTCACCCGGCCCAGGCGAGCATGGCTTCGGTTTCGCGCCGAATCAGGATGCAGTTGCTGCAAAGCGCCAGTCTCGAAAAATTGCTCGACCTCGCCGGAGGCGACCCGGCGCGTGCTTTCGTGGTGCTCAAGCATGTGGTGAGCGAGGCGGACGCTGAAGTCCGTAAATCCGAAGCGGCCCTTGCACACGCAGCCATCGCCAAGCTGGAGGCGCGTTTCAAGGGCGAAATCCAGGCCGGCCTGAACATCGCCTTAACACTGCAAGCCGCCAGCGTGGACCCCGAGGAGCGCCAGGCCCTACGTGCGCTCTACTACGCCAGCGTGGTCACGCGCCAATCCCTGGCAACAATGATGCAAGCCCTGCTGGGTGTATACGGCGGTGATGGGTTTCAAGAAGGGCTTAACGTGATGCGTAAAGCCCTGGCAGACGATATTGCCGCCTTGGTGTCCTCGGTGCCTACACCATTGCTGCGCTCCTTGCTGGTGGGGCTGCGAAGCTGCGGGCAGTTGAGCGCAGTGCTGGCCAGTTGCGTGACGTGCAAGCAGCGCCTGGAGATGGAGGATGAGGCCGTTACGCTGCTGCAGCGCCTGCTCGGATATGCCAGCAGCGGCATAGGCGCCGATGAAATTCTGCGGTTGGGGAATGAGATGGGGAGTGGTTCGCCTACCAGGCAATTGACAGCTCTCAACGCGCTTTACCCTCTGATCCGGCAGTTACCTTTGGCCTTGTGGCCTGACACCAGAGTCCGTGAGGAAACCTTGTTCAAGTTTGTAGCGGTGATGGACGAACTGAACCGGATCGATGGCGGAACCCAGCGTTCTCCTGAGCTGGCCGAGGCTATGACGTGACTCTGCTGTCGACCATCAATGGCTTACTGCTCAAAGTGGCACAGCGAGCTGAAGTGCTGGGCGCTGTGGTGGTCATGGCCATTATCTTTATCTTTATCGTTCCACTGCCGACCTGGCTGGTAGATATTCTGATTGCTCTCAATATCTGCATATCTTGCCTGTTGATCGTACTGGCGCTTTATCTACCGGGCCCTTTGGCGTTCTCGTCGTTCCCGTCGATCCTGTTGTTGACCACTATGTTTCGATTGGCGCTGTCGATCGCGACCACGCGCCTGATCTTGTTGGAACAGGACGCCGGTGACATCGTTGAGGCGTTCGGTAATTTTGTGGTGGGGGGAAACCTGGCGGTGGGGATGGTGATCTTCCTGATCCTGACCCTGGTCAACTTCCTGGTGATCACCAAGGGTTCGGAGCGGGTTGCCGAGGTCGCGGCGCGATTTAGCCTGGATGCAATGCCGGGTAAGCAGATGTCTATCGACAGCGATTTGCGTGCCGGGTTGATTGACGGTGTGCAGGCGCGCGACAAACGCGATCAGCTGTCGCGTGAAAGCCAGCTGTTTGGGGCCATGGATGGCGCCATGAAGTTCGTCAAAGGCGACGCCATCGCCGGTTTGATCATCGTCGTGGTCAACCTGTTGGGCGGCTTCTCCACGGGCATGTTCCAGCACGGGTTGAGCGCTGCCGATTCCATTTCGTTGTATTCGGTGCTGACGATTGGCGATGGCCTGATAGCACAGATTCCAGCGCTGCTGATCTCTCTGACTGCGGGCATGATCATCACCCGCGTGGCGCCGGATGGACGCAAAGGCGTCAGTAACATGGGCGTCGAAATTGCTCGGCAAATGACCAGCGAGCCCAAGAGCTGGGTGATTGCCTCGGTGGGAATGCTTGCGTTTGCCCTAGTGCCGGGCATGCCTACCCTGGTGTTTATTCTTATCGCGCTGATCACCGGCTGTGTGGGTTACTACCTGGTACGCCAGCGTCAACGACAGGCAGAGCCCGCCAACGAAGCCGCCGAGGTCGTTCGACCTGAAGAGAACGGTAAAGAGGACTTGCGCGGATTTGATCCGTCGCGCCCCTACCTGTTGCAGTTTTCCCCCGTGCTGCGCGGAACGCCTGAGGTGACGGACCTGATTCATGGGATTCGCCAGGCGCGAAACTCGCTGGTCGCCAATATCGGCCTGACATTGCCGCCGTTCGAAGTTGAACTCGATGATTCCCTGGCCGCCGATGAAATGCGCTTTTGCGTGCATGAGGTGCCCATGGTCAGGGCGTCAGTGGTCAACCATGTGGCTGTTGAGCGCAAGGCGCTGACGGTTGAGCCTGAGCACGCCATACCGGGGCTGGCTGAGCGGGATGAACAGGATTGGCTCTGGTTGCCTCCTGATGACCCGCTGCTGGAGGACCCAGAGCTGGAGCGCTTCACGGCTACGCACCTGATCCTGGAACGCATGAGGCAGGCAATGATGCTCAGCGGGCCGCAGTTCCTGGGGATTCAGGAGAGCAAGTCGATCTTGAGTTGGCTTGAGCATAACCAGCCGGAACTGGTGCAGGAACTGCAGCGCATCATGCCGCTCTCGCGTTTTTCGGCGGTGTTGCAACGCCTGGCCAGTGAAGGCGTACCGCTGCGAGCAGTGCGGCTGATTGTCGAGTCGCTGATCGAGTACGGGCAGCATGAGCGTGAGCCGGAAGCCCTGGCCGACTATGCGCGCATTGCCCTCAAGGCACAGATCTACCACCAGTACAGCGAGGCCGATGGCCTGCATGCCTGGCTGTTATCTCCGCAGAGCGAAAACATCCTGCGCGAGGCGCTGCGCCAGACCCAGACCGGCGTGTTTTTCGCGCTGGACGAGAACCACAGCGCGGCCTTTATCAGTTTGCTCAACCAAGCCTTTGTACTAAGGGCCAAGAGAAAAAGTGTGATGTTGGTGGCGCAAGACTTGCGCAGCCCATTGCGGACCTTGCTGCTGGAAGAGTTCAACCATGTACCGGTGCTGTCTTTCGCTGAGTTGGGAAGCACATCCAAGGTCAAGGTCCTGGGGCGCATAGACCTGGGCCACGAAGCCTTGATGCGGGGGGCGGCGGCATGAGCCTGCGGCCATGGTTAATACGAAGGAGGGCTCGATAATGTATGAGCTAAGGGTGCTTGATGGCCAGCGCCAGGGCGCTGCGTTGCCGTTGTTTGGCGAACAATGGAGCATTGGCGCCCAGGCAGATGCTGACTTGGTGCTGAACGATCCAGGGGTTGCCGAGCAGCATGCGTTGCTGCGCTTTTTTGAGGCTAACTGGTCGGTGCAGGCCCAGGCGGAACTGTTGTACGGGGCTGCTGGGCAAGCCATGGCGCAGATCCCGAATCTGGCATTGAACGTGCCCTTTCTGGTGGGCAGCGTAAGGTTGTGCGTCACCCTGGCGGATCAACCGTGGCCCGAGCCTGTGGCGCCGGCGGCCGCAGCGGTGCCATCGCCGGATGAACCCGTGCAGGCACTGATGTTGTCCGCCATTGCGCCCTCGCAGCAAAAGCGCTTGATCAGCCTGGTGCTGGTGATGGCGATCATCATCGCCGTAGTGGGCATGGTCTCGACAGGGGAGCATGAGGCCCAGGCTTCGCTGATGCCTGCGGTGGCTGGCAAACAGGAACTGGCCTCACCGATTGATGTGCGCCAACAGTTGGTGAAGATGCTTGGCGAGCGTGAGTTGAACCCGCGCATCGGCTTGCAGGTGATCAACGGCCAAGTCGTGCTGAGCGGGGATGTTTCCCAGGAAGATGTGGAGTTGGTGTCGCGGATGCTCAGCCGTTTTGGTGAGCAATTCGACAGTGCGGTGCCGGTGATCAGTCGTGTCCGTGTGCGCGATGAGGCCTTGCCGTTCAGGATTGTGCAGATAGTGGGCGGACCGAACGGCCACGTGGTTCTGGAAGAGGGCAGCCGGCTTTTTCTGGGGGATCAGATAGACGGCCTGCGCCTGGTGCTGATCGACAACAGCAAGGTGGTTTTCGACGGTGCGCAGCGTTATGAGGTGCTTTGGTGAGTACGCAATTGCAAGCGCGTCTCGACGCCTGGCAACAGCGCCAGGCCCAGGCGCTGAGCAGCTTTGCGCCAGTGGCGATGCGTGGTCGCATCCAGCGCGTCAATGGCATGTTGCTGCAATGCCGATTGCCTCAGGCGCGCATCGGCGATTTGTGCCAAGTGGAAAAAGGGCCGGGCGATTTCATGCTCGCCGAAATCATCGGCTTTGATCAGCAGGATGCAGTACTCAGTGCCCTGGGTAATCTGGAAGGCGTACGAGTGGGCGCTGGCGTTGAGCGCCTGGGCGTTTCGCATCGTGTGCAGGTCAGCGAGGCGCTGTTGGGCCAAGTACTGGATGGTTTCGGGCGACCGATTACGGGGCAGGGCGCCAGTGCGTTTGTCGAAGCTGAACTGCCCGATACCAGTGCGGTGCTGTGTGAAGCGCCGTTACCCACCGAGCGCCCGCGGATCAACCGTGCCCTGGCCACTGGGGTGCGTTCCATTGATGGCTTGATGACGCTGGGTGAAGGCCAGCGCGTCGGTCTGTTCGCCGGGGCCGGTTGCGGCAAGACGACTCTGTTGGCCGAGATCGCCCGTAACGTCGAATGCGACGTCATCGTGTTCGGCCTGATCGGCGAGCGAGGCCGCGAGTTGCGTGAGTTTCTCGACCATGAGCTGGATGAGCAATTGCGCTCCAAAGCGGTACTGGTGTGTGCTACGTCTGATCGCTCCAGCATGGAGCGCGCTCGCGCTGCATTCACCGCCACGGCGTTGGCTGAAGGTTTCCGGCGCAAGGGTCAACGGGTGTTGTTGCTGATTGATTCCCTGACTCGTTTCGCCAGGGCCCAGCGCGAAATTGGCCTGGCTGCCGGTGAGCCCCTGGGACGCGGTGGTCTGCCGCCTTCGGTGTACAGCTTGCTGCCGCGTCTGGTGGAACGCGCCGGGTTGACCCGTGACGGTGTGATCACAGCGATCTACACGGTGCTGATCGAGCAGGACTCCATGAACGACCCAGTGGCCGACGAAGTGCGTTCGTTGCTTGACGGCCATATCGTGCTGTCGCGCAAATTGGCCGAGCGTGGGCACTATCCGGCGGTAGATGTGCTGGCGAGCCTTTCACGAATATTGAGCAACGTCGCAGAACCTGCGGATATCCAGGCGGGCACGGCGTTGCGGCGTTTGCTATCGGCGTACCAGCAGATTGAGTTGATGCTCAAGCTGGGCGAGTACCAGCCTGGCAGCGATGCCCTGACGGACCTGGCGGTGAACAGTCGCCAAGCGGTGGATGGTTTCCTGCGCCAGGATTTGCGTGAGCCGACACCGATGGCTGTCACGCTGGAGCAACTCAAGGAGCTGACCGCCCATGTCCCATTCTGACGTACTGCTCGGTGAGGTGGAGACGCTGCGGCGCCTGCGCAGGCACCGGGCCGATCGGGCCGAGCGTGCCCTGCGTGAGGCCAAGCGTGCGCAGCAGGCCCTGCTTGCGCACATCCAGCAGGCCCAGGAAGCACTTGAACAGACTCGGCAGGAGGAAGCCCGGCAAAGTGCGCAGTTGCTCAGTCAGCATCAGGGCCAGACCCTGACCTTGAAGGGGCTGAAATCCTGGCGCGCGCAGGAACACACCTTATCCGCCAGCACCCAGCGAGAAGAGGGGCAGCTTGAGGCGTTGCGCAGCCAACGGCCAGTAAAAGAAAGCCACGTTGGCAAAGCCCAGAGGCAAGCCACCGAATGCTTGCGACAGGTCGAAAAGTTACAGGAGTTATCACTTTTACTGGCACGGGAGCCGGCATGACTAAGGTTGCTAATAAACCCCCTCAAAGACCGCCCCTGCGTGAGCCACGGGAAGAACGTGAGCCGGGAACAGCGGGCGTGGTGCCCTGGGAGCAAGGGCGACTGTTTGCGCGGCTGTTTGCTGATGAGCGTGAGGGCACAGGGACGGGAGCCTCCTTATCGGGAAAAAAATCAGCATCCGGTATCGCCATGATCGAGGCGCTCGCCGAACAGCTGGCGCCGCGTGTATTGGCCGGTTCGCAATGGCCGTTGCAGGCAGTGTTGTACTTGCCACGTCTGGGACGGATCAATGCCAGCGTGCGCCGAGAACAGAGCGCCTGGACCATTGAGCTGGAAGCAGAACAGGGCGCCACGGCACGCTGGCTCAGTGGCGTACGACAGCAGTGTGAGGAACGTTTTGCGCAAGCGCTGGGGCGGCCAGTCAGCGTACTTGTGCCAAGCGTCGGCAACCTATGATCGTACCGCTACTGACATTCCCGTCGATCAAGAGCGACTTGGTTGCCGCACGCAACCGACTGGGGCGCGGCCTGTACCTGCCGTTCCATGTCGCGGGTCAGGCCGGTGAGCTGCGGCTTGAGCCTGGACGTGCGCCAGTTGGCAGTGAAGCGGTGTGCTTTGACACGCAGTGCGGCGTGCTGGCGCTCGCTAAGGCAGGGCCGTTGCTCAGCCTGATGGGCGAGTGTCCGGTGACCCTCGCTGGGGCCGACAACGAACCAGACTCCTGGTTCTGGGCGTTGTTCCAGTATTACCTGAGCCCCGAAGTGCGGTCGTTGTTGGGTTATGTGAGATTGCTGCACACCGAGCGACCAAGGGGGTTTGGCTGCCGCCTCACCGTGACCCTGGGGGCATCCTGGGCTGAGGGTTATGCCTGGTTGAGCCCCGAAAGCTTTTTGGCCTTGCACGAGGCGAGTTCCTGGCGGGCCACGGCTGCGCCACTGCCGTTGTCGTTTCAATTGGCAATTGCCGTGACCCTTGGGCGGTTGCGGTTACCGATTGTACAGGCCAGTAGCCTGCGGACCGGCGATGTGCTGGTGCTTGAACAGACCTTTTTCCAGGCCCTGGGCAGCGGCTATGTGCAGGTTGGCAGAGAGCGCCTGCACGGGGGCATTGACGATGACAACGGGCGGTTACGTTTCATTCTTACTTCTATCGAGGACATGTCCGTGGACGAAGATTTAGCTGTACCTCATTACTCGGGGCATGAAAACGATGAACCTGTCATGGACGTATTCGGCCCCGAGCCGTTCGATGAGTTGAGCATGACGCTGAACGTACGCTGCGGAACACTGAACCTTACCCTGGGGGAGCTGCGTAACCTCGTGCCCGGCTCGGTATTGGGCATTGCCGGTTTCGCCCCGGGCACGGCGGGACTGTATTACGGTGATCGACCCATCGGCCAGGGACAGTTGGTGGAAGTTGACGGGCGTCTGGGGTTGCAGTTGTCCCGAGTGGTGTTCGGTCGATGATTCTTCAGGGGCTGGACCCGGTAGTTCTGGCGGTATTTCTGGGGGCGTTGTCGTTGATGCCCATGCTGTTGGTTGTCTGCACAGCCTTCTTGAAAATCGTGATTGTGCTGATGATTACCCGCAATGCCATCGGCGTACAACAGGTGCCTCCAAGCATGGCCATCAACGGAATCGCCCTGGCTGCCACCTTGTTCATCATGGCACCGGTGGGGTATGAGATCGCCGAGAACCTCAGGGCTTCGCCTCTGGACATGACCAACGTGCAAACGTTTCTGAGTACCGGCAATGAGGCCATCAACCCCTTGCGTGCCTTCATGCTGCGTAATGTGGACCCGGATGTGCTGACCCATCTATTGGAAAATACCGCACGTCTGTGGCCAGCGAAAATGGCGCAGGAGGTGCAGCGTGAGGATCTTATCCTGCTGATTCCGGCCTTTGTGCTTTCGCAATTGCAGGCGGGGTTCGAGATCGGGTTCCTGATCTACATCCCCTTCATCGTGATCGACCTTATTGTTTCCAACCTGCTGCTGGCGCTGGGTATGCAGATGGTCTCGCCGATGACCATTTCCCTGCCGCTCAAGCTGCTGCTGTTCGTGCTGGTGTCTGGCTGGTCGCGGTTGCTCGACAGCCTGTTCCTTTCTTATCTCTGAGTGGCGTATGGAACCTATCGTGCTGTTCAAGCAGGGCATGTTGCTGGTGGTTGTACTGTCGGCGCCGCCGCTGATCGTGGCGGTGGTGGTGGGGGTACTGACTTCCCTGGTACAAGCACTGATGCAGATCCAGGACCAGACATTACCCTTTGGTATCAAGCTGGTGGCGGTGGGTGTCACATTGATCCTGACGGGCCGCTGGATTGGCGTTGAGTTGATCCAGCTGATCAACCTGACGTTTGAAATGATCGGCCGTTCGGCCCTGAACTGAGGCGTTGCCTGTGCTGCTTTATCTTGACTACCTGCCCAGCCTGGTGATTGGCATGGCGCGTATTTACCCCTGTGGCATTTTGGTGGCGGCGTTTTGTTTTCAGCACGTGCGAGGCCTGCCTCGGCACACCATCGTGATGGTCCTGGCGCTGCTGCCCGCGCCGGGTATTCACGCAGCTTTGGCAGGGCAGGACCCTTCAGCAATCATGCTCGGTGCGCTGATGATCAAGGAAGTGGTCCTGGGGTTGCTGCTCGGGGTGTTGCTGGCGATGCCGTTCTGGATGTTCGAGTCGGTCGGGGCACTGCTGGACAACCAGCGTGGAGCCTTGGCAGGTGGCCAACTTAACCCGTCACTGGGGCCGGACGCGACACCGATCGGGCACATGTTCAAGCAACTGGCGATTTACCTGTTGATGGCCGTTCTGGGGTTGGGCACGCTGACCCAGGTGATCTGGGACAGTTATCTGATCTGGCCACCCACCGTGTGGTTTCCGTTTCCAGCGGCTGATGGCATGAGCGTATTTGTCGGGATGCTGAGTGACACGTTCATGCACATGATGCTTTACGCTGCGCCCTTTATTGCCGTGTTGTTGCTGTTGGAGTTTGGCATCGCGTTGCTGGGCGTCTACAGCCAGCAATTGCAAGTGAGTACCTTGGCGCCACCGGTTAAATGCCTGGCGGGAATCGGTATTTTGTTGCTGTACTTTGCATTGTTGCAGGATCTTATTGTCGGGCGTATGAGCCAGCTGGGTGACCTTAAGCACTATCTGGGGCTTTTGTTCTCGGTCTCGGCACCGTGAGTGATTCGGGGGAAAAAAAGCACCCGGCGTCCGCCAAGAAACTGCGTGACCAACGCAAGAAAGGTCAGGTCGCGCAAAGCCAGGATGTGAGCAAGCTGTTGGCACTGACGGCTATCAGTGAAGTCGCCTTGTTCACTGCCGAGACCAGTTTGCAGCGCTTTCAGCAACTGATGGTGTTCCCGATGTCGCGCTTGAGCCAGCCGTTTGTGCGAGTGCTGGAAGAAGTACTGGTGGAGGGCCTGGTCATGTTTTTCTCGTTCTCTCTGCTGATGGCCGGGCTTGCAATTGCTGCGAAGCTGATTGGCAGCTGGATGCAGTTCGGCTTGTTGTTCGCCCCGCAAACGCTCAAGCTGGATTTCAATCGCCTCAACCCTATCAGCCAGATCAAGCAGATGTTTTCTGCCCAGTCTTTGATGAATCTGTTGATGAGCATAGCCAAGGCGTTCCTCCTGGGCCTGATTGTGTACGTGGTGGTTTGGCCCTCTTTGGGGGCGTTGATCAATCTTGCCAACAGCGATCTGCAGAGTTACCTACTGGCGCTGATCGCGTTGTTCCGTCACTTGCTGCATGCCTGCCTGGGGCTGTTGCTGGTGTTGGCGTTGATCGATCTGACGTTGCAGAAGCACTTCTTCGCCAAGCGTATGCGCATGACACAGGTTGAGGTCGTCAAAGAATACAAAGACATGGAAGGCGACCCTCATGTGAAGGGGCAGCGCCGTCAGTTGGCGCAGCAATTGGCCCAGGAGGAACCGAAGGTCAAACTGCCCAAGCTGGAAGAGGCAGACATGCTGGTAGTCAACCCGACGCACTTTGCGGTCGCCCTGTATTACCGTCCTGGCAAGACGCCTCTGCCCCTGCTGATCAGTAAAGGCACGGACGACGAGGCGCGAAAACTGATCGCGCGCGCGAAGGCCGCCGAGGTGCCCGTGATTCAGTGTGTGTGGTTGGCGCGTACGATCTACACCAAAAAGTTGGGAGCCAGCATTCCTCGCGAAACCCTGCAGGCCGTGGCGTTGATCTATCGCACCTTGCGCGAGCTGGACGATGACGCCAAACGCGAGACGCTGGAGCTCCCGGAGCTTGACCAGCGCTGATCAGCGAATGGATCGTGGGTCCAGGACACTGAGACCTGCCAGCGAGAGCATCCGGCTCAGCGTCCTGTCCAGATTGCCGGGCGGTGTTGGCAGCGCGTGCCAGATCACCATGGCGCCCTGGGCATCGAGGTAGACAAAGCACCCCTCGAAGACCAGGGCCTGCTCAAAGCGGCGCTGTAATATCCGTTGCAATTGCCCGGCTTGCAACGCTTCGCGAGCGACATGCAGAGCCAGCCCCGGGCGATTGCCGGCCTGCAACGTGCACACTTTGATACCGGGCGCGAGGGACTGGTGAGCGGCAGCGCCGCTCACCAGGTCGTTCAGCACTACCTGGGGTTGGTTGCCGGGCATTTGCGTCGTGCTCATCGCTCCAGCGATACCGTCTGGTAGTCCGCGCGCTCCCCGGACGGTCCAGGCTGGACGCGCATGTGCGATGGCCACCAGATCACCATCTTCTGCGCGGTCGACTGCGGGCGTGAGCAGGAGTCGCCTTTGCATGTTGGGGTACAAGCGCTGACGAGCAGCGCCGCACCGATCAGGGTGACGCACAACAATTGATGCTTCATGGTCGGGCCTTTTTGACAGGAGTAATCAAGGTAGGGCGCGGTACGCTGAGGTGTTCATCCTTCTTCACCGGGCGCATGGCGATAAAGACTTCGGCTTCTTCTCCCGGCTTCAACCAGGCGCGTGGCCACACGGTGACGGCCAAAGTCTGCGAGTTACTGCATTCTTTTTCATCGATGCGCACATTGCGGTTGAACTGGTTGCGCATCACCACGACGGCGACGTTGTACTCGGGGCCTGCGTACCATTGGCTGCGCTCGGTGTTCAGCGCCAGCAAGTCGCGGGGGCTGCACAGCGTGTTCAATCCCAGGGGCATGGGCGCCAACTTGAAGGCCTTGGGCACTTCTCCCGTCACCAGATGCGCCAACGTGCTGATGATGTCGCTACGCTTGATCTCGGGCTGGTGAGGGGCGTTGCGCCTGGCCAGTGGTGCAAGGGCCGTCTGCAACTCGGCCTGGTCTGCCTGAGGCAAGTAGCGGGACGGATCGGCCTGGTCGCCGATGACGCGTGGGGTGATGATGAACAGGCGTTCACGCCGATTGTTCTGCCGTTCGCTTGAAGAGAACAACGCCTTGCCCAGCAGTGGGATATCGCCCAGCAGCGGCACCTTGTTGTGCTTGTCGGTGCTTTCCGTGACATGGAATCCGCCCACCACCATTGAGCGTTTTTCCGCCATGACCGCCTGGGTACTGACGTTACCGCGGCGCACATCCAAGTTATTGAGGTCACGATTGGGGTTGGACTCATCGAACGTACCGTCCTCGATATCCACCACCAAGTGAATCTGATGGCTGCCTCGGCTGGTGATGACGCGGGGCACGACCTGCACGCTGGTACCCACGGTGACCGGCAGGATGGTTGCGTTCTGACGACCGGGTGTCAGGTACTGAGTGCGGTTGAAGTCGATCACCGCCGGTTGGTTTTCCAGGGTGAGCACGGAGGGGTTGGACACCATGGTCGCCAGCCCCTTGGCTTCCAGGGCGCGTATGTCAGCATAGAAACGGTCGCGATTCTCGATCGACAACTGCTGCGATGTGCCGGGCGCCATATTTGCACCACCACGGAAACGGCTGTTCTGAAACCCCCAGTTCACGCCGAATTCACGCAATTGGGTGCGCTCGATATCCAGAATGATCGTATCGATTTCCACCAACTTGCGCGCCACATCGAGTTGAGCGATCAACTCGCGGTAAATGGCCTGGCGCTCTGGCAGGTCATAAATGAGCACCGCGTTATTGCGCATATCGGCTTCGACGCGAATGCGACTGGTGGGGGCCGGCGCCCGCGGGGTGAGTGTGGCGCCAATATCCATTGGCATGGGAGTGCTGTTTGTAGCGAGCATCTGCCCCAGCAACGGGTTGCTCAAGCGGGGAACGTTGGGTACGAGAGGGGCGGGCTGTGAGGCGGGGCGCTGGGCTAACGCAGGGGGTGTCGCGTTGGAGCGTGGCTCCAGTAAGCCCCGCACAATGCTGGAAACACCGGCAATGGTGATCTTCTGGCCGCGATAATCCACGTGGCGATCCGCTGCATTGGCAAACTTCAGCGGGAAACTCAGCACGCTCTGTTTTTCGTCCACCGAGCGGCGTTGGCTGCTGAACTGTTTGACTTGCTCGATATAGCGCCGAGGCCCTGAGACCAACACGATGCCATCGTCGGGCAACTCACCCCAACCGAAGCGGCTGTCGAGCAGGCCGATATCAGTGAGGGCTTGCTTGAGGTCGGCAATGGTCTCGGAGGAGACCTCCAGGCGCGCTGACTCTTGCTGGTCCAGAGTACTGACGTAGAGCGTGTTGTTGTACAGGTACCATTGGAAGCGATGCTCTACCCCCAGGCGGTCGAGCAATGACTGCGGGGTGTTAGCGCGTATCTTGCCATTGACGATGCCTTCCAGCAGGCCCTCGATCTGCAGCTGTGTACCGAAGGTCTGGGCGAAATCTTCGAGTACCTCGCGCACCGGCTTATGCTCGGCTTCATAAGCGTAGGCGGTGTTTTTCCATTCCGAAGGGATGGCGGCCAGCGCGCTTTGTGCTGAAACCAGCAACCAGGAAAACAAAAACACATTCCGCCAGTGGGTTCTTTTGGCTGTAGCGGCAGGCGAGCCAAGGTACGAGCGATTGCCCTTATGGGTCTTGTTAGACATAGACAGTTCTCTAATTAGTACGAACGTGAACTTAGCGGGGTGGGTTTGAGGTTTTGAACTGGGCGAGCAAGTCGTGCATTGATTGCGCGCCATGTGTCGCGTTGGTTGAGCAGGGCTTCAAGGCAGCCAAGCAGGCCGGCTTCTCCACGGTCGGCGCGCAGGCTGTTAATCACCCATAGCGCTCCCGTGTCGGCTTTTTGAGCCAATGCACCTTGAAAATGATTCAAGCTGGCCGCGCCCAGGCGCAGCCAGCCTTGCAAGGCTGAGTTATCGGGTAGAGAAGAGGTCAGTTGAGCCCCCAATAAAACGGTGTCTCCCTGACGTTGCAGGGTGACTTCGTCGTCGCCCTCAAATAGAGCGATTTTTTCCTTTCCGCTGCTCAACCAGTCACTCACGAGCGCCTTCATCTACTGGAAGCTTTCAATAGTTGTTTTAAGCATTTGGTTGACGGTTTTACCGTGCTCGTTATAAAGCGCAAAGGTGACCTCTCTACGCGTTACCAAGTTGTGAAAGAGTTCGCTGTCTTCGGCGGCCAGGCTTTCTTCGAAGCCGGCTTTGAACTCCTTGTATGTCGATGTTTTATTTCGGGCAATCGAATGAGTCAGTTCTTTGAAAAAATCCATGATTTTTCCTCGGTTTTCTATTGTCGATGGATGAATTTAAACAGTCAGCTCTGAGTGCTTAACATAAAGAAAGTCTCTATGTTCGTAGGATTAAATCTCGATCAAGTACTCTTTATCCTGCTTGAAAAAAGTGTCGAGCATGGCGTTCCAGCTGATACGGAAGTCGCCCTCATCTGTTTTCAGTACGAGGGTCTGAAGATGAACTGTGTCGTCGGCGCTTAACTTCCAGGCGTTGCTCTTGTGGCGTGTAAGGCTTTGCCTTATTTCCTCAAGATCAAGGGGATGACAGAGCAGCGTCGCGCTGACTTCCTGAACTTGGCTCTCCAGCAAGTGCTTTAACAGTGCTGCGAGCCTTTGCGGGGCAGTCGTCTCGCCGAGCAAGCAGCGAATGGCCTGGTTGGTTATGGAGGTCGCATAGTGTTCAAGGTTGTCGCGCATCGTTTGACGGTCGCGTTCCCATTGCTTGAGTTGTGCATCTGCGCGTTGCCAGATTTCCAATGAGGCTTGTTCAAGCATGGCCTCGCATTTTTTCTCGGCCATACTTATCAATTCGTCGGCCTGGGCCTTGGCGTGGCTCAAGAGGTGGTTGGCGTGTTCCCAATGGGCAAGCTCTTCGCGCTTGATAAGGCTTCCTCGTGCGCCGGATGCGTCATTGCGTAACTCAATAGTATGTCGGCATAACATTACTGTTTTCCTCACCTGTGCGAGACAGGGGCGTGTTGCCGCTCGCCATGGTCGTGACGCGCCAGACGACGGCCTGCCAGAGAGTGTTCAATCGGCCGCTTGCATGTTCGAGTGGGGCGTTTGCTATTTCAGCCTCGCTCACACGTGTACGGGGAAAGCGCAATCGAAGACGCTGCCAGATAGCCGGTTCAACCCAGCTATGAAGCAGTCGCAGTGGATCGGAATGTGGGGGCAGCATGGAGGGGTGCAGCGCCATGGAGAGGCGCATGCACCACTGGTGATGACTTTCACTCAATGGTGATGGCGCTTCGGGATTGAATATGTGCGTGACCAATGCCAGCCCCAGGTTCAGTTGATCCGTCGTGGCCAGGGCCAACCGAAGCACGGTAGCGTGAGGCGCAGCAGGCAAGCAGGCTTTAAAACCCGTCAGGTTGTCGGGCACTGACCGGCCGTTGTAAAAAAGCCTTTCAATCGCACGATACTCCTCACCTCGCCAGTCTTCGTGGGCCTGCTTCCAGGGAAAAGCCCACCACTGAGCCCAGGCCAGTTGTTCACGCATGAGAGGGTCGGGTCTAGGTGCCATGCGTTGACCCCGCTGAGTCGCCTTTAATGGCCGGCTCCTGGGAGTGACGCTTGCGCCGCGCTTGGAGGAAGATCATGGCGGCCACGGCCGAAACCAGAGCGAGCAGCACAATCATTATGCTGGTTCGCCAGAAGCCGAGATCGTCGCCAGGCACCAGGAAGGGGCCGAAATACACCAGGCGTTGCTGTTCCTGATAAGTGGAGGCAGGTACAAACACCACAGTGAGTTTTTGCGGGTTATCCACCGCTGTGGTCATCCCGGGAATACTGCTTGCCACCATTCTGCGGACCCGCGCACGGATGTTGTCGGGATCCAGGCGTGGATCATGCTTGATAAACACGGAGGCAGATGCAGGTTGGACCGGCTCTCCTGGCGCAATGCGCTCGGGCAACACCACATGCACGCGTGCGACAATAACGCCATCGATCTTGGACAAGGTGGTTTCAAGCTCTTGGGATAAGGCATAGATGTAGCGGGCACGCTCTTCCAGGGGGGTGGAAATGACCCCTTCCTTGCGAAATGTATCCCCCATGGTGGTCCGGGCAAGTCGAGGAAGGCCTGCCGCTTCCAAGGTACGTACGGCGCGCCCGATGTCGTTTGTATTGACCGTTACGACGACGCCATCTTTGGCCGGGGTCTTTTGCGCACGAATATGTTTATCAGCCAATTCGGCGACGACCTCATTGGCTTCTTGCTCGGACAATTGGCGATGAAGTTCCACTCGGTCACCGCATCCGCTCAGTATAAAAGCCATGATCAAAACTAAAACGACACGCAGAGAGTTATTCATGCTCAGGACTGCATGTTACTGATCTTGTCGATGCACTGTGTTGTCTTGGCCAGACATTTCACCATGAGTTGTGATGTGAGTTGTGCGCTATATAACTCTCGTGGGTAAGTACTGATGGCCTCAACATCTATACCTTTTTTGGTTGAGCGGATTATTTTTGCGAAGCCATCTCTTGAGTGACTGAGGTGCTTTGAGGCCTCTGTCAAAAGGAGCGAGACTTCAGGCTTGGCAGAAGTCGCGTTGGTGGGGCGTTCAAGCATCGATGTGAAAAAACTGGCATCCATACCGTCTGGCGACTGTTCCTGGGCTGCACGGGTATGTTCCGTACTGCTGCCTTTCTGTGAGAAAGGGTCGTTTGCTATTCGCATGGCGGTTTACTCGATCAAAGTGGGCGCAGCTTTACAGGCGTACACACTGGCCTGTCGGGAGGGGGGATGATTACCTTTCGGACTAGAGAGCCTGAAAGGTAATCGATCACCCGATAATTATTGACCGGACCCCGACCGGATCAACCCTTGAATGTTTTTCACTTCAGCGCTTCTCCAGCCGTTTTTTATGGCATCAGCCTTCATCTTTTCGAAGATGCCTTCGGCGCCATCTTCGCCACCTCCAGCAAATCCGTCTCCTGTGCCTCCGTTAAATTTAGTGAATGGGTTAGACGTGTTTGCCAACGCTTGTGAATAGATCGAACCTGAGGTAATAGTTGACATATAAGGGTCCTTTGTGAATTAAGAATTGTATTCGCTGCCCGTAACATCATCATAGATATGACGCTGTTGACATATTTTGCAGCTATAATTGTGTGGCCTATAAAACGGA
Organism: Pseudomonas sp. CCI1.1; assembly: GCF_034348165.1. NCBI lineage: Bacteria > Pseudomonadati > Pseudomonadota > Gammaproteobacteria > Pseudomonadales > Pseudomonadaceae > Pseudomonas > Pseudomonas sp. CCI1.1. The sequence goes on from NZ_CP133780.1 coordinate 5,508,286, forward strand.
TGCGTTCCAAAAGTTTTGAGCGGAGGTGTAACGAAATATGATCCTCAATATTTGAGAAACTATCGGCTCTTCATGTGCTGGCTCGTATCATTGAGGTTTTGACTATAAGATTTTTGAACCGGGCGTCATCAAGCTTATGCCAATGATATGTTCAATTGTTTCATTCTGTAATACAGCGTGCGCTTCGCAACCCCCAGCTCAATGGCTACGGTATCCACACAGTGTTGGTGACGGTACATCGACTCTTCAATCAACGCTTTTTCAATTTGTTGAAGGCGTGCCTTCAGGTCCGTCTGAGGGGGCGGCTGACGGCAGGCGGGGGCTGAGAGCGGCGGGAGGCCCAGGACGAACCGTTTCGCCGCCGAGCGTAGCTCGCGAACATTACCCAGCCAGGGGTGGCAGAGCAGTTCATGCAACAGGCCGTCAGAAGGCGATGGAGGTGTGCAATTGAACTGGTCTGCTTCTTCCTGAATCATCTGCAGAAACAACGGGATGATGCGCTCGCGCCGATCGCGCAGGGCGGGCAGTTCGATGTTCACGACATTCAGCCGAAAGTAGAGATCACGCCTGAAGGCGCCCTGGTCGACCATGATTTGCAGGGATTGCTGGGCCGATGCAATGACGCGCATGTCCACGGAAATGAACCGAGTCGAACCCAGGCGCTCCACCCCGCGGCACTCCAGCACACGCAGTAGCTTGGCTTGCAGGCTCAAGGGCATGCTGTCGATCTCATCAAGGTACAGAGTACCCAAGTGGGCGGCTTCGACAAATCCAGCCCTTGATTGCACTGCCCCGGTGTAGGCGCCGCTGTTGACACCGAACAGCTGGCTTTCCGCCAGGCTTTCAGGGATGGCCGCACAGTTCACGGCGACAAAATTACCTCGTCGACCCGATAAGCGATGAATCCGTTGTGCAAGCGTATCTTTGCCGGTACCCGTTTCTCCCAACAGCAGGATGTCAACGTTAAGCGCGGCGGTGTTGTTAAGTGTGGTTTCAATTTCCTGACCATCGATGAGTGAAACGTCTGTTGTATTATCCTTCTGGACGTAGGCCGACATCGATGTGTACTCCCTGTTCGCTAGTACTTCACTGTAGAAGGACGGTGTGCAAGCGCCAACTCAGTAGAACGCAGAATATAAAAGTTGTCACCCGGCGAAGAGGTAGTTATGTGCCGGAATAATGTAGGAAAATGACTGTAAGTTTAAGTTTTTAATGTGCTCGGCTTTAGTTTGGTTAAAGCGTCGAAAAAGGTAAGTAGGAGAATTCTGAGATAGTTGAGTATTTGGATATGTGTTTTTATTTGTAAGCTTAAATGCCGGCCACAAAAAAGCCGATGCAATGCATCGGCTTTTTGTTCGCAGTCAATACTGCGGTGGTGCTTACACGTTAAAGCGGAAGTGCATCACATCGCCATCTTTAACAATGTAGTCCTTGCCTTCCAGGCGCCATTTACCGGCTTCCTTGGCACCGGCTTCACCCTTGAACTGGATGAAGTCGTTGTAAGCGATCACCTCAGCTCGGATAAAGCCTTTCTCAAAGTCGGTGTGGATCACGCCAGCAGCCTGTGGCGCGGTGGCGCCGACCTTGACGGTCCAGGCGCGGACTTCTTCGACACCGGCGGTGAAGTAGGTCTGCAGGTTGAGCATTTCGTAGCCTGCGCGGATCACGCGGTTCAAGCCAGGCTCTTCCAGGCCCAGGGCCTCGAGGAACATGTCCTTTTCTTCGCCGTCATCGAGCTCGGCGATTTCCGCTTCGATCTTGTTGCACACCGGAACAACGATGGCGCCTTCTTCGTCGGCAATAGCCTTGACCACGTCGAGCAGCGGGTTGTTCTCGAAGCCGTCTTCGGCAACGTTGGCGATGTACATCACAGGCTTGGTGGTCAGCAGGTGGAAGCCCTTGATCACGGCCTTCTCGTCTGCGCCCATGTTCTTCATCAGGCTGCGCGCTGGCTTGCCTTCGGTGAAGTGCGCGATCAGTTGCTCCAGCAGGCCCTTCTGGACCACTGCATCCTTGTCGCCGCCCTTGGCGTTACGCGCGACTTTCTGCAGTTGCTTTTCGCAGCTGTCGAGGTCGGCGAAGATCAGTTCCAGGTCGATGATCTCGATGTCGCGCTTGGGGTCGACGCTGTTGGAGACGTGAATCACGTTCTCGTCTTCAAAGCAGCGGACCACGTGGGCGATAGCATCGGTTTCGCGGATGTTGGCCAGGAACTTGTTGCCCAGGCCTTCACCTTTCGAGGCGCCGGCGACGAGGCCCGCGATGTCGACGAACTCCATGGTGGTCGGCAGGATGCGCTTGGGATTGACGATGGCCGCCAGTGCGTCAAGACGCGGGTCCGGCATCGGCACGATGCCGCTGTTGGGTTCGATGGTGCAGAAGGGGAAGTTCTCCGCCGCAATACCGGACTTGGTCAGGGCGTTGAACAGGGTGGACTTGCCGACGTTGGGCAGGCCGACGATGCCGCAATTGAATCCCATGGTGTTTCCCCTCGGATAAGAGTCAGGCCTTCTGGCTGTGCAGGTTTTTCATCGCACGGTTCCATTCACCGGCGAAGATATCCGGCAGCACGCCGAGGGCAAAATCGATGCTGGCATCGAGTTTTTCCTGTTCGGCGCGTGGCGCACGACCCAGGACGAAATTTGAAACCATACTGGCAACGCCTGGGTGGCCAATGCCGAGCCGCAGACGGTAAAAATTATTCTGATTGCCCAACTGCGCGATGATGTCACGCAGGCCATTGTGCCCACCATGCCCGCCGCCGAGCTTGAGCTTGGCTACGCCGGGTGGCAGGTCCAGTTCGTCATGGGCCACCAGGATTTCTTCGGGTTTGATCCGGAAGAAGCCCGCAAGCGCCGCGACAGCCTGGCCGCTGCGGTTCATATAGGTGGTGGGAATCAGTAGACGAACATCCTGACCCTGGTGCGAGAAGCGCCCGGTCAGGCCAAAATATTTGCGATCGGCCACCAGGTTGACGCCTTGGGCGTGGGCGATGCGCTCAACAAAAAGGGCCCCCGCGTTATGCCGGGTCTGTTCGTATTCGGCGCCTGGATTTCCCAGGCCAACGATCAGTTTAATGGCAGTCACGACAGGAGCCCTTCCTTTGGAGTTGTGGATAACATCGCCGTACCCAGGTGCGGCGAAAGTGGACGACACTACATCATTTACTCAAGAGTAAACGCCGCGTTATCGCCCGCTTTCTCGCTACGTTTCGGTCCGCGATGTTTCCTCAAGCTCCGGCAATACAGAGTGAATTACTCTGCAGCGCCTTCTTCAGCTTCTTCTGGAGCAACGCGTGGAGCGTGAACGTTGGCAACAGCTTTGTCATCACCGTGAGCCAGTGCGACAAACTCAACGCCTTTAGGGGCCTTGAGGTCGGACAGGTGAACGATGGCGCCGATTTCCAGAGCCGACAGGTCGACTTCGATGAACTCAGGCAGGTCTTTCGGCAGGCAGGTCACTTCGATTTCGTTCAGGACGTGAGAGATCTCGCCGCCTTTCTTGACCGGAGCTTCTTCACCCACAAAGTGCACAGGCACGATGGCGGTCAGTTTCTGGCCAGCTACAACGCGAACGAAGTCAGCGTGCATGATGAACTGCTTGGAAGGGTGACGCTGCATCGCTTTAACGATGACGTTCTGCTTGGCGCCGTCGACGTTCAGCTCGATAACGTGGCTGTAGGCAGCTTCGTTTTCGAACAGCTTGGCGATTTCCTTGGCCAGGATGGTCACGGATTCAGCAGGCTTGTTACCACCGTAGACAACGGCTGGGATGTTGGCGGCGTGACGCAGGCGGCGGCTCGCACCTTTCCCCAGGTCAGTACGCGCTTGGGCGTTCAGAGTAAATTCGTTCATGTTGTATCTCCAAAATAGCCATCATCGAGGGGCGTTTGCGACCAGCGCCGAACTCGATATGGGCAAAAAAGCCCCGCCCCAGCGGAATGCTGGGGCGGGGCGCTTTTCGTCAGTGAGGTGATCCGTTGGTTTGACCCTTAACGGAACATCGCGCTGATCGATTCTTCATTGCTGATGCGGCGAACCGCTTCGGCAACGACCGGTGCAATATCCAGTTGGCGGATACGTGCACAGGCTTGAGCTGCGGCGGACAACGGGATGGTGTTAGTCACCACCAGTTCGTCCAGCACGGAGTTCTCGATGTTTTCGATCGCTCGGCCCGACAGCACAGGGTGTGTGCAGTAGGCGAAGACTTTTGCTGCACCGTGCTCTTTCAAGGCTTTCGCCGCGTGGCACAGGGTGCCGGCGGTGTCGACCATGTCATCAACCAGAATACAGGTGCGCCCTTCGACATCACCGATGATATGCATCACTTCAGAGTGATTGGCTTTCTCACGGCGTTTGTCGATGATCCCGAGGTCCACGCCCAGGGATTTGGCAACAGCCCGTGCACGCACGACGCCACCAATGTCCGGGGACACGATCATCAGGTTTTCAAAGCGCTGGTCTTCGATGTCATCCACCAGGACGGGGGAGCCGTAGATGTTATCTACCGGAATATCGAAGAACCCCTGGATTTGGTCAGCGTGCAGGTCAACCGTGAGCACACGGTCGATACCTACCACGGTCAGCATGTCAGCAACGACTTTCGCGCTGATAGCTACACGTGCGGAGCGCGGACGGCGATCCTGACGGGCATAACCAAAGTAAGGGATTACAGCTGTGATTCGAGTCGCTGAGGAGCGGCGGAAGGCATCAGCCATCACGACGAGTTCCATCAGGTTATCGTTGGTCGGAGCGCAGGTCGGCTGAATAATGAAGACGTCTTTACCGCGGACATTTTCATTGATCTCGGCTGTAATTTCGCCGTCGGAGAATTTACCGACAGAGATGTCACCGAGAGGGATATGCAGCTGACGTACGACACGTCGAGCCAGATCGGGGTTGGCATTCCCCGTAAAGACCATCATCTTGGACACGCGCAGTACCTAGAGGCTGAGGGTAACCTGGATGAGTATTAGAAAATGGCAGGGGCGGCTGGATTCGAACCAACGCATGGCAGGATCAAAACCTGCTGCCTTACCGCTTGGCGACGCCCCTGTATCTGTTGCAACGAGTGCCTAACACTCGGTTCCTTTTAGAGCAGACTTTGCAGCTTGCGATGCAACATCGAAACGTTGCTTCCTTTTGCTACAAACCCTGTAAGGGTCTCTGTAAGAAGGGCCGAGACTTTATCAGCTTCAGCTTTGCTTGGGAAGCCCCCAAACACACAACTTCCAGTGCCGGTTAATTTTGCTTCGGTAAATTTACCTAACAAATTCAAAGCGTTACGTACCTCTGGATAACGCCTTGCTACAACCGGTAAGCAGTCATTTCGACTGTTTCCCTTGGGAACGGGGCGCACTTTAATGGGAGAAGAGTTACGTGTCAACAACGGATCTGAAAAAATTTCTGCTGTACTTACAGATACTTGCGGCACCAGCACGACATACCAAGGTTCTTCGGGCTCTACAGGGGTGAGTTTCTCCCCAACGCCTTCAGCAAATGCGGCGTGCCCCCGCACGAAAACCGGGACGTCGGCGCCCAGCGTGAGGCCCAGCGCAGCAAGGCGATCGTGGTCCCAGCCCAGTTGCCATAAGTGATTGAGGCCCAACAAAGTGGTCGCGGCATTGGAGCTGCCGCCACCGATACCCCCGCCCATGGGCAGGATTTTGTCGATCCAGATATCAATGCCAAGTGGGCAGCCGGATTGTGCCTGAAGTTTTTTGGCTGCCCGCACAATCAGATTGCTGTCGTGGGGCACGCCGTCGAATTCGGTGTGCAGTTGGATTACGCCATCCTCACGCACGGCAAAGGTCAGCTCATCGCCGTAGTCGAGAAACTGAAACAGCGTCTGCAACTCGTGGTAGCCATCTTCACGACGGCCAAGGATGTGCAGCATCAGGTTGAGCTTGGCCGGGGAGGGCAGGGTCAATTTTTGTGCGGACACGTTATTGCCCCAGTTTGCGCGGTTGCCAGTCCTTGATCACCAGCGTGACATCAAGGTCGGTGCCATGCAGCTTGATACGTTCGGGAAGCCAATAGCCGCTTTGCTCCACGTAGCTCAAATATTCGACCTGCCAGCCATCCTGCTCCAGGGTGGCGAGGCGGCTGTCGCCATTGAGGCTCAGCCGGCTCTTGCTGTCAGGTGCCGGCAGGCCGCGGACCCACCAGACCAGATGAGAGACGGGCAGCTTCCAGCCAATCTGCTGCTCCAGCAGTTCTTCCGGAGAGGTTGCCTCGTAGCGGCCCTGATTGGCCACTTCCAGGCTTGCTTGCCCTGGCCTGCCAGTCAGGCGGGCTGCGCCACGACCCAGGGGGCCCGAGAGGCGAATGTCGTAGTAGTCCTGGCGTTGCAGCCAGAACAGGGTGCCGCTGCCGGAGTCTTTCGGCGCACGCACCCCGACCTTGCCCTCGATCTGCCAGCCATCGATGCTGCTGAGCTGGTCCTTGTGTTGTTTCCATTGTGCCGGGTTGCCCTGGCCTTCAACGGATTCACGGCTGCCGATGCCCGCGCAACCGGCGAGCAGGGCGATGAAACTGAAAACGATAATGTGGCGCAAGAACATAAGCTTAAAGGGTCTCGGATCCGGTCAGGCGCTTGATGGTGCTGCGCAGGATAGGGCTGTCGGGTTGTTCCTTGAGGAACTTTTCCCAGATTTGTCGGGCTTCGCGCTGCTTGCCATTGGCCCAGAGCACTTCGCCCAGGTGTGCGGCAACTTCCTGGTCCGGGAAACGCTCCAGCGCCTGGCGCAGTAAGCGCTCGGCCTCGTCGAGGTTGCCCAGGCGGTAATTCACCCAGCCCAGGCTGTCGAGTACGGCCGGGTCTTCCGGGTTGAGCGCGTGGGCCTGTTCGATCAGCACCTTGGCTTCGGCGTAGCGCGTGGTGCGATCGGACAAGGTGTAGCCCAGGGCGTTAAGGGCCATGGCGTTGTCCGGGTCACGCTTGATGATCAGGCGCAGGTCTTTCTCCAACTGCGCCAGGTCATTGCGTTTTTCCGCCTGCATGGCGCGGGTGTACAGCAGGTTCAAATCGTCGGGGTATTGCAGCAACGCCTGTTGCAATAACTTCCAGGCGCGTTCGCCCTGCTTGTTGGCCGATAAGGTCTCGGCCTGGATCAGGTACAGCTGGATCGCATAGTCCGGCTCGGCATCGCGGGCCGCGGCCAGGCGTTTTTCCGCTTCGTCGGTGCGGCCGTTGCTCATCAGGATGTCGGCTTGGCGCAACTGCGCTGGCAGATAATCATTGCCGGGGCCGACTTGGGCGTATTCAAGCAGGGCCGCCTGCGGGTCGTTGCGCTCTTCAGCGATGCGGCCCAGGTTCAAGTGCGCCGAATCCACGTGGCTGTCACGTTCGATCAGCTCTTGCAGGTAGCCCTTGGCCTCGTCCCAGGCCTTGGCTTCCAGGCACACCAATGCCAGGGAATAACGCAGTTCGTCGTCGTCCGGGTATTGCTGGACCAGGTTGGCGAACTGCACTTTGGCGTCTTCCATCCGGTCCTGCTCAACCAGCATGCGTGCATAGGTCAGGAGCAGGCGCTTGTCGCCGGGGTATTTCTTGATGCTTTTTTCCAGCAGCGGAATCGCTTCCTTGCCGCGGTTAAGGCTTTGCAGCAGGCGTGCACGCAACAGGATCGGCGCGATTTCGCCTTCTTCCGGCGGGTTCTGTTCCAAGAGGTTGAGCGCGGCGTCGGCTTCATCGTCCTGTTGCAGCAGCAGGGCCTTGCCGAAAATCAACTGGCTGTTCTTCGGATGCTTTTGCAGCAGGCGATCGAAACTCTTCATCAGGCCGTTGCGCGTGTCCTGGTCGGTGTCGGCGGCCGATAGCGCAAGAAAGTCAAAATGTGTGTCGCCCTTGCCCTGCAGAACCTTCTCCATATAGACCATGGAGTCGTCATAGCGCCCGGCACGCGCCAGTTGCACCGCCGCGGCGCGTTGGGCTTCCAGATCATCCGGCGCGTTTTTGGCCCAGATCAGCGAGGTGTCCAGCGCTGCCTGGTCGGCGCCCAGGTATTCGGCGATGCGAAACGCTCGCTCGGAAATCCCCGGGTCCTGGGTGTTGATGGCCTGGGTCACGTAATTATCCAGCGCAATATCGAAGCGATTGCGCTGGCCGGCCAGTTCAGCGGTCAGCAGGCTGTAGATCGTTTCTTCACTGAACGAGGAATAAACCTTGGGTTTTTCAGGGGCGGGAGTGCTGTCTTCCACCGGCGACGTAGCGTCCGGCGACACGGGTGCCATGGCCTGGCAGCCGCTGAGGAAGACAAAAGCGAGGAGCAACGCGGAAGATCTATTCATATAGGAAGAGGACGACTAACCTGCGGTCGGATCATCATGACACAAGCCTTCGGCCAAACATAACCGGGGCACTCGGAATACGACTATTGCTGCCTTTTGCCTTTCCTTTGTAGGCGCGAGCTTGCTCGCTCCTACAAAAGTGCATTGATAGGCATAAGATATAGGGACAATAGACGACGGTGGTTGTTCTGGATCTTTCGAAGTAGGACAATTGTCGGCTTCCCGACATCATCAGCGATATTGAATGGCCTTCCTCGCACTCGGTATTAACCACAAGACTGCCTCCGTAGACGTGCGCGAGCGCGTGGCGTTTACGCCAGAGCAGTTGGTTGAGGCCCTGCAGCAGCTCTGCCGGCTTACCGACAGCCGCGAAGCTGCGATTCTTTCGACCTGCAATCGCAGCGAGCTCTATATAGAGCAGGAACATCTCTCGGCGGATGTGGTGCTGCGCTGGCTGGCCGATTATCACCATTTGAGCCTCGATGACCTGCGCGCCAGCGCTTATGTGCATGAAGAGGATGCGGCAGTTCGTCACATGATGCGCGTGGCGGCCGGTCTCGACTCGCTGGTGTTGGGTGAACCGCAGATTCTCGGCCAGATGAAGTCCGCCTACGCCGTGGCGCGTGAGGCCGGCACCGTCGGCCCATTGCTGGGCCGCCTGTTCCAGGCCACCTTCAATTCCGCCAAGCAAGTGCGTACCGATACGGCCATCGGCGAAAACCCGGTGTCCGTGGCCTTTGCCGCTGTGAGCCTGGCCAAGCAGATTTTCAGCGACTTGCAGCGCAGCCAGGCCCTGCTGATCGGCGCTGGTGAAACCATCACCCTGGTGGCCCGTCACCTGCACGATCTTGGCGTGAAGCGCATCGTGGTCGCCAACCGCACCCTGGAGCGCGCCAGCATTCTGGCCGAGCAGTTCGGTGCGCATGCGGTGCTGCTGTCGGACATTCCCGCTGAACTGGTACGCAGTGATATCGTCATCAGTTCCACCGCCAGCCAATTGCCGATTCTGGGCAAGGGCGCGGTCGAGAGCGCCTTGAAGCTGCGCAAGCACAAGCCGATCTTCATGGTGGATATCGCCGTTCCCCGGGATATCGAGCCCGAAGTCGGCGAGTTGGACGACGTTTACCTCTATAGCGTCGATGATCTGCATGAAGTGGTCGCTGAAAACCTCAAGAGCCGGCAGGGTGCCGCCCAGGCCGCCGAGGAAATGGTCAGCACCGGTGCCGAAGATTTTATGGTGCGCCTGCGTGAACTGGCGGCAGTGGATGTGCTCAAGGCGTATCGTCAGCAGGGTGAACGCCTGCGTGATGAAGAGTTGCTCAAGGCCCAGCGCATGCTGGCCAATGGCAGTGGCGCCGAAGAGGTGCTGATGCAATTGGCCCGTGGCCTGACCAACAAACTGCTTCACGCGCCTAGCGTCCAGTTGAAAAAGCTTACCGCCGAAGGCCGCCTCGATGCGCTGGCCATGGCCCAGGAACTCTTTGCCCTCGGTGAGGGCGCGTCAGACAGCTCTTCGGATAAAAAACCGCAATGAAAGCGTCACTGCTCAATAAACTGGACGTGCTCCAGGACCGTTTCGAAGAACTGACCGCCTTGCTCGGCGATGGCGAGGTCATTTCCGATCAGACCAAATTCCGTGCCTATTCCAAGGAATACGCCGAAGTTGAGCCCATTGTGGCCACCTATAAAAACCTGCTGAAAGTCCAGGCCGACCTCGAAGGTGCCCAGGCCCTGCTCAAGGACAGCGACCCGGACATGCGTGAAATGGCCGTGGAAGAAGTCCGCGAAGCCAAGGACAAACTCGCTGAGCTTGAGGGTGACTTGCAACGCATGTTGCTGCCCAAGGACCCTAACGACGGACGCAACGTGTTCCTCGAAATCCGCGCCGGCACCGGTGGCGACGAGGCGGCGATTTTCTCCGGCGACCTGTTCCGCATGTATTCGCGTTATGCCGAGCGTCGTGGCTGGCGGGTGGAGATCCTCTCCGAGAACGAGGGCGAGCACGGCGGCTATAAAGAAGTCATCGCCCGGGTTGAAGGCGACAACGTCTATGGCAAGCTGAAGTTCGAGTCCGGTGCGCACCGCGTACAGCGGGTGCCGGCCACCGAGTCCCAAGGCCGTATCCACACCTCGGCGTGCACCGTCGCGGTGTTGCCTGAGCCGGACGAACAGGAAGCCATCGAGATCAACCCGGCGGACTTGCGCGTCGACACCTACCGCTCATCCGGCGCGGGTGGCCAGCACGTTAACAAGACCGACTCGGCGATCCGTATCACTCACTTGCCGTCGGGCATTGTGGTGGAGTGCCAGGAAGAACGTTCCCAGCACAAGAACCGTGCACGGGCCATGTCCTGGTTGTCGGCCAAGTTGAACGACCAGCAGACCAGCGCCGCGGCCAACGCAATTGCCAGCGAACGCAAGCTGCTGGTGGGCTCCGGCGACCGCTCCGAGCGTATCCGCACCTACAACTTTGCCCAAGGCCGGGTTACCGACCATCGGGTCAACCTCACCCTGTACTCCCTCGACGAAATTCTCGCCGGTGGCGTGGATGCGGTGATCGAGCCGTTGCTCGCCGAATACCAGGCCGACCAACTGGCGGCGATAGGTGACTGAATGACCATCATTGCCAGCCTGCTGCGCGCCGCTGACCTGCCCGACTCGCCAACGGCGCGCCTGGACGTGGAGTTGCTGCTGGCCGCTGCCCTGGGCAAATCGCGCAGCTACCTGCATACCTGGCCGGAAAAGATCGTCAGCAGCGAAGATGCCCTGACCTTTGCCGGCTACCTGCAGCGACGCCGCAGCGGCGAGCCGGTGGCCTATATCCTCGGCCAGCAAGGCTTCTGGAAACTCGACCTGGAAGTAGCACCGCACACTTTGATCCCCCGCCCGGAAACTGAGTTGCTGGTGGAAGCTGCCCTGGAATTGCTGCCCGCCACGCCCGCCCAGATCCTGGACCTGGGCACCGGCAGCGGTGCCATCGCCTTGGCCCTGGCCAGCGAACGGCCGGCCTGGCAGGTCACGGCGGTCGACCGCGTGCTGGAGGCCGTGGCCCTGGCCGAGCGCAATCGTCAACGTCTGCACCTCAATAACGCTACGGTGCTCAACAGCCATTGGTTCAGCGCCCTGCAAGGCCACCGCTTCGACCTGATCATTAGCAACCCGCCCTACATTGCCGACAATGACCCGCACCTGGCGGCCGGCGATGTGCGCTTCGAACCGGCCAGTGCGCTGGTGGCGGGGCACGATGGTCTGGACGACTTGCGCCTGATCACCCAAGAGTCTCCTGACCACCTGAACGACGGAGGCTGGCTGTTGCTCGAGCACGGTTACGACCAGGCCCAGGCCGTGCGCGAATTGTTGCTGAACCAGGGGTTCGAAGGCGTACATAGCCGCATCGACCTCGGCGGTCACCAACGCATCACCTTGGGGCGCCGCCCGTGCTGACCGACCAGGAGCTGTTGCGCTATAGCCGGCAGATTCTGTTGCAGCCTGTCGACATCGACGGCCAATTGCGCCTGAAGCAGAGTCGCGCGTTGATCGTCGGCCTGGGTGGCCTGGGCGCTCCAGTGGCGCTTTACCTGGCCGCTGCTGGGGTGGGCGAATTGCACCTGGCGGATTTCGATACAGTCGATTTGACCAACCTGCAACGCCAGATCATCCATGACACCGACAGCGTGGGGCAGACCAAGGTCGATTCGGCCATGGGGCGCCTGAGGGCGATCAACCCTGAAGTCACCCTGGTCGCCTATCGTGCTGCGCTGGATGCCGACTCGCTGGCCGCTGCGGTCAACGCAGTGGACCTGGTGCTCGATTGCAGCGACAACTTCTCTACCCGCGAGGCGGTCAACGCGGCCTGCGTCGCCGCCGGCAAACCCCTGGTCAGTGGCGCGGCCATTCGCCTTGAGGGGCAGTTGTCGGTATTCGACCCCCGTCGCGCCGACAGCCCCTGTTACCACTGTTTGTACGGGCACGGCAGCGACACTGAACTGACCTGCAGCGAAGCCGGCGTTGTCGGGCCGTTGGTGGGGGTGGTTGGCAGCCTGCAAGCGCTGGAAGCCTTGAAGCTGCTGGCCGGTTTTGGTGAGCCGTTGGTGGGGCGCCTGTTGTTGATCGATGCGCTGACCACGCGTTTTCGCGAGTTGCGCGTCAAGCGTGACCCAGGCTGCAGCGTCTGCGGGGCAAAGCATGGTTAAGGGCGCGCCTATTGGTGTGTTCGATTCCGGCATCGGCGGCCTCACGGTGCTGGAAGAAATCCAGCAGTTGTTGCCCCACGAGTCACTGTTGTACGTGGCTGACTGCGGGCACATTCCTTATGGCGAGAAAACGCCGGCGTTCATTCTTGAGCGTTCTCGCTCGGTCGCTGAGTTTTTCCGCGAGCGGGGCGCCAAGGCCTTTGTGATTGCCTGTAATACGGCGACTGTCGCCGCCGTGGCCGACTTACGCCAGGATTACCCTGACTGGCCATTGGTCGGTATGGAGCCTGCGGTGAAACCTGCGGCCGCAGCCACGCGCAGTGGCGTGGTGGGTGTGCTCGCCACCACCGGTACCCTGCAAAGCGCCAAGTTCGCCGCCTTGCTCGACCGCTTCGCCACCGATGTGCGAGTGATTACCCAGCCGTGCCCAGGCCTGGTGGAGCTGATTGAAGCCGGCGACCTCAACAGCCCGGCCTTGCGCGCCCTGCTGCAAGGCTATGTAGAGCCGCTGCTCAGCGCCGGTTGCGACACCATCATCCTGGGTTGCACTCATTACCCCTTCCTCAAGCCACTCCTGGCGCAGATGCTGCCCCCCAGCATCATCCTCATTGATACCGGCGCCGCTGTGGCGCGCCAGCTCAAGCGCTTGCTGGGTGAGCGCGACCTGCTGGCCGCTGGCGAACCTGAAGCTACACAGTTCTGGACCAGCGGCGATCTGTGTCACCTAAGAAATATCCTACCGACACTTTGGAAACATCCTGGAGTTGTGCGAAGCTTTGGCTCGTGAAAATTTCGTGAAATAACACTGAAAAAAGCTGAACTTCTGGCTATGCGTCGGCTTCTATAGCCCGTTAGCCTGTACATAACCCAATTATTCCGTTTGCAAAGGACGTTTCACATGAAGCGCTTGTTCTGTTTGGCTGCGATTGCGGCCGCTATGTTGGGACACTCTGTTTCAGCCCAGGCCGCCGGCCTGGAGTTCGGCTTGGGGAGCACCAGCGATTCGACGCTGACCTACCGCCTGGGCCTGACCTCCGATTGGGACAAAAGCTGGATGCAGAGCAATGTCGGCCGACTGACCGGCTACTGGAGCGGCGCCTATACCTATTGGGAAGGGGACGACCGTGCAGGCGCCAGCAGCCTGTCGTTCTCGCCGGTATTTGTGTATGAGTTTGCCGGCGAGTCGGTCAAGCCCTACATCGAAGCCGGTATCGGCGTGGCGTTGTTCTCTCGCACTCGGCTGGAAGACAACAACATCGGCCAGTCCTTCCAGTTCGAAGACCGCCTGGGTTTCGGCCTGCGGTTCAACGGCGGGCATGAAGTGGGCATTCGTGCCACGCATTATTCCAATGCCGGCATCAGCAGCAATAACGATGGGGTAGAGAGCTACTCGCTGCACTACACCATGCCGCTCTAATCTCAAGAACACTTGGCCCCCCTGTGGGAGCGGGCTTGCTCGCGAAAGCGGTGTATCAGCTAGCACATACTTAGACTGACCCACCGCATTCGCGAGCAAGCCCGCTCCCACACAAGCCCGTGATCGTCACGAAGTTCGGGGTCAGCGATAGGCCGTGGTAATACCTTCGCGCTCTTCAAGGCATTCCGGCGCCCCCATCTCGAACTCCCGGCAAATCAACGGCCGAAGCTCATAGATCGTGCACATCATCGTGTCGCGGTCCAGCGCTGCGCACCAGCCGTCGTCCAGGCGCAGCATCACCTCACCTCCCCAATCGTCGGTATCGATAAAGCGTTGCGGCACGCCGGTGTCGGTGATCAGCATGACTTCCAGCTGGCAGCAACAGGCCGCGCACGTCGAGCAGGTGACGGGTTCGGTGATTTGAATGTGAGGGATGTTGGTCATAGGCGCGCAGTGTAAGGCAAGTGCGCTAGACGCGTATGAATGCTCGGACGGGCGTCAGTATTCCAGCCTCTGTGCAACCCCGTGCAACAGCGGAAAGAGCATGGCCCATAACAGCGCCAGGCCGATCAGTGTCGGGGTGGTGCCGTACGCAAAACTCACGCCTGCCAATTGGCTGCCGGCGTAATAAGACAACGGCCCGCCCACCGCGCCTAGCAGGCTGGCCAGCCACCAGGGCCGTGCGCTCCAGGCCAGGCAATGGCGCAAGGTGGTGGCCAGCAAGGCCCATAACAGTATCAGCCACAGCGGAATCAGTGGTCCCGGCGTATTGAACTCAAACACGCCGAGCCCGCGCAGTGCTGTATCGACCAGCGTTCCCAGCACCGTCACGGCCAGAATCACTTGCCCCTCTCTTGCCCAAGCACTTATCCACAGCAAGTGTGCGCCCAGTGCCGCGACGCCGATCAGCAACCAACGGCTATCGCCGCCGAGTACGCAGGCAAACCAGCCGCACTGAAACAGCACGGCATTGGCCAGGGATTTAAGCACTGAAACGCCCGAGCAGCGGCGGATTGATGGCCGCCGGTTTGGCCAGCAGCAACTGCGCGGTGCCGATGGTGCGCTCCATAAAGCCGCCTTCGCAGTAGCACAGGTAAAACTCCCACAGGCGCAGGAAGTATTCGTCATAACCGAGTTCCGCAAGACGGCCATGGGCGCGGCGAAAGTTTTCATGCCACAGGCGCAGGGTGCGAGCGTAGTGCAGGCCGAAGTCTTCCATGTGCAGCAGGTTCATGTCGGTTTCGCGGCTGACGATCTGCAGCATGTTTTGTACACAGGGCAGCGCGCCACCAGGGAAGATGTAGCGCTGGATAAAGTCGACGCTGCGCTTGGCTTGCTCAAAGCGCTGTTCACGAATGGTGATGGCTTGCAGCAGCATCAGGCCGTCGGGCTTGAGCAACTGGGCACATTGTTTGAAATAGGTGGGCAGGAAACGATGGCCCACCGCTTCAATCATTTCGATCGACACCAGCTTGTCGTACTCACCGGTGAGGTCGCGGTAATCGCTCAGCAGCACGGTCACTTGATCTTGCAGGCCCAGCGCCTCGATACGCTGGGCGGTGTAGGCGAACTGCTCCTTGGACAAGGTCGTGGTGGTGACCCGGCAACCATAATGCTGCGCCGCATACAACGCCATGCTGCCCCAGCCGGTACCGATTTCCAGCAGATGGTCGCTGGGCTTGAGCGCCAGTTTCTGGCAAATCCGCGCCAGCTTGTTCAGCTGTGCCTGCTCCAGGGTGTCATCAGGCGTCAGGAACTGCGCCGCCGAGTACATCATGGTGGGGTCGAGAAATTCTTCGAACAGGTCGTTGCCCAGGTCGTAATGGGCGGCGATGTTTTTTTGCGAGCCTTTGCGTGTGTTGCGGTTGAGCCAGTGCAGGCCCTGAGTGAACGGCCGGGCCAGGCGTGCCAGCCCGCCTTCCATGGCGTCGAGCACCTCCAGATTGCTGACCATCACCCGCACGACGGCGGTGAGGTCGGGGCTGGTCCAGTAACCATGGATAAACGCTTCGCCGGCGCCGATCGATCCATTGGCCGCTACCAGCCCCCATACCGCCGCGTCGAGAATCTGGATCTCGCCCAGCAGGTGCGCTTCCCGTGCGCCGAAGACTTGCCGCTCGCCATCCTCGATGATCACCAACTGGCCGTGGCGCAATTGGCTGAGCTGGCGCAACACGCCTTTGCGCAACAGCGCAGCGGTCATGCCGTTGACGTTCAGGCGGTTAGCCTTGACCGATAAGCTAGGGGATTTCATGGTGGCGATCCTTGGTATACCCGACTGCGGTGCGAGAGGCGCCATCGGCGGCCTGGTGGGAAAAAATCGGTGTGCGTTTGAGCAGCAGGCGCAAGGCTTGCCAGTAGATCGCAAGGCCGGTCTTGGCGGTCATCCAGGGGAAGCGCCACAGATAGCGATGCAGGCTGGCGCGGCTCAGTGCCTGTTTTTCCAGGCTCAAGGTGGCGTCGAAGACTTTTTGCGTGCCCTGCCAATCGGCCATATGCACGCCGAGCCTGGCTGCGGGCGGGCTGAAACTCATGCGGTATTCCAGCTCGCGAGGCAAAAACGGCGACACATGGAAGGCCTTGGCCACGGCGAAATGCTGGTGCTCATCGGCGCCCAGTGCCTGGGCAGGCAGCACGTAGTGATAGCGCTCGCGCCATGGGGTGTTGGTCACTTCACACAGGATCGCGGCCAGTCGCCCGTCAGCCTCGAAGCAGTAGAAGAAACTCACCGGGTTAAAAGCCAGGCCCCAACTGCGGGCCTGGGTCAGCAGGCAGATAGCGCCCTGGGGCGTATGCCCCAGGGCCTTGCCGACTTCGTCGCGCACAGCATCGCTCAAGCTCATGCCGTGGCGCGTGAATTCACGCAGGTAATCCTGCTGGCGGAAACCGAAAGGCGCCAGGCGACTCGTGCCAGCCAGCGGCGAGAGCCCCAGTACTTCGTCCTCTTCGCTGAGGTCCAGGTACAGCAGGCCGATGCGGTAGCGAAAGGCGTGGGCCTTGGGCGTAAACCGCCGATGGGCGATCCAGCCGCTGTACAGGGCGCTGTTCACAGGGTTTCCCCAAACGCCTGGGCCACGCGCAGAGCGCTGACCACGCCGTCTTCGTGAAAGCCGTTGGCCCAGTAGGCCCCGCAGTAGAAGGTATTGCGCACGCCGTTCAATTCTTTCCAGCGTGCCTGTGCGGCGACTGCGGCCAGGCTGTATTGCGGATGGGCGTAGGTGTAGCGCGCCAGGATCTTTAGCGGGTTGATCATCGGCGTCTGGTTGAGGCTGACGCAAAAGGTAGTGGCGCTGTCGATGCCTTGCAGGATGTTCATGTCATAGGTGACGGCGGCCTGTTGTTGCACGTTGCCCGTCAGCCGATAGTTCCAGCTGGCCCAGGCCAGTTTGCGGTCGGGCAGCAGGCGTGTGTCGGTGTGCAGCACCACGTCGTTGTCGGCGTAGGGCAGGGCACCGAGGATCTGCTGTTCGGCCTGGCTGGGGTCATCGAGCAAGGCCAGGGCCTGATCGCTGTGGCAGGCGAACACCACGCGGTCGAAGGTTTCGCTGCCGGCCGGGCTGTGGATAACCACACCCTCGTCGCTGCGTTGCACCTTATGCACAGGGCAGTTGAGCCGTATCTGTTCGCGAAAGCTGCGGGTCAGCGGCTCGATATAACAGCTGGAGCCGCCTTCGATCACACACCATTGCGGGCGGTTGCTCACCGAGAGCAAGCCGTGGTTCTTGAAGAAACGCACAAAAAACTGCAGCGGAAACTTGAGCATATCGGCCAGGGACATCGACCAGATGGCCGCGCCCATCGGCACGATGTAATGCCGGATAAACCTGGGGCCATAGCCGCCAGCGGTGAGGTAATCGCCCAGGGTCATGTCGGCGCTGATGCGCTGCTCTTGCAAGTCCAGGGGCGCCTGGCGATTGAAGCGCAGGATATCGCGCAACATGCCCCAGAACCCCGGCGACAGGATGTTGCGGCGCTGGGCAAACAGGCTGTTGAGGTTGTTGCCGTTGTACTCAAAGCCAGTGCTTTGGTCACACACCGAAAAGCTCATCTCGGTGGGTTTGAACCTGACCCCGATCTGCTCCAGCAGACGGATGAAGTTGGGGTAGGTCCAGTCGTTGAACACAATGAAGCCCGTGTCCACCGCATAGCTTTTGCCGTCGACCGTCACCTTGGCCGTGTGGGTATGCCCGCCAATGCAGTCACTGGCCTCGAACAGCGTAATGTCGTGGCGACGGCTGAGCAGGTAGGCGCTGGTCAGCCCGGCGATGCCGCTGCCGATAATGGCGATCTTCACAGGTCGTCCTTCTTCGGTGGCGGGCTGCGCAGCATGCGTTTGCCGATGATCAGTTGCGCGCGGTTGGGCAGCTTCGACAGCGGCCACAAGGTGGCAATGAACAGGGCCGGAAAGGCGATTTCCAGCGGGCGTTTTTCCAGCTTGGCGAAGATGTGTTTCGCGGCTTTGTCGGCCGGCCAGCTCAGGGGCATCGGGAAATCATTGCGCTCGGTCAGCGGCGTGTCGACGAAGCCTGGGCTGATCACCGTGACATCGATGTTTTCTGGCGACAGGCCGATACGCAGGGATTCGAACAAGTAACGCAGGCCGGCCTTGGACGCGCCGTAGGCTTCGGCGCGAGGCATGGGCAGGTAGGTCACGGCACTGGCCACGCCCACCAGATGCGGGGTACGCCCGGCGCGCAACAGCGGCAGCGCGGCCTCGATGCAATAACTGCTCGCCAGCAGGTTGGTACGCACCACGTGCTCGATGATCGAGGCGTCAAATTGCCGGGCGTCGACGTATTCACAAGTGCCGGCGTTGAGGATCACCGTGTCCAGCGAACCCCAGACCTCGCTGATACGCTCACCGATCTCGCGCACGGTCTGGCTGTTGGTCAGGTCGCCGGCCACCACCAGCACCTGGCCTGGATATCGAACGGCGAGGGCATCCAGCGGGCCTTGGGTGCGGGAACTCAGGGCCACTTGGGCGCCGCTCTCGAGCAACTCCACGGCCAGCGCCGCACCGATACCACTGCTGGCGCCGGTCAGCCAATAACGACGGGGCGGTGTAAGGCTCATCCCATTCTCCTTTTCAGCCAACGAATAACGCGACCCAGTAGGGGGACATGTTCATAGAGCAGGGCGCCGGCATCGAAGTAGTCGCGATGGCGGTAAACCTTGTCGTGCCACATCAAATGGGAACAGCCTGGCACCTCGATCACCTGGCCGCCGGCCAGGCGTGGGTGACGAAAACGCATAGTCCAGCGCAGGTAGCCCTCGCCTTCGGCCACGGTATCGAAGCCGTGGAAGTCAAAATTCAGCTCGCTGACGTTGCTGTACAAGTCGGCAAAGTAACGCTGCAACGCTGGCAGGCCCTGAACTTCATGCAGGGGGTCGGCGAAGGCGACGTCCTCGCTGTACAGGCGGCCGAGCAGGTGCAGGTTGTGCTTGTCCAGCGTGGCGAAGGTGGGGGCGAACTGGCGCAGGAAGTCACTCATGTTCGGCCATCTCCTGACGCGAAGGCAGCCGGCGAAATGCGGCCAAGGCGCGCTCGCGAGACTGTTTCAAATCGACGATGGCACGCGGGTAATCCGCCACGCCGAACAGGCCGCCAGCCGCTTCGGGGTTGTGCACTTGTTTTTTATTCAGCGCGGCCAGTTCCGGGAGCCAGCGTTTGATGAATACGCCGTCGCCGTCGAATTTTTCCGATTGGCTCAGCGGGCTGAATATCCGGAAATACGGCGCCGAGTCGGTGCCGGTGGACGAACTCCACTGCCAGCCGCCGTTGTTGGCCGCCAGATCACCGTCGATCAGGTGGCGCATGAAGAAGCGCTCGCCTTCGCGCCAGTCGATCAGCAGGTTTTTGGTCAGGAACATCGCCACCACCATGCGCAGGCGGTTGTGCATCCAGCCGGTTTCCAGCAGTTGGCGCATGGCCGCGTCGATGATCGGCAAGCCGGTGCGCGCCTGTTGCCAGGCGGCCAGGTCTTCGGGCGCCTTGCGCCAGGCCAGCGCTTCGGTTTCCGGGCGAAACGCGCGGTGGCGGGAAACCCGTGGGTAGCCGACCAGGATGTGCTTGTAGAACTCGCGCCACAGCAGCTCGTTGATCCAGGTGATGGCGCCGATGTCGCCGCTTTCGAACTCGCCCTGGTTGGTTTGCAGCGCGGCGTGCAAGCACTGGCGCGGCGAAACCACTCCGGCGGCCAGGTAGGCAGAAAGCTGACTGGTGCCGGGCTTGGCCGGGAAGTCGCGTTCGTCCTTGTAATAGCTGATCTGCTGATCGGCGAAGGCATCAAGGCGACGGCGCGCTTCGTCTTCGCCAGCGGGCCAGAGGGCACGCAAGGTTTCGCTGGGTGTCGGGAACCCTTCGACTGCCGTTGGCACAGGGTCGCTCTTCACGCCAGGCTCCGCCTGGGCCTTTGGCGTCGGCACCCTGCGGGGCAGGGCGCTGTGCAGGCGGCTGTAGCAGACCTTGCGGAACTGGCTGAACACCTGGAAGTAGGTGCCGGTCTTGGTCAGCACACTACCCGGCTGGAAAAACAGTTGGTCCAGGTAGCTGTGGAAGGTCACGCCGTCAGCTTCCAGGGCCTGGGCCACGGCGCTGTCGCGGCGGCTCTCGTGAATGCCGTATTCCTCGTTGACGTGTACCGACTCCACCGACAGCTCGCGGCACAGTTGGCTCAGTACCGTCGGCGCCTGGTCCCAGGTCGCGGCGTGGCGGATTAACAGGGGGATGTTGAGGTTGTCCAGTGCCTGGCTCAGGTGCTGCAAGTTGCGCAGCCAGAAATCGACTTTGCACGGCGCGTCATCATGCGCCTGCCATTGCTCGGGTGTGATCAGGTAAACAGCCGCGACGGGGCCGCGCTGGCTCGCGGCCGCCAGGGCAGTGTTGTCGTGCAGGCGCAAGTCGGTGCGCAACCAGATCAGATGCATTCAGACAATTCCACGCTGGATCAATAATTGATGGGCCGACAACAGGTCCTCGGCCACGGACAACTCAGGGATGTCCTGGGTTAATACGCCCAACTCGGCGTGGTGGATGCACACCGTTGGTCCGGCAATCACGGTTGGGCAACGGATGCCGCCCAGCAGTTTGCTGAGGGCCGGCACCTGCAACGCCTTGCTCGAATACAGCAGCACCGCACGCGGTTGCAGGTGTTCCACCGCCAGGGCGAGTTCGCCCATCGGCAGCGGCCAATCGAACACTTCCACCGGGCAATCGGCACTGCTGGCCAGCCAGGCGCTGAGCCACAGGTGGGGTTCCAGGGGCAGGTCGGAATGATTGACCAGCAACAGCGGCGCGCCGTGGAGTTGACGATTGTTGTGATAGATCCGTGCGCCAAACTTGCTGCGCAGCCAGGACAGGAAGAACACCCGCTCCATCTGCGCGCCGAACTGGCCCTGCCAGCGTTGTTCCAGCTCGTTGAGCAGCGGCAGCATCAGTTGCTCGCACAAGGTGCGTGGTGGGTACAGCGCCATGGCCTGGTTGAAGGCGTCATCGACCCGGCGCTCGGCCAGTTCACTGATGGCACTCACCAAATGCTGGCGCAGGCTCTGCCACTCGTTTTCCATCGGCTCCGGGCTACCTTGGGCGGAGTCGATCAGCCCTTTGACCTGGCTGACCGGCACGCCGCGATTGAGCCAGGTGAGGATGGCCTGGATGCGTTGCACGTGTTCGGCGCTGAACAACCGATGCCCTTTGGGCGTGCGCTGGGGCACGATGAGGCCGTAGCGGCGCTCCCACGCGCGCAGCGTCACCGCATTCACGCCGGTCTGGCGCGCCACCTCGCGGATCGGCAGCCAGCCGTTTTCCAGGGCCAGGGCGATGTCTTCGCCGGGTTCGTCGAGCAGGGCAGGTTTCATGGGTTAGATCGCATTACGCAGGCTGAGGTTTTCCGGGTGCGGTTGCAGGTAGGCCTGCTGCGCGATGTAGCGGTCCGGATGTTGGCGAAAGTGGTGTTTGAGCAGGGTCAGCGGCACCACCAGTGGCACGATGCCGTGGCGGTATTGGCCGATGACGGTCTGCATTTCCTGTTTGTCATCGGCGCTGATGGCCTGCTTGAGGTAGCCACTGATGTGTTGCAGCACATTGGTATGGGTACCGCGAGTTGCGCATTTTTTCAGGCCCGCCATCAGTTCGCTGAAATAGCCGTCGGCCAGAGCTTGCAGGTCAATGCCCTTGCCCATGCTGCCGAGCAAGTGGCCCAGGCTTTTGTAATGCGCCGGGCTGTGGGCCATCAGCAGGTACTTGTAGCGCGAGTGAAACGTCAGCAAGCGGTGACGGGTAAGGCCGTCGGCCAACAGTTGCTGCCAACTGGCGTACACGAATACGCGAGTGAGGAAGTTTTCTCGAAGCACCGGGTCGTTCAGGCGACCGTCCTCTTCCACCGGCAGGTTGGGGTGGCGGGCACAAAACGCCTGGGCGTAAATACCGCGCCCGCCACCGTCGACGGGCGTGCCGTTGTCGCGGTACACCTTGACCCGCTCCAGCCCACAAGACGGTGACTTTTGCATGAAAATGTAGCCGCACAGGTCGGTATGTTCCCGGGCCATTTGCTGGCCGTAATCGTCCAGTGGCTGAGTGACATTGAGCGCAGGGTTTACGCTGCCCACAGCCTGCGGTTGGTTGGGATCGCCGACCAGGCGGATCGCTTGCCGAGGAATGCCCAGGCCGATGGCAACTTCAGGGCACAACGGGACAAAATCGAAGTAGTCACTCAGGGTCTGGCTGCATAGCAGGGACTGTTTATGACCGCCATTGAAGCGCACGTTCTCACCCAGAAGGCAGGCGCTGATGGCGATCTTCGGTTTCACATGGCTGGACATAAGCAAACCTCTGCAAGAATCCTGTACAAGCTAAAAATCTTGTACAACTAAATCTCATCATAGGCTCGATGTTGTACAAGTCAAATAATTTGTACAGGTTTGTGCCGCCGCTTTATTTCCAGCCGATTTTCCAGTCTTCAGCGTTTTTCAGGGTCTGCCAGGGCAGGCGTTCGGCGCGCCGAGTCAGGATGGCCTGCAGTTCGATGTCCAGCACCGTGCCCTCGTCGTCACGGAACAACTCGGTGACCAGGAAGTGTTTTTCCTTGTGGCGAGGATGAGCTGCCGTCCATTTTGACAGCAGCAGTTTGGCGGGGTTGATGCGGTTCATTGCAGGTGCTCGATCAAGCGTCGCGCCGCTTCCTGGCCACTCAACCAGGCACCTTCCACCCGACCGGACAGGCACCAGTCGCCGCAAACGAACAAGCCCAGGTCGGCGTCGGCCAGCACACCGAACTCATGGCTGCTGGAGGGGCGTGCGTAGAGCCAGCGATGCGCCAGGCTGAACGACGGCGCGGGCATGGCGCTGTGCAGCAATTCGGCAAAGGCGCCGTGCAGGTGTTCGATCACCGCTTCCTTGGGCAGGTCTAGGTGGGCCTTGCTCCAGGCGCTGGTGGCGTGCAGCACCCAGGTGTCGAGGGTGGTGTCGCGCCCAGGCTTGCTGCGGTTGCGCGCCAGCCAGTCGAGTGGGCTGTCTTGCACGAAGCAGCCCTCCATCGGCGTATCCAGGGGCTTGTCGAACGCCAGGGCGATGGCCCAGGTCGGGTCCATTTTCACCCCGGCGGCGGCGCTCGCCAGCTTGGGCGCGGCGGCCAGCAGGGCGGTGGCTTGGGGCGCCGGCGTGGCAATGATCACGTGACTGAAAGGGCCGTGATTGCCGCCGTCCGCGTCGAGCAGGTTCCAGTGCTGCGTGCCCTGGAAGACTTCGGTGATGCGGCAACCGAACTCCACCGGCAAGTCGTCGAGCAGGGCGCGGGTGATGGCGCTCATGCGCGGTGTGCCCACCCAGCGGATCTGCTCATCGGGGGAGGGCGTCAATTGCCCGGACTTGAAGTTATACAGCTGGGGCTTCCACTGCTCGGCCCAGCCGTTGCTTTGCCAGCGCTGCACTTCGTTGACGAAGCGCCGGTCGCGGGCGGTGAAATATTGCGCGCCCATGTCCAGCGCGCCGGCGTCGCTGCGCTTACTGGACATGCGGCCACCGCTGCCGCGGCTTTTATCGAAGAGTTGTACTGCGTGCCCGGCGTCTTGTAACGCTCGGGCGGCGGAGAGACCGGCGATGCCGGTACCAATGATCGCGATGGGAACAGTCATGGGAGGCCTCGTTTTACCGTTGGGTACAGACTACGCCGACACCAATAGCTGTACAATATTGTTTTTTGGTATAAGTTTTGGCGTGCCTGATTGTGTGGCGTGACCTATGGTTAAGCTAAGGCTTGAACCCCCGTCACGCTCAATTATCAAATTGATCCCTGCTTATAAAATAGACCAGTGAGCGGCGGCGAACGTTACATGAGGAGAGTCCCATGCATATTTTGCTGACCGGCGGTACCGGCTTGATCGGTCGCCAACTCTGCAAGCACTGGCTCGCGCAAGGCCATCGCCTGACGGTGTGGAGCCGGCAACCGGAAACGGTCGCCCAGGTGTGTGGTGCGCAGGTGCTCGGGGTGGCTCGTCTACAAGAGGTGATTGGCGCGGTGGACGCGGTGGTCAACCTGGCAGGCGCGCCTATCGCCGACCGGCCTTGGACCCACAAGCGCAAGGCATTGCTGTGGAACAGTCGCATTCACCTCACCGAAACCTTGCTGGCCTGGATGGAAAGCCTGGAGCAAAAACCGGCGGTGCTGATCTCCGGTTCTGCGGTGGGTTGGTACGGCGACGGCGGCGAGCGCGAACTGACCGAAGCCAGCGGCCCGGTGCTGGATGACTTCCCCAGCCAGTTGTGTATCGCCTGGGAGGAAACCGCCCAGCGTGCCGAAGCCTTGGGCATTCGCGTGGTGCTGGTGCGTACGGGGTTGGTGCTGTCTGCCGAGGGCGGCTTTTTGTCGCGCCTGCTGCTGCCGTTCAAACTGGCGCTGGGCGGGCCGATTGGCAGTGGACGGCAGTGGATGCCCTGGGTGCATATCAAGGATCAAATCGCCCTGATTGATTTTCTTCTGCACAAGCAAGACGCCAACGGTCCTTATAATGCCTGCGCGCCACACCCGGTGCGCAACCGCGAATTTGCCAAGACCTTGGGCCAGGTGCTGCACCGCCCGGCGTTCATGCCGATGCCGGCATTTGCGTTGAAGGTTGGCCTGGGTGAGTTGTCCGGCTTGTTGCTGGGCGGGCAAAAGGCTTTGCCTGAACGGCTGCAGGCCGCAGGTTTCACTTTCCAGTTCACTGAGTTGCGTGCGGCTCTGGACGACTTGTCCAGCCGCCTCTAAAGATAGGATGTTGCATGACCGATCACGCGTTGTTACTGGTCAACCTGGGTTCGCCAAAGTCCACTTCAGTGGCCGATGTGCGCAGCTACCTCAATCAGTTCCTGATGGACCCTTATGTGATCGACTTGCCGTGGCCGGTGCGGCGCTTGCTGGTGTCGCTGATCCTGATCAAGCGCCCCGAGCAATCGGCCCATGCCTATGCGTCGATCTGGTGGGACGAAGGTTCGCCGCTGGTGGTGCTGAGCCGCCGCCTGCAACAGCAGATGACCGCGCAGTGGACCCAAGGCCCGGTGGAACTGGCGATGCGTTACGGCGAACCGTCCCTGGAAACGGTCCTGACGCGCCTGGCCGCCCAGGGTATTCAAAAAATCACACTGGCGCCGTTGTACCCTCAATTTGCCGACAGCACCGTCACCACGGTGATAGAGGAAGCCAAGCGAGTGGTGCGCGACAAGCAACTGAATGTGCAGTTTTCGATCCTGCAACCGTTCTACGATCAGCCTGAGTACCTCGATGCGCTGGCGGCGAGTGTGCGCGCTTATGTGGAGCAGGATTACGATCACTTGCTGCTCAGTTTCCATGGTTTGCCTGAGCGTCACCTGACCAAGCTCGACCCTACCGGCCAGCACTGCTTCAAGGACGCCGACTGCTGCAAGAACGCATCCCCTGAAGTGCTTGCCACCTGTTACCGCGCGCAGTGCTTCAGCGTGGCGCGGGATGTGGCCGAGCGGCTGGGTTTGCCGGAGGGCAAATGGTCGGTGGCGTTCCAGTCCCGCCTGGGCCGGGCCAAGTGGATCGAACCCTACACCGAGGCGCGCCTTGAGGCATTGGCCCAGCAAGGGGTGAAGAAGCTGCTGGTGATGTGCCCGGCGTTCGTCGCCGACTGTATTGAGACGTTGGAGGAAATTGGCGATCGCGGTCGCGAGCAATTTCGTGAAGCGGGGGGCGAGGAGTTGGTGTTGGTGCCTTGCCTGAATGACGAGCCGCAGTGGGCGGCGGCGCTTAATACCCTGTGCGAACGGGCGCCGGTTGCCTTGTAATCGAGCCCTGCGGTGATCCAATTGTGGGAGCTGGCTTGCCTGCGATGGCGGCCTAACCGCGACGCTTCCCTACTTGACCCCCCGCGGACCAATTGTGGGAGCGGGCTTGCTCGCGAAGGCGGCATGGCAGTCAACACAGTTGGATTGTGTACATATCCATTCCTGCGGTAACGGCTGCTTAGGGTTCCGCTTTTACAGCGGGTCACTTTGGAAAAGAGCCGGAATGCCGGCCCAGCCCAAAGTAACCAAAGGGCTCTTGCCCCACCACTCGGCACCTCGCCTAGGCTCGGTGTGCCCGAACACAGGCTTGAATCCGTGGGCCGCCGCCACGCGCCATCCATGGCGCGGGGCGGCTAACCCGGCGTCCTGCCGGGTTACCCACGAATTCAAGCCTGCGTTCGGCCAGCGTGGTTTAACGGGGCGCCTGAGATCAAGATCACAAGCAGATCAAGATCAAGAGCGGCTCGCTTCGCATCGTGATTACCTATGGTCATCGCAGGCAAGCCACACATTTTGACTGTATCTACAGATTAAGGGTCAGGCTAACCGTGAAGTTGCGCGGCTCGCCGGGGTTGACCCAATAGTTGCTGTAGGACCGCTCGTAGTACTTTTCATTGAACAGGTTGTTGAGGTTCAGCCCCACCGTCACGTTCTGCGTGGCCTTGTAATGGGCCAGCAAATCCACGGTGTGGTAGGCGGGCAGTTCGAAGCCTGTGCCGGCTTCGCCTGAGCGGTCACCTACATAGGTGAACGCTGCGCCCAGGTCTGAGCCACGCAATGCGCCGTCCTGGAATTCATACACACCCAACACACTGCCGCTGCGCTTGGCCACGCCGAGAATGCGGCTGCCCGTGGGGATGATTTTGTCGCCCTTGGTCACTTCAGCGTCGATGTAGGCCAAGGCGCCGATCACGCGGACTGCGTCGGTCACTTGCCCGGTTACTTGCAGGTCGAAGCCCTGGCTGCGGGCCTTGCCCATGGCGCGGTTGAGGTTGGTCGCCGGGTCCAGGGTCAGCACGTTTTCCTTTTCGATATGAAAGGCCGCCAGAGTGGCGCTGAGGCGGTCGTCAAACAGCTCGCTCTTGATGCCCACCTCATAACCCACGCCTTCTTCGGGCTTGAAGGACTTGCCACCGGCATCCAGACCGCCATTGGGCTTGAACGAGGTGGAGGCGTTGGCAAACACGCCGACTTCTGGCGTGAGCTGGTAGAGCAGGCCGGCGCGTTGAGTGAAGGCGTCGTGGGTTTGGCGGCTCTTGGCGTGGTTGAGGGTGAAGTCGTCGGTGCTTTGTTCGAAGTGTTCGAAGCGCGCACCGATCATGCCGCGCAGGCGGTCGGTGAAGATGATCTGGTCTTGCAGGTTCAGTGCGTGGCTTTTGGTCTGTTCGAAGAAGTCGGTACCGGAGCGTTTGCCGTTGGGTTTGGGCTGGCCGTACACCGGTTTGTAGATGTCGATGGGATAGTCGCCAGCGATCGTCGTCACACGCTCTTTCTTGCGGTAATCCTCGTATTCGGTGCCGATCAACAGCTCATGTTGCCAACTGCCGATATCGAACACCCCGCGTAGTTCCAGCTGGGTGATGCTGTCATGCCAACCGGTGGAGCGTTCACGGTAGCGGCGATTGACGCTGTGGCCGTTTGCGTTCAACGCTCGGCTTTCCGAAGCATCGCCCCATAGGCTGCCCTGCTTGTAATGGCTGGCCAGGCGCAGTTTCCAGGCGTCGTTGAGGTGGTGTTCCAACGCCGCCTGAATGCGGTTGTTGTGGTTGCGGATATTGCCGTCGTTGGGCTCGCCGAGGAAGGTGGAATGGGACATGCCGGTGTTGGCGACGATGCCCCGGTCGAAGGTGGAGCTGTGGCGCACGAATTCGCTTTCCACCAGCAGCGTGGTGTCCGGGTCCAGTTGCCAACTGAAGGAGGGTGCGACGAACACGCGCTTGGCGTCGACGTGATCGCGAAAGCTGTGGTTGTCTTCAACGGCCAGGTTCACTCGCGTCAGCACACGCCTCTCGCTGTCCAGCGGCGTATTCACATCCAGCGCGGTGCGGTAACGGTCCCAACTGCCTGCGCTGGTTTGCAGCGTGGTGAAGGCCTCGGGCTGGGGTTTCTTGGTGACGATATTCACCGTGCCGCCGGGATCGCCACGCCCATAAAGGCTGGCGGCGGGGCCTTTGAGCACTTCAATGCGCTCGATATTCGCCGCGTCCGGGGTGCTGGGGTAACCACGGTTGGCGCTGAAACCATCCTGGTAGAACTCGGATGTGGTGAAGCCGCGCACGCTGTATTCGTAGAGAGTCAGGCCGCCGAAGTTGTTTTGCTTGGACACACCGCCGGCGAATTCCAGGGCGCGTTCAACGCTGGTACTGCCCAGGTCTTTGAGTACCGTGGCCGGAATCACGCTGATCGACTGCGGGATGTCGCGCAAGGCCGTGTCGGTCTTGGTCGCACTGGCAGAGCGGGTGGCACGGTAGCCGTCGACCGGACCGGTAGCGGATTCATAGGCGTCGGAAGTGACGCTGATGGTGTCCAGTTCCAGGGTGTTTTCTTCGGCGTAGGCAGGGTCGAGCAGCAAACCCAGGGTCAGGCCGGCCAAGGGCACAAACTTTCGAGACGACATGATAGAGCGTTCCAATAGCGATATTGAAACAATATAACATGGCTAATGAGAATGAATCGCTAAGAAATATGGCCTTACAAGCGCCCGCGAACGGGCGCTTGGGTCGCGACAGTTATTGCTCTTCTTTGACTGGCGCGGTCGCCGGTGGTGGGCGCAGGCCGATTTCCGCCGACAGTTTGATCTCCTTGCCGTTGCGCATCACCAGGATCGCCACCTTGTCGGTCGGCTTGATCCGCGCCACCTGGTTCATCGACTTGCGGCCATCACCCGCCGGCGCGCCGTCGATGCTGAGGATCACATCGCCCAGTTGCAGGCCGGCTTTCTGCGCCGGGCCGTCGCGGAAGATCCCCGCTACCACGATGCCTGGACGCCCGGTCAGGCCAAATGACTCGGCCAGTTCCTTGGTCAAGGGCTGTACTTCAATGCCCAGCCAGCCGCGAATCACCTGGCCGTGCTCGATGATCGACTTCATCACTTCCATCGCCAGCTTTACCGGGATGGCAAAACCAATGCCCTGTGAACCGCCAGACTTGGAAAAAATCGCGGTGTTGATGCCAGTCAGGTTGCCATTGGCGTCCACCAGCGCACCGCCCGAGTTGCCGGGGTTGATCGCCGCGTCGGTCTGGATGAAATCTTCGTAGCTGTTAAGGCCCAACTGGTTACGCCCGGTGGCGCTGATGATGCCCATGGTCACCGTTTGCCCCACCCCGAAAGGGTTGCCGATGGCCAGCGCTACATCGCCCACGCGCAAACCGTCGGAGCGGCCGAGGGTGATGGCCGGCAGGTTCTTCAGATCAATCTTGAGTACCGCCAGATCCGTTTCCGGGTCGCTGCCCACCACACGGGCCAGGGTTTCGCGGCCGTCACGCAGGGCCACCACGATCTGGTCGGCGCCCGTGGTCACGTGGTTGTTGGTGAGGATGTAGCCTTCGGGGCTCATGATTACGCCGGAGCCGAGGCTGGATTCCATGCGGCGCTGCTTGGGGCCGTTGTCACCGAAGTAGCGGCGAAATTGCGGGTCTTCAAACAACGGATGCGCGGGCTTGTTGATGACCTTGGTGGTGTACAGGTTGACCACCGCCGGAGCGGCGATGACCACGGCATCGGCATAGGTCACCGGCCCTTGCACCACTGTGTTGGTCTGCGGCGCCTGTTGCAGGTTCACATCCAGTGTGGGCAGGCCCACCCACTGGGGATAACGCTGGATAATCAGCATCGCGATCAGCACGCCAGCCAACAATGGCCATCCAAAAAAACGCAGTGCCTTGAGCATCAAGTAAGTCCTGACAGGTTGCAGGGGGCGGGAGAGCGCCCATAATGTCGCGCATTATACGAGGCTGTGACGCCTGCGAACGGGATATTTAGGAGTCTTTTATGGCCGTGCCCCTTACTACCCTCGTCGAGGAAGCCGACCGCTACCTCGGCAGCGCCAAAATTGCCGATTACTGCCCCAATGGCCTGCAGGTCGAGGGCCGGCCCCAAGTGATGCGCATCGTCAGCGGCGTGACCGCCAGCCAAGCCCTGCTGGACGCCGCCGTCGAAGCCAAGGCCGACCTGGTACTGGTGCACCACGGTTACTTCTGGAAGGGCGAAAACCCATGCATCACCGGCATGAAGCAGCGCCGCCTCAAAACCCTGCTCAAGCATGACATCAGCCTGCTGGCTTACCACTTGCCCCTGGACCTGCACGCCGATGTCGGCAACAACGTGCAACTGGCTCGCCACCTGGACATCACCGTCGAAGGCCCGCTGGACCCCGGCAACCCAAAAATCGTCGGCCTGGTCGGCTCCCTGGCCGAGCCCTTGTCACCCCGCGACTTCGCCCGTCGCGTGCAGGACGTGATGGGCCGCGAACCGCTGCTGATCGAAGGCAGCGAGATGATTCGCCGCGTCGGCTGGTGTACCGGTGGCGGCCAGGGCTACATCGACCAGGCGATTGCCGCGGGTGTCGATTTGTACCTGAGCGGTGAAGCGTCCGAACAGACCTTCCACAGCGCCCGGGAAAACGACATCAGCTTCATCGCCGCCGGCCATCACGCCACCGAACGCTATGGCGTGCAGGCGCTAGGCGACTATCTGGCGCGGCGCTTTGCCCTGGAGCATCTGTTCATCGACTGCCCCAATCCGATCTAAAGCACAGCATGAACACCGTGGGCGCTGGCTTGCCTGCGATGGCATCACCTCGGTCAGCCTGAAGGAGCACGGCGCCTGTATCGCAGGCAAGCCAGATCCCACATTGAGCGAGTTGGGCGCCAAACTCGGCGGCATATTCATATACCGTTTCGGTCTAGCTGGCTCCCTAAATAGAAGAAGTTGCTGTGCTAGCATGCCTCGCTCGAACACGGCCCGCTGGCCGTCCATAAGATCGTTTTTCCGTGAGTAACCATGGTCGACAAACTGACGCATCTGAAACAGCTGGAGGCGGAAAGCATCCACATCATCCGCGAGGTCGCCGCCGAGTTCGATAACCCGGTGATGCTCTACTCGATCGGTAAAGACTCCGCCGTGATGCTGCACCTGGCACGCAAGGCCTTCTTCCCGGGCAAACTGCCATTTCCGGTGATGCACGTCGACACTCGCTGGAAATTCCAGGAGATGTACAAGTTCCGCGACAAGATGGTCGAGGAATTGGGGCTGGACCTCATCACCCACATCAACCCCGATGGCGTGGCGCAGAACATCAACCCGTTCACCCACGGCAGTGCCAAGCACACCGATATCATGAAGACCGAGGGCCTCAAGCAGGCGCTGGACAAGCATGGTTTCGACGCAGCATTCGGCGGTGCCCGTCGCGATGAAGAGAAATCCCGTGCCAAAGAGCGCGTGTACTCGTTCCGCGACAGCAAGCACCGTTGGGACCCGAAGAACCAACGCCCGGAGCTGTGGAACGTCTACAACGGCAACGTCAACAAGGGCGAGTCGATCCGCGTGTTCCCGCTGTCCAACTGGACCGAGCTTGACATCTGGCAGTACATCTACCTGGAAGGCATTCCGATCGTGCCGCTGTACTTCGCCGCCGAGCGCGAGGTGATCGAGAAGAACGGCACGTTGATCATGATCGACGACGACCGCATCCTCGAGCACCTGTCCGACGAAGACAAAGCCCGTATCGTCAAAAAGAAAGTACGTTTCCGCACCCTTGGCTGCTACCCGTTGACGGGTGCGGTGGAGTCCGAAGCCGAGACGCTGACGGACATCATTCAGGAAATGCTCCTGACGCGAACTTCCGAGCGCCAGGGCCGTGTCATCGACCACGATGGTGCAGGCTCGATGGAAGATAAAAAACGTCAAGGCTATTTCTAAGGGGCTGTCATGTCGCATCAATCTGATTTGATCAGCGAGGACATCCTCGCCTACCTGGGCCAGCACGAGCGCAAAGAGATGTTGCGCTTCCTGACCTGCGGCAACGTCGATGACGGCAAGAGCACCCTGATCGGGCGCCTGCTGCACGACTCCAAGATGATCTACGAAGATCACCTGGAAGCCATTACCCGCGACTCGAAGAAGTCCGGCACCACCGGTGACGATATAGACCTGGCGTTGCTGGTCGATGGCCTGCAGGCCGAGCGTGAGCAGGGCATCACCATCGATGTTGCCTACCGCTATTTCTCCACCGCCAAGCGCAAATTCATCATCGCCGATACCCCCGGCCATGAGCAGTACACCCGCAACATGGCCACCGGTGCGTCTACCTGTGACCTGGCGATCATCCTGATCGACGCCCGCTACGGCGTGCAGACCCAGACCCGTCGTCACAGCTACATCGCCTCGTTGCTGGGCATCAAACACATCGTGGTGGCCATCAACAAGATGGACATCAACGGCTTTGACCAAAGCGTATTCGAGTCGATCAAGGCCGATTACCTGAAGTTCGCCGAAGGTATCGCATTCAAGCCGAGCACCCTGGCCTTCGTGCCGATGTCGGCGCTCAAGGGCGACAACGTGGTGAACAAGAGCGAGCGTTCGCCCTGGTACACCGGCCAGTCGCTGATGGAGATCTTGGAGACTGTCGAGATCGCCAACGACCGCAACTACACCGACCTGCGTTTCCCGGTGCAATACGTCAACCGCCCGAACCTGAACTTCCGTGGGTTTGCCGGCACCCTGGCGAGCGGCATCGTGCACAAGGGTGACGAAGTGGTGGTATTGCCGTCGGGCAAGAGCAGCCGCGTCAAATCCATCGTCACCTTTGAAGGTGAGCTGGAACACGCAGGCCCAGGCCAGGCCGTGACCTTGACCATGGAAGATGAGATCGACATCTCCCGTGGCGACCTGTTGGTGCATGCCGACAACGTGCCGCAAGTGACCGACGCCTTCGACGCCATGCTGGTGTGGATGGCTGAAGAACCGATGCTGCCGGGCAAGAAATACGACATCAAACGCGCCACCAGCTACGTGCCGGGTTCCATCACCAGCATCGTGCACCGCGTGGACGTAAACACCCTGGCCGAAGGCCCGGCGAGTTCGCTGCAGCTCAACGAAATTGGTCGGGTCAAGGTCAGCCTGGACGCCGCCATCGCCCTGGACGGTTACGACAGCAACCGCACCACCGGCGCGTTCATCGTGATCGATCGCTTGACCAACGGCACGGTCGCCGCGGGCATGATCATCGCGCCACCGGTGGGTCATGGCGGCGCTGCGCAGCACGGCAGCCTGGCGCATGTCGCCACCGAAGAGCGCGCCCTGCGTTTCGGCCAGCAGCCGGCCACGGTGTTGTTCAGCGGCTTGTCGGGCGCAGGCAAGAGCACTCTGGCCTATGCGGTCGAGCGCAAGCTGTTCGACATGGGCCGTGCGGTGTTCGTACTGGACGGCCAGAACCTGCGTCACGACCTGAACAAAGGGTTGCCGCAGGACCGTGCCGGGCGTACCGAGAACTGGCGTCGTGCCGCTCATGTGGCGCGTCAGTTCAATGAAGCCGGCCTGTTGACTCTGGCAGCCTTCGTTGCGCCGGATGCCGAAGGCCGTGAACAGGCCAAGGCGCTGATTGGTGCGGACCGACTGCTGACCGTCTACGTGCAGGCATCGCCGTTGGTGTGCGCCGAGCGTGACCCGCAAGGTTTGTACGCGGCCGGTGGGGATAACATCCCTGGCGAATCCTTCCCGTATGACGTGCCGCTGAATGCCGACCTTGTGATCGACACCCAGGCGTTGTCGCTGGAAGACAGCGTCAAGCAAGTGCTGGAACTGTTGCGTCAGCGCGGCGCGATCTAAGCTTTATTGCCGCACAAAAAAGCCCGCCACCGGTTACCCGGTGGCGGGCTTTTTACATATTCTCAAATGTGGACTCGGTCAATGTGGGAGCTGGCTTGCCTGCGATGGCGGACTGTCAGTTTATTGATCCTTAGCTGATCCACCGCTATCGCAGGCAAGCCAGCCCCCACATTAAATTGCATCCACATGTTGATCAGCGGCTGGCCGGAAAGTCTTTGTGCAGCTGTTCCAACAATGCATCCTTGTCTTGCCACAACTGGTTGATCCAGCCCTGGAACGCCAGTCGATATTCCCCATCCTGCTCATAATTCTTGCCGATGAATTCGGCCGGTATCTGCACCTCTTCAAAGTGCACCACCACGTCCTTCACATTACCGCACAGCAAATCCCAATAACCTGGGCGCCCGGCGGGGTAGTGAATGGTCACATTGATCAGTGATTTGAGCTGCTCGCCCATGGCGTCCAGTACAAACGCAATGCCGCCCGCCTTGGGTTTAAGCAGGTAGCGAAACGGTGACTGCTGCTGCGCATGCTTGCCCGGCGTAAAGCGTGTGCCTTCGGCAAAGTTGAAAATCCCCACGGGGTTGTCGCGAAACTTCGCACAGGTCTTGCGCGTGGTTTCCAGGTCTTTGCCTTTCTTCTCCGGGTGCTTCTCCAAATAAGCCTTGCTGTAGCGCTTCATGAAGGGAAAGCCCAGCGCCCACCACGCCAGACCAATCACCGGTACCCAGATCAGCTCTTGCTTGAGGAAGAACTTCAGGGGGCGAATGCGCCGATTGAGCACGTACTGCAACACCATGATGTCGACCCAGCTCTGATGGTTGCTGGTCACCAGGTACGAGTGCTGGTAGTCCAGGCCCTCAAGGCCAGTCAGGTGCCAGCGCGTACGGCGCACCAGGTTCATCCAACCCTTGTTGTTGGTGACCCAGGCTTCATGGGTGTGGTTCATCAGCCATTCGCTCAGGCGCTTGGCGAACGGCAGCGCCTTGAACAGCGCCACGATAAACAGGAACGAACACAGCAGGATCGTGTTCAGCGCCAGCAACAGCGAAGCGATCACCCCGCGCACGGCGGCAGGTAGAAAATCCAGCATTTAGATATCCATGGGTCGGTTGGCGGCTTGGATCGCCGTCAGGGCGATGGTGTACACGATGTCGTCCACCTGGGCGCCTCGTGGCAGGTCATTGACCGGTTTGCGCAGGCCCTGGAGCATCGGCCCCAGGCTCACGCAATCGGCGCTGCGTTGTACGGCTTTGTGGGTGGTGTTGCCGGTGTTCAGGTCCGGGAATACAAAGACGGTGGCCTTGCCTGCCACCTGGCTGTTGGGCGCCAGTTGTCGGGCGACGTTTTCGTTGGCGGCAGCGTCGTATTGCAACGGGCCGTCGATCAGCAGCGAGCTTTGTTGTTCGTGGGCGAGCAGGGTGGCTTCGCGGACTTTTTCCACCTCCTCGCCGCTGGCCGAGTCACCGCTGGAATAGCTGATCATCGCCACCCGTGGCGTGATGCCGAACGCGGCCGCCGAGTCGGCGCTTTGCAGGGCGATTTCCGCCAGTTCCGCAGCGCTTGGGTGCGGGTTCATCACGCAGTCGCCGTACACCAGTACCTGCTCGGGGAACAGCATAAAGAACACCGACGACACCAAGGTGCAGCCCGGCGCGGTCTTGATCAGTTGCAGGGCAGGGCGAATGGTATTGGCGGTGGAGTGAATAACGCCGGAGACCAGGCCATCCACTTCGTCGAGAGCGAGCATCATGGTGGCGATCACCACGGTGTCTTCCAGTTGTTGCTCGGCCATGGGCGCGTTGAGGCTTTTGCTCTTGCGCAAGGCGACCATTGGCTCCACGTAGCGTTGGCGAATCAGGTCGGGGTCGAGAATCTCCAGGCCTTCGGGCAGGTCGATACCCTGGGCGCGGGCGACTGCCTCCACATCCGCAGGCTTGGCCAGCAGCACGCAACGGGCAATGCCGCGGGCCTGGCAGATTGCGGCGGCCTGTACGGTCAG
Organism: Pseudomonas sp. CCI1.1; assembly: GCF_034348165.1. NCBI lineage: Bacteria > Pseudomonadati > Pseudomonadota > Gammaproteobacteria > Pseudomonadales > Pseudomonadaceae > Pseudomonas > Pseudomonas sp. CCI1.1. The sequence continues at coordinate 5,544,300 of NZ_CP133780.1, forward strand.
CGGCTCGCTGCCTTCGGGCAACACGATGCGTTTGTTGGCGGCCTGGGCGCGTTGGATCAACTGGTAACGGAACACTGCCGGCGACAGGCGCATCTCCCGCGGCGTGCCGCAACGCTGGTGCAGCCAGCGCGCATCGAGGTGGCTGGCGACGAAGTCGGTGATGATTTCCGCACGCTCGCGGTCATCGATAGGGATTTCCTTGTTGAGGCTATTGAGCTGGTTGGCGGTGTCATAGGAGCCGGTGCTCACCGACAACACCGGCAACCCGGCCTGGAAGGCGCCCCGGCACAGATCCATGATGCGTGGGTCGGGCAGGGTGTCGCTGGTCAGCAGCAGCCCGGCCAGCGGCACGCCATTGATGGCGGCCAGGCTGACGGCGAGGATGATGTCATCGCGATCTCCCGGGGTCACCACCAACACGCCGGGTTTGAGCAGCTCGACAGTGTTACGCATGGTGCGTGCGCAAATGATGATCTTGGTCATGCGCCGGCTTTCGTAGTCGCCGGCGTTGAGGATCTGCGCGCCCATCAGGTCGGCCACGTCGCGGGTGCGTGGGGCATTCAGCTCGGGTTGGTAGGGGATGCAGCCGAGCAGCCGGAAATCGCCGCTGCGCAACAGCGGCGAATGCTCTTTGAGGCGCGCCGAGAAGGCTTCCATGCTTTCGTCGGTGCGTACCTTGTTGAGGATTACGCCCAGCACTTTCGGGTCTTTGGGACCGCCAAACAGTTGGGCCTGCAATTCCACACGGCCGGAAAGCTCGGTGAGCACTTCATTTTCCGGCGCCGAGACCAGGATCACTTCCGCGTCCAGGCTCTTGGCCAGGTGCAGGTTGACCCGTGCCGCGTAGCTGGCGCTGCGGGTCGGCACCATGCCTTCGACGATCAGCACGTCTTTGCCTACGGCTGCCTGTTGGTAAAGGGTGATGATCTCTTCGAGCAGCTCATCGAGCTGGCCGTCGCCGAGCATGCGCTCCACGTGAGCCAGGCCCAGGGGCTGCGGCGGTTTCAGGCCGTGGGTGCGCGCCACCAGCTCGGTGGAGCGTTCCGGCCCGGTATCGCCAGGGTGTGGCTGGGCGATGGGTTTGAAAAAACCGACTTTCAGGCCGGCCCGTTCCAGGGTGCGCACCAGCCCAAGGCTGATGGAGGTCAGACCCACACCAAAATCGGTGGGCGCGATAAAAAAAGTCTGCATGCGAATTCTCTGGAGGTGCATGGCTTGGGTGGCGCTCTATGGGTGAGTGCCTACCGCGAATCAGGCGCCAAGGTTATCGTTATTCGTGCCCTTGCGCACACCAGCCGCACGCAAAGGCCTGGCCTATTTTTTCAAGGCGTTGCGCGGGGTCGAGCACCCAGGCGCGCGACTGCCAGGGCGGTTGGTGGCGCAGGTGCTGGGTGTGGCCGCAGGACAGCTCGGCCACCCAGTGGCCATCGTCGTCCTGATGAAAACCTGTGATCGTGACCGTTGATCGGCCCCGTCCGTCCGGGTTCCGTTCGCTTTCGGGCAAATCCTTGTTTAGACTTGTCCGTTCTTCATTCTTATGCAAAAGGTCTCGCCCCATGACGATCGCCGCTAACAAGGCTGTCTCCATCGACTATACCCTGACCAACGACGCTGGTGAGGTCATCGACAGCTCCGCCGGCGGCGCGCCGCTGGTTTACCTGCAAGGCGCAGGTAACATCATCCCGGGCCTGGAAAAGGCTCTGGAAGGCAAGAACGTCGGTGACGAACTGACCGTCGCCGTAGAACCTGAAGATGCCTACGGCGAATACTCCGCCGAACTGGTCAGCACCTTGAGCCGCAGCATGTTCGAAGGTGTTGATGAGCTGGAAGTGGGCATGCAGTTCCACGCTTCCGCGCCGGACGGCCAAATGCAGATCGTCACCATCCGCGACCTGGACGGCGACGACGTTACCGTTGACGGCAACCACCCTCTGGCTGGCCAGCGCCTGAACTTCCAAGTGAAGATCGTGGCCATCCGCGACGCTTCCCAGGAAGAAGTGGCTCACGGCCACGTCCACGGTGAAGGCGGTCATCACCATTGATTGTGGTTTGATCAATCGGTATCAAAAACGCCCCGACTGGTTCGGGGCGTTTTTTTGGTGCGCCAGGCATGGCGCGTTGCGCGCAAGCGCAACCAGCTTGGCTGTGGTGGCCACGCTGGTGACTGGGAGGTGAAAGTCCTCTACACACCCGGCAAGGGGAAGTGTTAGCCAGAGGCAAGGGTGTCGCGGGTGACTGCGAATCTGAAGGAAGCCCGAGGCAAAATGCTGGCCTGACGAACAGGAAGCGGATAGAGGCGGCGCAGCGGGGTAAGAAGGCCAAAATCTTCAAAGCCCAATACTTGCACGGAACGCTGTGACGTAGATCCGACAGGCATAAGCAGGAAGGTCGCGCGAATTACCCTGGGAGATCTGCACGTTTGCCAGTGTGCTACCGAGCGTCGAGAGGCGATGGGATGAGCGTGCAGAAGTCAGCCGAAGCCGTAGTAAGTGGCGAATAACCGCGCCACCAAGGGCCGAACAGGTTATGCCGCCAGTAGGCGTCAGAGTCTCGTTGAATACCGAAATGCAGAAATTTCTCCAAGAGAAGACTGTGACTCCGAGTCCCGGACAGAATCCGAGGATGACGGCTGACAGCGCAAAGGTATCGACGGCATCTGTGACGTGGACGAACGCGGAGCCGGACACGCTGATGGCGCGGGTGCTTGCACCGGCCAACCTCAGACGTGCGTATCAGCGCGTGGTCAGCAACAAGGGCGCGCCGGGTGCCGATGGCATGACGGTCGACGACTTGGCGGACTACGTGAATCAGTATTGGCCGATCCTCCAGAGGAGGTTGCTGGCCGGCGAATACCACCCGCAAGGTGTACGCGCCGTCGACATCCCCAAACCCAAAGGCGGCACCCGACAACTGGGCATTCCCTGCGTCGTGGATCGCCTGATCCAACAGGCACTGCTGCAACAGCTCACGCCGATCTTCGACCCGCTGTTTTCGGATTACAGCTACGGCTTCCGTCCGGGCAGAAGCGCCCACCAAGCCATCGAGACAGCCCGCGCCCATGTGGCGGCAGGGCATCGCTGGTGCGTGGAACTCGATCTTGAGAAATTCTTTGACCGGGTCAACCACGATCTCCTGATGGCGTACGTGGCGCGCCAAATCGTAGATAAACGCGTGCTCAGACTGATCCGGCGGTACCTCCAAGCCGGTGAGATGTCGGGTGGGATCGCCAGCCGACGGCAGGAAGGGACGCCGCAAGGCGGCCCGCTCTCGCCGTTGCTGTCGAACATCCTGCTCAACGAACTCGACCGCGAGCTGGAACGGCGGGGTCATCGCTTCGTGCGTTATGCCGACGATGCGAACATCTATGTGCGCAGCCCTCGTGCTGGCGAACGAGTGATGGCCAGTGTTGAGCGCTTCCTGAATCAGCGCCTGAAACTAACGCTGAATCGGGATAAGAGCCGAGTAGCCGGGTCTTGGATGTGTGATTACTTGGGTTACGGGATGAGCTGGCATCAGCAACCGAGACTGAGAGTGGCGACGATGAGCCTGGGTCGCTTGCGCGACCGGCTCAGAGAGCTGCTACGTAAAGCGCGGGGCCACAAGGTGGCGACTGTCATCGAGCGGATAAACCCCGTGCTGCGCGGATGGGCGGGCTACTTCAAGCTGAGCCAGAGCAGACGGCCACTTGAGGAATTGGACGGCTGGGTGCGTCACAAGCTTCGCTGTATCGTCTGGCGTCAATGGAAGCGGCCCTCTACGAGGGCGCGCAACTTGATACGCTTGGGACTTAATGCGGCGCGGGCGTGGAAATCGGCAGTCAATGGCCGAGGCCCATGGTGGAACTCGGGAGCGCCCCATATGAATCAGGCGTTGCCGAAGAAGCTGTGGGACCGCCTCGGGCTGGTCTCGATACTGGATACGATAAACCGACTTAACCGTATAACCTGAACCGCCGTATACGGAACCGTACGTACGGTGGTGTGAGAGGACGGCGGATGTGAATCCGCCTCCTACTCGATCCTTGAGAATATTCCCGGTCAACTTTCTGTAGGCGCGAGCGTGCTCGCGAAAAACCTGAGAACCCCTCGGGCGCCAGGCTTCCCGCGTCATCGTTAACGATCTTCGCGAGCAAGCTCGCTCCTACAGTTTTCAGGGGGCAAACAAAAATGCCCCGGACCTTTCGGTACGGGGCATTTCTTAACTGTTACGCAACCTGGGCTACGTGGCAGTTGTTACCACTTAGGCTGCAGCAGGAACGCTCAGAGCCTTGATGTGGCCATTCAGGCGGCTCTTATGGCGAGCGGCCTTGTTCTTGTGGATGATGCCTTTATCGGCCATACGGTCGATAACAGGCACAGCCAGAACGTAAGCTGCTTGAGCTTTTTCAGCGTCTTTGGTGTCGATGGCTTTGACTACATTCTTGATGTAGGTGCGAACCATGGAACGCAGGCTGGCGTTGTGGCTGCGACGCTTCTCAGCCTGTTTTGCACGTTTTTTGGCGGAAGGTGTGTTGGCCACCGTCGAGCTCCTCGAAAGACTTTTTAGGAAATAGCAAACAAAATAGGCCGCGAATCATGCCGATGACTTGACGGGTTGTCAAGGGCGGCTGATGCGAACTGCTGAGTGGTCGATCTGAAGAGGCGGGTGATTTATTTCCGGCGCTTGACCTGTAAACTCGCGAGCTTTGGCTCTGTGCTGTTGCAGGCGCGCAGTATCGCATAAGTGGGCGCGTAGTTCGCCTGCTCTTTATCTATAGGCGCAAACTCTTTCAATGAATCTGCTCAAATCGTTGGCTGCCGTCAGCTCTATCACGATGATTTCCAGGGTGTTGGGGTTCGTGCGTGACACCCTGCTGGCCCGCATCTTTGGCGCCAGCATGGCCACGGATGCGTTCTTTATTGCCTTTAAACTGCCCAACCTGTTGCGGCGGATCTTTGCCGAAGGCGCGTTTTCCCAGGCGTTCGTGCCGATTCTGGCCGAGTACAAGACCCAGCATGGCGAGGAGGCGACCCGTACGTTTATCGCCTACGTCTCAGGTTTGCTGACGCTGGTGCTGATGCTGGTAACCATCGTCGGGATGCTCGCCGCGCCCTGGGTGATCTGGGCCACGGCGCCCGGTTTTGCCAATACGCCGGAAAAGTTCGCGCTGACCACTGATCTGCTGCGGGTGACCTTTCCTTATATATTGCTGATTTCCCTGTCTTCGCTCGCCGGGGCGATCCTCAATACCTGGAATCGTTTCTCGGTACCGGCCTTTGTGCCGACCTTGCTGAACGTCAGCATGATTATTTTTGCGTTGTTCCTTACGCCGTATTTCGATCCGCCCGTCATGGCCCTGGGCTGGGCGGTCCTGGCCGGCGGCCTGGCACAGTTGCTGTACCAGCTGCCGCACCTGAAAAAAATCGGCATGCTTGTACTGCCGCGCTTGAACCTCAAGGATTCCGGCGTCTGGCGCGTGATGCGCAACATGCTGCCGGCGATCCTCGGGGTGTCGGTCAGTCAGATTTCCCTGATCATCAACACCGCGTTCGCCTCGTTGCTGGTATCCGGCTCGGTGTCGTGGATGTACTACGCCGACCGCCTGATGGAATTGCCATCCGGTGTGCTGGGCGTGGCGTTGGGCACCATCCTGCTGCCGACCCTGGCGCGTACCTACGCCAGCAAGGATCGCCAGGAATACTCACGCATACTCGATTGGGGCCTGCGCCTATGCTTTCTGCTGGTGTTGCCGTGCGCCCTGGCCCTGGGCATCCTCGCCGAACCGTTGACGGTCTCGCTGTTTCAATACGGGCAGTTCGACGCCCATGACGCCTTGATGACCCAGCATGCGCTGGTCGCCTACTCCGTCGGTCTGCTCGGCATTATCGTGATCAAAGTGCTGGCGCCCGGCTTCTACGCTCAGCAAAACATCCGTACCCCGGTGAAAATCGCGATTTTCACCCTGGTGGTTACGCAACTGCTCAACCTGGTGTTTATCGGCCCGCTGGCCCACGCCGGCCTGGCTTTGGCGATCAGCGCGGGGGCATGTATAAACGCAGGCCTGCTGTTTTACCAATTGCGTAAACAGCAGATGTACCAACCACAGCCCGGCTGGGGCGTGTTTGCGCTCAAGCTGCTGGTGGCGGTCGCCGCGATGTCGGTTGTGCTCTTTGCCCTGATGCACCTCATGCCGGCCTGGGACCAAGGTAATATGCTGGAGCGCTTCATGCGCCTGGGTGTATTGGTGGTCGCGGGCGTGGCGGTGTACTTCGGGATGTTGCTGTTGCAGGGTTTCCGCCTGCGTGATTTCAATCGCAAGTCGTTGGGATAGAGACTTTGCCGCGATAAAACAGTTGTTTTATCGATTCGACCCATTTGGCCTGCGCAGTTGCCTGTCGTCCGGGGCTGGGTGTGGTTATAATCGACCACTTTATGAGCAAGAAGCGCGTTATGCAGCTGGTTCGAGGTCTCCACAACCTGCGCCCCGAGCATCGGGGCTGCGTCGCCACTATTGGCAACTTTGACGGTGTTCACCGTGGCCACCAGGCTATCCTGGCTCGGCTGCGCGAGCGTGCGGTCGAGTTGGGCGTGCCCAGCTGCGTGGTGATTTTTGAGCCACAACCGCGGGAGTTCTTTACCCCCGAAACCGCGCCGGCCCGCTTGGCGCGCTTGCGGGACAAGCTGCAGCTGTTGGCGGAGGAGGGCGTGGACCGTGTCCTCTGCCTGGCATTCAACCAGCGTTTGCGCAGCCTCAGCGCCGCCGAGTTCGTCGACCGCATCCTGGTGGACGGCTTGGGTGTACAGCACCTGGAGGTCGGCGACGACTTCCATTTCGGTTGTGACCGGGTCGGGGATTTCGATTTCCTGCAACATGCCGGCGTCAATCAGGGTTTCACTGTCGAAGCCGCGCAAACCGTCGAACTGGACGGCCTGCGCGTGAGCAGCACCCAGGTGCGTAACGCCCTGGCCGCCGCCGACTTCGACCTGGCCGAGCGTTTGCTCGGTCGCCCGTTCCGCATTGCCGGACGGGTATTGCACGGCCAGAAGCTGGCGCGCCAATTGGGCACGCCAACCGCCAACGTGCAACTCAAGCGCCGTCGTGTGCCGCTGACCGGGGTTTACCTGGTAAGCGTCGACATCGACGGCCAATCGTGGCCAGGAGTCGCCAATATAGGCGTCAGGCCCACGGTTGCAGGTGATGGCAAGGCCCACCTGGAAGTTCACCTTTTGGATTTTGCCGGTGATTTATACGACCGGCGTTTGACGGTGGTTTTCCACCAGAAGCTGCGTGAAGAGCAGCGTTTCGCCTCCCTGGAGGCGTTGAAAACGGCGATCAATGCGGATGTCGCCGCCGCCCGTGCACTAGCCGCACCTAGCGCCCATCGCTAACCGAAGAGCCTTAAATGACCGACTATAAAGCCACGCTAAACCTTCCGGACACCGCCTTCCCAATGAAGGCCGGCCTGCCACAGCGCGAACCGCAGATCCTGCAGCGCTGGGACAGTATTGGCCTGTACGGAAAGTTGCGCGAAATTGGCAAGGATCGTCCGAAATTCGTCCTGCACGACGGCCCTCCTTATGCCAACGGCACGATTCATATCGGTCATGCGCTGAACAAGATTCTCAAGGACATGATCCTGCGCTCCAAAACCCTGTCGGGCTTTGACGCGCCGTACGTTCCGGGCTGGGACTGCCATGGCCTGCCGATCGAGCATAAAGTTGAAGTGACCTACGGCAAGAACCTGGGCGCGGACAAGACCCGCGAACTGTGCCGTGCCTACGCCACTGAGCAGATCGAAGGCCAGAAGTCCGAATTCATCCGCCTGGGCGTGCTGGGCGAGTGGGACAACCCCTACAAGACCATGAACTTCAAGAACGAGGCCGGTGAAATCCGCGCCTTGGCTGAAATCGTCAAGGGCGGTTTCGTGTTCAAGGGCCTCAAGCCCGTGAACTGGTGCTTCGACTGCGGTTCGGCCCTGGCCGAAGCGGAAGTGGAGTACGAAGACAAGAAGTCCTCGACCATCGACGTGGCCTTCCCGATCGCCGACGACGCCAAGCTGGCCGAGGCCTTTGGCCTGGCAAGCCTGAGCAAGCCAGCGGCCATCGTGATCTGGACCACTACCCCGTGGACCATCCCGGCCAACCAGGCGCTGAACGTGCACCCGGAATTCACCTACGCCCTGGTGGACGTCGGTGATCGCCTGCTGGTGCTGGCCGAAGAAATGGTCGAGTCGTGCCTGGCGCGTTACGAACTAAAAGGTTCGGTGATCGCCACCACCACTGGTTCTGCGCTGGAGCTGATCAACTTCCGTCACCCGTTCTATGACCGTCTGTCGCCGGTGTACCTGGCTGACTACGTCGAGTTGGGTTCGGGTACCGGCATTGTCCACTGCTCGCCTGCCTATGGGGTGGACGACTTCGTGATCTGCAAGAAGTACGGCATGGTCAACGATGACATCATCAACCCGGTGCAGAGCAATGGCGTCTACGTGCCTTCGCTCGAGTTCTTCGGTGGCCAGTTCATCTTCAAGGCTGACCAGCCGATCATCGAAAAGCTGCGTGAAGTCGGTGCGTTGATGCAAACCGCCACCATCCAGCACAGCTACATGCATTGCTGGCGTCACAAGACCCCGCTGATCTACCGCGCTACGGCGCAGTGGTTTATCGGCATGGACAAAGAGCCGACCAGCGGCGACACCCTGCGTGTACGCTCGCTCAAAGCCATCGAAGACACCAAGTTCGTCCCGGCCTGGGGCCAGGCGCGCCTGCACTCGATGATCGCCAACCGTCCTGACTGGTGCATCTCCCGCCAGCGTAACTGGGGCGTGCCGATCCCGTTTTTCCTGAACAAGGAAAGCGGTGAGCTGCACCCGCGCACCGTCGAGCTGATGGAAGTCGTGGCCCAGCGCGTTGAACAGGAAGGCATCGAAGCCTGGTTCAAGCTGGACGCCGCCGAGCTGTTGGGCGATGAAGCGCCGCTGTACGACAAGATCAGCGACACCCTCGACGTGTGGTTCGATTCGGGCACCACTCACTGGCACGTGCTGCGCGGTTCGCACCCTATGGGCCACGAGACCGGCCCGCGTGCCGACCTGTACCTGGAAGGTTCGGACCAGCACCGTGGCTGGTTCCACTCGTCGCTGCTGACCGGTTGCGCCATCGACAACCACGCGCCGTACCGCGAGCTGCTGACCCACGGCTTCACCGTCGACGAGACGGGCCGCAAGATGTCCAAATCGCTGAAGAACGTGATCGAGCCGAAAAAGATCAACGATACGTTGGGCGCCGACATCATGCGTCTGTGGGTGGCTTCCACCGATTATTCGGGTGAAATCGCCGTGTCGGACCAGATCCTGGCCCGCAGCGCCGACGCCTACCGTCGTATCCGCAATACCGCGCGCTTCATGCTGTCGAACCTGACCGGTTTCAACCCGGCCACCGACCTGCTGCCGGCCGAAGACATGCTCGCGCTGGACCGTTGGGCCGTGGACCGTACCCTGTTGTTGCAGCGCGAGTTGCAGGAACACTACGGCGAATACCGCTTCTGGAACGTCTACTCCAAGATCCACAACTTCTGCGTGCAGGAGTTGGGCGGTTTCTACCTCGATATCATCAAGGACCGCCAGTACACCACCGGCGCCAACAGCAAGGCTCGCCGTTCGGCGCAGACCGCGCTGTACCACATCAGCGAAGCGCTGGTGCGCTGGATCGCGCCGATCCTGGCGTTCACCGCCGACGAGCTGTGGGAATACCTGCCGGGCGAGCGTAACGAGTCGGTCATGCTCAACACCTGGTACGAAGGCCTGACCGAACTGCCGGCCGACTTCGAACTGGGCCGCGAGTACTGGGAAGGCGTCATGGCTGTCAAGGTTGCGGTGAACAAGGAGCTGGAAGTTCAGCGTGCGGCCAAGGCCGTGGGCGGCAACCTGCAAGCCGAAGTCACCTTGTTTGCCGAGGACGGCCTGACTGCAGACCTGGCCAAGCTGAGCAACGAACTGCGCTTCGTACTGATCACCTCCACCGCGAGCCTGGCACCTTTCGCCCAGGCCCCGGCAGATGCCGTGGTCACCGAGGTGCCGGGCCTGAAGCTCAAGGTGGTGAAGTCGGCCTTCCCTAAATGCGCCCGTTGCTGGCACTGCCGTGAAGATGTCGGCGTGAACCCTGAGCACCCGGAAATCTGTGGTCGTTGTGTCGACAACATCAGCGGTGAAGGCGAGGTTCGTCACTATGCCTAATACAGCCAGTCGTTTCGGACGTCTGGGCTGGCTCGTACTGAGCCTGCTGGTACTGGTCATTGACCAGGTCAGCAAGGCTCACTTCGAGGGCTCCCTGGAAATGTTCCAGCAAATCGTGGTGATCCCGGATTACTTCAGCTGGACCCTGGCCTATAACACGGGTGCCGCCTTCAGCTTCCTCGCTGATGGCGGTGGCTGGCAGCGCTGGCTGTTCGCGCTGATCGCCGTGGTGGTCAGTGCCGTGTTGGTGGTGTGGCTCAAGCGCCTGGGCCGCGACGACACCTGGCTGGCTATCGCGCTGGCCCTGGTGTTGGGCGGCGCGCTGGGTAACCTGTATGACCGCATCGCCCTGGGCCATGTGATCGACTTCATCCTGGTGCATTGGCAGAACCGCCACTACTTCCCGGCGTTCAACTTTGCCGACAGCGCCATCACCGTTGGTGCAATCATGCTGGCGCTGGATATGTTCAAGAGCAAGAAAACCGGAGAAACCGTCAATGACTGATCAGGTATTGGCTGAGCAACGCATCGGCCAGAACACGGAAGTCACTTTGCATTTCGCATTGCGCCTGGAAAATGGCGACACGGTCGACAGCACCTTCGACAAAGCCCCGGCGACCTTCAAGGTTGGCGACGGTAACCTGCTGCCTGGTTTTGAAGCGGCATTGTTCGGGTTCAAGGCGGGCGACAAGCGCAACCTGCAGATCCTGCCGGAAAACGCTTTCGGCCAACCCAACCCGCAAAACGTGCAGATCATCCCGCGTTCGCAGTTCGAAGGTATGGACCTGTCGGAAGGTTTGCTGGTGATCTTCAATGATGCGGCCAATACCGAATTGCCCGGTGTGGTTAAAGCCTTCGATGATGCGCAAGTGACCATCGATTTCAACCATCCGTTGGCCGGTAAAACCTTGACGTTTGATGTTGAAATCATCGACGTTAAAGCGCTCTAACTGACGAAACCGGTTCCTGTGGGGCTGGCTTGTGTGGGAGCTGGCTTGCCTGCGATAGCATCACCTAGGTGTATCTGATACATCGAGTCGTTTGCATCGCGGGCAAGCCCGCTCCCACAGATGCTTATTCTATAGAGCTGAGTTGATCCAATTTCTTGGCCTGCAAGGCACGAGGCACAGCATGCAAATCAAACTCGCCAACCCCCGTGGCTTCTGCGCTGGCGTGGACCGGGCGATCGAAATCGTCAACCGCGCCCTGGAGGTCTTCGGGCCGCCGATTTATGTGCGCCACGAAGTCGTGCATAACAAGTTCGTGGTCGAAGACCTGCGCGCACGCGGTGCGATCTTTGTCGAAGAACTCGATCAGGTACCCGACGACGTTATCGTCATCTTCAGTGCCCATGGCGTGTCCCAGGCCGTGCGTACCGAAGCGGCTGGCCGTGGCCTTAAAGTGTTCGATGCCACCTGCCCGCTGGTGACCAAGGTGCACATCGAGGTGGCCCGTTATAGCCGCGACGGTCGCGAATGCATCCTGATCGGCCATGCCGGTCACCCGGAGGTCGAAGGCACCATGGGCCAGTACGACGCCAGCAACGGCGGCGCCATCTACCTGGTGGAAGACGAAAAAGACGTTGCCAACTTGCAGGTACACAACCCTGATCGTCTGGCTTTCGTCACCCAGACCACCTTGTCCATGGACGATACCAGCCGCGTCATCGACGCCCTGCGCACGCGGTTTCCTGCTATTGGCGGCCCCCGCAAGGATGACATCTGCTACGCCACGCAAAACCGCCAGGATGCGGTCAAGCAACTGGCGGACGAATGCGATGTAGTGCTGGTGGTCGGCAGCCCTAACAGTTCCAACTCCAACCGCCTGCGCGAGCTGGCCGAGCGCATGGCCACACCGGCGTACCTGATCGACGGCGCCGAAGATATGCAGCGCAGCTGGTTCGACGGTGTCGAGCGTATCGGCATCACGGCGGGCGCCTCCGCTCCGGAAGTACTGGTGCGCGGTGTGATCCAACAGTTGCAAGCCTGGGGTGCCACCGGCGCCGATGAGCTGGCGGGCCGTGAAGAAAACATCACGTTCTCCATGCCCAAGGAACTGCGGGTCCGCTCGCTGCTCTGACGGCCAGGGTGCTGGAATAGCCTCGGCATAATGCCTGTTCGGTCTTGTCACTGCGCAGGCTGATGCGCCCGCTGGGGGCCAGCACGATCTGATACAGGCTCTGTGCCTGGTCCTTGTCACACACATGTACGGTGCCGGCACGAAATCCCCCGCCGGCAAACACCGGCTCCCCCAGGCCGCTGAAGCGCACCTGGCTCGTAACCGGGCCATTCCCGGCCACCGACACGCGCCCATTGCCCTCGCGCTCCAGCAATACTGGATTGTCGTCATCCAGGTGGCCGCGCCCACTCACATCCAGTATCACGCGCCATCCCAGGCTCCAGTCCTCGTCCTTTGCATGAATGACCACCGCCCGGTTGCGCGCGATGGCCTCGGTGCGTGCGTAGCGCAGCCCGGAGGCGAGTGCTTGGGCCGCGTTTTGTCGTTGTTGCGATTCAAGCAAGCCCTTGAAACCGGGTACGGCCAGTTGCGCGAGAAAACTGGTGACGATCAGCCCCAGCAGCATTTCAATCAGGGTGAATCCTTTTTGTTTCATGTGCGTTCCCTCCATGGGCACGAGTGGGTTTTCTAGGTATAGCGCTTGGTCCTTGGCGCTGGATGATGGCCTTTATGTCCAAAGTATTTCCCTTTGTTCCGGGAGCAGCGCCGCTCGAAAACCGACGCTAGTCTTGGGTCGCACAGCAGGCCTTGCCTGCTTTTTTCTCCGGCCTTCGACATGGATGACGACGGAAATGCCTGCCTGCCAGAACCGATTCCTGCGCGTTGCTCACTTGCGCCAATCCGGCATGACACTGGTCGAGGTGCTGGTCGCGCTGTTGATTTTGGCGATCGGCCTGATGGGCGCTGCGGTGCTGCAACTCAACGCGCTCAAGTACACCAACAGCGCCAGGATGACCAGCCAAGCCAGTTTTATTGCCTACGACATGCTCGACCGCATTCGCAGCAATGCTGGCGCCGATTACACATGGGGCCGGGCGGAGCTGGCGCCACCCAGCACTGCCACCGCCAGCGTACGTGACCTGGACCTGCACGATTTCGAAGCCAATATCATGGGTTTTGCCGGCGAGGATGCCAAAGGATCAGTGGTGGTGAACGGGCACGAGGTCACCATCAGCATCAGTTGGGCGGATGCTCGGGCAGCAAATCGCCCTGGGGCGCGGGAAACCTTCACCCTGACCAGTCGCATCAGCAATGAACAGGGAGTGTCGCAATGAAGCGTCTTGGGCGAGGTTTCAGCCTGGTGGAAGTGTTGCTGGCGCTCGCCATCGGGTTGGTCATGATACTGGGGGCAAGCCAGATACTGATCAGCTCGCGATTGACCCATGCCAGCCAGCAGGCCGCCATGGTGCTGCAGGATGATGCGCGCTTTGTGCTGAGCAAGATCACCCAGGATATTCGCCAGGCGGGCATGCTGGGGTGTTTGGCCGTGGCGGCTATCGACAATGCTCCGGTTGCCTTTGATCGGCCGATAAGCTGGGAAGCGGCAGGGAGTGCGAAGTCATTGACGCTGGTGACCGCGAATGTCGGCGATGGCGTCGGCAGGCCTGACTGGACAGTATTGTCCGACTGCAAGGAGGCGGCCAGGGCTTATGCAGGCACGCCACCCGGCGCCGAGCCCGGCCAACTTCGCTTTGGCATACGCCAACTTACCTACACCTACGAATCGGGCCAGTTGAAGATCAGTACCCCGGCGGCGCCGGCCAGGGCGGTATTGATGGATAACGTAAGGGCATTCGACGTCAGCTTCGGCATGGCAGCCACCTCGGCATCAACAGTTGTGGAGCGCTATGACAGCCATCCCGCCGATGAGTCGCTGATACGTAGCGTGCGCATCCTCATGACCCTTCAAGACCCCGCTGGGCGGGTGAAGGACCAGACCTATAGTGTCGTGGCGGCACTGCGAAATCGGCTGGGGTAGGGGCAATGATCATGCATGGCGGCATTCATGTACGGCAGACCGGGATGGTGCTGCTGATCAGTCTGGTGTTCCTGTTGGTGCTGTCGCAAGTGGGACTGTCATCAATACAGGCTGCGGTCTCCCAGCAAAAAGTCGCGAGCAGCCTGTGGCATCGCAATCAATCGTTTCAATCTGCCGAAAGCGGCCTGAGATTGGGGGAGTCGACCGTGCAAAAGGTTGGCCAGGCGATGCCTGTCTGCCACTCGATCATCCGTTGTGCGCCGCCTGCTGAAGCGTCTTCCTTGACGGCGGCCGGGACGAACCCGGTCTCGGCGGTCACCTGGCTCGCCTTGAAGGATGGGTTTTATGGCATTCAATCTCTTGGGGAAGGTGCAGGGCTTGCTCATTTACCCCCCCAAACCTTAGGCACACTTTTTCGTGTCACCTCGGTCGGGCTTGCGGGGCAAACGCGCACGGTGCTGGAGACGGTCTATGCACGGGTGGAGGAGGGCGGCCGCGTCAAGTTTCGACGGGTCTTATGGCGGCAACTTCAATAAGGAGCAATCGGATGGGCAAGGAGAGCCAGGGTTTTACCCTGATTGAGTTACTGATCGTCGTGGCGATCATCGCGTTGCTGGCCGGGATTGCGTATCCCGGGTACCTCAGCCAGGTGAAGAAGGTGTATCGGGCGCAGATCGTCGCGTTGTTGAGCGAACAGGCCCAGCACCTGGAGCGTTCTTATACGAGGAATGGCACTTTTATTGATGCAGGCGACGTCAGCGCGGGCAATGATCATTATAGAATCAGTACCGTCCTCAACCCTCAGGATTTTGACCTGCTCGCCACTCCCGCTGCGGACTCGGTCATGGCGAACGACGCATGCGCAGCATTCAGCTTGACCAGCACCGGTATGCGCGGCAACCCGGGAGCAGGGCCTGAAATGTCGCCCAAGGTCTGCTGGGGGCAAGGATGAGCGTACTTGAAGCGTGGGCGCCGGGCGCGCCTTTCCCTGTTTATCGGCTGGATCAAATGATGGCTAAGCAACAGCAAGTGGTGATTGTCGGCGGCGGAGTAATCGGGCTGTTGACGGCGTACAACCTCGCCAGTGAGGGCCAGGCGGTCACGCTGCTGGAGCGCGGTGGGCTTGGGCAAGAGTCTTCCTGGGCGGGCGGTGGGATTGTCTCGCCCTTGTACCCGTGGCGCTATAGCCAGGCGGTCACTGCCTTGGCCCATTGGTCCCAGGATTTTTACCCGCAACTGGCGCAACGGCTGTTTGCAGCGACCGGCGTCGATCCAGAGGTACATACCACGGGGTTGTATTGGCTCGACCTGGATGACGAAGCGCAAGCACTGGCCTGGGCTGCCCGTGAAGGGAGACCGTTGAGCAAGGTGGACGTATCTGCGGCCCATGACGCGGTGCCGGTGTTGGGGGGCGGCTATTCTCAGGCGATCTACATGGCCGATGTGGCCAACGTACGCAACCCGCGCCTGGTCAAATCACTGAAGGCGGCCCTGCTGGCGTTGCCGAACGTGACGATTTGCGAGCAATGCGATGTGTCGGGTTTTGTGCTCGGCGACGGCAGGGTGGTGGGTGTGAATACCGCTACGGGCCAGGTTTTGGGGGATCAGGTGGTGCTCGCGGCCGGCGCCTGGAGCGGACAATTGTTGGGTACGCTGGGCTTGGGGCTACCCGTGGAGCCGGTCAAAGGCCAAATGATCCTGTACAAATGCGCGTCCGACTTTTTATCCAGCATGGTCCTGGCCAAGGGGCGTTATGCGATTCCCCGGCGGGATGGGCACATCCTGATCGGCAGCACGTTGGAGCATGAAGGATTCGACAAGACGCCAACCGACACCGCGCTGGAAAGCCTCAAGGCGTCTGCGCTGGAACTGATTCCCGCCTTGGCGGACGCCGAGGTGGTCGGGCATTGGGCCGGTTTACGGCCTGGCTCCCCCGAAGGTATACCGTTTATCGGTGAGGTCCCTGGCTTCAAGGGGTTGTGGCTCAATTGCGGGCATTACCGCAATGGTCTGGTACTCGCACCGGCATCTTGCCAGTTGTTCACCGACTTGCTGCTGGCGCGGGCTCCGATCATCGATCCAGCGCCTTACGCCCCCGCAGGTCGCCTCAACGCTGAATAGACTTTGGCCCTTGTTCCAGATGCGCCTGGGTGCAGTACCATTCCTGGCGTGAACTCAGTGCGCGGTCCTGCGGCAGGTGCACGCCACAGTGGGCGCAACGCACCATCAGGGCCGCATCCGGTTCGGCAGGCCGTTGCTGATGGGAGGCATTTTTTTTGAATTTGCGCCAGAACCATACCGCGGCAGCAATGACGGCAATCCAGAACAGTAGACGAAGCATGATGGGCAGTTTCTCGACAAGGAATGCGCCAGTTTAGCCAAGGTGGTCACGGGCGCACAGGGCAATAAATACTCGCTCATAAAAAAGGGAGCTCCTTCAGAGCTCCCTTTTGCGTTGCGTCGAACAATCAGTCGAACACACCGAAGGTCATGTAGCTGAACCACGAGCGGTCCTGGTTGTTGCCCAGGGCTTGCGGCTCTTCTTCTTCGATCACGTCACCGTTCTCGTCGTGCGGCTTGAGATCCGAAGGAATAGCGTCCTTGGCGTCCTGGTACATCTTGATCACGTCCTGGTTGGCGCGAGTTTCACCCGGCGGCAGTGGTGGACGGGACTCGATCAGGCCCAGGGTGTACTTGCTCAGCCACGAACGGTTGTCCGCTTCGGCAACCTGAGGCACGAACTGGCCGTCTTTCAGGCTAGGGTGGTCGGGGTAGTTGAGCTTCAGGGTTTCCAGGCTGGTCGTCGCCAGTGTGTCCAGGTGCAGACGCTGGTAAGCCTCGGTCATCACGGCCAGGCCGTCACCCACGGACGGGGTTTCCTGGAAGTTTTCCACCACGTAGCGGCCACGGTTGGCGGCGGCCACATAAGCCTGACGGGTCAGGTAGTAGTGGGCCACGTGGATCTCGTACGAAGCCAGCAGGTTGCGCAAGTAGATCATGCGCTGCTTGGCGTCCGGCGCGTAGCGGCTGTTGGGGTAGCGGCTGGTCAGCTGGGCGAACTCGTTATAGGAGTCGCGCGCAGCACCCGGGTCGCGCTTGGTCATGTCCAGCGGCAGGAAGCGCGCCAGCAGGCCAACATCCTGGTCGAACGAGGTCAGGCCCTTCATGTAGTAGGCGTAGTCCACGTTCGGGTGCTGCGGGTGCAGGCGGATGAAACGCTCGGCAGCGGACTTGGCAGCTTCCGGCTCGGCGTTCTTGTAGTTGGCGTAGATCAGCTCAAGCTGGGCCTGGTCGGCATAGCGGCCGAACGGGTAACGCGACTCCAATGCCTTCAGCTTCGCTGTGGCGCTGGTGAAGCTATTATTGTCCAAGTCTGTCTGAGCTTGCTGGTACAGCTCGACTTCGCTCAGGTTTTCGTCGACGACGTCCTTTGTTGACGAGCAAGCAGCAGTCATGGCGAGGATGGCGATCAGCAGCAGGTGTTTCACTTGCATGGCGGCTTGCGTCCCTATGACGGCCGCTGTCTTGGGCGGGGCCGTCCTGTTATGATGAGCGCCCCGTTGAAAGCCTCGGGGCAAAAGACGCCGTATTTAACCACAAGCGCGCAGCCGAAACCAAAGGCTACGCCACGCCTAGTCTGAGCATGTCCGATAAAATTGAACTTCGCGCAGAGGTGCCGTCCGAATTGGGCGGCCAACGCCTCGATCAAGTCGCCGCACAATTATTCGCTGAGCACTCGCGCTCGCGCCTTTCCGCCTGGATCAAAGACGGCCGCCTGACTGTGGATGGAGCGGTTATCCGCCCGCGAGACATAGTCCATGGCGGTGCGATTCTTGAGCTGACTGCCGAGCAGGAAGCCCAGGGAGAATGGGTTGCTCAGGACATCGAGCTGGATATCGTCTATGAAGACGACGACATCCTGGTCATCAACAAACCCGCAGGCCTGGTGGTTCACCCGGCCGCCGGGCACGCTGATGGCACCTTGCTCAATGCCCTGTTGCACCACGTGCCGGACATCATCAATGTGCCGCGCTGCGGCATTGTTCACCGTCTGGACAAGGACACCACCGGCCTTATGGTGGTGGCCAAGACCATTCAGGCGCAGACGCAACTGGTTACGCAATTGCAGAGCCGGAGCGTCAGCCGCATCTATGAGTGCATTGTGATCGGCGTCGTTGTGGCCGGTGGCAAAATCAACGCACCCATTGGTCGTCACGGCCAGCAGCGCCAGCGTATGGCGGTGATGGAAGGTGGCAAGCAGGCCGTCAGCCACTACCGTGTGCTGGAGCGTTTCCGTTCCCACACCCATGTGCGGGTCAAGCTGGAAACCGGGCGTACCCACCAGATTCGCGTGCACATGGCGCACATCAACTTCCCGTTGGTCGGCGACCCGGCCTACGGTGGCCGCTTCCGTATTCCGCCGGCGGCCAGCCAGACCATGGTTGAGTCGCTCAAGACGTTCCCGCGCCAGGCACTGCATGCACGCTTCCTGGAACTGGATCATCCGACGAGCGGTAAGCGCATGAGCTGGGAATCGCCACTGCCAGACGATCTGGTCTGGCTGCTGTCGCTGCTCAAGCAAGATCGCGAGGCGTTTGTCGGATGAGTGACTGGCTGATACCTGACTGGCCCGCGCCGGCTCGGGTAAAAGCCTGCGTCACCACCCGTGCGGGCGGCGTCAGCCTGGCGCCGTTCGACAGCCTCAACCTGGGTGATCATGTCGAGGACAGCCTCGAGGCCGTCCTTGAGAATCGCCGTCGCCTGAGTGAGGCCTTCGATATCCAGCCTGCCTGGTTGCGTCAAGTCCATGGTACTCGCGTGGTTGAGGCCGATCCGGGCCGTACTGTCGAGGCTGACGGTAGTTGGACCAGCACCGCTGGCATCGCCTGCACAGCCATGACCGCTGATTGCCTGCCTGCGCTGTTCTGTGATCGAGCGGGCACCCGGGTTGCCGCAGCCCATGCCGGTTGGCGTGGTTTGGCGGCCGGCGTGCTGGAGGCCGCTTTCGAAAGCCTGGATAGCGCACCCGAAGACGTTCTGGTCTGGCTCGGCCCTGCCATAGGCCCACAAGCCTTTGAGGTCGGCCCGGAAGTGCGTGAAGTGTTCATGCAGCAACTGCGTGCCACCGCTGAGGCCTTTGTTCCCAGCCACAACCCTGGCAAGTACCTGGCCGACATTTACCAGCTGGCGCGCCTGCGTCTGGCCGCGCGCGGTGTTAGCGCTGTGTATGGTGGCGGTTTGTGCACTGTGACCGACCCGCGTTTCTTTTCTTATCGCCGAAGCCCACGTACGGGCCGATTCGCCTCCCTTATCTGGCTTGAACGCTAGACTGTCCTGATCTGTATCAACCGTCCGCCGCTTGAAACGCCCAGAATCCACCCCATCTATAAGGGTATCTGGCAGGTTTCTTCATTCAGGATGTGTTTGTTCATAGCTCCGGCCTGCTCAAAAGGAAGGTGACTAATGCGTATTGATCGTTTAACCAGCAAATTACAGTTGGCCTTGTCCGACTCTCAATCCTTGGCGGTGGGCCTCGACCACCCGGCCATTGAGCCTGCACACTTGATGCAGGCACTCCTGGAACAGCAGGGTGGCTCTATCAAACCCTTGCTGATGCAGGTGGGCTTTGACGTCAACAGCCTGCGCAAGGAGTTGAGCAAAGAGCTCGACCAACTGCCGAAAATCCAGAATCCCACCGGGGACGTGAATATGTCCCAGGATCTGGCGCGCCTGCTCAACCAGGCCGACCGCCTGGCCCAGCAGAAAGGTGACCAGTTCATCTCCAGTGAATTGGTGTTGCTCGCCGCCATGGACGACAACAGCAAGCTCGGCAAGTTGTTGCTGGGCCAGGGCGTGAGCAAAAAGGCCCTGGAAAACGCCATCAACAACCTGCGTGGCGGCGAAGCGGTGAACGACCCCAACCACGAGGAGTCGCGCCAGGCCCTGGACAAATACACCGTCGACCTGACCAAGCGTGCCGAAGAAGGCAAGCTGGACCCGGTGATTGGCCGTGACGACGAAATCCGTCGCACCATTCAGGTATTGCAACGTCGCACCAAGAACAACCCGGTGTTGATCGGTGAACCTGGCGTGGGTAAAACCGCGATTGCCGAGGGCCTGGCTCAGCGCATCATTAATGGTGAAGTGCCGGACGGCCTCAAAGGCAAGCGCCTGCTGTCTCTGGATATGGGCTCGCTGATTGCCGGAGCCAAGTTCCGGGGTGAGTTCGAAGAGCGCTTGAAATCCTTGCTTAACGAATTGTCGAAGCAGGAAGGGCAGATCATTCTGTTTATCGACGAATTGCACACCATGGTCGGCGCCGGTAAGGGCGAAGGCTCCATGGACGCCGGCAATATGCTCAAGCCCGCCTTGGCGCGGGGTGAGTTGCACTGCGTCGGTGCAACTACGCTTAACGAATACCGTCAGTACATCGAAAAGGACGCAGCCCTTGAGCGTCGCTTCCAGAAAGTTCTGGTGGAAGAACCCAGCGAAGAAGACACCATCGCGATCCTGCGGGGCCTGAAAGAGCGCTATGAGGTCCACCATAAGGTGGCTATTACCGACGGTGCGATCATCGCGGCGGCCAAGTTGAGCCACCGCTATATCACTGATCGTCAGTTGCCGGACAAGGCTATCGACCTGATCGACGAAGCGGCCAGCCGCATCCGTATGGAGATCGATTCCAAGCCGGAAGTGCTTGATCGCCTGGATCGGCGCCTGATTCAACTGAAAGTCGAATCCCAGGCGCTGAAGAAAGAAGAAGACGAAGCGGCCAAGAAGCGTCTGGAAAAACTCCAGGAAGAAATTGTTCGCCTGGAACGCGAGTATTCGGACCTCGAAGAAATCTGGACCTCGGAAAAAGCCGAAGTGCAGGGTTCGGCGCAGATCCAGCAAAAGATCGAGCAGTCCCGTCAGGAACTGGAAGCGGCGCGCCGTAAAGGCGACCTGAACCGCATGGCCGAGTTGCAGTACGGGGTGATCCCGGACCTGGAGCGCAGCCTGCAGATGGTTGACCAGCACGGCAAGCCTGAGAACCAGTTGCTGCGCAGCAAGGTGACCGAGGAAGAAATTGCCGAAGTGGTCTCCAAGTGGACCGGTATTCCCGTGTCGAAGATGCTCGAAGGCGAGCGCGACAAGTTGCTGAAGATGGAAAGCCTGTTGCATCAGCGCGTCATCGGCCAGGAAGAGGCAGTGGTGGCGGTGTCCAACGCGGTTCGGCGTTCCCGGGCAGGTTTGTCCGACCCGAACCGTCCAAGCGGCTCGTTCATGTTCCTCGGCCCAACCGGTGTGGGTAAGACCGAGTTGTGCAAGGCCCTGGCCGAGTTCCTCTTTGATACTGAAGAGGCCATGGTGCGGATCGATATGTCCGAATTCATGGAGAAACACTCGGTGGCTCGTCTGATCGGTGCGCCACCAGGCTATGTGGGTTACGAAGAGGGCGGTTATCTGACCGAAGCCGTACGGCGCAAGCCTTACTCGGTGATCCTGCTGGATGAGGTCGAGAAGGCGCACCCGGATGTGTTCAACATCTTGCTGCAGGTGCTGGAAGATGGTCGCTTGACGGACAGCCACGGGCGCACGGTGGACTTCCGCAATACGGTGATCGTGATGACCTCCAACCTGGGCTCGGCTCAGATCCAGGAATTGGTGGGTGATCGTGAAGCCCAGCGTGCGGCGGTGATGGATGCGTTGACCACGCACTTCCGTCCGGAATTCATCAACCGGGTCGACGAAGTGGTGATCTTCGAGCCTCTGGCGCGGGATCAGATCGCGGGCATTACCGAAATTCAGTTGGGCCGCCTGCGTAGCCGTCTGGCTGAGCGCGAGTTGGACCTGGAGTTGAGCAGCGAAGCGTTGGACAAGCTGATCGCGGTCGGTTACGACCCAGTGTATGGCGCACGGCCACTCAAACGTGCGATCCAGCGCTGGATCGAGAACCCACTGGCGCAGCTGATCCTGTCGGGCAGCTTTATGCCTGGCACCCGCGTCACGGCGACGGTGAAAGACGACGAAATCGTCTTCCATTAAGGCCTGCGCTTGGCGCAACCAGAGAAGGCCCCGCATTGCGGGGCCTTTTTTTTCGATAGGGCGTTGAACTGTAAGGCAAAGGCTTGTAAAGTGCGCCCCGCAGCAACGTCAGCCCACGGGTTTCTTCTCCCCAAGAAGAAATCAGAAAGAAGCGCAAATCATTGTCTTAAAAGCAATTTAAAGGGTTGACAGGGGTTTTTAAGATTGTAGAATAGCGCGCCTCAGAGACGCTAACGTAGCGATACGGACAGGGTCGAAGAGGAAGCAACACAGCAGTAAATTTGAAATATGTAGTTCCGTGATAGCTCAGTCGGTAGAGCAAATGACTGTTAATCATTGGGTCCCAGGTTCGAGTCCTGGTCACGGAGCCAATTTCAAACCGGGGTATAGCGCAGTCCGGTAGCGCGCCTGCTTTGGGAGCAGGATGTCGGGAGTTCGAATCCCCCTACCCCGACCATATTTGGGTCGTTAGCTCAGTTGGTAGAGCAGTTGGCTTTTAACCAATTGGTCGTAGGTTCGAATCCCACACGACCCACCATTTTTGAGACCAGTTGACGCTGGAATCAAATCTTAGAATCAGAGGTTCTAGCTCTGATAGAGGCGGTTTTACGGTTTTGGAAAGTGTTACAGCACTTAGATATCGCCGTAGACATGCAGCCGTCTGAGGCGAACAGTAGTTTCGGTTCGTCATGATGTCAATGTGCATAGGCTTTGCGATGCGCATTCCGGGGTATAGCGCAGTCCGGTAGCGCGCCTGCTTTGGGAGCAGGATGTCGGGAGTTCGAATCCCCCTACCCCGACCATATTTAATGAAAAAGGCGTCTTTATGACGCCTTTTTTTGTGCCTTGAGCAAAGTCGTACCGTTCGTCTGGAAAAAATCCGGATTTCGACCTGGTTCTTTATTCCGGGCATGCGAAAGCCTCTGGCCAACCAGAATTCCCTATAGCCAGTGCGCTTTGATTATGAGCGTACTAGGGCGATGCTCTGGAAAATGATGAGCTTCGCATTGAATGCTCAGTTGAGGTGCGTTTCCTGAATGTGCCGACACCAAGCCCGCTCGCCATTAGCGTCAATAGTAGACTCTGCTCTACTTGATCTACTGGTGGGTCCATAGAGCATGTCATTGACTCGCGATGCAGTTGCGCAGATGCGAGCTCGAGAGCCTTCTGTAGCGCGCTTCGGCCAGTCGACTTGGTCCGCCGATCAATACTGACCTCTGTGCTGCTAGATTGTTGTGGAGCTGGCAGCTTCTTGGGTGTTGCCGCTGACCGAAAACTGACCCAGTAGAGGCTCTTCTGCCGACTGAAAACTGACCCAGGTGTTCAACTGCTTCTGCTCACTTTTCGAGCAGGAGAACACAGGGTGATCAGCATGGAAATGTTGGGAAAAATCCGGCGGATGTACTTCCGCGACAAGCTCTCGCTGCATCAGATAGCCAAGCGTACCGGGCTGTCGAGAAACACCATCCGAAAATGGGTCAGAGCGCCCGAAGCCATTCAGCCAGCGTACCAACGGTGCGCAACCTTCAATAAGCTCAGCCCTTTTCACGAGACCCTGGAGCAGGCGCTCAAGGCCGATTCGTTCCGGCCAAAACACAACCGCAGGAGCGCCAAAGCACTTTTTGAGCAGATCAAAGCCGAGGGTTATGACGGCGGTTACAGCCAGCTCACGGCGTTTGTGCGCTCTTGGCGAGGCGAGCAAGGCAAGTCTTTACGCGCTTTTGTACCGCTGACGTTTGCGCTCGGTGAGGCCTTTCAATTTGACTGGAGCGAAGAAGGTCTGCTGATCGGTGGTCTTTTTCGACGTATCCAGGTCTCCCACATGAAGCTGTGTGCCAGCCGCGCATTCTGGTTAGTTGCGTACCCCAGCCAAGGCCACGAGATGCTGTTTGATGCCCACACCCGTTCGTTTGGAGCGTTGGGTGGTGTGCCGCGTCGCGGCATCTACGACAACATGAAAACGGCTGTCGACAAGGTCAACAAAGGCAAAGGGCGCACGGTCAACGCCCGGTTTTCCGTGATGTGCGCGCACTATCTGTTCGATCCGGACTTCTGCAACGTGGCCTCTGGCTGGGAAAAAGGCATCGTCGAAAAGAACGTTCAGGACAGCCGGAGGCGAATCTGGCTCGATGCTCAAAACTGTATGTTTCACACCTTCGAGGAACTGAATGTCTGGCTCGGCCAACGTTGTCGGTCGCTCTGGAGCGAACTGGTGCATCCGCAGTACAACGGGCTGACGGTGGCCGAGGTCTTAGAGCTGGAGCAGGTCGAAATGATGCCAATGCCGACGGCATTTGATGGCTACGTCGAGCGTACCGTGCGGGTCTCCAGCACCTGCCTGATCAGCGTGGCGCGAAATCGCTATTCAGTGCCATGTGAGCGCGTCGGCCAGTGGGTCAGTAGCCGTTTGTACCCTTCGCGGATCGTGGTCATTGCTGACGAAACGGTGATCGCCAGTCACGAGCGCCTCTTTGATCGAGATCAGGTCAGTTTTGACTGGCAGCACTACATCCCACTCATCGAACGCAAGCCTGGTGCATTGCGCAACGGTGCGCCATTTGCTGATCTGCCAAAACCGTTACGGCTTCTCAAACGAGGACTGAGGCGTCACACCAACGGTGATCGAATCATGATGCAGGTACTGGCTGCTGTGCCAATTGCGGGGCTCGAACCTGTGCTGGTGGCGGTGGAGCTGGTACTTGAATCGGGAAGTCTGAGCGCCGATCACATCCTCAATGTCCTTGCCCGCCTGACCTCCACCGCACTACCTCCCAGTGTAGAAACCAGCCTGCAACTCAAGGTCGCGCCTGTTGCCAATACAGCACGCTACGACCGGCTCCGTGCGACCGATGAGGAGAATCGCAATGCGTGACCTAATGACTGAACTCAAAGAACTTCGCCTGCACGGCATGGCCAGTGCTTGGGAAGAACTGGTCTCTCAAGGAACAGCGTCGACGGCTTCATCGAAATGGCTGCTGGAACATCTGCTTCAGCAGGAACATGCGGATCGCGCGGTGCGCTCGGTGAATCATCAGATGAACATGGCAAAACTCCCCATGCACCGTGACTTAGCTGGCTTTGACTTCAGCGCTTCCAGCGCTGATGCCCGGCTGGTCAGCGATCTATCCAGCTTAGCGTTCACTGAAACGGCGCAGAATGTCGTGTTCATTGGCGGCCCTGGAACCGGGAAAACACACCTGGCCAGTGCCTTGGCTGTATCCGGAATCACGGCCCACAACAAACGCGTGCGCTTCTTTTCCACGGTGGATCTGGTGAATCTGCTGGAGCGTGAGAAGTACGATGGCAAGGCAGGGCGAATCGCCCAGGGACTGCTTCGCACAGACCTGGTGATACTGGATGAGCTGGGATATTTGCCCTTTAGCCAAAGCGGCGGTGCCCTGTTATTTCACCTGCTGTCCAAACTGTACGAACACACCAGCGTGGTCATCACCACCAACCTCAGCTTCTCGGAATGGTCGAGTGTGTTTGGCGACGCCAAGATGACCACCGCGTTGTTGGATCGGCTGACACATCACTGCCACATCGTCGAAACGGGCAACGAGTCCTACCGCCTACAACACAGCACCTTGGCCGCCCAGACAAAGATCAAGTCACGGGAACGAAAGCGCAAGGACGGAGATGATGTCGAGGACGATGAGCCATTTTGATCCGCACCATAAATACCCTGCTGCATGCCTACATGCGGTGGGGGTTGATGCGTCTTGAATCGGCCCACTGCTGCTAAGCTTATCCACAATTGCTGGGACAGAAATCAGCAATCCGTCCTGGGTCAATTTTCAATCGGCAGGGTGGGTCAGTTTTCAATCAGCGCCAACACACGACCATATGTTCCTGGGGAAATCACATGAAGAAAACGCCAAGCGAACCTTGTGGGTAGTGGCTCTGACCGTCGTAATGATGGTTGCTGAAATCACCGCAGGTTATCTCACTGGCTCAATGGCGTTGCTTGCTGATGGATTTCACATGGCAACACACGCTGGAGCACTTGGCATAGCCGCAGCTGCTTACGGTTACGCAAAAAGACATGCCTCAAATGCTCGCTACAGTTTTGGAACTGGCAAGGTTGGAGACTTGGGTGGCTTCGCATCTGCTCTGATTTTGGGACTGGTCTCTTTGGGAATTGCCGGAGAGTCGCTATTTCGTCTCTTTCAACCGACTCAAGTGCAATTCGGGACAGCGACTCTTATCGCAATTGTCGGATTAGCAGTGAATGTGGTGAGCGCGCTTTTGCTGTCTGGCGGTCATAATCATCACCATGGGCATGACCACGGCCAAGATGAATCTCACCATGCACATGGTCATGACAATAATCTGCGCTCTGCTTATATTCACGTCATTGCAGATGCACTGACTTCGGTTCTGGCCATCGCAGCACTGCTTGCTGGTCGTTACCTTGGTTGGGTCTGGCTCGACCCTGCAATGGGGATTGTGGGTGCAGTTGTCATCGCACGCTGGGCTTGGTCGTTGATGCGGGTGACTGCGAGTGTATTGCTAGACCAGACAGATGATCATGTCGCTGAAGAGATTCGTGAACTGGTTGAGCGACAGGGAGATGCTTCGATCATAGATCTTCATGTCTGGCAGGTAGGGCCGCAAGCCCGCGCCGCTATTGTGAGTGTTCTAGGCAGCCCAGCAGTGAATGCACAAAACATACGAGAACGGCTTGCGACAGTTCATGAGATCACTCATCTGACAGTTGAGTACCGCACGAAGCCGGGCGCTGTTTCACCCGATCAGGTCGCCGTTCAGGCTTAGCAATGAGCCCGTAGTTCGCATAAGTTCGCCGAGGAATTGACCAATGGCCAAGGACATCGAGAATCCGTGTACTTCTGTCTGCCAGTTGAACAGCGAACTGTGCGTCAGCTGCGGTCGCACCAAGGAAGACATCAGAAAATGGAAACGAATGAAGCGTCCAGAAAAAATGGCCGCTGTACAACGCGCGACCCTGCGTCTGAAAAGCCTGCAAAAAAAGAACTCTCAAACCACTGTAATTTAACTTTTCTACGCTTTCAGCCGAGACAGATGTCCAGATTCGGAAAGGCAAGCTGAGTGGCAACGCCACCCGAACTTAGCACTATCGTGGTCAGATGCGCAGTGCTTGTCAGCAGACGGAGCATGGCGTCATCTCAAATTGTTATTGAGGACAGCGGTACGGGGTTATCCGATTCGGCGCAGGCGCGCCTTTACAGCTTGTTGCTGATCGTCCTTTGCGTATTGCTTGAGAATGAAATCAACATAGCATGTCCCGCTGCATGGCCATGAGCTGGGACCATGCTGTGGCCGAATGGATGAGGTGGGATTAGTTTGCGGGGTATTCAGCAATGACCTGATCTACGCCGGCTTTGGTCAGGCCGATTATTTGGTAGGTCTCATGTACTCCGTCGACTTCCATTCCTGGAGAACCTGCTGGCATTCCAGGAGCAGCGATCCCGAGAAGGTCGTCACGCTTACTCATCGCAATTATTTGCTCAACTGGCACATGACCTTCAACAAACTTCCCGTTGATCATCGCAGTGTGACAAGACGAGAGTCGTGGAGCGACACCTAGATCTTGTTTGACAGCACTCATGTTGGTTTCTACATGATCAATGACGGTGAAGCCATTGGCCTCAAGATGCTGAATCCATTTTTTGCAGCATCCGCAGTTTGCATCTCGATGCACATCGATGGTCAGGGCCTGCGCCGCTTGAGCCGTTGAGCCGATGAACAGCGCAGCGAATGTTGCAATACGCAGAAATCGACTTGAAAGTCGGAAGCTACCTGTCATGAATATTTCCTTTTCCCTTGGAGACGGCGAGATGTTCTACGAAGCAATAGAACCCCACTCAAGCGTTCATGCCGCTGCAAAGGTTACATTGAAGGATCTACTTTAGAGTCGGGGAGCCAACTCCCCGATCATTTGAATTCGTAGGGCTAGTGCTCAAATCGCTCAGAACCACATCCGAATACCAGCTACAAACCGGGCCTCGTTTGTCTTTTCCCCTTCATCGCTGGCTAGGTCAGCCGTCTTACCATATGAGCGATTCCAGCTAACACCAATGTAGGGTGCGAATTGACGAGTAATTTCGTAGCGCAACCGCAGGCCTAGTTCGGTGTTGGCCAATCCAGATCCTATGCCGCGCTGAGGATCATTTTTCCCGTACAAGTTTACTTCGGCGGTCGGCTGCAAGATCAGGCGATTGGTCAACAGGATGTCGTAATCGCCTTCAAACCGAGCTGCGGTTTGACCGTTCTCACCAATATAAGCAGTCGCTTCAGCTTCAAAGTTATAGAGGGCCATGCCCTGAATACCGAGCGCTCCCCATGTTTGAGGTGACCCAGGTTTGAAGTCTTGTCGAATGCCGGTGACGACATCCCACCAAGGACCGATGGCGTGTCCCCACAGAGCCTGAAGTTCAGCGTTCTCGGTTACGCCATTGGTACGTTCGCCTTCCGAACGCAACCATAGGCGATCGACGTCACCGCCGATCCACCCTTTTGCATCCCAAGCCAGCGCACTACCGTTGTCAGCGTCTTGGTACTCAAATTTATCCAGGAGGATGAACGAGTTAATTTTTTTATCGTGCACACCATGGCCTGGTAAGTCTGGAAAAGCGGCGGCCCGGTCAGCGTCGGTAAGTACGGGGATTGGGGTTCGGCTTGTGGTAGTCGCCCCTCCATCCATGCTTTCCATACCGTCCATTTGCCCGTTATCGCTGTGATCCATAGCCCCCATCTTGCTATGGTCCATGGCTCCCATTGAGCCGTGGTCCATCTTGGAGTGATCCATCGCGGCATCTTTCGGTTTGGCGGGTTTGGATTTTTGTGCAGTTGAAGACTTTGCGTCCGCACTTGATGGCATCGCCATCGACGGATCCATCTCTTCAGCGGCTTGAGCCATGAAAAAGAATGCTGGACCGGTAGAGACTGCAAGTGCCATCAGCGTTGGGCGTAAAAACTTACTGGTCATGATCTCAATCTGCCTTTTTGGTTTTTTGGTCATGATCCATCGACTCATGGCTCATCTGGCTATGGTCCATCGCCCCGTGATCTAGCTTCGAATCGTTTGCCGTTGCTGGCTTGTCCGTTGCTGTAACAGGAACAGTGGTTGAATGGTCGCTGCCATTTTCCTCTGCCAGCACCGTGGACGAGAGTCCACCCAGCAGGACAGCGGCAAAGAGGCAACCCACGAGGGAATTACGATTTCGGTATGTGCTCACAGATCGTCTCCTTTACTCATCAACCCGTACTTCACGGAACATGCCCATTTCCATATGGAAAAGCAGGTGACAGTGATATGCCCAACGGCCTAAGGCATCAGCGGTGACTCGATAGCTGCGTTTGGTACCTGGTGGCATATCGATCGTGTGCTTGCGCACCATGAACTTGCCGTTCTCGTCCTCAAGGTCACTCCACATGCCGTGAAGGTGGATGGGGTGTGTCATCATGGTGTCGTTCACCAAGGTGATGCGCAGACGCTCGCCATACTTCAGGCGCAGCGGTTCGGCGTCAGAGAATTTGATGCCGTTGAACGACCACGAAAACTTCTCCATGTGACCGGTCAAATGAAGCTCGATGGTACGATTTGGCTCGCGGCCGTCAGGGTCTTGGAAAGTGCTTTTCAAGTCGGAGTAAGTGAGCACTCGACGACCATTGTTCCGCAAGCCTATGCCCGGATCACTTAGCTTTGGCGTTGGATTCATGGCTTGCATATCAACCAGGGGATTGTTGGTTTCAGAGGCAGGGTGTGTCTGCATTTCTCCACCCATACCACCCATGCCAGCCATCCCTGACATATCACCATTGCCCATCCCAGCCATCTTGCTGTGATCCATGCCCGCCATGTTAGTCATGTCACCGCTGTCCATGCCGGTCATCCCGGTCATGTCACTTTGGTCCATACCGGTCATCTTGCTGTGGTCCATGCCCGCCATGCCCGCCATGCCGGACATGTCACCTGGTGTCTTCTCTGCGCCGCCCATACCAGCCATGCTGCCATGGTCCATACCAGCCATACCGCCCATCCCCATGTCATCCATAGTGACGATTGGACGTGGATCTATAGCAGGTACCTGAGCAACTAGCCCTTCACGAAGAGCGAGGGTTCCGCGTGCATAACCCGTCCGATCCATAGACTGGGCGAAGATGGTGTAAGCCTCTTCACTGGCAGGCTCTACGATCACGTCATACGTTTCAGCTACGGCGATGCGGAATTCGTCAACACTCACTGGGTTGACGTGTTGGCCGTCGGCGGCCACAACGGTCATTTTCAAACCAGGAATGCGGACGTCGAAATAGCTCATCGCCGAGCCGTTGATAAAGCGTAGTCGTAGCTTCTCACCCGGCTTGAAAATACCGGTCCAGTTACCGTTTGGCGCCTGGCCATTCATGAGATAGGTGTAAGTATCTGCGCTGACGTCTCCAAGGTCGGTTGGGCTCATGTTCATTTCAGCCCACATCTTCCTGTCAGCTACTGTAGCTGACCAACCTTGCTTACTGACATCGTCGATAAAATCACCAACGGTGCGTTTATGGTGGTTGTAGTAGCCCGACTGTTTCTTAAGCTTGGCCATGACGCGACTAGGATCTTCATCGGTCCAATCAGTCAACATCACCACATAGTCGCGGTTGTATTGAAAAGGTTCAGGCTCTTTCGAGTCGATAACGATTGGCCCGTAAACCCCTGCCTGCTCCTGTAAGCCCGAGTGGCTGTGGTACCAGTACGTACCATTCTGATGAACCTTGAACTTGTACTCGTACATGCCGTCGGGTGCGATGCCATGGAAACTCAAGCCAGGTACACCGTCCATATTGGCCGGCAGAATGATCCCGTGCCAATGGATTGAGGTGTCTTGGTCCAGGCGGTTTTTTACACGCAGGGTGACTGTCTCTCCTTCGCGCCAACGCAGCAAAGGTCCTGGCAATGATCCATTGATGGTCATGGCTGTTCGCGGCGAGCCGGTAATGTTTACAGGTGTTTCACCAATAAACAGATCAAATTCATTGCCGGTGAGTACGCTCGGCAGACCTGGACTTGTCACCGCCCATACTGGAGTGCGCCAAAGGCCAAAGCCGCCGAGAATGCCACCAGCGGCCAAGCCTTTTACGAATGTCCGTCTAGAGGTTTTGGAATGCATGCCGTTTATTTCCAATCAGTCAAAAGGGAAGCCGTGCGAAACAACCGATCATGAGTTGCCCGGATCAGCTTTGCCCACCGTCACAAAAGACAAACTCTTACGGCAAGCGAGCTCAGAAATTGCCACATTTAAACCACCGCAGTGATTACATTTCTGTCAGCTTGGAGGGCTAGCTATTTAGCAATTCTTGTGATCCATCGCCTTGGCTTTGCTTTCAGCGACGGGATGTTGGGCATTTTGCGTTTGAGCTACTCGGTACGATTCCATCGAATTATTCCTGGCCACTTCCATGCGTGCGAAAGTCCGGTCACCACCCCCTTCAGCCATAGCCAAAGAAGAGACGGTCAGAGCCGCGATGACGAACAAGGTTTTGATAGGGTTCATTTGGGGGGCCTCGGATGATTATTGGTGACCCCTGAATCCACATCAGTCGTTGACTCTAGGGGGTGAGCTTGAGGCTCAATAGGACTATAAGACTCATCCCCTGTCAGGAAGCTTAGGCCAATATTACAGTTGTGTCAGGTTGCGATATTTCTCTTGAGATGCAGAGTGATTAGTCCGTAAGGTCTAAGCTATCCAACGACACATAACCTCCATCCACCATCTAAAATTTACCTGTGCGGCGTTGTAAGTTTCCGGTCACTGCACGATGGCGTGGCGTTTTTTGAGTTTTTCGCTGAAATCATACATCGGCTCGGACGCACTACGTTAAGCACTTGAGTGTTCGATAGGTGGGAATTAAATGGCAGCGTAACTAAAGGTGGCCACCGGTGAGTATTAATTTTGACAAAGCGCTTGGCTCCGCAGAAAGAGCATTACGTTTTCGCAGCCAACGAGCTGAGGTACTTAGCAATAATATCGCTAATGCCGACACTCCTAACTTTAAGGCCAGGGACTTGGACTTTTCTGCTGTACTGGCTAGCCAAACAAAAGGAGGTTTGGCTACTCCGTTCTCTTTAAAAACAACAAACCCAAAACATATTGCCGTAAACGAATTAGTAAGTGATATTCACGGCGGTGCTTTGCTTTACAGTACGCCGAACCAACCTTCCATTGATCAAAATACTGTGGATCAACAGGTCGAGGTCGCAAAGTATACGGAAAATGAAATTCATTTCGAAACCGCCTTTACTAGATTAAATGGAGCATTTAAGGGGCTACTTAAAGCTCTGCGAGGTGAATAATAAACTTTACCCAGCGAGGGAATCAGCGCCTCAGGCGCTGATTTGGGAAGGGAAACCGAGTGCTTCGACAGTTTTACGGACTTGCTCTGGGTTTTCACTGCTTTCAACGCTTACCTTACCTGCTGCGCGATCCACGGAAATCATAGCCTCGCTGTCCAGTGACTGAATTGCTTTGGTGATTTTGCTGACGCAGCTACCGCAACCAATGCCTGATACGTTTAAGACGAACATGGTTATTCCTCTTGTGCTGAGCAGTCTATTTTCACCGCAACAACAAGATCAACGTTGACACCACGGTAAGGTCAAGAGTTATGTATAGCGGGCTGTGAGCATCGGTTACGCTCATTCAATTCGGGTATTCCTCAGCCTCAAAGCATTGAAAACTACAGACGCAGAACTGACGCTCATGGCTAACGCAGCAATCATTGGAGACAGAAGGTGCCCCGTCAGTGGATAGAGCAGGCCTGCGGCGAGGGGAATACCCATTGAGTTGTAAAGGAAGGCGAACCCCAAGTTTTGCCGCATGTTTTTTACCGTTGCAACCGAAAGTGCCCGTGCCCGTAAAATCCCCATCAGGTCGCCTTTTACCAGCGTGAGCTGCGCGCTATTCATCGCGACGTCAGTCCCTGTACCCATGGCAATGCCCACATCTGCTCGCGCCAAGGCCGGTGCGTCGTTGATACCGTCGCCGGCCATGGCAACCTTTCGACCGGATTGCTGGAGGTCCGCCACCAGGCGCTCCTTGTCCTGAGGTTTCACTTCACCATGAACCTCTTCAATACCCATCTCCTTGGCGACAGCACGTGCGGTGGTGAGCCCGTCTCCCGTGGCCATGATGATTTTTACGTTATCAGCCTTAAGCTTGGTGACTGCTTCTTTAGAGGTCGGTTTTATCGGGTCTGAGACCGCTAGTAATCCTGCCAAGACCCCGTCAACTGCTAGATAGATGATGCTGATGCCTTCAAGGCGCAACAACTCTGCACGTTCTTGTAAGACCTTTGTGCTCACGCCGGCAGCTTCCATCAGTGCAGTGTTGCCCAGCTGTACTTTCTTGCCATCAACGAGACCACTCACCCCAATCCCTGAGCCGGACTCAAACGATTCAGGCTTGGTGAGCGCAATATTTTCAGTTCGGGCGTGATCGACGATGGCGTGTGCCAAAGGATGTTCGCTGCCTTGATCAAGGCTAGCGGCCAGTTGAAGCACATCGCGTGGGTTGAAATCTGGTGTGGCCTCCACACTGTGAAATACCGGCCGTCCCTCTGTCAGGGTTCCCGTTTTATCGACAATCAGTGTGTCGATCTTGCAAAGGTTTTCGATGGCACTGGCATCTCTGAACAGCACACCCATACTGGCGGCTTTACCCGTCGAAACCATGATCGACATGGGCGTTGCCAGACCCAGAGCACAGGGACAAGCGATGATAAGCACGGCGACAGCGTTGATCAGGCCGAAGACCCAGCTGGGTTCCGGGCCGAACAGTCCCCAACCTATGAGGGTCAGCAACGCAATCGCGATAACCGCCATCACAAAGTAGCCGGCGATCGAGTCGGCCATTCGTTGCATGGGCGCTTTGGAGCGTTGGGCTAGTGCGACCATTTGTACTATCTGCGACAGCATGGTGTCAGCGCCGACCTTTCGCGCCTCCATCACCAAGCTTCCATGAGTATTAAGCGTGGCACCGATCAGACTATCCCCTGCTCTTTTCATGACCGGCACAGGTTCACCAGTGAGCATGGATTCATCCACCGCACTTTCTCCCTCGAGTACAGAGCCATCAACTGGCACTTTTTCACCAGGTCTGACCCGCAAATGGTCTCCCAAGTGAACATGGGTAAGAGGAATGTCTTCCTCCTGACCATCGGCGTTGATCCTGCGTGCAGTCTTGGGAGATAGGCCAAGAAGGGACTTAATGGCGGCGGAGGTTTGTGACCGTGCTTTGAGCTCAAGAATCTGCCCAAGCAAGGTGAGCGAGATGATGACCGCAGCGGCTTCGAAGTAGACGCCGATGCGTCCATCTTGCATGAAGGTGGTGGGAAAACTTTGGGGAAATAGGGTTGCCGCGACGCTGTAAAGATAGGCTGCGGCAGTACCTAAACCAATCAGAGTCCACATGTTTGGACTGCGATTTCTAACGGATGCTATGCCTCTTACAAAAAAGGGCCAACCTGCCCATAAGGTGACCGGAGTGGCAAGAGCGAACTCGATCCAGTTTTGAACCGAACCATGGAAGATTTGTAATGAGTGACCCGCCATGGCTAGAAGGGCCACCATTACGGTTAAAGGCAGCGACCACCAAAAGCGGCGGGTGAAATCCAGGAGCTCGGGTTTGTCATCGTCATCAAGCGCGGGCATGACGGGCTCTAATGTCATGCCACATTTAGGGCAATTGCCGGGCCCTGGCTGTCTTATTTCCGGGTGCATAGGACAGGTAAACTCAGTGGCTACCTGTAGCGTGGGCTCTATAGCGGCGCTGCTGGGTTCAGCGCTGGGATGATTACCAATGTAGCGTTCTGGATCTGCCCGAAATTTCTCTTGGCATTTCTGGCTACAAAATTGATACGTCTGTCCTTGGTAAGACTCGCCAAATTTACTTGGAGGTATAACCGCCATACCGCACACCGGGTCGCGTAGACCACCGTCATTGGGTGAGGCAGCGTGGGCGGGACCGTGATCGTGGTGGCTCGGTGGAGTGGGCATAGCTATTTCTCTTCCTTGTTGGTTCCTGCCTGATCGCCATGGTCATGTCCGCCATGTCCATGTCCAAAAAAATGCATCAATGGACAGATCAACAGGATGAGGTAGGGCAAATACGGATAAACGTGGGTGAAATGTTCCCGCACCCCGTAAAAGGCACCGATCGCAATGAGCATGATCAGTACAACGCCTGTTTTGCGCCTCCAAAATGGTGGGGAGGTGCTTCCAGCCGGATGCTGATGCTTATCCATGATCTAGACCCCGTGTGTGAGCGTGTTGCTCTGATCTCTGCCTCAGAGCATAGCGAACTCTTGCGTCGACGCGGTTTTAGCGGTCGGTTCAGGCTTACTTCAAGTCAAATTGACCGACCATCCCCGACTGGTAATGACCTGGCACGTTGCAGGCAAATTGAAGTCCAGTTGTGTTGTTGAAGGTCCAGATCAACTCCTTGGTTGCCCCTGGCTCGATCAGCACGCTATTCGGGTCGTTGTGTTCCATTCCAACCATCTTCATGCCTCCCATGCTATGGCCCATGTTGCCCCACATTTTTCCAGTTCCGGTGGGTGTAAGCGTTCCATTCTGGAACATGCTCGCCATTTCTTTTTGGTGCGCCGCGTGAGCAGCGGCTTGGCCGATATTGAACTCGTGCAGCAACGCCCCTTTGTTGTGAAGTACAAAGCGAACCGTTTCACCGGGCTTTACGTCGATGCTTTTAGTTTTGAAGAAAATATCACCCATCTCTACATCAACCGTGCGAGTGACCTCTGAGGCGACTCCAGGCTGACCGATATCCTCTTTCCCATGACCTACGCTGGCCATCGCCGTAGCGCCGAGGAGTAGGGTGATTGCCGCAATAACTGGAGTAATGAGCTTAGTTTTCATGGTGACCTCGAGAGCCAGTGGAAAATACTAGCTATGCTAAAGGGATAGAGCTGAGCGTTAACTGACTTGAACACTACATTTCTGTCAGTTTTCCTGAGAAAACACGGCGCCCAGATGACGCCGTGTCTAGTGGGCGGTTCAGAGAGCCCCGTAGGAGTTATTCGGTTACTGATGGTTCTCAGAAAGCATCAGTTTGTGCTCGCGCTGCATTTGGTTCAAAACGTCATCAACCATGGCGTCGTGTTTTTCCATCCAGGCGAGATGTTCCTGAGGTGACATTGATGCTTTTGGATGATCTAGATGAAGCTGGCCCATGATCTCGCCCAGTATTTTCATATGCTCGGCCATGTGAACATGGCGCTGCCCTTCAGGAGCTTTTTCAGCTTGTACCAAGGTCGCTTCGGCTTTATCGCGCAGGCTTTCCATGCGCTCCATAATCCGATCTGCACCACCTTCAGCCAACGCAGATGCTGAGATGAGTATCGAACTAGCAAAGAATAGGACTTTTAAACGGTTCATGAGGAAGCTCCTTTTTGATTTGTTTTCCGGCTCCTCTAGCTTTCATGGTTAAGAGTCGGTCGAGCACCAGAAAGTACTCATGCTCGAACCCTAGACAGCACTCGCTGACATCTACCTGAAGCCAATATTACTTTTCTGTCAGTTGCTGGTTGGCAGAGGCATTTCATTGCAGACTCAGCCTCACAATTATTCGAGAGCCATCCCCATGAGACTTCTGGTTGCGGAAGACGAACCCAAAATAGGTATTTATTTGCAGCAAGGACTCACCGAGGCGGGGTTCAATGTTGATCGTTTTACCAATGGCAAAGACGCGCTTCAGCACGCCTTGAGCGAGGCGTATGACCTGCTGATTCTCGATGTGATGATGCCTGGGCTGGATGGCTGGGAAGTACTTCAGAAAGTGAGAGCATCCGGAAAAAATGTCCCTGTGCTTTTCCTCACGGCGCGAGACCGAGTTGAGGATCGGGTAAAAGGACTTGAGCTGGGGGCTGACGATTACCTGATCAAACCCTTCGCATTTTCTGAATTGCTGGCTCGCGTCAGAACGCTGCTGCGTAGAGGTACCACTGCCCCCTCCCAAACCCATATGAAATTGGCTGATTTGGAGGTGGACCTCCTCAAACGCAGGGTTATCCGCGCAGGCAAACGTATAGATCTAACGGCCAAAGAGTTTGCGTTGCTCGAATTGCTGCTCCGTCGTCGAGGTGAGGTTCTGCCCAAGTCGCTTATTGCTTCCCAGGTCTGGGACATGAACTTTGACAGCGATACTAACGTCATCGAGGTTGCTGTCAGGAGGCTCAGAGCAAAGATTGATGATGATTTTGAGGTCAAGCTTATCCACACCTCTCGAGGCATGGGGTACATGCTGGATGCGCCGGATTCGGGGACGGGGTCGGAATGAAGCGAATGTCCCTGACTACGCGCATGAGCCTGATGTTCATGCTAGCTGTAACGGCTGTGCTCACCGTCGCTGGACTCAGTTTTAACAACCTCAGCCGGCATCATTTCAAGATGCTGGATCAGCAGGCGCTGAACGAAAAGCTTCACTCGACGCAAAGAATTTTGACTGGGTTGAACAGCATTGATCAATTCAGTGATGTTAAGCCTGAGCTGGAGGCACTGCTTGGTGCTCATCGTGATTTGACAGCTCTTATCATCGATGGTGACGGTAAGCTCCTGTTTGCTGACCCAGGTCCGATCGTAGTTCCTGAAGACTTCCGAACGGTCACAAACAGCAATGTCTGGGAGTGGCGAGACCAGGAGCAGATATTTCGAGGCGTGACGGCGCAAGCCATAGTGACGGGGCAGGACAAGCCATTGACAGTGATGTTGATCTTTGATGTTACTCAACATATGGCCTTCTTCGAGACGCTTGAACGATGGTTTTGGATAGGACTGGTGATAAGCGCGCTGGTCAGTGCTGCACTGGGCTGGATGGTAGCGCGTAGTGGACTACGACCTATTCGCCTAGTCACTCAGGTAGCAGCTTCGATGTCAGCTAAATCGCTCAAAGAGCGTATTCCATTAGGTCCCGTTCCCCAAGAGCTCCAGCAGATGGTGCTCTCGTTCAACGCAATGTTATCTAGACTGGACGATGCGTTTGTTCGTTTATCGAACTTCTCTGCGGACATTGCTCACGAATTACGGACACCCGTTAGCAATTTGATGACTCACACTGAAGTGATTTTATCTAGAAAAAGAAATATTGAGGACTACGAGGACAATCTGTACTCAAATCTTGATGACTTGAAACGTATGGGACGTATGATTGATGACATGCTTTTTCTAGCGAAATCAGATAACGGTCTAATTACACATGAAAACAAACCGATTGACCTGGTAGCAGTAGTAGAGAAATTACTCGAGTACTACCGTTTGCTGGCTGATGAGCGAGGGATCGACCTGAAGGTCACAGGCAGGGGTAGCGTCCGAGGTGACGTACTCATGCTCGACAGGGCCATCTCTAATCTGCTCTCAAATGCGCTCCGGTACACCCCCGAAGGAAAGTGTATTACTGTCGATATTCGGCAGAAAGGAACTTCAATATCAGTCTCTGTGGAGAACCCGGGAGAGCCCATTGCGTCCGAGCATCTTGAAAAGCTGTTTGATCGATTTTATCGCGTGGACCCAGCTCGCAGAGAAGGAAGTCCAAGTAATGCAGGGCTAGGTTTATCGATTACTCGATCTATCATTGAAGCGCATGACGGAAAAATATGGTGTACGTCGTTAAACGGAATAACAGCCTTTCATATTGAACTCCCATGTGCTGATGCAAGAAAGGTCTAAGACACCTTGTTCATATGTATGCAGGCAACATGTGGTTAGCTCAATAGGATCGTTTTTGGATGAGAGAAAACTCTTGGAGCGTTCCAAAGAAAGTCGCGTATTTGGCGCCGTATCCGGGCAGATCAGTGCCAAAAACCCGCCCCAAGCTGACTGAAATGTAATCGAACAGTTTGCGTTCATGTGGCATCGTGTACTCGCACTGTGACGTTGGAAATCTTGTGATTCCTCCCTGTCCAGCCGGCCCTAGAACACGGAATTTGCTAGGTATTCGTCAGTGGTTTTAACGAGCGTCAAAAAGTAAAAAACTAGATATTCCCTAAAAACCTAGAACCAACAGCTTTTGCTGTCAGGAGTCTTGCATGTCATTCCTTAAAACTACCACCGTAGCTGTTGCGCTGACTGCGGGTTTGCTTCTGAGTGCAGTTGCTCAGGCGCATCCAAAGCTGGTTTCTTCTACTCCCGCTGAAGGATCGGATGCGGCGGCTCCGTCTAAAATCGAACTGCACTTTTCTGAGAATCTAACGACTCAGTTCTCTGGTGCAAAGCTGATTATGACCGATATGCCTGGTATGCCGAATTCACCTATGGGCGTAAAAGCTAACGTGGCAGGTGGCGGTGATCCGAAGACGATGGTTATTACACCCGCATCGCCATTGACCACGGGTACTTACAAAGTCGAATGGCGTGCCGTTTCCTCGGACACTCACCCGATTACCGGCAACTTTTCTTTCAAAGTGAAATGATTCATGAGCGACTCATTAAATATCGTTGTTCGCTTTGCTCTTTATTTCGACCTGATGCTGTTATTTGGACTGGCAATTTTTGGTCTTTATAGCCTCAGGGGAAAAGAAAGAATATCGGGAACAGTTTTGAATTTTGAGTCGCTTCTTTACAGTACTTCTGCTGTAGGTGTAGCTCTGTCCCTTGCCGCCATGTTGTTACTTGCGAAAGCAATGAGTGGCGTGTCGGGTTTCATGGAGCTACATCACCATATCTTTCAAATGGTTCTCATGGGGACTGACGTCGGTTTGACCTGGATGGTCCGAATAGGGGCGTTGGTGACGGCCATTATTGGCGTTTCCCTGAACAAGCGCTTTCCAACACTGAGTCTTTGGATTGTCACTGTCTGTGGCGCGATTGCGCTAGCGACGCTGGCATGGACAGGGCACGGAGCAATGGACGAGGGGAGCCGTCGCTACTGGCACTTTATTAGCGATATCTTCCATCTTTTGGCCGCAGGCGGTTGGTTGGGTGCGCTAGCGGCATTTGCCCTGCTGCTGCGTTTGAAATCACTGAAAGGTGAGCGAGAAGCACGAATTCTTGCTCGGGTACTGACAGGGTTTGAATCGGCCGGCGCGGTGATTGTAGTGATCATCAGCATTACGGGAGTGGCGAACTACCTATTTATCGTTGGGCCAAATCTGGATGAGGTGATGCTCAGCACTTATGGCGAGTTGCTATTTTTGAAGGTCCTGCTCTTTGCCGGGATGATCGTATTAGCGACGCTCAACCGTTTTCACCTAAGCCCGCTCTTGGAACGTTCTGTTCGAAATGGAGACTATGCTGTCGCGGTCAATGCCTTGCGCCGTAGCATGAAGCTCGAATTTTCAATGGCAGTCATCATTATTTGTCTAGTCGCATGGTTAGGTACTTTAAGCCCGGTCATGGAAATGAGCGCGGCATAGCGGTTGGTGATGGCCGACTAAGGAGTCTCAAGGGTGAATTGTAAGGGCCATTTGCACCGTCTACACTCCAGCTCATGAAACGCTACCTGCGGTTTTGCCTAATTTTCCTGATTAGCTTGGCGCTTCCCCTCAGCGGGATGGCGGGTGTTCAGACATCGATTGAACCATGCCCGATGAAAACCATGGGCATGGCGATGATGGATGGTATGGGGCAAGACTGCTGCCACGACATGAAAAGTCCCACCGAGCATGGCAAACCTTGTAAGCCCGGTCAGGAATGCAAAACTGGCGGCATGTTGCAAGTATCGATCATCAAGCCTCCTATCACCCTGTCCAGTCCTCTCATTCTATCATTCTCCAGCCATTTCCCGCTCGTACAAACCTCTTCAGGGGTATGGCGACCCCCACGTACTTGATTCCTGTACCACACTGAGCCTCATTCCGCGTTAGC
Organism: Pseudomonas sp. CCI1.1; assembly: GCF_034348165.1. NCBI lineage: Bacteria > Pseudomonadati > Pseudomonadota > Gammaproteobacteria > Pseudomonadales > Pseudomonadaceae > Pseudomonas > Pseudomonas sp. CCI1.1. Next base: position 5,585,380 of record NZ_CP133780.1, read on the forward strand.
GGGATGGCATATCTGCGCGCATGTCTTATGAAGCGCGCGGTGGATCATCACAGGAATCGTGAACATGAACTCCAAGTGCTGTTGCACAGGTTGGTCCTTCCTGGCCGGCCTGGCGGCAAGCGTACTTGCATTGCCGAGCTTCGCTAGCGCATTGACATTCGATGAAGCGCTGCGTCTGGCCGAAAACAATGCACCATCGTTGACCGCACAAGACGCCAAAATTCAAGCAGCCACTAGCGCGGCCATTCCCGCCGGCGAACTACCCGATCCCAAGCTACTGCTGGGCGTGCAGAACTACCCCATTGGTGGACCCGACAGATGGAGCATCGACCAGGACTTCATGACCATGCAAGTGGTCGGGATTAGGCAGGAGATGCCCAACAGCGACAAGCGCAAAGCACGTATCGAGGTCGCGGATGCGGCTGTTGATCGAGCGTCAGCCGAGCGTCGAGTGGCGCGTCTGAACGTCCGACAGTCCACGGCATTAGCCTGGATCAGAAGCTACTCGGTTGAGCGTAAAGATGCGTTGTTCCAGGACTTCTACAAAGAAAACCGTCTTCTGACCGATACCGTCAGAGCTCAGATTGCGGGTGGCCGAGCCCAACCCGCCGATGCGGTGACACCTAAACAGGAAGCTGCTCAACTGGCTGAGCAGCAGGATGATTTAGTTCGTCAACGTGCACAGGCCCGGGCCGCCCTCAAGCGCTGGATTGGCCCTGCCGCCGATGACAAACCGGTAGGCGGTTTGCCTGATTGGCCTATTGAGACCTCAGGTTACTCCCATAAGCTGCAACATCACCCCGAATTAGCGGCTTTTGTGCCGATGACCCGTGAAGCACAAGCCAAGATCCGTGAAGCTGAGGCGGAAAAGCAGTCTGACTGGAGCTGGGAATTCGATTATCAGCACCGAGGCCAACAATTCGGTGACATGGTCAGCGTGCAGTTTTCATGGGATCTCCCGCTGTTCCCTAACTCTCGGCAAAACCCCAAGATTGCGGCCAAGCACGCCGAACTAAACCAGCTTGAGGCTGAGCGCGAAGCCCTGTCACGCGAGCATACCCAGCAACTGGAGGATGAGTTGGCTGACTACGAGCGCCTCAATCGTGCAGTCAGCCGTAATCAGGAAAGCTTGTTGCCGTTGGCTAAAGAAAAGGTCGAACTCACGATGGCCAGCTACCGCTCCGGCAAGGGTGATTTGAACTCGGTTGTTGCCGCCCGACGCGAACTCATCGAAGCCCGTCTCAAGCAGGTTGACGTTGAAGAGCAACGTGCCCTGACCAGCGCTCGCCTGTATTTCTCTTACGGGGAGTCCGCTCAATGATTTTTAAATTATGGAAAGGGACTTTAATCATCGGCATCTCGATTGCCTTGGGTGTTGCCGGGGGTTACTGGTTAGCCCAACCGCGAATGAGCGGAGTAGCTGGTGTCGTACCGGATCATGAACCCAAAGCCTCTGCCGATCGAAAAGTTCTGTATTGGTATGATCCCATGTACCCACAACAGAAATTCGATAAACCGGGTAAGTCACCCTTCATGGACATGCAGATGATCCCTCAATACGCAGATACCAAGGGGGACAGCGCTGCCATTCGAATTGATCCAAGCCTGACTCAGAACCTTGGTGTGCGACTGGCTAGTGTCAGTCGAGGCGTATTTGCCTCGACACTGAACGTGGTAGGTGTGCTGGCCTTCAACGAACGGGACGTTGCAGTCATTCAGGCCCGTACAGCGGGTTTTGTCGAGCGTGTGTATGCCCACGCACCTGGTGATGTGCTGAAAGCGAATGCCGCCTTGGCAGATATCTTGGTGCCGGAGTGGGCAGCTGCTCAGGAGGAATTTCTCGCCCTCAAGCGTAGTGGCGATGCTGGCTTGCTGACAGCGGCCCGGCAGCGACTGCGGCTAACCGGAATGCCACTTACGTTAATTGCTCAAGTTGAGCGCACTGGCAAAGTTCAATCGAACCTGACGCTGACCAGCCCTATTGGTGGTGTGCTTCAAGAGCTGAGTGTGCGTGAAGGTATGACGGTGGCCGCAGGCGAGACGTTGGCTCGTGTTAATGGTTTGAGCAGTGTCTGGCTGGCCGTGGCTGTACCAGAGGCGGAAGCTGGGTCAATCGTAGTAGGGCAAGCAGCTGAAGCGCGTTTATCCGCATTCCCTGGAGTTGTGCTCAAGGGCGTCGTCAGTGCGATTCTTCCGGAAACCAGTTCGGACAGTCGCACACTTCGCGTTCGAGTTGAGTTACCCAATCCAGATGGCCGACTCAGACCAGGTTTGACCGCACAGGTAAGCCTCAATCGTTCAACGGAGCAAAGTGTTCTGTGGGTGCCGAGCGAGGCCGTCATTCGTACCGGTCGACGTGCGTTGGTCATGCTCTCTGAAGACGCTGGTCGATATCGCCCGGTGGAGGTGCAGCTAGGCCAGGATAACGATGGCAAGACGGCGATATTGAAAGGCTTGGAAGAGGGGCAGAAAGTGGTGACCTCTGGCCAGTTCCTGCTCGACTCGGAGGCCAGTCTCAAGGGCGTTGTCGCAAGCTCATTGGACGTTTCGCCATCTACTATGCCCGTTGGCGCTTTGCATGAGGCCGATGGTCAGATCGTTGAGATCAACGACAAAGAAGTCACGCTCGCCCACGGTCCCTTCAAGACATTGGGTATGCCAGGCATGACGATGACTTTCCCTCTCGCCACTCCTGCTCTGATGAAGGGCCTAAAAACGGGCGACAAGGTTCGGATCGCTGTTAGCCAGACGGACGATGGTCTGCGTGTTGAACGTCTGGAACGCTCTGGGGGCCAGCCATGATTGCGGCCCTTATTCGCTGGTCGGTGGCCAACCGCTTTCTTGTGTTGCTGGCGACGCTGTTCGTCACGGCATGGGGGATCTGGGCGGTTCAAAGTACGCCCATCGATGCATTGCCAGACCTGTCGGATGTTCAGGTAATTATCCGTACACCTTACCCAGGCCAAGCCCCACAGATCGTCGAAAACCAGGTGACCTATCCACTGGCAACCACCATGCTCTCGGTACCTGGGGCCAAGACTGTGCGCGGTTACTCCTTCTTTGGCGACAGCTTCGTTTATGTGCTGTTCGAAGACGGAACTGACTTGTACTGGGCCCGCTCGCGGGTGTTGGAATACCTGAGCCAGATACAAAGCCGCCTACCAGCCAGTGCTAAGCCAGCCTTAGGACCTGATGCCACTGGCGTTGGCTGGATTTTCCAGTACGCGTTGGTTGATCGCAGCGGTGGGCACGATCTGGCGCAACTGCGAGCCCTACAGGACTGGTTTCTCAAATTCGAGCTCAAGACGCTGCCGAACGTTGCGGAAGTTGCCACCGTAGGTGGCATGGTCAAACAGTATCAGGTCCAGCTCGATCCGCTAAAGTTGGCGAACTTGGGTATCACGCAGTCTGAGGTGACCGAGGCGATCGGCAAAGCCAATCAGGAAACCGGTGGAGCCGTGCTGGAAATGGCGGAGACAGAGTTCATCGTACGAGCTTCCGGCTACCTAAAGACGCTCAATGACTTTCGCGCCATCCCGCTCAAACTGGGCGCGGGCAGTGTGCCGGTCACGTTGGGCGATGTTGCCACGATTCAGTTAGGGCCTGAGATGCGTCGAGGCATTACCGAACTCGACGGTGAAGGTGAGACCGTCGGCGGCGTGGTGATTCTGCGCAGCGGGAAGAATGCTCGTGAAACCATTGCGGCGGTCAAAACCAAACTCGACGAGCTGAAAAGCAGTCTGCCGGCGGGGGTTGAAATCGTCACCACCTACGACCGCAGCAAGTTGATTGATCGTGCCGTGGAAAACCTCAGCCACAAGCTGATCGAAGAGTTCATCGTCGTCGCGTTGGTCTGCGGAATCTTTCTCTGGCACCTGCGTTCATCTCTGGTGGCAATCATTTCCCTGCCGGTTGGGGTGCTGATCGCCTTCATCGTGATGCGCTATCAGGGTATCAACGCCAACATCATGTCCCTTGGCGGGATTGCCATCGCCATCGGCGCTATGGTCGACGCTGCCGTGGTGATGATTGAAAATGCCCACAAGAAGGTCGAGGCTTGGCACGTGGCCAATCCTGGGGAGGAACTGAAAGGTGAACGTCATTGGCACGTGATGACTGAAGCGGCTGCCGAGGTAGGACCTGCATTGTTCTTCTGTCTGCTGATCATCACCCTGTCGTTCATTCCGGTGTTCACGCTGGAGGCTCAGGAAGGACGTCTATTCGGTCCATTGGCGTTCACCAAAACCTACGCTATGGCCGCAGCGGCTGGACTGTCGGTAACTCTCGTACCGGTGTTGATGGGGTATTGGATTCGTGGACGAATTCCCAATGAGCAGCAGAATCCGCTAAATCGCTGGTTGATCCGGATCTACGAACCCGCTCTGGACGCCGTATTACATCGACCTAAAATAACGCTGCTGGTTGCGTTGCTAGTCTTTGTCAGCGCGTTGTGGCCGATCTCTCGTCTGGGTGGTGAGTTTCTTCCCCCGCTGGACGAAGGGGACCTGCTCTATATGCCATCAGCTCTGCCTGGATTATCGGCGCAGAAGGCCGCGCAACTGCTTCAACAGACTGACCGTCTGATAAAGACAGTTCCAGAGGTCGAACACGTTTTCGGCAAAGCCGGCCGCGCTGAAACCGCGACTGACCCAGCACCTTTGGAAATGTTCGAAACCACCATCCAATTCAAACCACACGAACAGTGGCGCCCAGGCATGACCCAGGAAAAGCTCGTTGAGGAGCTAGACCAAGCGGTGCGTGTCCCAGGATTGACCAACATCTGGATACCGCCGATTCGTAACCGCATCGACATGCTGGCCACTGGCATAAAAAGCCCTATTGGTGTGAAGGTTGCCGGTACCAACCTGACGGAGATCGATGCCGTCACCCAAGCCATCGAACGTGTTGCCAAGGATGTCTCAGGTGTGAGTTCAGCGTTGGCCGAACGACTGACCGGTGGCCGCTATATTGATGTGGATATCGATCGTAAAGCTGCGGCCCGCTATGGGTTAAATATTGCCGATGTGCAATCGATCGTGGCCGGCGCAATCGGCGGTGAAAACGTCGGGGAGACGATTGAAGGGTTGGCTCGTTTCCCAATTAACGTACGTTACCCTCGTGAGTGGCGGGATTCACTCGGCGCTCTGGAGCAGTTACCTATCTATACCCCTCTAGGCAGCCAGATCACTCTTGGCACCGTTGCGAAGATCAAGGTCAGCGATGGTCCGCCGATGCTTAAGAGTGAGAACGCCCGACCTTCAGGCTGGGTGTATATCGACGTGCGGGGACGGGATATTGCTTCGGTAGTCGCCGATCTACGACGGGTCGTCAGCGAGCAGGTTAAGTTGCAGCCTGGTATGAGCCTGAGCTACGCAGGACAGTTCGAATTTCTCGAAAGGGCCAACGCACGACTCAAGCTGGTGGTGCCTGCCACGCTGTTGATCATCTTCGTGCTGCTTTATTTAACCTTTGCTCGCTTCGATGAGGCCTTGCTGATCATGGCCACTCTGCCATTCGCACTGACTGGTGGGGTATGGTTTCTCTATCTATTGGGATTCAACCTGTCGGTCGCCACTGGTGTCGGCTTTATCGCTTTGGCCGGTGTTTCTGCCGAATTTGGCGTAATTATGCTGCTTTATCTGAAGAACGCCTGGGCTGAGCGTGAAGACCTCGGCGATAGGACCGAGCACGGGCTGATGGCCGCGATTCGTGAAGGCGCTGTCCAGCGCGTTCGGCCCAAAGCCATGACTGTGGCTGTCATCATTGCTGGCTTGTTACCCATTTTGCTGGGCAGCGGGACCGGCAGCGAGGTGATGAGCCGAATTGCGGCACCCATGGTTGGAGGCATGATTACCGCGCCCTTGCTGTCGCTGTTTGTCATTCCGGCAGCCTATCGACTGATGCGTCGCCGGCACCTCTCAGTTGAGCCCATCAATCCTCAAGAAAAAGTCGTATGAAACTGACCCTGATTGCAGTTGCAAACACCGTATTTGCGCTGTCTCTTTCGGCCCACGCGTAGGACATGCCGGGCATGAAAATGTATGAATGGAATGCAAGCTCATTTAATGACAATGGCTAAGTGATTTAACGTTCGACTTTTGCAGAGCGTCGCAGCTCTTTTTTTGAGCCAGCCAATCACGAGCTGATAATAACAATACCCCGTCAGCTGGTCCCTCAAGCTTTACGGAGCTGCCAGTCGTGTTGTCTTTAATTATCACAGTAGGAGTTGCCGTAATGCCCGCTTTGAGGGCCTCCTCGACCTGTTGGCCAACATGCCGGGCGATCACTTTGTCGGTAGCTGCACAGGACAATAAGTCCTGGTAAGTAACATCAACGACGTTCAGATGCCCATTGAAACCCTCACCGTTGCTACGGGTCCGGTCAAAAATCTGGTCAATGGCTTGCCAGAAGGCAGGTGCGCCACCAAGCGCCCCCGCACATTCAGCGAGCTTGGCTTCGTGTAATGCGGTCGGACCGTGCACATCCAGTGGCAGATGATGCCACTGCAGGTTTACATCCTTCTGCTGCTGTATCCAGGTTTTCAACGCAGGTGTGTACGTCTTGCAGTAGGGGCACTCCAGATCCGCGAACTCAGTCACAGTCCAGCGTGCTTTGGAAGGACCAAACAACCACGGGCCTGTGTTGTGCGGGGATGGTATCTCACTTCGAGTGAGGGCTAAGCAGGCCATCGATGTGCCTGCCAAAACGCACCCCAGCATCAACCAATATTTGCGAAGGCCTATCATGCCCGAGCCTCTGCTGGCTTCGATGAAAGCAGCGCTTGTTTACGAAGGGCCTCAAGAAGAGCGTTCTCAGCATTCTCGGGTTGTGGGTGCTGTAGCAGCCAATTGGCTAACACCGCGTGAAGTTGGGACTCGATGTCACGACGATCCACCGCACGAACCAAAACCTGTTGCAGTTGCTCTATCAAAACGGGGGCACACACCTCAAGGGTTTGAAGGGCGTCTTCACCCGGTTGTTCAAGCAGCTGGGTCAGACTTTCTATAAGGTTCTGGGTCAGGGAATTCAATGCTCTCATGCTTGGCGCTCCAAGGCCGTGACTTGCTCGGGGAAAGTAATGATGTGAGGTTCGATACCGCGATAGCGGTCAAGCGTTGCAGCAACTTCAATGGCCGCATCCAGCTCGCTGCAGCCTTTGGCTTGCATGATGTCGAAGCGTTGCTTTTTCTCTTCCGGCTCGGTCATGGCCAGGGCCAGATACAAACTCGGTGGTACCGCCCGGAATAACATTTCCATGCTTTTGGACAACACGACGCCCTCGGTGAATTTGCCGCTTTCTTTACGCGCTGACAGCATCATCGACTTCTGTGCAGGAGTCAGTTCACGAAACCGCGCGATCTTCTCCACCTCATCAGGCGGCATGTTTAAGCACATCCACCACTCGATCATGTTGAGCAGGGCTGAGGCCTCTGGCGGCACGTCGTCAACGTTCTGGGTGGCCATCCAGAACCAGGCGCCGAGCTTTCGCCACATTTTGGTAATCTTGACGGAGTAGGGGGATAGGAGTGGGACCTTCAACTGGATGTGGCCTTCGTCGGTGAAGCAGATCAGCGGACGGCCTTTAAACTGGTCACGCTCGGCAATGTTGTTGACCGTGTTGAGCAGGGAAATATAAGCGATGGCCATCTGTGCGCTATAGCCTTCTCGCGCATAGGTGGCAAGGTCGACAATGGTAATGTCCGCTTCTGGCCATGGGGTGCCAGGACGGTTGAACATGTCGCCTTCGGTGCCCATACAGAACATGGACAAGGCTTCCGCCATCTCCAAGAATCGTGAGCTTCGGGCGTCTGGAATACCGGGCTCGAGTCCCATTTCTCGCAGCGCTTCACGGATATCTTCCGGCAGAACGATACGTTGCTCCGTCACGCATTTTTTCGCTGCATTCAGTATGCATTGGCGGATGGCGCTACGGTCGGCACGAGTAAGACGGGCATCCTCTTTTTCTTCACCACCGGTGATCATCAGCCTGGCCGCAATTTCCATCTCGCCCAGGATGTCGCGTTGTTCATCCTCGGTCTGGCTAGTCAGATGTTCGTCCGACGCCTCAAGATCATCAGCTTGGATAATCTTCACGTTTTGGCTGGGTTCGATGAGCTTCACGGCATCAGCGAATGGCGCGAGGCTGACACCCGATCCAGGTGCAAGTCGAACCCGGTTTACCGTCAAACCCAACTTTTTGGCGAAATCACCGAGTAAGCCGAAGCTGTTGCCAGCCTCCACAATGAATAGACGTGGCCGATAGATGGCGATGATTTGGCTAAGGATGTTTGTCGCGCTGGCCGATTTACCTGAACCCGTAGGCCCGAAAATGAACAAATGCGCGTTCATCTGCCGGTCCAGCTTGTTCAGCGGGTCGAAGGTTATCGGCGCTCCCCCACGGTTAAACAGGGTAATACCCGGGTGCCCGGTTCCGGTCGACCTACCCCAGACGGGGGCCAGGTTCGCAATGTGTTGGGCGAACATCAGTTGTGCGTACCACTCCAGTGCTTTGCGCGCATTGGGGTCGAAGTTGCCGGGTAGCCATCTAAGGTAGGAGTTCAGCGGTGCCACTTCATCCCGAGGTTCCACCGGCTCCATGCCCGCACCCAGCAATGCGCTGCTGAGTTGCAAACTGCGTTCGTGCAGCTGGGCATCATCTTTACCCCGCAGGTAAAACGCTACGCTACCTCTGTACAGCTTGTGCTTGCGCCCGAGCAACTGACGGGCGGTGGCGACGTCTTCGCGTGTCAGGATCGAGGCCTGAGTGTCTCCAACTGCCTTGCGTGAAAGCTGTTCCAGATGCCCTTCGAGAATGTCCTGCGGGGTGATCACGAGAGTGATACAGAGAATGGTGTCCTCTGGCATTTTGTCGAACAGTGCGTTGAGCGCATCACCGCCCTTTCGGGTTTCACCGGTTAAGTGCCCGGTCTTGGGAGCATCCCTCAAGCGGTCAAGCATCACCACCTGATGGGGAAGGCCGTCGAAATACCACAGACCTTTCTCTATATCTGACAGTGGTTCGCGATAAAACAGGTTTTGCGAGAAGTCAGTGCCGCTGGCGAGCGGCAGCTCGCCCTCTGCAGCACCAGGTGCTTGCTTGCACACCAATTCGTAGAAGCGGCGAATATCTGCATCGGCAGGGCCAAGATGATCGGGACGTGGATTGAACCAATGAATCAGCCAATGGCGAATGGCGTGGCCATCCATGCGATGGGTTTTAATGCCGGCGTTCGCCAAGCCGCCCACCAAGCGATCGCAGATGATTTTCAGGTAAGGACCTGGTGCCTGGCCTCGCACATCCGCTTGCGCGCCTTGGGTACGGCGGTAGACAACAACACGGACGCGGCGCTGTTGGCCCCTCCAGGGCAGTTGGCTGACCTTGGTGTCTTCAAACAGCCCGCCTGGTTTGGAGATGGATTCCAGGTGTTGCTTCATCAGCTTCAAATAAAGCTCGGTGAATGCACTGCCTTGTGCGCGTGGTTGAACGTAGTCATGCAGTTGCTGAAGGTAATCGTCCCAGCTGGTTTCGTCCTGGGCATAGAGCTGAACCACCCAGGGTGAGGTTTCAAGCTCGTCGAAGGAGTCCTGGAGGGCGTTTTCCAGGGCGTCGCGGGCCTTGCGTAACCATTCGGGATCCCGACCTTCAGTACCAATCGGTGTCAGCTCAAAAAAGGCAGCACGAGACACGCCGTCTTCCAATAGCATGGCTTTTTCTGCAGGCAGGTAATCTACCCACGGCAGTAGGTCTACGAAGGAGGGGTTGACGTGGTATAGACGGTCAGCATCAGCGGTTGTGGCTGGCTTTTTCTTTGGGTTACGCCAATCGCTCGGCGAGGGAATACCCATGGCAGCAAGGCGTTCGTAGTAACGCTCTGTAGCAGCCTCAAACGTCTCGGTTGCTGGTCCCTGCACATCGTCAGATAACGGCGAACCTGGTGTTACGCCAGGTTCCACACGCTCTGTCGCCCGTCGCGTTTTGAATCGTTCAAAAAAACCCATCAATATGCCTCCGTGCGTTCGCCAGGCATGGCGTATTGCACCCGCTGATACAGCGGAAACACCGTGGTGTAGCCTGGGATCGGTGCCGGGTCTGAACCCGCTAAATGAGGAAAGACGTACATCACCAGGTCGGGATTGGGTAGGCGTTTAAATTGGCTGTAGATCTCGTTTTGTGCGGTACGTGTGAACATGGTGTTGTCTGTTTCCCTCGTCTCCAGAGGCCGACGAAGATCTTGGCGTGCATCGAGCAATTGGCGGCTGCTCGAGCTGCTTGAGCCGCTGGAGCCTTGATCCCAAACGTCCATCATTGTGCGGTCCCCATGGGGGAGCAATTCGTCTTTGTTGGTGGAACAGGCCGAGGCGAGTAGGGCGATGGCCAGGTATGCACCTAGTTTTAAGCCATGATTAGTCAAGCGCAGTCGAAACATGACGGGCTCCTGAGCGATAGTTGACCTTGCGGCCATTGAGTTCGTAATCGATGGTCAGTTGCTGGTCCAGGTGCACAGCTATCTTTGCCCCGGGTTGTACATACACCGCTGCGAAGGCTTGCCCGTAGAGTTTGTTGACCCAGCTGGAGACGTCATTGACGCCCTGGCCAATAATTTTGCCCATGGCTTCACTGCCCGAGCCGCCGACAGAACCGATGGTCCCGGACTGAGGGTTTATAAAAGAGCCGCTGTTTCCATCTGACTTGATGAGGGAGGCAGCACCTGCGCCGGCGGCGGTAATCAGTACCTGCGAGCCAATGTATTGCGAGGCGTTGCTTTTGCGGTCGCCACTGATACAAGGAATGCCATAGGCATCGCTTATCCAGCCCAGGCCACCCTGAATGGTGGTTTGGTTGCCATTGTTCTGATTGTTACTATTTTGACTGCTATTCGTTTCTTCCTGAGGTTGTGGCAGCGTGCGCACAGTGCCGTCATTGAAGACGAACGTCAGGCTTTTGATCTGACCGCGTACGCAAGACAGGGTCCAATCGCCGGAAGCCGTTCCGCTGGCCACCGCGCCGGCGACGTCGGGCAAGTCGATGCCGTTGGCCGTGAGATTGTCCGGCCCGATCAATACCTTGAACGGGTAGGGGTCGTTGACAGTGCCGTCAATGGGCACCCGGCCGATCAGCGCGGACATGGCCACCGAACCCATCAATGTCGAGTTCTGCGGCAAGGTGTAGACCTTGCGCACCTGTTTGCGGGCCTCCTGTGGCGAGATTTCATTCGCAACACTTTGAGCGCCCGTGCGCAGTGCATTTTGTCCTCGGTCCACGGACTCGCCAAAAGAGGTCGGGAAGTTGAAGCCGCTTGCCGTTTGATTTGTCCCTGCAGCGATGGGCTTGCCGTTGACATCGACCGGCGTTGCGTCCTGCGGCTCTATCCAAACAACGTCCGCGCCAGGTCCGCCTTTGAAGCCTTGACCGTCACCTGGCTGAACGCCGAAGCCGATCGGCAAATCAGATCCAGACTCATTGCCACTGCCCGATTTGCTGCTCAGGGTATTGTACTGCTGCTGCAGTGTGTCCAAGAGGGTTTGGCTCTGTTGTTGCGCCTCCTGCTTCATCGTTTGCTGAACGTTCTGCAGTTTGTTATCGACGTTGAGGTCGATGTTCTGCAGGCGTTTTTGCAGCTCGATGTTCTGTTGCTTTAGTTCGTCATTGTTCTTCAAAGCATTGGAGACTTGGTCCTTGAGTTGTCTGCTTTCCACGACAATGGTGCGCAATGTGTCGCTGGGTGTATCTCCGTCAACCCCAAGCTTTTTAGCCTCCTTCGTACTAAGTACAACCGTTTCCGGCGCATGAACCTGTTGGTCGGCACTTTCGCGATTGAATAATTTGACCACTACGTATATCGCCAGGATCGCGAACGGTATGACCAGGTATTTAACAAGTGGATTACTCTTCACGACGGCCTCCCTTCGGATCGATCTGGCTGATGGCGGCCGGCAATAACGATTCGGCTAGACCATGACCACGGGTCACCAAGTAGACCGTCGAGGTGTCGCTGGAATCACCTTTGGCGCCAAGGTAGGGATGCTGAAAAGTCGCGGTGACAAAGTCACCCATCAGGTCACGCGGATCCAATGTGAGGTTTTGGGCGCTTGTGTTACGTAGCTTCACCGCCGTGACCCAATACTCGTCTAACCGCCACGACCCCAACGCAGAGGCTTCGACCGGCAATATCGGCATTAGGGTGGTGAGGTCCAAACCGCGCTTCAGATTGATCTGAGCAATCCCCTCCACGGGCTCAACGGTGCGTAGGGGCGCGTAAAGCATCTGTGCGGCATAGCGCGTCATGACCACCGGAAGAGGGGTCTCACGACGCGGTTTCGGCGCGTCCTCATCCTCCTCGGCTTGAGCGCTGGCTTGGGCCGTGGAAGAAGTTGAATGGTTGCTTGTAGGTTTGGCGTTGACTTGGCCGTAACGCGGGGCGGGACTGTCCCCGGCTACAATTTTAGCCGGCTCGGATGCGACCTGATTTGGTTTCCCTACCGTTGCGATGATATCCACGAGCATGATCTCACCGGAGTTCATGTTCTGCAGCTGTAAGCGAGTCGGTTCAATCGGCTCTTTCGCCAACAGGTAGAGGGCACCACCGGTGCTCTGCACGCGCAGTTTGTCGACGAGGTTACGAGGCAGACCCACCCGTACGTTTTGGTCCACAAAGACAATACGCTCCTGACCCACGATCAAGGGCAGTGCTATAGGGATACGATCCCAGCGCAGGATTTCGACGGCGTTGGCCAACCCGCAGAAGTGAAGGGCTACGAGCCCGATGATCAGTAGGCGGCGTGTCATCATTTGCCTCCTGCTCTGGTCGTTTCTGCGGAGACTTCGATGCGTTGTGGATTACTGCTATAACAGTCCCAGGCCAAGCCGAATGGGTTTTTTTCGGGATCGACGTCGAATCGGATAATTCTTAACGGATAGCGAGCAAATGCCCGCTTTACGCGCTCCCCGCCGTAGTGCTCGTCAGCGGTGATGTCCAGGTTGACGGTCCAGTCATTGATGCTGTGCTGTTCAATATGTTGCTCAGACTTATCGTCGATGCCTCTGCCTGGAATTTCAAATACACCCCGCTCACGTTTGCGCAGTTCCCCGCTATTGCGGCGTAGCTCGAAATCTTTCTGCAAGTAGGCTTTGCAGCTGGGAGTCAGGTAGCTTTCCAAGCGGGTAATGTTGTCCTCGTAGTCGGTTTCACCGTCAACGGGCCAACGGTTCATCTGCTGAAAAATGTACAGACCGAAGGCGTATACCGACTCCGGTGGAATATCCCACCACTTACGGGTGCTACCTGAACGTAGATCTGGAGGTACATGAACAGTTAGGTCACGCGGTGCGCTCTGCCAGCCATAAGCCATGTACAGACCCAGGGCAATGAGAAAACCAATGACCATGCGCAGGCTGTTAATGTGGGCCAGTTGGGCGTCTACTTTTTTACGGTAAGTCATTGAACCTCCGTTCGATGACAGGTCCACGCACCTGTACGAGTAATCAGCAGGGCTTTATTCCAGGTAGGAAAGAACCGCGCGATGTTCAATTGCATCTGGCGGTATAGCCATGTATCAGGTCGGCCGCGTTTCCACCGACGCAAGAAACGACTGGCAAGAAACAGCCCTAGGACAGCACAGAGCATGGCGGCGCCGATGATAAGTGCCCAAATCTGGGTCAATATCGCGGCCGGAATACCGATAACCAGCCCTGCGCCGGTGCTCAACGCCAAGGTGGCCCACATTTCGTCAGCGGTAAGGCCGCCCATGATGACTGGCTGATTGTTCAATCGCACAGGGAGGAAAATCAGGGTCCCATCGTCTGAGAGTTCTGTCATGGCCACGGCTCTTTTAAAGAATATTTGAAGCCTTGGTGACCAGAAAAATGGCGACACCGAGGATGGCGACGCCAACGGCGGCTGTCGCCCCCAGATCTCCCCATTTTTTCTTGCCAAGTTGAATTTCGTGGTAGGTGCCGAAGGCATGCCAAGCAACGCCACTGAAAATGACTGCGCAGATGATGAGGCCAAGCAAAGTAAAACCGTCAAAGGCGTAGTTCTGCATGGTTTGCATCAGGTTAGAGCCTTCCCCCCGGGTAGGAGGCTGAGACTGCGGAAGAGCCGCCATGGCCAGTTGGGGGAGAGCAAGCAACCCGATCAGCATGCGGCCCGGTTTTAAGAATGAAGTCATGGTGTATCTCCCATAGGGTCAACTAAGAACAAATGTGGTGAGGATCATGCAAAGCAGTAGGATGCGGACGAGCGAGGTCGAGGCAATCGTTCGATCAAGGTTGCCAGTGGCCCATCCTCGGTAGCAGCTCCAGATAGCCCAGGCGCCCCACATAAAGATGATGGCTACAGCGACGCCGACGAAAAACAGGTAGCTCGTCGAGGCAGGAAATCCTCCTGCCGCTTGAAACGCAGCAGCCTGAGCGCCGCTCATGCTCATGGCTTGCGTCCTTCGGTCGTGTATTGGCCTGACAGCTCAACAGGATCACGAGGCTGGGCTCGGGTTGGGGTTAGATAGCCCTCCAACCCATGACGAATTCGAGCGATATCACCTGCTAGACGCTGGTAATCGAAGAAGTAACGCTTGCCAGGTTCGTCGGCCACTTGAGCGCTACGACGTGCGGTGTCCTCTAAGGCATTCAACTGGCGGATCATCACGTCCAGGTTGGCCTGTTCGGAGGCTGAAGCAGCGGTCGCATGAGAGACAGGCAGGCCGCATCCAAAAAGTGCGATGAGGCCTGGCAAGGCAAGTCGGCAAGTGAGTGCAGTGAGACGCGGGTACTGGATCACGGCTGGGCTCTAGTCATTCCTGATGCCGTCAGCTTGCCGTGATCAAGCTATGGTCGCCGCAAGAAAACCATATTCAGGACTGTAAGGATTTCTTCTGACGGTACTGACACCATCAATCACAGTGGATAGGGCGTTTGAAGAACAGCAGATACCCGATGGGCAAGGCGAATCCGTAAGCCCAGCCTTGGGCGTTTTGATTGCCAACCTTGACTTCTCCTTTGACCACGGGCTGCACGCTGACCAGCTCCCAGCCTTCGCTGCCTAATTGAGCAAGGCGGTTTTGACGTTCAGAATCTTCCAGAAAACCCTGGGTGTCGGGTTCAGTGGTGGGCTCTTCGGACTTGAACATGAAGAGCTTTTTGGTTCTGACAACGTACTGAAAGGGAGAGAACTCAGTGTGGTATTCAAATTTCTGACGGCCCATGGCGACGTCCTCAATGTGCAGAGCTACCAGGGTTTCAATAATAAGCGCGTGCCAGCAATCTGAAATAGTTTGTTGCTAAGCGCGTGATTTCTGAGGTTGGAGTGCAGAGGTCCGAGCATCGACATAGCGCTGCATGATAGAAAGCACCATTGAGTTCAACGCTAGGATCTTCATCCCTCGCGTCACCGCCACGTACAGCAAATTCAACTCGTCATCTTTACGACCTTGATCGATATCGGGTGAAAGCGGATCAGCGCTAAAGTCGTCATACAGGCTGACAAAGTCCCACTCCAGCCCCTTGGCCTTGTGCCCAGTCGTGAGTGTCACGGTGGCGTCGAGCTCGTTATCTACAGAGCGGGAACGTAGGGTTTGGATCCGCTGGGGCAGGTCCGGATAGGCTGTAATGATCTTGATCGATCGCAACATCTCCGTATCCTGGCTTACCTCGGCTATTTCCACGTACTGTGAAAAGTCCCGGTAATCTCTCAACAGCCTGCGGTTCTGCACCTCATGGTTACGGTTGCGGCTGAATAGGTATAAATCTTCCAGATCGCGTAGCGAGTAGCTGTCGATACCGCCGACCCAGAAAATCTTGGGGTTGCTTGCGACCAGCTGCAGGGCGTTCTCGATGACGCCGGTCACGGTACGATGGATAAACGTGCGATGCGGTAGCTCTTCAGGCAGAGCCCGTTTAACCAGGGTATTGCAACCTAACCCCTGCAGCTTTCGTGTCTCACCCTTGTAAAAAAGAATGATGTTGGCCACATGCGCGACGGCAGGGCCGAAGCGAAAGCTTTGGGTCAGGTAGTGACGTTCGGCGTCGGCCATCCAGTCGCTGTTGAGCGCATCTTCTGCGCCGCGGAAGCGATAGATCTGCTGGTGGGGATCGCCGACTGCCACCTTGCGGACCCGTTGTATTTTTACTATGTCGGCAATAACTGGGTTCACGTCTTGACCTTCGTCGAGCAGAATGGCGTTAAATCGTTCGCTCAGGTCGGGCTTGCTTAGCTGATACAGCTTCAAGTAAGCGTCATGGGTGATCGACATTGCTGTGTCCTGCAGATCGATCATCCGGTTCCAGATGGTTTTAGCCACGTTTAAAGCATTGTTCAGGAAACGTTCCTGGGCACTTGTGAGCATTCGTTGCCCCTGGAATCTGGGAAAATGCACACGGCCCAACTCGTCATCGGCGCTGGCCATGAAGTTGTTAAGCGTGCTGAGGACATCCCGCACGAGCTCCCAGTCCTGGGTGTTGATGGCCCTTGCGATGTCCGTCAGGCGTAAGTTATTGGTCTGCTTGGTGGCGTACTGACTGCCATAGACTGCATATGCGAGGCCATGCGCCGTCTTACACACCACGTTTCTGCGTGGAAAGCGGCCCCTGGCAGCGAGCTCGACGGATTTGTTGTAGCAGAGGTAGAGCATTTTCACCGAGGCGTGTTGTGTGGCGTAGCCCACCAGTGTGGTGGTTTTGCCGGTACCGGCAAAAGCCTGAACCAGTAGCTTGTCAGCCGTGGAATGGATGATGGGCTGCTGTTCTTGTGTCCACTGCATGGGCAGCTCCTAAAGGTATTTTTTGAAGCTTGAAACGGTGATGTAAACGGACACACCCAACAGCACGGCGCAGGGCAACAGAATCAAAAGGGGGCTGATGCTGATGGGGATGGCCAGGTAGACCGTCCAGGGCACGATGGTCAGCGGAATGATCGTCCCCCGGGCTTTGTGATACAGGTAACTTGACTCGCGGCCGGAGCCGAATTTTCGTAGATCACGCCGCACCAGGCCATCGACCAAGCCAGTGAACGCCGCCAGTGCGAACAGCGGAATCGTCAACGTCAGAATGACCATTCGCACACAGAAGGTCAGGACTGTGTATAACGCGGCTAAGCCATAGTCCTGGAATTTGATCATCGCCCGACCGAGTTCGTAGCGAAGGTTCAAGGTTCCCGTTTGTTGTGGTGATGTTGAGCGAGCGTACTGTGTCAGTGCATTTATATTGTCCTGCATGCCGGTTTTCACCATCAGCCAGTCATAGACCGTTTGTGCCAGCCAGGTTGCCGTACGCCCCGGTTCTTTGATGACAACGCTGTGCAGCAGATCCTGGGACAGCCAGCCCAGTTCATGTTGGAACATCTGCTGAGCATGTTTCCAGCCGGCATCCGGCCAGAACGTGTACATGCAAAGCCATTCAACGACGATGGCGCCGAGCAAGGAGCCGAACATCACCCCCAAGAAATGAAAAGGGGTAGAGAACAGCATGCCCAGGAAGTTTTTTTGACCTTCCTGCTGTTGCTGGGCTTTTTCCGCGATATCGGCCATGGCTCTGTTCCTTCAAGCCTATGCGGCTTTTCCGTTATTGGCCATCTGGCGGAAGTCGTCTACCAAGTCATCAGGAAGCGACTCACTTAGTGCGTCATATCCCGGTGCTTGCCACCAGTCGCTGCTGGTTCCGGATCCTTTACGCATGCCCTCAACCAAGGCCTGAAGATCCTTGGGCATCACTTCATCGGGATCGCTTGCCGGCAACGGCATACGAATCTTCCACAAATTCCCGCCCTCTATCAGGGCAAAGCATTGCCCCTTGGGTAGGGCAACCACATGCGCCGGTTCGATCATCGGTACGCTGACACTTTGGATCTGATCGTGAGTGTTAGAGGTGAAAGCGGTGTTGCCGTTAATAGCGTCGTTTGCACTGCTTGCTGGTGTACTGGTAAACACCTGGACCTTTGGCAACTGGTTGGTCAGCAGCTCGGCGGTTGCAGTCTCACGTACACGTAACATGAACAGGTTGTTGAAGTTACCGATGACTTGGCCAGCTTTAGCCCGGTTACCGATTTTTGCCTCAATATCGCTCATGGTTTGGGTATAGGCCGTGACCTGCATGCCGGCACCACCGCCTTTGTTGATCATCGGTATGAATTCATCGCCCATCAGTTCGTTGAATTCGTCCGCATGTACGTTAATTGCTACCTTGCCGCCGGTGGCCCCGGGCAAGCCATCATCGATGCCAAACTTATAGATGTGACCCGCAACTGACACCAGGTCGCTGAACATCGAGTTGCCCACCGCTGCAGCTACCTCTGTATCAGATAAAGCGTCCAGGCCGACATAGACCACTGCCCGTTTGCGGATGATCTGCATCCAGTCAAAGATTGGTCGTGGGTCCTCAAGATCCATGTAGTCGGGAGATAGCAGCTCTGCAATCCGGCCTGTGGTCAGTTTTTCCAGCAATGGCAGAAGGCTGGCCACGATCTTGTCGAAATAGGTTTTGTCATAGCGTACGGCTGATCGCAGACCCTCCATCACTGGGTCGGAGATGCGTTGCTGAGTGAGGTACATGTCCAGGGCCACCACGCGTAGCGGTCGATCCTTCATGGCGAAACTGAGGTTCTTACGATCGATCTTTCCTTCCAGCTCAACGATGGTTTGCCAGGCTTTGGGATCATTTTCAGCAAAGTGCTTCTGCGCATACTCAATAAACAGCGCGTCAATGTTTGTCACATGCTTGAGGATCTGTTCATAGTCCGGCCGACGTCCCAGTGCCACGAGGGCGCGCGCGATGATGTTGACGAAACGCCAGGCGAATTCCCGGAATGCCGCGGAATTGCCTTCCCCCGAAAGTTGGCCGGCAATGCGGGTGGCAACCTCCGAGATCCGACCAAACCGGCCGACGGCGTTGTAGCGAGCGGAGTGATCGGGCCAGCCTAGGTGGAACACGTAGAATTCCTCCAGTCGGTTTGCGCGCTTGCATTCGATGTACATGCGCTTCAGGAGGTCTGCGTCGCCTTTAGGATCGAAGACAATCACCACTTCGCGGTCCAGGTCCATTTCTACATTGCGCTGGCTTCGATGAACGGGTTGCACGCGGCGCCCCATATGAACGCGGCGCCGGGGGCTACGGCGGGTACGCCTGATGTCTTGGGTGATAAACAACTCTGCCAAGCGGGTTTTTCCAACACGAGTAGTCCCCAATACAAGGGAGTGTCCAACCCGCTCACCCAGTGGCAGGCTGACATCCGCTTCGTTCGGCTCTATACCGTGTAAGCGCGGTAGCCCCCCGACTGGAGGAAGTGGACGCGCCGGGTTAAATGGCACATCCCACGAGGTAGCCTTTGACAGCAATTTGAGTGGAAAGGGTGCGAACTCCAGACGCTCCTCAATTCTGCGAGCAAAGGTATAGATAGACGTGGGCTCGACATACTCGGCGTACTTTGGGAGGTAAGTCTCCATCAACCGCTGAGTATGTTTTTGGGTCCAGCGAAAGCCTTTACCGATGAATAGCCGCTCATTGCTGACCGGCATGTCTTTGCTGGTCATGGTGTAGTGGGGTAGGCGCCGAATATTGCGCCGGTAACGCAGCACTACCAACGCTTGTTTGAGGCGGACGAACCCTAGACCCAGAAAGCCTGTACCGGCAACCATGCCGAATAAAGGCGTCAGAGCAACCGCCCAGGGCGCGAAAATACAGAGCAACGCCGCAGCGGCACATACGCAAACTGTGTACAGCTCAACAGCAGGGCGTAGTAACGACTCAATGGTGTAGGAGGTGGTCATGGATCACTTCCTATGAGTGAAAGGGGACAATGGCCCCACTGTTTCGAAATGGAAAACGACTGGCTTGCCTGTCTCAGCGATCAGCCCATAGGACTTGGCCAGGCGGTATATGGGGTGGTAGCTGTTAAGGGAGTTGACGTGTCCAGCAATGCGCTCTCGCCAGACTTCTAGTGGCATCGCTGCCTTGCTCAAATTACACGGCACGCACGCGGGCATCATGTTGCTGATGGCGTGGTTCTCTGGCCGCCCCAAAATGATGGCACCGGAGTACTTGCCGTCCACCCTCTCTGGTTCTCGCCATACTGCTTCCATGTGGTCCGCATGCCACCGGTCACCCAACAGCACACCGCAGTATGCGCAATGGCCCGCGAATTTAGCGTGAAGCTCGCAGCGTTGCTTCTTGGTCAGCTTCATGGGGCCGGGATCCTCCTTTCATGCGTGATGATGAATTGGCCAACTCTTGCCTCGCTTGCTCAACTGCCTCGGGCAGTCGTTCTTTTAGCCGCTGACATAGCTCCACCTCGTCACCAGGTACGCGGGCGATGACGGTGCCGCCATAGAGCTTGGCGACATAGGTGACCTGTTCAAAAAGCAGTTGGCCTGCTCGTGGGTCATCTGGTTGCTTGATGACCAAGGTGATGTGCGTAAGAGAGGCCATACCCTGGTTACTGCTGGATCGTTGTGGCAGTGATCAACAGCGGGTAATGCTGGACTCCCAAGCGCTGTGCCAGATCATTTGATGGAGCCGGGACCAACTGTAGATTTCCTGCCCATCGTTGGATTTCGGCAAACCGCTCGGCGCTGGCCACGTTAACCACAAGGCCCACTGCCTGCAGTTGCTGTAACTGATCGCGGCGCTGTGATAACCACTTTCTGGAGCTTTCATCGTCGCCTACAAGAAACAATGGTTGCAGGCCAGGTGCATTGATTACCCGGCCCTGTACCTGCCCGGGTGTCAGTTGGTCAGAGCGCACTGGAAACGAGCCTTGCCCACGCACACCAATATTCTCTGACTGTGCTGACTGCTCAGTAGGTTCTGGAGCCAAGTACTGGTAGTAGGGCAGAGCGGAAACACCCCCTCGGTCTTCAACAACAATCAGCGAGGTGGCATGCACTGCCATGGGGGAGGCCAAAGACAGCAAAACAGGCAGATGCAGCAATCTATTCATGGATTATTCGCCATCAGGTTGATACCGGTGACCCGGCTGAGGTGTTTGGCAAAAGCTCGTCGGTATCGGGCAGCGGGTTCGCCTCCGGCAGGGCGGTGGTACCGACCAGCAGCGGTGATCCAGTCGCCTCCTTTGGCTTTTTGCTCAGCCAGGATCTGGGCCGTAACCGAGAGGTTTTTGTACGGATCCAGCCCTTCGCAGGGATAGCTATAACGGTGGCCGTTGGCACCGATGTTGGTTTGTCCAAGCCCGACGTCGACTCTATTTGGGCCTGCGGTCTGAAGGGCGATCATCAACGCTCTGCAAGCATCGCTGCGTGTCGCAAAGCGATATCCGGCGCCGGCGACATTCAACGTCCAGGGCCAGGGGACGATCTGGCCGCGAAGTCGGGTGCCACTCTCTTGCAGTGCAACGGAGTACAGCACCTCGGACGGAACGCCGGCAGGCAGGGCAATCAACTGATAGGCCGGTGGCGGAACCTCGGCACCGTTAGCAAATGCCGCGGTGAGCAGTAGCCCCCCCGTTAAAGCCGCGCGAATTACAGACGCTGCCATTGTCCATTCACCTCGCGTACCACGGCCGGCAGCTCACCGCCGAGTCCAAGGCCAAGCCATCGACCGGCATCGTGATTCAATGTGATCTGTCGGCTTCTCACGCTGGCCGGTTCGACTCCAGCCAAGATGGCCCAGCGGCGAATTATTTCGTCATCACCTTGACTACCAACGAAGTACAGATCAAAGGACTGTTTCTGGTTTTGTAAGTCTTTGACGCGGTCAATACATGCGTTGCAACTGTCTTGAACAAAAACGGCTAGTCGTCCAGTGCCTTTCACAGCAGTTAACGCTCCCGAGCCAGGAGCAGATGCAGGGTTGGACGATAGTTGGATGACTTTTTCATTGGGGTAAAGACGTGCGAAGGCTTGGTCATAGGCCCTTTGGTACGCCAGTTCCTTATCGATACGCTGTCGCTCGGCTCGCACCTGCAGCTCTGCATAGCGTCGCCGCTCCTCCTCCGACTTCGCTTCGATGCC
Source organism: Pseudomonas sp. CCI1.1 (assembly GCF_034348165.1). Taxonomy (NCBI): domain Bacteria; kingdom Pseudomonadati; phylum Pseudomonadota; class Gammaproteobacteria; order Pseudomonadales; family Pseudomonadaceae; genus Pseudomonas; species Pseudomonas sp. CCI1.1. The sequence continues at coordinate 5,607,334 of NZ_CP133780.1, forward strand.
AAGTGCTGTCAGAGGATCCAGGCCTGGCGAATAGATTCCGCGAGGACCCTCCATCACAGTTTGAAAACGGGACCATTCTTGGGGGGTCAATCCCCACTCGCGGGCGAGTTCTGTCTGACTTGCTCCTTGAGAAGAGTTGTGAACTTCACTGTTCTGAGTGTTCGAGATCGACGTTGATTGCCCCGAAGCCGCATGACAGCCGTATGCAAACGCGAAGGTGGCCAAGCCTGCAATGAAACCCAAAATGTTCCTGGGCTTCATTGTTTTCGAGGAAGTGGTAGGGGAGTGCATAAAGGAGGTCCTATTGCGCGACGGTTACGGTTTGAGGTGTTCCGGCCACGTCAAAGCGTGCGGATCTTCCGTCCAGCGCGTTGAGTCGCCAGGCGGTGCCCGCCACAGCGTCACCAGGTCGGATAAGGTAAATTTGATTCAACTGCGTGCTGCCAGGCGGTGCTACGGACAAAAAGCGTTCACCGCCGCGATACTCGATACCGACAACGGTAAAAGGGGGTGTTTGCGGTGTGACAGTGGCGGTAGCGGGCGGTTTTGGCCGCTTTGGTTGGCGGGCAACGGGCTTAGGCTTGGGCTTGAGGGGCACAGCAGTGGTTTGTTTGATGCGTGACTGACTGAGTTCTTGAAGACGGCTATCGAGTGTTTCGACGCTGGCTTTGAGGACTAGCAATTCACCAGCAGACGCAGCATTTTGAGAGATTTCTTGCGCTGACTCCGTCGCTTGCTTTGCATACGCTTGTGCGGCATCAATTCGATTCGATAAAGCCTGCTGCCCGGCTCGGAAGTCCTCGTTGGTCACCAGGTGGTTGCCGGCTACCGTGCCCAGTCGCTCATCGACTTTGCCAAGCCGCGTCAACAACGCATCGAGCGACTCTTTGTCTGCAGTCGCAGCCAAGCTGGTGCGGAGTTGGGAGAGTTGATGATGCTCATAACACAGAATGCCTGCCAATAATGCAAGGCACAGACTGAGTATCGCTGTGGTTCGAGTAGGGCGTGGTAGGTTCATGGGCGTCCTCGCGCAAAAGCGAATACACCCTCTCAAACCAGTCTCTTAGGGAAACTCTGAAAAAGACTTTCTGATTTGGCAAAATACCGCGACCCCACCCACCGAGTTTCCCGATGAAGCAGATGACCTTCGCCGACGCCGAGTACGCTGGCAAGCGCAAGCAAACCCGCAAGGAGTTGTTCCTGATCGAGATGGATCGGGTGGTGCCGTGGAAGGGCTTGATTGCTTTGATCGAGCCACATTATCCGAAAGGTGAAGGTGGCCGTCCGGCCTACCCGTTGATGGCGATGCTGCGTGTGCATCTGCTGCAGAACTGGTTCGGCTACAGCGATCCAGCGATGGAGGAAGCGCTGTACGAAACCACGATCCTGCGCCAGTTTGCCGGGCTGAACCTGGAGCGCATCCCCGACGAAACCACCATTCTCAACTTCCGCCGCTTGCTGGAGAAACACGAGCTGGCGGCCGGCATCCTCGCTGTCATCAATGGCTATCTGGGCGACCGCGGCCTGTCGCTGCGCCAGGGCACCATCGTCGATGCAACGCTGATCAATGCGCCCAGTTCGACCAAGAACAAGGACGGCAAGCGCGACCCGGAAATGCACCAGACCAAGAAGGGAAACCAGTATTATTTTGGCATGAAGGCCCACATCGGCGCCGATGACGAATCGGGTCTGGTGCACAGCGTAGTGGGCACGGCGGCCAATGTGGCGGATGTCACCCAGGTGGACAAATTGCTGCATGGCGACGAAAACGTGGTCTGCGCCGATGCAGGCTACACCGGTGTCGAAAAGCGGCCCGAGCATGAAGGACGTGAAGTTATCTGGCAGGTGGCGGCACGCCGCAGCACCTACAAAAAACTCGATAAGCGCAGCGTGCTGTACAAAGCCAAGCGCAAGATTGAAAAGGCCAAGGCTCAGGTGCGCGCCAAGGTCGAGCATCCGTTCCGGGTAATCAAGCGCCAGTTCGGTTACACCAAGGTGCGCTTTCGCGGCTTGGCCAAAAACACGGCGCAACTGGTGACACTGTTCGCTCTGTCGAACCTGTGGATGGCGCGCCGACATTTACTGACGAATGCAGGAGAGGTGCGCCTGTAATGCGGGAAATGGCCACCGGAGTGGGGTCCGGGTGGCGAAAACGTAAGAAATACTCGTCGAATTGATTGTTTTTTGATCATTTGGCGAGTTTAAAAGTTGCGCTAGGTGGTATGCCGGGGAAATACATGGCTACTTCAGACCATCCTTAGGTGCATCAGGAAATAGGTTTTCCAGGACGCATGGTTTTTGAAGTGTCGAGTTGGCCGCTGGTAAATTGGGATCGTTATAAAAAAATGGCCACCCGAAGGTGGCCGTCAAACTATGAAGCAATGAGCTGCCTTGCAAGTGTCATTTCAACTGAATCACCATCTTGGTTCAGCGAGTCGAGACCAGAATCTGGCACATCTCCCGACGTGCTTTGAATCACGGCGATTTTCTTGGCCATCAACTGCAGGCAAGTAATCTGAGAGCTGCCGGCATAGCCAAAAAAACACCCTCACTGGCTGCTTTTGCCCAATCCGCCATCACCGTCGAAATGCCTGTTGCAAGGTGTTGGGTAAAGCCATATACCGTAGCCCCACTGCGCGGAGTAAAGTCTTAAAAACCCGTGATAATGATCTGCGGAGTCAGAATAAAGTGGGTAACCGTCCGGCCAGGTCATCTACCCAGCTCTGCAAAGCGAAGACATGGTGTGCATTTAAATTAAGTGGACACCAATTCTAGCCTTTCAAGCGGGTATTTCATGCAGCCAACACGCCGTTCCTATTCCAAATCCTTCAAAGCCCAGATCATTCAAGAGTGCGCCCAACCAGGCGCTTCGATTGCCAGCGTCGCGCTCGGCCATAGCCTCAACGCAAACCTCGTCCACAAATGGATTCGGCTGCAAACGCAGAAAATTCCGGCACACCCACCTGCGGGGGCGAACTCCCATCCAGCATCATCGAATATCTGCGTTGAAATACAGCACCCGCGCGCCATCATCAAAGTGGACTGGCCCACTGAAAGTGCTGCCGCCTGCGCGACTTTTCTTCGAGATATTCTGCGATGATTCACATCGACTCCATCTGGCTCGCCACCGAACCGATGGCCATGCGCGCAGGCACCGAAACGGCGCTAGCCAAGGTGATCGCGGTGTTCGGTGCGGCGCAGCCGCACTGCGCTTATCTGTTCGCCAACCGCCGCGCCAATCGCATGAAAGTGCTGGTGCATGACGGCTTCGGAATATGGCTGGCGGCGCGCCGGTTAAACCAAGGCAAGTTCCACTGGCCTGGCATCCGCCATGGTCCTGAGATGGAACTGGATGCCGAGCAACTTCAAACGTTGTTGCTGGGGCTGCCATGGCAACGCGCAGGTTCTGGAGGCTCGATCACACTGCTTTAACGGCAGCCATTAGCCTATCGGTCTATCGTCGCGAAACGCCCGCTCTGGCAAAGTCCGGCGTATGACTTCTTCGCCCAATCTCGACCAACTGTCTCCCAATCAACTGCGCGTCCTCGCAGCGCAGTTGCTCTCGCAAGTCGACACTATGGGCAAGAAAATCAACCGTGATCAAACAGTCATTGAGAAACAGACCCACGAGATCGCCCAGCTCAAGCGTTTGAAGTTTGCCAAGCGCAGCGAGCAGATGAATCCTGAACAGGCCAGCCTGCTAGATGACCTGATCGATACTGATATCGCGGCGATTGAGGCCGAGCTTCAGGCGTTGCAAATAGCACCAGAGGCGACCGAGGAAAAGCTAAGGCCCAAGCGCACGGCATTGCCGGCAGAATTTCCGCGAACGTTGATCCATCACGAACCGGACAACACTCACCGCCCATGCGGCTGCGCCCTGAAGCGCATCGGTGAGGACGTTAGCGAGAAGCTGGACTACACGCCCGGCGTGTTCACCGTCGAACGCCATGTCCGTGGCAAGTGGGTCTGCGATAACTGCGAAACGCTGATCCAGGCACCGGTTCCGCCGCAGGTCATTGATAAGGGCATCCCGACTTCGGGCCTGCTCGCACACGTCATGATCGCCAAGTTTGCTGACCATCTGCCGCTTTACCGTCAGGAATCGATCTTAGGTCGAGCGGGCTTGGCGATTCCACGTTCAACCTTGGCTCAATGGGTTGGCGTGACCGGAGTTCAGTTGCAGCCGCTGGTCGATGCGCTGCGCGAAGTAGTGCTTGGGCAACAAATCATCCACGCAGATGAAACACCGGTGCAGATGCTCATGCCGGGAACAAAGAAAACCCACCGCTCCTATGTGTGGTCCTACGCTACCAGCCAGTTCTCGGATGTGGCAGCGGTGGTTTATGACTTCAGCCCCAGTCGCGCCGGAGAGCATGCTCGCGACTTCCTTCAGGACTGGAATGGCAAGTTGGTCTGCGACGATTTTGGCGGCTACAAGGCCAGCTTTGAACTCGGCGTGACCGAGATCGGCTGCATGGCCCATGCACGGCGCAAGTTCTTTGAACTGCACGCTACGAATAAAAGCACGCTCGCCGAGCAAGCCCTGCGCTATATCCAGTTGTTGTACGAAATCGAAAGAGAAGTCAGAGACCTGGAGCCGGATTTACGGCGCCGAATACGGCAAGAAAAAGCCGTACCGGTGAAGGATAGGCTGCATGCCTGGATGAACGCGCAGCGTGATCTTGTGCCCGAAGGTTCGGCCATCAGCAGAGCGCTCGATTACAGCCTTAAACGCTGGGCAGCGCTGTCGCGCTACCTCGATGACGGGGCGGTTCCCATTGATAATAATTGGGCGGAGGTGCGACACGAAGTCGCTTAATGAAGTTGTTCCCCCTTGGTGGGAACCACCCGTGTCACCGGGTGAATCTAGAAGGCTGAATCAAGAGCGCCTTCGACAATGTTACGAGGCGCCGCAAGGTGCGGGGTACCAATCGTGAGAGGCGTACCCTTCTGGCAGCCATGGCCGGACAAGTGCTAGATAGTTGGTATGGTGAACACACGTGAATCTGCGCAACGATCGTTAAATTAAGCGAGCGGAAATGGCTTACACGCTCGAACCAAAATGGTAATGGAGGTGGGAACTGCGTCTTTCTACTACGCATTCGTGACCCACATGCCTCCCGGTCGATAGCAGGCACCTAACCCGACGCACTTCAGTAAGCGGAACGTGGAAATCCCGTATCGCTCCCGTCAGGGAAAGCCGTTTGTAAAAATTGCCCATGGCGGTGCGGGCGAAGGAACGAGGAAAAAGCGAACGCCGTCCTGTAATGGGTTGGATAGAGGTTGAAACATCACTTCACGCGAAAGCGGGCAGACGTCCTCATGGTCTCTCTTCACACGAGAGTAGGTAGAACCCTTTCAACGGAAGGAGAGCAAATGAACGCAGCAGCATTGGCGTGTGCACCTTCCGGCACGTCGTGGGACAGCATCGATTGGATCGCCGTACAACGTCGTGTCAGAGGGCTGCAAGCGCGTATTGTGAAGGCTGTACAAGATGGCAGACATAACAAGGTGAAAGCCCTGCAATGGCTGCTGACTCACTCGTTCAGTGGCAAGGCATTTGCTGTGAAACGGGTGTCTGAAAACAAAGGCAAAAATACCCCCGGCGTGGACAAGGTTACTTGGAATACGCCTAGGGCCAAGCTCGGCGCGATAGAGTCGTTGACGCGGCGAGGTTACTCGCCGCTCCCGCTTCGGAGAGTGCTTATTCCGAAGAAAAACGGCAAAACGAGACCTCTTGGAATTCCCGCGATGAAATGCCGGGCCATGCAGGCGCTTCATCTGCTGGCTCTGGAACCGATAGCGGAAACTACCGGCGACCCGAACTCTTATGGGTTCAGGCCGGAACGCTCAACTGCGGATGCCGTCGCACAGTGCTTTGGTGTGCTGTCACGAAAAGCAAACGCGGAATGGGTGTTAGAGGGCGACATTCAAGGCTGTTTCGACAATATCAGCCATGACTGGTTGATCGCCAACATTCCCATGGACAAGGCGATTTTGCAGAAATGGCTCCGGGCTGGTTATGTCTACCAAAAGCAGCTATTCCCCAGCCACGCCGGAACCCCGCAGGGAGGCATCATATCCCCGGGGTTGGCGAACATGACGCTGGATGGGTTGGAAGCGATGCTGGCGAAGAGATTTCCCAACGCGAAGTGGACAGCCCGAAAAATGCGCGTGGTGCGTTATGCAGATGATTTCATCATCACTGGTTGTTCGAAAGAATGGCTGGAGAATGAAGTCAGGCCCGCCGTGGTTGAATTTCTGGCAGAGCGTGGACTTGTCCTCTCTCCGGAAAAAACCAAGATAACGCACATAGGGGACGGGTTCGACTTCCTCGGATGGAACCTGCGCAAGTACAACGGCAAGCTCCTGATCAAGCCGTCCAAGGCGAACATCGGGGCTCTACTTGCCAAGCTGCGAGAGTTGATCAAGACCAACAAAACGATACGACAGGCTAACTTGATAGGTTTGCTCAACCCGGTTCTACGGGGCTGGGCGAACTATCACAGTCATGTCGTCGCCAAGAAGGTCTTCAACCAGGTGGACAGCGCAGTGTGGGAAATGCTCTGGCGATGGGCGGTACGTCGCCACCCTCGCAAGACACGCCGATGGGTGAAGGATCGGTATTTCAAAGTACAAGGGGCGCGCCGTTGGGTGTTCTCGTGTACTGAAAAATCCGCCGATGGTCGGAAGCGTCAGTACACGCTAGTAGACGCCTCAGACACACCGATTGTGCGACATATCAAGATTAAGGCTGCTGCCAACCCTCACGACCCTGCATGGGATGAGTACTTCGAGTCCCGCTGGGGCAAGAAGATGCTCACTTCCGTTAAAGGTCGAGCCAAGCTGTATCGGGTATGGGTGCAACAGGGCGGCAGGTGCTGCGCCTGCTTCAAGCCGGTGACCAAAGACACACCGTGGCACAGTCGCCATATTGTGAAGCTAGGTCATGGCGGGACGGACGCTGCGGCTAATCTTGAGATTTACCACCTGCGTTGCCCACGAGATGTGCAATTTGCCAATGTCGACGATGTATAACCGGGTGCCCAATGGCGCCTTAGCAGAGGCTTGAGCCGTGTGCTGGGAAACTCGCATGCACGGTTCTTAGGGGGTTGGACGCGGGCAACCGCGTCTGACTACCCGACAACCAGATCCGGCCATGGGCTCTTGGGCGCAAGAACTGGCTCTTCGCCGGGTCGCTACGCAGCGGAAAACGGGCTGCGGCGATCATGAGCTTGATCCAGTCAGCGCGGCTGAATGGCCATGATCCGTACGCCTATCTAAAGGATGTTCTCACGCGCCTGCCGACGCGGCGCGCGAGTGAGATTAACAAGCTGCTGCCGCACAGGTGGGCACCTGTTTAATCGCGCAGGGTGTTTTGTGCTTATGTCTTCCCTGGCATCTACATTTTGCGCCACACCAAAGCAGGAATTGCTCGGATGTAAATTAGTTCGCTGACCAACTCAATCAGCGTTTGAGTAATCACTGCTGCCGCAGCGAGCCCTCTGATTTCCTCGGGCAAGGCCAATGCCAATGGTAGAACTACCAATGAGTTTCGTGTCGAACTGCTGAAAGCGACAGATCTTGCCGTGCTAGCCGGTAACTTAAACGCCCGAGCCACCAGCGCACCCACCACGGGTGCCAAGAGCATGAAACCAATGTAGACGGGAATAACAGGCAGCAGCTTGTCCATGTCTCTGACCACCGTTGAAATCTGAGAGCCGATCACTACGACCAATACAGCCGCCATAGCTGGCACAGGCATCCAAGCCCATACATTGTTCCAGCCCTCAACGATGCGTGACCCCTTTGCCCCGGCAGCTGTTGCTACTGCCAAGACCAAGGGTAAAGCGATCAGCACTACGAAGGCCTCAACAAATGGGCCGACCGATATAACCACCGCCGAGTCATCACTCACCATGAAGGCTAGATAGAGGGGTAGTAGCACAAGCTGAAGCACGAGTAGTAATGGTGTTGCCGCCAGAGTCAGTTTGGAGTCGCCCTTACCGATATGGGTAAACACAACAACATAATCGATACAAGGCGTCAGCAAGACCAATAGTGCGCCCACCAAAATCGCCGGGTGGTCGGCTAGGCCCATCGTCAACGCCCAAACCAACAGGGGGATGGCGACGAAATTGGCGGTCAGCAGCGCGGTCATGAAACGCTTGTTTGCAAGCCCTTTGCGAAGATCCAAGAATGGGATCTGCAGAAACATGGCGTACATCAGCACAGCGATGGCTGGTGTCACCAACGCACCTAACGCTTGAGAGGCATCAGGTGCGAGCAGGCCCCCGATAGCCGCGACAATGACCGCGACGAAGTAAACGGGAATCTGGTTCTTCTCTAGCTGTTCTCTGTCCACGGAATGCCCTTAAAACGCGTGAAATCATTTTTCGATTGAGCAGGTTAATATCTGTAGCTACTACAGGTTCAAGAAAATGCTTGGGGAGTTTGGATGTCAGGAATCGGAGCGCTGTCGAAATCAACGGGTTGCCACATTGAAACGATTCGCTACTACGAGAAAATAGGCCTTCTCCCTCCGGCCCTACGGTCGACAGGGCGGCATCGAATCTATACCGAAAAGCATCGGTCACGACTCATCTTCATCAGGCAGAATCGTGAACTGGGCTTTCCACTCGACGATATCCGCGAACTCATTGCGCTCGCGGCAGATGCTGATCGTCCGTGTGCTGATGCGTTGTCGGTGGTCAAGAAGCACTTGGCAGAAGTGGAATCTAAGGTAGCTAAGCTCCTGCAGATCCGGATAGAGCTGCTCTCAATGGCAGGCACGTGTGAGTCAAGATGCCTAGGCTCGAACACTCCAGACTGTACGATTATTGAGTCACTGTTCGAACCCGCTGCTGGGGCTCGCTCTGGTTGCTGCTCCTAGACGAGTCAAGAGCATAGGGGAGCAAGCTGCCATTGAAACCGAATAGCGCGATAGTCTCGACAGGGTCTTTCGAGCGTCCGTCTACACCAAACGGGCTGGTGCAAGATGTGTTCGGCAGACGCTTACTAAAGTGGTGCGCCACTGCTGGCATAAAAATATCAAGCTATAGTGTTTGGGGCCCTCAATCTCGTGACCGTACTGAGCGAACGCTTACACGGCAGACGTTTGCCAGGGCATATACCTATCAACTGAAGGAGCAAGTTCTATGGCCATCAAACCTGGGCCCAAGCCAATTGCCGAATCAACCGGCAAGACAGACCAGCGTCGCCGTGTAACCCCCGAGAACAAGCCTAAGCATCCCGACCTGGACGTGCATAAGCACAAGAAGGGTGATTGATGAGACCCCGCCAGACATGGCGGGGTTTTATTCTCGGTTAGCAGGTGTCACCGGATTTCCAGTGGGCATCTCCTAATTAATGCCGAAAAGCTTGTAGTAGGGTTGTTGAGGAGGACATGCTGGTGCGACTGTGTCGAGGAGCTTTCTGGATATTTCTACCCTTAACCCTGTCGGCTACCGATGGTAATGAGCGCTTAGAGAGGTCTACAGCCGACACATGCCAATGGCGTCGAAAACCATCATGGCGGATTTCTCCAAACGTTTACTCGTAGGCTTCACAACGCGATTGACGACTTGCTCGATATGCATGACTCCCAGGGTGAAAGCTGAGTGGGCATTTGAGGTGCTGACCAACCTGGCTGATGCATCGCAGCATGCAGCTATCAGGCGCTCGCACTGAGGGACGTAGACTCGAGCGGCGCCCTCGGCCCAGTCGAAATTTCAAACTCATTGCTTGACACTGTAGCTACTACAGGCTGTTCAATGACGCCATATCCTTATTGGTAGATGCGTCATGAGCCAGGAAAACCCGTCGAAAGCCAAATTGCACCTCGTGCCGAAGTCGGACGATTGCTGTTCTGCTGACCCCCGCGAGACCTTCGCCAAACAGGTTCATTCTCGTGCACATCATGTTGAGCATGGGCCTGATCACGCCGAGAGCTTGGGCAGAACGGGATCGCATGCGTGCGGTTCGAAGGATTCTCAGCCTTGTGGAGCCAAGTCCACCGACCATAATCAAGACCATAGCGCACACGATCATGGCACTTCAGCTCAAGCCCATTCCGATGCCGACCATTGCTGTTTGAGCAAAGTGGATTCCGCAGGGGCGGTGACTTCACATTCGGCCATGGCTGAGCCAGAAGGCACGACCCTGGTTCGGTATCGCATTGATAAGATGGATTGCCCTACCGAAGAGCGGCTAATTCGTAATCGCTTAGAGCCGATGCCTGGCATCGCACGACTTGATTTCAATCTGTTGGATCGTGAGCTGACAGTGCATCATCGCTTGGATGATCCGAAGGCGATAGTCATCGCTTTGACCGCGCTGGATATGGGGCCCAATCTCATCGAGGCCGGCGCAACCCCGAATGCCATTTCACCTGCTCTGACGACGCGCTTGAAAGGGCTGCTGGCGGTCAGCGGTCTAGCTGCCATCGCCGCTGAAGTGATCGCTTGGACGACCGGACAGGAGGGTTCTTTGCCTGTAATGTCCTTGGCTGCGCTGTCCATTCTTACTGCTGGTCTACCAACTCTGAAGAAGGGGTGGATCGCTGTAAAGAACTTCACATTGAACATCTACTTCTTGATGTCTTTGGCTGTCTTGGGTGCCATGGTGATTGGCAAGTGGCCGGAAGCCGCGATGGTGGTTTTCCTTTTCGCTATTGCCGAAGCCATCGAAGCACTCTCACTTGAGCGAGCGCGTAACGCGATTAAATCGCTGACTGCATTAGCTCCTGAGACTGCGGAAGTCATGACCGAAGCTGGCTGGAAAGAACACCCGGTTGAGAATGTCGTTCTCGGCAGCCGTATTCGTGTTCGCACAGGGTCGCGGGTACCGCTGGATGCGAGGGTGGAATCTGGTCGTGCTGCTCTCGACCAAGCCCCTATCACTGGTGAAAGCTTGCCAGTAGATAAGGCAGAGGGGGATCCGCTATATGCTGGCAGTATCGTGACAGACGGCGTCGTGGAGGCGACTGTCACGGCAGTCGCTGGCGAAAGTACGCTCGCTCGTATTGCTGCCGCGATTCAGGATGCGCAGTCTCAGCGGGCGCCGACGCAGAGGTTCGTTGACCAGTTCGCACGGTATTACACCCCAGCCGTAGTGGCGGTGGCATTTCTTGTTGCCGTTTTAGGCCCAGTGCTGCTTGGTGGTACGTGGGGTGAATGGTTGTATGAGGCCCTGGTGTTGTTGGTCATCGCGTGTCCTTGTGCCTTGGTCGTCTCAACGCCTGTCACTGTTGTGAGTGGTCTTGCCGCAGCCGCACGGCATGGAATCTTGATCAAGGGTGGTGCCTACCTGGAAAGCGGGCGCCTGCTGAAGGTGGTTGCTCTGGATAAAACAGGCACGTTGACTCAGGGCAAGCCAGTTCTGACTGACTCAGATATATTCAGTGACTTGTCTATCGAGAAGGCAACTTTGATTGCTGCGAGTCTTGATGAGCAAAGTACCCACCCAGTAGCGAAAGCATTGGTCAATGGGTGGAAATCGCAGCAGCCTGGCGCTGTGGCTCTGCCTGTCAGTGACTTCAGTGTGCTAAATGGCCGAGGCGTGAAAGGCACGATCGACGGTCATCTTTGGCATCTAGGCAACCATCGTTTGGTTGAGGAGTTGGGCGTGTGTTCTTCGGAGCTGGAGGCCAGACTTTCACGGCTTGAGGAAACTGGCAAAACGGTGATCGTGCTATGCGGCAATAGCGGCCCCGCCGCGATATTCGCGGTCGCAGACACAGTCCGACCGGAGAGTGTTGAAGCTGTGGCTGCTTTGAAGGCTTTGAACGTGGTTCCAGTAATGCTGACTGGGGATAATCCTGCGACGGCGAGGTCGATCGCTGAGCAATTGGGCATCGAGGATGCCCGTGGAAATCTGATGCCAGAGGACAAGCAGACTGCAGTCGCTGAACTCAAACGCAGATATGGCGCCGTTGGGATGGTTGGTGACGGCGTTAATGACGCCCCCGCCTTAGCGCAATCCGATATAGGTTTCGCAATGGGAGCCGCAGGGACAGCGACAGCTCTCGAAACAGCTGACGTTGCGATCATGGACGACGACCCTCGAAAAATCGCGTACTTTATCAGCCTGAGTCGCCGATCCGCCTCGGTTCTAAAGCAAAACATCATTTTGGCTCTGGGCATAAAAGTTGTCTTCTTGGCGTTGGCTCTCTCTGGTTTCGCGACATTGTGGATGGCCGTTTTCGCCGACATGGGGGCGAGCTTGCTCGTCGTATTCAATGGCTTGCGGCTGCTGCGTCGGTGAAATGGCTGCTGCGTTTTATATAGCTCATTCGCTGGAGGAGAGAACCATGCACTGCCCAGTTTGCAAAGAAGTACTGTTGGTAATGTCGGAACGTCAAAACGTTGAAATCGACTATTGCCCGCAATGTCGAGGTGTTTGGCTTGACCGGGGAGAACTCGACAAGATCATCGAGCGTAGCCAGCAGGAAGAACAAGAAGCTCGTTTTCTTCCACAGAGCGTATCTCAGTCGCTGCAAGGTACACCTCCGTCTGAACCTGTGTATGCCCAGCCGTCTTCTGGCCACCATGACAACAAACGCGGCACTAAGCACGGCCACTCCGCGCCGCAGCCTGGTCACGGTGGTGGTTGGCGGGACGGATATCAGAACGGCCATCAGAATCAGTCGAGGCATCAGGAAGAGCAGGTTTATCATAAGAAATCGTTTTTACGGGAAATTTTCGACTAATATTTGCTTGGATACAGCGATCCGCTAATCAGACTCCAGCCGGAAGATTTGATCAGCCGGCTGTAGCTTTTTCGAAACCCGGTATCCGGTATTCAACCAGTTTAGTAGAGCGGTTCCTCAGCCACTAGCGGGCCCGAAAATCCTGTAAAACCGTCTCTCCCCTTGACTTGCTCATCCCAATTACCGGGTAGGCGCTGCGTCGGTCACCTGACTCCATTCCGAGCGATCCCACGGGCATACCGAAGGCAGCTATTCCGTCCAGATTGGCTCGTCGACTTAGTTCAGCAATTTGTGTGACCGGAACATGGCCTTCGACGAATTTCCCACTTACAACTCCCGTGTGGCACGACGCCAGATTTACGGGTACGCCGAGCTTCTCGTTCATATCGCTAATGTTGTTTTCCATATAGTCGACCACTCCTTCAGATAAGCGATCCACCTGGTCCAGCAGCCACAGTTAGGGGCTTTGTAGACGGCAATTGATTACGCTGCCTGTAACAATGAGGCTGCATTTAGCGTTGCAACGAGTGCAATGACTTGAACGGTCTTTTTGAATGAATTCATGGCTGATGCTACTTAACGAAGAGAAAGAGAGGAGGAGTTAGCGTGCATAGCCTCACCGACGGTGGCCAGATGGCCGTGACTGGGGTTCAGTTCCAGCCGCTGGTTGATGCGCTGCGCGACGTGGTTCTCGGGCAGCAGATTATTCAAGCCGATGAGACACCTGTGCAAATGCTCATGCCGGGAACTAAGAAAACCCACAGTTCTTATATTTGGTCCTATGCCACCAGCCAGTTCTCGGACGCGGCAGCGGTGGTTCACGACTTCAGCCCTAGCCGCGCCGGAGAACACGCTCGCAACTTCCTGAATGACTGGAAGGACAAGCTGGTCTGCGATGATTGTGTCGGTTACAAAGCCAGCTTCGAACTAGACGTGACCGAGATCGGGTGAATGGCTCATGCGCAACGTAATTTCTTTGAGCTGCACGCTAAGAATAAAAGCACGCTTGCGGAGCAAGCTCTGCGTTATATCCAGTTGTTGTACGAAATTGAAAGCGAAGTCGCGATCTGGGGCCGGATTTACGACTCCGAATACGGCAAGAAAAAGCTGTACGGGTGATGAATATGCTGCACGCCAGGTTGATTGCCTAGCGTGACCTCGTGCCTGAAGTCTCAGCCATCAGCAGAGCACTCGATTACAGTCTCGAACGCTGGGCAGCGCTGTCGCGCTACCTCGATGACGGGGCTGTACCCATAGACAATAACTGGGCAGAGAACCAGATCCGATCATAGGGCCTTGGGCGCAAGAACTGGCTCTTTGCAGGGGCCTTACGCAGCGGAAAACGTGCGGCAGCGATCATGAGTCTGATCCAGTCTGCGCGCCTGAATGGTCATGATCCGTATGCATATCTGAAGGATGCTCTCACGCGGCTGCCGACGCAGCGGGCGAGTGAAATCGATCAGTTGCTGCCGCAATCTTTTTAATCACGCAAGGCGTGATGCCCGGACGCTTATGGCGATACTCAAGCTAATGCAAAAGTTCTGACGATTGAGCAAGTGTGACGGCTTAACCCGACGGCAAGGGGAGGTGTCGAATATCGTCAACCATCAACGCAAAACGCCGTAATCGTTTCAATATGTAGCTTTCACTGTAGAGTTTAAAAGCGTTATGCAATGAGCTTGCAAGGTATCTAGAGAGCCGGAGTGATTCACTTGCTCGCCTTCAGAGATCATAGAGTATGCGACCTTTAAGTCACGACCGTATTGTCCACTCCATGGCATGCTTAGGCTTCATGCCCCGGTAGATTTATCATATCCACACGCAACTACATGGATATGTGCGCCGTGGCACCGTCACGTAGTTCGTCTCACCAGATTATGAGAGTATCAACTGATAAAAATCCACGTTCCTTGAACTACACTTTATCATCGGCAACTACGTTACTCACAAATACCTAAAGTGAAAGCGGGTCTGAACGCTTCCACATACATTGGACACTGAAATCCAGCTTGTGGATAAGCATTATCGAGCGCTGTTTCGGGGGGGTATGGTGTTTTTTCGCACCACGGTTTTGGACCGGTAGGCGAGTTGAAAGCTTCGATTAGCAAGTTTTTTGCGCGCCGAAATGTATATCCGACGCGGTAGGCCAGAAGCGCCAAGTGAAAGACAAACTTGGATGAAACCTGAAGTGCCCGTGAGTCGGCGAAATCACAGGAGCGTATGTGATTGCTTCAAGAACAGCACGCTAGCGTTTTTCTAGAACATATCCTACGCCTCTGAGTGTATGTATCAGTTTGTTTTCAAAAGGATCATCCATCTTGGCTCTTAATCTTCTAATTGAAACTTCTACAACATTTGTATCGCAGTCGAAATTCATGTCCCATACCTGAGATATGATCTGTGTACGACTCAGGACAATTCCCGTATTTCTCATTAAATAGTGCAGAAGTGCGAATTCCTTCGTTGTTAAGTCGATACGCTGACCGTCTCTAAACGCCCTATGACGGCTTTGATCCAGCTCCAGATCGGCTACGCGAATGATCTCAACAGATGCTGGATTATCAGACCTGCGCATCAGTGCGCGAACTCGAGCAAGCAGTTCCGGGAATTCAAAAGGCTTAATTAGGTAATCATCTGCACCATTCTCTAGTCCTCTGATTTTATCAACCAAGCGACTTCGAGCAGTAAGCATCATAATTCTACAAAGACAATTGTTTCTTCGCAACAATTCAAGTACCTGCCACCCATCCATCTCCGGCAGGTTGATATCTAGGATGATTAACTCGTACATATGTTGTTTGGCCAGAAAAAGCCCGTCGTATCCGGTATGTACGCAATCCACGATATAACCGCTCTCCGTAAGGCCTTGGCGCACATATTCGGCAGTTTTTACTTCGTCCTCAATTACCAGAATTCGCATTGGATTTTGTCTCGATATGACTGAGCTGTTTTAACTACGCGAATGCGCTGTCATCATTGGCAGGAATGATAATTCAAAACCACTTGGGTGGGGGCTAAATAACGTACTTGTAATCAGTGAGCAATACACTTGATAACATCGCGATATATTATATCGTGGCTCGGACCAACCAGTTGCGGGTTATTTCTCTACTGCTGAATTGACCTTATGAAATGTTGGGTTGTTTTTTTTATTATGGCCATTTTATTCCGTGCAGATGAGGGCGATTTTTCTCATGCTGAAGAAGGCGGTCACTGGTGCAGTCATGAACTCCATCGGGACGCGGTGCGCGTACTCGAAGATTTACTCGAATTTTAGGTAAAAAAAAGCGCCCCAGGGGGGCGCAAAATATTCACCTTTTACCAAAGGAGCATTTAAGCAACTCAAGGTGAATTCTTTAAGCTCGCTATTTTTGTTTTAGGCGAGTCACATGAATAAATCGATCTTGTTTAGGGCTCACAGTATCGAAAGTGGATATTCAACGATCAGGCGTACTTCATCCAAGTCCGATTCGAATGCAGTGGCACGAGTATTTGCTTGACGTAATCGCAAGGAAAGATCTTTCGCCGCACCTGTTTGTACGACGTATTTGACTTCAATATCACGCTCCCAACGTTTTTGATTCGTGAGCGGATCGCCGTTACCATCAGTGCGCATATAGAATTGATTGGCGTTCGAATAGTCTGCACCAGAACCTCTGGCATAACGAGTCATGAACGATAGCCCCGGAATACCGTAGCTGGTCATGTTCAAGTCGTAGCGCAGCATCCAAGAGCGTTCCTTCGGTGAGTTGAAGTCGCTGTACTGTATTGAGTTGTCAACGAAGATTGAGTCTGATTGACGAAGGTAGTCGAAGTCGTCATCGCCATTGTTTCGCTGATGAGACAGTGCAAGAGTATGCGCACCGTACCGGACGCCGAGCTTGGCGCTCCATATATTGTTGTCGAATTCGCCCAGGCGCTTCTTGCCTTCATCTACAGCTTTGTAGTAGTTGAATCCGCCGATAAGCGTCAAATCATCGCTGAGTGGGTAAGTGAGGCTGCTACCGGCATAGTATTGATTCCAAACATCCTTCAATTGGCTGGCGTAAAGGCTCACCGTGATGTTGTCGTTGACTTGGTAATCACCGCCGCCGTACCCAATCCAAGGCGAGTTGACCGGGCCGGCATAAAATGTGGCAAAGTTATCGTTCAAGTTGCTGGAACCAGGCTGGCTCATCGCATGCAGTCGACCACCCTGCAAGGTTAGGCCTTGAATGCTACTATTTTCGACCGTCACGCCGCGGAAACTTTCAGGGAGTAAGCGAGAATCTCCCGATGCCACGACGGGTGTTGCGGGGAAAACATCTCCAACCTTTACGACAGTATCAAACAGCCGAAACTTCGCTGCTCCACCCACCTTAGTGTATTCATCACGTGCTTCGCCGTCACCGTTAACAGGCAGCACGTCAAAGCTGCTACGGCCACCGTTGCGCCCGCCACCAGTATCAAGCTTGATGCCAATCATTGCAAACGCATCTATACCAAAGCCCACAGTGCCCTGCGTAAAACCAGAGTTGAATTTAGTGATTATCGCATGTGCCCAAGCTTCGGAATAACCGTTGGTATTGCCTTTGCCGCTGTTGAAAGTCGGCGCAGATGCATCACGATTATCACGATTGAAATAGAAGTTGCGGTTTAGAACAGTAAGGCTGCTACCTTCAATAAAACCTTCTGGTTTACCTTCCGCTTGTGCCGTGAGGGCATAGCTTCCAGAAAAAGCTGAAACCGCAGCCAAATACAAAGTTACTTTGTGTCTCATGCGATGCTCCTTTGATTACGGCAGTTTTTATTATGATTTACCTACGCGGGTATAGTCTGTTGTTTTGGCCCGGTGGAGCACTTAGAATAGCGCCTGGGTCATATTTGCAGATCAAAGATAACGAGTCGGTGGCGGGGTGATTACAATTCTGTTATCAGGTATTTCCACCGTTGCAGGGCTTCCAGAATCTTTTTCACTAAATCCCTGCGTTTCGCCTGAAAGCTTTCTATTTCGACTATCCCCCCAGGGTTTCTAACGAAATTGTAATTTTATAGCCACCCCTCTGATAGTGATCGCTGATTAGAGTGCCATCACCTGATCCAGAGGAGCTTGGCAGCTGTTTAGGCGTTCTCGCCAAGCTTTATCAAAGTTTGTGCATGAGGACTATCAAAGTGCCCTGGTATAATCACATTGCTTTATCTAAAACCCCCATCTTTCCTTTGAAAGTCTTTGTGTTCTGTATGGTCTTGTCTGGATTGTGGGTGCCTGCCGCATTTGCCCAGAGTCTCAGTCTGGCTGAAGCGCTTTCGACGGCAATAGACGCTAACCCCGATCTTGCAGCAGCACGTCAAGAGATCGGAATCTCTGAAGGAGTGCGCAAGCAGGCTGGACTCATCCCCAATCCTGAAATTTCTTATCAAGTAGAAGACACCCGTCGTAATACCAGCACGACGACTGTCGCGCTTAGTCAGCCGTTAGAGTTGGGTGGCAAGCGACGTGCTCGTGTCGAGGTTGCAACCTACGGTCAAAGCGTCGCGCAGTTAGAGCTGGACCGTCGAGTCAATAGCCTTCGTGCAGATGTTGTTCAATCTTACTACGCTGCTTTGAGAGCTCAGACCGGCTTGAATCTGGCAAAACAATCATTGGAGCTCACCGAACGCGGTCTGCGCATCGTCGATGGACGGGTGCGTGCCGGTAAGTCCTCGCCGGTGGAAGCCACGCGCGCTCAGGTGCAACTGGCTGAAGCCAAGTTACAGGTAAGGCGCGCTGAAACCTTGAAGTCAACGGCTTACCAGCAATTGGCCCAGTTAATAGGCAGTTCGGTCACTGCATTTGATCGTCTTGACTCGCCAGACCTATCTCCCGGCAAGCCGCCGCAAGCTACAGAATTACTGGCGAAGCTCGATCAAACCGCAGATATGCGTCAAGCGCTTGCTCAAATAGATAAGAGCGATGCCTCACTAGGCGCGGAAAAGGCGCAGCGCATCCCGAATCTCACCGTGAGTGTTGGTAGCCAATACGACCGCTCTATTCGCGAGAGGGTCAATGTCGTGGGGCTGTCGATGCCTTTACCGCTGTTTGATCGCAATCAGGGCAACATTCTTTCCGCTTCTCGCCGCGCAGATCAGGCCCGAGACCAGCGAAACGCTGTTGAGCTCAGGCTACGTTCCGAAACTCAAACCGCAGTGAATCAGTGGGCTACCGCCATGCAGGAGGTCGAGTCCTATGACAAGACGATCCTGCCTTCAGCTCAACAGGCCGTGGATACCGCAACTCGTGGATTTGAGATGGGCAAATTCGGTTTCATCGAAGTGCTGGATGCTCAGCGCACCTTGATAGTTGCTCGTGGCCAGTACCTCGACTCTTTGGCGGCTGCGACCAATGCGCGTGCTCAAGTGGAAAGGGTGTATGGCGACGTCGGCTTGACTGCCAATACGCGCTGAACAGGCCAGGCATTTTCCTTGTATGCGTCTTTGAATAAGCCGGTACCTAAGATCAGCAGGAGTAGCAATGGATAACAAACGCAAGATCGCGCTCGCGGTAATCGCTGTGGCAGTCCTCGGATTTGGCAGTTTCGCCTGGAACTCCAGTTCCGAGCAGCCTCCAGTCAGTAAGGCCGAACATGGCACTGAAGATGGCCATGAGAGAACTGCTGTAGCACCTGCTAAAGACGGGGGGGATGAAGGTCACGGTGAGGAAGGCCACAGCGAAAATGCCAATGAGGAAGAGGGCAAGATGACGCTTAGCGCCGAGCAGATTGAGGCTGCGGGCGTCGTTCTGGAAGCAGCTGCTCCCCGTGAGATTAGCACTATTGTGACTTTTCCTGGCGAAATACGGTTTGATGAGGACCACACCGCACATGTGGTACCTCGCGTTCCTGGAGTTGTTGAAAGCGTTCAGGCGAACCTGGGCGAGTCGGTCAAGAAGGGCCAAGTCCTTGCGGTGATTGCCAGTCAACAGATCTCGGATATGCGCAGTGAGCAACAAGCTGCACAGCGACGTGTTGAGTTGGCACGCTTGACTTTTGACCGCGAGAAGCAGTTGTGGCAGGACAAAATCTCCGCCGAGCAAGATTACCTTCAGGCGCGACAAGCTTTGCAAGAAGCTGAAATATCACTGGCCAACGCTAAGCAAAAGGTCGGAGCAATCGGCGCTTCGGTCAATTCTGCAGGCGGTAACCGCTATGAACTGCGTGCGCCTTTCGACGCAGTTGTAGTGGAAAAGCACCTGACCGTCGGTGAGGTGGTCAGCGAGGCAACCAATGCTTTCATCCTGTCCGATCTTAATCAGGTGTGGGCAACTTTCGCGGTTCCTCCTGGCGATCTCGGAAAGGTCGTGACTGGCCGCTCGGTAAAGGTTTCTTCTCCTGACATGAAGGCTGAGGTCGAGGGCAAGGTGGGTTACGTAGGCAGCCTTTTGGGCGAGCAGAATCGTGCAGCGCCCGTCCGTGTCACTCTGACCAATCCCAATGGGGCCTGGCGACCGGGGCTGTTCGTGAGCATCGCAGTCACGTCACAAACTGATCAAGTTGCTGTAGCTGTTCCAGAGTCAGCGGTGCAGACCGTCGAGGAAAAAACTGCAGTTTTCGTGAGGACCACTGAGGGCTTCGACACTCGCAGGGTAACTCTAGGTCGCCGTGCCGGTGGCTATGTGGAAATAACCGAAGGCCTCCAATCGGGTGCCCAAGTGGCAACCAGTGGCAGCTTCACGCTCAAGTCTGAGCTTGGCAAAGCGTCTGCCGAGCATGGCCACTGATGCGAATTTACAGGATGATTTCTTATGTTTGAACGTATCATCAGATTCGCCATTGAGCAGCGCATCGTAGTAATGATCGCAGTTCTAATCATGGCCGGTATAGGTATCTACAGCTACCAAAAACTGCCCATTGATGCGGTGCCTGATATCACAAACGTCCAGGTGCAGATTAACACTGGCGCCCCTGGTTACTCGCCGTTGGAAACCGAACAGCGGATCACGTTTCCAGTTGAAACGGCCATGGCCGGTCTTCCGGGCCTTCAGCAAACCCGATCCCTATCTCGCTCCGGCTTGTCACAGGTCACCGTGATCTTCAAAGACGGTACTGACATCTTTTTTGCCCGCCAACTCATTAACGAGCGTTTGCAGGTTGCAAAGGAACAGTTGCCAGATGGGGTCGAGGCCGTCATGGGGCCTGTATCCACCGGGCTTGGTGAAATCTTCCTGTGGACCGTTGAAGCGGAAGATGGCGCACTCAAAGAAGATGGTACTCCTTACACTCCCACCGACCTGCGAGTGATCCAGGATTGGATTATCAAGCCGCAGCTGCGCAACGTCCCTGGTGTTGCCGAGATCAACACCATCGGTGGCTTCGCCAAGCAGTTTCTGATTGCGCCGGACCCGAAGCGGTTGGCTACCTACAAGCTGACACTTAATGACCTGGTAGTTGCATTGGAAAGCAACAACGCCAACGTGGGCGCCGGTTACATCGAGCGTAATGGTGAGCAGTTGCTCATTCGTGCGCCGGGTCAGGTAAGCAATATCGAAGATATTGCCAACATCGTAATTACCAGTGTAGATGGCACGCCGATTCGCATCAGCAACGTTGCTGAAGTCAGCATCGGTAAAGAACTGCGAACGGGGGCTGCTACTGAGAATGGTCGCGAAGTAGTACTCGGTACCGTATTTATGCTGATTGGTGAAAATAGTCGTACAGTGTCCCAAGCTGTGGCCACCAAATTGACCGACATCAACCGCACCCTGCCGAAGGGCGTGGTTGCTGTGACCGTTTATGACCGTACCAACTTGGTTGAAAAAGCCATTGCGACGGTGAAGAAGAACTTGGTGGAAGGCGCGATTCTGGTAATTGCTATTCTCTTCCTGTTCCTCGGCAACATCCGCGCAGCACTGATCACCGCAATGGTGATCCCGCTGTCCATGCTATTTACCTTCACAGGTATGTTCAACAACAAGGTTAGTGCAAACCTAATGAGTTTGGGAGCACTCGACTTTGGCATTATTGTAGATGGTGCCGTGGTTATAGTAGAAAACGCGATCCGCCGACTGGCTCATGCGCAACACAAGCATGGTCGCATACTCACCAAAGCAGAACGCTTCCATGAAGTCTTTGCCGCTGCAGGTGAAGCTCGCCGGCCACTGATATTTGGCCAGTTGATCATCATGGTAGTGTATCTGCCGATCTTCGCCCTAACCGGCGTCGAAGGAAAAATGTTCCACCCCATGGCATTCACTGTCGTAATGGCGCTGCTGGGGGCAATGATTCTTTCCGTAACCTTTGTTCCTGCTGCTATCGCCATGTTCATCACTGGCAAGGTCAAGGAAGAGGAGGGCGTGGTAATGCGCACCGCCCGACAGCGCTATGAGCCGATACTGCAATGGGTTCTTGGGCACCGGAACATTGCGTTCTCGGCTGCAGTAGCTCTGGTCGTACTTAGCGGTATACTTGCAAGTCGTATGGGTAGCGAGTTCATTCCCAGCCTTAGTGAGGGCGACTTTGCGATGCAGGCTATGCGAGTGCCCGGAACGAGCCTTACTCAGTCCGTCGAGATGCAACAGCGCCTGGAGAAAGCGGTAATAGCGCAGGTCCCAGAAGTAGAGCGGATGTTCGCACGCTCGGGTACTGCAGAAATCGCATCTGATCCAATGCCGCCTAACGCCTCTGACGCCTACATAATGCTTAAGCCTCAGGATCAGTGGCCAAATCCCAATAAGCCTCGTGATGAGCTGATCGCTGAGGTGCAGAAAGCCGCAGCAGGTGTCCCGGGAAGCAACTATGAGTTGTCCCAGCCGATCCAGTTGCGTTTCAACGAGCTGATTTCGGGCGTGCGTAGTGACGTTGCGGTGAAAGTTTTTGGCGATGACATGGACGCGCTCAACAGCACCGCCAACAAAATCGCGGCATCGCTTAAAGCGGTACCGGGCTCATCGGAGGTCAAGGTTGAGCAGACTTCCGGCCTTCCTGTGTTAACCATCAACATCGACCGCGAAAAAGCAGCACGCTACGGTTTGAACATCGCGGATGTGCAAAACTCAATTGCTATTGCTGTGGGTGGCCGCCAGGCAGGTACATTGTATGAGGGCGATCGTCGGTTCGATATGGTGGTGCGACTGCCTGAGACCGTGCGCACTGACGTAGCGGGTATGTCCAGCTTGCTGATTCCTGTGCCTGCTAATGTTGCTCAGGATGCTAATCAGATAGGGTTCATTCCTCTGTCCCAAGTCGCTAATCTTGACTTGCAGTTGGGCCCGAACCAGATCAGCCGCGAAAATGGGAAACGGCTGGTAGTAGTTAGTGCAAACGTTCGAGGCCGTGACCTAGGCTCGTTCGTTGAAGAAGCGACTAAGTCGCTGGCTACTGTGCAGATCCCAGCAGGCTACTGGACTACCTGGGGTGGCCAGTTTGAGCAGTTGCAATCAGCAGCCAAGCGTCTGCAGATCGTTGTTCCAGTCGCATTGCTTCTGGTCATGACACTGCTGTTCCTGATGTTCAACAACTTGAAGGATGGCATGCTGGTCTTCACCGGAATTCCATTCGCACTCACCGGCGGTGTAGTTGCACTGTGGTTGCGGGATATCCCGCTGTCTATCTCGGCGGGAGTTGGCTTCATTGCGCTGTCCGGTGTGGCAGTTCTAAACGGCCTGGTTATGATTTCTTTTATCCGCGGGCTGCGGGAGGAAGGACGTACCCTCCGGCAAGCGGTAGATGAAGGCGCGTTGACACGGTTAAGGCCCGTTCTGATGACAGCCCTAGTCGCATCCCTCGGATTTATCCCGATGGCTCTCGCAACAGGTACCGGTGCTGAAGTTCAGCGGCCACTGGCGACAGTGGTGATTGGCGGGATTCTTTCGTCTACCGTGCTTACTCTGTTGGTGCTTCCTGCTCTGTATCAATGGGCACACCGCAAAGATGATGATGGTGATGAAGCGGGTAGCTGATAGCCCATAACAGAAGCCCATAGCAACGTTGTGGGCTTTTCATTCTGGATATTGTTGTCACCTTTCAAAATTGTAAGTTTACCGTCATGCCGGTGATGCCTGTGAGTTGATAAGGTTACTCCCAATAAGATTGATATTGAGAGGACCTTATGAAAAAGCTTATCATTGCGGCAGCCCTAGCTGTTTTGCCTATAGTTTCACAAGCTACTACGTTTTCCGAAAAGAAGCAGTTGCAATATATTCAGGAACATCAGAACGCCGTGGCTAGCTATGCGGCGAAAAATAATAAGCCAATACCAGAGATTCAGGACTACAAGTATGGAATGAAGATTGATGTTGCAAAATTTGTGCGTCAGTCCCAGGATCCCCGTACTTGCGAGGTGTATCAACGGTTGATGACCTACGAAGACTCGCGGGGTGAGCTTAATACGATTCGTTATTCTTTGTTTTCCCAATGTGTCAACAACAAAAATTGAATGCATCGATAGGATTTTTAGAGGCCATAGAAAAACGCCAGGCGATGCCTGGCGTTTTCTATGGTCCTTGACATGTTTTAACCAAAGATTGTCAGTCCTTGCCCCCCTCCCCAAAAGTAAGTCAAGTCCAGCTAAAAAATTTAGGCCGGCGAATTTGCACTCAGAAGCAGCGAATTTTGAAAAAAACTGATTTCTGTGACATCCAGGCAAAGCATGAGCACTGACTCAGTCGAAGTGCGGCTTGATAAGGGTGTTTATTGGAAAGTTTATAATTGGCTCGGGGCTTAGGCTTACTTAAAGACTTAACTCCGGATAATTGCTTTAGGTGAGTCCTCAGGCTTTGAACGAAAAACGAAAGTCGATGGTGTGGCAGCAAGTTCTGGGTCGTACTAGCTTGCTACCCAACCAAAAATAAACACTGAATATATGGGCTTAGCTCGACGACACGTACGTTTAGCAGGTTGCTTCTTGTTTAAACTGATGGGCGCTCGTGAGAAAATGGATCACTGGTTGGTAAGTTGATACTTAATTGGTGTAATTATTGGTGTCGTTACTGGTTTTCATGTTTTGAGAAAGTGCTTAATTGTCCAAGATCTAAAGTGCCATCATGTATATGCTCTTATCAGAATTGTAATCTCTGGATCATGCTAGAGTTATTTGTTCAGTTTATTATTAGGGTTTTTTGGTGTTTGTTGGGTGGCACAGCTATTGTCGAGGTGCTGCATCATTTAGTTCTGAAATTACATGCAGTTCACTTTTTTTTCACTTCGGGTTGTTTAGTCTTTGTAGATGGAAAATACAAGCATGTCGATCATAGCTTTGCTTATTCGTTATCTAGGCATTGGATTCGTAGCAACCGGGGGGCACTATTTTGTATTTCTCCTGCTTATTGTAAATGGAGTTACTGATCCAGTGTTAGCCAGCGTTGGCGGAGGCGTGATAGGCGCTATTATTAGCTATATTGGTAATAGAAGGCTCAGTTTCGTGGCGACGGGAATTTATAAGCTTCAACCTATCAGGTTTGTACTTGTCTCGTTGGCAACTAATATCGGTAATGGTGTAGGTATGTGGGTTCTGATTAAATTCAATCTCTCACCGCTTGTCTCTCAGATTTTAGTGACTTTAACCCTAACTGCGCTCGGATTCACTGCGCATCGTTTCTGGACATTCAATCATGCGGACATCACATCGGCTTTCCGAACGCGCTGACCCCTTGTTAACAATAGTGGTTCCTTGCTTTCAAGAAGAGCAAACCATTCCGGAATTTCACAAGCGCATCACCAGAGTTGTAAAGCGCCTGCCTGTTTCGTGCGAGATTCTCTATGTCGACGATGGTAGTAGCGATCAAACTGCAGACCTACTTCGACACTATCAAGATGGATCAAATGTACGATGCCTGTTCCTAAGTCGGAACTTCGGAAAAGAGGCTGCGTTAAGTGCAGGGATCGACCATGCACGCGGTAGCGCATTGATCTTCATTGATGTCGACCTTCAGGATCCACCTGAACTCATCTCGAGTATGGTATATCATTGGCAGATGGGTTACGACGTTGTGAACATGCAACGCGACTTGCGAACTGGCGACTCCTGGCTAAAACGCACGAGTGCACGTAGCTATTACTGGATCATGCAGCGCCTGGTGGAGAAAGTTGATCTTCCGGTGGATGTCAGTGACTTCCGTCTGATTGGTCCTGCTCCATTGGCCGCCTTAAGAGCGCTGGACGAACGCTCCAGAATTCTTAAGGGTTTGATCGGCTGGGTAGGCTTTCGCACCATTGAGTTACCCTACAATCGCACTTCCCGTCATGCCGGCAATACCAAGTGGAACGCCGCTAGCCTGCTGGACCTAGCCATCGAAAGTATTCTCAGCTTCTCCCGCAAGCCGCTTCGTATATTCAGTCTCATTAGCTTCAGTTTCTTTGTCTCCAGCATCTGCTACCTGCTCGCAGTACTGGTAGCAGGCTCCTTTGACATCCATCACCTGCTTGTCGGAATTGCTTCATTCATGTGCGTGGGTGTTGCACTGGTGGGCGAGTACGTAGGCGTAACGCTCGCGGAGGTCAAACGCCGCCCCCTTTATTTTCTAAATAGTAATAATGAAGCGCGACCCATGACTATTCATCCTCCGGCTTCCTCACTCGAGGGTAAGAAATGCTGAATTTGAAAAGCGAGCGAACATTGTGGTTCATCCTGAGTTCGATTCTGCTTTTGCGTCTCCTGGGGCTGGGCGTATATCCCCTGATGGATACCTCTGAAGCACGCTACGCTGAAATGGCACGCAAGATGGTTGAACTGAGTGACTGGGTGACTCCGATGTTCGATTACGGAGTTCCATTTTGGGGCAAGCCACCGCTGTCTTTCTGGACCCAAGCGGCGAGCATGACGGTATTCGGCACCAATGAGTTTGCTGCTCGATTCCCAGCCTGGTTTCTCCACTTGGCAAGCTGCTTCATCATCATCAGGCTCGCGACACAGGAGGTATCGCGCAAGGCGGGCATTTGGGCAGCCATCATCTTTTCCGGCACGGCGCTGGGCTTGGTGTCCAGTGGTGTTGTGCTGACTGACCCCGTTTTATCGTTCTCGATCCTGTTGGCCAGCTATGGTTTCTGGCGTTGGATGAAGTGCGCAGGCAAAGGGGATGCCTACCTTATGTTCTTAGCTCTCGGCTTGGGCCTGCTTGCTAAAGGGCCACTGACCTTGGTACTGATGGGCGCGCCAGCATTTTTTTGGATCGTCATCTACAAGCAATGGAATCGGGTATTGAGGCTTCCTTGGGTAACGGGGATTGCTCTCATGTTAGGTATATCAGTGCCTTGGTACATTGCAGCCGAAATGAAGACGCCGGGTTTCCTTGAGTATTTTTTTGTCGGCGAGCACTGGAGCCGATATGTTGTAAGTGATTGGGCCGGGGATCTCTACGGGAGTGCTCACGCCAAGCCCTACGGCACCATATGGATTCAGCTTGGCTTAGCGTTGCTTCCTTGGACTTTCTTTCTACCCCTCGTTATTAGCAGGCGTGGGACGATGCAGCGCTTCGATGTATACCTTTGGCTTTGGGCATTGGCGACACCTGTTTTCTTTACTTTCTCTGGTAACATTCTCTGGACCTATCTTCTTCCTGCTCTGCCTGCATGGACGCTACTCCTTGCCGAATGTATCAGCGAAGTGGGCAGAAAGACTGCTTGGGCTGCTGCAGCGAGCGCTCTGATGCTGCCAGTCGCGGGCGCCGGTATTATCTATAACGGTGTGCTTGAGGATCGTCCTCAGAACCAGCGAGATTTAGTGCAGGCCTGGCTGGATGTGCAGTCGTCTCAATCGGGCCCCCTGATTTATCCTGGCCGCCGCTCGTATTCGTCGGAGTTTTATAGCCGGGGAATGTCCAAAAGCATCAAAGATCCTGACAAGTGGCCTCGCGACAGATCGTTCTACCTTTCCAGGCGTTTGCGCGACAGCGATTCTGATCTACCTGTAGACGTTGGTTGCAAAATAATCACTGAAACGAACGCGAGCCAACTGCTTCTATGCCGCTGGAAGGACACTGCACAGGATGGTGAAAATATTCTAGGAGATAGTGCTACTGGCTCCCGTTGAAAGTAAGAGCCCGGCGAAGAGAGTATTTAAATTTCTAGCTGCTTTTCAGTTTAAAGTGAATAATCCATCTCAGGATTTATCTTTGATGCTGAAAAATTATTTAATAAGTACAATTAGGGAGAGGTTGCTAAAAAGCCAGATATTAATCTGGCTTTTTGTCGATGGCTTTGATCGTGTTAATTGTTTTTTACTGTCTCTTAGTTGTCGACTTGCTGCTAATGCCCTTAGGTTCTTTCTGTTTTTCTTGAGCAATTTTCTGCTTACTTTTCTCCGATACATCAGGACCCCATAGACGAGCTTGCTCGGCTCGGAAGTTATCTTTGAAATTTTTGGTTCGCTCGAAACCGTCTTCAGCAAAAGCGGAACTCATAAATCCAGTCAGTACGATACCAATAGAGAGGAGTTTTATGAATTTCATTGTGCCCTCGATGTTTACTAGGTCTGCTTAACTAGCAGCCTTTGTGGTTTGATAGTTTAGGATTTTGAAGCTAACAGCAGGGTGAGGGAATCATTACAATTTCGTAATTTATGCGTTTGGTGAAACGGTATAAATTTTGTGTTTGTGAAAGCTCCGAAGCAGGCTATTTTTCTTTCATAACCTTTAATGTGATATCTAAGCCATTGATGTTTTTGGATTTTTTGCCACTAGTGGAAGCTAGCCATAAACGATCTAAAGACTGTGTAGCAGCGATTGGATATTTTTGTTTACGCATCGAAGCTAACGGCTAGATTAGCTGGCATCTCAAATGCGGCGCCGTTGGCGGTTAGTCAAACTGGCTGTCGAATTTTTTTGACTCCGTCTGTGGTTCACTCAGAGGGGCGTGAAAGAGTTTAAGGCGGGGGGGGGGGCGTGCCGATAAGGTCGCGTTATATGTGGCTGCTCGCCATATTTTCGGGTAGGGCTGCCTTCCCCTCTAGACGTCGAGCTAAAGACCAAAACAATACGGCAGCCCTCAGGCATTAAAGCTTTCAAGTAAAAAAGAGAGCTCTTCTAAAATCGGCCCCCTCCATATACGGGACCTAGGCTGCGCCCATTTGCGTTTGCTTCATTTGGGTGTCGGGAAAGTTGAGGTGAAACCAGGTAAAATTCTGATCAGTCACTTCTACGCTCGCAGAACCCTGATGCAATCCCATAATTGACTGTACTATAGCTAGGCCCAGACCCGTACCACCTTCATTTCGTGCTCGGCTTTTGTCTACACGGTAGAACCGCTCGAACAAATGCACCTGGTGTTCCTTGGCGATTCCGCGCCCCGGGTTACCAACACTCAAGGTAGTTCCGTTAGCACCGCGTTGAACTTTCACGTAAACCGTCCGGCCTCTTGGGCAGTAGCGAATCGCGTTCGAGACAAGGTTCGAGATGGCTCGTTGAATCATTATCTGATTGCCACGCACCACGCCATTTCCTGTGAGCTGGAGTTGTATTTCGCCTTCTTCGGCCGTAATGCTGAAGAGGTCGCAGACCCGCTGAATTTCGTCGAGCAAACAGACATTTTCGAATTCTACCATTGACGCGGGGTGGCTGACCTGGGCTAGAAATAGCATGTCGGAAACCATTCGACTCATGCGGTCCAACTCTTCCGTGCACGACTCCAAGACTTCTCGGTACTCAGGAAGAGACCTTTCCCGGGTCAGCGCAACCTGAGCCTTACCCATGAGATTGGACAAAGGTGCACGCAGTTCGTGAGCAAGATCGTCCGAGAACTGCGATAGCTGCTGAACCCCATCATCTAGACGCATCAGCATGATATTGATTCCATCGCCGAGCTTCTTCAGTTCTGCCGGCATCCCCTTCGTTGGTAGGCGATGATCAAGGCTCTCGGTGGAAATTTTCGAGGCAATCCTCAAGAACTTGGTCAGAGGCAGTAGTCCTCTGCGCACAGTCCACCATCCAATGGCCAAGATCAGCAAGAGAATAAGAGGCGAGACCATCAGCGCCCAGGTTAGCAATGCATCGAGCAGGGCTTGGTTGGCTGACTGGTCCATGGTCATGAACACACTAACTTCGGTTCCATCGCCTAGATTCATTACTCGCGAAGCGCTAAGTAGCGGGCGACCCGTGGAGTCACGCCACTCGTGCTGTTTAACCTGCTCGGTTGGCTTGAACTTGTGCACTTCCAGGTTGACTGCCTTCGAACCTATTGAGAGCAGTGGAGTTTGCGTTTGTCCTGACTCAAAGATGCTGACGTACAGATTATTGTGCCCCATGACCAAGTCAACTAGCTGGTGCGCGTCTGGATTGACATCAGCGATACTAGTGATAGCGGATAGGTTGTGAGTCATACCCGCCATTTTCACTTCGAGGTCCATTCGGGAGTTTCTCTCGAGAGCTTGGCTCACCATCACATACCCAAAGGTGGCGAAAAGGAGGAGCAGCGCTGCGCTCATCAAACCGACTTTGAATCCCAGCTTCACAGCCAGACTGAACGGCCTCATGCGCGCTCCTCCAGAACGTACCCTATGCCTCGAAGTTTATGTATGAGCTTGGTCTCAAATGGATCATCGATCTTCGAGCGTAATCGCCGGATAGAGACGTCAATAACGTTATTATCGCAGTCAAAGTTCATGTCCCATATCAGCCAGATGCTCTGAGAGCGTGTAAGTGCTTTGCCAGCTCGACTAATGAGAAGGTGCAGGAGAGCAAATTTCTTGGTGTTGAGGTCTATGCGTGTAGATCCACGGAACACCCGATGGCGCACAGAGTCGAGCTCTACATCCGAAATTCTCAGCGCGTTTTTCTCAAAAAGCTCGTCGCCACGTCTTTGCAGCGAGCGCATGCGA
Organism: Pseudomonas sp. CCI1.1; assembly: GCF_034348165.1. Lineage (NCBI taxonomy): Bacteria > Pseudomonadati > Pseudomonadota > Gammaproteobacteria > Pseudomonadales > Pseudomonadaceae > Pseudomonas > Pseudomonas sp. CCI1.1. Next base: position 5,637,806 of record NZ_CP133780.1, read on the forward strand.
GCAAGCAGCTCGGGAAACTCGAAGGGCTTGACGAGGTAGTCATCTGCGCCACCGTCCAAACCCTTGAGCTTGTCGTTGGTTCGTCCCCAGGCAGTCAGCATAATGACGCGGACCCGGCTGGTTTCTCTAATGACTTCCAAAAGGTCCAAGCCATTGATGTCAGGGAGGTTCACATCGAGAAGCAGAAACGAATAAATATTAGTATTGAATAAGTGAGCGGCATCAACACCATTGTTTGCTATATTTACGATGTACCCGCTTTCAGAAAGGCCCTGCTGAAGGTATTCTACGTTTTTGGTTTCGTCTTCCACAACTAGAACGCGCATAACTTATCTCAGGATGTGAGTAAAATAATAGTCCAATCGGCCGCCAGTGTGGTTATACGCTGATTGGTAGTACTGCTGTGTGCTTGGTGTTTAATTTCATTATTTATTTTCATGCGCATTACATTAACTCAATAATAACTGATCCTAGCGCGAATTGGCTAAATGCGCGTAAGCTTTGCAAATTTGTAATTTTTGCGCAATATTATTGATAGTTATGATAAATTGATTGTTTGGAATAATCGAGAATCTGTCAATGGTAAGGTTTTTAAGGCCAAAGCTGGCGGATGCCTTCAGTGCGCGTAGCAGGCGAATCTGCCTGAAGGCTCCTTTAATATTGGCCGCCGGTCAACTCGATTAGTCGTTAAATTTAGAGGTGGCAGTAATGCATATTTAAAAGCGCGTATAGTCTTGGGGAACGCATCTTAAGTCGATTTTTCTTAGGGCTTCTGCCTGCAAATACAACAATTAGCGTCATCAAAAAAACGACTAGTGTGAAGGCTTCGGAGCATTATCATGAAAGGCTGCTTGCTCCATTTGAATCGTGCAGTGATGAATTTCGAACGATTTACTCACCGCGTCAATGACTGATGCGAGAATAACATCTCGATTTAATGAATCTCGCACGACTACGTGCGACGTCAGGATATTGCGGCCACTACTTAGAGCCCAAACATGCAGATCATGGACCTCCATGACCCCATCTACTCCAAGTATCAGGGACTCTATTTCCGCAATATTGAGATTGTCGGGTACCCCTTCCATAAGTACCCCCCAAGCTTTCGCGCAACAACTGCCAAGTACGTGGAAACACCCATATACCGATTGCTACGGCGACAATCGTATCGACCCAGCTCCAACCTGTAAATCGGATGACAAGTGCCGCTATGATCACGCCCAATGAACCAAGCATGTCGCTCCAGACTTCAAGATAGGCTCCCTTGAGATTCAGACTTTCACTGCTGGCAGAGGAGAGCAGACGCATCGATATCAGGTTCACAAAAAGACCCCCAATTGCGATCCACATCATCGCACCGGTAGCAATCTCCGACGGTACTAGCAAGCGCTGATACGCCTCGTACAAAATGTAGGCAGCGACCATAAAGAGTAATAAGGCATTGAACGTTGAGGCTAGGATCTCTATGCGAGCATATCCAAAAGTCCGTTTCTGGTCCGCTGGCCGCTTGGCTATTTGGAGAGCAATCAGTGAAATTGCCAGAGCAGCAGTATCTGTGAGCATATGTGATGCATCAGACAGCAGGGCTAGGCTGCCGGTAACGCATGCTCCGATAACCTCCGCAATCATAAAAATACCAGTCAGGGCAAGCGCCATGAGTAGTTTTTTCTGGTGTCCTTCACGTAGAGCGGCACCGCCATGAGCGTGATTGGATCCCACATGCTTCTCCTTGCCTAATGTAGTGGTTGGCTTCAATCTAGATTCTCATCGCTACAAACAAAAACACAAATATGGATCCTACCTTTCAGAACGGCTAATAAAACTCATTTAAACTAATTGTAGTTTAGGATGAAAGTATGTTGTTGGTATGCGATTTTTTGCAGACCTGCGTCTCCTCTAGCCGGCGATACGGTGCTAGTCAACAGCCTACTTTGACACGGCTCAAAAAAAGAAGGTTCCGCTGGGATTGTGTCAGAATTGTAATTCTGCTGTAGCTATCTCGTTATCCGTCGTCAAAAATAATACGGCTAGCTAAAAATTTACGCTACGTAGCGGTGTCGCTAAGCACAGACACGAAATTACCTCAAACTCCTCGCAACGCTGCTGAGTAACATAATTACCTAGTTTTTTAACGCCGGCCGCGGTCAATATTTTCATCGCAAATTCTGATTCCTTAATCACTGAACTATCTCGTAAGGAAGAAACCGCGGGTTTTGAAATGATGCTCGGCGATACGGAGCTCGAGAGTGCCGTTCGATGTGAGGGGTTAGGTCGATGACACCGTTGAGATGCGGAACGGACTGAGGCTTAACCATTAACACCGATTGTCGAAAGTGGTCGTCGCTACCGACCCAAAAGGGGCGAATGGCGGTAATTTGGATGCCGCTAGACGCTGGCATCGTGTGCCGATTACCGACAGCGTAACCTTTCATTCTTGAAGAGTCGTATTTACCTGAGTCAAGCGACATGCGTGCTCACCCCAGATCGCAGCGGCTTTGCGACACGCTTGATTCATTCGCACACCTAGCCAGGTAGCAACTTGAATATTGGTTGTGGGTGAGGAGGTTATTGAAGTGAAAATCGGAGTTAGCGGCGCCGGCAATATTGGGGCTACCCTTGCCCGCAAGCTCGTCGCGTGCGGCCATGAAGTTAAGCTGGCAAATTCGAAAGGCCCCGAAAGCCTTCAAAACCTGGTCAGTGAAATCGGCGCACACGCTGTGACCAAGGAAGAGGCAGTGTCCGAGGTAGGCGTTGTGATCCTCTCGATACCCTTCCCAAAATATCCAGATCTCAAACAGACGTTAAAGAATGTCCCCGAGAAAGTCGTTGTCATTGACACGTCCAATTACTATCCGGGACGCGACGGGGCAATCATAGAAGTTGACGACGGCAAGCCCGTGAACGTTTGGGTAAGCGAGCAGTTTAGCCGCCCGGTCATTAAGGCTTGGAACGCCGTCCTTGCAGCGACTCTTGCCGACAATCGGCAACCAACTGGATCTTCGACACGCATTGGCTTACATGTAGCAGGGGATGACACTCATGCAGAGGCCGTCGCGCAGGATCTCGTTGAGGATACGGGCTTTATCGCGCTTGCCGCTGGTAGCCTTGAAGATTCGTGGCGTCAGCAACCAGGAACACCAGCCTACTGCACCGAGCTAACATTGCCGGAGCTGAAGATGGCGCTGGAGGCGGCAGACAAGGTACGGGCACCTCAAAACCGAGACGCACTTATCGCAAAATTTATGGTTCCCGGCAGTCAGTTTACAGATGAGCAAATTGTTGCCACAAATCGCGCTAGGACGGCCTGACTACCGGATTAGGCGGGATTCTTTGCTAGAATTTCGCCTAATTGATCTAGTCGCTAAACTCATCTCTTTACGTAAACAGGGCACTGCAGACGCGTGCCTAACTCAGCGTCTGGATGAGGCCGCGAATTTCCTAACCTGTCCTGTATCGCGGCCTAGGCCACGTCACGTTGTTCAAGCATCCGCTCAATCTCAGCGCCAGCTAAAGCGTCGCAAGCGTGCGGCGTGGTCTACTACCGATCTCAACTATTAAGGCGTTGGCGTCAGGAAGGCGTGTTTACCGGACGCTTACCTTCAAGGAATTCCGGGCAACACAGAAACAAGAACGCCGATTTGATTGATGATGTTCGTGCGAGCAAACACATCTAACAAACCGGCGTTCTTATGTGCGATATTATACTTTTCTTCCTTTTTGGGAGGGCTTTTCTGTCGTTAACACAAAGCCTGATGGTGATGCCCTCCAGATCGATCTGACTCCCCGCGCCAAACTAGACCGTCTCGTTTTGAAATAGTGGGCTGTGCCCAGTGAGAAAGATTTGCCCCAGGTATTTGGGGCGAAGGGCAACGGCGCCATCGGCTTGTTCTGCCGTCATTTCGAGCTCCTCTACGAAGAAGTCCCAAAGCTCCTCATTCGTCGATACCTCGTTATTGGCGAGCTGATCTTCGATGTTTTCAAGGATTTGTTGGGTCAGGTTATTGAAGATTAGATTCATGTGCTGCTCCTGTTGAGTCGAGGAGCGCCCAGGAGGGAGCCTCTCATGAATGTGCCGATTGGCTTGGCGTATCGCCGGCATCGTTAGGTATTGGAGATATTCCATACCTGCAGTTTGAAGTTGTGTAAATAGCCGAGCTCCGAGAGCCGACTGCACTGTTGGCGTAGTTGCTGACGATCAACAGTTGTGTCCAGCCTGACTGTATAGCTTAGAGGCCAGATTGTGCCGAACAACTCGGCATCTGCCTCGAGGTCGTTGGTTGCGCCGGTCGGGGTCATCCCGAACGGGGCATCCTCTTTTGATACCTGTTTATTGGTGGCCGGTAGGGCGGGCGGATTATTACGCTGCACAGGCTTGGAGAGGTTGGAAGAAGACTCTTCATCCATAGGGTCAGGCTCGTTTGGCGAGAGCCTGGCGGCGTCTTCTGGTGTCAGATTGTCGACGTCGTCGAGGCTCATGCTTTCCAGCCTTGCACGGATCTCAACGATCAGGCGGCCTGCTGTGGAGTAATACGAAGGACGGATCTCCGTTATCAGAAAGTCGCCTCGGTATTTGCCTTCATCGTACTGATCGAGGAGTGCGTCTTTGATCACGAACTCACCGATAGAGGTCGAAAGCCGTCCGACGTTGAATTCGCCATTACGGCCGCTGATGGTACGGATGGCCAGTTGGCCGGGGATGTTGATCATGGGCAGCTCCACACTGCTACGAATGAAAAAAGCCCGACAGGTGTCGGGCTTTGGGCAGTGCTGTGATTGTCGAAGGATTACGGGCAAGAAGTATGAGTTTCTTCCTTGAGTGAGATGTACAGATAGAAAACGCCTGGCGGTGATTCTATACGGTCAAGTTTTAGGTCCAGCCAGACTCGATCAGTGCTATTGCCGGCAGGCAATAAACGATAGAGGCCGAAATGGATCTGTGTGCTGTCAGGTTGCAAGTGCAGTTCTCGGTAGGCCTCCAGGACAACTTCGCCCAGTCGCTCACTGACAACACTTGCATCCTGAGGGTTTTCAATATGCACCGCTTCCTGCCAGGCCCGGGGTGTTAAAACGACCGGGAGCTTGAGCAGGTCAGACGACACGAGGTTAGTGGTGCTTTGCATGTTTATCTCCAGGTGTGAGAAACCACCCGGCCCGTCCGGGAAGTGGTTTCCCGGTTAGGTATGTTTTGGTTATGTCAGGACCAGCACACGTGGCGTTGTGTCCAGAGGTTGAGGTCAAAAGCTTGTTTCGCGGCATATTCGCTGCGGTAGTATTCTTCGGACTCCCTTGATACCGGTCCTGAATTCATAGAATAAGCGCAACGCTTGAAACGAGAGGCAGAGAGCCAGCCACCGGTAGAATCCAGGCTCTCACACCGAAGGATTCAAGCGCAGATGACTACGCATTACCGGCAGCTGACTCAGGGACAACGTTACCAGATTGAGGCTGGCTTGAGCGCCGCAGAGAGCCAGGCGAGCATTGCAAAGCGGGTCGGCGTGCATCCCTCGACGATCAGTCGCGAGGTTCGCCGCAACAGCACCCAGAATATCTACAAGGCTGTTTCTGCGGCCCATGAAAGTGATGCTCGTCGAGCGGGTGCGCGCAAGTTTTGCAAGCCGGCGACATGGCTCAGCCATCATCTCCCGGTGTGGCTCAAGCATGGCATGAGTCCGGAGCAGATCGCCCAGCGGTTGAAGCAGGAGCAGCCAAGCCGGGCGGTCAGCCATGAGTGGATTTATCGGTTCATTGCCGCCGAACAGCGCGCCGGTGGTGAGCTTTATACCTATCTGCGACATCGCCGAAAGCGCTACCGGAAACGCTATGGAAGCCACGATCGGCGCGGGCAGCTGCGTAATCGCGTGTCAATCAGTGAACGCCCAGCCGAGGTCGAAAGCCGCGAGCGCCTGGGGGACTGGGAGGGCGATACGGTACATGGACTGGGCGGTAACCTGGTGACCCTGGTTGATCGCAAAAGCGGCTATCTGAGCGCCTATCCGGTCAAGCGCAGAACGCGCCGGCAGGTAACGCGGGCGATCAATCTGATGCTTCAGGGCCATGCCGCTCACACGCTGACGCTGGATAACGGAAGGGAGTTTGCCGGGCATGAACGCATCGCGCTACGGAGCCAGTGCCAGGTCTTTTTTGCAGACCCCTATTCATCCTGGCAACGTGGCACCAATGAAAACACCAACGGTCTGCTCCGCCAGTATTTCCCCAAGGGCAGCGACTTCAGCAAGCTGACCGTCGAAGCCGTCAATCGGACAGTAGCGAGGATCAATCTACGCCCGCGCAAGCGCTTGGGCTGGAAGACGCCGTACGAAGTGCATACAGGGGTGAGCGTTGCACTTATGTGTTGAATTCAGGGGTTCAAACTCATCAGCGGTACCAATGTAATAGCCCGCAGCGCTCTTCAGTATTTGGAGGGGGTACTCGATACCGCACTCGGCGAATGCAAGTTTCCCGTATGCAAAATCCGACACAATGTATGGTTCCGGTGTTATTAGCTGCTGCTGCTGGTCTTCTTCAGTAAAGCGTGACCAACCGCCACCATTAATGGCCGCGTTCACTCCTTCGCCCCAAGCTCGACTGAGCGCAGGAACGGTTTTGAACAGCTCGGGTACGATCGGCTGGCCGGCGCGGTACGCGTCGGCACCCAGAATATGAGCCTCGATCTCAGCCTCATATTGGGTAATCTCGTCGCCATAGATTTCCGCTTTTGCATAAGCAACGCGTATATCGAGAGATTGCGTAAATAACGTGTTCATAAAGGTGAGTCTCCAACGGACGAGAATCACCGTGCCCGGAAGGGAGGTGTTCCCTGCGGACTTTGATAATAATGAAGGCACCCGAAGGGTGCCTTTCAACAAAGTGAATCAAGATGCCGTACGCTGCTGTTTAGCGGGCGTTGGCTTGGATTGTTCCTCTGCTACTGGCTCGGATGCTTCTTCGCTTGCGAGCTGTGCTTCAGGTTCCGCTTCGCCGTCTTCAACAACTGGTTCTACTTCACGAGGCTTTGCTTCATAGACGGTTTGGCCATCCACCTTGATCCAGCCGATAAACAACAGGCGTCCCTTGAGGCTTGCTCCAGGTTGACCTTTTTTATCGCCTTTCTCGTAGGTAAATGCGTCGGTCCAGATATCACCGATGCGGAAGCTCACAAGGACCTTCTTTCCGGCTTCAACGGCTGCTTGGCTGCGACGAATCAGCTTTTCAGCTTCAGCGCCGACCACGTTGCAGTCGATATAGGAATACTCGGCATCATCCATCGAGCCGCGCAGAGCCGCAACGGTAACTGCCATGAATGGCTTACCTTTGCCGCGAGGTTTCACTTCACGGATACGGTTGAGATAACCGATACCAGTGGTGTGAAGGTCGAAGAATTTTGCTTCGTTGGATTGATTAGTGCTCATGGTGATTCTCCAGTTTCGAAATAACAGAAAGCGGAGAAACACTTCGCCCTAGGGGGAAAGTATTCCCCGCGAGGGTGGGTGGAGCTTAAGGTTGTTTAATGCATCAGCTTCATTGCAGCAATCATTACACCGACAGCTGCAGACAACATGACGCCCATGCGAATGGTGAGCTTGACTTCAAGCTGTGAAATCTCAGATTTGAACTCTGCAGCAAGAGCAGTTAAATCTGCCTTGGTAGCCAAACGTGAAAGCATGTCGGTCTCCAAAGCTTCAATAACAGCATTTGCCTTCTGTTCCGGGACGTTAATCGAAATCAACGCCTGGTAGAGAGCCAGTTCAGTTTTCATCAGACCTCCAAAAGTGAGAGGCCTGCCCTGACGGGGTAGGCCCGTCATGGGTGGGAAAGGTGCTTCCATCGACTAAGTCGACTGATCGCGCTACCGGAAGCTATGGCGATCTTGGGAGTGGATCAATGCAGAAAACCGCATCGTAGTCTTGCGGATCCAGACTACTTGGGCATGTTGCTGACGACGTCAGCGATACATGTGCAGATCATGGAAATACGATTGTCGCTTGTCAAGCCCCTACCGTGAAAACTCTGAGGAAACCTTCCCTTTGGGAAGGCTCCCTACAGAGGCGAAGGACGCAGACTTAGCAAGTTGCTGGCACCAACGAGCGTGCAGCTGGCTTCTTACGCGGTTTCCGAGCTGGCTTTTCGACCACTCGAGTGTTAGCCGCGTACCAAAGGTTCAGGTCGACACCTTTACGAGTTATTGCCGGTACATGATCCATCTCACGTACGAGACGCTCAGGTACGCAGGGCGGTGGAAGCAACGGAGCTGCTTTGGTATGGATAGCTGTGGGCGCAGCGCTGGTTTTCTTTACCGCACGCAGAAACTGTCGCGTGATGGTGCCAAGCGCGAAACCGAAGCCATAAGCAAGTTTGGACATGGTGATTCTCCTGCAGGTTGAATGCGGAGAACCCACTGACCCCGTTGGGGAAGTGATTCCCCGCGAGGTGAGTTGCATAAGGTGCTTCCATCGACGATTGTCGACCGACCGCGCTACCAGAAGCTCAGCGGTCTTGGGCGGATCTGACACGAACATCGTGTCGCAGTCTTCAAGATCCTGACTGCCTGGGCATGATGCTGACGACGTCAGCAAAGCACGTCCATATCATCGAAGGGGGGATGGTGATGTGTCAAGCGGAGAGGGATATTTCGCGGAGGGCAAAGAAGGTTCAGGTCGACAGGAGAAGCTACCGAGAGTAGCTGGGTCAACAGTCACTCTCGGATGTAGTAAGTAGCGTCTTTCAGAAAAAAATACCACCTGTGCGGGATGAAGGCGTTGTTGATCCCTGGGCTGTGATCTGAACGTCTTACTTCCAACACCTGGCCGATTATCGTGGCTGAGGCCAGCTAGCATAAGGCACGCATCCGCGCACAAAGGGAGCCCTGCGTTTCGCCGGCGGGCCACCGGCAAGGAAAAGCAGCTACCAATAGGTAGCCTGATCATCCTTTGCAAGATGATCAGGCTACCTATTGTGTGAGCTTTAAAAAGTGTGGGCCACAACACCAGTGTGGCCCTTAGACTACGGTGCTTCGAACCTCAACAGAGCCCTATGTGCCTTTGAACTCGCAATTCACGAGTTAGACGGCTGCGTGTCTGGCTTGAACAGGGAGACACAGGGAGAGCTCTGAACCAGGTCCGCACGCCCTTCCCGGAGCTATGCGTGCTTTGGGGTTGGTGATGAGGCAAGCCGCATCACCGGGCGCTACTGATGACCGCCAGTAGCCAACGGGGTGGAAACGTTGTTGTGATCATTATGTTGATAGGCCGGAGCTTATGCAACCCGGCGCCTTTCAAAGTCGGTCGACTCAGACTAATTGACTGCGACGACCGCACCTTCGGGAACAGGGGACGGAATTGCTATACCGGTCGCCCCAGTTATCTGTGAAATCAGCATTCCTGAACGCTTTAAACCAACGGTAGTTGTCTTTGTCAGGTCTACCAGCACAGAAGGCAAGCCTGACGGTGCAACCCCATCAAAATAAGTATAGGCCGTTCCTGATGAGATGTAAGAACCTACGCCCACAGGTTTCACAAACCACCCAGGTAGGTTGAGCGCAGAATCGCTCGGTACTCCGCTGAAGCCCGGGTTGGCCTGGGCATATTCGGTAGCGGCAGATCGGTACACCAGAAAGCCGCGACCCAGTGAGTCGAGGGTAGCGTAGTCGGATGTACGTTGGTCCTGATGTTGGTTCTCCATGAAAATGCTGGAGGCAATGAGCACAATCATCAAAACGAGCCATTGCATTGTCATGATATGAGCTCCATCCACAAAATGGTGGTTGTTACCACCTACGCGTCAATAACAAAACTATTTCGTGAGGATAATCAATGTTAAGCAAATTCCTACTAGGCCAAGCGCAATGACAGTCCACTTTGCGGCTCGCTTGATGCTCATTGGTTTGCGTTGTGGATTGATTAATTCCATAGTGGCGATCTTTTTTACTAAATAACGACCAGAGGCCGTTGGTTGTAACTTGTAAGTGAACTCGCCGACCTCGAATGCCTCTTTTTCTTCTAGTGCGCGACGCCATAGCACAGTTGAGCATATCCTGCTTCGGGTGCTTAGCCAGGTCTGTAATTCTCCAGCACTATACTCAACGTTATTCTCAAGCGTCTGCACTGCAATAATCCCCATAAACATACTATAAAACGTTTTTGAAATTTTATAAATGGATGCTTTATTTGAAGCAGCTCCAATAGAAAAGACCTGGCCAGGAAAGTCGAGATGTGGAGAGAAACCATCCACTTGCATTTCTGAAGATGTACCCAGTCTCACTATCCCCGATGCCAAAAGCGCCAGTTAAAGAGCATGACTTCCATGTAGTGTCGCCAAGGGAGCAGGTCACACTTCCTCTGGCAGGCGCCTGGCAGGTGCCCTGGATCAGCTGGAATTCCCACCCACCTGGTCTTTTCCATAAGCCTTGTTCGCAGGACAACGTTATTCCCGCGGCGCTTTTTGCAAGAAGGGTTCGGTCACTGCACTGTTGCCCCTCGGTAGCTATGCCTCCCAGGGACAAATATTCATTTGTCTGAATGCGATCATAGGCCGTTATCTTGCCCGTCGAGGTTATCTTTCCACCCCATAGTTCACCTCCGGTTGAAAAGTTTTTGTCGTTATAAACTTGGACCCAGTTGGGGCTATTTTGATAAATTCCGCCTCCCCATTTTTCGCTGTACCAGCCTGTGTCACCACGTGTTCTGAACCAACCACCTGTGCTGGTATCACCGGTAATGGTTGCAGTAGCGGCATTAACATTGGCTGTGGCGATAACGTTTCGAGCTGTAATGTCGGCGTTAGCTGTTATGTTGCCTGACGCTGTGATACTTCCTGCGTTGTTAATATTGTGGTTGCCCATCGTGATATCAGTATTCATCGTGTTGAATTCTGGATGATTGGGCACTGCGTTTCGATATAGATAGTCATTAGCCAACGCTCCATCCATAAGAAAAAGTGCGCTAGCTGTATGTCCTGGGCCAGGAGCTATAGCATAGTTACTTAGTGCTACCTGCCATCCACCCCGCACGCCCTGGACGATGTTCGGATTGGCAGAAGAGATGAACCCACCAGGTCCTCCGAGATTTTCAGCGATGGTTCGAATACCCATTTCAGGAATCGTCTGCCCACCTGTAGTAACCACAATCACTTCCAGTTGATTGGCGTTGGGTTTCCGGGCGAGGCCGACAATGGTCTGCCCAAAGGCGTTAGTGGGGCTATAACCTGCAGGAAGGTAGTTGGTGTTGACGAGCATCGGAACGGTTATTTGCACCGGTACGGTTGCTGCCGCGTTGGCCAGCACCACGCTGTAGTTATCCTTCAGATATTTGGCCAATGCCTCTGAAATGGTTCTCTGTTGATCAGCCGCAATTCGATAGTCCTGAGAATCCATCTGCTTGATTTGCCATGCGATCGCCAAAGTGACGACAACGGAGAAAACGGCCAATCCGATCGCCATGTCCAAGCTCAAGAACCCCCGCTGCTTGATCCTACTGGTCATTCCAGAGACTCCTTGATGATTGGTGAGCGATGTCGTGATCGAGCATCGTGATCTTTCCTGCATGGACTTTCTCTCGGATGCCCGGTCCGTCATCGCCTGTGAAAAGCAGGCTCTGCAGGGTTAATCGACGACTTCCTTCGTTGCCACTTGATAAGGACTGGTGAAGAACAGCCACCAACCCCTTGGAGAGCAGCTCTCGGGCGTTATTGAGTAACGGCTGAGCCAGGGCTGATATACGTTCAATGCCTTGAGTAACGCTGCCGGCATGACCTGTGCTGATAATGAGATGGCCATTGATCGAGGCTTGAATTACTTGTGCTGCTGTCGAGCTGTCGCGAATTTCTCCCACGAACAGGAAATCGGCTCTTGTGCGCAGCGCTAGGATCAAAGCTTCCTCGTATCCCCCCATCCGGCGAGAGACCGGAACTTGAATGCAGCGCCCACTCCCATGCCTGCCATTCAAAAATGGTTCTGGAGGATCCTCTACAGCCACACAAATGCCTCCCCAGGCCTCGAGACGTGCTTTCACCAGTGATGCAGCACTTGAGGTTTTCCCTGTGCCCATTTCCCCACAAATAAATATCAGGCCGCGTACCGTGTCGCTCATCAGCGCGTCCTGCAGATAGTCGGGCAGACCCAGCATGTCCAATGGACGGATCTGGACTGAGGATTTGCTTACGACAAACACAGGCTTGCCATTCAAATCCAGCAACTGGGTTACACGAAGGACGACGCCATCTTCAATTAGGGCGAACTCTGGATCCTGGGTTGCCTTGTGCTTTTCCTCGCACTGCGCCCGTAAGCGCTCAAGGTCTGCCCGCCATTCGGCGGGCGCTTCAACCCTTCGTGCCTGCCCAGGGAGACCTTTGGCGTCGGCAAATCCATCGCCGAGGTACAGGTCGACGAATTCAGCATCAGAGATCACGCTCACACTGAGTTCCTTAGTACGAAGTCCAAGCGATGGTATTGGCGTCCGAGGAGCAGCTGGTCGCAGCTGCCACCGCAGTGATTTCGCCGGCAATTGCAGTGCCGCCATTGATCGCCGTCGTTGTCTGTTTGTCCTTGGCCATGTTCGAGGCAAGGGTGATGCAGGCATTTTTCGGAAGGTTGGATTCTGTGATGGTGAAGGTCATGCCGTTGCTCATTACGGTCACTGCGCCGTTCCAGCGGTTGGACAGGGCATTACCGTTGATGCTCATGCCGCCAGTTGCCTCGAGGTTGATCAAAGAAGGCGCCAAGTTGGTGCCTGCCGTGGCGTAGCCCGTGGTGCTTTTCAGTCGTTTGGTATTGCTCAGCAACGTGCCGAGATTGCTCTGTTCAATGGTGACGTCCGAGCTGCCGAACGTTCTGTAGCCCATGAACACGATGAAACCAAGTGCCACCGCGATCAGCATCAACCAGAACATCCCGTCCAGGGAGAGAAATCCGCGTTGGTTGTTTTGAGTGTTTGTTGGCATTTCCAGTACCTCATTTAGGTTTGATTTAAAGCGTTGCAGTCACATTGCCGGCCAACTGGAAGATCCCGACCACTACCAGAATCATCATGACCCCCATGGCCATGGAGGACATGCCGATAAGAGATTTGGCGATGGCTTCGACGCGCTGAAGCGTTTGCTCCAGCCACCGGTTGGAAAACCGTTCCATCGACTCAGCGAAGCCTTTGCGGGTGGCGAGCACTTCCAGAAAATGCATCGCCATGGGGTCTGGGAATTGATGACCCGCAAGCTTCAATGCGGTACCGAAGTTTTTGCCGGCGCTCACTCCGTAATGAATGGCGCTCAGGCGCTCTTTCAACCATGGAGAGGCATTGCGTTGAAGAGAGGTCAGCGCATCTAGTTGGTTGATGCCGGAGCGCAGCATCACAGCCATGTTGAGCAGAAAGATCGATCCGTGGAGCGCCTTGTAGACTGACCAAGGCGGGAGCCTCTCTGCTCGGACTCGCAGGACCTGGAGCAGCTTGTTCAACTGCAGCTTCCACGAAGGGCTGGCGGCCGTAATCTGAAGGCCGCAAAACACGGGTAGAGTGATGATCGATATGAGGATAAAGACGATTACAGCTATCAGCGTCACTAGCCCGTAGTGGGTCACGAAATTCGATAGGGCATAGAGGAAGGCCGGCACGCCGGTCCACGCCTCGGGGTTGGAGCGTCGTGTCATGGAGGGCACCATCCACACTGCAATCACATACAGCAACGCCGCCATGACGCTCCACACCATGGAGGGGAAAACGGTGGCGGACGCTACGAGTTTGCTGATCCGCTGACGTACTTCGATGATCCTCACGCAGTCCCGAAATGCCTGCACCAGGTTGCCGGTGTCTTCCCCGGAAGCGATCAAAGAGTTCTCGTCATAGGGAACCCAGCCTTCGCAGGAAATGCTCAGCGATTTCCCACCTTTTACCGATTGCGCGATATCCCTGCAGGCAAGGGACACTGGATGGAGCTTCTGCCCGTTATCGCTGAATGCTCTGGCCACCGTGTGCAGTGCGTCTTCAAGCGACACACCATCCTCAAGGATGCCCATCAGGCTCTCGTAGAACTGGATTCTTTCGTTTTTGCCAAACTGCTTGGCATAGAAGGTCTCTGCCCAACGATTCAGCATCGCTCTGACGTCACTCAGCATGAGCGAGCTCCAGGATTTGCCGGTCAAAGTCCAACGGCCCCACCGTCATTTCGGCGTGGCGGGGGTCTACTAATCCTTGTTTCAGTTTGATGATCGTGTGTGCGGTCTTGGTAATACCGCCCATTTCCTTGACCCAGTGGCGACGTGCCGCACTTGCACCCTGCCCATTGAAAACGCGCATGAATTCAAGGTCGGTGAGCAAAGTTTCCGCAACCACCGTGCGACCGGTGATGCCCAAGCCTTTGCAATGCGGGCATCCCGGTCCTTTGAGGTAGGTCTCATCAATCGCTTCCAAATCGCGCAAGTGCTGCACCAGCGCACTGTTGAGCTGCCCGAGATGCTCGCGTGCGGGGACGCGGCAGTGGGAACACAGCACGGGCAAGAGGGATTGATTGACCACGCTTGTCATCAGTGCAGGATCAGTAACCAGGTGTCGGTCTACACCCATGTCGATCAGTCGTTGAAGAGCTGCTACAGCGTTGTTGGTGTGCAGTGTCGTCAGCACCAGGTGACCAGTCATACCGCCGCGGAAAGCCGCTTGTGCTGATGCAAGGTCCCGGATCTCCCCATACATGAGAATGTCAGGGTCGAGTCGCATGGAATTGGTGATCCCGTCATTCCAGGTTTCACCGGCGCCCAGCGGTGACTGATTGGCGAGAAGTGGATATTCAGGTGGATCTTCCATCGTCAGAATGTGTTTTGTTCCACCGCACTCTTCGTGCAAGAGGTTCAGGTTTACCTGCAGCGACTTCGATTTGCCGGAACCGGTGGGTCCAGTGATCAGGTTCACCCCATAAGGCAAGCTGCGGATGCGGCTGAATGCATCAATTTGCTGCGTCAGGAAACCGAGATCACTAAGCGTCATTTTGGTTTTGTCGTCATACAGCAGACGCAAAACCATCAGAGGGCCATCTACGAGCGGCCGAGTGGCGACTCGGGCACCGAACAAACCGAGTTGGTCGACATAGGCGCGTTTTACCCTGGCGTCCTGGCTCACCTGCGGCTGGTAGTGGTCTTTCGCGACATCGCACATGCTGTTGTAGAGGGACGAGCAGAGCTCCATGCCCACCTGGCTCTGGTGCTGTTCTGCCTCCCACAAGAGCCCGTGGATGCGAAAGAAGATTCGAGTGATATCGTGACCTACGACAAAGTGGACGTCGCTGGCATTGCGCCGGTGGGCTTCTCCTAAAAGCTGCACCACCTGGGCCTGGCGCTTCGTCTCAGTCGCCGATAGTGCTTTACCATTTGCATCATCATTGGCGCGGTAGAGTGCCTTGATTGTGCTCATCGAGCAGACCTTGACCTCAAAGTGGTGATTTTCGTGTTCCAGCTGGTCCTCGAATGCCATGACATAGGCATCCGTTTGGTGTTGGGCTGACACATACAAAATCCCATCGCTGGTCAACGCACATAGTTGACGCAGCTCGGGTTTCAGCTCAAACGGTCCACCAGGGGCCGTCAGCAGTATTTGGTGCGACGTCAGTAGGACTGCAGCAGACTCATCACTGTCAGGCTCTATGACATCTGGTTTTTCAGTCAGGATCGTCATCGAACTTCTCAATCAACGTTGGCCAGGGATCAGCCCAGGCGGCATAGGTGCTGATGGGGTAATGCTGGGGGCTGAATTGTTAACGTTGCTCAAGCTGGCCGGGGGCGTACTGGAAAAGCCGAGGGGGTAGCGCTTACCGCCACGCTCGAGGGTCACGTTTTCGACGGAGAGGATGGCCATGCGATAGCCACCGGGTAACTCCCGAGATGAGGCATCTGCGTCTACTTCAAATCCGCTGCTGTAGAGCAGAGTCGCACGCAGCCGTTTTGCTGAGCCGAATACCGCTTTCACGACAGGCAAGTCAGACTGTGTATCACTGCTGTGCGCCGAGGCTGCAGCCGGCTGTGTGAGGTTTCCTTGAGAAAAAAACACAGTTGACGGCTGCGTCGTCGCACTTTGGTCTTCGCCCTTGATCGATCTTTCGGCCTTGGCCTTCTCGGCTTTGGCATTCAACAAGATCGTCTGGCTTTGAATCTGGGCCAGCTCGCCGACGTTCACCCCAGATAGGGTGTTCTCATCTGCCCAGCTCGATGGTGCCCCTAACGCAAGGATGGAGCACAAAAAGCACAGCGCTTTATTTCGCATATAGGTCACCTATTACTGACCAGACAAGGTGGCCGGTCTCATATTTGGTTGTGATTTCGCGCAGCCGTAAGCCCTGACTGGGTGCGCCGGATAATGAGTCCAGCGGCGTAATGCCAGTGGCATAGCTCAGCTCGAATTGCTTCCATTGAGGCGGTGGGGGCGGCGGTGGCGCAGGTTGGCCCGGTATCGCTGGTTGAATGGGCACAACGACCGGCACTTCTTTCAGCACTGGGGTTTGAGTGAAGCTGTGCAGCCAAGACGACAGGTTCGCCAACATCACGATGGCGTCTTTTAGAGGCTCATCACCGGCTGCGGGTAGAGAGATGTCGAATTTCAACGTGGCCGAGTTGCCCTCGTCAAAGAAGGCCGGCCGATCAGAAAAGTGGCCCTGCGTCGCCTGTATCAGTTTGTCGGCCGTGCTATTGCCCGAGCGCTTATAGGAGGACAAAACCTGTGCGCCGTCGCAGACGGCACTCGTGAACTGCCATCCCTGAATGGACAGAGGCAACTGATAAATGACGTTGCTGCAACCCTCCAGGAAATCTGCAACAGATGGACGTTTGGCCCAAGGGTGTTCAAGCGCTTGGGGCGTCTGTTCCATACCGGATTCTTTTTGCAGTCTGGCCAACTCTGCCAGGCGTTGCTGTTCAGCCTGGAAAGCCGCCTCTTTGGCTATCTGGTCCTGATGGTTCTGCCATTGAGCCCATCCGATGATGCCGGCAGCGATCAGCACGCCAAGAACCGCCAGCTGTACAAGTTCTGGTTTGGATAGCCCAAAGACGAGTGGCCGTAGCCGGTACTCGCGTTTTAGATGCGACGGCTGAAGCAGCTCTGCCACGTCCAGTGGTTGACCGCCCATATCGAACTCTGGGGGCAGGTACTCGTTGTCGAAGTTGATCCCACGACTGCGTTGTTGCGCGACTCGGCGGCGGACCTCAGCACCAGTGCCGATCATGTCGCAGCCAGAGATCACGCCACCTTGATACACAGCAACGAGGGCATATTAGTCAATCTCGCTTTCAGTTTTCCAGGCCGCGATCCATGAGTCCCCCAGCTGTCCAGCCAGGGTGGCCGCGAGCGAGTACATCCCTTTGATGACCTCCTCGCTGCGCGCTACAAAACCTGCCTGAATAATGGCTGGTGTTCTTCTAATGGCGACAATGTCGAGGTGGTGCTCACGACCGTACTGGCGCGCTTCCTTCATGTGCCCGGTGACACTACCCAGCGGATGCCAGCGCAGACCGGTGACAAATGATTTTCCACGATACTGGAGTACCTGGACTCGAGCAGAGCGTGCATTTTTTGAGGTTTCCGCAACCATGGCTTACCCCTTGGAACCTGTGCAATGCAGCAGTGGGGTAGGGCAAGAGCCCCAAGGCTCGTTGGCAGCAGGTGAAATCACCGCGCTGGGGCTGCCTGTGTCGCTATCAACAACAGGAGTAATCAGCACTACGAGTACGCTGTGCCCTGTGGTGCGGACACGGCTGCCGCCCAAACCGAAGAATCCAGGATCCCCTACGCCAGACTTGGTTGCGTTTTCGCTGTTCTCCTCAAAACCAGTCAGTACGAGGGTTTGACCGCTGCGCAATTTGACCTTGGGCGACAGATTCTTGGTGTCGTAATCCGCTGTCTGGACACTGGAGCCGTTGCTCGTAAAAGTGGTGAAGGTCGGTTTGCTACTCATGCTCAGGGTGATCATCAGCAACATGTTGTCCTGGTCGATGATTCGAGGGAGCAACATCATGTTGAAGCCGCTGGTGATAGTCGCGGGGGTGAGCGAAGTAGACGATCCAACGGAA
This sequence comes from Pseudomonas sp. CCI1.1, assembly GCF_034348165.1. Classification (NCBI taxonomy): domain Bacteria; kingdom Pseudomonadati; phylum Pseudomonadota; class Gammaproteobacteria; order Pseudomonadales; family Pseudomonadaceae; genus Pseudomonas; species Pseudomonas sp. CCI1.1. The sequence continues at coordinate 5,655,837 of NZ_CP133780.1, forward strand.
GCCGTAGTGGTTGTCGAGCTTGATGCGACATAGCTCTTTACGTTGCCGATCTGGATGGGTGCCGGCTGCAGATTCAGCGTGGTGACCGACGGCGAGCGAACGTTCGAGATTCGGCCCTGTTCGGAAAGTGCTTTGATGATTAAGTTGGAGCCAGCCCAAGGAGACTTCGACGTGTCCAAAATACTCAACGAGCCCGACACCGCGCCCGTGCTTATGCCGGTGGTGGCATTCTTCAGCGAAAAGCCCCATTTGTTGCTCAAGGACGTATAGACAGCCGTCCAGTCCAGGCCGGTCTGGTCTGTGTCGGTGAGAGTTACCTCGAAAACTTTGACGTTGAACAACACCTGACGGGTGATACTGCTGTTGATCGAATTCAGGTATTTAGCAACGTTTGAGAGTACTTCTGGTCGATCACTTACCGTCAGGGTGCCAGTGGAACGCGAGAGGAACATCCGACCTTGGGGCTGTTGGCTCAGCATCGCCTTGACGTTTTTTTCAATGTCTCCGATCAGCGAGGTCTTGATGGTAACGGTGGTGCTCTGGTTGCTGCCTGATTCACCCGATGCACCTGTCGACGAAGATCCGCCGCCACCACCACCGGAACTGCTCCCGCTGCCTGTAGCGGTCAGCAAGCCCGACTTCACTGTGCTTTCAATGACCTGGTCATCACCAAATGCCCAGACGTCGAACGTCTTGGTGTCGAAGTAAGTGACATGCACGCTTCGATCATCGGAGGAATAATTCCACGCTAAGCCCAACTGGGAGGTCGCTTGATTCAACAACCCTGACAGCTTGCCGCTGTACTTAATGGGGAATGTGTTGGGTGCAGTCAGCCCAATCGAATTCATTGAGCGGGCGTTGCTCGGAACATTGCCGATGACGCCGGCGGGCATGAAGTTGGTCAGGTTGTCGGCAGAGCCCAAACCAGGTGGAACTGCAGGTCCTGAGTTGCCCTGCGTCGAACTGGAAAGGACACTTGGGTCGATTGCGTCAGGGGCTACGATGACCGGTACACCACATTCACTAGTGATGTACTGCGCGATCTCAGCGATCCCAACGTTATATGAGGGGCGATAGGTGATGTCGCAATCCATGGTCAGCGGTAAACCACGCTTGGCGACCAGCGGTTTTTTGGACACCCATGGTTTGTCGCTGAACACCACCGTAGCGCGCGCGGACTCTTGCTGCTGATTTCTCAGAAATCGGCTGTATTGAGAGGCTGTCGCAGCGTCATTTTCAGCTCGGCTGGCCGATTCATTCACACGCTGCAGCGAACAGGAACTCACCAGTGCGACGATAAGTGACAAGGCTGTGCTTTTGATCCAGAGACGAGCAGTCATCATTTGTTCCTCTCTGTAATAAAAATCAGCCGCTGTGAGGAGTTACTGTCGACCACATCGACCAGAAAGGACCGTGGAGCCGAGTCGTAGAGAGGGAAAATCGACCCAATGGCTTCTTGGAAACTGCCCTCAAATCGAAGTGGAGCGTCAATTGAGTAATCCAAATCATCGACCTGCCACATCAGTTTCCAGCCCGCTTTTTCAGCCCAGCCTTCGACGGTTTGACGAAGGGTTGAGCCAGTTGAAGCCGTCCATGTCTGGGCCAGCGGCTTCGGCGCTGCAATGTCCGTCGCAACCGGCTTTGGCGCTGCAGAAACTGCGGACGGCGCGGTGACCAGTTTCGGAGTTGAAGCGGCCTTGGCATCTGGGTTGCTGGACGAAGTCGAGGCCGGACTCTGAGTCGGCAAGGCAGACGTTTGTTTTGTAGAGCCATCCTTGGTAATCACCGTAGGAGGGGCCACGGTTTTGGCTGGTGCAGCGTTCGCCACAGGGGTAGCGGCTGATGCCGTTGTTGTGAAAGGCGCTGTTTGGGGAACGGCGGCGACTACTACTTGGCTGCCCGCATCATTGTTATTGCTCTTCGCTGCGATAGGCTGTGCAGCTGTCGATGTGTTGAGTTGAGCAATCTGAGTTGATGCAGGACGTGGAGAGTCCGGGAGCTGGTAGCCAGGGCGCAGGACGTAGCACACCTGACGGTTGACCTCGTCGACCTTCACCTGCCAGGCCGGACCTGCGAGCACCTGCAGGGTGTTACGCAGGGTCATAGGGCCAAGTTTATATTGGGCTGCTGGGAGTGGTCGGGTGTAAAGGATGTTGACGTGGCCAGAGTCTGCCGAGCAAAGCGTATAACCTGAACGGTCCACCACGTACTGCATGGCCTCATGCACATTTGGGTGCATGTTGGCTGGAATGCTGATGTCGATAATCTGAGCCATCAGGTCACGTTGGCCAGAATCTGGCAGCGTGCTGACGAGGGTGTAGCGGCCATAGCGCACTACTGGTTCTTTTTCAGGAACGGCGCCGCCAGGATAGAGGTCTGGCGTCAACATGTCCGGATTGCGACTGCTGTCGAAAGCGGGCTTGGGTGTCTGCGCCGTTTGGGTCGTGCAACTGGCGATTAACGCTAGAAGCGAGAGCGTGGTGACGTGCCTGATCATGTGCCGAGAGGCCCCCTGTAATGATAGGGGAACGGTGACAGGCTGGTACCAGCTGCGCAGTAGGAAATAGAAAACTACGTCTATAGGTATTTATAGGCTATACAAAGATGACGCGACCGAGGTGGAAAATTACCTAGTATCTGATCACCCATTTCCATTCACGCTGAGCATTCATTTGCATTCACGCTGACCACTCAATTGCATTCGACCTGACCAGCTATCCTGCCATTACGCCTAGAGTAATGAATCCAAAATCGCGTTCAGCGAACATCCATTCGAACATCAAATCTCCGTCCGCGTGCTGAGGCGATTGTTAATCCCTCCTGGTCGTTACCCTGTGGTCGACCGGTGAGCATTGATCCCCATCGTTAACTCCCGCCACAGGCATTTGTGCAAGCAGGCTGAACGTGGTTAAATCTGCATATTCGATTATCCACATATGCAGAGCGATTGCTTATGAGCCTTACACCACACACATTCTTCAAGTGCTTGGGTGATGAAACTCGCGCCCGGATCATGCTCATGCTTTCGGCTGAGGGTGAGTTGTGCGTGTGCGAGTTAATCTGGGCACTGGACGATAACCAGTCGAAGGTCTCCAGGCATCTTGCCCAACTGCGTGCTTGCGGGTTACTCGCAGATCGGAGGCAGGGTCAGTGGGTTTACTACCGGCTGCATCCCGAGCTTGAACAGTGGGCACTGGATGTTCTGAACGTCACTACGCAGGCACACCAGTCCTGGGTTAACGACCATCAAGGACGGCTGGCTTCCATGGAAGACAGACCCGTGCGCCAAGCCTCCTGCTGCTGACATCCTGATCTGGAACATACTCATGCTCATCGCAGCATCGATTTTCGTAGTTACGCTCGTCTTTGTTATCTGGCAACCCAAGGGGTTAGGTGTCGGCTGGAGCGCGGCAGCGGGTGCCGTTCTGGCACTACTGACTGGCGCCGTAAGTCTAGGGGATGTGCCGGTTGTGTGGCACATCGTCTGGAACGCTACCGCGACCTTCATTGCTGTGATCATCATCAGTTTGTTGCTCGATGAAGCGGGATTCTTCAAATGGGCGGCGCTTCATGTCGCTCGCTGGGGTCGGGGCAAAGGCGGACGTCTGTTTGCGCTGATGATCCTGCTCGGTGCAGCCGTTTCGGCACTGTTCGCCAATGATGGAGCCGCACTGATTCTGACCCCAATCGTCATCGCGATGCTGACGGCGCTTCGCTTCAGCCCGGCATCCACCTTGGCATTCGTGATGGCCGCAGGCTTCATCGCTGATACCGCCAGTCTGCCGATGGTGGTGTCCAACCTGGTGAACATCGTTTCGGCAGACTTTTTTGGCGTGGGTTTCGGTGAATACGCTTCTGTCATGTGGCCAGTGAACCTAGTGGCCGTGGCCGCGACACTGTTCATGCTCTGGATGTTCTATCGCAAGGACATTCCCGCCCAGTACGACGCGGATCAGCTTGAGGCCCCGGAGTCGGTGATTCGAGATCGGGCGACCTTCATTGCTGGCTGGTGGGTACTTGGCCTGCTGCTGGTTGGTCTGTTCGCACTGGAGCCGTTAGGTATCCCCATCAGCGCTGTTGCTGCTGCGTGTGCAATGATCCTGCTGGTCATCGCAGGTAAAGGCCAAATCATCTCCACGAGAAGGGTCATCAAGGACGCGCCCTGGCAAATTGTCGTGTTTTCGCTGGGCATGTATCTGGTGGTCTATGGCCTGCGTAATGCTGGCCTAACCGACTCGCTCTCGGGGCTGCTGAACATATTTGCCGAGCATGGCCTATGGGCCGCTACCTTGGGCACCGGTATCACCGCTGCGCTGTTGTCCTCGATCATGAACAACATGCCGAGTGTGCTTATCGGCGCTCTGTCCATTCAGGGCAGCGACGCTACAGGACTGGTACGTGAGGCCATGATCTACGCCAACGTCATCGGTTGCGATCTTGGCCCCAAGATCACGCCCATCGGAAGCCTGGCCACGTTGCTGTGGCTGCATGTGCTAGCGCAGAAAAATATCCGCATCACCTGGGGTTACTACTTCAAAGTCGGCAGCATCCTCACCCTCCCTATCTTGCTGGTAACGCTGGTGGCACTGGCGTCGCGGCTGAGCATCCCTGTCTAGGAGAAACCCATGAAAGTGCTATTTATGTGTACGGCAAACAGCTGCCGGAGCGTTCTCTCGGAGGGGTTGTTCAACCACCTGGCCCCGAGCGGTTTTAACGCCGTCAGTTCGGGCAGCTTCCCAAGCGGACAACTGAATCCACGCGCCGTGAGTACGTTGCAAGCGCTTGGTATCGACACCACAGATCTCTACAGCAAAGGCTCAGAGGTGTTTTCGGACTCACCACCGGATGTGGTGATCACCGTGTGTGATAAGGCTGGAGGCGAACCCTGCCCGGTCTATTTCGGGCCTGCTGTCAAAAGCCACTGGGGCCTCGCCGACCCTTCCGATGTAGAAGGCACAGACAGCGACATCCAAGCCGCATTTGACGCGACCGTCGTCCAGATTAAAAAGCGTTTCGAGGCATTCTTCAGCTTGGATCATTCGGCGCTCACACCGCAGGAACTGAAGCGCGAGCTAGATCAAATAGGTGAACTGTAATGGACGAATTTTCCTCGGAAAGCAGCCTGGATCTACCTAATCTGGATCAGTCGCTAATCGACTTCGTCACACTGGATCGCCTGCAAGGCAACGAGCAACCGACTCACAAACCACGCATCTTGTTGCTGTATGGCTCAACCCGTGAGCGCTCTTTCAGCAGGCTGCTGACCCAAGAGGCCGCGCGCATCCTGACCCTAATGGGAGCCGAGACCGTCATCTTTGATCCCTCGGGTCTGCCTCTCCCTGATGACGCTCCGGAAGACCATCCAAAGGTTAAAGAGCTGCGGGATCTGGTTCTGTGGTCAGAGGGACAGGTGTGGTGTTCGCCAGAGCGTCACGGTGCAATGTCTGCTGTATTCAAAGCCCAAATAGACTGGATACCTCTCACGTTGGGCGCTGTCCGCCCCAGCCAGGGCAAGACGTTGGCCGTCATGCAGGTCTGCGGTGGATCACAGTCCTTCAACACGGTAAACCAGCTTAGGATCCTCGGGCGCTGGATGCGGATGATCACCATCCCAAACCAGTCGTCAGTACCCAAAGCCTTTCTGGAGTTCGACGACGCAGGGCGTATGAAGCCATCCGCCTACTACGACCGTGTTGTGGACGTGATGGAGGAACTGATGAAGTTCACGCTGATGGTTCGGGGCCGGGAAACGTATTTGGTAGACCGCTATTCGGAGCGCAAGGAAAGCGCCGAAGCACTCTCGAAACGAGTCAATCAAAGATCGATTTGAGCGACCAAGGGGATAGAGGATGAGCAACACCACAGTAAGGATTGCGCAGATTTCGGACGCTCAAGCCATCCAGGCAATTTACGCACCGATGGTTGAGCATACGGCGATTTCGTTTGAGCTTGAGCCGCCCACAGTCGAAGAGATGGCCAAGCGGATTGGGTCGACTTTGCCGACTTACCCGTATCTGGTAGCGGAGCGAGACGGCCAGCTCATCGGCTATGCATATGCCAGTCAGCACCGGGCTCGTGAGGCCTATCGCTGGTCGGTCGACGTCACCGTTTATATATCGCCAGAAGCGCACCGTAGCGGGGTCGGCCGGGCACTGTATGGCGTGTTGCTGCCGACATTGAAAAGGCAAGGGTTTCACGCAGCCTTTGCCGGGATCGCGCTGCCAAACGATGGCAGCGTGGGGCTGCATGAAGCACTAGGCTTCGCTCACATCGGTACGTATCCAGAAGTAGGATTCAAGCATGGCGCTTGGCATGATGTTGGATATTGGCGTATCGCGCTGGATTCAACGAGTCCGCCAAAACTGTCCGTGCCTTTCAGTGAGATCAGTCTCTTCTGAATGGGTCTCGACGGCCATTATGAGCGATGGGAAGATTCTAATACGTAACAAAGTCAATTATGTTCGACTCCTCGAAATGAATACGAGCAAAGTGGGTAAAATCGAAATAGATTTGCCACTTTCGGAAGTTTGCAGATATCGAACGAAACTATTGTTGCCGATGGGGAGGCCTATTAGATTCCAGAAAACAAAAGTAATGGTTCCAAGTACGTTTACAAGGTCTCAGCCACTAAGAAGCAGTGATATACCGCAGATCTACAAATTGGTCGCCAATGCTTGTCTCGCGTTGCCGGCCGCGTCGGGCTCAATGAGGTCACTTGCCAACTGACGCTTATCCTGCAGCATTTGCCAAAGCATCTGGTCGATTGTGTTTTCCACCAGCGGGATTTTCACCACGACCATGCGCAATTGCCCATTGCGGTAGGCCCTGTCCTCAGCCTGGTCCTGCAGTCCAGGCGTCCAGGGGAGGCCCAGGAACATCACATAGTTGGCCGCAGTGAGGTTGTTGCCGGTGCCGGCAGCGGAGGTAGTGGCGGCAAAGACGCGGGTTTCTGGATCACTTTGGAATTGATCGATCGCCTTCTGCCGTTTGCCTACAGAGTCACTGCCGACAACCGTGACGCACCCGTACTCAGCTTGCTTGCACCGAGTGCGAAGTGTTCCTACCGTATCCTTGAACTCACAGAACAAGATTACTTTGTCCTCCGCGTCCAGTTCGCACAGCAGATCCATTACGACACGAATCTTTACCTGCTCAAGCAACTGACGCAGTGATCCCAACCTGGCGAGGCTAGGCCTGTCTTCGAGCCGAATTTGATCGTATTGCTTGCGCTCTTCAGCAGTGAGTTCGATGGGTAAAGTTTGGCGCTGTTTGCCCTTGAGACCGGGCAAGACATCCTTGCGTCGACGGAGCATCCAATCGCCGATTGCGCCCCGCAGATTCATGCGGAAATCCTGACTGCCGGCGAACTGTTCGCAGAATTCTTTCAAGGGCAGTTTCCCAACGGGGTGGCCGGATAGCCGTAGCAGCGTGTGCAGCTCAGATTCTCGGTTGAGGACTGGCGTACCCGTCAGCAGGTAACGGTTGGGTATCTTGGCGGCAATGTCGAAGCCGTGACGTGTCCACGCGGCGGTCGGCTCTTTCAGGCGGTGCGCCTCGTCGATGATCATCACTTCAAAGTGTCCTGCATGCAGAACAAAATCGCCAAGGCGTTCGTAGTTGGTGATAATCCATTGCGAAGAGGGATCAAAGACCTGTTGGCCGATAGTGGCCTTGGGATACACCATCTGGATTTCGCGTTGCCAGTTGATGATCAACGTCGACAGGGTGATAACCAAGATGGGTCTATTAGCTGCTCGGATTGCAGCGGCAATGATTGCTTGGCGAGTTTTACCAAGCCCCATGTCATCCGCAAGCAAGGCGCTTGTGCGCTGTAGCAAGTGCCGGATGCCTGCCGGTTGATGGTCCAGTAAAGAATAACCAGCCAATGCCTGGTTAATCTGTTCGGTAGTGGACCCGGTGCGCTCGATTGAGGGCACCGCGGCTAAATACACATCGGTTGAGGTGCTATCGTCAGCCGCTTTTGCTGCGCGCTCTTGTGGCGGTCCACCAAGACTGATGCGGGTGATTTCATCAGCTGGAACAACGGATCCGTCGGTCAGCAGCTCTTGCACGGTGTCGAGGATTTCGAACTGATCCTCCGACAATCCAAGCTCCAGGATCAAGTTGCTTCGCACCACTTCCGCACCAGCGTCAATGCGCCAGGACTTGGAATGCCCGAGAAACACGCCGTGCATGCGCCTTGAAACGGCGACCGCGCCAGGATGGTAGTCACCTGACAGCAGGATCCCGCCCTGAACGAGTGGAGCTATCCGAAAGGTCAGCCCCCACGTGAATGCCTGCCGATCTGGGTCGTTTTGTGCGGCTGTGATTTTATGTGAAAACGTCTCCCAACTTTCATTGAAACGGTCCTCGGACAACTCCATCAAACGGTGGAAGAGCACATCCAGGTCATCCAGCAACTTGCCTTTTGGTAATCGCCAATAGCGATGTTGAGGATGCTCGGCACGCCGAATATAGAAACCATTACGTTCGAGAAACAGCCGGTTCGCACCCTCAACGTATTGCATTAAGACCCCGAAGTCATAGCCGTCAAAAATGACTTTTTCGACCAGGTCCTGCCGGCGGTTCATCAGACGTGGACGACTCATGTCCTGCTCAATCGTTGGTTGATCCATTCCGCACAGGCCTGGGCATGCATTTTTTTCCGGTTTCGATTTGTATAGCGCGACATGGATAGTGTTTGGTCGGGCCATTCCAGGTTAATGGCGAGCTCACCCGATTTGATCTTTGCCCAAAACCATTGATAGGCCCGGTCAACCCTGGAGCCCGACTTAGGTGTGCGATTGCGGAGCCCTCTCAGTTGTATCGTCACCAGGTGTTTGGGAGTCAATTTTGCTAACGTTTCGCCCCAGGCACTTTCATCCATTTGGATTTCTGCAGAGGCCAACGATTTCCCGTTTTCGCGAACCGAAAAAAGACGGCAGATGCCCCGATAAGCACTGTAGTCGTAACCATCAATGCAATGGCCCAGCGCTCGATGTTCCGCATCAAGATCGGCGGGGCACTTCAGTTCGATAATTTGCAGCCCATTTGGACTCACGAGGGGTGTGCTGGTTGAATAAAGCAGCGGCTTCCAGGGCGTTAAAGAGTCTGTTCTTGTTTGTGGATCTACTGCATCTAAAGCCTCACGGATGTCTATCAACGCGAGGTGAAAGCCATTCACCAAGCTGGCGATCTGGTGATAGGAAGCAGTAGCAATGAAGCTTTTGAGTTTCTGCAGTGCTTCACCAGAAGCTGGTCCGTCGCTCTCATCAACGTTGTTAAAGAGCTCGTTCAGGTCTCGAAAGTCGTCGGCGATTTTGGACCAATTGTCGTCCGACCAATCAGTTGGACACCCTGACAGCAGCCTGTTCCAGTCCTGCGTTTGATCCAGCAGTTGATACGGGATTTTATCCAGCAGCGCGAAGAGAGTGATCCAGTGCGCTTTTTTAAGAGGACGGCGATTGCCCAGTGAGGCTCCCAGCAGCAGTCGATGCCAGGGTCCTTGTGGCCCCTCGCGGCTGATACGGGTCAATGCACTGCCGGTATCGAATACCCGCTGTTGACCCAGGTAGCGCACTGCAGCGCGCGGCGCCTGTAGCAGCCAAGCCAGTGTGTCGGAAAGGGGGAGGCCCGCGTCGGCTATGCGACCTACCAGGCACTCTTCAGCGGAAATCAAATAACGGTCCTCACTCCAGTATGGGCGCCACGCCTGAAGTTCATCCCATGGGCAGTTCATGTATACCTGCTGCTGCCCATCCCACGGCCACGGCCATTGATCTGCTAGTACCAGAAGTGGAATCAGTACTGGCTGGGCTTTTAGGGCCTGAAGGCGGCGTTTTCGGTCACCTTGAGCCAGCCAGTTATAGAGCTTGGGTGAGGGACATTGCGCTGAACGAATGGCGAATAAAAGCTCTTGGTCCAGACACTGGCAAAACTGCTTCAGCGTGCTGCCAATCTGCTTCAGGTAAAATCGGGTGCGGGGATTGAAGTACCGATTGTTGCTCGCCGTCCAATCGAAGCCGCGGCGATTAAAGCTTCCTAGATCTTCAATCGAAAGGGCTTTCGCCCTCTCTCCAGCAGACTTGCAGAAGGAGGTCAGTAGGACGTCTGCATACCAGCGTTTTTCAAACCTGAGCAGTAGCTGCTGGGCCACCATTGCGGTGGGTTTTCTCTTATGCACGCGGTCCTTGCTGAAGATTTTGCAGGCCTTAACCTGATGACCATCGAAGTACTGGAGGTGATCGCCGATTCTGGCCAGGAGCCGCCGTGTTTGATCATCTGTAGAGGGCAGGGCTACGCACCAGCAACGAGTATGGACAGTGGAACTCAGATAGGTATCGATGAAGGAGGTCAGCTGGGAGGGCGGTACGTTAAATTGTAAAGCCCAGGTCTGGGCGACTTCAATTTGCCGGTCTGAGAACTTCTCCAGCTTCGGCGCTAAGATGCGCAGCCCCACCACCGATTGTCTCTTCTGTACGCTCACCCATGACCTCCTCTGCAATTTCGCAGAGGACTGTCAGGTATAGGAATGGTGGGCTTCTAGGGTTAATGCGTAACGGCGTTGTCGGTGATTTATATCGGCAATGGCAGAAGTCACACCCCTCTGGGTTTATTGAGATCTGGTTTGCCATTCAAGTTTGGAAAACTCACCTTGCATCCATTCGATTTGAAGCCTGTGCAACCCCAAAAGTCATAGCCACCGCCCCCTTTTTTTGTCGCCTTGCGAGGGGTTGATTGCACTTGGGACAGTTGAAAGCGCCACCTGCTGTGGCTGGGCGTGGAGCGGACGCCATCGGCACACTCGGCATTCCACGTTGCTGAGACAGTTCCTCTTCCAGGCGTCTATGCAGACGCGCAACGACAGCTCCATAGGTGTCTTGGCCCTGGGCGACTTTGTCCAAATCCCGCTCCAGCTCTCTCGTAAAATCGAGCTCCACGAAACTGTAGAACCCTTCCAGCTTCGCGATTGTTTCCTCCCCCAGCGGCGCCGGTACCAGCTTGCGGCTTTTTTCCTCAATCATTCCTTTGCTGGTGATGTTCTTCAAGATCGAGGCGAACGTGCTGGGACGACCAATACCGCGGCGCTCCATTTCTTTGATTAGACTGGCCTTGGTGTAGCGGGATGGCGGCTGAGTTTTCTTCTTCAGCAGTTCTCCGTTGTGCACAGAGATGATCTGTTTTGGTGTGAGTGCAGGAACTGGGTTGCTCGCTGCTCCATCTTCCTCATCGTCTGTGTCATCGCCCTTGAGCAGTTTCCGCCACCCAGGATGAAAAAGGGTTTCACCAGTTGCATTGAATCGCAAAGCCTTACCATTTGGGCCAACCGCGAGCAGTTTTACAGCACGCACGTCGAATACCGCCGCTTCGATCTGGCTGGCCAGCGCCCGGACCCAAATCAACTTGTACAGGGCGAGTTCCTCGTCGTTCTCACCAGCTTTTGTATCAGCCCAATGCGTCGGGGTAATAGCGGGGTGGCCTTCCTGCGCGCCTTCGGCGGCCTTGAATGTACGTCGCTCGTCGACGGTCTTCAATCCGATAGATCTAGCTACGGTTCTAATATCCTCCATGGCCTCGTCTGGTACGTTGGGATTATCCGTCCTGTGGTAGGTGATCACGCCTTGTTCATACAATCGCTGGGCGACTTGCATGGTCTTGTCCGGGTCCCATTTCAAGGCGTTGCTGGCTGCTTGTTGAAGGGTGGAAGAGATGAAGGGCGCGGGTGGGTGGCGCTCGGCCTTGCGGTCTTCACAGGACTCGACGACGACATTACGTGTGCCGGCGACGAGTCGGGCCAGGTTGGCATCTTGAACGTAAGGAAAGTCTTTGCTCGCGAAATCCGGTACCGGTTGCCAGTCTGCATACCAGGTGGTGCCCTGATTCATATCCACAAAGTTCAGACGCACACCGAAGTGGTTGATTACCTGAAAGTTGCGGATCTCGCGCTCGCGCAAAACCACCAGGTATACGGCAGGCGATTGCACGCGGCCTGCAGAGGTGGGCTTGCCCATCAGTCGGCGTAGCTCCTGAGTCACCAGGTAACCCACCAAACGATCAAGTACACGCCGGCATTCTTGTGACGCGACTCTGTTCAAATCGATTTGGCGAGGATTGGCTAGAGCCTCTGCGACACGCTTCAGGGTGATTTCATTGAAGGTGATGCGTTTGTAGGATTTGACCGCCAGTACCTGCTGGATGTGCCAGCTGATGCTTTCACCTTCGCGATCCGGATCGGTTGCGAGGTAGATTTCATCGGCCTGTTTAGCTGCGGCCTTGATGGTCCGCACGGCCTTGGCGCTCTTATCCAGGATCTCGTACACCGGTGTGTAATTTTTGCGGACGCCTGTGGTGATCATGCTGTCGTCCTGCCCTCTGGCGGGCAAGTCACGTATGTGCCCACCACTGGCGACAACCAACCAGTGTTCGCCTGGGCGCAGTTTCTTCATCATTGGCTGAAGCTTTTTCAGCTTCCCAGGTGCCTCGATGATCAATAGCTTCACGGTGTGCCCCTTCTCAATTATGCAGAGCGGGACTGTCACGTCATGGCAGGTAAGGCTTCAATGGGAAATGGTCAATGCACAACGGGAGGCTTTTAGCGGCTAGAGGTCCAGCGTCAGCTGCTGTTCCTGGGCAAAGCCCTTTAGCCACGACGCGCGCATCGCAGGATGGTGGTAAGGGCAGTCATACACCCGTAGCCCTTTTCGGGCGGCGTCAGCACCGGCTATTTGAACGGCAGTATGGGGGTTATTGAATTGCCGCCTATCTGCTGGTTTCAAAGAAGTTCGAGATTGCGCCATTGGCTATCGGTCCCCGAAGAACAGATCTATCAGACAGTAACATCACGAATAGCGCATTTTTTTGCATCAAAAACGGAAGTTTTAAACTTCTGTGCTTGAGATAGCCGAATGGAAGTGTGACTCAACCTGAAAGTTAACGAATGGCGCGATTTTTTGCCAACCAATTGGCGGTTTGATGTCAATTCGAAGCTGGCTCGTCCGTCCAGTTCGCAACTCTGATCCACGCGATGAAGTCCTGAGTGGATTGTCCGCTTTGAACACGTAGTTGTTCCAGCTTGCCGTATAAGTGTTCAGTCATTTCGTCGTCGTCGTCAAAGTCGACGCGGTATTCAGTATCTAAGCGGTATTCATCGAGCAAGGTGTTGATAAATCGGCGGGCTTGCCAGGTATCAAGGTCTGTCTCTCCACGGCCCCCCATCAGATACTCTCCCGTTCGCCACCCAACTGGAGCCCATGATGCTCGGTTTATGTCCAGGGTGAGCCCGTAGTAGTCCGGAGCATTCACCTCGCTTTCATCAAAGTAAGCCCAGTAAACACGGCCTAAAGCTGGGTGCTCTGCGCCAATGACAACGTACCCTGTTGGGTCCCTCAAAACTTCATCCATCGGCACGTCCTAATTTGTAGTGGTTCTCTAATGAGGTCGGGGGAAACGATGAGCTGTTTCCCCCAACACCGACAGCTACACGAATGGGCCGAAAAATTAAGCCCCTGTTTTCAGAATTGCGGTGGATCGGTATCTGGATATTCATCCGGGCCTGGAGCTGGCTGCGGCCGCGATTCGGGTCTGTTGGACTGTTGCGAATTCTGGTTTTGCGAAGGCGCCAGATTCACCATGGTCACGCGGTGTGGCAGCATGCCGACCCGGCTGGCCTGGATTTTCAAAGCTTCGAATTCGCCATCGTCGTTCTTCCAACGGTCCATAACGGCGCGACCGGAAACCAGCACTCGCATACCTTTCTGGAACAGTTGCGAATAATGCTCGGCGTCCTTGTGCCACCACTCCACATTCGCCCAAAAACCGCCACGATCTTCGTAGCCGCCTTTGCCATCCGGAATCGAATTGTCGAAGTAAACGTTGGCTCGCATGAGTCGACGTGGGTCTTTATTGCCGTTGGGGAATTCTTTGAATTCCGGTGCAGAACCGATATTGCCTTCCCAGCCTTGTACGGGCGTGCCCATGAGTATTCTCCGAGGTTATTGGTGTTGCGTTGGGTTGTTGAGCTGCTGCAGGCGAGCGGTATACACGGCCTCTGCCTGGCCCATTTTTTCTGCGCACTCGGCGGCCTGTTTGGTGATCGAGTGCAGCAAACTCATTTGCATATTCAAGGTGATGCGCTGCAGCTCCATCACGTAAAGATCCTGCAGCATGGATTCCGGTGTTCTGGGTGAGCCCATCATTTCTGCCCAAACCCCTACGCCCATCCGCCGATCTGTCACCTGCTGCCATCTCAAAAACTGGGTGCCGGCTTGGGTGTTCTGCTCAGTCAACCGCACTGGAACTAGGGTGAATGGATATCGGCGGGCCTGGCTCAGCACTTCCTGGGCAAGAGCTTTTAAGTCCGATTCTTGAGCTCGGCAAAGATCGGCAAATTGGGTCAGCTCCCCCTTACCTTTAAAAGGCTTTAAAAGGCCCTTTAGTGAGGCAGCCTGTTGCAGTCGCTGAAAGGCTTCCTGTTGCAGTGGCCGGAAGGCGGTCTGTTGCAGCGACCCATCATTGGAGGGAATCTGGCCCATGCTCTTTAACCCTCAACGGGGTCATCGAGATGATCATCCGTCTCGGTTTGCTGCTGACCGCGGATGATCGGTGGCGCGAAATTCGAACGGCGGGTGCCTTCCAGGATGTCTTGTGGCAGCTCACCGTACCGCTCGTACATTTTGCGGGCTGCTTCAGCCTTGGCATTGTTTGCAGCGAAGTCGTCGCGGGCAGCGCCTGAGTACTTATAGATCTGGGCCAGACCAAACAGTCTCCGCAGTACCGCTGCGCCTTCGTCGATCCAGGTTTCCATATCGTGGCGCCCGACAAGGCCAACGTGCTGGGCCAACAGAATGCGTCTGACAATTTCGTCGTAGTTCGTCAGCAGGTACACAGCCTGAAATCCCAGGGGATTGGAGATGTACAGCGGGAGGCTGACAGGCTGGATCGAGAGGTTTTCGCTAATGCTGATGGCCGGTGGAAGAGAGGCCATGGCTGTGTCCAGGCGATCTTCGATGGTCTTTAACGCTTCCTTGGAATCGTTGATCTTTTCCTCGAGGAGGATCATCCACCAGTCAGAGTAGGGATCATCCTGTTGGGCGCCTCGAGACATTCGATTGACGACAGTGCAGAACCCTGACAGACCAATGATGCCGGCTTTGAGGTCATTTTTAGGGCGCCCCATCCATATACGAGCGGCGTGGTGAGTGTGAAGGGTGAGCTTCACATCGCTGCGCAGTGAACCGATGTTGAGCCGGAAGTTATCAGCCATGGTGCAGTGTTTCCTTGGGAAGAGGATTGACGTACCCATGCTGCAATTTGGCTATAGGAGACGCAGCATTAAATACGTAGCCCGATGGAAGGGGATTTGTTGAGGCTTCTATATAGGAAGAGCTGAAACTCGCCGGTGCGGACCGAATCCCTTGCGTGGCGGCCACCTCCGGTGCCGGATGCTGTCAGGGTGTTGTGGGCCACAACACTTGCCATGTCGCCGGCACGGATGCCGGATCCTGCCAAGGTGGTGCGGGCCGCACCACTTATATGGCTGCCACCTCCGGTGCCGGATGCTGTCAGGGTGTTGTGGGCCACAACACTTGCCATGTCGCCGGCACGGATGCCGGATCCTGCCAAGGTGGTGCGGGCCGCACCACTTATATGGCTGCCACCTCCGGTGCCGGATGCTGTCAGGGTGTTGTGGGCCACAACACTTGCCGTGTCGCCGGCACGGATGCCGGATCCTGCCAAGGTGGTGCGGGCCGCACCACTTATATGGCGGCCACCTCCGGTGCCGGATGCTGTCAGGGTGTTGTGGGCCACAACACTTGCCGTGTCGCTGGCACGAATGCCGGATCCTGGGCAAGTGATTTGGGCCGAGTCACTTGCGTGGCGGCCGCGGCGTATTTCGGTTCCTGTCAGGGTGTTGCGGGCCGCAACACTTGCTGTGTAGCTGGCACAGATTCCGGTCACGACCGCTTCGCTCTGGGCCGCGTTACCACGATATTCTGGTTGTCCACCTGACATCATGGATGTGTACCCCGATTAGGCTTCAGCAGATGCAGCATTCCGCTGAGTGTGTGTTTTGCGGTTTGTATCGACTCAGGGCTACGCGTCTGCGTTAGCGTCTTCGTCGGCTGCTCTGCGCCCTCTGGCGGGGCTGAAGCGTCTTGACGCTCGGGGCTCGCTTTTGCCTTGTCGTCAGGGTTCCATTGGCTGTTGAAATCGCCGCGAACGGCCATGCCGACGAGCGTCATTAAGTATCCAAGCGGGTTTCGGACCCCTCCCGAGTCACAGCGGTGGACCCATTGTTTGATGAGCGCGGTTTTCAACTCTGCTGGAACCTTTTGCAGCGCCAGGACCGCGTTCTGTTTTTGCTCGACCGGTAGTCGATGCAGTGCACCGAGCAAATCGGCAGCGATGTCGTTTGGTGTGGGCGGTACATGTACAGAGCTTTTACAAACATCTTTGTGTGTATCTGTATACGTACTATATGAGTTCGGATGCCGAACTAAGTCCGAACTCAGTGATTTACGGCTGAGTTCGGCATCCGAACTCTGCTCCAAAGCGATTCGCTCTTCGCCTTTTTCACTGAGTTCGGTATCCGAACTCAGTGGAGATAGAGCTATATTTTGCTGAGTTCGGATTCCGAACTCAGTCGCTTTAAGAACGACTGGAGCCTGCGCTTTGGTCCAGGCCTGGCTATTCATGCGGGATTCGATGATGTCCAGCCTGCTAGGTAAGCGTTGGCCAACATCAGGATCAGCTGCAAATTCCTTCCAGGCAATTTCTGCCACTTCGCGAATCACCTTGGTCTGGTGCTGCATTGACTGCGCGAGTAGCTGCAAGTAGTCCTTGTCGAACTCTATAGCTTCGGCCGGTGTGACCGGTTCGTCGTGAAGCAGGTAGACGTTGCCTTGCACTTGTCCACTCAGATCATTGCGCACCCGTCGCCCCAGGCTAAGCCAACGGGTGAGACGTAAGGTCACTAATGCTTTTGATACAGTTTCACGCGAGGCAGGCCTACCGGGTTGCATACCCAAATATGGCCGCAGTTGGTCATAGGTAGGGAACGCCGTAAGGCCGTCGTCATTGATCAGTAGGCGAAATACCTGCCAGGTGTTTCTTTCAAGCGGGGTTAAGCGATCATCCAAAAGCAATCGGCGAGGAACCGTTTCGTGTGGGTTCCCGCTGAAAATAATTCCGGAGTAGGGGGAAGACCCTTCAATCCCCGGAGGCGCCGACTCTTTTTTCTGAAGCAAATGAGCTTCAAGGTGACCCGAGGCCGAGTCTAAAAGCGTCGACAAGGGAAGCCGAGACAACCTCATAATACAGAGTCACCTTCCACCGATGTCGCTGCAGGCTGTGCAAGTCGTTGAGAAGACACAAGCTGTAGCCTTCTCGGAAGGCCAGGGTTTGCAGGAGGGTAAAGCCCTTCCTTTATCCAGGACTGAATGCGATGCCAGATGATGGCCAGGCTGAGGTTTTCGTGGGTCTCATCTGGGCTAGTATCCTGTGGAGCATTGAGTTCCTCGGCGACCAACATGGCGATGTCCAGCAACGCGAGACTGTCGCCAAGCTCTACCTGATGCTCTTGCATTAGGTGCGTCCATCGGTACCAAAGCTGAGCGTCCATCTCCTCACTGAATTCGCGCCAACGGCCACGACGTGCCGTCACGCCGATCATTAGGCGTTGAAGGGCCACATCCTGCGGAGACAGCCCGAAGAACTGTTGCAGCATTTGAGTGGTCGCGCCAAGTCGCAGCGCACGTTCAATCATGCGCACTTCTTCATCAGAACGCTGCGCGCCTGACAGTAGTTTTTTTACCATGTCCCCATCAATGGTGACGTTGCACCAAGACACGGGAGTGTTAAGCAGCAAGCTCAGTACTGAAGGTTGTTGGAGCTGAGCCAATATCTCTGGCTCCAGGCCCATTTCGATGCAGCGCCGAAGTTGGCCATTACGCATGTGATGAAGCACCTGTGACAGGATTGCTTCATTTATTGGTGTCTTGGACATGACGACTCCCCCTTGTAGAGTCCGTGTGTTAACTGGC
Source organism: Pseudomonas sp. CCI1.1 (assembly GCF_034348165.1). NCBI lineage: Bacteria > Pseudomonadati > Pseudomonadota > Gammaproteobacteria > Pseudomonadales > Pseudomonadaceae > Pseudomonas > Pseudomonas sp. CCI1.1. The sequence goes on from NZ_CP133780.1 coordinate 5,673,878, forward strand.
TGAATTCGGACCGTTGTTGGCGACTGACTGGATTTCCAGGTCAATCAAACGTCTTGCGAGACGAATAATGCGGAACAGCTTCACTAGAGCGCCGTCGCTGAGACGGCATTCACTTTCAGGGGGCTGATCTTTTGTGTGAGGCTGGCCCAGTAAGATCTGGCCCAGTCCGGCTGCGAACTCAAAGTCAGCCAACGCGTCGATTTGAAGCTTGGGTTGCTGCTGAATCATTTTCAGTACGATGGCCATCGAGCCGCTCAAAGACTGGAGCAGCGTCAAGGTATGTTGGGCTGTGGCAGTAATTTCGACTTCCGCTTCGGGGTGTCGGTAGCTGAACCCGACGCCACCATCGATATCGATAAATTGACCTGGGGCTTTGACCGAGCTGGCTATTTCGCGAGCCAATTGAGCGATGTGCTGACGCAGGGTCGCGGTATTGTCTATTTCGCGTTCGATGTACCAAAGGTCAGAAATGGGATTGAGTCCGCCAGCTTGAACAGGGATGGCCACCAAGGCATTGGAGGCGAAGTCGGGCAAGACCTCACCGTCAAGCGCAGCGAGCTCCCGTTTCATCTTGTCGACTCTGGGAGAAGTCTTCACAGGGCTCGCAACGTGCCCATCGATACGTGCTTGGCGCTCTTGTGGGCTCATTTGCTCCTGCGGAGTTGGGGCCAGTTGCTGTTGCACCCCTTGAGGTGAAGGACTCTCTTTGGAGGGCGTCGTCTTATGTGTGCTGCCCCCCGAAGTAGTAGGGGGTAGTTGTAGAGGGTTCTGATTAGCCTCAATGCCATTGTTCGAAACGTTAAGTTGAGTCCCCCCCTCAAATTGCGATGCAGGGTACTGTGGCAGCTCAAGAACCGGCGTAGACCGGCGCAATTGGTCCTGGTTCTGAGTGATTTCCAACAGTATTTGCTCGTAGCCGAGGTTCAGCGGCTTTTTAAGGTGATCTATCAGTTCGTCCTGAAATCGCTGGAATAGAAATTCTTCAGCGTCGCCCTCAAACTGGGACAGTACATCTTGGAAAAGCGTATCGAAATCAAGGTGCTGCTCCTGCTCTTGATAATTGCGATCCCAGCACTGAAGAGCTGTTTTGCGCAAAGACAGAAGCTTTATGATTCTGTCTACTCCCAGTCCAGAGTACAGCGCGCCTGGAATTGCTGGCAGTAAGTACCGAATGGTGTCGTGCATACGACTCAAGTGAGACGCGGAGACCGGGTAGCCATCCGCTGACAGCCGCCGTGAAAGCTCACGTAATGAGATAGACTCCCCTGCCTCTGTTTCATACAGCGCTCTCGCTTTGTCGACCCCAATAGCCCGCTCAATGAACAGGAGCTGGCCTTGGAGGTCGTTTTCAGCCAAGTGGCCGGTGAGCGAGATGATTTCGCCCCGAACGGCGTCCCAGGGTCGAAATAGGCAGTGAAACTTGAAGTACTTCTCGTCGCCGGTCTCACGATACAACTCGTTTAAAATTGCCAGGCGAGTGTTGCCGCCGTTGCGGATCCGGTACTTATCTTCCCCAGGTTTACGAGTGACGGGAGGTGGCGTATCGAGTCCCCGATTTCGTATCGACTCTTTAATTTCATCGTACTTCGGGTTACGAGTCGTCCTTGGGTTTTCGTCATACGGCAGCGTTTCGTCGAGAGTCAACAGCATGGGGGTATCGACGATGGGGTCGCTCATTCGCGCTGCCACCGGCGACTTCGATTCAAACGCCGGCAGCAACAGCTTATCTTTCATGGTTTGGGCCAAAGACGCTTTCATACTCTGGCTCCTGGCTGCTCATAAGCCGGGCTTGCCGCCAAAAGCTGGTCAATGATTTTCAAAGCACGATCCAGAGCAGCTTCAAGTTCGGCAGTTGTCTCCAGCCGATAAACAATTTCTGAGTTCATCGACCTGGCGTTTTCACGTGCTTCCAACGCGATGCGTTCGCGCATCCCGTCGGGCAGGCGAATAACGAATTTTTCTTCATGCAGACGCTGTGGTTTGTTACTCATGGTGGGCTCCGATGCCTAGGGTAGAAAGTGTGTTCAGCGACGTTTCAACTGATCAGTGAGTTGGGTAGGTAACCCCTTGATGACTAATGAATTGGACGCCTCGTCGTACTCGATCTTGTCCCCTAGCAGATGCGCTTCAAAACTGATGGACAAGCCTTCGGCACGGCCGGTGAACCGACGGAATTGGTTGAGAGTGCGTTTATCCAGGGGGATTTCCGGCGACAGGCCGTAGTCCTTATTGCGGATATGGTCGTAGAACGCCTTGGGGCGATCTTCATCGATCAAGCCTGACAGTTCCTCCAGGCCCATGGGTTCACCGAGCTTGGCCTGGCTGGTGGCGTAGTCCACCAGGGCCTTGGTTTTCTCGCGGGCCGATTCGTCTGGCAGGTCTTCGTTTTCAACGAAGTCGCTGAACGCCTTGAGGAGGGCGCGGGTTTCGCCCGGGCCGTCGACGCCTTCCATGCAGCCAATGAAGTCGCTGAAATACCCCGAGATCTTCTTACCGTTTTTGCCTTTGATGTACGAGATGTACTGCTTGGATTGCTTGTTGTTCTGCCACTCGGACAAGTTGATACGCGCTGCCAGGTGCAACTGGCCAACGTCCAGGTGGCGTGAAGGAGTGACGTCCAGATCTGTTGGCGCTGATTGAAAACTGACCCACCCTGCCGATTGAAAATTGACCCAGGACGGATTGCTGATTTCTGTCCCAGCAATTGTGGATAAGCTTAGCAGCAGTGGGCCGATTCAAGACGCATCAACCCCCACCGCATGTAGGCATGCAGCAGGGTATTTATGGTGCGGATCAAAATGGCTCATCGTCCTCGACATCATCTCCGTCCTTGCGCTTTCGTTCCCGTGACTTGATCTTTGTCTGGGCGGCCAAGGTGCTGTGTTGTAGGCGGTAGGACTCGTTGCCCGTTTCGACGATGTGGCAGTGATGTGTCAGCCGATCCAACAACGCGGTGGTCATCTTGGCGTCGCCAAACACACTCGACCATTCCGAGAAGCTGAGGTTGGTGGTGATGACCACGCTGGTGTGTTCGTACAGTTTGGACAGCAGGTGAAATAACAGGGCACCGCCGCTTTGGCTAAAGGGCAAATATCCCAGCTCATCCAGTATCACCAGGTCTGTGCGAAGCAGTCCCTGGGCGATTCGCCCTGCCTTGCCATCGTACTTCTCACGCTCCAGCAGATTCACCAGATCCACCGTGGAAAAGAAGCGCACGCGTTTGTTGTGGGCCGTGATTCCGGATACAGCCAAGGCACTGGCCAGGTGTGTTTTCCCGGTTCCAGGGCCGCCAATGAACACGACATTCTGCGCCGTTTCAGTGAACGCTAAGCTGGATAGATCGCTGACCAGCCGGGCATCAGCGCTGGAAGCGCTGAAGTCAAAGCCAGCTAAGTCACGGTGCATGGGGAGTTTTGCCATGTTCATCTGATGATTCACCGAGCGCACCGCGCGATCCGCATGTTCCTGCTGAAGCAGATGTTCCAGCAGCCATTTCGATGAAGCCGTCGACGCTGTTCCTTGAGAGACCAGTTCTTCCCAAGCACTGGCCATGCCGTGCAGGCGAAGTTCTTTGAGTTCAGTCATTAGGTCACGCATTGCGATTCTCCTCATCGGTCGCACGGAGCCGGTCGTAGCGTGCTGTATTGGCAACAGGCGCGACCTTGAGTTGCAGGCTGGTTTCTACACTGGGAGGTAGTGCGGTGGAGGTCAGGCGGGCAAGGACATTGAGGATGTGATCGGCGCTCAGACTTCCCGATTCAAGTACCAGCTCCACCGCCACCAGCACAGGTTCGAGCCCCGCAATTGGCACAGCAGCCAGTACCTGCATCATGATTCGATCACCGTTGGTGTGACGCCTCAGTCCTCGTTTGAGAAGCCGTAACGGTTTTGGCAGATCAGCAAATGGCGCACCGTTGCGCAATGCACCAGGCTTGCGTTCGATGAGTGGGATGTAGTGCTGCCAGTCAAAACTGACCTGATCTCGATCAAAGAGGCGCTCGTGACTGGCGATCACCGTTTCGTCAGCAATGACCACGATCCGCGAAGGGTACAAACGGCTACTGACCCACTGGCCGACGCGCTCACATGGCACTGAATAGCGATTTCGCGCCACGCTGATCAGGCAGGTGCTGGAGACCCGCACGGTACGCTCGACGTAGCCATCAAATGCCGTCGGCATTGGCATCATTTCGACCTGCTCCAGCTCTAAGACCTCGGCCACCGTCAGCCCGTTGTACTGCGGATGCACCAGTTCGCTCCAGAGCGACCGACAACGTTGGCCGAGCCAGACATTCAGTTCCTCGAAGGTGTGAAACATACAGTTTTGAGCATCGAGCCAGATTCGCCTCCGGCTGTCCTGAACGTTCTTTTCGACGATGCCTTTTTCCCAGCCAGAGGCCACGTTGCAGAAGTCCGGATCGAACAGATAGTGCGCGCACATCACGGAAAACCGGGCGTTGACCGTGCGCCCTTTGCCTTTGTTGACCTTGTCGACAGCCGTTTTCATGTTGTCGTAGATGCCGCGACGCGGCACACCACCCAACGCTCCAAACGAACGGGTGTGGGCATCAAACAGCATCTCGTGGCCTTGGCTGGGGTACGCAACTAACCAGAATGCGCGGCTGGCACACAGCTTCATGTGGGAGACCTGGATACGTCGAAAAAGACCACCGATCAGCAGACCTTCTTCGCTCCAGTCAAATTGAAAGGCCTCACCGAGCGCAAACGTCAGCGGTACAAAAGCGCGTAAAGACTTGCCTTGCTCGCCTCGCCAAGAGCGCACAAACGCCGTGAGCTGGCTGTAACCGCCGTCATAACCCTCGGCTTTGATCTGCTCAAAAAGTGCTTTGGCGCTCCTGCGGTTGTGTTTTGGCCGGAACGAATCGGCCTTGAGCGCCTGCTCCAGGGTCTCGTGAAAAGGGCTGAGCTTATTGAAGGTTGCGCACCGTTGGTACGCTGGCTGAATGGCTTCGGGCGCTCTGACCCATTTTCGGATGGTGTTTCTCGACAGCCCGGTACGCTTGGCTATCTGATGCAGCGAGAGCTTGTCGCGGAAGTACATCCGCCGGATTTTTCCCAACATTTCCATGCTGATCACCCTGTGTTCTCCTGCTCGAAAAGTGAGCAGAAGCAGTTGAACACCTGGGTCAGTTTTCAGTCGGCAGAAGAGCCTCTACTGGGTCAGTTTTCGGTCAGCGGCAACATCCATTGGTCTTTCTGGGTCCAGGAGGCTCTCGATCGCGACGAACAGGTGATTACGTAGATCTTCAATCTTGTTCTTCATGTTCAACCTCCCGGATGGTGCGTTTGAGTTTGCCGATAGCGCGTATTGCGGATTTCAGCTCTTCCGGATACCGATGAATGGTGTTCCGACGCATACGTTCTGCTCTCGTCAGCAACTCCAGGTTATTCAGGGCTATATGGGCCTTGTTGCCGTCCTTGAAGCACACGCACATGTTTATAGGGACTGGTCCGTGATGCTCCTCCCAAAGCAGTACATGCACGGCTTTCCAGTCAACGGGTGGGTAACCGGTATCGGTGATTTTCTTCTGCTGATAACCGTCAGGAGTTGTGCGCAGGCTGCCAATAGGCAGCCAGTTCCCCGGTTTATTGCCGGCCTTAAACTGCGTCTGAGTCATACGGCCAGAGGAGGGGAGCCCCTTAAGGCCCTTATTCCATGGGACGGATCCCTTGGGAAAGCGGAATTCTGCGCCCAACTTGCCGTCAAGCCGGCCACAGAGACTACTGCGAAGAAACTCGGCGCTTTTGCTCAAGCCCAGCCGTTTGGCTTTGGCATAGACCTGATAGACGCTGAGCCCCAATTCGGCGGCTAGGACCTGAGTCGGTTCATTGGGATAGCGGGCAATGAGCGAGCGCTCTTCTGCCTCACTCCAAACATGGTGTTTGTGAACCGGGGCAAGCCCAAGTTGGGATCTGGCTTGTTCCAGCGCCGCCATGGCCAAAGGTGAAAGCGAATGAGTTCTCATTGGCTCCCTCCATGCCCAAGGGCTCCTTGTGACTGCTGTCCGACACCACGATGCAGCCTGGCATGCTTGCCCTGGTCCCATCCCGCTTGCAAAGAGCGGGTGTCATGACCTTTGGCTTCGATGGGCTTGATAATGGCTAGCGTTAGTTTTGGATGATGCCATTCCAGGTAGGCTTGGATCTCCAGCGCAGTGTTTTCGTCTATCCCACCTGCAAACTGGTTCACCTTAGAGGCGACGGCATTGAGCCAGCCCTCGGCAAACAGTTGGCCGCGGTGACGTTTGGTTTTCAGTTGGCAGCGCTTCTGCTGGGCAACATGAGCTCGTCGGGCTGCGACAAGCTGGTGATGCAGCGTTGAATAGGTGTGAGCTGCCAGATCGGGTGAAATACCTTTCCCCAAGAACTTGAAGGACCAGCCAAGTAGCGGATTGAAATACGCCAAGTGGCTGCAATCGAAGGCTTGGGAACAGATTGAGGCCAGGTTGTGCAGCCAATCCTGCGGTGCCCGACGGGTTTTGGTACCCACAATGGATTCTTCGATTGTATGGGCAGCGACTTCGGTGTGTTCCAAGTTGTACTGATTCATCAAATGGCGAGCTTGACGAAGTGCAATTTCCACTTCGTTTGGGGCAGCGCCTTGTGACTTGGCCAGCGCCATGAGTTTGGCGACCTTGCTGAGGACTTTTTGCTTGTCCATCATTCACCCCCTTCCTGTTGGAGGCGGGGGGAGAGCGCCTCTGACCACAGGCGAAGTGTTTCTTCCTCATCAGCAGAGAGGTGAGTCCGGGCAAGGCAGTCCGCAACCTTCTGTTTCAGGGCATCAAGGCGGTCTTGAACACTTGACCCATCGTCGTAAGCAATCTCTTGCTCAACAGCTTGCACAACGTCATTACGAAGAGAGAGAACCGTGCTTATCCAAAAAGCACTTGGGCTGGTCCAGCCAATGAGCTTTCGAGTTCTGGCAGGCGACAGGTAATCACGGAGCCTGAGATTGAACTCCCTAGGGGAATAACCATTCCTGAAAACGTCTGCTCGATTAAGCGTCAGCGCTGTTTTAAGAATATCTAGAAGAGGGTCCAAAGCCGTTGGCTCAGGAGCAAAGGGTTCTAAATATGTTTCAGCTACCAGGCGTTTGGCTTCGGCATATCGACTTTGCTGACGGCGTTTGGCTTGGTTTTCGTCGCGGCCGCGCTTTTCCTTCGCGTGCTTAATGTTCGAGTTCACTGACTCGATAAGCTTCGCGGCGTCCTGCAAAAGCTGAAGCTGGTCAACGCTCAACTGAGCGCCAATCCGACCGGGTAATTGGTAACCGCTTGTCAGGGCTCGGATTTCTCGTGCGGTTCCACTGAGCTTGGCTTGCAAGCTGCGCAATTGCTGAGCGCTGTAGTACTTGCCAACCTCTAGGATGAGGTTTGCAGTAATACTGCGGGCGTCGGTAATGGAGGGCTTCGCCATTTCAACGACCCTCCCTCACCAAGTTAGCTACCTTTTCCTCGGTCATGGCCTCGAAGCGGTCACGCCATTCTGGAAAAAGCTCAATGGCCAATTGGCGGATCACGACAAGGGCTGCAGGGGATATGCGGTTGGAAGGCTGTCTGTATTCCAAGCGGTGTACTGGGACGCCCAGGGATGAACTGTTACGAAACACCACTGCGGAGGGGACGACGCATTCCAGAACGTTGATTTCGTCATTGTCCTGGAAAATTTCCCGTACCGACTGCTCGATCATTTGCGCGTCGGTGGTTTGGTCGAGATTGTTGACGACGATCCGCACAGGAGGGATTTTCATGCCCAGGCGCCCATAGGCGCGCAGGCCGTCCAGCATCTGCATGGATCCCCGGCTGAACTCCCGTGCAGCGAGCATATTGGGCGGAAGTGGGGATATGACCAAATCAGAGGCTAGGACCACCATTTCGAGCATTGCCGACCTGGCGCCTTGGGTGTCAATCAGTACCAGGTCGAAATGATCTTTGAAGCCCGGCATCAGGTTGGCGAGTCGCAACCGTCCGTCAGGTGCTTGCAGGATCAGGCTGTTCAGTTGGTTGTTGATGTCGTTGGAAATGACAAGCGACAGGTTTGGTATCGTGGTGCTGGATATGATCTTGGCTGATTCGGTGATATTGAATGCCAGCAGGTCGTAGATGCCTCCTTGAGCTTCATCGACCAATTGGTAATACGAGGAGAGCGAAGGCTGTGCAGGATCTAGGTCGATCATGAGCACGCGCAGGCCTGCATCCGCACAAAAAGCGCCGAGGTTGGCCTCGATGGTAGTTTTGCCTACGCCGCCTTTGGTCGAAACGACCGCAGAGATTTTCATGGTTTGGAGCCTCTAATGTGGGTTCATTAGAGGCTGCGAGGCCACGGAAACAGCTATGTGTAGCGAACACGATCCTGGGCTATGAAGCACTAAAACCAATTGTCTTTTAACCAATTGGTCGTAGGTTCGAATCCCACACGACCCACCATTTTTGAGACCAGTTAACGCTGGAATCGAATCTTAAGATCAGAGGCCAAAAGCGCTGATCGAAGAAGGCGACTGAAAGGTCGCCTTTTTATTACCGGGGTATAGCGCAGTCCGGTAGCGCGCCTGCTTTGGGAGCAGGATGTCGGGAGTTCGAATCCCCCTACCCCGACCATATTAAAAATCCTCGTATCGAAAGATACGGGGATTTTTTTTGTGCTCGCAAATTCTGAATTCACCGCAAAATAAAGTGGGAGCGGGCTTGCTCGCGAATGCGCTGTGTCAGTCAGTACATCTGTGACTGAACCACCGTATTCGCGAGCAAGCCCGCTCCCACATTTGCCAGGCCTCCTTCGAGACCAGGTTGTTAGTGCAATTTAAGGCGTGGCTCGGTGCCGCGGCCGATCTTGCTGCCCAGCATCAGCATCGCCGTGCGGAAGAACCCATACAGCGCCATCTGGTGCATGCGGTACAACGACACGTAGAACATCCGCGCCAGCCAGCCTTCCAGCATCACACTGCCCGTCAGATTGCCCATCAGGTTACCCACCGCGGAAAAGCGCGACAGCGAGATCAGCGAGCCGTAGTCGGTGTACTTGTAGGTCGGCAGCTCCTTGCCTTCGATTCGTAGCTTCAGCGACTTGGCGAGCAATGAGGCCTGTTGGTGAGCCGCTTGGGCCCGTGGCGGTACATTGCGGTCGGTGCCCGGCTGCGGGCAGGCGGCGCAATCACCAAAGGCGAAGATATTTTCGTCGCGGGTTGTTTGCAGGGTTTGCAGGACTTGCAGCTGGTTGATGCGGTTGGTTTCCAGGCCGTCGATGTCCTTGAGGAAACCGGGGGCGCGGATACCGGCCGCCCAGACCTTGAGGCTGGCCGGAATCACCTGGCCGCTGCTGGTGATCAAGGCGTCGGCAGTTACTTCACTGACCGCCGAGTTGGTCAGTACCGTCACCCCTAGTTTCTCCAGGGTCTTGTGCACTGGCCCACCGATCCGCTCCGGCAGTGCAGGTAATACCCGCGGGCCGGCTTCGATCAGGGTGATGTGCATGTTTTCTGGCTTGATACGGTCAAGGCCATAGGCAGCCAGTTCATGGGCGGCGTTATGCAGCTCGGCGGCCAGCTCGACCCCGGTGGCACCGGCGCCCACGATGGCGACGCTGATCTGTTCAACGGCGTCGGTCTGTCCGGCATGGGCGCGCAGGTAGTGGTTGAGCAGTTGCTGATGGAAGCGCTCGGCCTGCTTGCGGGTATCGAGGAACAGGCAATGTTGCGCTGCGCCCTCAGTGCCGAAGTCGTTGGTAGTGCTGCCTACCGCAATCACCAGGCTGTCATAGCCCAGCACGCGGGCAGGCACCAGTTCGCGGCCTTCTTCGTCGAGGGTTGCGGCCAGCTGGATTTTTTTCTGCTCACGGTCAAGCCCGCTCATGCGCCCTAGCTGGAACTCGAAGTGGTTCCATTTCGCCTGGGCAACATAGTTGAGTTCGTCTTCAGAGGAGTTCAGTGAGCCGGCCGCCACTTCGTGCAGTAACGGCTTCCAGATGTGGGTCAGGTTGGTGTCGACCAGCGTGATGCTGGCCTTGCCACGCTTGCCCAGAGTCTTACCCAGGCGGGTAGCTAACTCCAGGCCGCCGGCACCGCCGCCGACGATAATAATACGATGGGTCATAGGGATATCTCGCAAGGCTAAAAGAAATCGGAGCAGTTACCCTCGCGAGCGCCAGGCGGCTCATAGCGTCAGGTAACTCAATAGGCGGCTCAGCGCACCGAGCCCGATTACCACGACCAGCACCACGCAGAGGAGCAGCCACGGCCGGAAAGGCTTGCGCTCGACTCTGTGCTGGGTAAGTCGCAGGTACTCTTCGACACGCTCTTGGTCATCGGGTTTCAGGCGGCTGGTCATAAAGGCCTCGTCAGGTAGACGTTGCAAAGGGGCGCCACGTTACAGCCAGGGGCATCAAAGGCTGATGCCGACATCAAACACTATGCTGCGGCCCAGGTTGTTGCGCAAGAAGTCCGGCGCGTCGGGATGTGCAAACAGCACCCTGGCAAAGGTTGGCCCCACCAGTGACAGCGAGCGCCAGCCTTGGCGCAGGTATTCGGTCGGCGGCGGAAAATGGCTGTTGAGGTCCAGCACTTCGCGTTTGAGGCTGGTAAACGCAATGAGGTCCAACTCCCCCAGGTCCATGCCGCGTTCTTTGTAGTTGTGGGCTTTTTTGCGCAGTGTGGGGGCCAGGCGCAGCAGGAATTCATGGGCGGGAATGCGCCGTGGCTTGGCTTCGCGCCGTACCAGTTGGCTCAAGGAGAAAGCACTGCGCCTGCGCAGCAACTCATCGCGCCACTCGTCGTTCAGGCGACGGCCCTCGTCCAGCACAAAAAAGACCTCGAAGCTGGCGTCGCGAAACAACACGTCGGGCGGCTCCTGGCCCGCAGCGTGAAACTCTTCGACGCGGTAGGGCACGTTCAAGCCTTGCAGCAGGCGCTGGCAGACCCAACGCTCACGCTCCCACTTGCGGGCATTGGACAGAAACGCATTGGCTTGTTCGGCTGCTACGGTGAGCAGGCGCAAATAATCTGAGTCATCCATAGTCGCAGCTTAGCGTTCAAATGATGACCACAGGAAGTCTTGCCTTAAAAACGCGGGTGTAGAATGCTGATGTGGAGCAGGCCCAGGGACGAGGTGTGTGATGAGGTTTTTGGTAAAGGCAGAGCATCCGTGATCAGTGCAGCGGTTCTGGCACCCCAGACGCTCGGCCTCGGCTGGCTGGTGTATACGCCCGTGTTGATGTGGGCGATGCTGCGCTCGCCATGGGTGGAGCTGTTTGCCGACCGTCGGCGCCAGCATTTGCTGTTCGGCACGGTGTTCGCGCTGTTCATGCTGTGGCTCGTGCGACGGGATTTCGATACCGGCGTGTCCTACCACTTTATCGGCATGACCGCCGTGACCTTGCTGCTGGATTGGCCGCTGGCAATCGTCGGTGGCTTTGCCGCCCAGCTTGGCTTGATGCTGTTGGGGCGCCAGGATCTGGCCGCGCTTGGCGTCAATGGCCTGCTGCTGATCGTGCTGCCGGTGCTGGTCACCGAAGGGTGCGCGCTGTTGGTAGAGCGGGCGCAACCGCGAAACCCCTTTGTGTATATCTTCTGTTCGGGCTTTTTTGCTGCCGCCCTCTCGGCATTGCTATGCCTGTTGGCCGGCTTGGGCTTGTTGTGGTTCGACGGTCTTTTTGCGATGCCTGAGTGGTTGGAAGATTTTGTCGGTTACCTGTGGCTGATCATCTTTCCCGAAGCCTTTATCAACGGCATGGTCATCAGCGCGCTGGTGGTGTTTTGCCCGGAATGGCTGGAGACGTTCAACCGCGCTCGCTACCTCTCGGCGCCGTGGAAGGACGACGATTCGCGGCGTTGATCCAGGTCAAATGCCAGGCCGCGGCGCGGGTCCATGCTCTGCAAAATTTTCAGGAGCACGGACAATGAGTGTGTACGAGTGGGCACGGCAGGAGTTGCGCAGAAGCCAGGATGCAGCGCAGGAAATCGGTTTTGACCCCGGCTTGACCTTGCGGGCCATGCTCAGTGCGGTCGTGCAGCAAAGCAAGGGTGTACGCAGTTTTGAAGACCTGGCCGACGAGTTGCAATACCTTGCAGAGAACCTCGACGACCAGCAGGAATATGCCTTTATGCGCCCTTAGTGGCGCGGCGGCAGGTCTTCGGAAAACAGTTCATCTTCGGCGTCAGGGGCCACGGGAATCTTGTGTTCTTCCGCGGCCCAGGCGCCTAGGTCGATAAGCTTGCAACGGTCCGAGCAGAACGGTCGGTTGAGGTTGGTCGCTTTCCATTCCACGGGTGCACCGCAGGTTGGGCAGTCGACGGTCAGGGGTTGGCTCATGATCGGCCTCCACGCAAAGTAAGGTAAAAGTGGTGCAGTCGCTCGACCTCGCCGTGCAGCCAGGCGAGGTCCTTATCGTTGACCAGCACGTCATCGGCATGGTTCAGGCGGTCTTCGCGGCTGGACTGGGCCTTGAGAATCGCCTGCACCTGTTGTTCGCTGATGCCGTCGCGCTGCAGGGTACGCTGAATCTGCAGTGATTGCGGCACGTCGATCACCAGGATGCGCTGGGTCATGCTGTACTGCCCGGACTCGATCAGCAGCGGCGACACCAGGATCGCGTAGGGCGATTGGGCGCGTGCCAGGTGGCTGCGAATTTCATCGGCGATCAGCGGGTGCAGCAAGGCTTGCAGCCACAGGCGCTCTTGCGGGACCTCAAAGATCAGTTTGCGCAGCGCGGCACGGTCCAGTTGGCCGTCGGCTTGCAGCACGTCGCTGCCGAAGTGTTCGGCGATGCGTGCCAGGGCCGGGCGGCCAGGCTCGACCACCCAGCGCGCGGCGTGATCGGCATCCACCAGGTCGATGCCCAGCTTGATAAAGTGCTCGGCCGCAGCACTTTTGCCGCTGCCAATGCCGCCCGTGAGCCCAAGAATCCAGGGTGTTGCAACAGAAGTGGTCATCTGAAACCGACAGACTGCAAATAGAAGTCGGTTATTTGACCACCCCAGAGCAATGCAATCCAGCCGGCAATTGCCAGGCAGGGGCCAAACGGCATCGGCGCTGACACCTGGGCCTTACGCAAACGCAGCAGGATCAGCCCGGCAAGCACGCCCAGCAGCGAGGCCATCAGCAGGGTCATCGGCAGAATCTGCCAGCCGCCCCAGGCTCCCAGCAAGGCCAATAACTTGAAGTCGCCATGGCCCATGCCGTCTTTGCCGGTGGCCAGCTTGAACAGCCAGAACAGGCACCACAAGCTCATGTAGCCGATAACCGCACCCCACACTGCATCGGGCAGTGGCGTCAACAGGTCAGCACTGTTGAGGATCAGCCCCAGCCATAGCAGCGGCAGCACCAGCACATCCGGCAGCAGTTGGTGGTCCAGATCAATCAGGCTCATGCCCAGCAAGCCCCAACTCAACAGCATCACCGCGCCGGCTTGCCAGCCGAAGCCGAAGTGCCAGGCGACAGCGGTTGAGATCAGCGCGCACGCGAGTTCGGTGAGGGGGTAACGCAGGCCGATGGGCTCACGGCAGTGGGCACAATGCCCCCGGAGCAACAGGTAGCTGAGCACCGGGATATTTTCCCAAGGCCGAATCGGTTGATTGCAGCGCGGGCAGCAGGAGTTCGGACGCATCAGGTTATAGGCCGGCCCACCGGGCTCGGCTGGCAAGTCGAGAATCTCATGGGCCTGGGCACGCCATTCCCGCTCGAGCATTTTGGGCAGGCGCCACGCCAGCACATTGAGGAAGCTGCCGACGATCAGGCCCAACACCAGCGCCAGGCCAACAAACGCCCAGGGATGTTCGCTCAGCAGCAGGCTCAAAATGCCGTCCCCAATTGGAACACCGGCAGGTACATGGCCACTACCAGCGCGCCGACAATCCCCCCCAATACGACCATGATCAGCGGCTCCATCAGGCTGGTGAGGTTGTCGACCAAGGTATCCACGTCTGACTCGTAGTGGTTCGCGACTTTTTCCAGCATGCGGTCCAGGGTGCCGGACTCTTCCCCGATTGCGGTCATCTGGATCGCCATGCCTGGGAACAGGCCGCTGTTATGCATCGATTGATTCAACTGCATGCCTGTGGATACATCGTGGCGCATACGTTCGATTGCCTGTTTGAAGGGGCCATTGCCGACGGCGCCGGCCACCGAACCCAATGCCTGTACCAGAGGGACGCCCGCCGCAAAGGTGGTGGAAAGTGTACGAGCGTAGCGGGCGACCGCAGATTTGTGCAGCAGTTTGCCTGCCATGGGCACTTTCAACAAACCTGCTGCCCACCAATGGCGAAACCCCGGGTAAGTACGGTAGGCGTGGCGCCCCACAACCAGCGCCGCGCCCACACCCAGCCCCAGCATCCACCACGCCTGTTGCAGCAGTTCCGACAGCGCGATGACCCCCAGGGTAAACCCGGGCAATTGGCCGTTGACCCCGGCGAACAAGTTCTGGAATTGCGGCACCACATGGATCAACAGCACTGTGCTCACCCCTGTGGCAATTACCAGTACCGCGAAAGGGTAGGTCATGGCTTTCTTGATCCTGGTTTTGAGCCGTTGGCTTTTTTCCAAATGAATCGCCACGCGCTCCAGCAGGGTTTCCAGGGCGCCGGCCATTTCGCCAGCCGCCACCAGATTGCAGTACAGCTCATCGAAATGGCGGGGATATTGACGCAGGGCAGCGGCCAACGGGTGGCCGCTGGCAATATGCTGTTTCAACGCCTTGACCAGTTCGCGCAGTTGTGGGTTTTCGACGCCTTCGCTGATGATGTCGAAGGCGTGCAGCAGCGGGATGCCGGCTTTGAGCAAGGTGGCCAACTGGCGAGTGAACAGGGCGATATCTGCAGGCGTTATTCGCGTCTTGAAGATGTGTAAACCATAAGATTTCTTGCGCACACGCTCAGGGCAGATCCCTTGCTGGCGCAGTTGTAGCTTGATCAGCGCAAGGTTATGGCCGGCGATTTGCCCGGACACCCGGCGCCCTTTGCGGTTGATGCCTTCCCAGGCATAAATTGTCGACGTGTCGTTCATGTGAGGTTGACGCACCCAGGTCGTGAAGAATTTATAGCTTAGTCAGGCGGCGGATTCGGACAGGCTGGCGCTAGGCGATAAAATGTCAGATTGTGCGTCTCGCAGGCGATGGACTGCGTGGGGATGAGTACACTGGCGCCGTTGCACACTACGGGGCGCAGGACGTGCCTTGTCATGGTTCTATTCTGGAGAGTGAAAGAGATGCGTCAAAAAGGTTTTACCTTGATCGAGTTATTGATCGTCGTGGCAATCATCGGCATTTTGGCCACCATTGGCCTGCCCATGTACACCAAGCACCAGGCCAAGGCCAAGTTCACCGCGGGGTTGGCTGAAATCAGCGCGTTAAAGGCCGGCTATGAGGACGTCATCAACCAGGGCACCACGCCGACCCTTTCCCTCATCGGGGGCACCAGCCCTACCGCCAACTGCGCGATCGAGGTGACAGGCGATGTGGCCTCGGGCGCAGGCACCCTGCGTTGTGAAATCCTCGATGCGCCCGCGCCCGTGCTCGGCAAGACCATCACCTTGACCCGCAGCGCCACCACCGGCTGGAGCTGTGCCACCACGGTAGAGCCGCAGTACGCTGCCAAGGGCTGCGGCGCCAACGGCGCGTGACAGTCGCCGGGCGGTGAGCGAGCAAGTTGCTGCATGCCCAATGCAGTGCTAGCTTTAGCCCACCGCCCGTGTAGCTCAGCCGGTAGAGCAGCGCACTCGTAACGCGAAGGTCGCAGGTTCGATTCCTGTCTCGGGCACCACAGGCACCACTGTTTCAACGGCAATGTTTTCAGATGATCCCAGAATGGTTCTGAAGGCCAGGTGAGCCGGGCATTTGCGCCCGCTCTTTTGTAACTGCGCAACCTTGAAGACCCAGATGCATTCCCATTCCTCGATCTAAGAGAACAACATGACCACGACCGAAATGACCCAGGCCGCTCGGCACGAACAAGCACTCAAGCGCTACCTTGAGGACACGCCGCAGCTTAAAGAAGAGATCAAGGACCTGAGTGCCGACGATCAGCGCGACCAGATTCAGTGGGCATTCGAAGATGAGGCCGAGAGTCAGGGCTACCAGCCTTGGGAGCTGACCCTCAAGTACACCTCGACACCACAAGAGTTCGAAGCTGCGCGGTTGGCCTTGCACAAAGAGGCGGCCGAGGTGCTGGGTGTCGATTGGGAAGAGTACTGCGAGATGAATAATCTTGTAGTTTAAAAGCAGCCTGTAGGAGCGAGCTTGCTCGCTCCTACAGTTACGGCATCTTTCAGATACTGAGGCGCATCGACAGGTCCACCGCCTTCACATCCTTGGTCATCGCACCGATGGAGATGTAGTCCACGCCGGTTTCAGCGATAGGCAGCAAGGTGGTTTCATTGATCCCGCCGCTGGCTTCCAGTTTGGCCTTGCCGGCGTTCAGGCGCACGGCTTCGCGCATGTCGTCCAGGCTCAGTTCATCCAGCATGATGATGTCGGCACCCGCCGACAGGGCTTCACGCAACTCCTCCAGGTTTTCCACTTCGATTTCCACGGGCTTGCCCGGCGCGATCTTGTGGGCGGCGGTGATTGCTTGGGCAATACCACCGCAGGCGGCGATGTGGTTTTCCTTGATCAGGAATGCGTCATACAGCCCGATGCGGTGGTTGTGGCAACCGCCGCAGGTCACCGCATACTTCTGCGCCAAACGCAGGCCGGGCAATGTCTTGCGGGTATCCAGCAGCTTGACCTGGGTGCTGGCGACAAAGTCCGCCAAAAATTGCGCACGGGTGGCAACCCCTGACAGCAATTGCAGAAAATTCAACGCGCAACGTTCACCACTGAGCAGCGAGCGGGCAGGGCCCTCAAGGTGGAACAACGCCTGGTTGGGGCTCACCCGTTCACCATCAGCCACCTGCCAATGCACGGCAACCCGAGGGTCCAGTTGACGAAACACTGCGTCCACCCACGCCGTGCCGGCGATAACAGCCGCCTCACGGGTAATGATCGTGGCCTTGGCCAGCCGTTCGGCCGGGATCAACTGTGCGGTGATGTCACCACTGCCGATGTCTTCCAGCAGTGCGCGGCGCACGTTGGCTTCGATTTCGGCGGTGAGGTCGGCAAGACGGAGGTTCGGCATAACAGGCTCCACAAACAAAGTGCCTCGATTATAGGGCCAGCGTGCGTTCTAACCCAGGCTCGCCACTCATTTACCGCACAAAGTCAGAGTGTGCTGGCGCAACTGCCCTCGTTTGCAAGATAATCTCGCGCCTTGCAATTGGCGTCATAGCTTTGACGTCTTGGTGGTGATCGGGTATTTGCAGTGCCTGCCGGGCCTGCGCTCCGTCTCTCCACCTCTCAAAACCGCCGTTTCAGGAGGCCAGGATGCACAATGACGGGAAGGTGGTGCCTATCAACAGGGCGCAGGCCACGCCATCGCCGCTCGCGCGCCTGCCGGTGGTGTTGCTGCAGGTGCGTGACAAGGCTGCGCAACAGCTGCAGCAAGGCTTGCAGGAACTGTTCGATAACGCCGACGACACCCTGTTCGAAATGGCCGAAAAGGCCCGTAGCACCGTCGACCATCATATTTTTTTCGAGGCCATGCGCGACCTGCGCCTCAAGCGCAAGAACTTTGAGCGCGTGTTCATGGAGCAGCTGTTCGTGGCGTTCGCCAACCTTGGCCAGGCCCGGTGCAGCGGGGCACACCTGGTGCCGGTGGTGTCTTATGAGGAGGTCCCCGGCACCGGCGCCGATGACGTGGAAAAAGCCGTGGCCCTGGAGGCGATGCTCGGTCGTGTGCATCACCGTGATGGTTTGGCGCTGGGGCAGTTGAACGCGCGCGTAAGTGCATTGCTCGGCAGGCGCCTGGACGATCCTGAAAACCCATTGGGCCCGGCGCGGTTGTGCGAGTTTTTCCTGCAAGCAGGGCGCAGCCTGGGGGTGGAAATCCGCGTCAAGCTGGTCATGCTCAAGCTATTTGAGAAATACGTGCTCAGTGACGCAGACTTGTTGTATGGCGAGGCCAACCAATTACTGATCGCCACTGGCGTATTGCCGGAACTCAAGGCGCTCCCATCCCGTCGAGCCGGCGGACGTGCGGCCCGGGAGCACCAGCATTGCACCGGCCAGGCGATGGCCGACCCGCCGCTGGATAAAAGCGGCCAGCAAGCGTTCAGTGCCTTGCAGAAGTTGCTGGTAGCCGTGCGTGGCAGCGTGGCCCCGACCCTTGAAGCCAGCGCCGAACCGCAACCCGTTGTCAGCCGCGATCTGCTGCGTCTGCTGTCGCATCTGCAGCAATATGTACCGGAGCCGGAGTGCGAGGACGATTTCGACCTGCGCAACCAGCTGGAACAGCTGCTCACCCGGGTCAGTGTCAAAAGTGGCAAGTCGCGGGTGTTAGAAGAAGCAGACGAAGATGTGATCAATCTGGTCGCCATGCTGTTCGAGTTCATGCTCGATGACAGCAGTGTGCCGGACGCTTTCAAGGCGCTGATCGCTCGCTTGCAGATCCCGCTGCTGAAAGTGGCGGTGCTGGACAAAAGTCTGTTCAGTTGCGCGGAGCATCCCGCGCGGCGCTTGCTCAATGATATCGCGAGCGCCGTCATCGGCTGGAGTTCGCCCCATGACCACACACGGGACAACCTCTACCTGTGTATCGAGCAACTCGTACAGCGCTTGCTGAATGAGTTCGTCGAAGACCCGACGATTTTCTCCCAGTTACTCACCACCTTCAGCGAATTCATAGCCCAAGAGCGCAAGCGCAGCGAACGCCTTGAGCGATATACCCGTGACGTCGAGCAAGAGCATCTGCATATCAAGGTGGCGCGCCAGCGTGTGGCGCACGTGCTCAAACGACGGCTCGTGGGCGAAACCTTGCCGCAATCGGTGCTGCAATTTGTACAGCAGGCCTGGAGCCAGGTGCTGTTAGTGGCCGTTCTCAAGCACGGTGAACACTCGCTGCAGTGGCAGACGGCGCTGCGTACCCTGGATGAATTGGTCTGGAGCGTCGGCCTGCGTGAAGACACCGAAGCGGGCCGGCGTTTGCTCGAGCAATTACCCGGGCTGCTCAAGGCATTGCGTAGTGGGTTGGCCGATGCGGCGTTCGATCCTTTCAGTACCCGCGAGTTCTTCCTGCGGTTGCAGGCCATGCATGTTGAGCCGCTCGACAGTGAGGCGCTGGTTGAAGTCCGTGAGCCTTTTGCCCTGTGGGCTGGCCCGCCGGCTGCCGACGAACCACTGCCCCCTGATGACCCCGACCTGCTCAAGGCCCAGCAGTTGCGCGTCGGTGACTGGGTAGCGTTGCTGCAAAATGAAGCCGGTAACCTGCGCTGCAAGTTGACCGCAATCATGCCGCCCGCCGATACCTATATTTTTGTCAGCCGAGCGGGTCTCAAGGTGCTGGAGAAAAGCGCGGGCCAGTTAGCCTTGGCGTTCAAGCAGGGCGCCCTGCATACCTTGAATGATGGCCCGCTGTTCGAACGTGCACTAGCCGCCGTGGTGGGCGACCTGCGGCAACTCAATCGCGGCAAGTGATCGCAACCGCAGGGTGGAACGCGGCATACTGGTCACACCTCGTCTCACTCAAGGAGCCTGTATGCAGTTGGACCCCGCCAGCGGTTGGTGCCAGGGCATTCGTCATTGCCCTTCGCCCAACTTCAACGAGCGCCCTGAAGGCGAAATCTCGCTGTTGGTGGTGCATAACATCAGTTTGCCTCCGGCGCAGTTCAACACCGGTAAGGTGCAGGAGTTTTTCCAGAACCGCCTGGATATCTCAGAACATCCCTACTTTGAAGGGATTGCCAGCCTACGGGTGTCTGCGCATTTTCTGATTGAACGTGACGGCACTGTGACGCAATTTGTTTCGTGCCGTGACCGGGCCTGGCATGCCGGTATTTCCGTCTTTGAGGGGCGCGAGATCTGCAACGATTTTTCTCTGGGAATCGAGCTGGAAGGTACGGATGACCTACCGTTCACCGATGCCCAGTATGCGGCGTTGATCGACCTGGCACGCCAACTGTTGGCCGCTTACCCCGCGATCACCCATCAACGTATTTGTGGTCACAGCGACATCGCTCCGGGTCGCAAGACCGACCCGGGCCCCGCTTTTGATTGGATGCGCTTTCGCAGCGCCCTGCAGGATGGAGGACACGAACGATGAGTTTCCTGGTGTTGGTGCTGGCGGTATGGATCGAGAAGTTCTCGGCCTTGCGCCTGCGGTTGCAGCGTGACGGTGGATGGCTGCGTGAGCTGGCCAAGCTGGAATCGAGCCCGCGCATGGGCAAGCGGCCCTGGTTGATCCTGCTGGTATTGGTGCTGCTGCCGGTGGCGTTGCTGGCGTTGTTGTTGCTGGTCCTGGAGCCAGTGGCCTATGGCCTGTTGGCATTGCCGGTGCACTTGCTGGTGGTGATCTACAGCCTGGGCCGTGGCGATCTATTGGCCGGGCTGGGGCCGTTTCGCGATGCCTGGCGGCGCGGTGACCTGCAAGCGGCCGAGCATGTGGCAGAACGCGACCTCAAGCTTGGCGCCGACAGTGGCGAGCAACTGCTGGAGCGTGTTCAGGGCTACCTGCTGTGGCAGGCGTATCAAAGCTTTTTCGCGGTGATTTTCTGGTATTTCCTGCTGGGCCCGGTGGCCGCCCTGGCGTACCGCCTGTTGGCGCTGGTCAGCGAAAACAGCCAGAACCCCTTGGTGGCCGAGCGCGCCACGCAATTGCGCCACGCGTTTGACTGGTTGCCGGTACGCCTGCTGGCGGCCAGCTTTGCCTTGGTGGGCAATTTCGTCGGGGTCAGCCGGGTGATGCTCCACGAACTGCTGAGCTGGGACATCAGCGCTGCCCAACTGATGGAAAAAGTCGGCCTGGCCGCCGCGGAAATTCCTCCCCCCGTGGTGGGGGCCGATGGCATCAACAGCCTGGATCGCCTGTGGGAGCTGCTGCTACGTGCGGCAGTGCTGTGGTATGCCGGGTTTGCCATCTGGACGGTGTTGCCCTGAGTAATAGCGGCGGGGTGCATCCATCACTCCCGCCGTTAACCTTACGTTACAAAACTCCCTTTCGAATTGAGCTATACAGATAGAGCGCCAAATAGTGGCTATCTGCCGTCGCCCTGCGCCTCAATAAAAATAAAAGAAGGGGAGGTCACCTGTGAAGAGCTTGCTTTATCCCGCCGTCGCGCTGATGAACCGCCTGAGCTTCGGCATGAAGTTCAGCCTGATCAGCGTGCTGTTCCTGCTGCCGATGCTGGCGACCAACTATTACCTGGTGCGCGACTCGTGGCGCGAATACCAGGGCACCCGCGTCGAACTGCAAAGCCTTGACCTGCTCGGCAGCAGTCTGGCGTTGCGTCGGGAGTTGGAAACCCTCAACAACCAGGTACAGATCAACGCCACCCTCGGCCAGTCAGGCAAAGCGGCAGACCTGGAGGCCAGGATCAGCGCCTTGGAAGCCAGTGTAGTGGAGCGCTTGCAGGGCTTGCACGCGATCGCGACCCAGCCCGAGCACGTTGCCGTCTTCGACAGTAAGCGCGATGAGTTGATCGCTGCGTTCAAGGCTCAGCAACAGGAAACCTCGTTGCTCAACAAAGCAGCGTTGATCGGCAAGTTACTCAACCAGGCCCAGATGTTCAGCCAGATTATTGCCAGCCAGGCCGGCTTGAACCGTGATCCGCAAAGTGATCTGCGCCAGCTCAGCGACCTGGTCACCACCGTCACCCCTCAGGTCACCCAGGTCTTGGGTGAAGGCCGTGCGATGGGCGCGTACTCCCTGGGGCAGGGCTTTATCAATTCGTCCTCCAGTACCCGTTTTGACGAACTGCTGCAGCAGTTGGAAAAACTCCATGGTGAATATGGCCTGAAGCTGCAGGACGCGCTGGGCGCCAGCAAGGCCGCGCACGCCGCCCTCGAGGTGTCGGCGCAAGCCAGCCAGGCGAGCCTCAAGCAAGGCAGTGAGTTTTTCGAAGAGCAGGTGGTGATGGCCGAAACCCTCGACGCGCCTTGGCAGGGGTTTTATGACGGCGTCAGCCAACTAATGGCCAAGACCTATCAATTGGATGACGCCACCCTGGCGTTCCTCGGGCAGCAGTTGCAGCAGCGCCTGGCGCAGAACCGTCTGCACATGGTGTTGCTGGTCACGGCCCTGGCGACGGTGTTTGCGCTGATTTTCTATCTCTATGCCGGTTTCTTTGTTTCCACTCGCACCACCTTGCGCCGCCTGGGGGCGATGATGGACAAAGTGGCGGCGGGCGATATGACCGTCACTTTCGTTGCGCACAGCCGTGACGAATTGGGCGACCTGGGCCAGGTGTTCAATGGCACCGTGGCCAAGATTCATGACCTGATCGAGCGCGTTGGGCATACGGTCAGCCAGGTGGAGTTGCAGGCCGGCCAGGTGCAGGCGGTGTCGGCACAGAGTAACCAGGCGGTGTCCGGCCAGCGCAGCCAGATCGAACAAGTGGCGACGGCGATGAACCAGATGTCCGCCACCGCCCAAGAGGTGGCGCGCAGCGCGGCGGCGGCGGTCAGCAGTGCCCAGAGCGTCAATGATGAAACGGTCAGCGGGCGTGCGCTGGTGCAATCCCAGCAAGGCGGCATCGCACGCCTGGCGGCGGAGATCGACGAATCGGTGCGGGTGATCAACCAGCTGGCAGCCGACAGCCAGTCCATCAGCAGCGTTTTGGAAGTGATCAAGAGCATTGCTGAGCAGACCAACCTGCTGGCGCTCAACGCGGCCATCGAAGCCGCGCGCGCCGGTGACCAAGGGCGCGGGTTTGCGGTGGTGGCCGACGAGGTGCGCACTCTGGCTCGGCGCACCCAGCACTCTACCGAGGAAATCGAGCAGATGATCAGCCGCTTGCACAGCGGCGTCGGCGCGGCGGTGAAGGCTATGGGCAGCAGCCATGAGATGGCGAATGGCACGGTGGGGCAGTCGGAAAAAGTCCAGCAAGCCCTGGAAAATATCCTGGGAGCGGTAGGGATGATCGTCGACCAGAACCAGCAGATCGCCGCCGCCGTGGAACAGCAAACGGCGGTCGCCCACGACATCGACCAGAACATTGTCGAAATCAACCGTGCTGGCGAGCATGCAGCGCAAGGCACCCAGCACACGGAAGCGGCCAGTCGGCAGTTGGCAATCCAGGTGGTTGAGTTGAAGCAATTGATTGGTGCGTTTCGGGTGTAGGGAGGTTCTGAAGGATGTAGCTACCGACCCTGTAGCCGATGTCTTGATTTGCCTGGGCGTGTTTTATCGCGGCGTGAATAGGTGAAAATTTATTTCATCCGTCACGGTCACGAGGAGACACGACGATGGCCGCTGCAATCGGTATCAAAGGGCATTGCGCCCAGTGCGACATGACGTTTGAACTCAAGCCTTGGCAACTGAATGCCATTGCCATTGATGTGCCTTTTGACTGTACGTATTGCCACTCGGGGTTGCAGTTGGGGTGCGCCAAGCAGTTGCGGCAGTTCAGGGCCCTGGACCAATGGGCGCTGGTGCGGCCGAGCATGATCATGCTGACATGCGCGACCTTGCTGGTGGCCTTGTTCGCTGAATGGTTGGGGCTGCTCAGTGTGATCGGGCAATTGAACGTTTCGCTGGTCGCCGTGCTGATCCATTTGCTGGTGGTGCGCTATGCCCGGCATCGACAGACAATGATCTTGAAGTTGCAGGTGATCAGTCCGCTACCAGTTGAACAGCTCGCACGCATTGCGTGTGCTCGTCTCAGCGAGCGATAGAGGGCTGATACCCATGCGCTCGGCCAGGGCCGTGCAGATATCTGGCAGATGCTGCGGGCTATTGCGCTGGTTGGGGTACATGGCCGGAGCCATATCCGGCGCATCGGTTTCCAGCACCACGGCGTCGAGTGGCAACTGCGCCAGTACCCGGTGCATGCGCAGCGCCTGGGGCCAGGTGGCAGCGCCGCCCAGGCCCAGTTTGAACCCCAGCTTGATGTACTCGCGCGCCTCTTCAGCGCTGCCAGCGAACGCGTGGATGATGCCGCCTCTGGGCACGCGGATGCGCTTGAGGGTGGCAATCACGGCGGCGTGGCTGCGGCGAACGTGGAGCAAGGCCGGCAGTTGGAAATCCACCGCGAGTTTCAGCTGGGCTTCAAATAACTGTTGCTGGCGCTGGTGGTCCAACTGTTCGAGAAAGTAATCCAGGCCAATTTCGCCCACGGCGCACAGTTGCCGGTGGCCATGCAGGCGCGTCAACCAGTCGCCCAGCTCCAGCAGGTCGGCGGGGCGATGCTCCTCGAGATACACCGGGTGCAAGCCGAAGGCGGCGAACAAGCCTTCGTCCTGTTGCACCAAGTCCCACAGCCGCTGCCAATTTTTCTGGTACACCCCCAGCACCACCAGGCGCCGCACGCCGAGTTCACGGCTGTGGGCAAGGACGTGCGAGCGATCCTGGTCGAAGTCCTCGAAGTCCAGGTGCGTGTGGGTGTCGATCAGCTCCACACTCAGGCCTCGTGGATACGCTGCTTGAAAGTCCGGCCAATCGCATGCACGCCGGGTTGGTACTGTTCTTCTTCAATGGCGGCCAGGGCCAGGCGCAGGGCGGTCTCGGCAATCAATTGATGTTGCTGGGCCATGGCGTTGACCGGCAGCGGGAGGAAATCCAGCAACTGGGTATCGCCGAAGGTGCCCAGGCGCAGGGGACGTGACTTGAGGGGGAAGTCATGCAGCGCATCAAACACGCCTTGCAGCAGTACGTAGGAGGTGGTTACCAGCGCGTCCGGCAAATGCCCCAAGCGTTGCAGCAGTTGCTCCATCAGCTCTCGGCCGCAGTCACGACTGAAGGCTTCGCCCTGTTCGATAATCACTTCGCCCGTAAAGCCTTGCAGCGCATCACGGAAACCGGCGGTACGTGCCTGGCTGATGCTCAGCTCGGGCCGCGCGCCAATCAGTGCGATCTGCTTGGGCAACGGTTGCAGCAGGCTGCTGGTGAGTTGCCTGCAGGCCTGGTGGTCGTCGCTGACCACGGAGCAGAACTGGTTCGGCTCCATCTCCCGGTCGATGGCAATCACCGGCAGCCCCTTGGCCTGCAGCTCGCGATAGCTGTCATCGCTGGCTGGCAGGCAACTGGCGACGAACAACGCATCGCAACGCCGCGCCCGGAACAGTTGCAGCAGTTGGCGTTCGCTGTCCGCTTCATCATCGGAGCTGGCGATCAGCAACTGATAGCCCCGCGCCCGTGCTCCTTGTTCCAGCAGTTTGGCGATGCGTGCGTAGCTGGGGTTTTCCAGGTCTGGCAGGATGAACCCCAAGGTTCGCGTATGCCGGCTGCGCAGCCCGGCGGCTTGAGGGTTGGGGGTAAAGCCATGGGCTTGGACCACGGCACGCACACGCTCAACGGTTGCGTTGCTGATGCGCTGCTGTTCGGCCTTGCCGTTGATGACATAGCTGGCGGTGGTAACGGACACACCGGCCAGACGTGCGATATCACTGAGTTTCAAACCGGGATTTCCTTGTTTTTTGGCGCTCGCCCCGACATTTTGTCCAATCGTAACCGATTCCAGCATTCGACCAATGTCCCACAGCAAGCGCCGAGTGGCCCTTCAAGCTTGCGCAATTAACGCGTAATCTGCCATAAATTCTAGATTAAACGTTTCAGCAAGCGTATTTTTACGATGTTCGCCACTGAGTGATCACTGCCAATTGACCGCTCAGTCAGTTAATTTCGAACTTATTTACCTACAACAATACCTAGTGCGCCCGTCGCACTAACTAGGAGAACGGCATGCTTGAGCTCACTGTAGAGCAGATATCCATGGGCCAGGTGGCTGTGGATAAGTCTGCTGCCTTGCACCTGCTCGCTGACAAACTGGTGGCCGATGGCCTGGTTGCCGAAGGTTATCTCAGTGGCCTGCAGGCCCGTGAAGCCCAAGGCTCGACCTTTCTCGGCCAAGGCATCGCTATACCCCACGGCACGCCAGAAACCCGCGACCAGGTGTTTTCCACTGGTGTGCGCCTGCTGCAGTTCCCCGAAGGGGTGGACTGGGGCGATGGCCAGATCGTTTACCTGGCGATTGGCATCGCGGCTAAATCCGATGAACACCTGCGCCTGTTGCAACTGCTCACCCGTGCCCTCGGCGAAACCGACCTGGGCCAGGCGTTGCGCCGTGCCGGCAGCGCCGAAGCGCTGTTGAAACTGTTGCAAGGCGCGCCCCAGGAACTGGCGCTGGATGCGCAGATGATCAGCCTGGGCGTGTCGGCCGATGATTTTGAAGAGTTGGTGTGGCGCGGTGCGCGCCTGCTGCGCCAGGCCGACTGCGTGAGCAATGGCTTTGCAGCCGTATTGCAGCAGGTCGACGCGCTGCCCCTGGGCGATGGCCTGTGGTGGTTGCACAGCGAGCAGACGGTCAAGCGTCCGGGCCTGGCCTTTGTGACGCCGGACAAACCCATGCGTTACCTCGGCCAGCCCCTGCACGGCCTGTTCTGCCTGGCGAGCCTCGGTGAAGCGCACCAGACCCTGCTTGAACGCCTGTGTGCCTTGCTCATTGAAGGGCGCGGCCAGGAGTTGGGGCGCGCCACCAGCAGCCGCGCGGTGCTGGAAGTGCTGGGCGGTGAACTGCCGTCGGACTGGCCCAGCGCCCGTATTACCCTGGCCAACGCCCACGGCCTGCACGCGCGCCCGGCCAAGATCCTGGCGCAATTGGCGAAAAGTTTTGATGGCGATATCCGCGTGCGCATCGTCGATGGCGCGGTGGGCGCCGTGTCGGTCAAAAGCCTGAGCAAGTTGCTCAGCCTCGGCGCACGTCGTGGTCAGGTGCTGGAGTTCGTGGCCGAGCCGACGGTGGCCGGCGATGCACTGCCCGCCCTCTTGGCCGCCGTGCAAGAGGGCCTTGGCGAAGAGGTCGAGCCCTTGCCCACCGTGAGCGCACAGCCAGCACAGGTCGATATCGAACCGGTGCTCAGCGCGCCACTGAGCGGTAGCCAACTCCAGGCCATTGCCGCCGCACCGGGTATCGCCATCGGCCCGGCCCATATCCAGGTGCCGCAAGTGTTCGATTACCCGTTGCGCGGTGAGTCCGCCGCCGCCGAACGCCAGCGTCTGCACACGGCCTTGAGCGAGGTGCGCACGGATATCCAGGGCTTGATCGAGCGTAGCCAGGCCAAGGCCATCCGCGAGATTTTCATCACGCACCAGGAAATGCTCGACGACCCGGAACTCACCGACGAAGTCGACACCCGCCTCAAGCAAGGCGAAAGCGCCGAAGCCGCCTGGATGAGCGTGATCGAAGCCGCCGCCAAACAGCAGGAAGCCTTGCAGGATGCCTTGCTGGCCGAGCGTGCTGCCGACTTGCGCGACATCGGCCGCCGCGTGCTGGCCCAGTTGTGCGGCGTCCAAAGCGTGCAGGAACCGAGCGAGCCCTACATCCTGGTGATGGAAGAAGTCGGCCCTTCGGACGTGGCGCGCCTGGACCCGGCCCGCGTTGCCGGCATTCTCACCGCCCGGGGCGGCGCCACCGCTCACAGCGCCATTGTCGCCCGCGCTTTGGGCATTCCGGCCTTGGTCGGCGCTGGCGCTGCGGTGTTATTGCTCAACGCGGGCACGCCGCTGTTGCTCGATGGCCAGCGCGGCCGCCTGCATGTGGACCCCGACGCCGCCACCCTGCAACGGGCCACCGTGGAGCGCGACAGCCGCGAGCAGCGCTTGCAAGCCGCTTCGGCCCAACGCCATGAACCGGCGCTGACCCGCGACGGACACGCCGTGGAAGTGTTCGCCAACATTGGCGAAAGCGCCGGGGTGGCCAGTGCCGTGGAGCAGGGCGCCGAAGGCATTGGCCTGCTGCGCACCGAACTGATTTTCATGGCCCACCCCCAGGCGCCGGACGAGGCCACCCAGGAGGCCGAATACCGTCGCGTACTCGACGGCCTCAATGGTCGCCCGTTGGTGGTGCGCACCCTGGATGTGGGCGGCGACAAGCCTTTGCCCTATTGGCCGATCGCCGAAGAGGAAAACCCCTTCCTGGGTGTGCGCGGCATTCGCCTGACGTTGCAACGCCCGCAGATCATGGAAGCGCAACTGCGGGCGCTGCTGCGTGCTGCGGATAACCGCCCGCTGCGCATCATGTTCCCCATGGTCGGCAGCGTGGATGAGTGGCGCGCCGCCCGGGACATGACCGAGCGCCTGCGCCTGGAGATCCCGGTGGCGGACCTGCAACTGGGGATCATGATCGAAGTGCCCTCAGCCGCGTTGCTGGCGCCGGTCCTCGCCAAGGAAGTCGACTTCTTCAGCGTCGGCACCAACGACCTGACCCAATACACCCTGGCCATCGACCGCGGCCACCCGACCCTGTCGGCCCAGGCCGATGGCTTGCATCCGGCAGTCCTGCAACTGATCGACATCACCGTGCGCGCCGCCCATGCCCACGGCAAATGGGTAGGTGTGTGCGGCGAGTTGGCGGCGGACCCGCTGGCGGTGCCGGTGCTGGTCGGCCTGGGCGTGGATGAGTTGAGCGTGTCGGCCCGCAGCATTCCTGAAGTGAAGGCGCGAGTGCGTGAATTCAGTCTGAGCGAGGCCCAGGGCCTGGCGCAACAAGCACTGGCAGTGGGTTCGCCCGCCGAAGTGCGTGCCCTAGTGGAGGCCGTGTAGATGGCAAATATTCTGACCCTGACGCTGAACCCGGCGTTGGACCTCACGGTACGTCTGGCGCACCTGCAACCCGGTGAGGTCAATCGCAGTGAAGCGATGCTCACCCACGCGGCCGGCAAAGGCGTGAATGTGGCGCAAGTGCTGGCGGACCTGGGCCATTACGTCAGCGTGGGCGGGTTCCTCGGCAGTGCCAACCCCCAGGCTTTCAATGCGCTGATCAAGCGCCGTGGGTTTGGCGATGCCTTCATCCGGGTTCCCGGCGAAACCCGGAGCAATATCAAGATTGCCGAACAGGATGGGCGTGTCACCGACATCAATGCACCGGGGCCGCTGGTGACTGAAGAGGCGCTAAAAGCGCTGCTCAAGATGGTCGCGATCATTGGCCCGGAGTTCGATGCGGTCGTGGTGGCCGGTAGCTTGCCGCGCGGCGTCAGCCCGCAGTGGTTTAAAGGTTTGCTGGAGGCGTTGAAAGACCTCGGTTTAAAAATCGCCCTGGACACCAGCGGCGAAGCGCTGCGCCTGGGGTTGGAGGTTGGCCCGTGGCTGGTCAAACCCAATACCGAAGAGTTGGCCGAGGCCTTGGGTAACGCCACCGATGCCATCAGCCGCCTGCATCAGCAAGGCGTCGAACATGTGGTGGTCTCCGACGGGGCCGCAGGTGTGACCTGGTACCGCCCGGGTGCGGCGCTGCATGCCACGCCGCCCAAGGTGGCAGTGGCCAGTACCGTGGGTGCCGGCGACTCGCTGCTAGCCGGGATGCTCCACGGTTTGCTCAGTGGCGACACGCCGGAGCACACCCTGCGCCGGGCCACGGCGATTGCCGCGATGGCGGTGACACAGATCGGTTTTGGCATCAGCGATGACGCCCAGTTGGCGCATCTCGAAAGCGGCGTCGAAGTACGCACGCTGACAGAACAATAAGAGGGTTTGTGATGAAGTTAGCCATTGTTACCGCCTGCCCGAACGGCATGGTCACCAGTGTGCTGTGCGCCCGCTTGTTGGACGCCGCCGCCCAGCGCATGGGCTTGCACACCAGTGTTGAAGTCGTCGATGTGCAGCGTCCGGAGCGCCAGTTGTCCCAGGCGACGATTGATGATGCCGAGTGGGTGCTGTTGGTCAGCAGTACCCCGGTGGATATGCAGCGGTTTGTCGGCAAGCGTGTGTTCCAGAGCACGCCGGCCCAGGCGTTGGCGGATGTCGAAGGCGTACTGCGCCGGGGCGCCGAAGAAGCCCAGGTGTATGTCGCCGACGCCGCCCCGGTGGCGGCCAAGGCTGCGCCGCGTATCGTCGCAATTACCGCGTGCCCCACCGGTGTGGCCCACACGTTCATGGCCGCCGAAGCCTTGCAGCAGACTGCTCAGCGCCTGGGTTATGACCTGCAGGTCGAAACCCAGGGCTCGGTGGGCGCTCGCACGCCGTTAAGCCCGCAAGCGATTGCCGATGCCGATGTGGTGTTGCTCGCGGCCGATATCGAGGTGGCCACCGAGCGTTTCGCCGGCAAGAAGATTTACCGCTGTGGCACCGGCATTGCCCTCAAGCAATCCGAAGCCATCCTCAACAAAGCCCTGGCCGAAGGCGCGGTGGAAAGTGCGGCCGGCGGTGCACCGGCCAAGGCGGAGAAAACCGGCGTCTACAAACACCTGCTCACCGGCGTGTCGTATATGTTGCCGATGGTGGTGGCGGGGGGCTTGCTGATCGCCTTGTCGTTTGTCTTCGGCATCCATGCTTTCGAGCAGCCCGGTACCTTGGCGGCGGCGCTCAAATCCGTGGGTGACCAGGCGTTCCTGTTGATGGTGCCGCTGCTGGCGGGCTACATCGCCTACTCGATTGCCGACCGTCCTGGCCTTGCGCCCGGCATGATCGGCGGGCTGCTGGCGGGGACGCTGGGGGCTGGGTTTATCGGCGGCATCCTGGCCGGTTTCGTCGCCGGATATTGCGTCAAGCTGATCAGCCGCACGGTGCAACTGCCTCAGAGCCTGGAAGCGCTCAAGCCGATCCTGATCATCCCGTTATTGGCGAGCCTGTTTACCGGCTTGGTGATGATCTACCTGGTGGGCCCACCGGTCGCCCGCTTGCTCACGGGCCTGACGGATTTCCTCAGCACCATGGGCACCACCAACGCGGTGCTGCTGGGCATTCTGCTCGGCGGCATGATGTGTGTGGATTTGGGCGGGCCGATCAACAAGGCGGCGTATGCGTTTTCGGTTGGCCTGCTGGCCGCGTCGAGCGGCGCGCCGATGGCCGCGACCATGGCCGCCGGCATGGTGCCGCCGATTGGCATGGGCATCGCCACGTTGCTGGCCCGGCGCAAGTTCGCCCAGACCGAGCGCGAGGCCGGCAAGGCGGCGATGATCCTGGGGCTGTGCTTTATCTCTGAAGGCGCGATTCCCTTCGCCGCCAAAGACCCGCTGCGCGTCATTCCGGCCAGCATCGCCGGTGGCGCGTTGACCGGTGCGCTGTCGATGTACTTCGGCTGCAAACTCGCCGCGCCCCATGGCGGGTTGTTTGTGCTGGTGATTCCGAATGCGATGAACCATGCGTTGTTGTACTTGTTGGCGATTGTGGCGGGCAGTGTGTTGACCGGTTTGGTGTATGCCGTGCTCAAGCGACCGGAAGCGGCCGAACTGGCCGTGACTGCCTGACACTGGCAGAAAATGTGGGAGCTGGCTTGCCTGCGATAGCCTCGACGGGGTTTGCCTGATACACCGAGGTGCTTGCATCGCAGGCAAGCCAGCTCCCACAGGTGAACTCGACCGTTCTGCTAATCGGTGTCACATCCGCTTCATCCCATCATGCTTTAGTGGCCCTTTTGATACTCAAGAGGGCACCTGCATGAGCCACTTCGATCTCGGTCGCCGCCGTGTGATGCAAGCCGTGGGCGCTGGCCTGTTGTTGCCGGGCCTGGCGCCGGCGGTGATCGCTTCGGTGAAGGACCGACCCCAACTCACTGACGGCGTGCAATCGGGCGACCTGCAGGGCGATCGCGCAATGATCTGGAGCCGCAGTGACCGCCCGGCGAAGATGGTGGTGGAGTGGGATACCCGCAGCGTGTTCAGCAACCCGCGCCGATTCGTCTCGCCCCTAGCCGACAGCCGCACCGACTTTACCGCCCGTGTCGAGCTCACCGGGCTGCCGGTCGACCAGGCGATTTTCTACCGCGTGCATTTCGAAGACGCCCAGACTGGCATTGCCAGTGAACCCTGGTTCGGCCACTTGCGCAGCGTGCCGCAACAGCGGCGTGACATCCGTTTTGTGTGGAGCGGCGACACTGTCGGCCAAGGCTTCGGCATCAACCCGGACATCGGTGGCATGCGCATCTATGAAGCCATGCGCCTGCGCCTGCCGGACTTTTTTATCCACAGCGGCGACACCATCTATGCCGACGGCCCGGTCCCCGCGCAGCTCACCACTGAAGGCGGGCGCATCTGGCGCAACATTACCACCGAAGCCAAAAGCAAAGTCGCGGAAACCCTCGATGAATATCGCGGTAATTACCGCTACAACCTGCTGGATGAAAACGTGCGCCGCTTCAATGCCGAGGTACCGCAGATCTGGCAGTGGGACGATCACGAGGTGATCAACAACTGGTCATCGAGCAAGCAGTTGGATGAGCGTTACCAGACCCGCGACATCAATACCTTGGTGGGCCGTGCCCGCCAGGCCTGGCTGGAATATTCACCCATGCGCCGACAGAGCGCCGACGGTGGCGGGCGCATTTATCGCAAGCTCAGTTATGGGCCGCTGCTGGATGTGTTTGTGTTGGATATGCGCAGCTATCGTGGGCCGAATGATGACAACCTGGGCGCGGAAAAACCCTTCCTCGGGCGGGAACAGTTGGACTGGCTCAAACGCGGGCTCAAGGCCTCGCAAGCGCAGTGGAAGGTGGTCGCCGCCGACATGCCCATCGGTCTGGGCGTGCCCGACGGTGAAGTCAGCCCCGGCGTGGCGCGTTGGGAAGCGATCGCCAATGGCGACCCTGGCCCGGCGCAAGGGCGTGAGCTGGAGATCGCCGAACTGCTGGGGTTCCTGCATGAGCATAAGGTGCGCAACCACGTGTGGCTGACGGCCGATGTGCATTACTGTGCAGCGCATCACTATCACCCTGACCGTGCGACGTTCCAGGATTTCGAGCCGTTCTGGGAGTTTGTGGCAGGGCCGTTGAATGCTGGGAGTTTCGGGCCCAACCCACTGGATAAAACCTTTGGCCCGCACGTGGTGTTCCAGAAGGCGCCACCGGCGCAGAATACCTCGCCGTTTGCGGGCTTTCAGTTTTTTGGTGAAGTGCAGATAGATGGGCAGACGGCGGAGTTGACGGTGATGCTACGGGACTTGGACGGGGTTTCAGTGTTCGAGCAAAAACTGCAACCGGCCTGATCGTTCCCACGCTCTGCGTGGGAACGCATCCTGTGACGCTCCGCGTCACGCCGTCAAGAGCGGACGCGGAGCGTCCAGGGCGGCATTCCCACGCGGAGCGTGGGAACGATCAAATTAGCGGGGTCAGTAGACATCCCGACGATAGCGGCCCTGTTCGATCAGGCGCTCCAGCGCCTCCTTGCCCAAGATGTCTGCCAGTGCCTGATCCACCCCCGTCGCCATCCCCTGCAAGCTGCCACACACATAAATCGCCGCGCCATCCGCCAGCCATTTGCGCAGCACATCCGCTGACTCGCGCAGGCGATCCTGTACGTAGATCTTCTCCTCTTGATCGCGGGAAAATGCCAGGTCCAGCAGGGCCAGGTCTCCACTGGCGAGCCAGCCTTGCAGTTCGTCCTGGCACAGGTAGTCGTGGGCGATATTGCGCTCGCCGAACAGCAGCCAGTTTCGCTGCTGGCCGTCGGCAATGCGTGCTTTGAGCAAGCTGCGCAGGCCCGCAAGCCCGGTGCCGTTGCCCAGCAGAATCAGTGGCACAGGCGCGTCGGGCAAATGGAAGCCGCTGTTGCGCCGCAGGCGCAGGCTGATGGCCGAGCCGAGGGCGGCGTGTTCAGTCAGCCAGCCGGAGCCAAGCCCCAGGCTGCCGTCGGGGTGGCGCTCCTGGCGCACAATCAGCTCCAGCACGCCGTCGCTGGCAATCGAGGCGATGGAGTATTCGCGCATGCCCAGGGGGACCAGCGCGTCCACCAATGCCTGGGCGTGCAGGCCGACCAGGTGCGTGCGGTTGTCCGGCAGTTGGCGCGTGGCCAGGGCTTGATCAAGGGTGTGGGCCACGCCGTCGATCACCACACCGTCGCTGCCGACCAAGCCCAGGCCGGCCAGGAAGTGTTCGATGGCCCAGGGGCAATTGCGCGGCAGGACTTCCACCAGGTCGCCGGCCAGCCAGCTGTGTGCAGACGTGGATGTGAGGCCCAGCAGGTAGACGGGCGAGCCGACACTGTCGGGGTTGAGCAGGGTGCGTTGGCTCAGGGTCCAGTTTTCGTACTGGGCCGTCGGCCAGGCCGCTGCCGGCGCATGCCCGGTGAGCTGGCCCAGTTGCTGTTGCCAGGTGTGCAGGGCCACTGCGTCGCCGCTGTCGACTTCCACCGGGGCAAACAGCGGGGTGCCGCCCTGGTTGGTCAGCCAGAAATGCAGGCGCCGGGCAAAGCCGCAAAAATGTTCGTACTGCCGGTCACCCAGGGCCAGCACCGAGTAGTTCAAGCCTGTGAGGGGCAGCGAATGGCCGAGCACGCTGCGCTCGAAACCTCGGGCGCTGTCGGGGGCTTCGCCGTCGCCAAAGGTACTGACCACAAACAGCGCGTTCTGTGATTGGCTGAGGTCGTCGCGGCTGACACTGCCCAGGGGCTGCACCTTCACCGCCAGGCCCGCAGCCCGCAGTTGCCCGGCCGTTTGCCAGGCCAGTTGTTCGGCAAAGCCGCTCTGGCTGGCGAAGCCGATCAGCCAGGCCGGGGCATTGCTGTGGTTATCTGTCAAACCTTTGCGGGCATCGCGGACCTGGCGCTTTTTGCGGCGTCGGTCCAGGTACAGCAGCCAGCCCGTGATGAAAAACAGCGGCATAAGCAGTGAGCTGACGGTGAGGACGATGCGCCCGACCAGGCCGAAATAGCTGCCGGTGTGCAGCGCATACACACTGGTCAGCAACTGCGCCTTGAGGCTTTTGCTGGCGTAGCGCTCGTGGGATTTGACCTCGCCGGTGGCCGGGTCCAGGTTGATCTGGTTCAGCGCACGGTCATGGGGCGATGAAGTGAGAAGGTAATACACGGTGGCCGGTTGCCCGGCGACCGCGGGCATCCGAATGTTGTAGGCGCTCAAGTCGGGACCGGCGTTGCTGTAGATGCTGCTCCAGATCGCGTCATAGTTGGCCACCGGAGCCGGGCCTGAGGGCGGGGGACCGCGCTTGCGCATGCGCTCGTTCTGCGGCGCGTCGGACAGCAGTTTGGTCACGCCACGGTTGTACCAGTCGTAGGACCAATACAGCCCGGTCAACGCCGCCAAAAGATAAAACAACAGGCACCAGGTGCCGAATACCGAGTGCAGGTCCCAATTGAAGCTGCGGCCCTTTTTGCGCCAGTCCAGGGTCAGCCAGACGCGCCAGCTTTTCACCTGGCGCGGCCAGCGCAGGTACAGGCCGGAGAGGCAGAAAAACAGCAGGATCAGGGTGCAGGCGCCGGTGATGTTGCGCCCGGTGTCACCGATGGCGAGGAAGCGGTGCAATTGCAGGATAAAACCGAACAGGTCCTGGCCGACCGCGTCACCCATGTAGTCGCCGGTGTACGGGTCAAAGTAGCGCATCTGGCCACGGCGCTCGCCCGGTGGCGGGGTGAAGGACACGCGGCCGGCGTTGCCGCTTTCACTTTCTACCCACAGCATGGCCACGGTCTTGCCTTCGGCCGCTTCCAGCTTGCGTACCAACTCGGCGGGCGGCAGTACACCGGCCTCGCGTTTCTGCACGCTCAACACGGTGGGGTTGAGCGCCCGCAGGATCTCGTCCTGAAACGAGTACGCGGCCCCGGTGACCCCCATCAAGGCCAGCACCAGCCCGGCCGTGATGCCGAAGAACCAATGCAACTGGAACAGGGTTTTCTTCAACACGTCGGAGCGCCTCGCTTAGCTGGATATCTGATCACGGCGCGCATTATGCCGTGAGTTGCCTGGGAACACGCAAAAGCCCCACGCATCCGATGTGTGGGGCTTCTGGCTGGAACTTTACCGCTTTTAGAAGTGGAAGCTGGTGGTCAACAACGCCGTACGCCCCGCCGCCTGGTTGGCGAAATGCGTGGAGAAGGCCTTGTCGTAGTAGGTTTTGTCGGTCAGGTTCTGCACGTTCAGTTGCAGGTCGACGTTCTTGGTCAGCTTGTAGCTGGCCATGGCGTCGTAGCGGGTGTAGGAGGGTACATACACTGTGTTGCCGACATCGCCGTAAACCTCATCGACGTAGAAGGCGCCGCCGCCGACGGTCAGCTTGGGCGTGATCTCGTAGGTGGTCCACAGGCTGAAGGAGTTCTTCGGCGTGTTGGGCATCTGATTGCCTTTGTTGGAGCCCGCACTCACGACACCGTTACGCCCGTTGAGGCCGGATTTGACCAGTTCGCTGTCCAGATAGCTGTAGCCCGCAAACACCTGCCATTGTTCGGTGATTTTGCCGCTGGCGGACAACTCGATGCCGTCGACCTGAGATTCACCGGCGTTCTGGTAGGTGAGTGCATCCACCAGGATGCGGGTGTTTTTCTTCTCGGTGCGGAACACGGCTGCGGTCAGGGACAGGCGGTCGTGGAACAGGTCCCATTTGGTGCCCAGTTCGTAGTTGACGGTTTCTTCTGGCTGCAAGTCGCTGGTGGCAGCACCGGCAGACAGCGGGTTGCCGTCGGAACCTTCGCCTATCAGGCCACCGGCTGGCGTGGCCGATGTGGCGTACGAGGCGTAGATGCTGCCGTTCTCCACCGGCTTCCAGACAAGGCCGGCCTGCCAGTTAAAGAACTGACTGTCGTCCTTGATCTTGCTGCGGGCTTTTACCGTCGCGCTCGGCACTGTGTTGGTGTTGGCTTCGGTGTCAAAGGTGTCGTAGCGCAGGCCCACGTTCAGCAGCCATTTCGGATCGAGCTCGATGGTATCGAACACGTACGCGGCGCGGCTGGTGGCTTTGGTGTTGGTGCCCATATAGTTGCGCGCAATGCTGCCGTTCCAGGCGTCGTCCGGGTTCGGGTTGCTCAGCGACGTGCACTGGCCGCCCAGGCTGCCCTTGGCCGTTGTGCACACTGGGTTGGCGTTAGGGCTGACGGTGTAGCCGCTGACACGGGTTTCTTCACCGGTGAACTCCAGGCCAGTAGAGTAAGTGTGCTTGAAGCCCAGGGCCTGGAAGCTGCCAAACAGGTCAGTCTGGTTGGTGGTTGTGGTCGTGGTGGAGACACGGCTGTTGGCGCGACGCCAGACGGTGCCGTAGCGGTTGACGTTGAACTTGCTGTCATCCGGCTGGGTGAGCACATAGTCCTGGCCGGTGCTGCCGTGACGCAGGGTGTTCTTGAGCGTCATGTTGTCGTTCAGGTCGTGCTCGATGGAGACCGTGCTGATGTCGGCGCGGGTCTTGCGGAAGTCACGGCTTTTCAAACCGTAGAAGTTGTTGCTGTCGCCGCCGTCGTTGGGTTTGTCATGCGCGTGGGCCGTGGCGGTCGCTGAGCCATAGCCATACGGAATCCCCGAATCCGGCAGGTCGTCACTTTCCATGTGGTAGTAGCTGAGGTTGACGCGGGTCGGCGTGCCCAGGCCAAACGTCAGCGACGGTGCCACGCCCCAACGGTCGTAGTTCACCGCATCGCGGCCAGCCACGTTTTGTTCATGGCTCATCAGGTTCAGGCGGAATGCCGCGCTGTCGTCCAGGAACTGGCGGTTCACGTCGAGCACGTAGCGGCGGGTCTGGTCGGAGCCATAGGTAAAGCCGCCGTTGGTGAAGTCCCGCGCTTGTGGGGTCTTGCTCACCAGGTTGAGGCTGCCACCGGCCGAACCACGACCACCGAACGAAGAGTTCGGGCCTTTGCTGACTTCGATGGACTCGATGTCGAAGATCTCGCGGCTCTGGCCGCCGGTATCGCGTACGCCATCGAGGTAGGTATCGCCCTGGGCATCAAAACCACGGATGAACGGACGGTCGCCCTGAGGATTGCCACCTTCACCGGCACCGAAGGTGATACCCGGTACGGTGCGCAAGGCGTCCTGCAACGAGGTGGCGGCGGTGTCCTTGAGGACTTGTTGCGGCACCACAGTGACCGAACGCGGCGTGTCCACCAGCGGCGCGGTGTACTTCTGCGACGAGGCTTTTTCCACCTGGTAGGAGGTGTTGTCCTGCTCCTGGCCGGTGATGTTGGTGGCGCCGAGGGAGATAGGGGTGCGCTCGCCTTTTTGCTCGGTGTTTTCCGCTGCCTGCGCCATGTGGGCGGCAGAGCTGGCGCTGAGTGCAACGCCGATGGCCGAGGCCAGCATACGCGGTGAACTGGCGGTTGTTATTAGTGTAGTGCGCGACATGACGTGTCCCTTCCCCAAGGATGTGAGGCCGCGGAATATAGGGCCAACAAGACTTTGTATCAATTGCGAGATATTGCTATTCGCATCGAATTTACATTCTTTACACTTTTTTGTTACGGATTTTGCGCTCTCGTTCGTCCCCGTGTTTTACAGGGAGGATAAGAATCAATACCATTGGCGCCTCTCTGATCGCAGGTATTGCCTCATGTTGCTGCACATTCCCGGCCTGTTCTCTCGCGAGGAGGTGCTGCGCATTCGCCAAGCCCTGGAAGAGACCGAATGGGCTGACGGCAAAATCACCGCCGGGCACCAGTCGGCCAAGGCCAAGCACAACCTGCAATTACCCGAAGGCCACCCCCTGGCCAAGGAAATCGGCGCGGCGATGCTGGAACGGTTGTGGAGCAACCCGCTGTTCATGTCGGCCGCGCTGCCGCATAAAGTCTTCCCGCCACTGCTCAACTGCTACACCGCTGGCGGCAGTTTCGACTTTCATATCGACAACGCGGTGCGCCAACCCAAAGGCAGCCATGAGCGCGTGCGCACCGACCTTTCGTCCACGTTGTTCTTCAGCGACCCCGACGACTACGACGGTGGGGAACTTGAGATCCAGGACACGTTCGGCCTGCAACGGGTCAAGCTACCCGCCGGCGACATGGTGCTGTACCCCGGCTCCAGCCTGCACAAAGTCAACGCGGTGACCCGTGGCGCGCGTTATGCCTCGTTCTTCTGGACCCAAAGCCTGGTGCGCGAAGACAGCCAGCGCACCTTGCTGTTTGAAATGGACGGCGCGATCCAGCAACTGACCCGCGACGTGCCCGACCACCCTGCGCTGATCCAGCTCACCGGCACCTACCACAACCTGTTGCGCCGCTGGGTCGAGGTCTGAGCATGGGCTTTTTATTGCGCCGCGAAGAAGTGCTCAATGTCGAACAATTGCAGAGCATGCTCGATGACTCCCCGGTGCGCGCCGCCCAGGCCATTCTGATCGCGGCCAAGGCAGGCGTGGTCGATGCCCAGGCCCTGCTCGGGCAAATCTTGCTGAAAGGGCGCGGCATTGCCCGCGATGAGGCCCTGGCGCTGCGCTGGTTCCAGATTGCCGCGCAGGGCGGGCACCTGATGGCGCGCAATATGATCGGGCGTTGCCGGGAGCATGGCTGGGGCTGCGCTGTCGATGAAGCCGCCGCAGCACGGGAATATCGTCTGGCGGCACACGCCGGGTTGGATTGGGGGCAGTACAACTACGCCAACCTCTTGGCTACCGGCCGTGGCGTTGTTGAAGACCAGGCGCAAGCACTGGCGCTGTATCGCCAGGCTGCCGAACAGGGCCATGCCAAGTCGATGAACCTGCTCGGGCGTTACCTGGAAGACGGGCAGCATTGCCCCAAGGATGTTGAGGCGGCCGTTGAGTGGTACCGCCGCTCAGCCGAGGCAGGTGATTTTCGTGGGCAGTTCAGCCATGCGGCGGTGCTGGCAGGCAGCGGCCAGGTCGACGCGGCGCTGGAGTGGTTGCACAAGGCGCTGGCAGGCGGGAATCTCAAGTTTCTGCAAACGGCACACAAGGCGCTGGCACGGGCGGATGACCCGCGAATTCGCGCCATGGCCGAGTTGTACCAGCAACGAGCTACGAGCTGATCGTTCCCACGCTCCGCGTGGGATGCCGCCCTGGACGCTCCGCGTCCGCACTTGAGCGCGTAACGCAGAGCGTCACAGGAGGCGTTCCCACGCAGAGCGTGGGAACGATCGGGGGTGGGGTTAAACGTAGAAGGATTTCAGCGGCGGGAACCCATTGAACTCAACCGCGCTGTAGCTGGTGGTGTAGGCACCGGTCGACAACCAGTACAGACGATCACCAATGGCCAGGTTCAACGGCAGGCCGTACTTGTAGTTTTCGTACATGATATCGGCGCTGTCGCAGGTCGGGCCGGCGATGACCACTTCTTCCATCTCGCCTTTCTTCTCGGTCCAGATCGGGAACTTGATGGCTTCGTCCATGGTTTCGATCAGGCCGGAGAACTTGCCCACATCCGTGTACACCCAGCGCTCGACGGCGGTACGGGACTTGCGCGCCACCAGCACCACTTCGCTGACCAGGATGCCGGCGTTGGCGATCAATGAACGGCCTGGTTCCAGAATGATTTCCGGCAGGTCGTCCCCGAAGTCTTCCTTGAGGAAGCGGATGATTTCTTCAGCGTAGGTTTCCAGGCTGTTGGTGCGGGTGATGTAGTTGGCCGGGAAGCCACCGCCCATGTTGATCAGCTTCAGG
This sequence comes from Pseudomonas sp. CCI1.1, assembly GCF_034348165.1. Taxonomy (NCBI): domain Bacteria; kingdom Pseudomonadati; phylum Pseudomonadota; class Gammaproteobacteria; order Pseudomonadales; family Pseudomonadaceae; genus Pseudomonas; species Pseudomonas sp. CCI1.1. The sequence goes on from NZ_CP133780.1 coordinate 5,714,161, forward strand.
TGGATGCCGTCTTCTTCTTTGAGGCGTTCGAAGATCACCTTGACCTTGGCGATGGCTGCGTCCCACACGCTGATGTCGCGCTGTTGCGAGCCGACGTGGAACGAGATGCCGTAAGGCACCAGGCCCAGGTCGCGGGCGAGGATCAGCAGGTCCATGGCCATGTCGGTCTGGCAGCCGAATTTACGCGACAACGGCCAGTCAGCAGTGGTCGAGCCTTCGGTGAGGATACGCACATACACTTTCGAACCCGGCGCGGCCTTGGCGATGTTGCGAAGGTCGGCTTCGGAGTCGGTGGAGAACAGACGCACGCCCTTCTCATAGAAGTAGCGGATGTCCTTGGATTTCTTGATGGTGTTGCCGTAGCTGATACGGTCGGCGCTGACGCCGCGGTCCATGACCTTGTCCAGCTCATAGATCGAGGCGATGTCGAAGCTCGAACCCTTGTCTTTCAACAGGTCGATGATCTCAACGGCCGGGTTGGCCTTGACGGCGTAATACACCTTGGCGAATTCGAAACCGGCGCGCAGGTCGTCGTAGGCCTGGCTGATCATCGCGGTGTCGATCACCACGAACGGGGTTTCTTGCTTGTCGGCGAACGCCTTCATTTTGTCAAAAGTGGCGCGCGCGAAATAATCTTCGACGTTGATCGACATGCTGGGAACTCCTAAGGGCAAACTAATTTGATCAATGGGTGCAAATGAACGTCCTCCGTATCCCCACTTTGGTTCGCCTACTTCCCAAGGCATGTCGCCGAAAGCAAAAAGGCCATGGGGTAAGCTGCCCTTGGCCTTGCTGTCTCGTCGTCAGTACTTGAGCCGGATGGATCGTTTCCAGCATGGACGTTCGGCGCGAACTTTAGGGCTTGGCGGGCGTGGGATCAACTAAAAATGTCGCGTTTTTGCACGCGTTCGTCGCGCGGCCGCGTGCAGCTACTTATGTAACCGACCGGTGTGACGGATTGATGTTCCCCGGATGGGGCCAATCAGATGGATTTGCGGTGTATTCATCGCAGGCAAGCCAGTTCCCACATTTGAACTGCATTCTTATGCTGGAATGCATTCCCCTGTGGGAGCTGGCTTGCCTGCGATAGCGATCTATCAAGCCAAAGCAGTTTCGGCAGGCGAGACAATGCTGGTCTTGCCCCCACGGGACTTACCGGAACTCAGGTACTCGGCAATCGACTCCTGGGTCACTTCGCCCAGGAACACGCGCTCGGCATCCATCACCGGCAACCACGAGCGGTTGAACTCGTACATGCGCGACAGCAGGATGCGCAAATGCTCGTCGTACGCCGCCGTGGCATTGAACTCGCGCAGGTACTGGCCGCAGGTGCCGGCCTGGCGGTGCAGGTCGCGGCGGCGTACGTAGCCCAGCGCCTTGTTCTCCGAACAGGTGACCACCACATAGCGGCGGTCGTGCTCGTCCATCAATTCCAGCGCATCGGCCACCGGTGTTTCCGGGCTTACCGACGGCGCGTTGTCCGCCGCGTCTTCGGCTTTTACCAGCAGCAGGCGCTTGAGGGTGCTGTCCTGGCCCACGAAATTGCTGACGAACTCGTCGGCCGGGTGCGCCAGCAGCGTGTCCGGGTGGTCGATCTGCAGCAGCTTGCCGGCGCGGAAGATGGCGATCTTGTCACCCAGCTTGATGGCTTCGTCGATGTCATGGCTGACCATGATCACGGTCTTGTTCAGCGCGCGCTGCATCTCGAAGAACTCGTTCTGGATCATCTCGCGGTTGATCGGGTCGACCGCGCCGAACGGCTCGTCCATCAGCAGCAGCGGCGCATCCGCCGCCAGGGCGCGGATCACACCGATGCGCTGTTGCTGCCCACCCGACAATTCACGCGGGTAGCGATGCAGGTACTGCTTGGGCTCCAGCTTGATCATGCTCATCAATTCGCGGGCGCGGTCGTGGCATTTTTGCTTGTCCCAACCGAGCAGCTTGGGCACCACCACGATGTTTTCTTCGATGGTCATGTTGGGGAACAGGCCGATCTGCTGGATCACGTAGCCGATGTTACGGCGCAGGGTTACTTCATCGAGATCGGTGGTGTCTTCGCCGTTGATCAGGATCTTGCCCGAGGATGGCTTGATCAGGCGGTTGATCATCTTCAGCGTGGTGCTCTTGCCGCAGCCCGAGGGCCCCAGGAATACGCAAATTTCGCCTTCGTTGACGGTCAGGCTTACATCGTTGACGGCGGTGACGGTCTTGCCGTTGCTTTGAAAAGTCTTGGACAGGTTTTGAAGTTCGATCATTTGAGCAATCCTTTTGGAGTCAGCGAGCGTTGCAGCCATTGCAGAAGCAGGTCGGCGAAGATGGCCAGGAGACTGACCAGCACGGCGCCGACGATCAGCATCGACATATCGCTGCGGCTGATGGAAGCCAGAATAAGTACACCCAGGCCACCGGCACCGATGGTGGCGGCGATGGTCATCACACCGATATTCATCACCACGGCGGTACGCACGCCAGCGAGAATCACCGGCACCGCAATCGGCAGTTCGACCATGCGCAGGCGCTGGCCGAAGGTCATGCCGATGCCGCGTGCGGCTTCGCGAATGCCTGGCTCAACGCCGGTGAGGGCCAGGTAGGTGTTACGCATGATTGGCAGCAGGGAGTAAAGGAACACGGCGGTGATCGCCGGCATTGGCCCCAGGCCCTGGCCGAACTTGGAGTAGAACGGCAGCAGCAGGCCGAACAGCGCGATGGATGGCACGGTCAGCAACACTGTGGCGCTGGCTTGCAACGGGCCGGCCAGGGTCGGGAAGCGCGTCATCAGAATGCCCAGGGGCACGCCGATGAAGATCGCGAGGATCACTGCGATGCCGACCAGGGTGATGTGCTGCCAGGTCAGGTGCAGGACCTGGGCCCAATCAAGATGGGAAAAGGCGTTCAAAAATTCCATGTCTTCTCCTTTTTAGTTGATTGGATGTTGGCGCAGGAAATCGGCGGCAACGGCGGACGGGCTTTCATGGTCGACGTCGACCCGTGCATTGAGCTGGCGCATGGTTTCATCGTCGAAAAGGTGGGCCAAAGGCTTGAGTTCGGCGGCCAGTTGCGGGTGTTTGTCGAGGTATTCCTGGCGGATCACCGGGGCTGCGGTGTAATCCGGGAAGTAGTGCTTGTCGTCTTCCAGCAGCTTCAACTTAAAGGCGTTGAGGCGCCCGTCGGTGGTGTAGACCAAACCGGCAAACACCTGGCCGTTACGCAGTGCGGTGTAGACCAGGCCGGCGTCCATTTGCCGGGTGTTCTTGCGTGTCAGGTTCATGTCGTACAGCTTGACCATGCCGGCCAGGCCATCGGAGCGGTTGGCGAACTCGGTGTCCAGGGCGACCAGACGGTGCTCTTTGGTGTTCTCGGCCATGGCGTTGGTGAGGTCGCTGATGCTGTTGATTTCGGGATGTTCCTGGGCGACTTTCTCCGGCAGCGCCAGGGCATAGGTGTTGCTAAAGCGCGACGGCGATAGCCAGACCAGGCCTTTTTTCCCATCGAGTTCTTTGACCCGAGCGTAGGACTGTTCGCTGTCGAGTTTCTCGTCGATATGGTTGTAGGCCACCAGCGACACGCCGGTGTATTCCCATATCAGGTCCAGTTGCCCGCTTTCCTGGGCACTGCGCGCCAGGTTGCTGCCCAGGCCGCCGGTCACGCGGGCGTCGTAGCCCTTGGTGCGCAGGTATTGGGAAGTGATTTCGGCGAGCAGGGTCTGCTCGGTGAACACCCGGGCGCCGATGCGGATCACGGGTTTTTCGGCGGCTTGCGCAATACCTGCAAGCAGCAGGACGCAGCCTAATATCAAGCTCAGTTTTTTCATGTGAATTCCTTTACCGGGCTTAAGACGGGCGTAACCCGCGTTCCAGCCAGAGGCGGCTAGCCATGGTCACCAGGCCATCAAGCAGCAATGCCAGCAGCGCGGTACACGCGGCGCCGAGCAACAGTTGCGGCTGATTGTTCAGAGCGATGCCGGGGAAGATCAGGCTGCCCAGGCTGTTGGCGCCAATCAGGAACGCCAGCGGTGCGGTACCTACGTTGATCGCCAGGGCCACGCGCACACCGCCGATGATGATCGGCACGGCGTTGGGCAGCTCCACGCGAAACAGCACCTGGCGCGGCGTCATGCCGATGCCGGTGGCGGCTTCCTTGAGGGAGCCCTGAACGTTTTTCAGGCCTTCGTAGGTGTTGCGTACGATGGGCAGGAGCGAGGCAAGGAACAGCGCGAAGATGGCCGGGCCGCTGCCGATGCCGAGGACGCCGAGGGCGATGGCCAGTACGGCCAGGGGAGGGACGGTGTTGCCGATGTTGAAGATCTGCATGAAACGTTCTGCGCGCCCGACCATGTTGGGTCGGCTGAGCAGGATACCGGCGGGGATGCCCACAATCAGGGCTGCCAGCATGGAGACTAGGACGAGAATCAGGTGAGCTTGCAGGTAAAACAACAAATCGTCGCGGTACAGTTCGATCGTGTTGATGCCGATCCAGTGGACCAGCAGGGCCAGGAGCGCGACGACAACCGCGCCTCCTATCAGCCCTTTGCCATAGCGAATAGCCACAGGCGGACTCCTTTTTTTCTTTTGTCGGCGAACACATTTTCCGGCGGCACTGCCATTCCTGGCTGCCTCTGAATGAGTTCGCGAAAAGCAACTCGCCGATACTGGCAATGCAGTATGCGATCGAGCCATGAGCGCAGCCTCGTCAGGCTAACTTGCTGATATTTCAGCCCCTGTTCCGAGTGCGATAGCAGGGGAGTGGACGTCTCGACCTTTTAAAAGGTTCCACACTTGGGCGCATTTAGCCACCCCCAATGGGCTCAACGGTGGTCCGTACCCTCGCGTTTGCGCTATACTCGCCGCCCTTTTTTGACTCACCTGCCAGGCGATTTCCCATGACCCACCAGGCCGCCGAAGTCGCGAAACGCCGCACTTTCGCCATTATTTCCCACCCCGATGCCGGTAAGACCACCATCACCGAAAAGCTGTTGCTGATGGGCAAGGCGATCGCGGTGGCCGGCACGGTGAAATCGCGCAAATCCGACCGCCATGCCACCTCCGACTGGATGGAAATGGAAAAACAACGGGGTATTTCCATTACCACGTCGGTCATGCAGTTCCCGTATCGCGAGCATATGATCAACCTGCTCGACACCCCGGGGCACGAAGACTTCTCCGAAGATACCTACCGCACCCTCACCGCGGTGGACTCGGCGCTGATGGTCCTCGACGGCGGTAAAGGCGTCGAGCCACGTACCATCGCGCTGATGGACGTGTGCCGTCTGCGTGATACGCCGATTGTCAGTTTCATCAACAAACTCGACCGCGATATCCGCGACCCCATCGAGCTGCTGGATGAAATCGAAGCCGTCCTGAAGATCAAGGCCGCGCCGATCACCTGGCCGATTGGTTGCTACCGCGACTTCAAGGGCGTGTACCACCTGGCCGACGACTACATCATTGTCTACACCGCCGGCCACGGCCATGAACGCACCGAAACCAAGATCATTGAAAAGCTAGACTCCGACGAAGCCCGCGCCCACTTGGGTGACGAGTACGACCGTTTCGTCGACCAACTGGAACTGGTGCAGGGCGCCTGCCATGAGTTCAACCAGCAGGAGTTCCTCGACGGCCAGTTGACCCCGGTGTTCTTCGGTACCGCCCTGGGCAACTTCGGCGTCGACCACGTGCTCGACGCCGTCGTGGACTGGGCGCCAAAGCCCCTGGCCCGCGTTGCCAACGAGCGCACCGTGGAACCGGTGGAAGAGAAATTCACCGGCTTCGTGTTCAAGATCCAGGCGAACATGGACCCGAAACACCGCGACCGTATCGCCTTTATGCGCATCTGCTCCGGCAAGTACGAAAAAGGCATGAAGATGCGCCACGTGCGCACCGGCAAGGACGTACGCATCGGCGACGCCCTGACGTTCTTCTCCTCCGAGCGTGAACAGCTGGAAGAGGCGTTTGCCGGCGACATCATCGGCCTGCACAACCACGGCACCATCCAGATCGGCGACACCTTTACCGAAGGCGAAGCCCTGGGCTTCACCGGCATTCCGCATTTCGCCCCGGAACTGTTCCGCCGCGTGCGCCTGCGTGACCCGCTCAAGTCCAAGCAACTGCGCCAAGGCTTGCAGCAATTGGCCGAAGAGGGCGCCACCCAGGTGTTCTTCCCCGAGCGCAGCAACGACATCATCCTCGGCGCCGTGGGTGTGCTGCAGTTCGATGTGGTCGCCAGCCGCTTGAAAGAGGAATACAAGGTTGAGTGTTCGTATGAGCCGATCACCGTGTATTCGGCGCGCTGGATTGATTGCAGCGATAAGAAGAAGTTGGAAGAGTTCTCCAACAAGGCCGTGGAAAACCTGGCAATCGACGGCGGTGGTCACCTGACCTACCTGGCGCCGACGCGGGTGAACCTGGCGTTGATGGAAGAGCGCTGGCCGGATGTGAAGTTCCGCGCGACCCGCGAACACCACTAAGGTCTGAGCGGTTCAGAGAATGTGGGAGGGGGCAAGCCCCCTCCCACATTTTGACCTCCTAAAGGCTGGGGATTGGCGGTAATCCGGCATCGCGACTAGCGTAAACGCTGGTGGCAGTTAATGACTGCCGTGCGGAGCCCATTTACTGACTGGACGGAATCGACCATGAGTATTTTTCAACGCGTAGTGCTGTTGATGAAAGTGCTGGTGCTGTTGTCGTTGGGGATGTCGACGGCCTGGGCGCATAACCCGGTACCGAGCGCAGCGGTGGTGACCAGTGGTCAGGCATCGCACTTGCAGTTGGCCAAGTCCGAAGCCGAACCAGGCGATCAGGGCCAGGGCGGCAGCGAGGGTGATGATGACTCTACTACCGACGAGCCCGACAGCGACGACGCAGACGCAGACGAAGGCGATAGCCAAACGTAGGCTCGCTAGAAAGAAAGCGCCTCCCGCCAGCCTATAGCTGGTGGGAGGCGCTTTTCAGACCTCAAACAATGCCTTAGAACGATGTAGTCACCGACGCGAAGTAAGCGCGGCCCGGTTCATTGTAGGTCTGGGCACCGGCGTCGTCGGCGTTACCTTTGCGAGACAGGCGCTTGTCCAGGAGGTTGTTGATGCCCACGCGTACGCTCAGGTTTTTGCTGAATTCGTAGCCGCTGCTCAGGCCCATCAACCCGTACGGGTCGACGTCCTGCTGGGCGCTGCGCTCGTAACTGCTGGCGCTGCGTGAGTTGAGCGTCGGTGCTTCTTGTTTGCCGTAATAGGTGCCGCTGACCTGGAATGACAGCTTGTCAGTGGCTTGCCAATCCAGCGTGGTGTTGACGGTGTACTTGGGGATGATGCTCAAGGGCTCGCCGGTGTCCTTGTCCTTGGAGTCGATCATGTAGGTCAGGTTGGTATTCAAGTCCAGATCATCGCGCAGGCTGATGAACAGGTTGCCTTCAACGCCCTGCACCAAGGCGGGCCCGCTGTTTTCCCACTCCAGCACGCGGCGACCGTTGCCCAGGCGGAAGGCCGCCTCGTTACTGGCGTTGATCTTGTTCTTGTAGTCATTACGGAAGTACGTCGCACTGGTACGCCAGGTGCCCTTGTCGAAAGCCAGGCCGATTTCCTTGTTGACGCTGATTTCCGGCTTCAGGTCGCGATTACCCACCAGGTAGCAACCGCCCATGTTGGCTTCGCTGGCGTTGCAGCCATTGCCACGGCTGTACAGCAAATAGTTCGGGTTGGACTGGTACAGGTTGGGTGTTTTATAGGCGCGGGCGATGCCACCCTTGATGCTCAATTCATCGGTCAACTGGTGCGAGGCGTTGAAGCTGGGGCTCCAGTTGCCGCCGTATTCCTCATGGTCGTCGAAGCGCAAGCCAGGCGTGATGACAGTCTTGCTGCCTAGCTCGATGTTGTCCTCGGCAAACAAGGCGTAGCTCGAGGCGGTGGTCTTGGTGCTGTTGCGGCTCACGCCCGGGATGGCGGGGATGCCGCCGGTGCCTGGGTCATAGCTTTGCGGGCGCAACGAGCCTGGGTCGTTCATCGACTCGTAGAGGTACTCGCTGCCCAGGGTCAGCACCTGTTCGGCACCGACGCTCAGGGGCAGGTTGACCTCGGCGGTGGCCCGAGTGTTGCGCAAGCGCGACTCGAAACGGCCTGCGCTGGCAGACGGCGCACCCTCGCCAGAACCGGCCAGGCCTTCATTGAGGCGTTCGTTGCGGGTCAGGTCGTGGGTTAGCGAAGCCAGGGTCGAGCCCCAGTCGAACTCGCCGCGGTGCGTGGCAGAAAAGCTGCTGCGCTGAATCACACTGGTTTCCTTGCCCACCAGGCTTTCCACGAATGCGCCACCGCCGTTGAGCATGGTATCACCGGCGAAAATATTGCCCTGGCGGCTGTAGCTGGCTTCCAGGTCGAGGGTTTGCTCGGGGGTGAACTGCCAGCTCAGCAAGCCGTTCACGTCTTTATTGCGCACGCCTTCGCGGCCGGCCACCAGCGAGTCTGGGGTCGCCTGTGCTGCGCGGTTGATGTCGGCGTCATCGGCGTCGGTCTTGTTCAGGCCGCCATAGACGCGGAACGCCAGTGTGTCGGTCAACGGGCCGCTGAGGTTGAAGTTGGTGCGTTTGCTCGCGCCTTCGGCATCGTTTTCGGGGAAGGCGGTGTAGGCGGTCAGCGAGCCGTGCAGTTGGTCGGTGGGGCGTTTGGTGATGATGTTGATGACACCGCCCATGGCACCGGAGCCATAACGGGCGGCGGCCGGGCCGCGCAGGATTTCAATGCGTTCGACTTCTTCGGCCGGCACCCAATTGGTTTCACCACGGGTATCGCGGTCGCCGCTCCAGCCATAACGCACGGCGTTGCGGGAGGTGGACGGCTTGCCATCGATCAGGATCAGGGTGTTTTCCGGGCCCATGCCGCGCAGGTCGATTTGGCGGTTGTTGCCACGGCTGCCGCTGGAACTGTTGCCGGTCAGGTTCACGCCCGGCTCGCGGCGGATGATCTCCGACAGGTCGTTGGTGGGCGGGCGTTTCTTGATGTCTTCGGCGGTGATGATCGACACACCGGGCGCCTGCTTGAGTTCTTCGGCAGCGGTGCCCAATACACGCGTTTCGCCCAGCACCAGGGCTTGGGGCGTGCCATCCACCGGCAGGTCTGTCGCTTGGATCGGCACTTTATCGCGCTCTTTTTCCACACTCTGCGCCAGCAGCGCGGGTGACGAAAGGGTAGCGATAAACGCCAGCGAGAGATGGCTGAGCCTGAATTGAGACGACATGTCCACAAAGTCCTTTAGGAGGGGCGATTGAACGAGAGGCGTCTGAATTTTTGTCGTGCATCCAGCGCTCTCCGTGCGTCGTAATGGTATTGATTCTCAAACAGAAGTAAATTGCATTTACAATCTATACACTTTTCGAAACGCTCTGGCTCAATGTTTTCAGGGCTTTTGGCATGGGTTCAAACGGTATGTTTTTTGTTACAACCGCGCAAAAAAAAGCCCCTCCAGCCAGACTGATGCGCAATCTGGCGGGAAGGGCGATGGAACTCGATATCACGCATTACCCCTGTGGGAGCGGGCTTGACCGCGAAGACGGTGTGTCAGCAACCCATCTGTAGCTGAACCCACGCATTCGCGAGCAAGCCCGCTCCCACAGAGGGAAACAATGTTGCTTCAGGCCACGAATTGCTCCGCGTAGTGACAAGCCACCTGCCGGTTATCCAACGGCCGCAACAGCGGCTCCTCACTGCTGCAGCGCTCGGTCGCATACGGGCAGCGCTTGTGGAACGCGCAACCCGGCGGCGGGTTCAGTGGGTTGGGCAGTTCGCCGACGATCTTGATCTTTGGCTTGCTCGGGTCCGGGTGAATGGTCGGCGTGGCCGACAGCAGCGCCTGGGTGTAAGGGTGCAGCGGGCGTGCGTAGATGTCTTCCTTGGGGCCCACCTCAACCGGGCGGCCGAGGTACATCACCATCACATCGTCAGCTACGTGCTGTACCACCGCCAGGTTGTGGGAAATGAACACGTAGGCGGTGTTGAATTCCTGCTGCAAATCCATGAACAGGTTAAGCACCTGTGCCTGGATCGACACGTCCAGCGCCGAGGTCGGTTCGTCCGCCACCAGCACCTTGGGTTGCAGCATCATTGCGCGAGCCAGGGCGATACGCTGGCGCTGACCACCGGAGAACATGTGCGGGTAGCGCTGATAATGCTCAGGGCGCAGGCCCACTTGCTTCATCATCGCCTGCACTTTTTCGCGGCGCTCGGCGGCGGACAGGTGGGTGTTGATCAGCAGCGGTTCGGCCAGTTGATCGCCGACTTTCTGGCGAGGGTTCAACGAGGCATAGGGGCTCTGGAACACCATCTGCACGTCTTTGCGCAATTGCTTGCGCTGAGCCTTGTTGGCGCCGGCCACTTCTTGCCCGGCGATTTTCAACGAGCCCGACGAGGGCTCTTCAATCAGCGTCAGGGCGCGGGCCAGGGTGGATTTGCCACAGCCCGACTCGCCTACCACGGCGAGGGTCTTGCCGGCTTCCAGCTCAAAAGACACACCATTAAGAGCACGCACGGTGGCGTGGCCTTTGAAGAGGCCACGGGACACTTCGTAGTGACGGGTGAGGTCGCGGGCGGTAAGTACGACGGCCATTACGCCACCTCCTGGTTCAACGGGTAGAAGCAGCGGGCAAGGCTGTTGCTTTTCGGATCGAGGCCCGGCCGCTGGGCGCGGCAGGAGTCCTGCACATACGGGCAGCGCGGCGACAGCAGGCAACCCTGCGGACGGTCATAGCGGCCCGGCACGATGCCCGGCAGCGTGGCCAGGCGCGTGGCACCCAGGCTGTGCTCGGGAATCGCCTTGAGCAACGCTTCGCTGTACGGGTGTGCCGGAATGTCGAACAACTGCGGCACCTGGCCGACTTCCACGGCCTGGCCGGCGTACATTACGCACACGCGCTGGGCAGTCTCAGCCACTACCGCGAGGTCGTGAGTGATCAGCACCAGGCCCATGTTCTGCTCTTTTTGCAGGGCCAGCAGCAATTCCATGATCTGCGCCTGGATGGTCACGTCCAGCGCAGTGGTCGGTTCATCGGCGATCAGCAGTTTGGGCTCGCCGGCAATGGCCATGGCGATTGCCACGCGCTGGCTCATACCGCCGGACAGTTGATGCGGGTAAGCGTCCATACGGCTGGCGGCGCCCGGGATCTCGACTTTTTCCAACAGCTCAATGGCGCGTTTGCGTGCTTGTTTGCCGGACATTTTCAAATGCAGGCGCAGCACTTCTTCGATCTGGAAACCCACGGTGTAGCTGGGGTTCAACGCGGTCATCGGGTCCTGGAACACCATCGCCAGGTCTTTGCCGACGATCTGACGGCGCTGGCGGTTGCTCAGCTTGAGCATGTCCTTGCCGTCGAAGTTCAGGGCATCGGCGGTGACGATGCCGGGATGTTCGATCAGGCCCATCAGCGCCATCATGGTCACGGATTTACCCGAGCCCGACTCGCCAACGATCGCCAGTACTTCGCCCTTGTCGACGGAAATGTCGAGGCCATCGACCACCGGCACGGCGGTCTTGTCGCCGAAGCGCACGTTGAGATTCTTGATTTCTAACAATGACATGGGAATCTCCTCAGGCGGCGTTCTTGAGTTTCGGGTCCAGCGCATCGCGCAGGCCGTCACCCATCAAGTTGATTGCCAGCACGCTGAGCAAAATGGTCAAGCCAGGCAGGCTCACCACCCACCAGGCGCGTTCGATGTAGTCGCGGGCCGAAGCCAGCATGGTGCCCCACTCAGGGGTTGGCGGTTGTACGCCAAGGCCGAGGAAGCCCAGGGCCGCGGCATCGAGAATCGCCGAGGAAAAGCTCAAGGTCGCTTGTACGATCAGCGGCGCCATGCAGTTAGGCAGCACGGTGATGAACATCAGGCGTGGCAGGCCGGCGCCGGCGAGGCGGGCGGCAGTCACGTAGTCGCGGTTCAGTTCGCCCATCACGGCGGCGCGGGTCAGGCGCACATAGGATGGCAACGACACGATGGCGATGGCGATCACGGTGTTGATCAGGCCAGGGCCGAGGATGGCGACAATCGCCACGGCCAGCAGCAGCGATGGCAGGGCCAGCATGATGTCCATCAAGCGCATGATGGTCGGGCCGAGCAAGCGCGGGAAGAACCCAGCGAACAGGCCCAGCAGGATGCCCGGGATCAGCGACATCACCACCGACGATAAACCGATCAGCAACGACAGGCGCGAGCCCTGGATCAAGCGCGAGAGCAAGTCACGGCCCAGTTCGTCGGTGCCCAGCAGGAACTGCATCTGCCCGCCTTCCAGCCAGGCCGGTGGCGTGAGCAGGAAGTCTCGGTATTGCTCGCTGGGGTTATGCGGCGCAACCCACGGGGCGAAGATCGCGCAGAACACGATCAGCAACATGAACAGCAGGCCGGCAACCGCGCCTTTGTTCTTGGAGAAGGCTTGCCAGAATTCTTTGTACGGGGACGGGTACAGCAGGCTCTGATCGACTGCTGACACTTGAGTAGGTGTGGTCATGGTCATGATCTCAGCGCTGGTGACGGATGCGTGGGTTGGCGAAGCCGTAGAGGATATCCACCACGAAGTTCACCAGGATCACCAGGCAGGCGATCAGCAGAATGCCGTTTTGCACCACCGGGTAGTCCCGCGCGCCAATGGCTTCGATCAGCCATTTGCCGATGCCGGGCCACGAGAAGATGGTTTCGGTCAGTACCGCACCGGCCAGCAGCGTGCCGACTTGCAGGCCGACCACAGTGAGCACCGGGATCAGCGCGTTACGCAGGCCGTGCACGAACACCACGCGCGCCGGCGACAGGCCCTTGGCCTTGGCGGTACGGATGTAGTCCTCACGCAGCACTTCGAGCATCGACGAACGGGTCATGCGCGCGATCACCGCCAGCGGGATGGTGCCGAGCACGATGGCTGGCAGGATCAGGTGGTGCAACGCATCCCAGAACGCGTCCGGCTCGTCGGCCAGCAGGGTGTCGATCAGCATGAAGCCGGTGCGTGGCTCGATGTCGTAGAGCAGGTCGATACGCCCGGACACCGGGGTCCAGCCCAGGCTCACCGAGAAGAACATGATCAGGATCAGGCCCCACCAGAAGATCGGCATCGAATATCCCGCCAGGGAGATGCCCATCACCCCGTGGTCGAACAGGGATCCTCGTTTGAGTGCCGCGATCACCCCGGCCAACAGGCCCAGAATACCGGCGAACAACAGCGCGGCCATGGACAGTTCCAGGGTCGCGGGGAAGAGGGCGGTGAACTCGGTCCACACGCTGGTGCGAGTGCGCAACGATTCGCCAAGGTCGCCCTGGGCGAGCTTGCCGACGTAATCCAGGTATTGCGCATACAGCGGCTTGTTAAGGCCAAGGCGCTCCATTGCCTGGGCGTGCATTTCGGGGTCAACCCGTCGCTCGCCCATCATGACTTCTACGGGGTCGCCTGGAATCATGCGAATCAACGCAAAGGTCAGCAACGTGATGCCGAAGAACGTGGGGATCAATAACCCCAGTCGGCGGGCAATAAAACTAAACATCTTGGTGTGTACCTCAATCAGCCGGTTAGGCAGGTCCGGCACCGTCAGTGTCGACGGTGCCGAGCGTTTTTCTTATTTACTTCACCTGGGTGGTGGCGAAGTTATTGGTAGTCAGAGGGCTTTGGGTATAACCCTCGACGTTCTTGCGCATGGCGGTAAACATTTTCGGGTAGGCCATGGGGATCCACGGTTGGTCCTTCTCGAAAACGGCCAAAGCTTGTTCATAGAGTGCGGCGCGTTCGGCGGGTTCAGCGTCGGCGCGGGCCTTGTCGATCAAGTCTTGAAACTCTTTGTTACACCAGCGGGCGTAGTTTTCGCCGTTTTTCGCTGCGTCGCAACTCAGGTTAGGGGTGAGGAAGTTATCCGGGTCGCCGTTATCCCCGGCCCAGCCTGCAGAAACCATGTCGTGTTCGCCGGCTTTAGCGCGCTTGAGCATTTCGCCCCACTCCATGACCTTGATATTGACCTTCAGGCCAATCTGGGCCAGATCCGCCTGCATGCGCTGGGCGCCGAGCATCGGGTTGGGGTTGGTCGGGCCGCCGCCGTTACGGGTAAACAGGGTGAACTCGGTGCCTTCCGGTACGCCGGCTTCCTTGAGCAGGGCGCGCGCCTTGTCCAAGTCGCGAACTGGGTTTTTCAGCTTGTCACTGAAGCCCAGCAGGGTCGGCGGGTACGGCCCGGTGGCATCGACGGCGTTGCCTTTGCCGTACAGCGATTCGTTGTAGCCCTTTTTATCGAAGGCAATATTGATCGCGTGACGTACCCGCGCATCGCTCATGTACTTGTGGGTGGTATTCATGGCGGTGTAGCTGGTGGTCATCGCCGCTAGTTCCGCCACTTTCAGGTTGGGATCAGCCTTGGCGCTGGGTACATCATCGGGCTTGGGATACAGCGCGATCTGGCATTCGTTGGCCTTGAGCTTTTGCAGGCGCACATTGCTATCGGTGGTGATTGCCAGAATAAGCGGGTCGGCCGGCGGCTTGCCACGGAAGTACTCCGGGTTGGCCTTGAAACGCACCTGGGCATCTTTTGCGTAGCGGTTGAAGATGAACGGCCCGGTGCCGATGGGCTTGGCGTTCAGGTCATCGGTCTTGCCGGACTTGAGCAACTGGTCGGCATATTCGGCGGAGTGAATCGAGGAAAACGCCATGGCCAGGTCGGCCAGGAACGGGGCTTCAGGACGGGTCAGGGTAAAGACGACGGTGTGATCGTCGGTTTTCTCTACGCTCTTGAGCAGTTCTTTAAAGCCCATGCTTTCGAAGTACGGATAGCCCACGTTGGACTTTTTATGCCAAGGGTGATTCGGGTCCAGCTGGCGCTGGAAGCTCCAAAGCACATCATCGGCATTCAGGTTGCGCGTGGGTTTGAAATAGTCGGTGGTGTGGAACTTGATGTCGTCACGCAGGTGGAAGGTGTAGGTCAGGCCATCGGCGCTGATTTCCGGCAGGTCTTTGGCCAGGGCAGGCACCACTTCTGTGGTGCCGGGCTTGAAGTCCACCAGGCGGTTGAACATGGTTTCAGCGGCGGCGTCAGCGGTCACGGCAGTGGTGTACAGGACCGGGTCGAAACCTTCCGGGCTGGCTTCGGTGCAGACCACCAGCGGTTTGGCCGAAACGCCGATCGCCACGCTCAACAGCGCAGCGGCCATGGCGGCTTGTAGTGGGAGCATTTTCATTCAGAGCCCTCTGCAATCGATGGAACCAGAAAAGCGTAGGCGGCAAGCTCGTCCTGAGCTCGCCGCCTGCTTGGCACTAATTAAAGGATGTTGAACGGGATGGTGGTAACCAGACGGAACTCTTTGATGCTGCCGTCGGACTGGAACTCGCTGCCACGGTGCTCAACATAGGTTGCGCGCACGGTGGTGGCTTTGAGCGGGCCGCTCTGCAGCGCGTAAGAGGCGCCTACACCGTATTCCTGGTGCTTCTCGCCGTCCTGGGACTGGATGCCGTCATAGGCAAACTTGGCCCGGCCATTGTTGCCGGTGTAGTGGGTGCCGTCGATGCCCCAGCCGCGTGCCGAGTAGGCGTTGAACTTAAGGCCAGGTACGCCGTATTCAGCCATGTTGATGGCATAGGCGATCTGGAAGGATTTCTCGTTCGGGCCGTTGAAGTCAGACGTCAGGGAGTTGGCCAGGTAGATACCGTTGGTTTCGTGCAGGTAGTCGAAGTACTCGTTACCGTTCACTTGCTGGTAGCCAAAGGTCAGGCTGTGTGCCTGGTGAGTCAGGCCCAGGGAGAGGGAGAAGGTATCGTTGTCGATTTCCCCCATCTCTTTTTTGCCTTCATCGACAGTCTTGTAGTAGTTGAAGCCGGTGGTCAGGCCCAACTGCTGCGCGTCGCCCAGCTCGTGGGTGGCGCCGAAGTAGTACTGGTTCCAGAAGTCCTTCACGTTAGCGGCGAAGAAGCTGGTCTTCAGGCTTTTCAGCGGCTGGTAGTTCACACCCAGGGTCGACACTTTGTCGGTTTCTGCGCCATTGCCGTATTCGGTACGGAATTTCGACAGGCTCTGCTCGCTACGTGGGGAAACGCGGTCGAACACGCCGCCCTGGAACGACAGGTTGCTGAACTCTTCGCTGTTGAAGCTCACGCCCTGGAAGCTCGAAGGCAGAGCACGGTTGCCGATGGTGTCGACGATGCCGCTGCTGAAGTTCTGGCGACCGGCGGTCAGTGTGGTGTTGGACACACGGAATTGCACGTTGGCCAGGCCCAGTTTGCTCCACTGGTCTACGGCGTCACCGTTGGAGTCGGCCAGGGTACGGTTGGAGCCGCCTTTGATATCACGCTTGCTGCGGTCCAGTACCAGGGCGTTGTACACCGCCACTTCAGTCTTGACCCCAACGGTGCCCTGGGTGAAACCCGAGCTGGCGTTGAGGATGGTGCCTTGGACCCAGTTGGTACGGTTGCGATCGGTCAGGGTCTGGCCGTGTTTCTGGTACGAGAAGGTGCCCCCGCGGTATTTGCTTTCATGGGAGTACCAGTTACGCGTGGTGCCGCCCAGGCTGAAATCTTCGATAAAGCCTTTGGCCTCGCTTTGGGCGCTGGTGCCGGCCAGGGTGGTAGGAACGAAGTCCTGGCTTTGCGTTTCAGCGTAGGCGGTGGCCGTGATGCTGCTGATGGCCAAGGCCAGAAGCGCTTTGCTGCTCAGTTTCATGGGTGAAGCTCCTTTGGTTCTCTTTTTTAATGCCGGTCTTTTTGGGTGATCCGGCTATTGGGTGTGGAACTTGTTCAAGCTATTGCAAACGTTTGGCGTAGGAAAATTCCCAACAAAAGCCTGCACGTTTGCCGGGGAGCTGATTTCGCTCCCCGCCATCCGGTTATTTTCTTATGGGTTGATGCTGACGCCCGAGAACACGTTGCGGCCGAAGGGGCTTACCTTGAAGCCTTCGACTTTGGCGCTTAACGGCTGGTTGACCGTCGAGTGGGCGATGGGCGTGATCGGCACCTGCTGCTTGAGCAGTTGCTGCGCCTGTTTGTACAGAACAGTCCTTTGTTCACGGTCGGTCACGACCTTGGCTTGCTTGATCAGCTTGTCGTACGCCGGGTCGCACCACATGGAGTAGTTGTTCCCGCCGATGGCGTCGCAGCTGTAGAGGGTGCCGAGCCAGTTGTCCGGGTCACCGTTGTCGCCGGTCCAGCCGATCAGGCTGACATCGTGCTCACCGTTCTTGGTGCGTTTGATGTACTCGCCCCATTCATAGCTGACGATCTTGACCTTGAGACCGATCTTGGCCCAGTCGTTCTGCAGCATTTCCGCCATCAGCTTGGCGTTGGGGTTGTACGGGCGTTGCACCGGCATGGCCCACAGGGTGATCTCGGTGCCTTCCTTGACGCCAGCGGCCTTGAGCAACTGCTTGGCTTTTTCCGGGTCGTAGGCGGCGTCCTTGATGCTGTCGTCGTAGGACCACTGCGTCGGCGGCATACCATTGACCGCCAGTTGCCCGGCGCCTTGGTACACAGCATTGAGGATGCTCTGCTTGTTCACCGCCATGTCCAGCGCCTGGCGTACTTCCAACTGATCGAACGGCTTGTGGCGCACGTTGTAGGAGATATAGCCGAGGTTAAAGCCCGGCTTGGTCAGCAGTTGCAGGTTCGGGTCGGTCTTGAGGGCTTCGACGTCGGCGGGGCGTGGATGCAGGGTCACCTGGCATTCGCCGGCCTTGAGCTTCTGCACGCGCACCGAGGCGTCGGTGTTGATGGCGAAGATCAGTTGGTCCAGCTTGACGCGGCTCGGGTCCCAGTACTGTTTGTTGCCCACGTAGCGGATCTGCGAGTCTTTCTGGTAACGCTGGAACACGAACGGGCCAGTGCCGATCGGCTTCTGGTTGATGTCGCTGGGCCGGCCTTGCTTGAGCAACTGCTCGGCGTATTCCGCCGAAAGGATCGCGGCAAAGCTCATGGCGATATTCTGCACGAACGCGGCGTCGACCGTGTTCAGGGTCATCACCACGGTGTACGGGTCGGTTTTCTCGACCTTGGCGATGTTCTTGTTCAGGCTCATCCCGTTGAAGTACGGAAACTCGGTGGGGTAGGCCTTACGGAACGGGTGTTCGGGGTCAAGCATGCGATTGAAGGTGAACAGCACGTCGTCGGCGTTGAAGTCTCGCGTCGGCTTGAATTCCTTGTTGCTGTGGAACTTCACCCCTTCACGCAGGTGGAAGGTGTAGGTCAGGCCATCAGGGGAAATATCCCACTTGGTTGCCAGCCCAGGGACGACGTCGGTCGCGCCTTTTTCGAACTCCACCAAACGGTTATACAAAGGCTCCGCCGCATCGTTGTCGGTAGCGGTGGTGTATTGCGCAGTGTCAAACCCTGCCGGGCTGCCTTCGGAGCAGAACACCAGGCTCTTTTTCTCGGCGGCTTGGCCCATGGTGGCCATGGCCAGCAGGCTGGTGGCAAACAGAGCGGATACAACGGTGGTATGGCGCATGACGATCCCGGTCCTTGTTTGTAGTTATCAACAGCGAGCCTACCTGCTGGCGTGCAGCCAGGCAGACCTCACTGATCCCACACACAGCAAGTGCCCTTCCCAGAGTGATGCCTCTGCTGTCCTACGACCTTATGGGGCGTTGACCTTGCAGTAAATGCGTCAATTCTGACTGACCTTGTAGGCAACGGAGGCACGGGTCGCAGTTCATTGCTGTAAGACGGCAACGCTTGCAAACGTAGTCTGTTTCCTAAGGTCCAGGCGGATGGAATAACGGCGACGTTATGAAACGTCGCCGTTATTGGTCCTTACTTGCCGCTGACGCTAACGCCGTAGAAGGAATTCAAGCCAAACGGGCTGATCTTGAAGTCCTGCACGGTATTACGCATGGGTTGATACACCGTCGAGTGCGCGATAGGTGTGTAAGGCAATTCGCGTTTAAGCAGCTGTTGCGCCTGTTTGTACAGTTCGGTGCGCTTGGCGACATCCGTGGTCGATTTGGCCTGGCTGATCAGGTCGTCATACTGTTTATTAACGAACTTGGAGAAGTTGTTACCGTTCAACGCCGGGGACGAAAACAGGGTGCCCAGCCAGTTGTCAGGGTCACCATTGTCACCGCTCCAGCCGATGATCATCGCCTGGTTCTCGCCACCTTTGGAACGCTTGATGTACTCGCCCCACTCGTAGCTGACGATGTTGACCTTCAGGCCGATCTGTTTCCAGTCGCTCTGCAGCATCTCGGCCATCAGCTTGGCGTTCGGGTTGTACGGACGCTGAACCGGCATGGCCCAAAGAGTGATCTCGGTGCCTTCCTTGATGCCAGCCTCCTTGAGCAGTTCCTTGGCTTTGGCAGGGTCGTACTTGGCGTCCTTGATCGTAGTGTCGTACGACCATTGGGTGGGTGGCATGGCATTGACGGCCAATTGCCCAGCGCCCTGGTACACGGAGTCGATGATCTGCTGCTTGTTCACCGACATGTCCAAAGCCTGGCGAACCCGCAGGTCAGCCAGCGGGTTTGGCGTCGTCTGGCCCTTGAGCACAGGCATCACGTTGTAGGCGATGTAGCCCAGGTTGAAGCCGGCCTGGTGCGGCATCTTCATGTCCTTGTCCGCTTCCAGCGGCTTGATATCGGCCGGGCGAGGATAGGCTGTGATCTGGCACTCGTTCTTTTTCAGTTTCTGGATGCGTACTGAAGGGTCCGTGGAGATTGCGAAGATCAGGTTATCGATCTTGACGTCTTCAGGCTTCCAGTATTCCTTGTTGCCGGTGAAGCGAATGTTGGAGTCTTTCTGGTAGCTCTTGAACACGAACGGGCCAGTGCCGATCGGCTTCTGGTTGATGTCGGCGGCCTTGCCTTCCTTCAACAGTTGGGCGGCATATTCGGCCGACTGGATCGATGCAAAGCTCATCGCGAGGTTCTGGATAAACGCCGCGTCCACGGTGCCAAGGGTGAACTTGACGGTGTGGTCATCGACTTTCTCGATGTTCTTGATGTTCTTATCCATCTCCATGTCCGAGAAGTACGGGAACTCGGTAGGGTAGGCCTTACGGAACGGATCGTCTTTATTGATCATTCGGTTGAAGGTGAACAGTACGTCGTCAGCCGAAAATTCACGAGTAGGCTTGAAGTACGGGGTGGTATGGAACTTGACGCCTTCGCGAAGGTGGAAGGTGTACGTCAGGCCATCCGGGGAAACGTCCCAGCTGGTGGCCAGGCCAGGAACGACGGCGGTGCCGCCACGTTCGAACTGGCTCAGGCGGTTGAACATGGTTTCGGCCGAGGCATCGAAGTCTGTTCCGGTGGTGTACTGGCCTGGGTCGAAACCGGCCGGGCTCCCTTCGGAGCAG
Organism: Pseudomonas sp. CCI1.1; assembly: GCF_034348165.1. NCBI lineage: Bacteria > Pseudomonadati > Pseudomonadota > Gammaproteobacteria > Pseudomonadales > Pseudomonadaceae > Pseudomonas > Pseudomonas sp. CCI1.1. The sequence continues at coordinate 5,734,429 of NZ_CP133780.1, forward strand.
AACACCAGGTTAGTTGCCGCAAGGGCTACGGGGGCAGCGGCCATAAGGCCAGCGCTCACTAATAACGGAAGGACTGCGTGTTTAAGCATGTTGGCCTCATGATTTGTTGTCATTTTTGGTGGTGAGGGCGACCTCGTGAGTCGGCCTGCGGATACTTATGCAGGCGCCATACCCAATGCAAGATGCAGAGCGGTTGCAAAGGGAAAACTGTGGTACGAACGTACAGGAATGTCGCAATTATGAAAGTTTCGACACAAAAGTGCTTATTTGGAGGGTTTTTTCGGTGCAAATGGCGCACCAAAAATGCCCATCCGAGGCGTCTAGCGCACTCGGTTGGGGCATTAATGTTACTTATCTAGACCCACGCCGTAGAAGGGCGTCAGTCCAAACGGACTGATCTTGAAATCCTGCACTTGCTTGCGCATAGGCTGGAAAACCGTCGAGTTTGCAATGGGCGTTATAGGTACTTGTTCCTTAAGGATTTTCTGGGCCTGTTGATACCACTTGATGCGCTGCTCGCGGTCGCTGCTGACCTTGGCTTGTTGCACCAACTTGTCGTAGGCCGGGTTACACCATTTGGCATAGTTGCTGCCCTTGACCGCGGCACAACTGTAGAGCACGCCTAGCCAGTTATCGGGGTCGCCGTTGTCGCCGGTCCAGCCATAAATCATTGCATCGTGCTCGCCGTTTTTGGCGCGCTTGATGTACTCGCCCCACTCATAGCTGACGATGTTGGCCTTGATACCGACCTTGGCCCAATCCTGTTGAATCATCTGCGCGGACATCCGTGCATTAGGATTCGAGGCGCGTTGTACGGTCATCGCCCACAGGTTAATGGTGGTACCTGGTGCAACCCCTGCTTCTTTTAGTAGCAACCGGGCCTTGGTCGGGTCGTAGGGCGCATCGTGTATCGTGGGGTCATAAGACCACTGCGCGGGAGGCAGTGCGTTCTGCGCCAATTGTCCGGCGCCCTGGTAAACGGCCTTGATGATGGCGGGCTTGTCGATGGCCATGTCCAGTGCCTGACGAACCTTGAGTTGATCCAGCGGCGGGTGAGTCACGTTATAGGCCAGGAAGCCCAGGTTGAAGCCTGCTTGTTGCAATACGCGCAGGTTGGGGTCTTGCTTCATCATTTCGATATCGGCAGGGCGCGGGTAACCGCTGACCTGGCATTCGCCTGCCTTGAGTTTCTGCAGGCGCGCGGCGGCGTCCGGGGTGATGGCGAATATCAGGTTGTCGAGCTTCACATCCTCGGGTTTCCAATACTGTTTATTGGCCACATAACGGATCTGCGAGTCCTTCTGATAACGCTTGAACACAAACGGCCCGGTACCGACCGGTTGCTGGTTGATCTGCTCGGCCTTGCCTTGTTTCAACAACTGGGCGGCGTATTCGGCCGATTGAACAGAGGCAAAGCTCATGGCCAGGTTTTGCACGAACGAAGCATCGACAGTGTTCAAGTTGAACCGCACAGTGTGCTCGTCGAGTTTTTCGACGCTTTTGATCGTGGTGTTCAAACCCATGTCGGTGAAGTAGGGCGATTCGGACGGGTAGGCCTTGCGAAACGGGCTGTCGGCATCGAGCAAGCGATTGAAGGTGAACAGCACGTCATCGGCGTTGAAATTGCGGGTCGGGATGAAGTAGTCGGTGGTGTGGAACTTGACCCCGTCACGCAGGTGGAAGGTGTACGTCAGGCCGTCCTTCGATACATCCCAGCTTGTCGCCAGACCAGGTTCTACCTCGGTGCCGCCACGCTTGAACTGGGTCAGGCGGTTGAACACGGTTTCGGCGGAGGCATCAAAATCGGTGCCGCTGGTGTATTGGCTGGGGTCGAAGCCGGCGGGACTGGCTTCGGAGCAATAGACCAGGGTGGTGGCGGCCTGGGCCATGGGCATACAGGCCAGCAGGCTTGCGGCGATCAATAGTGGTTTGAAGGCGATTCTTTCCATGGAGACCCCTGAAATGGCAAGCATATTAGGCTGCCCAAACAAAAACGGCGGTTACCGAGGTTACCGCCGTTCAGGTGTTTCAGGTAAGGGGCCATTAGCCGGTTTATGCATTTACTATGTAGGTGACCTCGACCTTGGTAGGAGCATCTTTATCGATCGCATAGGCACCGTCCAACTCGTTACTCTCCCGTATCGTGAAGGTTCTGTTGATTGTTAACTTTACACCCGGAGCATTTTGGATATTTTTATCGGCGTTAGAGAAGTGTCCTTCAGAAGTCATATGGACCTTGGCCAGGTTGTTCGAGGGATCGTATTCAATCTGAAACTGGGTATTGTCAGCCTTAAAAAAATAGCCCTTCTGCAGAGTCACCTCTTCTTTGTTCAGGTCAAGTTCGTGTAGGTCAACGATAGCGGGCCCGGCAGAGCCTTGATGAGCCACTTCGGAGATGCGAGCCCGCAGATCGGCATTGGGAATTGCCGCTTCGAACTGCGCAATCCTTGCTTGCTTGGCACCCGCCGTCGTGTCTGCTGTTGCGTTCAGCTCAGTAGTCACTGACAAGGCGTTTTCGGTAGTGGTGACAGTGTAAGGATTACGATCGATATCCTTGACGAAGGCGGGCGAATACTCGCTGGCACCGTATTCCGTGGTGTGTGCTATCTCTTCCGGCAACAAGGTAAAATTCGGTTCTTCAAGGGTCCACGAGGTGATGAGCTTTTTTTTAATTATTCCTTCTTCCTCGATGTGACTGAAAGAGAACTCGTAGTTGGTTCCCGCTTTGTTCTTCAAGATTTCATCGAACTGTTCGGCACCGGCTATTTTTTTTCCATCCTGAATTCATAGAATAAGCGCAACGCTTGAAACGAGAGGCAGAGAGCCAGCCACCGGTAGAATCCAGGCTCTCACACCGAAGGATTCAAGCGCAGATGACTACGCATTACCGGCAGCTGACTCAGGGACAACGTTACCAGATTGAGGCTGGCTTGAGCGCCGCAGAGAGCCAGGCGAGCATTGCAAAGCGGGTCGGCGTGCATCCCTCGACGATCAGTCGCGAGGTTCGCCGCAACAGCACCCAGAATATCTACAAGGCTGTTTCTGCGGCCCATGAAAGTGATGCTCGTCGAGCGGGTGCGCGCAAGTTTTGCAAGCCGGCGACATGGCTCAGCCATCATCTCCCGGTGTGGCTCAAGCATGGCATGAGTCCGGAGCAGATCGCCCAGCGGTTGAAGCAGGAGCAGCCAAGCCGGGCGGTCAGCCATGAGTGGATTTATCGGTTCATTGCCGCCGAACAGCGCGCCGGTGGTGAGCTTTATACCTATCTGCGACATCGCCGAAAGCGCTACCGGAAACGCTATGGAAGCCACGATCGGCGCGGGCAGCTGCGTAATCGCGTGTCAATCAGTGAACGCCCAGCCGAGGTCGAAAGCCGCGAGCGCCTGGGGGACTGGGAGGGCGATACGGTACATGGACTGGGCGGTAACCTGGTGACCCTGGTTGATCGCAAAAGCGGCTATCTGAGCGCCTATCCGGTCAAGCGCAGAACGCGCCGGCAGGTAACGCGGGCGATCAATCTGATGCTTCAGGGCCATGCCGCTCACACGCTGACGCTGGATAACGGAAGGGAGTTTGCCGGGCATGAACGCATCGCGCTACGGAGCCAGTGCCAGGTCTTTTTTGCAGACCCCTATTCATCCTGGCAACGTGGCACCAATGAAAACACCAACGGTCTGCTCCGCCAGTATTTCCCCAAGGGCAGCGACTTCAGCAAGCTGACCGTCGAAGCCGTCAATCGGACAGTAGCGAGGATCAATCTACGCCCGCGCAAGCGCTTGGGCTGGAAGACGCCGTACGAAGTGCATACAGGGGTGAGCGTTGCACTTATGTGTTGAATTCAGGCATCGATATCGACAAATTCATCGGCAAAAGTGGGTGGGGACTTCAGGTCATCACTCGGCGTTGGCGAAACTGGACGACGTAGCCATGCAAACAACCCAGCCCCGTCGCCGGGCGCGCGAGCCCATTCGCCATCGCGCCCGGGTGTTATTACCGTCAGCCCTGCGCGAGTATCCGGGTCAATAATTTTGGCAAATGAGTCGCCGGTCCTGTAGCGCCCGGATATTTCAAAGACCTTGCTCGTCCCTGTTTCATCAGTAAGGCGTACGAATTGGCGGAACGCCCCGGTGTCGTCAGTCATTCGATAAACCCCCAGTGCATCTCGGGTGGCATTTTTTATCAATGCCTCACCCTCAGGGACCGCATATTTGGCCAGCGGGATGAGTGACCGGGAGTCAGGCAGGGGCTGTGGAGCAGGTTTGCCAGCGCGCGTACCCTCGGACGGTCCCGGTTGTGGTTCCGCGACTTCATTGGCGGGGGTTGGGGTAATCGGTTCACCCAGTGGTAATTCTTTTTCGGGAGGCAATGCAAAAGGGTCTTCGGGGACTGAGCTGGCTCCGACCGAGAAGAGTGTGTTCAGTAAGCCATCGAACGCCTTGGAGGCACCCTCGTCACGCTCTTGCACTGTGTCGCCAGACGAGGTTTTTTCTGCGCCCAGCGCCAATTCGGTCAATCCTGTCACGACGGCTACCGCGGCCACGGGTGCGGCAATCGGCGCAAGTTTGGCCAATAAGCCAGCCGCCACGGTAATGTCGTTGAGCCAGGTGTCTCGAGTCTCTTCGCTGTTTGACTTGATGACCACGTCAGCATCGCTTTTCATGCGCTCCTGGGTGGTGGTCGCCAGGGTAGTAAATAAGTCGCCGGTAATTTTCGAGTGGCTTGCATCGATTGCCGGTCCCTTCAGTTCGCCGCTGGCCATTTTCTTCAGGTGTGTATCCAAGCCATCTTTCGTTTCGCCTACGTGGGTGAACCACAGGAGGGGCATAAGTACTTTCGCCGCTCTGGCGGCAAAACCGGCGGTTTGGTCCTGGCGATAAATCATCGGGAAGTGACTCGCCAAGGCCTCACTTTTTTTCGGATCTTTTGCCTGATCAATCAGCCATTGTTCCAGCTTTTGCGCAGAGTCGAACCTGAGAAACGCCGGCTCGGCGCCTGGGATGTAAAGCACTTGCCGGCCACCGTCGCCCGCGCTGAATCGCACAATGTCGCTGGAGGTAAAACCGTGGATGCTCAAGGCATTCGCCTGTACAGGGGCTTTTATCGGTGTTTTGGCTTTGAGTTGGTCGACGCTGATCGGTGCATTTTCATCCAGGGGCAGGTCGGGTACTGCTGCCATCACCATCTTGTAGTCGTCACGAGTGAATTGGTGTTCGGGTGCTTGCAGCGCACGTTCAACTGCAGGCCATGCTTGAGCTGTCTTGAATTGTTTGCGGGCCTGGAAGGTGAACTCGCCTTTGATCGCCGTCTGGTAGCTATCGGAATGAGAGTTCCAGAAGTTGTCGATCTTCTGGGTCATTTGGCTCTGGAAGTCAGTCTTCCAGCTTTCATGCATCACTTGCGACGGTTTGAGGTCGATCTGGTTGTGCTTGCCGTAGCCGCCTTTTTCGCTTTGCCCAGCAGGTTGGGTATACAGCCCCGCTTCCAGGTCCAGGTTGCCGGGCACCCAATCGTGCTCGGAGAAGTTTTTCAGCAGGGCGTCGGGCAGGCGCAGCGAAGACCAGGGCTCTTGGAATGTGTGTTCCCAGCCGGTCGCCGTGTCTGCACTTTCGCCACCTTTGAAACGGTTCAGGTACACGGTGTCGGAGTCGATAGGTTTGCCCGTGAGTTTGAGCAGCAGGTCATCCGCCCACTTTTTGGCCTCTGCCCGCGTATTGGGCAGGTTGTTGGCGACGTCAACCGCCAAACGCTTGTAAGCCAACGCCTGTGGTGCGGTGCTGTAGTAATTGGCGGCATTGTGTTTTTGCACTTGCAGCGCTTGTGAAGAGCGGCTGCTGGCAGGGCGCAGGCGGTCATTGGCGGGGATAGGGTCGAAGCTGTCTTTATGTTCCAGATACCTTATTTGTGTTCGAGCCTGGGACAGCGTTTGGGGAAGGGACACGCCTTCAAAGTTGGCCACCACTTTTGCACTGACCTGTATGGAGTCCTTACCCAGCCTCACACGCAAATCACCGTTATTGCCAGGGGCGATAACTTTTGCGGTCTCCAGCAAGGGGCCTGAAATTTGTCCCCAGCCTGATGTATCCGAGAGATGGAAGGTTTTCGTTTTGCCCTCGATCTCGGCGGACAAGGTACCTGTAGACGGGTTGATTGAAAGCAAGGTGTCCGGGGCGAAGTGTTGTTCGTGCAGCCAGCCCTGTACCACGGCGTTTTCCACATGCATGCGATACAGCCCGAGCCATTGGCCCAGAGTGCTTTGGGGCGGCACGGTTATCAGCCCGGCATTGCCGTGCAACACCTTGCGTTGTACGGCCTCGAGGTAGGCCTTGAGCAGTGCTGTTTCATCGGGTTGGACAGCCTTTGGCGTGGGCGGTGACGATGCCGGCGTCGCCTGAGCTTGAGTGTTGGATGTCGCAGTAGCGACGGCGAGGGGCAGCGATAACGAGGGTGTTGGATCGAGTGATAGGGACATGAATTCGGCTCTCATTGTATGAATAAATGCCAGCACAGCCCTCCCTGGTAGCTATGGCAGTAATGAGTCGTGAAAACCGGACACTTGATTCCTACGAGATGTGCTGCCGTATATGACGGCGCGCGTGCGCGCAAAAAAAGCGCAATCCCGTGGGGCTGCGCCTTTGTTCTGTCTAAAAAGTTACTGTAAAACTTCGATCACACCATCGGCACTCATGCTGACCTGGCTGGTACCTGCTTCCACTTCCGGCGTCGGTGCTGAATCGGCCATCGCGGCTTTCATCATCATGCCGCCATTGCGGGCGTAGGGCATCGGGTAGCCATTGGTGTTGAAGTTCAGGTTGACGATCTTGTAGCCCTTGCCACCGAGTGCATCGGTCGCCAATTGTGCGCGCGCCTTGAATGCAGCCACGGCGTCTTTGAGCAGCGCATCTTCGCTGGCCTTGCGCGTGGCATCGGCGATGGCGAAGTCCATGCTGTCCATTTTCAACGTGTTCAACAGCTCGCCGGTGAGCTTGGACAGCGCCGGGAAGTCCGCGCTTTCCAGGCGCAGCTCGGCGCGTTCACGCCAGCCGGTGATCTTCTGGTTCTTGCTGTCGTAGATCGGGTAGCTGTTGCGGCTGCCCTGGCGCAAGGTCACGCCTTTGACTTCGCGCGCCTGGCCCAGGGCCTGGTTCAGGGTGGTGGTGATTTCGGCCGCGAGCTTGGCCGGGTCGGCGTTTTGCGATTCGGTGTAAAGGGTGACGATCATCTTGTCGCGGGCCACTTCCTGGCTGGCTTCGGCGCGCAGGGAGATCTGGTTGTAATGCAATGCATCGGCGGCCATGGCCGGCAGGCTGGCCAGGGCGCTGGCGCTGAGGGTAATGATGGCTGCACTGCGAATGAAACGAGACATGGAAGCTCCTTGAGATAGTCGTGCTCGGTATGACTGTAGACGTTGGCACTGGGTTCTTCGGGTTTACACATTACCTACAAGTTATGCCGGCGCCGACGAACGGTCATTTACCCGGCCTGCGTCAAAGAGCCACACACGCCGTGCCAGCAGGTCTGCTTCGTTTATACTCGTGCCGATCCGCCTGCAGCGCTCAACGGGAGAGCTCATGCTCGCCGCCGTAAAACTGACTTCCGCCACTCGCCAGAACCTTTGGCGCCTGACGTTCATTCGCACCCTGGTATTGGCCGCACAGGCTGGTTCCGTCGGGCTTGCCTATTGGTTCGACCTGCTGCCGCTGCCCTGGCTGCAACTGGCCGTGACCCTGGGTTTTTCCACCGTATTGTGTGTGTTCACCGCCATTCGATTGCGTACCACTTGGCCGGTGACCGAGTTGGAATATGCTCTGCAACTGGCCTGTGACCTGTTTATCCACAGCGTGTTGCTGTACTTCTCCGGTGGGTCCACCAACCCCTTCGTCTCCTACTACCTGGTGCCTTTGACCATCGCTGCCGTCACCCTGCCGTGGCGCTATTCGGTGGTGCTGTCGGGGATTGCGCTGACGCTGTACACCCTGCTGTTGGCGCAGTTCTACCCCTTGCAGACGTTCCCCATCGCCCGGGAAAACCTGCAGATCTACGGAATGTGGTTGAGCTTCGCCCTGTCTGCGGCAGTCATCACCTTCTTTGCCGCGCGCATGGCCGAAGAACTGCGCCGCCAGGAAGAACTGCGCGCCATTCGCCGTGAAGAAGGCCTGCGTGACCAGCAGTTGCTGGCTGTCGCCACCCAGGCCGCAGGCGCTGCCCATGAGTTGGGCACGCCGCTGGCGACCATGAGCGTGCTGCTCAAGGAAATGACCCAGGACCATCACGACCCGGCCCTGCAGGACGATTTGAGCGTGCTGCAGGAACAGGTCAAGCAGTGCAAGCTGACGTTGCAGCAACTGGTGCGCGCCGCTGAAGCCAATCGCCGTCTGGCGGTCGAAATGCAGGACGTCACCCAGTGGCTCGATGAGGCGCTCAACCGCTGGCACCTGATGCGTCCCGAAGCCAGTTACCGTTTCAACCTGCTGGGCCAAGGCAGCGTGCCGCGCATGGCGCCACCGCCGGACCTGACCCAGGCGCTGCTCAACTTGCTGAACAATGCAGCCGACGCTTGCCCTGAAGGCCTCGGCGTGCAGTTGGACTGGGACGCGGAAAACGTCACCATCAGCATTCGTGACCACGGCGCGGGCGTGCCGTTGGCCATTGCCGAGCAGATCGGCAAACCCTTCTTTACCACCAAGGGCAAAGGCTTCGGCCTGGGCCTGTTTTTGAGCAAGGCCAGCGTGACCCGCGCGGGCGGCTCAGTGAAGCTCTATAGTCATGAGGAAGGTGGCACGCTCACCGAGCTGCGCCTGCCCCGTGTCGCACGAGGAGATATCGATGAGTGACGAGATCCAAGTCGAAGGCGAAGAACTGCCGCACCTGTTGCTGGTAGATGACGACGCGACCTTTACCCGCGTGATGGCGCGCGCCATGAGCCGGCGCGGTTTTCGCGTCAGCACTGCAGGCTCTGCCGAAGAGGGCCTGACCATCGCCCAGGCCGACCTGCCGGACTACGCCGCCCTCGACCTTAAAATGGACGGCGACTCGGGCCTGGTACTGCTGCCCAAGCTGCTGGAACTCGACCCGGAAATGCGCGTGGTGATCCTCACCGGTTACTCCAGCATTGCCACCGCCGTCGAGGCGATCAAGCGCGGCGCTTGCAATTACCTGTGCAAACCCGCGGATGCCGACGACGTGCTGGCCGCCTTGCTGTCCGAGCATGCCGACCTCGACACCCTGGTGCCGGAAAACCCGATGTCGGTGGACCGCCTGCAGTGGGAACACATCCAGCGCGTGCTGACCGAGCACGAAGGCAATATCTCCGCCACCGCCCGCGCTTTGGGCATGCATCGGCGTACCTTGCAGCGCAAGTTGCAGAAGCGCCCGGTACGACGCTGAACGGCGACTGAACAACTCGCTTCAGGCTGCACGGACGCACGAACCGATCCCCTATGATCGGTTCAAACGCCTGTGACTTTTTCCTACCGAGCCTGAACGATGAATCAGAATGCTGAATATCGCGCGGTCAACGACGCGGTGCGTGGGCAATTCTTCCGCCGAACCTGGGCGATGATCACACCCTATTGGCGCAGTGAAGAGAAGGGCAGGGCTTGGCTGCTGCTGGCCGCAGTGATTGGCCTGTCGCTGTTCAGCGTGGCGATCTCCGTGTGGATCAACCACTGGTACAAAGACTTCTACAACGCCCTGGAGAAGAAGGACACCGCGGCCTTCTGGCAGTTGATCGGCTATTTCGGCGGGATCGCGGCGGTGGCGATACTCGGCGCGGTGTACCGCCTTTACCTGACCCAGATGCTGACTATCCGCTGGCGCGCCTGGCTCACCGAAAAACACTTCAGCCGTTGGCTGGCCCACAAGAATTACTACCAGCTGGAGCAGGGCGGCTACACCGATAACCCGGACCAGCGGATTTCCGAAGACCTCAACAACTTTACGTCCGGCACCTTGAGCCTGGGCCTTGGGTTGCTGCGTAACGTGGTCAGCCTGGTGTCATTCTCGATCATCCTGTGGGGTGTCTCGGGCAGCATCGAAGTGTTCGGCATCACCATTCCCGGCTACATGTTCTGGTGTGCGTTGCTGTACGCCGCCGTGGGCAGTTGGCTGACGCACCTGATCGGCCGGCGCTTGATTGGCCTGAGCAACCAGCAACAACGCTTTGAAGCGGACCTGCGTTTTTCCATGGTGCGGGTGCGTGAGAATGCCGAAAGTATCGCCCTGTACAACGGCGAGCCGAATGAAAGGCAGCGCCTGAGCACCCGCTTCGGCAAAGTCTGGCAGAACTTCTGGGACATCATGAAAGTGTCCAAGCGCCTGACCTTTTTCACCGCCGGCTACAGCCAGATCGCAATCATCTTCCCCTTTATCGTCGCCGCGCCGCGCTATTTCACCGGCAAGATCGAGCTGGGCGAGCTGATGCAAATCAACTCGGCGTTCGGCAACGTGCAAGAGAACTTCAGCTGGTTTATCAACGCCTATTCGGAACTGGCAACCTGGCGCGCCACCAGCGACCGTCTGCTGAGTTTCCAGCAAGCCATGAGCGACAACGAGCAGCGTACGCCGGCGATCGACGTGCGCCCTGAAGGCGAGCGCCTGGTGATCAAGGACCTGGGCATGGACCTGGCCGACGGCCGTCACCTGCTCACTGATGCCGACATGACCGTGGAGCCTGGCGAGCGCGTCATGCTCAGCGGGCGTTCCGGCAGCGGCAAGAGCACTTTGCTGCGGGCGATGGGGCATCTGTGGCCCGCCGGTCATGGCAGCATTCGCTTACCGGCGACGCGCTATCTGTTCCTGCCACAGAAGCCTTACTTGCCGATTGGTACGCTCAAGGCCGTGTTGAGTTATCCACAGGACGACAGCGTCTATCCGGCAGAACGTTATGCACAGGTCCTGGAGACTTGCCGCCTGCCGCACCTGGTCAATCGCCTGGATGAAGCCAACCACTGGCAACGCATGCTCTCGCCGGGTGAGCAACAGCGCCTGGCCTTTGCCCGTGCGCTGTTGTTTGCACCGCGATGGCTATACATGGATGAGGCAACCTCGGCCATGGATGAAGAAGACGAAGCAACCTTGTACCAGGCGTTGATCGATGAGTTGCCGGGGTTGAGCATCGTCAGCGTCGGCCACCGCAGCAGCCTCAAGCGTTTCCATGGGCGGCATGTGCGCATCGACGGTGGGCGGTTGCAGGAACAACAACCGACCTGAACGCGTGCGCGCTCGATGTGGGAGCCGGGCTTGCCCGCGATGGCGGAGTGTCTGAGGCAGGTGTGTCAACGGGCACGCCGCTATCGCAGGCAATCCAGCTCCCACAGGAGGCGGTGTTGTCTGATGATTCAGGCACCTAATAAAAAGCCCGGCTGATCATCGATCAGCCGGGCTTTTTTATTGCCCGAAGATGACTTACTTCTTCAAGCCGTAATGCTCATCCAACATGCCTGGAGCGTTCGGCGTCTTTGGCGCGTAGTCCCGTGGTGGCTCCTGGTTTTCCCGAGGCGGGGTCAGGCGTTCCCGTGGGGTTTGCGGTGCATCGGAATGCAGCGCGGCCAGCAGGCGCTGGCGGGTGATGTCGTCGAGGGCCAGGCGGTTAGCGCCATCGGCGAGGTGATCCTGTACTTCCTGGTAGCTCTGGGTGAGCTTCTTGACCAGGGTCGCGGTGCTGTTGAAGTGGGTAACAACCTCGTTCTGATAACTGTCAAAACGTTCCTGAATGTCATCCAGCTGACGCTGCGTGCGGTTAGGCGCGGCATTCGGCAGCAGGCGGGCAACCAGGAAACCAATGGCGACACCGGCAACCAGGGCAAGAGTCGGCAACAACCAAACTAAGAGCGAGTGTTCCACGAGTCCTTCCTCTATAAACGGCTTTGCTTTACGTTAACGGCTCAAACCTGCGCTGTATACCGCGATTAAGCTCGCAATGATGCCATGCACAGACTTTTAGCTAGACGAGTCGACCCCTTGAGAGGTCACGGAGTTCATCCTTGCTCATGCGTGAAACCCCCGTTTTGATCGATGGCCCGGCGGGCCAATTGGAAGCCCTGTACCTGGATCACCCCGAACCACGTGGCCTGGCGCTGGTTTGCCACCCTAACCCGGTGCAGGGTGGCACCATGCTCAATAAAGTCGTCTCGACCCTGCAACGCACTGCCCGCGATGCGGGTTTGATTACTTTGCGTTTCAATTACCGTGGTGTGGGTGCCAGTGCCGGTACTCACGATATGGCCACCGGTGAGGTCGACGATGCTGAAGCGGCCGCCACCTGGCTGCGGGAAAAGCACCCGGACCTGCCAATCACCTTGCTCGGTTTTTCTTTCGGTGGATATGTGGCCGCCAGCCTCGGCGGCCGCCTGGAAGCCAAAGGTGAAAAGCTCGCACACCTGTTCATGATCGCCGCTGCGGTGATGCGCCTGCGCGATACCGACGCGTTACCGCTGGGCTGCCCGTTGACCCTGATCCAACCGGAAAGCGACGAAGTGGTTGACCCGCAGCTGGTGTACGACTGGTCCGCCGCCCTCAAACGCCCCCATGAGTTGCTGAAAGTGGCAGAATGCGGACACTTTTTTCACGGCAAGCTGACCGATCTCAAGGATCTGGTGCTGCCACGCCTTTCGAATTGATGACAAGCGATCACCCATGACGACCCGTACCCGTATCCTCACCGGCATCACCACCACCGGCACGCCGCACCTGGGCAACTACGCCGGTGCGATTCGCCCGGCGATCCTCGCCAGCGAAGACGCGAATGCCGATTCCTTCTACTTCCTGGCCGACTACCACGCCCTGATCAAATGCGATGACCCGCAGCGCATCCAGCGCTCGCGTATGGAAATCGCCGCGACCTGGCTGGCCGGTGGCCTGGATGTGAACCGGGTGACCTTCTACCGCCAGTCGGACATCCCGGAAATTCCCGAGCTGACCTGGCTGCTGACCTGCGTTGCCGCCAAGGGCCTGCTCAACCGCGCCCATGCCTACAAGGCCTCGGTGGACAAGAACGTGGAGAACGGCGAAGACCCAGATGCGGGCATCAGCATGGGCCTGTACAGCTACCCGGTGCTGATGGCCGCGGACATCCTGATGTTCAACGCGCACAAGGTGCCGGTGGGCCGCGATCAGATCCAGCACGTGGAAATGGCCCGCGACATCGGCCAGCGTTTCAACCACCTGTTCGGCAACGGTAAAGAATTCTTCACCATGCCCGAGGCGTTGATCGAAGAAAGCGTGGCCACCTTGCCAGGCCTGGATGGTCGCAAGATGTCCAAGAGCTACGACAACACCATCCCGTTGTTCACCAGCGCCAAGGACATGAAGGACGCGATCTCGCGGATCGTCACCGACTCCCGCGCGCCAGGCGAAGCCAAGGACCCGGACAATTCGCACCTGTTCACCCTGTACCAGGCGTTCGCGACCAAGGCCCAGGAAGCACAATTCCGTGGCGAGCTACTAGAAGGCCTGGGCTGGGGCGAGGCGAAGAACCGTCTATTCCAACTGCTCGACGGCCAGCTCGGCGAAGCGCGCGAGCGTTACCACCAACTGATGTCGCGCCCATCGGACATGGAAGACCTGCTGCAGGTCGGCGCCAAGAAGGCCCGCGCTGTGGCGGCACCGTTCCTGGCCGAGCTGCGTGAAGCGGTGGGCCTGCGTTCGTTCGTCAACCAGGCGGCGGCGCCGGTCGCCACCAAGAAAAAAGCGGCAAAGGCTGCGCGGTTTGTGAGCTTCCGTGAAGACGATGGCAGCTTCCGCTTCCGCCTGCTGGCGCCTAACGGTGAACAGCTTCTGGTTTCACGCAAATTTTCTGATGGTAAGTTGGCAGGCGCTGCAACTAAAGATCTTCAGTCGGGTAAGACACTGGATATTCGCGAAGAAGGAACCACCTTCAGCGTCTGGCTGGAAGGCTACTGCATCGCAGATGGGCCTTTCTTCGAAGAGATTTCATCTCGCGATGCCGCCATCGCCGCTTTGCGCGCTGCGTTGACCCCAATCGAGGATTAACCCGACCAAGGGTTGATTGCCATTATCCGGGGCCGTCGTTACAGTGTCGGCCCGTTTTTGTTGCCTTGCTAACGAAATTATGACGCCCCTAGAACGATATCAAGCTGATCTGAAACGCCCCGAGTTCTTCCACGACGCGGCCCAGGAAAATGCCGTGCGTCATTTGCAGCGCCTGTACGAGGACCTCGTGGCCGCGTCGCAAAGCAAGCCAGGGATGTTCAGCAAGCTGTTTGGCAAGAAAGACCACACGCCGGTCAAGGGCCTGTATTTCTGGGGCGGCGTGGGTCGGGGCAAGACTTACCTGGTAGACACCTTCTTTGAAGCGCTGCCGTTCAAGGAAAAAGTGCGTACGCACTTCCACCGCTTCATGAAGCGCGTGCACGAAGAGATGAAGACCCTGCCGGGCGAGAAAAACCCGCTGACCATCATCGCCAAGCGTTTCGCCCAAGAGGCCCGGGTGATCTGCTTCGATGAATTTTTCGTCTCCGACATCACCGACGCCATGATCCTTGGCACCCTGATGGAAGAACTATTCAAGAACGGTGTGACCCTGGTGGCCACGTCGAACATCGTGCCCGATGGCCTGTACAAGGACGGCCTGCAACGTGCGCGCTTCCTGCCGGCCATTGCGCTGATCAAGCAGAACACCGATATCGTCAACGTCGACAGCGGCGTCGACTACCGCTTGCGTCATCTGGAGCAAGCCGAGCTGTTCCACTTCCCGCTCAACGAAGCGGCGCACGAAAGCCTGAAGAAAAGCTTCCGTGCGCTGACGCCGGAATGCACGCAAGCGGTGGAAAACGACAAGCTGATGATCGAGAACCGCGAAATCATCGCGCTGCGCACCTGCGATGACGTGGCCTGGTTCGAGTTCCGCCAACTGTGCGATGGGCCACGCAGCCAGAACGATTACATCGAGCTGGGCAAGATCTTTCACGCCGTGATCTTGAGTGGTGTGGAACAGATGGGCGTGACTACCGACGATATCGCCCGACGGTTCATCAACATGGTCGATGAGTTCTACGACCGTAACGTCAAGCTGATCATCTCGGCGGAAGTCGAACTCAAGGACCTCTATACCGGCGGCCGCTTGAACTTCGAATTCCAGCGCACCTTGAGTCGCCTGCTGGAAATGCAGTCCCACGAGTTCCTGTCGCGCGGCCACAAGCCTTAAGCAATCTCCGGCTCAATGGAGAGCTAATGTGGGAGCCGGGCTTGCCCGCGATGGCGGTGTATCAGTCAATTATAGGTTGGGTGATACACCGTCATCGCAGGCAAGCCAGCTCCCACAATGGCTTGTGTTGGCCTGGAGTCAGGCGGCCTGCTGAAATTGCTGGCGATACTGGTTGGGCGACAACTCCGTGTGCTGCCTGAACAACCGCGCAAAGAAACTCGCATCGTCGTAACCCACCTCGTAGCTGATGGTCTTGATGCTCTTGCGGCTGCCCGAGAGCAAGCCCTTGGCCGTTTCGATGCGTAGGCGCTGCAGGTAATGCAGCGGCTTGTCACCGGTGGCGGTCTGGAATCGGCGCATGAAGTTGCGGATGCTCATGCCGTGTTCCCGGGCGACGTCTTCAAAGCGGAATTTGTCGGCAAAGTGCTCTTCAAGCCAGTGCTGGATCTGCAGGATGATCACGTCCTGATGCAGCTTCTGCCCGCCAAACCCGATCCGCCCCGGTGAATAGTTGCGCTGCACCTCATAGAGAATGTCGCGGGCCACCGCCTGGGCGATGTTGGCGCCGCAGAAGCGTTCGATCAGGTAGATATAAAGGTCGCAGGCCGACGTGGTGCCGCCGGCGCAATACAGGTTATCGGCATCCGTGAGGTGCTTGTCCTGGTTGAGCTGCACCTTGGGGAAGCGCTCTGTGAAGGCATTGAAGAAGCGCCAGTAGGTGGTCGCCTCCTTGCCATCGAGCAGCCCGGCTTCGGCCAGCCAGAACACCCCGGTGGCCTCGCCGCAGAGAACGGCGCCGCGGGCGTGCTGGTCGCGCAGCCACGGCAGCACCTGCGGGTAGCGGGAGCACAGGGCATCGAAGTCGTCCCAGAAGGCCGGCAGCACAATGATGTCGGCGTCTTCGAGGCCGCCGTCCACTGGCATGATCACATCGCTGAAGCTGCGCACGGACTGGCCGTCGGGGCTTACCAGGCGCGTTTCGAACCCTGGGGTCAGGCCCAGCCCTTGCTGTTTGCCATGGCGCAGGCTGGCGAGATGGAAGAAATCCTTGGCTTGCATGAGGGTTGAAGCGAATACCCGATCAATGGCCAAAATGCTGACGCGCCGCAACGGCGTGGAGATTTGGTTAGACATAATTTCATTTATTCTTATAGGGGAAAGTGGTCACCAGACGGCTGGATCGTCTTATTTTTTGTCGCATGTGTCCAGTGTCCCGTGACGCCTTCGGGGCATAGGCTCTGTGGGCTCGTCCTTGTCCGACAATCCACGCAGGTGACCCATGATCCCCAGAACCTTGTTCAGCTCGGAGCACGAACTCTTCCGTGAGAGCGTACGCACTTTCCTCGAAAAGCATGCCGTGCCCTTCCATGGGCAATGGGAAAAGCAGGGCTATATCGACCGTAACTTGTGGAACCAGGCGGGGGAGGCGGGCATGTTGTGTTCCCACCTGCCAGAGGAGTATGGCGGGCTGGGCGCGGACTTTCTCTATAGCGCGGTGGTGATCGAAGAAGTCAGCCGCCTGGGTTTGACCGGCATCGGTTTTTCCCTGCATTCGGATATCGTCGCGCCCTACATCCTGCATTACGGCAGTGAAGCGCTGAAGCACAAGTACCTGCCCCAGTTGATCTCCGGAGAGAGGGTCACAGCCATTGCCATGACCGAGCCGGGCGCCGGTTCCGACCTGCAAGGGGTCAAGACCAGCGCAGTGCTGGACGGTGACGAGTATGTGATCAACGGCTCCAAGACCTTTATCACCAACGGTTACCTGGCCGATCTGGTGATTGTCGTCGCCAAGACCGACCCCAAGGCTGGCGCCAAGGGTACCAGTCTGTTCCTGGTGGAAGCCGACACGCCGGGCTTCGACAAAGGTAAGCGCCTGGAGAAAGTTGGCATGAAGGCCCAGGACACCTCGGAGCTGTTCTTCCAGGATGTGCGCGTGCCCAAGGAAAATCTGCTGGGCCAGGCGGGCATGGGCTTTGCCTACCTGATGCAAGAGTTGCCGCAAGAACGCCTGACCGTGGCGATTGGCGCGCTGTCCTCAGCCGAAGCGGCGTTGCAGTGGACCCTGGACTACACCCGTGAGCGCAAGGCGTTCGGCAAGGCGATCGCCGACTTCCAGAACACCCGGTTCAAGCTGGCGGAGATGGCCACCGAGATTCAGATTGGCCGTGTGTTTGTCGACCAGTGCATGGCCTTGCATCTGGAAGGCAAGCTGGACGTGCCCACGGCGGCGATGGCCAAGTACTGGGCCACCGACCTGCAGTGCAAGGTGCTCGATGAGTGCGTGCAGTTGCATGGCGGCTACGGCTTCATGTGGGAATACCCGATTGCCCGGGCCTGGGCGGATGCGCGGGTGCAGCGCATTTATGCGGGGACCAATGAGATCATGAAGGAGATCATTGCGCGGGCACTTTGATTGTTAGGTGCTCTTGATTGATCGTTCCCACGCTCCGCGTGGGAACGCCTCATGTGACGCTCCGCGTCACGACTCTGAAAGCGGACGCAGAGCGTCCAAGGCGGCATTCCCACGCAGAGCGTGGGAACGATCAGTGCGGATCAATCAAGGTGCTGGGTTTGGATGATCCTTCTGAATCGCCTCAATCCCTTCCAACACTTCTTTCGATAATTTCATGTCGGCACTGGCGATGTTGCTGTCCAGTTGTTCCAGCGATGTGGCCCCAATAATATTGCTGGTCACAAACGGTTGCTGCGTCACAAACGCCAGCGCCATCTGCGCCGGGTCCAGGCCATGTTCCCGCGCAAGAGCCACATACCGGCTGCACGCCGCTTCCGATTGCGGGTTGAAGTAGCGGCTGAAGCGGCTGTACTCGGTCAGGCGCGCCTTGGCCGGGCGAGCGCCATTTTCGTACTTGCCACTGAGCATGCCGAACGCCAAAGGCGAATAGGCCAGCAAGCCGCACTGCTCACGAATGGCAACCTCCGCCAGGCCCACTTCAAAGCTGCGGTTAAGCAGGTTGTAGGGGTTCTGGATTGACACTGCACGTGGCCAGCCGCGGGCTTCGGCCAGGGCGAGGAACTTCATGGTGCCCCACGGCGTTTCGTTGGACAGGCCAATGTGGCGGATCTTGCCGGCCTTTACCTGTTCATCCAGGGCTTCGAGCGTTTCCTCCAGTGGCGTGAGGTCGTCTTCGTCCTTGTGCTTGTAGCTCAACTGGCCGAAGAAGTTGGTGCTGCGCTCCGGCCAATGCAGTTGGTAGAGGTCGATCCACTCGGTCTGCAGGCGCTTGAGGCTGGCGTCCAGGGCTGCGGCGATGTGCTTGCGGTTGTGGCGCAGGTGGCCATCGCGGATGTAGTCGATGGTGTTGCCGGGGCCGGCGATCTTGCTGGCGAGAATCCAGTCGGCGCGGTCGCCACGGCTTTTGAAGTAGTTGCCGATGTAGCGCTCGGTGGTGGCGTAGGTGTCGGCCTTGGGCGGCACCGGGTACATTTCTGCGGTGTCGAGGAAGTTGATCCCCGCGGCCTTGGCCCGTTCGATCTGCGCGAAGGCCTCTGCCTCGCTGTTCTGCTCGCCCCAGGTCATGGTGCCCAACGCGATCGCGCTGACATTCAGATCGGTGCGGCCCAGCTGTCGGTAATCCATCGGGTACTCCTTCGGGGTAAAACAATCATAAAAGCAGGTTGAATTTTTTTTCGCAATCTGCATAATTGCCCACCTCTTTCTGCAGTGGAAGTGATGCGCCGCCTGCCGAAGAATCTTGCCGTTGAACGGACGCGCCGACCCGAGCCCCCGATAGCGTCTGTATCCGGCTGCCTTTGACCTTGTCAAAGTACGCACTATTCAGTAAGATCCGCCGTCTAAATTTACAGGCGGCCCCTGAGGCTATTAAAGAATGACAACTTTTACTGCAAAACCGGAAACAGTTCAGCGCGACTGGTTTGTCGTCGACGCCGCTGGTCAGACCCTGGGTCGTCTGGCCACTGAAGTCGCCAGCCGTCTGCGTGGCAAGCACAAGCCTGAATACACCCCGCACGTTGATACCGGCGACTACATCGTCATCATCAACGCTGAGCAGGTTCGTGTAACCGGCAACAAAGCAAGCGACAAAATGTACTACCGTCACTCCGGTTTCCCAGGCGGTATCAAGTCTTCCAACTTCGAAGGCCTGATTGCCAAGAAGCCTGAAGCCCCGATCGAAATCGCGGTCAAAGGCATGCTGCCTAAGGGCCCACTGGGTCGCGATATGTTTCGCAAGCTGAAAGTCTATGCGGGCGCTGTACACCCTCATGCTGCTCAGCAGCCCCAAGAACTGAAGTTTTAACGGAATAGTTCATTATGTCGGCGACTCAAAATTACGGCACTGGCCGTCGCAAAACCGCAACCGCACGCGTTTTCCTGCGTCCGGGCACTGGTAACATCTCGATCAACAACCGCTCCCTGGACAACTTCTTCGGTCGCGAAACTGCCCGCATGGTAGTTCGTCAGCCGCTGGAATTGACCGAGACCGTTGAAAAGTTCGACATCTACGTCACCGTTATCGGTGGCGGTGTAAGTGGTCAAGCTGGCGCAATCCGCCACGGTATCACTCGCGCTCTGATGCAGTACGACGAAACCCTGCGTGGCGCTCTGCGCAAAGCTGGCTTCGTGACTCGCGATGCTCGTGAAGTTGAACGTAAGAAAGTCGGTCTGCGTAAAGCGCGTAAGCGTCCGCAGTACTCGAAGCGTTAATTCGCTTTACGTTCCACAAAAACGCCCAGCCTCCTCACGGAGCTGGGCGTTTTTTATTGCCTGCGATTTATGCACATTTTTCGCCGTGACAACTTGCCACATCCGTAGACCCCCTATACTACAAGGCCTGGAGGCGGAGCCCCGGGCAATTCCCTTGTCATACGTGGGGCTTTTCATTACCATCCGTCAAAATTTTTATAAGTAAAGATTCAACACTTAGTAGACGCCTGATTTAACAGGCCAAAAAGCTGATGGGAGAGGACTGAATGAGCAATGACGGCGTGAATGCAGGCCGGCGTCGCTTCTTGGTAGCAGCCACATCCGTGGTGGGTGCTGCAGGAGCGGTGGGGGCTGCGGTCCCGTTCGTGGGGTCATGGTTTCCCAGTGCCAAGGCGAAAGCCGCAGGTGCACCGGTGAAGGTGAATGTCAGCAAGATCGAGCCAGGCCAGCAGATGATTGCTGAGTGGCGCGGCCAGCCGGTTTTCATTGTTCGTCGTACCGAGGAAATCCTGGGGAATCTGAAGAAGATCGAAGGCCAGCTGTCTGACCCGACATCCGAAAAGTCCGACCAGCCCGCCTACGCCAAGAACGAAGCGCGTTCGATCAAGCCAGAAATTCTGCTGCTGGTTGGTCTGTGTACCCACTTGGGTTGTTCACCTACCTTCCGCCCGGAAGTGGCGCCTGTCGACTTGGGCAAAGACTGGGTCGGCGGTTATTTCTGCCCGTGCCACGGTTCCCACTATGACCTCGCCGGCCGCGTCTACAAATCCCAGCCTGCGCCCCTGAACCTGCCGGTTCCTCCTCACAATTACGAATCTGACGACATCATTGTCATTGGCCTCGACAAGGAGAACGCGTGATGAGCAAGTTCATGGATTGGGTGGATGCGCGCTTCCCCGCCACTAAAATGTGGGAAGACCATCTCAGCAAATATTACGCGCCGAAAAACTTCAACTTCTTCTACTTCTTCGGCTCCCTGGCGCTGTTGGTGCTGGTCAACCAGATCGTCACTGGCGTGTGGTTGACGATGAGCTACACGCCGTCGGCGGAAGAGGCGTTTGCCTCTGTCGAATACATCATGCGTGATGTCGAGTACGGCTCGATCCTGCGCCTGTTGCACTCCACCGGTGCGTCGGCGTTCTTTATCGTCGTCTACCTGCACATGTTCCGCGGCCTGCTCTACGGCTCGTACCAGAAGCCCCGTGAGCTGGTGTGGGTCTTCGGCATGTTGATCTATCTGGCACTGATGGCCGAAGCCTTTATGGGCTACCTGCTACCTTGGGGCCAGATGTCGTACTGGGGCGCCCAGGTGATCATCTCGCTGTTCGGCGCAATCCCGGTGATCGGCAACGACCTGACCCAGTGGATTCGTGGTGACTACCTGATCTCCGGCATCACCTTGAACCGCTTCTTCGCCTTGCACGTGGTGGCCTTGCCGATCGTGATCCTGGGCCTGGTGGTCTTGCATATCCTGGCGCTGCACGAAGTGGGTTCCAACAACCCGGATGGCGTGGACATCAAGAAGCACAAGGACGAGAACGGCATCCCGCTGGATGGCATTCCGTTCCACCCGTACTACACCGTGAAAGACATTGTCGGCGTGGTCGTGTTCCTGTTTGTGTTCTGCTCGATCGTGTTCTTTTTCCCGGAGATGGGCGGTTATTTCCTGGAGAAGCCTAACTTCGAACAGGCCAACGCCTTCAAGACACCTGAGCACATTGCCCCGGTCTGGTACTTCACGCCGTTCTACGCGATCTTGCGCGCGATCCCCGACAAACTCATGGGCGTGATCGCCATGGGCGCGGCCATCGCGGTGCTGTTCGTGCTGCCGTGGCTCGACCGTAGCCCGGTCAAGTCAATGCGCTACAAAGGCTGGCTGAGCAAGATCTGGCTGTGGGTGTTCTGCATTTCGTTCGTGATCCTGGGTGTGTTGGGTGTATTGGCGCCCACCCCTGAGCGGACGTTGCTGTCGCAGGTCTGCACCTTCCTGTACTTCGCCTACTTTATTCTGATGCCGTTCTATACCCGGCTCGAGAAGACCAAACCGGTTCCGGAAAGGGTGACTGGCTGATGAAAAAATTACTCGTTGCATTCGTGCTTGCGGCACTGCCGCTACTGTCCTTCGCTGCCGAACATGGTGCGCAGCTGGAAAAAGTCGATATCGATGTGTCTGACAAAGCCGCCATGCAGGATGGGCTGCGTACATTCACCAACTACTGCATGGGGTGCCACAGCGCCAAGTTCCAACGGTACGAGCGCGTTGCCGATGACCTGGGCATTCCCCATGAAGTGATGCTCAGCCACGCGGTGTTCACGGGTGCCAAGATCGGCGACCACATGAACATCGGCATGCAACCGGCCGACGCCAAGACCTGGTTCGGCGCCGCACCGCCCGACCTTACCCTGGTGGCCCGTGTACGCGGTACCGACTGGCTCTACGGTTACCTCAAGTCCTTCTACGAAGACCCTGCGCGCCCCTATGGCGTGAACAACAAAGTCTTCCCGAACGTCGGCATGCCGAACGTTCTGGTCGGCCTGCAGGGGCGCCAAGTGGTAGGATGCAAGCAGGTTCAGGTCGTTGAAGACGGCAAGAAGCAATATGATCCGTTGACCGGCACGCCGCTGACCCATGAAGCGTGCGATCAACTGACCATCGTGCCCAAGACCGGTACGCTGAACGAAGAGCAGTTCGACGAGAAGGTCAAGAACCTGGTGACCTTCCTGGCCTACTCGGCCAACCCGGTCAAACTGCAGCATCAGCGCATCGGTACCTACGTCTTGCTGTACCTGGCTTTCTTCTTCGTATTCGCTTATTTGCTCAAGCGTGAATACTGGAAGGATGTGCATTGATCCAACCGTAAGCAATTGCTGTTAATCTTGCGCGCCCAGCGGCATCTCTGAACACGTAGCGCCGGTTTGAACCGGTCGTTACAGGGATGCTTTCTGGGCGCGCTCGTTTTTGAGCTTTCGATAATTTCAACAAGCGAGGAGGACCGCCATGGGCGTGACCAACCGGTTGGCCTGTTACTCCGACCCCGCCGACCACTATTCCCACCGAGTACGTATCGTGCTCGCAGAGAAGGGTGTCAGCGCCGAGATCATCAGTGTGGAGGCGGGCCGTCAGCCGCCGAAGCTGATCGAAGTGAACCCTTACGGCAGCTTGCCCACCCTGGTCGATCGTGACCTGGCGTTGTGGGAGTCGACCGTGGTGATGGAATACTTGGATGAGCGTTACCCTCATCCGCCTTTGCTGCCGGTGTACCCGGTGGCGCGTGCCAACAGCCGCCTGCTGATCCATCGGATCCAGCGTGACTGGTGCGGGTTGGTGGATGTGATCCTGGATTCGCGTTCCAAAGAAGCCGCTCGTGTGCAGGCGCGCAAGGAATTGCGCGAGAGCCTCACCGGCGTTTCGCCGTTGTTCGCCGATAAACCTTTTTTCCTCAGTGAGGAACAAAGCTTGGTGGATTGCTGCCTATTACCCATACTCTGGCGCTTGCCGATTCTGGGCATTGAACTGCCACGGCCGGCCAAGCCGTT
The DNA here is from genome assembly GCF_034348165.1 of Pseudomonas sp. CCI1.1. NCBI lineage: Bacteria > Pseudomonadati > Pseudomonadota > Gammaproteobacteria > Pseudomonadales > Pseudomonadaceae > Pseudomonas > Pseudomonas sp. CCI1.1. The sequence goes on from NZ_CP133780.1 coordinate 5,757,816, forward strand.
GCTTGATTACATGGAGCGCCAGTTTGCGCGTGAGGCTTTCCAGGCAAGTCTGTCTGGTGCCGAACGCGATATGCGCTAAGGCTTAAGGAGCCGTTGATGAACTCCAGTCGACCTTACCTGGTCCGCGCGCTCTATGAGTGGATTGTGGACAACGATTGCACCCCGCACATGCTGGTCAATTCCGAATTTCCTGCGGTTCAGGTACCCCAGGGTTTTGCCAGTGACGGGCAAATTGTGCTGAACGTATCGCCCAGTGCCGTGCGCCACCTTCACATGGACAACGAAGCGGTGAGCTTCGAAGGGCGTTTCGGCGGTGTGCCCCATACGCTGTTCGTGCCCATCGGCGCCATCCTCGGGATCTACGCCCGGGAAAATGGCCAGGGCATGGTGTTCGATCTGGAGTCGCCTTTAGAGGATGACGAAACGATCGAAGGCGAAGACGGTGATGATGTACCGCCACCGGATACCGAGCCGCCGCGCCCTAGCGGTCGGCCAAGCTTGAAAGTGGTGAAGTAGGCGGATTTCGCTTACAGACCCATCTGAAAAATGCCCCGACGTCTGTCGGGGCATTTTTTTTGCGTGAAGGATATGGATGAAAGTCGCGCCAGAACGGTGATCGTACAACCACCATGGGCTATGATGCGGTCTTTAGTTCGTCGAGAAAGATGGTTCATCATGGAAAACGCCAGCGCCGCCCCACGTCTTCCCCGCAAGCGCCGCAGCCTTGCCCAGGAATTGGTCACGGTGTTGTCCGAGCAGATCCGCGATGGCCAGCTCAAACGCGGCGACAAGTTGCCCACCGAGTCGGCGATCATGGACGCCCATGGCGTCAGCCGGACGGTGGTGCGTGAAGCCATCTCGCGCCTGCAGGCGGCGGGGCAGGTCGAGACTCGCCATGGTATCGGCACCTTCGTGCTGGACACGCCAAGCCCCAGCGGTTTTCGCATAGACCCGGCCACGGTGGTGACCTTGCGTGATGTGCTGGCGATTCTGGAGTTGCGTATCAGCCTGGAAGTGGAGTCTGCGGGCCTCGCGGCGCTGCGTCGCAGCGATGAGCAACTGGCGGCCATGCGTGCGGCCCTCGATGCCTTGAATGAAAGTGCGGCCCACGCCGGCGATGCGGTGGCGTCGGACTTTGCCTTCCACCTGGAAATTGCGCTGTCTACCGGCAACCGCTACTTCACCGACATCATGACCCACCTGGGCACCAGCATCATTCCGCGTACCCGCCTGAATTCGGCGCGCCTGGCCCATGATGACCAACAGCACTACATGAGCCGCTTGAGCCGCGAACACGAAGAGATCTACGAGGCGATTGCCCGCCAGGATTCGGATGCGGCACGGGCGGCGATGCGCTTGCATTTGACCAACAGTCGCGAGCGACTGCGCCATGCCCATGAAGAGGCAGAGGCGCAGCGGGGCTGATCGTTCCCACGCTCTGCGTGGTAACGCCTCTATGGACGCTCCGCGTCCCGATGCGCGTGAATTTCTCAAGCCCTCGCAGGGTGACGCGGAGCGTCATAGGCTGTATTCCCACGCAGAGCGTGGGAACGATCATGCCAGCCGTTAGTTGGCGGGTTGGTTTGGCTTGTAGTCCTTAAGCAATAAGTACGTACTCCATCCCCACCAATCATTGGTCCAGTGCTTGTCGTTCAAATCGTTGACGTCCTTGCGCCGCAGCACCTTGTCCCCCTCCATCTTGAACAGCGGCGAGAAGTTATTCGCCGGGTTCTGCGCGGCGTTCAGGTCGGGCACATACAGCGGTGCCTTGAACTCAGCCGGGGAGGGCGCGATGCCGCTGATGAAGGTTTCGAAGATTTCATCTGCCGAGGCCTGTACCGCCCGTTTGACCTGCACGCGATTGTCGGCGTCAATGCTGTCGAAGTAGCGCTTGTCGCCGTAGGCATGCCACTGAGCGCCCATGGCATTGCGCACCTTGAGCCCGAATTTACTGTCTTCATCGTGCATGAAGCGGCTGATCAGCGAGCCGAGTTCTCCAGGCGTCACCACCGCTGCCAGTTGTTTGCGCGGTACCCGCAGGTGGCCGGCGGAAAACAGATCGGTCAAAAAGTGATCGGCAAAGCTGTTCATGGCGTAAGCCAATTCCAGGGCCTGGTCGGTGCCGGTCTGATGGGCCACCACTGCCTGTTGCAGTGCTGCCGTATGGCCGGCCATGTAGGCCGACAAGGCCCACTCACCGAAGTGGTCGGCGTTGTCGGCTGCCAGTTTCAAGTAGCGGCCCAGTGGCACGAGGGCCGAAACAGCGCTGCCGCCGCCGGTGATGCGGTTCCACTCCTCGGACAACGTATCACCCAGGGCGTCGTAGGCTTCGTGCGGCTGTTTGCCGTCCTTGATCGCCTGGTTGACGGCGTTGATCTCCTTTTGCATCACCGCCAGGATCTTCTGCGCTTCTTGCCGTGAAGCGGGCAACACGGCGAGAGAGTTGAAAGCGGCGGTGAAGCGTTGCACGCGCTCGGACGGGGAGTTGCCATCGCTGATCGGTTGGCCGGGGATGCCATAGAAGTCGCCGCCCAGGGCGATTACTTGACCATAGGTCAGCGCGAGCCCGTTGGGCAGGTGCAGTTCGACTTGGCGCGCAGGGATGGCCGGGGCGTCCTTGCTGAAGCGAAGCAGGGTGTCATCGCCGATGGCGGTGTGTTCACCGCCTTCGAAACGCAGGGTAGGCGGGTTTTTTTCGGGTGCTGCGAGTTCAAGACCTGACATGTTAGCTCCTTGCTATGTCGTAGGATTCTTCCGTGATAACTGTATATATATACAGTTATCTAAATCATAGGTGAGAAAATTCCTACGTCAAGAGCCGCGTCTTAGGCCTTCGCAGGAGTACGCCGGATGAATTGCAGTTGACGAATTTATTTATAGTTGTACGATGACGTACGACATCATCAAAACCAACAACAACCTTTCGTTAGAAAGTTTTCGCCCAGGGTGTTCGAATAATGAATCCACAAGAACTGAAGTCCATCCTCTCCCACGGTCTGCTGTCTTTCCCGGTGACCGATTTCAACGCCCAGGGTGATTTCCACCAGGCGGGTTACATCAAGCGCCTGGAATGGCTGGCCCCTTATGGCGCCAGCGCCTTGTTCGCCGCAGGCGGCACAGGTGAGTTTTTCTCCCTGGCGGCCAGCGAATATTCCCAGGTGGTGAAAACCGCCGTGGATACCTGCGCGTCCAGCGTGCCGATCCTGGCCGGTGTGGGCGGTGCTACCCGCCAAGCCATCGAGTACGCCCAAGAGGCCGAACGCCTCGGCGCCAAAGGGTTGCTGCTGCTGCCGCACTACCTCACCGAAGCCAGCCAGGACGGGGTTGCCGCCCACGTTGAAGCCGTGTGCAAGTCGGTCAAGATCGGCGTGGTGGTGTACAACCGCAATGTCTGCCGCCTGACCGCACCGCTGTTGGAGCGCCTGGCCGAGCGCTGCCCGAACCTGATCGGCTACAAGGATGGCCTGGGCGATATCGAGTTGATGGTGTCGATCCGCCGTCGCCTGGGCGACCGTTTCAGCTACCTCGGTGGCTTGCCGACCGCAGAGGTTTACGCCGCAGCCTACAAGGCCCTGGGCGTGCCGGTGTACTCCTCGGCGGTGTTCAACTTCATCCCCAAGACGGCGATGGATTTCTATCACGCCATTGCCCGCGAAGATCACGCCACCGTCGGCAAGATCATCGACGACTTCTTCCTGCCGTACCTGGATATCCGTAATCGCAAGGCCGGTTACGCGGTGAGCATCGTCAAGGCCGGTGCGAAAATCGTCGGTTATGACGCCGGCCCCGTGCGCACGCCACTGACCGACCTGCTGCCGGAAGAGTACGAAGCCCTCGCCGCGCTGATTGACAAGCAAGGCGCGCAATAAATTATCCACAAGGCCGCTGAGCAATCAGCGGCCTTTTGCGTCAGGAGAAGATTCGTGTCCCAAGCAAAGCGTTTTGAGAACTACATCAATGGCCAATGGGTAACCGGCGCCGACTACTGCACCAACATCAACCCCTCGGATGTGTCCGACGCCATTGGCGAATATGCCAAAGCCGACGTGGCCCAAGTCAACGCGGCCATCGACGCTGCCCGCGCCGCGTTCCCGGCGTGGTCCACCTCCGGTATCCAGGCGCGTCACGATGCGCTGGATAAAGTCGGCAGCGAGATTCTCGCCCGTCGTGAAGAACTCGGCACCCTGCTGGCCCGGGAAGAGGGCAAGACCCTCCCCGAAGCCATTGGTGAAGTGACCCGCGCCGGCAATATTTTCAAATTCTTCGCCGGTGAGTGCCTGCGCCTGTCGGGCGATTACGTGCCTTCTGTGCGCCCGGGCGTCAACGTTGAAGTGACCCGCGAAGCCCTCGGTGTGGTGGGCCTGATCACCCCGTGGAATTTCCCGATCGCCATCCCCGCGTGGAAAATCGCTCCGGCCCTGGCCTACGGCAACTGCGTGGTGATCAAGCCTGCCGAACTGGTGCCGGGCTGTGCCTGGGCCTTGGCCGAAATCATCTCCCGCGCCGGCTTCCCTGCCGGTGTGTTCAACCTGGTGATGGGCAGTGGCCGTGTGGTCGGCGACGTGCTGGTCAACAGCCCGAAAGTCGATGGCATCAGTTTCACCGGGTCTGTGGGTGTTGGGCGTCAGATCGCCGTCAGCTGTGTATCGCGCCAGGCCAAGGTGCAGTTGGAAATGGGCGGCAAGAACCCGCAGATCATTCTCGACGATGCCGACCTCAAGCAGGCTGTCGAGCTGTCGGTACAGAGTGCGTTCTACTCCACCGGCCAGCGTTGCACCGCCTCGAGCCGCTTGATTGTCACCGCGGGGATCCACGACCAGTTTGTCGCCGCCATGGCCGAGCGCATGAAGTCGATCAAGGTCGGCCACGCTTTGCATAGTGGTACCGACATTGGCCCGGTGGTGTCCCAGGCCCAGTTGGATCAGGACATGAAATACATCGACATCGGCCAGAGCGAAGGCGCCCGGCTGGTGAGCGGTGGCGGCCTGGTCACCTGCGACACCGAAGGCTATTACCTGGCGCCCACACTGTTTGCCGACAGTGAAGCGGCGATGCGCATCAGCCGTGAAGAGATCTTCGGCCCGGTGGCCAACGTGGTGCGCGTGGCGGACTACGAGGCGGCGCTGGCCATGGCCAATGATACCGAGTTCGGCTTGTCGGCCGGCATCGCCACTACCTCGCTCAAATATGCCAACCACTTCAAGCGCCACTCCCAGGCTGGAATGGTGATGGTCAACCTGCCGACGGCGGGGGTGGACTACCACGTTCCATTTGGTGGCCGTAAGGGCTCATCCTACGGTTCGCGTGAGCAAGGTCGCTATGCTCAAGAGTTCTACACCGTGGTGAAAACCAGCTACATCGGTTCGTAACACGCAGCACCCCGTGGCACCGGCTCCAGGTGGGAGCTGGCTTGCCTGCGATAGCCTCACCTCGGTCTCGCTGACACACCGAGGTGCCTGCATCGCGGGCAAGCCCGGCTCCCACATAGTGCGGTTTCCACGGCAAAAAAAATGATTACCCGCAAAAAAAATAATTAGTGGGAGTACTTCTACATGCAAGCGACCAAGCCGACCCACGTTCGCTATTTGATCCTGCTCATGCTGTTCCTGGTGACCACGATCAACTACGCCGACCGGGCCACCATCGCTATCGCCGGCTCCAGCCTGCAAAAAGACCTCGGCATCGACGCGGTCACCCTCGGTTATATCTTCTCTGCATTCGGTTGGGCCTACGTGGCCGGGCAAATTCCCGGTGGCTGGCTGCTCGACCGTTTCGGCTCGAAAAAAGTCTATGCCCTGAGCATCTTCACCTGGTCGCTGTTCACCGTGCTGCAAGGCTATGTCGGTGAGTTTGGCGTCTCCACTGCGGTGGTCGCGCTGTTCATGCTGCGCTTTATGGTGGGCTTGGCCGAGGCGCCGTCGTTTCCGGGAAATGCCCGTATTGTTGCGGCGTGGTTTCCTACGGCGGAACGCGGCACTGCGTCGGCGATCTTCAACTCGGCCCAGTATTTCGCCACGGTGTTGTTCGCGCCGTTGATGGGCTGGATCGTCTATCGCTTTGGCTGGCAGCACGTGTTTATCGTGATGGGCGTGATCGGCATTGTTTTCTCGCTGATCTGGCTGAAAGTTATCCACAGCCCGCGCCAGCATCCGATGATCAACGAGGCCGAGTTCAATCACATCGCCGCCAATGGCGCGATGGTCGATATGGATCAGGACAAGGGCAAGGGTAAGAAAACCGACGGGCCCAAGTGGGATTACATCCGCCAGCTTCTGACCAACCGCATGATGCTTGGCGTCTACCTGGGCCAGTATTGCATCAACGGTATCACCTACTTCTTCCTGACCTGGTTTCCGGTGTACCTGGTGCAGGAGCGTGGCATGACCATCCTCAAAGCCGGCTTCATTGCCTCGTTACCGGCGATCTGCGGCTTTATCGGCGGGGTGCTCGGCGGGGTGATTTCCGACTACCTGCTGCGCAAAGGCCATTCGCTGACCTTCGCACGCAAGGCGCCGATCATCGGTGGCCTGCTGATTTCCAGCAGCATCGTGGCGTGCAATTACGTGGACATCGAATGGATGGTGGTGGGCTTCATGGCCTTGGCCTTCTTCGGCAAAGGCGTTGGCGCATTGGGTTGGGCGGTGGTGTCCGACACCTCGCCGAAACAAATCGCCGGGCTCAGTGGCGGCTTGTTCAACACCTTCGGTAACCTGGCGTCGATCACCACGCCGATTGTGATTGGCTACATCATCAGCACCACCGGCTCGTTCAAATGGGCGCTGGTGTTCGTCGGCGCCAACGCGCTGGTGGCGGTATTCAGCTACCTGGTGATTGTCGGCCCGATCAAGCGCGTGGTGCTCAAGGAGCCGCCCACCAAAGGCCCGGAGTTGACCAACCTTTCCCAAGCGCATTCCTGAGGTTCGTGTGATGCAGTTGATTGAACATGCTGACTCGCCGCGCTCGATCCGTTTGCACGAGCGTGACAATGTGGTGATCGTGGTGAACGATCAAGGGGTACCCGCCGGTACCGAGTTTCCCGACGGCCTCGTCACCGTGGATTTCATCCCGCAGAGCCACAAGGTGACCCTGGAAGACATCCCCGAGGGCGGCCAGATTATTCGCTACGGCCAGACCATCGGTTATGCCCTGGCGCCGATTCCGCGCGGCAGTTGGGTGCAGGAGGATCAGTTGCGCATGCCCACCGCACCGCCGCTGGACAGCTTGCCGCTGTCCACCGAGGTGCCTGAAACCCAGGCGCCCCTGGAGGGGTTTACCTTCGAGGGCTATCGCAATGCAGACGGCACCGTGGGCACGCGCAATATCCTCGGCATTACCACCACCGTGCAATGCGTTACCGGCGTGCTGGACCATGCGGTCAAGCGCATCAAGGACGAGTTGCTGCCCCAGTACCCGCATGTCGATGATGTGGTGGCGCTGACCCACAGCTACGGCTGCGGCGTGGCGATTACGGCGACGGATGCCTATATCCCCATCCGCACCGTGCGCAACCTGGCGCGCAACCCCAACCTGGGCGGCGAGGCCTTGGTGATCAGCCTGGGCTGCGAAAAGCTTCAGGCAGGGCAGGTGATGCACGATAACGACAGCTCCGTGGACCTGAGCGAGCCATGGCTGTATCGCTTGCAGGATTCCAGCCACGGCTTTACTGAAATGATCGAGCAGATCATGGCCCTGGCCGACGTGCGCTTGAAAAAACTCAACCAGCGTCGCCGCGAAACCGTGCCGGCCTCCGAGTTGATCCTGGGCATGCAGTGCGGCGGCAGCGATGCGTTTTCCGGCATCACCGCCAACCCGGCGCTGGGGTATGCCTCGGATCTGTTACTGCGCGCCGGCGCGACGGTGATGTTTTCCGAAGTGACTGAAGTGCGCGATGCGATTTACCTGCTGACCTCACGCGCGCAGAACCAGGACGTCGCCCGCGATCTGGTCAGGGAAATGGACTGGTACGACCGTTACCTGGCCAAGGGCGAGGCAGACCGCAGCGCCAATACCACGCCGGGTAACAAGAAGGGCGGGCTGTCGAATATTGTCGAAAAGTCGTTGGGCTCCATCGTCAAATCCGGCAGCAGTGCCATCAACGGCGTGCTTGGCCCTGGTGAGCGCTTCAAGGAAAAGGGCCTGATCTTTTGCGCCACACCGGCCAGTGATTTTGTCTGCGGCACCTTGCAACTGGCGGCGGGGATGAACCTGCACGTGTTCACCACCGGGCGCGGCACGCCGTACGGGCTGGCGATGGCGCCGGTGGTGAAGGTCTCCACCCGCACCGAGCTGGCCCAGCGTTGGCCGGACCTGATCGATATCGACGCCGGGCGCATTGCCACGGGGCGGGCGAGTATCGAGGAGTTGGGCTGGGAGCTGTTCCACTTCTATCTGGATGTGGCCAGCGGCAAGAAGCAGACCTGGGCAGAGCGGCACAAGCTGCATAACGACATCACGCTGTTCAACCCGGCGCCGATTACCTGAGACCAGGCGCTAACCTGTGGGAGCTGGCTTGCCTGCGATAGCGGTGCATCAATTATGAGTGCATCGGCTGACATATCGCCATCGCAGGCAAGCCAGCTCCCACATTTGAATGGCGTTGCCCACACGAACCCGCTCGGACTGGCTTATCATTAGCCAACTAACGACGCCCACCAAGGTTCTCCCCGGCATGCTGGCAATCTTCCTCACCACCCTCACCATCACCGCGCCGGTGTTTGCCATGCTGTTCCTGGGCGTGTTTCTAAAGCGCATCAACTGGATCAATGACAACTTTATCCACACCGCATCGTCCCTGGTGTTCAACGTCGCCATGCCGGCGCTGCTGTTCCTTGGCATTCTGCATGCCGACCTGCACTCGGCGCTCAAGCCTGGGTTGCTGATCTACTTTTGCGTCGCCACCCTGGTGAGCTTTGCCATGGCCTGGGGCTGGGCAATCTTTCGTTGCAAGCGCGAAGACCGAGGCATCTACGCCCAAGGCGCGTTTCGTGGCAATAACGGGGTCATCGGCCTGGCGCTGGCGGCCAGTATGTACGGCGACTACGGTATATCGCTGGGCGCGATCCTCGCCGCGCTGGTGATCCTCTTTTACAACACGCTGTCGACCATTGTGCTGGCGGTCTATAGCCCAGTGATCAAGTCCGACCCGTGGAGCATCTTCAAAAGTGTATTGGCCAACCCGCTGATTATCAGCGTGATCGTCGCCACGCCGTTCGCGTACTTCCAGATCGGCGTGCCCGGCTGGTTGGAGAAGTCCTTGCAGTACCTGTCGGACACCACGCTGCCGTTGGCGTTGATTTGCATCGGCGGCACCTTGTCCATGGCCGCGCTGCGCAAGAGCGGCAACATGGCGTTGAGCGCGAGCCTGATGAAGATGATCTGGCTACCAGTGATCGCCACGTTGGGCGCTTGGTTGCTGGGGTTCCGGGGGCCGGAGTTGGGGATTCTGTTTCTGTATTTCGGCGCGCCCACGGCCGCCGCGAGCTTTGTAATGGCCAGGGCGGCGGAGGGTAATCATGAGTTGGCGGCCGCGATTATCGTGATCACCACGTTGATGGCGGCGGTGACCACGAATATCGGGATTTTTGTGTTGCAGGCGGGTGGTTGGATCTGAAATAGGCGGGCAGCTTGAGGCCCCATCGCAGCGATGCGGCGACCCGACAAGCCAGCTCCCACATGTGGATGTGTGAATACTCTCAAGTGTGGGAGCTGGCTTGCCTGCGATAACTATCTGGCAGTCACTGCTGATCCGCCTGATACGCCTCAATCACTTCTTGCGCCGCCCGAAACGCATCAATCGCCGCCGGCACCCCTGCATACACCGCGCAATGCAGCAGCGCTTCGCGGATCTCCTCCACCGTACAGCCATTATTCAGCGCACCGCGCACATGGCCCTTGAGTTCCTGCGGGCACTTGAGGGCGGTGAGGGCGGCGAGGGTGATCAGGCTGCGGGTCTTGAGCGGTAACCCTTCGCGGTTCCAGACGCTGCCCCACGCGTGCTCATTGACGAAGTCCTGCAGCGGTTGGGTGAACGCCGTGGCATTACCCAGGGCGCGGTCGACGAACGCATCGCCCATGACCTGGCGACGTACTTCAACCCCGGGTTTTTTCTGATCGGTCATTGCGATTCCCTCTTGTGTTGGCGGTGCCAGGCGCGCAGTGAGGTGAACAACAGCAAAACCACTAACGCTGGCAGGACGTAATACAGCATCAATTGTTCAAGCTTGTTGGCCAGCGGCATGCCCGTGGTGAAGGCCATGACATGCAGCCCGTACGCCAGGTACAGCCCCAGCAGCACCAGCCCTTCGATACGTGTTACCCGATAGCCGGTATAGAACACCGGCAGGCACAGGATGATGGCGCCGAGCATCACCGGTAAATCGAAGTCCAGGGCGTTGGGTGATACCGAAAGCGGTGTCGGCGCCACCAGTGCGGTAAAACCCAGCACGCCGAGCAGGTTGAACAGGTTGCTGCCGATCACGTTGCCTACGGCAATCTCCCGTTCGCCACGCAACGCGGCGATCAGCGACGTGGCAAGGCACGGCAGCGAGGTGCCGACGCCGATCAACGTGAGGCCGATGACGCGCTCCGACAATCCGAGATCGCCCGCCACCTCCACCGCTGCGCCGAGCAACAAATGCCCGGCCAGCACCAGCACCAGCAAACCGCCGAGCATCAGCAGCACACTGCTCAGCCATGGCGCCTTCGCCACGGTGTCCAGAGTGCGCGGGCGCCGGGAATGACGTGTCTGGTAGTGCAATACGCCTAGGTAGGCCACCAGCGCCACCAGCAGCACGGCGCCATCGAAGGGCGTCAGCATTTCATTGGCGGCGAGGATAAACACCAGCAGGCCGGCGACGATCATCACCGGGATATCCACGCGCACCAGCTGCCGCGAGACCCGCAGCGGAATGATCAGTGCGGACAAACCCAGGGTCACAAGGATATTGAAGATGCTGCTGCCGATGACGCTGCCTACGGCAATGTCCGTGTTGCCGGCCAGCGTGGCCTGAAGACTGACGGTCATCTGTGGCGCACTGCTGCCGAAGGCGACGATGCTCAAGCCGATGATCAGTGGCCGCACCTTGAGGCTCGCCGCCAGGCGTACCGCGGCGCGTACCAGGATTTCAGCGCCGATGATCAGCAAGATCAGGCCGCCCACCAGTTCGAGCAGGCTCCAGGGTGAGAGGGCGTTCAATCCGAAAATGCTCAAGGCTGCCTCGATCAGTTGTTCAGGGCTTGCACGCGTACCCGTGCGGTACCGCTGCGCAGCATGCGCAACTGCTCGGCAGCCTTGCGTGAAAGGTCGATCAGGCGCCCACGGGTATGCGGGCCGCGATCAGTGATACGCACCACGACAGAACGGTTGTTGTCGAGGTTGGTCACCTTGACCTGGGTGCCGAAGGGCAGGCGCCGATGGGCGGCGGTCAAGGCGTTCTGGTTGAAAGGTTCACCGCTGGCGGTTTTCTTGCCATGGTGCTTGGCGCCGTAATAAGACGCGGTGCCGGTTTCGTCGTAGCCGTTGGGGTCGATGAGGCCGCTGGCGCAACCGGCCAGCAGGGAGGACAGGGCCAGGAGGCCGAGTAGACGCTTCATTGTCAGGAAGTCCCAGATGTAAATGTGGGAGCTGGCTTGCCTGCGATAGCATCGGCTCGGTGTAACTGAAACACCGAGGTGCCTGAATCGCAGGCAAGCCAGCTCCCACAAAAGGTCGGGGTGTAGGTGAAACTCCACTCCGACCATTTCACTGCAATCAGCCTTCGAGCTTGCTTTTGAGCAGTTCGTTCACCTGTTGCGGGTTGGCTTTGCCCTTGGAGGCTTTCATCGCCTGGCCGACAAAGAAGCCGAACATCTTGCCGCGCTTGGCTTCGTCTGCCGCACGGTATTGCTCGACCTGCTCGGCATTGGCCGCGAGCATCTCATCGAGCACGGCCGAGATGGCGCCGCTGTCGGTGACTTGCTTGAGGCCACGCTTCTCGATGATCTCGTCGGCATTGCCTTCACCGGCAGCCATCGCTTCGAACACGGTCTTGGCAATTTTGCCGGAGATGGTGTTGTCCTTGATGCGCAGCAGCATGCCACCCAGTTGTTCGGCGGTGACCGGCGCTTCGTCGATTTCCAGGCCCTGTTTGTTCAACAGGCTGCCCAGCTCGACCATCACCCAGTTGGCCGCCAGCTTGGCGTCGCCGGCAATGCTCACGACTTTTTCAAAGTAGTTGGCTTGTTCACGGCTGGAGGCCAGGACGCTGGCATCGTAGACCGACAGGCCGAACTGCTCCTGGAAGCGCTCGCGTTTTTGCTGCGGCAGTTCCGGCAGGGTGGCGCGGATGTCATTGAGGAAGGAATCCTCCAGCACCACCGGCAACAGGTCCGGGTCGGGGAAGTAACGGTAGTCGTTGGCTTCCTCTTTGCTGCGCATGGCGCGGGTTTCGTCTTTGTTCGGATCGTACAGGCGCGTTTGCTGGATCACCTTGCCGCCGTCTTCGATCAGCTCGATCTGGCGACGTACTTCGCTGTTGATCGCCTTCTCGATGAAGCGGAACGAGTTGACGTTCTTGATCTCGCAGCGGGTGCCGAACTCGACCTGGCCCTTGGGGCGGATCGACACGTTGCAGTCGCAACGCAGCGAGCCTTCGGCCATGTTGCCGTCGCAGATGCCCAGGTAGCGCACCAGCGCGTGGATGGTCTTGACGTAGGCCACGGCTTCCTTGGCGCTGCGCATGTCCGGCTCGGACACGATCTCCAGCAGCGGCGTGCCAGCACGGTTCAGGTCGATACCGGTAGCGCCCGGGAATTCTTCGTGCAGGCTTTTGCCGGCGTCTTCTTCCAGGTGCGCACGGGTGACGCCGACGCGCTTGATGGTGCCGTCTTCCAGGGGAATGTCCAGGTGGCCCTTGCCGACAATCGGCAGTTCCATCTGGCTGATCTGGTAGCCCTTGGGCAGGTCCGGGTAGAAGTAGTTCTTGCGCGCAAACACGTTGTGCTGGCCGATCTCGGCGTCAATCGCCAGGCCGAACATCACGGCCATGCGCACCGCTTCCTGGTTCAGCACCGGCAATACGCCGGGCATGCCCAGGTCGACCAGGCTGGCCTGGGTATTGGGTTCGGAGCCGAACGTGGTGGCGCTACCGGAGAAAATCTTCGATTGGGTGGCGAGCTGGGTATGAATCTCCAGCCCGATCACAACTTCCCATTGCATAGTGTTCTCCTCAGAAGCCGGTAGGGGTGCGGGTGTGCCAGTCGGTATTCAACTGGTACTGGTGCGCCACATTGAGCAGGCGGCCTTCCTGGAAATACGGGGCGAGCAATTGCACGCCCACCGGCAGGCCATCGACGAAACCTGCGGGCATGGACAAGCCCGGCAAGCCCGCGAGGTTGGCGGTGATGGTGTAGAGGTCTTCCAGGTACTCGGCGATCGGGTCGCCGGTCTTGGCGCCGATCTTCCACGCCAGGTTTGGCGCGGTCGGGCCGAGGATCACATCGACTTCTTCAAAGGCGGCCATGAAGTCGTTCTTGATCAGGCGACGGATTTTTTGCGCCTTGAGGTAGTACGCGTCGTAGTAGCCGGCGGACAGGGCATAAGCACCGACCATGATCCGGCGCTGCACTTCACTGCCGAAGCCTTCGCCGCGGGAGCGTTTGTACAGGTCGGTGAGGTCTTTCGGGTTCTCGCAGCGATAGCCGAAGCGCACGCCGTCGAAACGCGACAGGTTGGAAGAGGCCTCTGCTGGCGCGATCACGTAGTAGGCGGGAATCGCGTGCTGGTTGTTCGGCAGGCTGATTTCCTTGATCACGGCGCCAAGCTTTTCGAGCTCTTTGATGCTGTTTTGCACCAGTTCGGCGATACGCGGGTCGAGGCCGGCGCTGAAGTATTCCTTCGGCACGCCGATGCGCAGGCCCTTGATCGAGGTGTTCAGGCTGGCGCTGTAGTCCGGCACTGGCTCGTCGATGCTGGTGGAGTCCTGTTTATCGAAGCCTGCCATGCCTTGTAACAATATTGCGCAGTCTTCAGCCGTGCGTGCCAGAGGGCCGCCCTGATCGAGACTTGAGGCGTAGGCGATCATGCCCCAGCGGGAAACGCGACCGTAGGTCGGCTTCAGGCCGGTGAGGTTGGTGAAGGCGGCTGGCTGGCGGATCGAACCGCCGGTATCGGTGGCGGTAGCGGCCGGCAGGAAGCGCGCGGCCACGGCCGCCGCCGAACCACCGGACGAACCACCCGGGACGTGTTCCAGGTTCCACGGGTTTTTCACCGCGCCGTAGTAGCTGGACTCGTTGGCCGAACCCATGGCGAATTCGTCCATGTTGGTCTTGCCAAGGGTCACGGCGCCGGCGGCGGCCAGCTTGGCGACCACAGTGGCGTCGTAGGGCGCCTTGAAGTTGTCGAGCATCTTCGAGCCGCAGCTGGTGCGAATGCCCTGGGTGCAGAACAGGTCCTTGTGGGCGATCGGTGCGCCGAGCAGCGCACCATTCTCACCGTTGGCGCGACGGGCGTCGGCGGCCTTGGCCTGGCTCAGGGCCAGCTCCTCGGTGAGGCTGATGAAGCTGTTGACCTTCGGATCGAGCGCGGCGATACGCGCCAGCAAGGTCTGGGTCAGCTCTTCGGAAGAAAACGATTTGTCGGCGAGACCGCGGGCGATCTCGGCCAGAGTCATGTGATGCATGAAAGGCTCTTTCCCTTTAGTCGATGACTTTCGGAACCAGGTACAGGCCGTTTTCGACCGCTGGCGCGATGGACTGGTAGGCCTCGCGATTATTGCGTTCGGTCACGACGTCTGCGCGCAGGCGCTGGCTGGCTTCCAGTGGGTGAGCCAGGGGCTCGATGCCGTCGGTATTCACGGCCTGCATTTGGTCGACCAGCCCGAGAATGCTGTTCAGGGCTGCGGTGGTCTGTGGAAGATCGGCATCATTAAGGCCAAGCGAGGCCAAATGTGCGATTTTTTCCACGTCGGAGCGTTCAAGCGCCATGGGATTCTCCTGTGGAAAACAGAACGGAGGGCGTCCGTGTGTTAGATTGTCGGAACACTACCGCATTTCTACGGTCATAAGGCCGCGATTGTGGGGGTTGGTGCACAGAAAGTCGGCCAATTTAGCACATTGGCGCCTTGCCCAAAATCCCTGTCGTTGTTAGAGTTTGCCGCACTTTTTTACCCACGCGTTGCCTAGGGTCCTTTCCCCATGTTCAAGAAACTGCGTGGCATGTTTTCCAGCGATCTCTCCATTGACCTGGGCACTGCCAACACCCTTATTTACGTGCGCGAGCGCGGAATCGTTCTGAATGAGCCATCGGTTGTGGCCATTCGGACCCATGGTAATCAGAAAAGTGTCGTTGCCGTTGGCACCGAGGCCAAGCGCATGCTCGGCCGTACACCAGGCAATATTGCTGCCATTCGTCCGATGAAGGATGGCGTGATCGCCGATTTCAGCGTCTGCGAAAAGATGCTGCAGTACTTCATCAACAAAGTTCACGAAAACAGTTTTCTGCAGCCCAGCCCTCGCGTGCTGATCTGCGTTCCGTGCAAGTCCACCCAGGTGGAGCGTCGCGCCATCCGTGAATCGGCCCTTGGCGCCGGTGCCCGTGAAGTATTCCTGATCGAAGAGCCGATGGCGGCTGCGATCGGTGCCGGCCTGCCGGTGGAAGAAGCGCGCGGTTCGATGGTGGTGGATATCGGTGGTGGTACTACCGAAATCGCCCTGATTTCCCTGAACGGTGTGGTGTATGCCGAATCCGTGCGCGTGGGCGGCGACCGCTTCGACGAAGCGATCATCACTTATGTGCGTCGTAACTACGGCAGCCTGATCGGCGAATCCACCGCCGAGCGCATCAAGCAGGAAATCGGCACCGCTTACCCAGGCGGCGAAGTGCGCGAAGTCGATGTGCGCGGTCGCAACCTGGCCGAAGGCGTTCCACGTGCCTTCACCCTGAACTCCAATGAAGTGCTGGAGGCTCTGCAAGAGTCCCTGGCCACCATCGTTCAGGCTGTGAAAAGTGCCTTGGAGCAATCGCCGCCGGAGCTGGCTTCCGATATCGCCGAGCGTGGCCTGGTACTGACCGGTGGTGGCGCCTTGTTGCGCGACCTCGACAAGTTGCTGGCCCAGGAAACCGGCCTGCCGGTGATCGTCGCCGAAGACCCGTTGACCTGCGTTGCCCGTGGCGGTGGTCGTGCGCTGGAAATGATGGATAAACACACCATGGACCTGCTCTCCAGCGAATAAGATTGCCTGGATGGTTCATGCTTCGTCGGCAGGCAGCACTTTGCAGTGCTGCCTGTTGGCGTTTATCTTCTTCAATCTGCATCCAGGCCGGTTTGATGCCGTATGAATAAAGAGAACATTTGCCTGGGAGGAGCGGCTTATTAAACCGCTTTTCGCCAAAGGCCCCTCATTGGGTGTGCGCTTATTGGTGCTGACCGTGCTTTCGGTCGCGCTGATGGTGGTCGATGCCCGCTTTGCACTGCTCAAGCCGGTGCGCAGCCAGATGTCGCTGGTGTTGATGCAGACCTACTGGATCACCGACCTGCCGCAACGTCTCTTCCAGGGCGTGTCCAGCCAATTTGGCAGCCGCACCGAACTGGTCGCCGAGAACGAAAAACTCAAGACTGAAAACCTGCTGTTGCAGGGGCGCATGCAAAAGCTGGCGGCCCTCACCGAGCAGAACGTTCGGCTGCGCGAGTTGCTCAATTCTTCCGCACTGGTCAACGAAAAGGTCGAGGTGGCCGAACTAATCGGCATGGACCCCAACCCCTTTACCCACCGCATCATCATCAACAAGGGTGAGCGCGACGGTGTGGTGCTTGGTCAGCCGGTGCTCGACGCCCGTGGCCTGATGGGCCAGGTGGTGGAGTTGATGCCCTACACCTCGCGGGTGCTGTTGCTGACGGACACGACCCATAGCATTCCGGTACAGGTCAACCGTAACGGTTTGCGCGCGATTGCCAGCGGCACCGGTAACCCGGAACGCCTGGAACTGCGCCATGTGGCCGACACCGCTGACATCAAGGAAGGCGACCTGTTGGTCAGCTCTGGCCTGGGCCAGCGCTTCCCGGCGGGTTATCCGGTGGCGACGGTCAAAGAGGTGATCCACGATTCCGGCCAGCCGTTCGCTATCGTTCGGGCGGTACCGACTGCCGCGCTGAACCGCAGCCGTTACCTGCTGCTGGTGTTCAGCGACAACCGCACCCCGGAAGAGCGCGCTAACGACGCTGCCCAGGCCCAGGAAGCGGAGGACCAGCAGAATGGCACCGCGCCTATCGTGCCGGCCACGGTGCCAAAACCTGCTTTTGTTGGTCCGCCTGCACCCGCGCCAGCCACGTCACCTGCACCGGCAGCACCTGTGGCAACGCCGGCCAAACCTGCCGCGCATAACGCGCGCCCAGCTAAACCGACCGCCGCTCCGGCCACCACACCGCAGAGGGGGGACTAATGGCGGGTACTCATTCACGCAATGGCTGGATCGTCTGGCTGACCTTCGCCATCGGCTTGCTGCTCAGCGTTTCGCCGCTGCCGCAGTTCATGGAAATCCTGCGCCCGCTCTGGCTGGCCTTGTTGCTGGCGTTCTGGTCATTGAACCTGCCGCACAAGGTGGGCATGGTCACGGCCATGTGCCTGGGGTTGGCCGAAGATGTGCTGTATGGCACCTTGCTGGGCCAGAACGCGTTGATCCTGACACTGATTACCTTCCTGGTGCTGTCGTTGCAACAGCGCCTGCGCATGTTCCCGATGTGGCAGCAGTGCCTGGTGATCCTGGTGATCTTCGGCCTGGCGCAGTTGGTGCAACTGTGGCTGAGCGCCTTGACCGGCAACCGTCAGCCTACGCTGGCGTTGGTCTTGCCGGCGCTGGTCAGTGCATTGTTGTGGCCCTGGATCAGTTTTGGCCTGCGCGGGCTGCGTCGGCGCTATAAAATCAATTGAATGGTTGCGAGGCTCTGCCTGGTTATCGAACTCAACAGGGAGAGGCTGCAATGAATTCGCTTTACCTGGCCTCGGGCTCCCCGCGGCGACGTGAGCTGTTGACCCAGATCGGTGTGCCCTTCACCGTGGTCAGCGCCGCTATTGATGAAACCCCTCTTGCCAACGAGCCTGCCGTTGCCTATGTCGAGCGCCTTGCGCGCGGCAAGGCGACGGCGGGTTTTATTGCGCTTGGCCAAACCCTGGGCGCCTGTGTATTGGGGGCCGATACGGCTGTGATCGTGGATGGCCAGATCCTGGGCAAGCCCGTTGACCAGGCCGATGCGCTGGCGATGCTGATGGCACTTTCCGGTCGAGAACATGAAGTGCTCACCGCCATTGCCCTGACTGACGGCCAGCGTTGCGAAACCCGATGTGTAAGCAGTCGTGTACGTTTTCGCGAGGTGTCTGTTCAGGAGGCTACCGCCTACTGGCACAGTGGTGAACCGCAGGACAAGGCCGGCGGCTATGCTATCCAGGGGTTGGGTTCGGTGTTCGTTGCCGGGCTCAATGGCAGTTATTCCGCGGTGGTGGGCCTGCCTGTGTGCGAAACCGCGCAACTCCTGGCGCAATTCGGCATACCCTGTTGGCAAAACCTTACCGTGTGCTGAACGCCGTATTCCAGCGCCAAGCCTTAAGCGACCGGTCACTATTGTGAAAACGCCTGAACGAGACCCAGCCATGAGTGAAGAGATTCTGATCAATATCACGCCGATGGAATCGCGCGTGGCGGTGGTAGAGAACGGTGTTCTGCAAGAAGTGCATGTCGAACGCACCCAAAAGCGCGGGATCGTCGGCAATATCTACAAAGGCAAGGTGGTGCGTGTATTGCCGGGCATGCAGGCGGCCTTCGTCGACATCGGCCTGGACCGTGCAGCGTTTATCCATGCCTCGGAAATTTCCCTGCGCGAGGGCCCTGCGGTGGAAAGCATCAGCGCTCTGGTGCACGAGGGCCAGAGCCTGGTGGTGCAAGTCACCAAGGACCCTATCGGTTCCAAGGGCGCCCGCTTGACCACCCAGTTGTCGATTCCCTCGCGCTACCTGGTGTACATGCCGCGCACTGCCCATGTGGGCATTTCCCTGAAGATCGAAGATGAAGCCGAGCGCGAGCGCCTGAAGAAGGTGGTCAGCGACTGCGTCGCCGCCGAGGGCATCAAGGAAGCGGGTGGGTTTATCCTGCGCACCGCCGCAGAAGGCGCTGGCGCTGACGAGATCCTCATGGATATTCGCTACCTGCGGCGCCTGTGGGATCAGATCGACGCGCAGATCAAGACCATCGGCGCGCCCAGCGTCATCTATGAAGACCTTGGCCTGGCGCTGCGCACGCTGCGCGACCTGGTCAGCCCGAAGATCGAGAAAATTCGCATCGACTCGCGGGAAACCTTCCAGCGCACCACGCAATTTGTCGCTGAGTTGATGCCAGAAATCGCCGATCGCCTGGAACACTACCCCGGCGAGCGGCCGATATTCGACCTGTATGGCGTCGAAGACGAAATCCAGAAAGCCCTGGAACGCAAGGTGCCACTCAAGTCCGGCGGCTACCTGGTGGTAGACCCGGCAGAAGCCATGACCACCATCGACGTCAATACCGGCGCATTCGTGGGCCATCGCAACCTTGAAGAGACCATCTTC
Organism: Pseudomonas sp. CCI1.1; assembly: GCF_034348165.1. Taxonomy (NCBI): domain Bacteria; kingdom Pseudomonadati; phylum Pseudomonadota; class Gammaproteobacteria; order Pseudomonadales; family Pseudomonadaceae; genus Pseudomonas; species Pseudomonas sp. CCI1.1. Next base: position 5,777,388 of record NZ_CP133780.1, read on the forward strand.
AAGACCAATCTCGAGGCGGCTACCGCTATTGCCCGCCAACTGCGCCTGCGCAACCTGGGCGGCATCATCATCATCGACTTCATCGACATGGAAGATGAAGAGCACCAGCGCCAGGTGCTGCGTACGCTTGAGAAGCAACTGGAGCGCGATCACGCCAAGACCAACATCATCGGCATCACCGAGTTGGGCCTGGTGCAGATGACCCGCAAGCGCACGCGCGAAAGCCTGGAACAGGTACTGTGCGAGCCGTGCAGCAGTTGCCAGGGGCGCGGCAAACTGAAGACCCCGGAAACGGTTTGCTACGAGATTTTCCGCGAGATCCTGCGGGAGGCACGCGCCTATCAGGCCGAAGGTTATAGAGTACTTGCCAATCAGAAAGTGGTGGATCGCCTGCTGGACGAAGAGTCCGGTAACGTCGCCGAACTGGAAAGTTTTATCGGTCGCACGATTCGCTTCCAGGTCGAAACCATGTATTCCCAGGAACAATACGACGTGGTGTTGCTCTGATCCCCAACTGTGCACTTTCTTCGAGACCGGCAGACCTTGATCTGCCGTCCGCTAACTGTTTTTTGAGGGTCGCCTGACATGGAGCGTCTGATACGCTTTTTTGCCGCTTTGACCCGTTGGGGCCTGGGCCTGTGTGCGTTGTCGCTGGTATTGGCGGCGGTGTATGTGAGCCTGGGGCGCGAACTCACCCCGCTGGTGGCCGAATACCGCGCCGAAGTCGAGGCCAAGGCCCAGGCTGCGCTGGATACGCCGCTGCATATCGGTAGTCTTGAAGGCCGTTGGAGCGGGTTTGCCCCGGTATTGCTGGCCCACGACGTCATGGTCGGCGAGGGCAGCAGTGCCTTGCGCCTGGACCAGGTGGAAGTGGTGCCGGATATGTGGGCCAGCCTGATGGCCCGCGAAGTGCGTATCGCCCATCTGCAAGTCAGTGGCTTGCAACTGAGTGTCAAGGAGGACCAGGACGGCCGCTGGACCCTGCAAGGCTTGCCGGTGCAGGACGACCAGCCGTTGGACCCGCAACAACTGCTGACGCGCATGCAAATGGTCAAGCGCGTGTCGGTGCTGGACAGCCAGGTGACCCTGCAACCCTTCGACCAGGCACCAGTGACCGTGACCTATGTGGGCCTGAGCCTGCATACCGGCATGAGCCAGCAGCGTCTGGATGCTCGCCTGACATTGCCCGATGGCCAACCGTTGGCGGTCAGCCTGCGCAGCCGCATTCGCGCCAGTCAGTGGAAAGACGCTGAGGTCGATGCCTACCTGAGTTTGCCGCAAAGCGACTGGGCCAAGTGGATTCCCGCCAGGCTGACCCAGCAATGGAAGCTGACGCAATTGAAGGCCGGCGGTGAGTTTTGGCTCAGTTGGGCCAAAGGCACGGTGCAAAGCGCGGCGGTACGCCTCAATTCGCCCCAAGTGAAGGGCAGCTACGCCGACCGTAAGCCGGTGCACCTTGAAAACCTGGCCCTGACCGCCTACCTGCAACGCAGTGACACTGGCCTCAAGGTGCTGTTTGATTCCCTGGCGATGAACATTGGCGAAACCCGCTGGGAATCGCGCCTGCAATTGCAGCAAAACCTGGCGACCGACAAAGAACAGGAGGTGTGGAAATTGCAGGCCGACCGTCTCGACCTGGCCCCCATTACCCCGCTGCTCAACGCCTTGGCGCCGCTGCCGGACGGTTTCGCCAAGGCCGTCGAACACCTCAAAGCCACTGGCCTGTTACGCAATGTGCTGGTGGACTTCCGACCGCAAGACACCACCGACCGAAAACTCAGTTTTGCCGCCAACCTGGAACGTGTCGGCTTCGATGCCTACTTTGGCGCGCCAGCCGCACGCAATGTGTCCGGCAGCATCAGTGGCGACCTGGGCCAGGGCGAGTTGCGCATGGACAGCAAGGACTTTTCCTTGCATCTGTATCCGATCTTCGCCAAGCCGTGGCAGTACATCCAGGCCAATGCACGCCTGACCTGGAAGCTGGACAAGCAAGGCTTCACCCTGATCGCCCCATATATCAAGGTACTGGGCGAGGAAGGCAAGGTGGCGGCGGACTTCCTGATTCGCCTGCATTTCGACCACAGCCAGGAAGACTACATGGACCTGCGGGTCGGCATGGTCGATGGCGATGGCCGTTTCACCCCCAAGTACCTGCCCGCCGTGTTGAGCCCGGCGCTGGATGAGTGGTTGCGCACGGCGATCCTCAAGGGCGCGGTGGACGAAGGCTTCTTCCAGTACCAGGGTTCGCTCAGCCACAATGCACTGCCCGCGTCGCGCAATATCAGCCTGTTCTTCAAGGTGCATGATGCCGAACTGGCCTTCCAGCCGGGCTGGCCGCACGTGAACAAGGCCAATGGCGAAGTGTTTGTCGAGGAGAGCGGCGTACGCATTCTGGCGAGCAAGGGCCAATTGCTCGACACCCAGGTCAAGGATGTCTACGTCAATATCCCCCACGCCCCAGCGGGCGGCGACAGCCATCTGCTGCTCACAGGCGGGTTTTCCGGCGGTTTGGGCGACGGCCTGAAGATCCTTCAAGAAGCGCCGATTGGCACGGCGTCTACGTTCGCTGGCTGGAAAGGCGAGGGCGACCTGCAAGGTAGCCTGGACCTGGACGTACCGCTGGCCAAAGGCACTGAGCCCAAGATCGTGGTGGACTTCAAGACCGACAAAGCGCGCCTGCAATTGGCGGAACCGCCGCTGGACCTGACCCAGCTCAAGGGTGATTTTCGCTTCGACAGCGCCAAGGGCCTGAGCGGGCAGAAGATCTCGGCCCAGGCGTTCGACCGCCCCATCACGGCGCAGATCTTTGCCGAAGGCAAACCGGGCAATATCAGCACGCGGGTGACTGCCAATGGCCAGGTCACCGTCAAGCGCCTTACGGACTGGTTGAAAATCAGCCAGCCGTTGCCGGTCTCCGGCGATATTCCCTACCAGTTGCAAGTGATCCTCGACGGCGCGGACAGCCAGTTGATGGTCAATTCCAACCTCAAGGGTGTCGCGGTGGACCTGCCGGCACCGTTCGGCATGCCGGCCAGCCAAGGACGTGACAGCACCTTCCGCATGACTTTGCAGGGCGCTGAACGCCGTTACTGGTTTGATTACGGCGAGCTGGCTAACTTCACCTTTGCTGCGCCGCCGGACAAGTTCAATGATGGCCGCGGCGAATTGTTCCTCGGCGATGGTGATGCCGTGTTGCCCGGTGCCAAAGGCCTGCGCATTCGTGGCGTGCTGTCGGAACTGGATATCGATCCCTGGAAGAAACTCGTGGATCGCTACGCGGGCAATGATCCAGGTGGCAACGCCAAGCAACTGCTCAGCGGTGCGGACTTCAAAGTGGGCAAGCTGACCGGGTTTGGTACCCAGTTTGACCAGGTCAGCTTGCAGCTCGATCGCAAACCAGCGGCCTGGGGCCTGCAACTCGATAGCCAGCAAGCCAAGGGCGCGGTGAACCTGCCGGACGCCAAAGGCGCGCCGATTGCGGTCAACCTCAAGTATGTGAAATTGCCTGCGCCAGACCCGACCGCGCAGGCGGACGAAAACGCGCCGGACCCGCTGGCCGATATCGACCCAAAAAGCATTCCGGCACTGGATATTGCCGTCGACCAGCTGTTCCAGGGCTCGGACCTGATCGGGGCCTGGTCGCTGAGAATCCGCCCGACCGCCAAGGGCCTGGCCTTCAATAACCTCGACCTTGGCCTCAAGGGCATGCTGCTCAAGGGCGCTGGGGGTTGGGAAGGTGCGCCAGGCGCCAGCAGCAGTTGGTACAAGGGCCGCCTCGATGGGCGCAACATTGCCGACGTGCTCAAGGGCTGGGGTTTTGCGCCTACGGTGACCAGCGAAGACTTCCATCTGGACGTGGATGGCCGCTGGCCGGGGTCGCCGGCCTGGGTCGGGCCCAAGCGGTTTTCCGGCAGCCTGGATGCCGCGTTCCGTAAAGGTCAGTTCGTTGAAGTGGAGGGCGGGGCCCAGGCATTGCGAGTGTTTGGCCTGCTTAACTTCAACTCCATTGGCCGGCGTTTGCGTTTGGACTTTTCCGACTTGTTCGGCAAGGGCTTGAGCTACGACAGGGTCAAAGGCTTGTTGGCCGCCAGTAATGGCGTGTTCGTGACCCGCGAGCCCATCACCATGACCGGGCCTTCCACCAATCTGGAGCTTAACGGCACCCTGGATCTGGTTGCCGATCGCGTCGACGCCAAATTGCTGGTCACCTTGCCTGTGACCAACAACCTGCCGATTGCGGCGCTGATTGTCGGTGCGCCGGCCATTGGTGGTGCGCTGTTTTTGATCGACAAGCTGATCGGTGACCGGGTTTCGCGCTTCGCCAGTGTGCAATACAAGGTGCAAGGCCCCTGGAAGGATCCAAAAATCACCTTCGACAAGCCATTTGAAAAGCCAAACTGAGAGCCTGTGGAGTAGCATGGCCCCATGCCCTGTATGGAGTGTCGGCCCATGTCCTTTGCGGTAATTCAAATGGTCAGCCAGAGTGACGTGCTGGCCAACCTCGCCCAGGCGCGTCGCCTGCTGGAGCAGGCGGCGGCCGATGGCGCGAAACTCGCGGTGCTGCCAGAGAATTTCGCCGCCATGGGGCGCCGCGATGTGGCCGACATTGGCCGCGCCGAGGCGTTGGGGCAAGGCCCTGTGCTGCCCTGGTTGAAACAGGCCGCCCGCGACCTCACCTTATGGATAGTGGCCGGCACCTTGCCGCTGCCACCCAAGGACCAGCCCCACGCCAAACCCAATGCTTGCTCGCTGCTGATCAACGATCAGGGTGAAATAGTCGCTCGCTACGACAAACTCCACCTGTTTGATGTGGACGTAGCGGATGCTCGCGGTCGTTATCGCGAATCTGACGACTATGCTTTCGGTAACCAGGTGGTGGTGGCGGATACGCCGGTGGGCCGTGTGGGGTTAACGGTGTGCTACGACCTGCGGTTCCCCGAGCTGTACAGCGAGTTACGTGCGGCGGGGGCTGAACTGATTACCGCGCCCTCGGCCTTCACGGCAGTGACCGGGGCTGCGCATTGGGATGTGCTGATTCGCGCACGTGCCATCGAAACCCAGTGCTACCTGCTGGCAGCTGCCCAGGGCGGTGTGCACCCAGGCCCACGGGAAACCTTTGGCCACGCGGCGATTGTCGACCCTTGGGGCCGAGTGCTGGCGCAACAGGATCAAGGCGAGGCGGTGTTACTGGCCGAACGCGATAGCAGTGAACAGGCGTCGATACGGGCGCGCATGCCGGTGGCCAATCACCGGCGCTTTTTCTCGCAGGGCGCGCAGCGGCCTGCTTCAGAACGATGAATTTAAGGCCAAACCTATGAGCGAGTTGTTGTCCTCAGTCAGTGATCACCTCCTGGCACCCGGTGGCGTGACCATCGAAAGCCTGCAAACCGTGCTCGGCGATCTGGCCGGGCCGGGTATCGATGCGGCTGACCTGTATTTCCAGGGGCAGATTTCCGAGTCCTGGGCGCTGGAAGATGGGATCGTCAAGGAAGGCAGTTTCAACCTTGACCAGGGCGTAGGCGTTCGCGCGCAATCGGGTGAGAAAACCGGCTTTGCCTACAGCAATGCGATCACCCTGGAGGCCCTGGGCCTGGCGGCGCGTGCCGCCCGTTCGATTTCCCGTGCCGGGCAGAATGGCACGGTGCAGGCGTTCAGTACCCAGGACGTGGCGCAGTTGTATGCGCCGGATAACCCCTTGGAAGTGATCAGCCGTGCGGAAAAGGTCGAGCTGCTCAAGCGAATCGACGCAGCCACCCGCGCCTTGGACCCGCGTATCCAGCAAGTGACCGTGAGCATGGCGGGCGTGTGGGAGCGCATCCTCGTGGCGTCCACAGACGGTGGGCTGGCGGCGGATGTACGGCCGCTGGTGCGTTTCAATGTGAGTGTGATCGTCGAACAGAACGGGCGCCGCGAGCGCGGTGGCCATGGCGGCGGCGGGCGCACCGACTACCGTTATTTCCTCGCTGACGACCGTGCCATGGGCTATGCCCGTGAGGCGCTGCGCCAGGCATTGGTCAACCTGGAAGCGATTCCGGCACCCGCCGGCACCTTGCCGGTGGTGCTGGGCTCGGGTTGGTCTGGCGTGTTGCTCCACGAAGCCGTGGGCCATGGCCTGGAAGGCGATTTCAACCGCAAGGGCAGTTCCGCCTACAGTGGGCGCATGGGCGAAATGGTTGCGTCCAAGCTGTGCACCATTGTCGATGACGGCACCCTGGCCGGCCGCCGTGGTTCGCTGAGTGTCGATGACGAAGGCACGCCGACCGAATGCACCACCCTGATCGAAAACGGCGTGCTCAAGGGCTACATGCAAGACAAGCTCAACGCGCGCCTGATGGGCGTGGCGCGCACCGGTAATGGTCGTCGTGAATCCTATGCGCATCTACCAATGCCGCGCATGACCAACACCTACATGCTCGGTGGCCAAAGCGATCCGGCAGAAATCATTGCCTCGGTAAAACGCGGTATCTACTGCGCCAACCTCGGCGGCGGCCAGGTGGACATCACCAGCGGCAAGTTCGTGTTCTCCACCAGCGAGGCGTACCTGATCGAAGACGGCAAGATTACCGCGCCGGTCAAAGGGGCGACGCTGATTGGTAACGGCCCGGAAGCCATGAGCAAGGTGTCGATGGTCGGTAACGACCTGTCGCTGGACAGCGGGGTGGGCACGTGCGGCAAGGATGGGCAGTCGGTGCCGGTAGGTGTCGGCCAGCCAACCTTGAAAATTGATGCGATCACCGTGGGTGGTACGGGATCGTAGGAACGCAAGCTTCGGGTGGCGACGACCGCCACCCGGGGAAGAGGATCAGCGCAGGCCGCGTTGAGTCTCGTCCAGCTCACGGATGTATTTGAAGATTTTACGGCTGGTGGCCGGCGCCTTGTTATGCGCCAGCTCGTGCTGGGCCTGACGGATCAGGGAGCGCAATTGCTGGCGGTCCGCGTCCGGGTAGTCCAGTACGAATTTCTCCAGCACCGCGTCATCGCCCGAGATCAGGCGGTCACGCCAACGTTCCAGGTTGTGGAAGCGTTCGTTGTACTGGCGAGTGGAGGCATCGGTTTGATCGAGCAAAGTCAGAATGGCGTCAATGTCTTGGTCGCGCATCAGTTTGCCGATAAACGAGATGTGCCGTTTACGCGCGATATTCGCGGTGTGCTTGGGCGCATCCGCCAGGGCCCGACGCATTTCGTCGGTCAGTGGCAGTTTGGCGACCAAATCCTTTTTGAGCGTTGTAAGGCGCTCGCCAAGGTCAACCAGAGCATGCAGCTCACGTTTGACCTGGGTTTTGCTTTTCTCCCCATCGAGGGAGTCGTCGTAAGAATCAACCATGGTGGCAGTCCGCAAAGAAACGCCGCCATGATAACCAGTCGGGGGCCGCTTGTCCGGCCCGGTCGCTCGATGGCCATTACCGAAAGCAGAATTTGAGTGGAGAAAACCATGAGTGCAGCCCAAAGCGTCGGTCCACAAGCGTTACCGGCCCTGCAGGAACAAGTCGAGCAGATCCTTGCCGAGGCCAAGCGCCAGGGGGCCAGCGCCTGTGAAGTGGCGGTGTCGCTGGAGCAAGGGTTGTCGACTTCGGTGCGCCAGCGGGAAGTGGAAACGGTTGAATTCAATCGCGACCAAGGGTTTGGCATTACCTTGTATGCGGGCCAGCGCAAAGGCTCGGCCAGCACTTCCGCCAGTGGCCCTGAGGCGATTCGCGAGACCGTCGCCGCAGCACTGGCGATTGCCAAGCACACCTCCGAGGATGAAAGCTCGGGCCTGGCCGACAAGGCGTTGATGGCCAAGGATGTGCAGGATTTTGACCTGTTCCACGCCTGGGATATCACGCCTGAGCAAGCCATCGAGCTGGCGCTGACCTGCGAAGCGGCAGCCTTCGATGCCGATGCCCGCATCAAGAATGCGGACGGCACCACCTTGAGTACCCATCAGGGTTGCCGCGTCTACGGCAACAGCCATGGCTTTATCGGTGGCTATGCGTCCACGCGTCACAGCCTCAGTTGCGTGATGATCGCCGAAGCCAACGGGCAGATGCAGCGTGATTACTGGTATGACGTAAACCGCCAAGGCGATTTACTGGCAGACCCTGCAAGCATTGGCCTGCGTGCGGCGCAACGGGCTGCGAGCCGCCTGGGCGCGCGCCCGGTGCCGACCTGCGAAGTGCCTGTGCTGTTTTCCGCAGAGCTGGCCGGTGGTTTATTCGGCAGCTTCCTCGGCGCGATTTCCGGTGGCAACCTGTATCGCAAGTCTTCGTTCCTGGAAGGCGCCATCGGCCAGAAGCTGTTCCCTGAGTGGCTGACCATCGACGAGCGCCCGCATCTGATGCGCGCGATGGGCAGTTCGTCGTTCGACGGCGATGGCCTGGCGACCTATGCCAAGCCGTTTGTCGAGCAAGGTGAGCTGGTGTCCTATGTGCTGGGCACTTATGCCGGTCGCAAGCTGGGCCTGCCAAGCACCGCTAACGCAGGCGGCGTGCATAACCTGTTCGTGACCCACGGTGATGAAGACCAGGCGGCGTTGTTGCGGCGGATGGGGCGTGGGTTGCTGGTGACTGAATTGATGGGCCATGGCCTGAACATGGTCACCGGTGACTACTCGCGTGGTGCGGCGGGCTTCTGGGTGGAGAATGGCGAGATTCAGTTCGCCGTCCAGGAAGTGACCATCGCGGGCAATATGCGCGATATGTTCAAGCAGATCGTTGCCGTGGGTAACGACCTTGAACTGCGCAGCAATATCCGCACGGGTTCGGTGCTTATTGAACGCATGACGGTCGCTGGCAGCTAATCCCTCCCGCACGTTCTGAAAGGCGCGCCATCGCAAAGATGGCGCGCCTTTTTTATTGCGCCTCTTTTGACAGGATTAATGGGCTACTCTTGTTTTGATTCTCAATATCATTTAATAATAAATATCATTACCGAATGAGTGTGTCTCATGAGTTCTGTCTTGCATGAGGATCCCTATCTGGAAAGCTGGCGTTGGATGAGCCGCCAGATTCGCTGTGGCCTGGATCCCAATGAACCCCGCCTGATTGAGCATTACCTGAACGAAGGTCGGTACCTGGCGTGTTGCACCGCAACCCATCCGTGGACCATCGCTGAAACCTCATTTCGTTTGTTGATCGACACCGCCGCTGATGTCGCCTTGCCCTGGCATTGGCGCTCTCTGTGCCTGGACCAGGCCTGGCGACCACTGCGCGACCTGGAAAAACTCTCCCACTGTGCCTGCCGCCTCAAGCGCTGGCAGACCTTTGCCTGGCAATTGGCGAGCTGCGAATTACTGCCTTCGATTTCCGTTTCTGACTTGGTGCAAGGATCTAATGATGAGTAACACCCGTATCGAACGCGACAGCATGGGCGAACTGCATGTGCCGCAAGAAGCTTTGTATGGCGCACAAACACAGCGTGCGGTGAACAACTTTCCGATCAGTCATCAACCCATGCCGGCGCAATTCATCCGCGCGCTGATCCTGGCCAAGACAGCCGCGGCCAAGGTCAACGTCGACCTCAAGCAAATCAGCGAAGGGCAGGGCAAGGCTATTGTCGATGCTGCCCAAGGATTGCTGGAAGGCGACTACATGCAGCACTTCCCGGTGGATATCTTCCAGACCGGCTCCGGCACCAGCTCCAACATGAACGCCAATGAAGTGATCGCGACCCTTGCCAGCCGTTTGCTGGGCGAGGCGGTCAACCCCAACGATCATGTGAATTGCGGCCAGAGCAGCAACGACATCATCCCCACCACCATTCACGTCAGTGCTGCGTTGGTGCTGCACGAGCAAACGTTGCCGGCCCTGCTGCATCTGGTGCAGGTCATCGAGCAAAAAGCCGAGGCGGTTCACCCGTTCATCAAGACCGGCCGCACGCATTTGATGGACGCCATGCCGGTGCGCATGAGCCAGGTGCTGAACGGCTGGGCGCAGCAGCTCAAGGCCAATATCGGTCACTTGCAGGACCTGCTACCGGCGCTGCAAGCATTGGCTCAGGGCGGCACGGCGGTCGGTACCGGGATCAATGCGCACCCCGAGTTTGCCGGGTGTTTCAGCCAGCAACTGAGCCTGTTGACTGGAGTGAAGTTCACACCCGGCAAGAACCTGTTTGCGCTGATTGGCTCCCAGGACACCGCCGTTGCGGTCTCTGGTCAGTTGAAAGCCACGGCGGTGTCGCTGATGAAGATCGCCAATGACCTGCGCTGGATGAACTCCGGGCCATTGGCCGGCCTGGGTGAAATCGAACTGGAGGCGCTGCAGCCGGGCTCGTCGATCATGCCGGGCAAGGTCAACCCGGTCATCCCGGAAGCGACCGCCATGGTGGCCGCCCAGGTTATCGGCAATGACACAGTGATCACGGTGGCCGGTCAGTCGGGCAATTTCGAGCTGAATGTGATGCTGCCGATCATTGCCCAAAACCTGCTCAGCAGCCTGGAGTTGCTGGCCAATGCCAGCCGGTTGCTGGCGGACAAGGCCATTGCCAGCTTCAAGGTCAACGAACCCAAGCTCAAGGAAGCGCTGTCACGCAATCCGATCCTGGTCACCGCACTTAACCCGATCATCGGCTACCAGAAAGCCGCTGAAATCGCCAAGAAGGCGTATCAGCAAGGCCGCCCGGTGATCGATGTCGCCCTCGAACACACCGACCTGCCTCGCAGCCAACTGGAAGTCCTGCTGGACCCGGAAAAGCTCACCGCCGGCGGCGTGTAATCAACGACCCCGCTTTGGAGGCTCACCATGGAGCACTGGAAACGCACGATCGAACGGGCCAATCGCTGCTTTATGGCAGGCGAGTTGGTTGACGCTCGCGAGGCCTATCTGCAAGCCCTGGCCCTGGCCCAAGTGTTGTTCGAACGCTGGGCGGATGCTGACGAAGCAGTGGCGGCTTGCGTCATTTCCCATCACAGCCTGGCGGACCTGCACTTGCGCCTGAACCAGCCTGAGGAAAGCGCGGAATACCTCTGCGCTATCCATCAGCGCCTCTTACAGACCATGCAGAACCCGCGACTCAGCCCGTCACTGCGCGAGGCCGCGCTGCGCCAAAGCAGCAAGACCTACGTCGAGCTGCTGAATTTCATCAGCGATCACGGCGAATACCCACGCACTCATCGGCTGCTGGGCAGTGCTGCGACGCCAACGTCCACGTCCCACTATGGAGCACATTGATATGACCTATACCTTGCCGGCCTTGCCTTACGCCTACGACGCCCTCGAGCCGCATATCGACGCGCAAACCATGGAAATTCACTACACCAAGCACCACCAGACCTACATCAATAACCTCAATGCTGCGGTCGAGGGGACTGAGTTCGCCGGCTGGTCGGTGGAGAAGCTGGTGTCCAGCGTCCAAACATTGCCGGAGAAATTACGCGCTGCTGTGGTCAACCAAGGAGGCGGGCATGCGAACCACTCGTTGTTCTGGGCAGTCATGTCACCGACAGGGGGCGGCAAACCCGAGGGCGCGCTGGGCAAGGCTATCGACGAGCAATTGGGTGGTTTCGACAGCTTCAAGGAGGCGTTCACCAAGGCGGCCTTGACGCGATTCGGCAGCGGTTGGGCCTGGCTGAGCGTTACGCCACAAAAAACGCTGGTGGTGGAAAGCAGCGGCAACCAGGACAGCCCGCTGATGAGCGGCAATACGCCGGTGCTGGGCCTGGACGTCTGGGAGCACGCTTACTACCTGCAATATCAAAACCGACGACCGGAGTACATCAATGCATTCTATAGCGTCATCAACTGGCCGGAGGTTGCCGCGCGCTATCAGGCCGCTTTGGCCTGACATTCACTCCATAACAAGATCTAAGGCCGACTATGGGCACTCAAACACTGGCGATCGGTAGCGTGCGAATGTTTCGTTATGCGTTTGGCACGCTGCTGCTATTGGCAGGTACTGCGTTATTGGTGGCCCATGGGCTGGCCTGGTTGAACCTGGAACCGCGCATACTGCGTGCTTTGCAGGGTGGGGCGATCTGCGCGCTTGGCACGGCGCTGGGCGCGGTGCCGGTGTTGGTGATTCGGCGCATGCCGATGGCGCTTAGCGACACCCTGCTGGGCTTTGGTGCCGGTGTGATGCTGGCGGCGACTGCGTTTTCTCTGGTGGTACCGGGCATCGCCGCCGCCGAAAGCCTGGGACTTTCACCTTGGGGCGCCAGTGGCTTGATCAGCTTCGGCATCATGCTCGGGGCGTTCGGCCTGTACCTCGTAGACCGCAAGGTTTCTGGCGCCAGCCCGGAAATGCTGGTGGGTACACCGGATAAACCGGTTATCCCGCCGCGTATTTGGTTGTTCGTGTTTGCCATCATTGCGCACAACATTCCGGAAGGCATGGCTGTGGGGGTTTCTGCGGGCGGAGGCATGGCGGATGCCGACAGCCTCGCCATGGGCATTGCCCTGCAGGATGTGCCTGAAGGGCTGGTGATTGCGCTGGTATTGGCTGGGGCGGGAATGTCGCGGATCAAAGCCTTTTTGATTGGCGCTGCATCAGGCTTGGTTGAGCCGGTATTTGCGGTGCTCTGTGCATGGCTGGTGAGCCTTGCCGAAGTGTTGTTGCCGCTGGGTTTGGCGTTGGCCGCCGGGGCAATGTTGCTGGTCGTGACTCATGAAGTCATCCCCGAGTCGCGCCGCAATGGCCATGAAAATCTCGCCAGCCTTGGGCTGTGCCTCGGGTTTTGCCTGATGATGGTGATGGATACGGCGTTAGGCTGAGGGTGGTTCCCTGTAGGAGGGAGCCTGCTCGCAAAAAAAACTGAGAGCACTGCGTTAACCAGGATGCCCGCGTTATCGTTGACGTTTTTCGCGAGCAAGCTCCTACAGTAGGGTTATTCGCCTTCGTCGAAGTAGTTGTTGATCAACGCGACCAGTGCGGCCATTGCTTCGTCTTCTTGCTCGCCTTCGGTGCGCAGATGGATTTTGGTGCCTTTGCCGGCCGCCAACATCATCATCGCCATGATGCTTTTGCCATCGACCATGGACTCTGGCGTACGCCCAGCACGGATCTGGCAGGGGAACTGCCCGGCCACGCCGACGAATTTAGCCGACGCCCGGGCGTGCAAGCCCAGCTTGTTGATGATTTCAATTTCCAGAGCAGGCATCGCGCAGGTGTTCCTTTCAACTCAGGTCGCGGTGGCGAACCTGGACGTTCTTGAGGGTTTGTTGCAGCACCTGGCCCAGCCGTTCAGTCAAATAGACCGAGCGGTGGTGGCCGCCGGTGCAGCCAATGGCAATGGTGACATAGGCTCGATTGCTGGCGGCAAAGCGCGGCAACCATTTGAGCAGGTAGCTGGAGATGTCCTGGAACATCTCTTCCACATCCGGTTGTGCGGCCAGGTAGTCGATCACAGGCTGATCCAGCCCGGACTGATCGCGCAACTCCGGCTTCCAGTAAGGGTTGGGCAGGCAGCGCACATCGAACACTAGGTCGGCATCTACCGGCATGCCGCGCTTGAAGCCAAATGACTCGACCAGAAACGCCGTCCCCGGCTCAGGCTGGTTCAGCAGGCGCAGCTTGATCGCGTCGCGCAACTGATACAGGTTCAGATTGGTGGTGTTGATCTTCAGGTCGGCCAGGTCAATGATCGGCCCGAGCAGCTTGGTCTCGTCCTCGATGGCTTCGGCCAGGGAGCGGTTGGCGCTGCTGAGGGGGTGGCGTCGACGGGTTTCGGAGAACCGCTTGAGCAAGGTCTCTTCGTCGGCATCCAGGTACAGCACATCGCAATGAATGTGCTTGGCACGCACTTCTTCCAACAGTTCCGGGAACCGCGAGAGGTGGCTAGGCAGGTTGCGCGCATCAATCGAGACCGCCACCAGCGGCTGCGCCAATTCGGTATGGATCAGTGCGCGTTCCGCCAGCTCTGGCAGCAGGCCGGCGGGCAGGTTGTCGATGCAATAGAAGCCGTTGTCCTCAAGCACATTGAGGGCGGTGCTCTTACCCGAGCCGGAGCGACCGCTGACGATGATCAAACGCATGATTACTGCCCGTTTTGTTCATCCAGGACAACTTGGTACAACGCTTCATTGCTGGAGGCGCTGCGCAGTTTGTCGCGTACATCCTTGCGGTCCAGCATGCTGGCGATCTGCCGGAGCAGTTCCAGGTGCGCATCGGTGGCGGCTTCCGGGACCAGCAGCACGAAGAGCAGGTCGACCGGGGCGCCGTCGATGGCGTCGAAATCAATGGGGTGATCCAAGTGCAGCAAGGCGCTCACAGGTGTTTCACAGCCTTTGAGGCGGCAGTGCGGAATGGCGATGCCGTTGCCAAAACCGGTGGAACCGAGTTTTTCACGGGCAATCAACGCTTCGAAGACATCTTGCATCTCCAGATCCGGCACTTCGCGTGCGATCAGGTTGGCAATTTGTTCGAGGGCTTTTTTCTTGCTGCCGCCCGGCACGTTCACGAGGGAACGGCCGGGGGTCAGGATGGTTTCAAGTCGGATCATGGGGGGAGAGTTAACGACCTGTACCTTGCATCAGGTGCAGATTCTTTTCCTTATGCTTTATGAGTTGGCGGTCGAGCTTGTCGTAGAGCGAGTCAATTGCCGCGTACATGTCTTCATGTTCTGCATTGGCAACGAGCTTGGCATTCGGTACGTGCAGGGTGGCCTCGATTTTCTGCTTGAGCTTATCGACCTCCATGGTGACCTGCACGTTGGTGATCTTGTCAAAATGTCCCGCAAGCTTGTTCAGTTTGCTCTCGGTGTATTCACGCAGGGGCTTGGTGACTACCAGCTGGTGTCCACTGATGTTGACTTGCATACAGCTTCTCCTTCGTTGCCAGTGCATAAAGCGGTGGGCAGGAATACCCACCACTGGAACGCTGTGGCCCGCCCGTCACATCAAACGCTTACGCTCGCTGGATGGCGCGATCCCTAGGGACTCGCGGTACTTGGCGACGGTTCGACGGGCGACCTGAATGCCTTGTGCCTCCAGTAAACCAGCGATCTTGCTGTCACTCAACGGCTTTTTCTGATTTTCAGCGGCAACCAGTTTTTTGATGATCGCGCGGATCGCCGTGGACGAGCATTCACCGCCTTCAGAGGTGCTGACGTGGCTGGAGAAAAAGTATTTCAGCTCATAAATACCCCGTGGGGTATGCATGAATTTCTGCGTGGTAACCCGGGAAATCGTCGATTCATGCATGCCGACGGCTTCGGCGATGTCGTGCAGCACGAGAGGCTTCATGGCCTCGTCGCCGTACTCCAGGAAACCGCGCTGGTGTTCGACGATCTGGGTTGCGACTTTCATCAGGGTTTCGTTGCGGCTTTGCAGGCTCTTGATGAACCACCGCGCTTCCTGCAACTGGTTGCGCATGAAGGTGTTATCGGCGCTGGTGTCGGCGCGGCGCACAAAACCTGCGTATTGCGGGTTGACCCGCAGGCGCGGTACCGACTCCTGGTTCAGCTCCACCAGCCAACGTTCGTTGTCCTTGCGCACGATGACGTCGGGCACTACGTATTCGGCTTCGCTGGATTCGATCTGCGAGCCTGGGCGCGGGTTGAGGCTTTGCACCAGCTCGATGACCTGGCGCAAGTCATCTTCCTTGAGCTTCATACGGCGCATCAGTTGGCTGTAGTCGCGACTGCCCAGCAGGTCGATGTAGTCACTGACCAGGCGTTGCGCTTCGGTGAGCCATGGGGTCTTGGCCGGCAATTGGCGCAGTTGCAGCAACAGGCACTCGCTGAGTGTGCGGGCACCAATGCCGGCGGGCTCGAATTGCTGGATGCGGTGCAGGACGGCTTCGATTTCGTCCAGTTCGATATCCAGTTCCGGGTCGAAGGCCTCAAGGATCTCCTCGAGGGTTTCGTCCAGGTAGCCCTGGTTGTTGATGCAGTCGATCAGGGTGACCGCGATCAGGCGATCGGTATCGGACATCGGCGCCAGGTTCAGTTGCCACAACAGGTGGCTCTGCAGGCTCTCGCCCACCGACGTACGGGTGGTGAAGTCCCACTCGTCATCATCGTTGCTCGGCAGGCTGCTGGCGCTGGTCTGGTAGACGTCTTCCCACGCGGTGTCCACGGGAAGCTCGTTGGGAATGCGTTCGTTCCAGTCGCCTTCCTCCAGGTTGTCCACCGTCGGGGCGGTTTCCTGATAGGAGGGTTCCTGCACGTCGGGATTGGGTTTTTGCTCGATGTTGTCGGCCAGCGGGTCTGCATTATCGAAGTCGTCGCCTTCTTCCTGGCGTTCGAGCATCGGATTGGACTCCAGGGCCTCCTGGATTTCCTGTTGCAGGTCCAGGGTCGACAATTGGAGCAGGCGGATGGCCTGTTGCAGCTGCGGTGTCATCGTCAGCTGCTGGCCCATTCTCAGGACTAGCGATGGTTTCATGGCAGGGGCTTAACACCTTATTCGCCGGCGCAATGCGCCATCCACGACAGGGCGCGTGAGCGCCAAACATAAGCAAATTATATGCCTGATCTCGGGGCCTTTGCCTAGAGCGCGGTAACAATAAAAAAACCGAGGTTTCCATTGACTCCCGCGCGCTCCAGGGAAAAGCGCGATACCCCTGTGTTTACAGGCGGAACTCGTGACCCAGGTACACTTCCTTCACCAGCTCGTTAGCCAGGATAGTCTCGGCATCGCCTTCGGCAATCAGCTGACCATCGTTGACGATATACGCTGTTTCGCAGATATCGAGGGTTTCGCGCACGTTGTGGTCGGTGATCAGCACGCCAATGCCCTTGGCCTTGAGGTGATGGATGATCTGCTTGATGTCACCCACCGAAATCGGGTCGACACCGGCAAAGGGTTCATCCAGCAGGATGAATTTCGGCGCGGTCGCCAGGGCGCGGGCGATTTCCACGCGGCGGCGCTCACCACCGGACAGGCTCATGCCGAGGTTGTCGCGAATATGGTTGATGTGGAATTCCTGCAGCAGGCTTTCCAGCTCCTGGCGGCGGCCATCGCGATCGAGTTCCTTGCGGGTCTCGAGAATCGCCATGATGTTATCGGCTACCGACAGTTTGCGGAAGATCGACGCTTCCTGGGGAAGATAGCCAATACCTGCCCGTGCACGACCGTGCATGGGTTGATGGCTGACATCCAGGTCGTCGATCAATACACGACCCTGGTCTGCCTGGACCAGCCCGACGATCATATAGAAGCAAGTGGTTTTGCCGGCACCGTTGGGGCCGAGCAAACCGACGATCTGGCCGCTGTCGATCGACAGGCTGACGTCGCGTACCACCTGGCGGCTTTTATAGGCCTTGGCCAGATGCTGGGCTTTCAGGGTTGCCATTACTCGGCCTTCTTCTTCGGCTGGATAACCATGTCGATGCGCGGGCGCGGTGCAGTGACCTTGGAGCCGTTGGCGCGACCGGCGTTGGCGATCTGCTTGACGGTGTCATAGGTGATCTTTTCACCTTCGGTCGAGTTGCCGTCTGGGCTCAGTACCTTGGCCTGGTCGATCAACACGATACGATTCTGCTGGGCGTGATACTGGATAGTCTTGCCGTAGCCTTTCATCGGGCCGGTGTCGGTAGCGGACTGCTTCTGCTCGAAATAAGCCAGGTTGCCCACCGACGTCACCACGTCAATGTCGCCTGTCTGGGTGCGCGTCAGAGTCACCGTGTTGCCGGTGATCTTCATCGAGCCCTGGGTGATGATCACGCCGCCTGTATAGGTGGCAACACCTTTCTTGTCATCGAGCTGTGCATCGTCAGCCGAAATATGGATCGGTTGCTGGCTATCGTTCGGCAGAGCCCAGGCGCTCACGCTTCCCAGTGCTGCGCCCAGACCGAGCAAAATAGGGAGGGTTTTAACGAGCCTCATACTGTCCTCTTACGTTCGATAGCAGGTGTATCCTGCTTTCTTTCAAATACGCTTTCATTCCCTTGCCAGTCGATACACCGCCAGCGCCGTCGATTCTAACGTCTTGCTCGGTCTGCGCATATTGCTTCTGTGGGAATACGGTCATGCGACTGCTGGTAATGATGGTGTCGCGGTTCTGCGCGTCTGTACGTGCGACGCGAACCGAGTCGATCAGTTCAACTTCGGTGCCATCCGGGTTGACCTCGCCACGCTTGCTGGTGACGTGCCAGGGAAATTCGGTGCCGCGATACAGGTTCAGGTCCGGATTGGTCAGCAGGCTGACTTCGGAAGCCTTCAAGTGCTCGACCTTGTCCGATGTCATCTCATACTGCACCTTGCCGTCAGGCAGGTACTGAATGCTGTAGGCATTGGTGGCGTAATAGTCGATAAGACCTTCGTCAACCTGCGCAACAGGCTTGTCGAGAAAGCGCTCCGGGCTGATATTCCAGTAGCCCACCGCCAGGAGCAGCGCGGCGATGACCCCGAATAACAGGAAGTTGCGAATCTTTTTGCTCAGCATATAACGCTCTATAGGTAGGCGGCGTGGGCCGCTTCAAGACTGCCCTGGGCACGCAGGATCAACTCGCAGAACTCGCGGGCGGCACCTTCGCCGCCACGGGCGGTGGTGATGCCATGGGCGTGTTCGCGGACAAACGCCGCGGCATTCGCGACGGCCATGCCCAGGCCCACCCGGCGAATCACCGGCAGGTCTGGCAGGTCGTCGCCCAGATAGGCGACCTGTTCATAGCTTAGGTTGAGTTGGCCAAGAAGCTCGTCCAGCACCACCAGTTTATCCTCGCGGCCCTGATACAGGTGAGGAATACCGAGGTTTTGTGCGCGGCGTTCCACAACCGGTGTTTTTCGACCGCTGATAATTGCGGTTTGCACGCCCGCTGCCATCAGCATTTTGATGCCTTGGCCATCGAGGGTGTTGAAGGTCTTGAATTCGCTGCCGTCTTCGAGGAAGTACAGGCGGCCATCCGTCAGCACGCCGTCAACGTCGAAAATCGCCAGTTTGATGTTTTTACCGCGTTGCATCAGGTCGCTGATCATTTACATCACTCCTGCGCGCAGCAAGTCGCCTAGGTTTAGGGCCCCGATCGGCCGATCATCGTGGTCGACCACGATCAGTGCACCTATCCGGTGGTCTTCCATGATTTTCAACGCTTCAGCCGCGAGCATTTCGGCGCGGGCGGTCTTGCCGTGAGGGGTCATCACGGCGTCGATGGTCGCGGTATGGATATCAATGGTGCGGTCGAGGGTGCGACGCAGGTCGCCGTCGGTGAATATCCCGGCCAGCCGGCCATTGGTTTCGACGATGGCGGTCATGCCCAAGCCCTTGCGCGTCATTTCCATCAGCGCATCCCGAAGCAGAGTGCCGCGTGGAACGCTCGGCAGCTCGGCGCCGCGATGCATGACATTTTCCACTTTCAGCAGCAGGCGACGGCCCAGTGCGCCACCCGGATGTGAAAATGCGAAGTCCTCGGCCGTAAACCCGCGGGCCTCCAGCAATGCCACCGCCAGGGCATCGCCCATTACCAGCGCGGCGGTGGTGGAGGAGGTGGGCGCCAGATTCAGTGGGCAGGCTTCGTGGGTCACGTGCACGTTCAGGTTGACGTCGGCAGCCTTGGCCAACGTTGACTCAGGGTTACCTGTGAGGCTGATCATCTGGATGCCCAGGCGCTTGATCAGCGGCAACAGGGTCACGATTTCGTTGGTGGTGCCGGAGTTGGACAGCGCCAAAATCACGTCATCCTTGGTGATCATGCCCATGTCGCCGTGGCTGGCTTCGGCCGGGTGCACGAAAAACGCAGTGGTCCCCGTGCTCGCCAAGGTCGCCGCGATCTTGTTGCCAATGTGGCCGGACTTGCCCATGCCGACCACCACAACGCGGCCCTTGCTCGCCAGAATCATCTCGCAGGCGCGCACGAAATCCGCGTCGATATGGGCCAGCAAGCCTTCTACGGCTTCAAGCTCAAGGCGTATGGTGCGTTGTGCGGATTGAATAAGGTCGCTGGATTGGCTCATGTCTGAAATCGTATAGCCTGACGAAAAGTCGGCGATTATAGCGGTAATGATCGATTCCCTCACGCAAGTTCGTCAGGCTTTGTGCGCGGGATAACTGAAAAGCACCGTGGGCAACATAGCAAGCAACGTTTTTTCCCTGTCTCAAATCTGAACCAGCGCTGTTCCGGCCTTGGGCGCTCTGTACCAGCAGTGATATAGTTCGCCGCCAGTTCGGTCCGCCCAACCCATGTGCTCAACTATTGCGCATCTGTTGAAAACCAAAGTCGCACACATGGTGTCTGAGTGAAAGGCTGCATCCCAAGGAGATTAGATGAGTGCCGATAACGCCTACGCGGTCGAGCTGAAGGGTCTTACCTTCAAGCGCGGGACGCGCAGCATCTTCAATAACGTCGATATTCGCATTCCTCGCGGCAAGGTCACGGGCATCATGGGGCCTTCCGGTTGCGGCAAGACCACCCTGTTGCGCCTGATGGGCATGCAATTGCGCCCCAGTGCCGGGGAAGTGTGGGTCAACGGCCAGAACCTGCCGACGCTGTCACGCAGCGATCTGTTCGATGCGCGCAAGCATATGGGCGTGCTATTCCAGAGCGGCGCGCTGTTTACCGACCTCGATGTGTTCGAAAACGTGGCCTTCCCGCTGCGGGTGCACACCCAGCTGTCCGATGAAATGATTCGTGACATCGTGTTGCTGAAGCTGCAGGCCGTAGGCCTTCGCGGCGCCATCGACCTGATGCCGGACGAGTTGTCCGGCGGCATGAAGCGCCGTGTCGCCCTGGCGCGGGCCATTGCCCTCGACCCACAGATCCTCATGTATGACGAGCCATTCGTGGGGCAGGACCCGATCGCCATGGGCGTGTTGGTGCGCCTGATCCGCCTGCTCAACGATGCACTGGGAATCACCAGTATCGTGGTATCCCACGACCTGGCCGAAACCGCGAGCATTGCCGACTATCTGTATGTAGTCGGTGATGGCCAGGTGCTGGGGCAGGGTACGCCTGAAGAGTTGATGAACGCCGATAACCCGCGCATTCGCCAATTCATGACCGGCAACCCCGATGGCCCGGTGCCTTTTCACTTTCCGGCGGCGGACTACCGCTCAGATCTTCTGGGGAAGCGCTGATGCGCAAGACATCTCTTATCGAGAAGGTTCGCCTTTTCGGTCGTTCGGGCATCGACATCGTCGAAGTGCTGGGGCGTTCGACCATTTTCCTGTTTCACGCCTTGCTGGGGCGCGGCGGCATCGGCGGCGGCTTTGGCCTGCTGGTCAAGCAACTGCACTCGGTGGGGGTGATGTCCCTGGTGATCATCGTGGTCTCCGGCGTGTTCATCGGCATGGTGCTGGCCCTGCAGGGTTTCAATATCCTGTCCAGCTACGGCTCGGAGCAGGCGGTAGGGCAGATGGTGGCCCTGACCCTGTTGCGTGAGCTTGGCCCGGTGGTCACCGCCTTGTTGTTCGCTGGGCGTGCGGGCTCGGCGTTGACCGCTGAAATCGGCAATATGAAGTCCACCGAGCAGCTGTCCAGCCTGGAAATGATCGGCGTGGACCCGCTCAAGTACATTGTTGCCCCGCGCCTGTGGGCCGGCTTCATTTCCCTGCCACTGCTGGCAATGATCTTCAGCGTGGTGGGTATCTGGGGTGGTTCGTGGGTGGCGGTTGACTGGCTGGGGGTCTACGACGGCTCCTACTGGGCCAACATGCAAAACAGCGTGACCTTCACCGGTGACGTGCTCAACGGCATTATAAAGAGCATCGTCTTTGCCTTTGTGGTGACCTGGATTGCCGTATTCCAAGGCTATGACTGTGAGCCCACTTCAGAGGGGATCAGCCGTGCCACCACCAAGACCGTTGTGTACGCCTCGTTGGCGGTACTGGGCCTTGACTTCATTTTGACCGCCTTGATGTTTGGAGATTTCTGATGCAAAACCGCACTGTGGAAATCGGTGTCGGCCTTTTCTTGCTGGCTGGCATCCTGGCTTTACTGTTGTTGGCCCTGCGAGTCAGCGGCCTGTCGGCCAGCCCTACCGCCGATACCTATAAACTTTACGCGTACTTCGACAATATCGCCGGTTTGACGGTCAGATCCAAAGTGACCATGGCCGGTGTCACCATCGGCAAAGTCACGGCAATCGATCTGGATCGCGACAGCTTTACCGGTCGGGTGACGATGCAACTGGACAAGAAGGTAGATAATCTGCCAACTGACTCCACGGCATCTATCCTCACTGCGGGTTTGCTGGGCGAGAAGTACATCGGGGTCAGCGTGGGCGGGGAAACAGCCCTGCTCAAGGATGGTTCGACCATCCACGACACACAGTCGTCGCTGGTGCTTGAAGACCTGATCGGAAAATTTTTGCTCAATACGGTCAATAAAGACGCCAAATGAGGAATCTGTTCATGATCTCTACCTTGCGACGTGGCCTGCTGGTACTGCTTGCAGCATTGCCGATGATGGCCAACGCGGCAGGTTCTGCCCACGATTTGGTGCAGGACACCACCAGCAAAATGCTGGCTGACCTCAAGGCTAATAAAGAACAGTACAAGCAAGACCCTTCCAAGTTCTACAACGCGCTCAACACGATCGTTGGCCCTGTGGTCGATGCTGAAGGCATCTCCAAAAGCATCATGACGGTCAAGTATTCGCGCAAGGCTACGCCTGCGCAGATGCAGACGTTCCAGGAAAACTTCAAGAAGGGTCTGTTCCAGTTCTACGGCAACGCTCTGCTGGAATACAACAACCAGGGCATTATCGTTGATGCGCCCAAGGACGAGTCGGGCGACCGTGCTGAAGTCGGGATGAAAGTCTCCGGCAGCAATGGCGCCGTGTACCCTGTGTCCTACACCCTGACGAAGATCAACGGTGAGTGGAAGCTGCGTAACGTGATCATCAACGGTATCAACATCGGCAAGCTGTTCCGTGATCAGTTCGCCGACGCGATGCAGCGCAATGGCAACGATCTGGACAAGACCATCAACGGTTGGGCCGGTGAAGTGGCCAAGGCCAAGGAAGAAACCGACAAAGCTGCCGGGAAGCCTGCGCAATGACCGAGTCGGCTGTTCGTATCGGCGATGCCGGCGAGCTGTTCCTCAGCGGCGTGCTGGATTACCGCACCGGGCCTGACCTGCGCAAGCAGGGCCAGGCGCTGATCAAGGCCAGCAAAGCGCCAGAGCTGGTGCTTGATTGCTCGGCGGTGACCAAGTCCAGCAGCGTCGGCCTGTCGTTGTTGCTGTGCTTCATGCGTGATGCCGAGGCGGCGAAAAAACCCGTCAGTATCCGTGCGTTGCCGGAAGACATGCGCGAAATTGCCGAAGTTTCCGGTTTGACCGAGCTACTGGCGCATCCTTAATACACATTGTTAAAGAAGCCCCCCGTCAGAGTCCTGCTATGCGGGGTTCGCAGGCGCGGGGCTTTTTTGTATGATGTGCGACCCGTGCGCACTGGGCGCCGATAGAGGTTGAGCATGCAGGCCCTAGAAGTTAAGAGCTTCCTTGAAGGAAAGCTGCCTGAAACGACTGTAGAAGTCGAAGGCGAAGGCTGCAATTTCCAGCTGAACGTGATTAGCGATGAACTGGCGGCATTGAGCCCGGTCAAGCGTCAGCAGCAGATCTATGCCCATTTGAACCCATGGATCACCGATGGCAGCATCCATGCGGTCACTATGAAATTTTTCAGCCGCGCGGCCTGGGCCGAGCGCACCTGAGCCCCCAAGGCGTCGAGATTCTTATGGATAAATTGATTATTACCGGCGGTGCCCGCCTTGATGGCGAGATTCGCATTTCCGGTGCGAAAAACTCCGCCTTGCCGATCCTGGCAGCGACCCTGCTGTGCGATGGCCCGGTGACTGTGGCCAACCTGCCGCACCTGCACGACATCACCACCATGATCGAGCTGTTCGGTCGCATGGGCATTGAGCCGGTGATCGACGAGAAACTGGCCGTCGAAATTGACCCACGTACCATCAAGACCCTGATTGCCCCGTACGAACTGGTGAAAACCATGCGTGCGTCGATCCTGGTGCTGGGCCCGATGGTTGCCCGTTTCGGCGAAGCCGAAGTAGCCTTGCCTGGCGGTTGCGCCATTGGTTCGCGTCCGGTCGACCTGCACATCCGTGGCCTTGAGGCCATGGGCGCAGTCATCGACGTCGAAGGCGGCTACATCAAAGCCAAGGCGCCGGAAGGCGGCCTGCGCGGCGCGAACTTCTTCTTTGATACCGTCAGCGTCACCGGTACCGAGAACATCATGATGGCCGCTGCCCTGGCCAACGGTCGCAGCGTGTTGCAGAACGCCGCACGCGAGCCGGAAGTGGTCGACCTGGCCAACTTCCTCAACGCCATGGGCGCCAAAGTTTCCGGCGCTGGCACTGACACCATCACTATTGATGGTGTAGAGCGTCTGCACACCGCCACCTACAAAGTCATGCCTGACCGCATCGAGACCGGTACCTACCTGGTTGCCGCTGCCGTGACCGGTGGCCGTGTGAAGGTCAAGGACACCGATCCGACCATCCTGGAAGCCGTCCTGGAAAAACTCAAGGAAGCCGGCGCAGAGATCACCACCGGCGAAGACTGGATCGAGCTGAACATGCACGGCAAGCGGCCAAAAGCCGTCAACGTGCGTACCGCTCCGTACCCGGCGTTCCCGACCGACATGCAAGCGCAGTTCATCTCCTTGAACGCGATTGCCGAAGGCACCGGTGCTGTGATCGAGACCATCTTCGAAAACCGCTTCATGCACGTGTATGAACTGCACCGCATGGGCGCCAAGATCCAGGTCGAAGGCAACACCGCCATCGTCACCGGGATCGACAAGCTCAAGGGCGCGCCAGTCATGGCAACCGACCTGCGTGCCTCGGCCAGCCTGGTAATCTCGGCACTGTGCGCCGAAGGTGACACCCTGATCGACCGCATCTACCACATAGACCGTGGTTACGAGTGCATCGAAGAGAAACTGCAGATGCTCGGCGCGAAGATTCGCCGCGTACCGGGCTAGTCCCCGCTGCCCTGTAGGAGCGAGCTTGCTCGCGAAGGCCTCATGTGCACCGCGTTGACTCTGAATAAACGCGTTATCGTTGACGTTCTTCGCGAGCAAGCTCGCTCCTACAAACACTGGTTTGTTTCAAATCGAGGCTGTCATGGCCTCGATCTGTGTCTGGCGCCGTTTGCGACCGGACAGCAATAGCCTGATGAAGGACTGACATTTCCCATGTTGACCATCGCACTGTCCAAGGGCCGCATCCTTGACGACACGTTGCCGCTTCTGGCTGAAGCGGGCATCGTGCCGACCGAGAATCCGGACAAGAGCCGCAAGCTGATCATCCCCACGACCCAGGACGACGTGCGCCTGCTGATCGTGCGGGCTACCGACGTGCCGACCTACGTTGAACATGGCGCCGCCGACCTGGGTGTTGCCGGCAAGGACGTGCTGATGGAATACGGTGGCCAGGGCCTGTACGAGCCTCTGGACCTGCGCATCGCCCTGTGCAAGCTGATGACCGCTGGCCGCGTGGGTGATGTCGAGCCCAAGGGCCGCCTGCGGGTCGCCACCAAGTTCGTCAACGTTGCCAAGCGCTATTACGCCGAACAAGGCCGTCAGGTCGATATCATCAAGCTCTACGGCTCCATGGAGCTGGCACCGCTGATCGGGCTGGCGGACAAGATCATCGACGTGGTCGACACCGGCAACACCCTGCGTGCCAACGGTTTGGAGCCCCAGGATTTTATCGCTGACATCAGCTCCCGCCTGATCGTCAACAAAGCATCGATGAAGATGCAGCACGCCCGTATTCAGGCGTTGATCGACACCCTGCGCAAGGCAGTGGAGTCTCGACACCGCGGTTGACTCACCCGCGTAGCTGAAGAGCTGCGCCCGTCTATCCGCCTCATAGCCAGAATTCTCAGGTGCCCAAGCGGAAACGACTGCTAGTTTAGGGCGCCTGAGTTTTTGCCAATTCTATTGAGGCCCTCGCTATGACCACGTCCACTGCAATTGCCCGACTCAACGCTGCCGACCCGGATTTCGCCCATCATCTGGATCATCTGCTGAGCTGGGAAAGCGTGTCTGACGACTCGGTCAACCAGCGGGTGCTCGACATCATCAAGGCCGTGCGTGAGCGCGGTGATGCTGCGCTGGTGGATTTCACCCGCCAGTTCGACGGCCTGGACGTGCAGTCCATGGCTGACCTGATCCTGCCGCGTGAACGCCTGGAGCTGGCGCTGACGCGCATCACCGCACCGCAGCGCGAAGCACTCGAAGTCGCTGCGGCGCGGGTACGCAGCTATCACGAAAAACAGAAGCAGGACTCCTGGAGCTACACCGAGGCCGACGGCACTGTGCTGGGCCAGAAGGTCACGCCACTGGACCGCGCCGGCCTTTACGTGCCGGGCGGTAAGGCGTCGTATCCATCGTCGGTGTTGATGAATGCGATCCCGGCCAAAGTCGCCGGCGTGACCGAAGTGGTCATGGTGGTGCCGACCCCCCGTGGCGAGATCAACGAGCTGGTGCTGGCTGCCGCCTGCATCGCCGGTGTCGACCGGGTATTCACCATTGGTGGCGCCCAGGCCGTTGCAGCGCTGGCCTATGGCACCGAAAGCGTGCCGAAGGTCGATAAAGTGGTCGGTCCCGGCAATATCTACGTCGCCACCGCCAAACGCCATGTGTTTGGCCAGGTCGGTATCGACATGATCGCCGGGCCCTCGGAAATCCTCGTGGTGTGTGACGGCCAGACCGACCCGGACTGGATCGCCATGGACCTGTTCTCCCAGGCGGAGCACGATGAAGACGCCCAGGCGATCCTGGTCAGCCCCGATGCCGAGTTCCTCGACAAGGTCGCCGCCAGCATCAATAAGCTGCTGCCGACCATGGAGCGTGCCGAGATCATCGAGAAGTCGATCAACGGCCGTGGTGCGCTGATTCTGGTGCGTGACATGGAGCAGGCCATTGAAGTGGCCAATCGCATCGCACCGGAGCACCTGGAGCTGTCCGTGGCGGACCCACAGGCCTGGTTGCCATCGATCCGTCACGCTGGGGCGATCTTCATGGGCCGTCACACCAGCGAAGCCCTGGGCGACTATTGCGCCGGCCCCAATCACGTGTTGCCCACCTCCGGCACTGCGCGTTTCTCGTCGCCGCTTGGGGTGTACGACTTCCAGAAGCGCTCGTCGATTATCTTCTGCTCGCCACAAGGCGCTTCCGAGCTGGGCAAGACCGCCTCGGTGCTGGCCCGTGGTGAATCCCTCAGCGCGCACGCACGCAGCGCTGAATACCGCATCGTCAAGGGAGCGTAAGGCATGAGCAAATTCTGGAGCCCTTTCGTCAAGGACCTGGTGCCTTACGTACCCGGTGAGCAACCGAAGCTGACCAAACTGGTCAAGCTCAACACCAACGAAAACCCCTACGGCCCATCCCCCAAGGCGCTGGCGGCAATGCAGGCCGAGTTGAACGACAACTTGCGCCTGTACCCGGACCCCAACAGCGACCTGCTCAAGCAGGCCGTGGCCAGGTATTACGGGATCGATGCCGGCAAGGTGTTCCTCGGCAACGGTTCTGACGAAGTCCTGGCGCACATCTTCCATGGCCTGTTCCAGCACGATCTGCCGCTGCTGTTCCCGGATATCAGCTACAGCTTCTACCCGGTGTACTGCGGCCTGTACGGCATTACGTTCGACGCGGTGTCACTGGACGAACAGTTCCAGATTCGGGCCGCTGACTATGCCAGGCCCAACGGCGGGATCATCTTCCCCAACCCTAACGCGCCCACCGGCTGCGTACTGGCGCTGGACGCGGTGGAGCAGATCCTCAAGGCCAGCCCGGATTCGGTGGTGGTGGTCGATGAAGCCTATATCGACTTTGGCGGCGAAACTGCCATCAGCCTGGTCGACCGTTACCCGAACCTGCTGGTGACCCAGACCCTGTCCAAATCGCGCTCACTGGCCGGTTTGCGTGTGGGCCTGGCTGTGGGCCACCCAGACCTGATCGAGGCGCTGGAGCGGGTCAAGAACAGCTTCAACTCCTACCCGTTGGATCGGTTGGCGATTGTTGGCGCGGCGGCCGCTTTTGACGACCGTGAATACTTTGAGAAAACCTGCCAGTGGGTGATCGACAGCCGCAACCAGGTCGTCGCGCAATTGGAAGCTAAGGGATTCGAGGTGTTGCCATCGGCAGCGAACTTCATCTTCGCCCGTCACCCGCGGCATGACGCTGCAGGGCTGGCCGCCAAGTTGCGTGAGCAAGGGGTGATCGTGCGGCACTTCAAGCAGGAGCGGATTGCCCAGTTCCTGCGGATCAGCATCGGGACGCCGGAGCAGAGCCAGGCGCTGATCGACGGGCTCGGTGAGCTCTAACAGACGCTGAAAATCAAATGTGGGAGCTGGCTTGCCTGCGATGACGGTGTAACAGTCGACCTATCTGTCGTTTGATACACCGCTATCGCAGGCAAGCCAGCTCCCACACTGATTTGCGTTTAGTCAGTTACAGCAGCGGCTCATCCGGCTTCTTGTTCTTCCAGCCATCATTGCCCGGTAGCAGCAAGTTCAAACCAATTGCCACCACTGCACACAGGGCGATGCCCTTGAGGCCGAAATCATCCGGGCCGGTGCCGGTACCCACCAGCACACCGCCAATCCCGAACACCAGGGTTACCGACACAATCACCAGGTTGCGCGCCTCGCCCAGATCGATCTTGTGGCGAATCAGCGTGTTCATCCCCACCGCGGCAATCGAGCCGAACAGCAGGCACAGAATCCCGCCCATCACCGGCACCGGGATGCTCTGCAGCAGCGCGCCGAACTTGCCGATGAACGCCAGGCTGATGGCAAACACTGCCGCCCAGGTCATGATTTTCGGGTTGTAGTTCTTGGTCAGCATCACGGCGCCGGTCACTTCGGCGTAGGTGGTGTTCGGCGGGCCGCCAAACATGCCGGCAGCCGTGGTGGCGATACCGTCACCCAGCAGCGTGCGATGCAGGCCAGGCTTTTTCAGGTAATCGCGGCCGGTCACGCTGCCTACCGCAATCACCCCCCCGATATGCTCGATCGCCGGGGCCAGGGCCACCGGGACGATAAACAGGATGGCCTGCCAGTTGAACTCCGGCGCGGTGAAGTGGGGCAGGGCGAACCAGGGGGCGGCGGCGATCTTCGCCGTGTCGACCACACCAAAGTAGAACGACATGGCAAAACCCACCAGCACGCCGGAAATGATCGGCACCAGGCGGAAAATGCCCTTGCCGAACACCGCCACGATCAAAGTGGTAAGCAGCGCTGGCATCGAGATCAGCATCGCCGTCTGATAGTGGATCAGCTCTGCACCGTCGCCAGACTTGCCCATGGCCATGTTGGCGGCAATCGGCGCCATGGCCAGGCCGATCGAGATAATCACTGGGCCAATCACCACGGGCGGCAGCAGCCGGTCGATAAAACCGGTGCCCTTGACCTTCACGGCCAGTCCCAGGAACGTATAGACGAAACCCGCCGCCATCACGCCGCCCATGGTCGCCGCCAGGCCGAACTGGCCCTTGGCGAGAATGATCGGGGTGATGAACGCGAAGCTCGATGCCAAAAATACCGGCACCTGCCGCCCTGTCACCACCTGGAACAACAACGTGCCCAGGCCTGCGGTAAACAGCGCGACGTTTGGATCAAGACCTGTGATCAGCGGCATCAACACCAACGCGCCAAATGCTACGAAGAGCATTTGTGCGCCAGACAGGATCTGGCGCCAAAGCGGGTCGTTGAATTCATCCTGCATGCTCACGCGTCCTTCTGCTTGGTGCCGAAGATCTTGTCACCGGCATCGCCCAGGCCCGGGATAATGTAGCCGTGTTCATTCAGGCGCTCATCGATGGATGCGGTGTAGATCTGTACATCCGGATGGGCCTTCTCGACGGCGGCGATGCCTTCGGGCGCGGCCACCAGCACCATGGCGCGGATGTCCCGGCAACCGGCTTTTTTCAGTAGGTCGATGGTGGCGACCATGGAACTGCCGGTGGCGAGCATCGGGTCGATGATCATGGCCAGGCGCTCGTTGATTTCCGGGACGAGTTTTTCCAGGTAGGTGTGGGCCTGCAGCGTTTCTTCATTGCGGGCCACGCCCACGGCGCTGACCTTGGCGCCCGGAATCAGGCTGAGTACACCTTCAAGCATGCCGATACCGGCGCGCAGGATAGGGACGACGGTAATTTTCTTACCGGCGATTTTCTCCACCTGTACGGGACCGGCCCAACCGGGGATCTCGTAGGTTTCCAAGGGCAAATCCTTGGTGGCTTCGTAAGTGAGCAACGCTCCGACTTCCTGAGCAAGCTCACGGAAGTTCTTCGTGCTAATGTCGGCACGGCGCATAAGGCCGAGTTTGTGTCGGATCAGCGGGTGGCGGATCTCGCGAGTGGGCATAGGAAAGGCTCCGGCGGCGGGCAAAAAAACCGGCCTAGATTAATCTATCCGAGGGTGTTGTCCTATAGACATCAAGTACGTTAGTCCATAAAGGCTTGATTGGAGCGCACGAGAAGCGTACCTTCGCCCGCTTTTCTTGCCACAGCACCCCCTTGGAGAGCGCCATGTCTGCTGATCTCGAGCATATCCGTCAAATCATGCACGAGGCTGACTGCCTGTACACCGAAGCGCAGGTCGAAGCAGCAATCGCCAAGGTCGGCGAGCACATCACCCGCGAAATGGCCGACACCAACCCGGTGGTCTTCTGCGTGATGAACGGTGGCCTGATCTTCGCCGGTAAATTGCTGACTCACCTGCAGTTCCCGCTGGAAGCCTCTTACCTGCACGCCACCCGCTATCGCAATGAGACCAGCGGCGGCGACTTGTTCTGGAAGGCCAAGCCGGAAGTGTCGTTCATCGACCGCGATGTGTTGATCATCGATGACATTCTCGATGAAGGTCACACCCTGGGCGCTATCATCGATTTCTGCAAACATGCCGGCGCACGCAAAGTGCACACCGCCGTGCTGATCGACAAAGACCACGACCGCAAGGCGCGCCCAGAGCTGAAAGCCGACTTTGTCGGGTTGCCGTGCGTCGACCGTTATATCTTCGGGTATGGCATGGACTACAAGGGCTACTGGCGTAATGCCAATGGCATCTACGCCGTTAAAGGAATGTAATCGATGGCCCGCTTTCTTGATCAGACGCTGTTTGCCGAGTTGGCCGAGAAAGCGGCCGCCAATCCCCGTGGTCGTCAAAACGTTAACTTCCATGAGATGCAAGAGCCTTGTCATCGCATGGCGGTGGGTTTGCAGCCCAGCACCTATGTACAGCCTCACCGTCACCTGAGTGCCGATAAGGCGGAGACGTTGCTGGTGCTCAAAGGGCGTCTGGGAATCCTGATTTTCAGCGAGACGGGGGAAGTGTTGAGCACGCGTGTGTTGGAAGCGGGCGGGGAATGCCAGGGCGTCGACCTGTCGCCCGGCGTGTTCCATGGCCTGGTAGTGCTTGAGCCGGACAGCGTGATGTTTGAGTGCAAGGCTGGCCCTTACCGCGCTGTGGGTGAGGGTGAGCTGGCCGACTGGGCTCCCCGTGAAGGCGAGGCAGGTATGGCTGAGTATCATCGCTGGATGCTTGCCCAGTTCGACTGAGCAAGCCCCGTCCCACATTGCTTTCTCACCGCTTTCGAAGCCGGCGTCGCGCAGGTAGACTTCAAGCCCCGTGTAAATGTCTGCAGGCTGGAGTCGGTAATGCGTAAAGATAAGAAACAGGTGATTGGCGACGAAATCGGTGACGACCAGATCAAGTTGTTCCTGGACTTCGAGCCGGTTGATGCGACGTCGCCGTCCCTGCACAAACTGATCAAGGCCTATCGCGGCCTGCGTATCGACGACTTCGAGCGTTTCCTGGGCTTTTTCAAAGAAGCAGGCCTGGACCTGGACGGCAAGGACGAGCATGGCCAGACCTTCGTCGACCTGATCAAAGACCAGCGCAACGCCGCCGAATACATCGAGCTGATCGACAACGCCCGCGGCTGATTATCCGAGCCACAAAAAAACGCCCCGGCCTCATGAGAGGCCGGGGCGTTTCGCGCTCGTTCCCACGCTCTGCGTGGGAATGCATTCTGTGACGCTCTGCGTCACGACCTCACGCGTAGCTTTCAGCCTCGTTGCTTTGCTCCACCAGCTCCAGGCTGATGTTGTTCTGCGTGTTGAGCTTGCGATACAGCTCGGCGTCCGTCTCCAGCACTTTCTCGCGTGCCGGGAAGATCTCATGCAGCTTGGTAGCCCATTCGCCGGCGGCTTTCTCCGGGAAGCAGCGCTCGATCAGCTCCAGCATGATCGAGACCGTGACCGAAGCGCCTGGAGACGCGCCCAGCAGTGCCGCAAGCGAACCGTCCTTGGCCGCGACCAGTTCGGTGCCGAACTGCAGCACGCCGCCTTTCTTCGGGTCTTTCTTGATGATCTGCACGCGCTGGCCGGCCACTTCCAGGCGCCAGTCTTCGGCTTTCGCCTCGGGGTAGAAGCGACGCAGGGATTCCAGGCGCTGTTCCATGGACTGGCGCACTTCGCTGACCAGGTACTTGGTCAGGTCCATGTTGTCGCGGGCCACGGCCAGCATCGGGCCGATGTTGCCGGCGCGAATCGACATCGGCAGGTCAAGGAACGAGCCGTGCTTGAGGAACTTGGTGGTGAAACCGGCGTATGGCCCGAACAGCAGGGATTTCTTGCCATCCACCACGCGGGTGTCCAGGTGCGGCACGGACATCGGCGGCGAGCCCACGGCAGCCTGGCTGTAGACCTTGGCCTGGTGCTGCTTGACCACTTCCGGGTTGTCGCAACGCAGCCACTGGCCGCTCACCGGGAAGCCGCCGAAGCCTTTGCTCTCTTCGATGCCCGAAGCCTGCAGTAACGGCAGCGCCGCACCGCCAGCGCCGAGGAACACGAACTTGGCATCGACGTCGCGGCTGTTACCGCTGTTGACGTCCTTGATGCTCACGGTCCAGCCTGCGCCGTTGCGCTTGAGGCCGGTTACGCGCTTGCAGTACTTGACCTGGGCGTCTGGCGAACTGGTCAGGTGGCTGAGCAGCTGATTGGTCAGGGCGCCAAAGTTGACGTCGGTGCCGTTCATCACGCGGGTGGCGGCGATTTTCTCGTCGAGCGGGCGGCCCGGCATCATCAACGGCATCCACTCGGCCATTTCGCTGCGGTCTTCGGTGTAGTGCATGTCCGAAAACGCGTGGTGCTGGCTGAGGGTCTCAAAGCGCTTCTTGAGGAAGGACACGCCTTTGTCGCCCTGCACGAAGCTCAGGTGCGGCACCGGGCTGATGAACGACTTGGACGAGCCAAAGGTGCCTTTCTTGGTCAGGTAAGCCCAGAACTGCTTCGACACCTCGAACTGGGTGTTGATGTGCACGGCTTTCTTGATGTCGATGGAACCATCGGCGGCCTGTGGCGTGTAGTTCAGCTCACACAGCCCGGCATGGCCGGTGCCGGCGTTGTTCCACGGGTTGGAACTCTCCGCGGCACCCGAGTCCATCAGCTCAACGACTTCCAGCGTGAGGCTGGGGTCGAGCTCTTTGAGCAGTACGGCCAGGGTGGCACTCATGATGCCGGCCCCTACCAGTACTACGTCGACTGCTTCGTTATGCGCCATTTAACGCGTCTCCAAAATCTGCAGCACCAAATTGACGGCATGGCTGCCAGGAGTGACGGGGCGATTCACGTGTTGCCCCAGGTTACCCATGGCCAGGATCGCCATGTCCGTTTCGCAATTCTTTGCAACTTCAGCACACGCTTCCTGCCGGGCTAATCTGCCTATGAACGCATTCATGGGCGCCTGTGGCAATTCGACTTATGGTCAAAGCGTGCGATTCGTGCAACCAATCCGTAGCGGACAGGCTCAAGCTCCGGTTTTTGAGGCGTGCTCGATCCTGTGTAATTGGGCTGACCCAGACGCTGATGGTGCTTGTACAAACGCCAAACTATTCATTTGCTCGCCACACTCTTGTGAAGTTGTGAAAACCCGTTTTTTCACGCTCTTTTGAAGACGTGAACCTCAAAAAAGGGCTGCCCCAGCCTGGCACCTGGCCCGTAAACCTCTGCCGACACGCGGCAAAACGGGCAAACAACTCAAGTGGCCGAGCGCAATGGCAGCTCTGGCAGATTCGATAAAAGACGGGGTGGTTTGCAAAGGAAACAGCAAGCACGCCAGCTTCACTCGATCTGTGTGGGCGGCTCTCTGTGGGCGATTTTGGGGGCTAATGCCTGGGCATTAACGATGCTGCGGGGCCCGATCAGGAGACGTCCTTATAATCGGGGGGAGATTGTAGCGAAGAACGCCAAGGAAATGGGCGTGTTTTATGACTTTTATTCGGGTCCCGGTCAGGAGGCCAACGCTTGCCGATGTTGTGCGCGAAAAACCTGCGGGCTGACCCGGGCGCTGGCCGGCAGTGGGCGGTGCATCCAGCCCAGGTGAGTCTCGGTCACTTCCACCCAGCCTTCACCGACGGGCGGCAGGCTGCACTGCTTGAATGCCTGGCAATGGCCTTTGGCATCGAGCAAGGCAAAGTGACGATGGCGGGTGTGTGACATGAACAGGGTCTTGAGAAGGCGCATGGCTGTGTACCTGGTGTGTTACATGCTTGAAGGTTGCCAGTGTGGCATGACACTGGGGTGACGAATTTATGCGAATTTGTAATTTGCACCGGGGCTTCAGTCGTCGTTCAGGATCGCTGGTGAGTGGCGCGCGTGCACCGTTATACTGGCGACCTGTCTGCACCTAGTCCTGGAGAAATGCGATGTTGCAACGCCTGTTGTTCGGTTTGATCACTGTGACCAGTTTGACCCTTGTCGGCTGCGCCAACAGCCCGCAACAACTCAGCCCGCAACCTAAAGTCACTGCGCCGTTGGCTGCGGTAGGCCATGGCCAGCCGGTGTCGGTGCGCGTGGTCGACGGTCGTCCGTCGCCGACCCTGGGCTCGCGTGGCGGCCTGTACCCGGAGACCGCACTGATTTCGGTGACCGGCCAGGATGTGCTGCCCAAGTTGCAGGCCCAGGCTGAAGCTGCTGTGCGTTTGTTGGGCTTTACGCCGACCAACTCGCCAGGCGTACCACAACTGACCGTGACCCTGGCCGAGCTTAAATACCAGTCGCCCAAAGATGGCCTGTATGTGACCGAGGCTTCCATCGGCGCCACCTTCAAGTCTGACGTCAGTGCCGGCACCCGCCGTTACAGTGGCCGCTACGCCGCCTCGCTCAACCAGCGTTTCGGCATGTCGCCCAACCAGGAAACCAACACCAAGCTGGTCAGCGACGTGCTCAGCGATGCCCTGACCCGCCTGTTCAAGGACCCAAGCATCGGCCAACTGCTCAGCGCGCAATAAGCCGCTCACAAAAAAACCGGGCTCATCGCTGAGCCCGGTTTTTTTATGCCTGTGGTTTTGTCATGCCGCCGTATCGACATAAAAGTCCAGCATGCTCACGCCGGTGAGTACATCCAGCTCCGGCAGATCGGCATGCTGGTGCCCGCCGAGGGCGCAATACACCAGCCAATGGCGGTCCTGAACGTTGAACGCGAGGCTGCCGATCAGCGCCTCCTGTTCATCGCTCTGGGCGATCAGATACAGCCGATCCTGGTTTTGCGCATGCAGCATGACAAGCTCCTCAAGCGTCGAAGGGCAACAGAGTGGCTTGTTAAGGTGACGTTCAGGTGACGGCGTAAATTACTGGATACATTAGCCGTCCATGGGGAAGGAGCATTAAAGGCGCAGGAGGCGACTGTCGTTCAGGTGTGTATCTGGACTGATACCCGAACACTGGTTCACCGAGGTTTGCGATGGCGCTGCCCGCACTGCTCATTAATATTGTTGCCCTGTTGGTTGCCTGCTCGGGCGCCTGGGTGCTGTTCATCACCCGCCTGCATGCACAGCGTGCGATGGCCGACCTGGCCCTGCGCAGCGAAGAGCGCGCTATCGACCAGCCGATGCTGTTTCTGGATACACGCACCGAACGGGCGCATCGCCTGGCGTACCGCGTCGGTTTTGCTTGCCTTGGCCTGGCCCTGGCCATCTCCTGGCTCAGCACCCACTTCTAATTCCACTGCAAAACCAAATGTGGGAGCGGGCTTGCCCGCGAAGGCGGTGTATCAGCCGCTGAATCTTTAACTGACCCACCGCTATCGCAGGCAAGCCAGCTCCCACACTGGCCATGTACTGCCCACAGAATCAGCGCCTGCCCCATATCCCCTGTGGGCTCACATATTTGGGTTGGGTGTTTATAGAGGGATCCCAGCCTTGACTCGGTATTGGTTGCGTACCGGCGTCGCATACTGCACCACCAGATAAGGCCGGTGCTCCGCCGGGCACTCGTTCAAGCGCCGCTCCCATTCCGCCTTGGCCTTGGCCAGCTCATCGGCAGGGAATACGTCCGCCGCCTTGGGCACCTGCAATTGCGGGTCGGCGTCACTCCACTGCGCATATGCCAGGTAGTGCACCGGGAACAACCGATAGCCGCCCAGGATCTGCCGGTCCATTTCCACGGCCAGCAGCTTGGTGTCTTCGAAACGCTCGGTGATCGGCGGCGCAAAGTTCACGTGCACCCGGCCTTTATAGCCGGTAATGCCCAGGGCAATGCTCACATCATCCTCGCCCGGTGCCTTGCTGTAGGTACCGGTGGTGGCGCGGATATACAACTCGCGGGCTTTGGCGGCATCGCAAGGGTCGTACTCGTAGCTGATGGACACCGGCGTCAGGTTCAACGACTGGATGACCTCGGCAAATGGCTCGTCCTTGCGGCTGACGTGGAACATCTTGAGGATCGCCGATTCGGTACGGTCATCGCCATCCTTGGCCCGGCCTTCAGCCTGGGCAATCCAGATCGACTGGCAGTCGTTGCGGATCGAATGGTTGATGTAGGCCGACAGCAGGTTGTAAGCCGCCATCTTCTCCTTTCGCCCGGTGATCGAACGGTGCACGATGAAGCTCTTGTTCAAGCGCATCAGGTCGCTGACAAACGGCTTTTGCAGCAGGTTGTCGCCGATGGCGATGCGCGGCGTCGGCAGGCCGGCGTGGTACACGGCGTAGTTGACGAAGGCCGGATCCATCACGATGTCGCGGTGGTTGGCCAGGAACAGGTAGGCGGTGCCGGATTTCAGTTGCTCGACGCCGGTATAGGTCACGCCGTCGGTCGCCCGGTCAATGGTGTGGTCAACGTAGTACTCGACCTTGTCCTGCAGCGTGGCCACGGTGGTGACGCCAGCGAACTCACGGCGCAGTTTGCGCGCGATCATTGGCTTGAGCAGCCAGCCCAGGGCGCCTGCAAAGCGCGGGAAGCGGAAGTGGGTCAGGATGTCCAGAAAGGCCTTGTCACTGAACAGGCGCGCCAGCACTGCCGGGACTTCGCTGTCGTTGTAAGGTCGGATGGTATCGAATTCGCCCATCATGCTCTCTTGTTAGAAACGGCTAGGGTAAGTAAAAGGAAATGTCAGGGTGCGGTCCGAATAAGGGGCCGGCCAAGAATAGCCCTGTAAATAGACCGGCGATTATACGCACAAGTCACCTGGGAGACTGCGATGCTCGAAACTGCGCTGTACGATTGTCCTTATTGTGGCGAAGAGGTCGAGACAACGGTGGATTTGTCCGGTGGTGACCAGACCTATATAGAAGACTGCCAAGTGTGTTGCCGGCCGATCACATTCGACCTGCAAGTTCATGGTGAAGAGTGGATGCTTGAAACCCGCAGCGAAAATGAATAATGCGCAGCGGGAACGAATAAAAAGGTACGCCCATGCAGCGAGTCTACGAACCGGAAAACCTGATGGAGGGCGAGTTGCTGCAGCAGATGCTTGCCAGTGAAGGCATCGAGGCGCATCTGGTGGGGCGCCACCTGCTCGGCGGCACGGGCGAGTTGCCGATCTTCGGCTTGCTGGGGCTGGAGGTCGATAACGATCAGGCGGCTGTTGCCCGCGAGCTGATCACTGCCTATATCGGCGCGCAACCGTTGCCCGGCGACGAACCCGACAGCTTCCCCGACGTATTGGTCTGTTAGGCTGTCGGTCGGTTTACCCCAAGAGTCGTGTTGCCCCATGTGTGGACGTTATGCCCTGTTTCGCTGGAACCCTGCCTTTGCTGCCTTGCCCGGCTTCCCCGCGGATCAGCAGGCCCAGTGGAACATTTCCCCCAATGATTCGGTACTGATCCAGCGCCTGAGCGAAGGCCAGCTCACCCTGGCGCGTGCCCGTTGGGGCCTTACGCCGCCTTGGCTGACAGACCTGTCGCGTACCCCAGCCCATGCCCGCGCCGAAACCCTGGCCGAACAACCGATGTTCCGTGAAGCGTTCCGCCAGCGCCGCTGCCTGCTGCCGGCCAACGGTTTCTACGAATGGCGCGGCACCCAGCGCAAGCGCCCGTATTGGCTCACGCCGGGGGAGGGCTCCACGTTGTTCTTTGCCGCAGTGTGGGAAGCGTATCCGGTGCAGGAGCAGGTATGGCTGAGTACGGCGGTGGTTACCCAAGCGGCGCAAAGTCAGCGCCGGCCATTGATCCTGGACGCGGCAGCGCAGGCCGCCTGGCTCGACCCCGAGACACCGCTGCATGTATTGCAGAGCCTGCTGGCGGCTGAGCCTGCCGTGCTGCGCGAGCGGGTGCTGGCCAATATGGTCAACGATCCGAAGCTCAATGGGCCCGAGTGCCTGACCCCGGCGTGAGCTTTGCCAGTCCGGTCGCGTTCGGATGTATCTGAAATTCAGCGGTTAAACGTCTGGTGTATCTGGCGCAGATACCAATGACCGCCTACGATACGCGCCATGTTTTCAGGGAGCGTGTTCATGAAGAAGTCATTGGTGGTAAGCGGTTTGGTTGCAGCGATGCTGCTGGCGGGTTGTCAGTCGGTCAATACCACCAGCGGCGGCGCCGTTGGGGTGGAGCGCAAGCAGTACATGTTCAGCATGCTGTCGAGCCAGGAAGTCGACCAGATGTATGCCCAGTCTTATCAGCAGACCCTGGGTGAAGCCAGCAGCAAAGGGGTGTTGGACAAGACCAGCGCCAACGCCAAGCGCGTGCAGGCCATTGCCAAGCGCCTGATCGCCCAGGCTCCGACTTTCCGCGCGGATGCGGCCCAGTGGAACTGGGATGTTAACCTGATCAAAAGCGATGAGATGAACGCCAACTGCGGGCCTGGCGGCAAGATCCTGGTGTACAGCGGCTTGATCGACAACCTCAAGCTCACCGATGACGAACTGGCCGCCGTGATGGGCCATGAAATCGCCCACGCCTTGCGTGAGCACGGCCGAGAAGCCATGTCCAAGGCTTACGGTATCCAGATGGCCAAGCAGGGCGCCGGGGCAATATTCGGTCTCGGCCAGGACAGCCTGGCACTGGCCGATACCGTGGCCAACTACGGCATGACCTTGCCCAACAGCCGCAGCAATGAAAACGAAGCCGACCTGATCGGCCTGGAACTGGCCGCCCGCGCTGGTTACAACCCGAACGCGGCCATCACCTTGTGGAGCAAGATGGCCAAGGCTTCGGAAGGCGCACCGCCGGAATTCATGAGCACGCACCCGGCTTCCGACAGCCGCATCGCGTCCTTGCAGGCGGCGATTCCGAAGGTAATGCCGCTCTACCAGCAGGCCAAGAAGTCCTGATCGACGCCCTGTGGCAGCGAGTTCGCTCGCGAATGCGGTGTTGCAGTGACTCATTCAGTGACTGATACCTCGCCTTCGCGGGCAAGCCCGCTCCCACAGGGTCCTATGCCAGGCGCTGATTCTGGACCACTGTGGGAGCTGGCTTGCCTGCGATAACGCCCGTTCAGCAACAGATTCAGTGACTGATACGCCGCTATCGCGGGCAAGCCCGCTCCTCCCGCCCTGATCGGTTTACAGCCAGCCGCTGCTCTGCATGGCCTTGTACACCGCAATAATCGCCAGCACGAAGAACGCCGTAGCCGCCAAGCGACGAATCAAGGTCAGCGGCAGCTTCTCCGCGGCAAAATTCCCCGCCAGCACCACCGGAACGTTGGCAATCAACATGCCCAGGGTGGTACCGATAATCACCAGCCAAAGTTCCGGGTATTGCGCCGCCAGCATCACCGTGGCGATCTGGGTCTTGTCACCGATTTCGGCGAGGAAGAATGCAATCAAGGTGGTCAGGAAGGGCCCGAACTTACGGGTGGTACTGGCTTCGTCATCATCGAGTTTGTCCGGCACCAGGGTCCACAGCGCCGTGGCGCAGAAGCTCGCGGCGAGGATCCAGTGCAGCACCGCATCCGAGAAGAAACTCCCGAACCAGGCGCCCACGGCACCGGCCGCCGCATGGTTGGCCAGGGTCGCGGCGACGATACCGGCGATGATCGGCCAGGGCTTGCGAAAGCGCGCAGCAAGGATGAGTGCGAGCAGTTGCGTCTTGTCGCCGATTTCGGCCAAGGCAACGATTGCGGTAGGAACGAGTAGTGAATCCAGCATCAGGTAGTTTCCAGGGGCGGGTCGACACGGCTATGACACGTACAGCCTTCCCGCCCCGGGTAAGGTGTGCGTGTCATAGGTCTTGTCAAACCCCGGTCCGTCTGTGCGGACTCCTGGGTCGCATACGCCATGGTCTGCTGACCAAGTATGTTGACGTATGCCGGACGAGCATGGCGCTCGTGGGAGACTACTCCCCTAGGACGCTGCGGATTCTGCCTAGGCAAAACCCATTCGGCAAGCGTTCTTTTTCAAACCTCCGTCAGGGACGCTTGGCGCGGTAAATGCGAAAACCATTGCCTTCGGCCTTGATTGCGCAGATGCCCAAATGCTCTTCGATCAGTGGCTGGTACTTCAGGAAACTATTGGCGACCAGGCGAAGTTCGCCACCTTTTGCCAGGTGTTTCGCCGCTTTTCGCAGCAGGTTCTCCGTGGCGAAATAATCGGTGTGCACGCCGACATGGAACGGCGGATTGCTCAAAATCGCGTTCAAACCCATGGGCGCGGCGTCGATGCCGTCACCGGTCAACACATCAGCTTCCAGGCCGTTCGCTGCCAGCGTCAGGCGACTGCTGGCGGCGGCGAAGGCATCCACATCCAGCATCGTCACGGTGTTATGCGGGTAGCGGCGTTTGACCGCAGCCCCCAACACCCCGGCGCCGCAACCGAAATCGAGCAGGTTGCCGCTGGGCAGCTTGTCCAAGTGCTCCAGCAACAACTCGGTGCCGCGGTCCAGGCGACCATGGCTGAACACCCCTGGCAAGCTCACCACCTTCAGCGGGCCTTCGGCCAGCGGTACGTCGAAGACCTGTGCCAGGCTCTCAAGC
The DNA here is from genome assembly GCF_034348165.1 of Pseudomonas sp. CCI1.1. Classification (NCBI taxonomy): domain Bacteria; kingdom Pseudomonadati; phylum Pseudomonadota; class Gammaproteobacteria; order Pseudomonadales; family Pseudomonadaceae; genus Pseudomonas; species Pseudomonas sp. CCI1.1. The sequence continues at coordinate 5,818,403 of NZ_CP133780.1, forward strand.
TCCACGGCGTGCGGCGCGTTGGCGACGGTGACCTGCCACAGCTGGCAATGCCGTGCACTATCGAGCTTGCGCGGTTTGCCGAACGGAACCATCTGTTTGGCGGCGCTTTCGATACCCCCCTTTTTCTCGCCCACCAGAAACAGCTCAGCGCCAGGCAGGCGCGCGGCCACGGCGTTGAGCAGGTAGTCGGTGAGGTCTTTGGACTTGGGCAGGAAAATCACCGCCGCATCAAAGGCGCGCTCGGGCACCGTCACGCCAAACTGGCTGCGTTCGGCGAAGCGCGCATCGAGCGCCGCCTGGTCACCGGCATGCCAGCACCAGCCGTGGGCATTGGGCAGGCGCCCAAGCAAATCGTCGGCAGGCAAACCTACGAGCAGCAGGTTGCCTTGAAAAAGTTCGGCCTGGCGAAGCAGTACTTCACTGCGCGGATCCATAGTCTGCTCCTTGAAAAGGGGCGCAGTTTATCAACTGACGACGCGCAGCGGGGTGCCGTTGAAAAAGCCCTGGGCGTTTTCCGTGAGCTGGCCGACGATGCGCTGCCGCGCTTCGCGACTGCCCCAGGCGTTGTGGGGCGTGACGATCAAGCGTGGAATGTTTCCCGCCAGCAGCGGATTACCAGTGACTGGCGGCTCGACACTCAACACGTCAGTCGCCGCGCCGCCAAGATGACCACTGCGCAGCGCGTCGGCCAGGGCCTGTTCATTGATCAAGCCACCGCGTGCGGTGTTGACGATAAACGCGCCGGGCTTGAGCAGCGCCAGTTCACGAGCGCCGATAAAGTCGCGGGTGTGTTCATTGAGTGGGCAATGCAGGGTCAGCGCATCGACCTGGGGCAGCAATTCGTCCAGCGGCACACGGTCGGCGCGGGCAGGGCGCCCAGGTATCGCGCCGAGCACCACGCGCATGCCGAACGCTTCAGCCAGGCGTGCCACGGCACTGCCCAATTCACCGTGGCCGAGCAGGCCGAGGGTTTTGCCTTCCAGTTCGACGATCGGATGGTCCAGCAGGCAAAACTGTTTGGCCTGCTGCCATTTGCCAGCGGCCACATCCTGTTGATAGTCCTTCAAGCGCGTGGCGAGGTTGAGCAGCAGCATGATCGTATGTTGTGCCACCGACGGCGTGCCATAGCCCTGGCAGTTGCTCACGGTGATGCCGTGGGCGCGGGCCGCTTCAAGGTCGATATTGTTGGTGCCAGTGGCCGACACCAGGATCAGTTTGAGCTCGGGGCAGGCGGCCAGGGTTTGCGCCGTGAGCGGGATTTTATTGCTGATGGCGACTTGGGCGCCCTGCAAGCGCTCCAGCACATTTTCTGGCGTGGTCTGTTCAAACAACTGAAGCTGGCTGAAGCAGTCATGCAAACCGCTGAGGTCGAGGTCGCCCAAGTCCAGGGAAGGGTGGTCGAGGAAGACGGCGCGGCGATTGTTCATGATCAACTGTACCTTTTGCGACGAGGTTCGAAGGCGTAATCTGCCGAGCCTATCAGATGAAATAATCAGTTACTTAATGGAGTGAGCATGTACGTCGCCGAGTTTTTGACCGTAGCCTTGATTCACTTGTTGGCAGTGGCGAGCCCCGGCCCGGATTTCGCCGTGGTGGTGCGTGAAAGCGTGACCCACGGCCGCCGTGCCGGAACCTGGACGGCCTTGGGTGTCGGTTCGGCGATTTTCCTGCATGTGGGTTACTCGTTGCTGGGTATCGGCTTGATCGTGTCCCAGTCTATTGTGCTGTTCAATGCGTTGAAGTGGGCCGCAGCCGCGTACCTGCTGTACATCGGCTTCAAGGCCCTGCGCGCTCAGCCGGCCAAGCCTGCAGCCGAGGGCGAGTTGCACCGTGAAGCGGGCGAGCGCACCCCACGCGGCGCGTTTACCGCAGGCTTTGTGACCAATGGCTTGAACCCCAAGGCCACGCTGTTCTTCCTGTCGCTGTTCACCGTGGTGATCAACCCCCACACGCCGCTGGCGGTACAGGCTGGTTACGGTGTGTACCTGGCGGTGGCCACGGCCCTGTGGTTTTGCCTGGTGGCCATGTTGTTCAGCCAGCAGCGCGTGCGCGCCGGGTTTGCAAAGATGGGTCATTGGTTTGATCGGACCATGGGCGCGGTGTTGATTGCCATCGGGGTGAAGCTGGCCTTTACCAGCATGAAATAATCACTTTTCTCAAGTCAGCACAGTCCAAATGTGGGAGCGGGCTTGCTCGCGAATGCGGTGGTTCAGTCAAAGATATACTGGCTGACACTCCGCATTCGCGAGCAAGCCCGCTCCCACATTGGGTCTCATTAGGTCCTCGGTAATGGCGTAACGCTAGCATTTGCTGGTCCCTGCAAATCATTCCTTTGGCTGATTTGGCTGAAACATAAGCGCTCTACAGTGCAGGTCTTCAAGCCAAGACCGTGCAGTCATTAAAGGGATTCTTATGTTGCAGACCCGTGTTATCCCGCCCGCCGAAGGTGCGTACCAGTACCCGCTGTTGATCAAGCGCCTGTTGATGTCCGGGACTCGCTACGAGAAGACCCGGGAAATTATCTACCGCGACAAGCTGCGCTACAGCTACCCGACGCTGATCGAGCGCGTTGCGCGCCTGGCCAATGTGCTGACCGAAGCCGGGGTCAAGGCTGGTGATACTGTGGCGGTGATGGACTGGGACAGCCACCGTTACCTAGAGTGTATGTTCGCCATCCCGATGATCGGCGCGGTGATTCACACCATCAACGTGCGCCTGTCGCCAGAACAGATTCTGTACACCATGAACCACGCCGAAGACCGCTTTGTGCTGGTCAACAGTGAGTTCGTGGGGCTCTACCAGGCCATTGCCGGGCAGCTCACCACCGTCGACAAGACCTTGTTGATTACCGATGGTGACACCCTCACCGCCGAGCTACCCAACCTGGTGGGTGAGTATGAAACCCTGCTGGCCGCGGCCAGCCCCATCTATGACTTCGAGGATTTCGACGAAAACTCGGTCGCCACCACCTTCTACACCACCGGCACCACCGGTAACCCCAAGGGCGTGTACTTCACCCACCGGCAACTGGTGCTGCACACCATTGGCGTGGCGACCATCATGGGCAGCGTCGACAGTGTGCGCCTGCTGGGCACCAACGATGTGTATATGCCGATCACGCCGATGTTCCACGTACACGCCTGGGGCTTGCCGTATGTGGCGACCATGCTCGGGCTCAAACAGGTGTACCCCGGCCGCTACGACCCCGAATACCTGGTGGAACTGTGGCGCAAGGAGAAGGTGACGTTCTCCCACTGTGTGCCGACCATTCTGCAAATGGTGCTCAACGCCAAGGCTGCGCAGAACGTGGATTTCGGCGGCTGGAAAATCGTCATCGGCGGCAGCGCCCTCAACCGTTCGCTGTATGAAGCTGCCAAGGCTCGTGGCATTCAGCTGACCGCTGCGTATGGCATGTCCGAGACCGGGCCGCTGGTGTCCTGCGCTCACCTCAATGATGAGCTGATGGCCGGCAGCGAAGATGAGCGCACCACCTACCGCATCAAGGCCGGTGTGCCGGGCCCGTTGGTCGAGGCGGCAATCATGGACACCGACGGTCGTTTCCTACCCGCCGATGGCGAAACCCAGGGCGAACTGGTGCTGCGCGCGCCGTGGCTGACCGAGGGTTACTACAACGAGCCGCACAAGGGCGCCGAGCTATGGGCCGGTGGCTGGCTGCACACCGGTGATGTGGCCACGCTGGATGCCTTCGGTGTGATTGATATCCGCGACCGCATCAAGGATGTGATCAAGACCGGCGGCGAATGGATCTCTTCCCTGGCACTCGAAGATCTGGTCAGCCGCCACCCGGCGGTACGGGAAGTGGCGGTGGTGGGCATTGCCGACCCGCAATGGGGCGAGCGGCCCTTCGCCTTGTTGGTGGTGCGTGAAGGGCATGTGATCGATGCGCGAGAGCTCAAGGAACACCTCAAGCCTTTTGTCGAGCTGGGCCATTTGAGCAAGTGGGCGATCCCGAGCCAGATCGCCGTTGTTACTGAAATTCCCAAGACCAGTGTCGGCAAACTCGACAAGAAACGTATCCGTGTCGACATCATCGAATGGCAGGCCAACAACAGCACGTTCCTGTCCACGCTCTAAACCCTCTCGCCGCGCCCGTTCGGGCGCGGCAATGCTCTATATCAAGCCTTTACTTGTGATTTGCCGAATTTCAGCCATCCTTCCCGCGTCGACCTTCGTCGGCGTGGCGAAAGGGTTGTGGCAGACAGGTTGGTGATGCAAATCACACTTTAGAGGGATCAAGCACTACCCCCCTCTGGCTATAGTCCCTTTCAGAGTTTTTCGCGGATGTTGCGCTTCGAGCCATGGAGGCTCGGTGGCGATGCGGCATTGGAATCGTTGTATCCCGGCCGTTACATCTGAAGAAAGGGCTCACTGCCATAACAATAAAATATGCACATGGAGTAGCGTCGATGACCTCAGTAAACCAGTTCTGGCGCCGGGCAAGACTGCCCCTGGCCGTCAGCCTCGCTTCTACGCTCGCCGGGCCGGCATTCGGCGTCAGTTTCAACATTGGTGAAATCGAAGGGAGCTTTGACTCGTCGCTTTCCGTGGGGGCGAGCTGGTCCACGGCCAAACCCAATCGTGACCTGATCGGTGCCAACAACGGCGGCAAGGGCCTGTCCCAGACCTCCGATGACGGGCACTTGAACTTCAAGCGCGGCGAAACGTTCTCGAAGATCTTCAAGGGCATCCACGACCTGGAACTGAAGTACGGCGACACCGGTGTGTTTGTGCGGGGCAAGTACTGGTACGACTTTGAACTCAAGGACGAAAGCCGTCCGTTCAAGGACATCAGCGACAACAACCGCAAGGAAGGCGCCAAGTCTTCGGGCGGGCAGATTCTCGATGCGTTCGTCTACCACAACTACTCGATTGCCGATGCGCCGGGTTCCGTGCGTTTTGGTAAGCAGGTGGTGAGCTGGGGGGAAAGTACCTTCATCGGCGGCGGCATCAACTCCATCAACCCGATCGACGTGTCGGCGTTTCGCCGTCCGGGGGCCGAGATCAAGGAAGGCTTGATCCCGGTGAACATGTTCTACGTGTCCCAGTCGCTCACCGACAACCTGTCGGCCGAGGCGTTTTACCAGCTGGAGTGGGACCAGACCGTGACCGATAACTGCGGCACGTTCTTCTCGCAGCCGGACGTGATCTCCGATGGTTGCAGCAATAACCTGCGGTTACTGAACAAGCGTTCGACCATTCCTGCCGCCGCCCTGCCGACCCTGGGTGCCTTGGGGGTGGACGTGAACAGCGAAGGCGTGCTGGTGCGCCGTGGGCCGGACCGTGATGCCCGCGACAGCGGCCAGTTTGGCGTGGCCATGCGCTACAACTTCGAACCGCTGGATACCGAATTCGGCGCCTACTTCATGAACTACCACAGCCGTGCGCCGATCTTCAGCGCGCAGGGCGCGCCATCGGCGGCCTACACGCGTCCGCTGGGGCCACTGGGGGCCTTGCGACCGTTGATCGTGGCGGGCAGCTCGAACTACTTCGTCGAGTACCCGGAAGATATTCGCCTCTACGGCCTGAGCTTCTCCACCACCTTGCCTACCGGCACCGCCTGGAGCGGTGAGTTGAGCTACCGTCCGAATGCGCCGGTGCAGTTGAGCACCACTGACATTCTGTTCGCCGGTGTCACGCCGATCCCCGGCTTTGGCAATGCGTCCGTGCTCAAGGGCACGCCGGGCCAGGACCTGCACGGCTACAACCGCAAGGAGGTCACCCAGTTCCAGACCACCTTCACGCACTTCTTCGACCAGGTCATGGGCGCCAGCCGCCTCACCACCGTCGGTGAAATCGGCGTGACCCACGTGGGTGGCCTGGAAAGCAAATCCCAGGCTCGTTACGGCCGCGACCCGGTGTTCGGCCCAGGCACGCTGCCAGGTGGGTTCTGCAACGCCCTCAACAACTCCACCGCCAACGGCGCCGGCTTGCCCAACGCTGCTGGCCTGAACACCAACTGCAACAACGACGGCTATACCACCGCAACGTCCTGGGGCTACCGCGCCCGTGCCATCTGGGAATACCCGGACGTGTTCGCGGGCGTGAACCTCAAACCCAACGTGGCCTGGTCCCATGACGTCAAAGGTTACTCGCCAGGCCCTGGCGGCAACTTTGAAGAAGGTCGCAAGGCGGTCAGCCTGGGCCTGGATGCCGAATACCAGAACACCTATACCGCGAGCCTGGCGTACACCAACTTCTTTGGTGGCAAGTTCAGCACTGTGGATGACCGCGACTTTGTCGCCTTGAGCTTCGGCGCCAACTTCTAAGCACACTCTTTTCAAGTGGCATGTATTCAGGAAGACCAGAGCATGAAAATAACAAAAAGTCTGTTGCACGTGGGTGTGCTTGGGCTGTCGATCCTGGCGAGTAACGTCATGGCGGCAGTCTCGGCAGATGAAGCCGCCAAGCTCGGCACGACCCTGACCCCGATGGGCGCCGAGATGGCCGGTAACGCGGCCGGCACCATTCCAAAATGGTCGCCATTGCCGACCAATGCCGGTGCGGTCGACGCCCGTGGTTTCCTCGCCAACCCGTATGCCAGCGAGCAACCGCAGTTCACCATCACCGCGCAGAACGTCGAGCAGTACAAAGACAAGCTGGCCCCCGGGCAATACGCGATGTTCAAGCGTTACCCGGACAGCTTCAAGATGCCGGTGTACCCGACCCATCGCGGCGCCACCGTGCCGGCCGAGGTGTTTGCCTCGATCAAGAAAAACGCCACCACCACCAACCTGGTGTCCGGCGGCAACGGTCTGGAAAACTTTGAAACCGCCGTCCCGTTCCCGATTCCCAAGAGCGGCGTTGAAGTGATCTGGAACCACATCACCCGTTATCGCGGTGGCAGCGTGACCCGCCTGGTTACCCAGGCCACCCCGCAAACCAACGGTTCCTACAGCCTGGTGTACTTCCGCGACCAGTTCGTGTTCCGCGACAAGATGAAGGACTTCGATCCGAAAAACCCAGGCAACGTGCTGTTCTACTTCAAGCAGCAAGTGACTGCGCCAGCGCGCCTGGCCGGTGGTGTGCTGCTGGTGCACGAAACCCTGGACCAGGTCAAAGAACCGCGTTCGGCCTGGGTCTACAACGCCGGGCAGCGCCGTGTGCGTCGGGCGCCGCAAGTGTCCTATGACGGGCCGGGTACTGCCGCCGATGGCCTGCGCACCTCCGACAACCTCGACATGTACAACGGTGCGCCGGACCGCTACGACTGGAAGCTGGAAGGCAAGAAAGAAATCTACATTGCCTCCAACAGCTACAAGATCGACGATCCCAAGCTCAAGTACGCCGATATCATCAAGGCTGGCCACATCAACCAGGACCTGGCTCGCTACGAGCTGCGCCGTGTCTGGCACGTGGTCGCCACCTTGAAGGAAGGCCAGCGCCACATCTACGCCAAGCGTGACTTCTACATCGACGAAGACACCTGGCAGGCAGCGGTGATCGACCACTACGACGGTCGTGGCCAACTGTGGCGCGTCGCCGAGGCCCATGGCGAGAACTACTACGACAAGCAAGTGCCGTGGTACGCCCTGGAAACCCTCTACGACCTGCAGTCCGGCCGCTACCTGGCCCTGGGCATGAAGAACGAAGAGAAGCAGGCCTATGACTTCGGCTTCACCGCCAGCACCAGCGACTTCACCCCAGCGGCCCTGCGCCAGGACGGTGTTCGCTAACCTCTGCTGATGCTCTCTGAATGATCGCTCCCACGCTCTGCGTGGGAGTGCTTCCTGTGACGCTCTGCGTCACGCCTCAAAAGTCGACGCGCAGCGTCGAAGTCTGCATTCCCACGCAGAGCGTGGGAACGATCATTCCTGGATGGGCGCGTTTTTTTTGTGCTTCGCGAGCAAGCTCGCTCCTGCTTCTTGCTTGGCGGCTGGAAGGGATATTTCTTGTCGCAGTTCTTTTTCAGCCATTTGTTGCAAAGATCTACAATCCCGCCGCTTTTACCGCTAGTCTGCGGACATCTGCAATGCCGACAACAGCCTTCTACAAGAGCCCGGCGATGACTGATCTGTCCCGAACCCATGGGCCTGCCAGTGTGGTGATGCCGCCGCTGGAAGGCCGCTTCTACCGGCCCCCGTTGCCTGACGGCTACGTGCTGCGCCCGCGCCTGTGCGAACGGCTGAATGCGGGCCTTGATGGGCGACTGTTGCTGGTCAGCGCGCCCGCGGGGTTCGGCAAGAGTTCGTTGGCGGTGGAGTTCTGCCAGGGCTTGCCAGCCCAGTGGCAAAGCCTGTGGTTGGGCCTGAGCCCTCGTGACAGTGACCCCGGCCGTTTCCTGGAGCGGCTGCTCGACGGCTTGCAACAGTATTTTCCGCAACTCGGCGCCCAATCCCTGGGGTTGCTGAAAATGCGCCAGCGTCACCAACCCTTTGCCTTCGAAGAATGGCTCGATGGCCTGCTCGACGAACTGGCCGTGCACCTGTCTGCACGTTCGCCGTTATTGCTGGTGCTGGATGACTATCACCTGGCCCAGGGCCCGGTGCTGGATCGCTGCCTGCAGTTTTTTCTCAATCATTTGCCTGATGGCCTGGTGGTGCTGGTCACCAGCCGGCAGCGTCCGGACTGGCACCTGGCACGCCTGCGTCTGTCGCGACACCTGTTGGAACTGCATGAGCAAGACCTGCGCCTGACCCATGACGAATCCCTGGCGGTGCTGGATGGACACGGCAATGCATTGCGCGGTGAGGCGTTGGAAAACCTGATCCGTCGTAGCGAGGGCTGGGTCGCCGGCCTGCGCTTCTGGTTGTTGGCGGCCTCCGAAGCCGGCAGTGAGGGCGCCTTGCCGCAAAGCCTGCACGGTGGCGAAGGGCTGATTCGCGATTACCTGCTCGAAGAAGTCATCGACTGCCTGCCCGCAGAAGTGCAAGCGTTCCTGTATGACACCGCACCTCAGGAGCGTTTTTGCAGCGAATTATGCGACGCCGTCCGCGAGGCCCATGACAGCGCAGAAATCCTGCGCTATTTGCAGGCTCATCAAGTGTTCCTGGTGCCGTTGGATGAGCAAGGGCACTGGTACCGTTATCACCATTTGTTCTCCGATCTGCTGCGTACCCGCCGCGAGAAAAGCGCCACCTTGCCGCCGGCCAGCCTGCACTTGCGCGCCTGTCGCTGGTTTAACACCCAGGGCTTGATCGACGAGGCGGTGGAGCAGGCGCTGCGGGCCGGGCATCTGGATGTGGCGGCGAATCTGGTGCAGAACCTGTCCGAAGAGCAACTGCTGGCAGAGCAGAACATCGGCATGCTGCTGCGCTGGAAGATGGACTTGCCCGACAGCCTGCTGATCAGCACGCCGCGTTTGATCGTGCTGTACAGCTGGGCGCTGGGGCTCGCATGCCAATTGGATGCAGCGCAGGAGCTGTCCAGCTACCTCAGCCGCTTCCTGCCGGCGCCATCGGCCACCGCGCAAAAATCCATGTTGGCCCAATGGTTGGCGCTGAGCGGGATTATTGCCCGTGGGCGCGGAGACCGTGAGCTGACCCAGCGCTATTGCAACGAAGCGTTGGAAAGCTTGCCGCCAAAGCGTTACGGCCAGCGCCTGATGTGCCTCTCGACCCTGTCCAACCTGGCGATCGTCGATGCCGACCTGTGGCGCGCTCGTGGTCTGAACCGCGAATCGTTGGAGCTGGCGCAGCGCGTCGGTAACCCCTTGTTTGAAGCCTTGGCCCATTACGACCGGGCGCGGGTGCTGCAGGCGCGGGGGGAGATCCTGCGTTCCCTGGATGAAGCCCGCCAGGGCCTCGAGCGCCTGCATGGGCTGGCGCCCCAGCGCCTGTATGCCGTGCGCGCACGCCTGTCGCTGTACGAGGGGTACCTGCTGCTGGTGCGTTACCAGCCCGAAGCCGGCCTGGCGCGTTTGCGCGCCGGCCTGGCCGAGGCCCGTGCTTGCCGCGATATCAGCGTGCTGATCGGGCACTGCGTCATCGCCAGCTTCGAAGGGCGGCGTGGGGAGTTTGCCCATGCTTTTGCCGAACTGGCCGAGGCCGAACGCTTGATGCACATCTGGGATGTGCCGCCGATCTATTACCTGGCGATGATCACCCTGATCAAATGCGAGTTGTGGCTGGCCCAGGGGCGCACTGACCTGGCCGACGCCTGGCTGGCCCGCCTGGGGCAGACCTACAACGGCGAGCACGCCGCGGCCGCCCCCGAGTTTCATCCGCACCTGCCGCAACATATCGAGCTGCAACAAGCCGCGCTCGATGCCACGCGCCATCAGCCCGACAGTGCGCTGCAACGCCTGGAAGCGCTGGCCCAGCAGGCTCATGACAGTGGGCGCCAGATGATTGCCCTGATGGCGCTGGTCCAGCAGGTGCAGTTACTTCTGGATAATGGCCAGGAAGCCAAGGCCAGGCCGGTGTTCGCCCGTGCCCTGGAAGCCGGTTCGGGTGGTGCGTTGCAGCCGTTTCAACGGTTGTTGGAGGGTTACCCGCAGTGGATGCGCGAGCAGTTGGGCAAGGATTCCCATGGGCTGCTCAATCAGAGCTTGCTGGCGTTGCTGCCCCAAGTCAGCGCAGTTGAAGCCGCACCTCAACAGGAAACCCTCAGCACCCGAGAGCTGGCGGTGCTGCAACTGATTGCCCAAGGCTGTTCAAACCAGGAAATCAGCAACCAGTTGTTCATCTCTCTGCACACGGTGAAGACCCACGCCAGCCACATCAACAGCAAGCTCGGCGTGGAGCGTCGTACCCAGGCAGTAGCGCGGGCCAAGGCCATGGGCTTGTTGGCCTGAGCCCTGGGTTTATGGCGTGGTCGGGCAGCCTTTGAGTGAGGTGTCGACGGTCTGATTGATCAGCGCCGCGAAACGCTTGAGGTTGTTCTGATGCGCCACCACCAACTCGTCGATGCTCGGCCCGGCAGGTGATTGCAAGGTGGTGCGGCAGGTCAAGGCCGGGCGATCGCCATTGACTTGCCTCAGGCGCCAGCGCACATCGAGCAATGCGTACTGCCCCGGTACCGAGTCAAACCGCTGCACGTCTACGCGTAAAGCCACGGCTTGCCGGGCATTGCTGTTGGCCAATTGATCGACCAAGGCGCTCCTCAGTTCATCGGCGAGGGTGGCGGCCCACCACTGGGTTTCAAGAATCGCCAGGCCGCTGTCGCCCTGGCGGATCACTATCTGCGCGCGGTCGACCTGAGGCGGCACGCTGATGCTCTCAATGCGCACACCGCCGGCCTCTGCTCGCGTACTCGGGCTCAAGTGCGCCGGGGTCAGGGTATGAAAAGCGATGGGTTCACTGCGACAGGCACCGAGCAGCAGCAGGGCGCTCAGTAACGTGATCTTCAACGGCAATGTCATGGCGGCTCCAATGGTCATTTGCGGGGTGGCCCTTGCAGGTCCGTCGGTGCGGCGTTATCGGGGCGGCCGCGAATCAGCGACTCCGGATGCCGGCCCAGATAATCCGAAAGCTCGCGCAGGGAACGCGACATGCGCCCCAACTCGTCGAGGGTCTGGGTCAGTTGTTCACGCTGCGGCGAGTCTTCGGCCAGGGTTGAACTGGCCGATTGCAGGGTCTTGCTCACGTCGGCCAAGGTCGTTTGCACACCCGGCAGCGTCTTGGCGTTGAATTGCGCCAGGCCCTTGCGCAGTTCGACCAGGCTGGCGTCGAGGTTGCCGGCAATACGCTCGACAGGCAGTTGGCTGATCTTGTTGACGATGCCTTCGAACTTCTCTTGCAGCTGTTCCAGGTTGCCCGGGATGGTGGGGATGCCCACGGGGCGCTGGTTCGGGTCGAACGCGACTTTTTCCGCCTTGGGGTAGAAGTCCAGGGCGATGTAGAGCTGGCCGGTCAGCAAGTTACCGCTGCGAGCCTGGGCGCGCAGGCCGTTTTCGATGAAGGTCCCGATCAGGCGTACGCCGGCTGCCTCATCGTCAGGGTTATTGTTCATGGCCTTGAGCAGCTTGGTGTGGGCCTCGCCGAGCAGTTGCGGGTAGATCACGATGCCGACATTGACCGGGAAGGTGCGTTTCTTCGCATCGAAATCCAGGTTGATCGATACAACCCTGCCGAACTCGACGCCGAGGAACTCCACCGGTGCGTCGACTTTCAGCCCGCGCAGGGCCTGATCGAAGCGCAGGACCATGTATTGCCCCTTGCCGTTGGGCGGGGCGAGGGCGCTTTGCTGGTCTTCGAACAATTCAAAGCTGCGACTTTCTTCGGCCGGTTTGTCATTGGGGTTGTAGGGCGGCGCCTGGAAGGCGATCCCGCCCATCAACATGGACGACAAGGATTCGGTTTTCAGCGCAAAGCCATTGGCGCCGACGCTCAAGTCGACGCCGCTGGCATTCCAGAACCGCGTGTTCTCGGTGATGTACACATCATTGGGCGCATGCACGAAGATTTCGACATTCACGCCCTTGCCCTCGTTGTCCAGCTCATAGGCCACCACCTGGCCCACCGGGATCTTGCGGTAATAGACGGGGGAGCCGATGTCCAGGGAACCCAGGGCCTGGGTGTGCAGGGTGAAGCGCTTGCCCGGCTCGCCGTAGGTGATGGGCGGCGGGTTTTCCAAGCCGGTGAAGTGCTTGGCGCGGGTCTCGGATTGACCGATGTCCGCGCCGATATAGTCGCCGGACAACAACGTGTCGATGCCCGACACGCCGCCTGCGCCAATGCGCGGGCGCACCACCCAGAATTTCGAATCTTCGCGGGTGAAGCTTTCGGCCTGTTTGACCAGCTCGACGGTGGCATTGACGCTTTTCTGGTCATCACTCAGAGCTACGGCGGTTACTTGGCCGATCACCACGTTGCGGTATTTGACCTCGGTTTTGTTGGCAACCAGCCCGCTGCCGGTCTTGAAGTTGAGGACGATGGTCGGCCCTTGTTGCATGACGCTGTGAATCACCAGCGAGATCCCCACCAGTACGGCGACAATCGGCACGATCCAGACCAGCGAGACACTGAAACGACGCGTCTTGATCACGGGTTGCCCCGCAGGGGTGTCAGCCTTGGATGAGCTCATCCGAGGTCTCCTCGTTATGTGGGTTTTCCCAGATTAGCCGGGGATCAAAGCTCATGGCCGCGAGCATCGTAAACACGACCACCAGGCCAAAAAACAGAATGCCCAGGCGCGGTTCTATCGTGCCCAGGGCTTGAAACTTCACCAGTGCGGCCACCAGGGCGACCACGATGACATCGAGCATCGACCAATAGCCGATCAGTTCGATAAACCGAAACAGCTTCGAACGCTCCTTGCGCGCCCACTGGCTATTGCGCTGCACAGTGACCAGCAGCAGCCCCAGCGACAGGAACTTGATGCCCGGCACGGCAATGCTGGCGATGAAAATGATCAGCGCAATGTCCCAGGCGCCATGTTGCCAGAACTCCAGCACGCCGCTCATGATGGTGCTGTCTGCGCCCGAGCCGAGCATGGTGGTGTTCATCACTGGCAATAAATTGGCCGGAACATAAAAGGCGAGGGCGGTGAGCATGTAGGCCCAGGTTCGGGTCAGGGACTGCACCTTGCGCCGATGCAGCGCGGCGCCACAGCGGTCGCACTCGGTGGGCTCAAGGCGCATGTCGCAGGGCTGGCCGCAGGTGTGGCACAGGCACAGGTTCAGCTCGCGGGCGGTGGGCGGTGAATTCATACGGTGTCCCACAGGTCGCGCACATCGCGCCCGGCAATGCGGATCAGCAACAGGCTCAGGGCGGCCAAGGCGAACAGGCCGGTGCCTGGGATCACATCCAGCATGCCGGCCAGCTTGAACACCGCGACCATCGCGCCCAACAGGCACACCTCCAGCATGCTCCAGGGCCGGAGTGCTTCGAGCCAGCGCATGCACAGCTTGAACGCCGGCGAGCGCCTGCCGGCCAAGGCGAAACTCAGCACCCAGATCAGCAATAGCAGCTGAAACACCGGCGCGATAATGATGGAAATCGCCGCTACCAAGGCAATGAACGTGATCGGCCCCAGGCTCAGTGCAACCACTGAGTCCCAGAGGGTGGCGCTGTTTTTCAAGCCCTGCAGGCTGATGCTCATCACCGGATAAAAGTTGGCGAAGGTCCACAGCACTGCGGCAGTCACCGTCAGGGCGAGGCGTTGCTGCACCGACAAGCCGTTATAGCGCTGCAGTACGCCCGAGCAACGTACGCATAAGGCTTTTTGATGTTTGGCGAGCGTGACTTTCTCGTACACGCAGTCGCAGTGCTCGCAGATGATCTGTTGATTCGCCATGGGTGTTGCTCCAAATGCGACTGACTGCAGCGGGGGATTTCAATGGCGCGTGTGTAGCTTAGCAGCGGATAGACCGCGCAATCGACTCCTTCCAGAGCAGGGGCAAGCTACACCATACTGCACTTGGAACGCGCCAGAGAGCTTGCAGGACACCCATGACTATTGAAAAACAACCGTTGATTCGCGAAACCTTTCCCGTCGGGCCGTTGCAGTGCAACTGCACAAATGAGCGGAACCGTAAGTAATTGAATTATAGTTGAAATTAAATTTTTTCAATTTAAATCATATAGTTGTGTGGTTGCATGGTAGTGCAGTGTGAAGCGGAATTCAGCAGTACTTTGCTTTTTTTGTGTGCCGGATTTGTTCCACGCATTGCGACTGATTGAGCAAAGGCCCGCTAGCTCGAGGCTACCTTGTATGGGCGATTGGAGGACGTTGAGGCATGGCTGGCATAGCATGTTCTCGGTAGTGAGTTTGCAACGCCTGGTGCCGAGCATCATCGCGCTCGGCCAGGGCGTCCTACTAACACCTCGCAAATCGCTCGGCAACGCCGTTCGGCAAAATGAGATCCTGGGGTTCTCTTTCTGACCGAGTGGAACAATTAATAGCGCGTAACCATGCGCGATAACGATTTCAAAATCCAAGCGCGAAACTGCGCAGTTTTACGCATAGAGAGACGGCAAAATGCGTGTTGTAGGCCTACGCTGCTCCGCAACTAGGGTCGCCACCGCCTTGCCTTATTCGCCTTTGGCTCAACGGACAGTCTTGCTCTGCGAGGCTTATCGTCGGTGCCGTGACTCAAAAAGCAGAAATGAAAAAGCATGGAAACAGAGCAAAAGCCAAGGACACGGCGGGAGCTTCCACCGACCAAGGTTGAGGTGTCTGATGAAGAACGGGGCGTGATTCAGGAGCGGCCCGATCAGACGGACTTGTCCCTGTCTGCTTACCTCTTGGCCGTTGATATGAACACCCCAATAAAGTCTGTCGTTGACCTGACCGCCGTCGCCGACTTGGCCAAGGTCGCTGGCGACCTTGGGCGGGTCGCGGGCTTATTGAAGTTGTGGCTGGGCGAGAAGCGTGGGCAGGGAGCACCGGCGGTGGACGATGACGCCATGATGGTAAAGTTTCGTGAGCTACTAGGAGAAGTGAGGTCGCTTATGAGCAAGGTTGTTTACGGGTCGAGTTAATTCTTAGCGTTAAAGGGTTTATTGTATGCGGAGTTGGATAAGTCCCTGGAGGGTTTGTGCGCGACAAGTTTCGGGGGTGAAATCATGGTGAGCCATTACCGTGAGCGACCGATAGAGGCGGCGGCGATGCGCCATGCTCGACTGTTCGATGGTGAGCTGGGGGAGTGGCGTATTTTTTTGTCATGTCCGGCGAGCACTCCTCAGATGCTGAATGTGTATAAGTTTTCCACCTCTTGTAGTATACCAATATGGGTATCATGGGGAGTTTTGAAAGGCCCCCCGTAGATGAATCGCTGAATGATTTTCTCAAGAACGATACATCTGCAGTAGGGGCGGTGAAGTTAATACAATTACATTTATACCCAAACCAATGGGTTAGACCTCAGCCCGGGCAACGCAAGAAGTCCACTCATCATGATCCCATTGCTCCATTGCGGTAGCCCTATTTTTCAGAAAACTTTCCAAATCACCTGAGCGGAGAGATTGAAGGCTGTGGTAGTCAATAAAGTGAGCGGCTAATGCATCCTCAGAGTAGTCCGGCCCATGTTTAAGTCTTTCTCGAAAAATAGTGTCGGTTTCGGGTGATAGCAAGAAGCGATTTCCTGGTCCTTGAATCAGTTTTTTCAAGGATGGTGTAGCCCCTTTAGGTGTTGTAAATATTCGTACTAGTGCATCTCGACCATGTTCCGTTAAAAGCTTTCTTCCTGATGTGATTTGGCCTGATGCGTCCGTGAGATTTTTTTGATTTGCAAGTCTAAGTGTGAAAAGACGGACTCTAGCAGACCTAAAGTCGAATCGGTCTGGTAGCTTGGACTCTCTAGTCCATGACACATTTATATTGTTCTTTACCAAGTTTTCGAGAGCTTCTGTTTCAAAGCGTACATCTCGATAAGCAGCGGTTGCGAATACTTCCGACCAGCTTGTTCTCCAAAGCCATAATTCGAACTGGGGTTTAGGTATGTTGGTTAGTGCTAGTTTATCAAGTATGCTCGCAAGAATTACAATTTGGAGTATGTATGGTTGAAGGTCGTCATGCGATACACCGATATCATTAGCCAACCAGTCTATTATTTGCTTGATTGAGTTGCTTGCCCTGTCGAGAAGTGATGCGTCGTCGGATAGTTTTTTTACAAGCTCGGTTTGTCCTGCTTTCGTGACGTCTAAGCCTGTAAGCCCTTTGCAGACTTGTAGATATAGCCCTTCATCGATATGTCGCCACCCTGCAGGTAGATCGCGACGCCTCTGGGAGATTTGATCTCTCAAGTCAAAGTCATCTCTCCAAGTTAGAGCCGCAACAAGATGTGCCTCACCCATCGGAGTTCCGAGGCTGTTGATGCGTTGAAACGTTCTCGCAGCAAGTTCGAGATCGTCGGAAACCATTACTACGATGGGGACACGACACTGCTGAAAACGATAAGACAGTTGATCCGCACGCTCTTCCCAGTCTTCTAAGTCTTGATCGGTCCAGCCTTCATGTTCGGCTCGCTTTCGAAGGTCCCGCATGTGTTTGTTTACCAACCGTCCATCTAGCAACGTCCATAGGGGAAGCAGGGGCTGTTTGGTTCTACCTCGGTCTGCTTTGCGTCGGAAAACAAAGTCATTTTCTAGTAAGTTATACTGAATATCCCAATCAATGCTTTCACTATCCTGGTCGTCGCTAATCTGGCTTGGTTGGAGTGGCTGAAGTAGAAGGCCTAATAATGTTGAAACCCGCTGGTGACCATCTAAGAGGTACTGCCATCCTGTTGCGGGTGCAATGTCAATAATAGAGGGGATATTGTGGGGGCCTACATTTCCGAAGGAGGCTAGTTTGAATTTTACTGTTCGCCAAACGAGTAGGCTCCCAATGGGCATGTTGTCGCGAATAGATCGAAGAAGATCTAAGCGTTGCGAATCCATCCATACAAATGGTCGTTGAAAGCGCGGCACCCGGATGTGCCCTTTTTGAACATCTTCTAGCAAGCTGCGCAGGCTAGGGTTCAAGTTCTCTGATGCGAGAGCGGTTAAGCCTTCTGACATAAATATCTCACTTATAGCAAACGCATTAGCTGTGGCACGGCGCGCAATGCTTCTTGTCGTGCATCCTGATCCCAGTCAAACTCTATTGCCTCTGAGGCACTGTAGCGATCTGCTACCTTTCTGCCGAGACCATCATGAAGTAGTTCTTTGTCCTCTGGGCTCACGTTGGCATATAAATTTTTTGCGCGATGCGCGTTCTCAACTTTCGCATCATCTTTGAATCCTTTTTTTATATTGAAGTGCCATTGTTCTTGCCTGCTTAGTCGAAAAAAGGCATCTACAGTTTCAATTTTTAATGCGGAGACTTGGGTCATCTCTTGCTTTGGCATATAAGACTCTATAAACCGTCTGTTGAGTCTCCAGTAACCACCAATTGCAGCTTCGGTTACAACTTTTTCGGTAGTAAATCCCTGGCACGCTTCTGGAGCTTGAGGCGCCCAATCAGGATTTAGTTCGTCTGGATGACGACGATCACTATCAAAGAGCACAAAGGTTCGAAGTCTTTTTGTAACTACGCTCGCTCGTTCGGCTATGCGCTGGGTTAGGTCGCTACCGCCACCGTGAAGTGGTTCCGCCCAACGAGCGTCTATGGCTCGTTGTAGCTTTACCCTTTCTGAGCTGCGAATGATACGTCTCAAAAAATGCCAATCGTTGTTAGCATTTTCCAGTAGAATTCCAAGTGGTTCTTGAAGTAGATTTAACGCATCGTTTATGTTTAAAGTTGCTGAAAATTTGTCCCAGTTAGCAGGGGTGTCAGTAGCCGTTATGCGAACCGTGGCAGTATTTATAGAAAGAGTTGATGATGATCTAATCGACAGCAGTAGAGCCTGTTGGTAGATGGCGCGTGTCGGAGGGTCAAGAGTATCTAGCCAACGAGAAGCCTCGTCGGTAGAGGCTGCAATGAGAACGTGCCTCCCCTCTGCTGCAAATCCAAATAATTTATGTAGTTTGATAACGTCCGCTGTTTTTGATGAGGTGTCGATTACACCATCTGATAATATGGCTATCATGATTTAACTGCAGAAAGTTGCATGGTGATAAGGTCTTGGCCGAGTTGTACGGCCTCTGCAAAGGCGCCGCTCAAAGTGGAGTTTTCTGCTTGACCTTTTTCGTTAAAATCTACAGAAATTGCATCGCTGGTTCCATCTTGAAGGGATTCGATCCAGTAGACACGAACAAGCTCCGGAGCGATTTCGCCTTTGGCAATTGCTAGTTGTATGCTTGTTAGTAGTACCTCGGAGTGAGTCTCAACGAGGATTTGTGGGGTGTTAGAACTTTTTACCGTGGTTATTAGTTGTCTTGCTAGCTCCGCCTGAGCGCGTGTATGTAAGTGTAGTTCTGGTTGCTCTAAACATAATAGTTTTGGGCCGCCCGTGCGTGCGCGGGCAAGTGCGACTAGAACTGGCAGAACTTGTGAGTAGCCCTCTCCTGTATCGCACAGGTCTACTCGGACATGTGGGCTGCCAGTTGGTTGAACAATGACGCGCCATATGCCGTCAGCCGGGTTGTCTAGAATAAGTTGTTCATTTAGTTCATTAAAGAAACTATTTGTCGCCTCTAGAACTGGGTTTGCGGTGCTTTTCAATTGTGCTGAAACTAGATGCTCAACCGCGTCAGAGCCATTCGGGTTTATAAGAGGCTGTGCATCACCACTGGAAATTGTTGCTCTGGGAACTCGGCTACGAACTCCACCTATCCACTGCACTTGATCTCTGATCTCAAGCAGATTCTCGCGGGCCCTGGTTAGGCCATCGGGAAGCGGTACTCCATTTTTTTTCTCTGGGAGTAGCCCTAGCCATTTACGAGCTGATGGATCATTTATTTCTCCGTCAATTACTAGCGATTCTATTTCCTGCCAGCGGCCTTGGAGATCACCTTTGATCTTCCATTCCGCAGTGAGTTCTTGCGGTTCTTCCCAGCTAAGCGAAAAAGACAGAGCGTCTCGCCCCGTTGCTTTGGACACTAGGGATGGCCATGTCGCTTGGCGTCCGACCTCCCCCCCCTAGCCAGATCGGTGAGCCACCAGTTCTAAGTGACTCTGCGACTAGCGGTAAAAAGCGGAGTAATGCGCTTTTTCCTCCACTATTCCAGCCAAAGAAAAGCGTTAATGGACGCAATTCAATATCTTGTTTTCGCGAAAAGGATCGATAGTTTTCAACTGAAAATGACTTGAGCATTTGAGTACTGAAGAGTCCGTTATCTGATTCGGTAGGGCACGAATTTTTTTTGAGGTTCGTGCAGCGGCCTATCTCTTGATACTAGGGTGCGTTTCGGCTGAATGGAAGGGGTTTGGGCTTTTGCTTTGAACGGTTTCAGTGTTGCCGCTGACCGAAAACTGACCCAGTAGAGGCTCTTCTGCCGACTGAAAACTGACCCAGGTGTTCAACTGCTTCTGCTCACTTTTCGAGCAGGAGAACACAGGGTGATCAGCATGGAAATGTTGGGAAAAATCCGGCGGATGTACTTCCGCGACAAGCTCTCGCTGCATCAGATAGCCAAGCGTACCGGGCTGTCGAGAAACACCATCCGAAAATGGGTCAGAGCGCCCGAAGCCATTCAGCCAGCGTACCAACGGTGCGCAACCTTCAATAAGCTCAGCCCTTTTCACGAGACCCTGGAGCAGGCGCTCAAGGCCGATTCGTTCCGGCCAAAACACAACCGCAGGAGCGCCAAAGCACTTTTTGAGCAGATCAAAGCCGAGGGTTATGACGGCGGTTACAGCCAGCTCACGGCGTTTGTGCGCTCTTGGCGAGGCGAGCAAGGCAAGTCTTTACGCGCTTTTGTACCGCTGACGTTTGCGCTCGGTGAGGCCTTTCAATTTGACTGGAGCGAAGAAGGTCTGCTGATCGGTGGTCTTTTTCGACGTATCCAGGTCTCCCACATGAAGCTGTGTGCCAGCCGCGCATTCTGGTTAGTTGCGTACCCCAGCCAAGGCCACGAGATGCTGTTTGATGCCCACACCCGTTCGTTTGGAGCGTTGGGTGGTGTGCCGCGTCGCGGCATCTACGACAACATGAAAACGGCTGTCGACAAGGTCAACAAAGGCAAAGGGCGCACGGTCAACGCCCGGTTTTCCGTGATGTGCGCGCACTATCTGTTCGATCCGGACTTCTGCAACGTGGCCTCTGGCTGGGAAAAAGGCATCGTCGAAAAGAACGTTCAGGACAGCCGGAGGCGAATCTGGCTCGATGCTCAAAACTGTATGTTTCACACCTTCGAGGAACTGAATGTCTGGCTCGGCCAACGTTGTCGGTCGCTCTGGAGCGAACTGGTGCATCCGCAGTACAACGGGCTGACGGTGGCCGAGGTCTTAGAGCTGGAGCAGGTCGAAATGATGCCAATGCCGACGGCATTTGATGGCTACGTCGAGCGTACCGTGCGGGTCTCCAGCACCTGCCTGATCAGCGTGGCGCGAAATCGCTATTCAGTGCCATGTGAGCGCGTCGGCCAGTGGGTCAGTAGCCGTTTGTACCCTTCGCGGATCGTGGTCATTGCTGACGAAACGGTGATCGCCAGTCACGAGCGCCTCTTTGATCGAGATCAGGTCAGTTTTGACTGGCAGCACTACATCCCACTCATCGAACGCAAGCCTGGTGCATTGCGCAACGGTGCGCCATTTGCTGATCTGCCAAAACCGTTACGGCTTCTCAAACGAGGACTGAGGCGTCACACCAACGGTGATCGAATCATGATGCAGGTACTGGCTGCTGTGCCAATTGCGGGGCTCGAACCTGTGCTGGTGGCGGTGGAGCTGGTACTTGAATCGGGAAGTCTGAGCGCCGATCACATCCTCAATGTCCTTGCCCGCCTGACCTCCACCGCACTACCTCCCAGTGTAGAAACCAGCCTGCAACTCAAGGTCGCGCCTGTTGCCAATACAGCACGCTACGACCGGCTCCGTGCGACCGATGAGGAGAATCGCAATGCGTGACCTAATGACTGAACTCAAAGAACTTCGCCTGCACGGCATGGCCAGTGCTTGGGAAGAACTGGTCTCTCAAGGAACAGCGTCGACGGCTTCATCGAAATGGCTGCTGGAACATCTGCTTCAGCAGGAACATGCGGATCGCGCGGTGCGCTCGGTGAATCATCAGATGAACATGGCAAAACTCCCCATGCACCGTGACTTAGCTGGCTTTGACTTCAGCGCTTCCAGCGCTGATGCCCGGCTGGTCAGCGATCTATCCAGCTTAGCGTTCACTGAAACGGCGCAGAATGTCGTGTTCATTGGC
This sequence comes from Pseudomonas sp. CCI1.1, assembly GCF_034348165.1. Classification (NCBI taxonomy): domain Bacteria; kingdom Pseudomonadati; phylum Pseudomonadota; class Gammaproteobacteria; order Pseudomonadales; family Pseudomonadaceae; genus Pseudomonas; species Pseudomonas sp. CCI1.1. Next base: position 5,840,037 of record NZ_CP133780.1, read on the forward strand.
GGCCCTGGAACCGGGAAAACACACCTGGCCAGTGCCTTGGCTGTATCCGGAATCACGGCCCACAACAAACGCGTGCGCTTCTTTTCCACGGTGGATCTGGTGAATCTGCTGGAGCGTGAGAAGTACGATGGCAAGGCAGGGCGAATCGCCCAGGGACTGCTTCGCACAGACCTGGTGATACTGGATGAGCTGGGATATTTGCCCTTTAGCCAAAGCGGCGGTGCCCTGTTATTTCACCTGCTGTCCAAACTGTACGAACACACCAGCGTGGTCATCACCACCAACCTCAGCTTCTCGGAATGGTCGAGTGTGTTTGGCGACGCCAAGATGACCACCGCGTTGTTGGATCGGCTGACACATCACTGCCACATCGTCGAAACGGGCAACGAGTCCTACCGCCTACAACACAGCACCTTGGCCGCCCAGACAAAGATCAAGTCACGGGAACGAAAGCGCAAGGACGGAGATGATGTCGAGGACGATGAGCCATTTTGATCCGCACCATAAATACCCTGCTGCATGCCTACATGCGGTGGGGGTTGATGCGTCTTGAATCGGCCCACTGCTGCTAAGCTTATCCACAATTGCTGGGACAGAAATCAGCAATCCGTCCTGGGTCAATTTTCAATCGGCAGGGTGGGTCAGTTTTCAATCAGCGCCAACAACGGTTGCTGAGTGAGCTGATTTCACTTGGGTTGCCACTCCAAGCGCGCAAGACACTCAAATTTAAAATCGCTCGAAACGACGTTCCAAAGCCGTACACCGTGAAATGGAAGGTGCTCAATATCGGGCAAGAAGCTGAGAAGCGCGATTGCGTCCGGGGCTACATAACAGCAGACCAAGGACATGAGACAATTCAGGAGTCCACGAGTTTCAAAGGCGACCACTTGGTTGAGTGCTACATCCTGAAGGATGATGTTGTCGTAGCCCGCAGTGAAATAATCGTACCTATTAGTGAAAGCATATGAGCCAAGTGTCTTTACTCAAAAGCATCGCAGAAACGGGCTACAACGTTGGTTTTGGGGGGCGTAAGCACTGGGCCACCTATGACATCGTAGAAAAGATTCCGGGGTTGATTGGATTCATTGGCACTGCCATAGGCATTTTTTCTCTGGTTTATGATTCTTTGTCAGCCAAAGACGTCTCCGCAGCATTGGCTGTTTTGGGGGTTATGGGTATTTACATTTCGGTTTACGATTCAAAAAAATCGGACTATGAAAAGTCCGCCGTGGAGATAACCAAGATTTTTAATGGTCTGCGAGACCTGTATCGGGAGGTTGAAGCGCTCGCGCCGAATGCAGACTTTTCTCTTTACCGGGCGCGCTTGGCGGCATTTGAATCGCAATACTATGATGCTTCTATCAGCAAACAAATCCTCTTCAGCGACTGGTACGCTCACTACAAATTCTTCTGGCAGTATCAAATTGACTGGATTGCAAACCAGAAAACTTTTAGCTTTTGGAGAGACAAAGTACCGCTTACGGGATGGCTAGCTACAGCCGCCATTATCGTTTCGATCATTAGTTGCTTCGCATTGCAATTTGATTCAGTCAAGAGCTGCTTCGGTATCGCCTGACCTACGTGGATGGGCGGGACGCTTGCCTTCATTTGGCTTTTGAGTCTGTCTAACTGTTACCGAAATATAGTGACCTTAATCAGCTAGCGGAAGCGCGAGCATGGCGCGTATATCGCAGATATACAAAATACCGTGCTGACATTTTACACACTCTGGCTTAACAGCCAAAAGGGTGTGACTCATTTATTTAGGTTGGGGTTGTTCTAGTAGTATCCATTGAATAATCGTCAGGGGTGCAGTCATTGGATACCTATAGCCTGCGCAGCATGTCAAATTTGAGTGGCAATTTGCGTTTTCGGCGGAGGGTAGCGAAGTGTTGGATTTGAAGGATGACAGCCAGCTTAGGGCCGCTTGCCAAGCGCTTGTGAATCAGGAACTTTCGAGGCCTGGAAATCAGCAGTGGATTGCTGAGTTTCTTGAGTGGATGGAGCGCGTTCGAGACGTCACCCGCGAGGAGTTTTTGACTGAAAAATTTCAGCTTTCTCTTTGGGAGAACGAGGCCGTCACGTCTACCGGGATGGGGCAGATTGACATTTCCAAGGTAGCCAGTAACCCGGCGATAGCTGAGCAGCTCTGGGAGCTCAAGACCGATTTTGCCGCCGCACCCACGGAAGCAGAAAAGGAATCGTTGGTGCAGGCTGCGAGGACGGCAGTCTTTAAGGCTGTCGGTCCGCTCACCAAGCGCAACCCGAAGCTCAAGATGTACCGGGTATTTGCACTGTTATGTCCGGGGGCTTTCACGACCATCGCGCACTATCGCAAGCTTAAAGACCTTGCAGCCTTGCTGGGTATTCCTGTTCGGGGTGAGGCACGGCCCGTGTTGCACAAGCTGGTGTTGAATCGTATTGAAGAAAGCCTGGGGCCGGTGCCAGATTATCTGACAAAGGAGGGCGCGACACGATTGGCACTCCCGTGGATGCTGTACGTTCATCATGCACAGAGCCCTGAACTTGAGCCCACTGAAGTATCAGACCCTGTGACCGGCAAGGAGAAGCTGAACCCGCTCCCGGCTGCGCGCAGAAGGCGTGGCATGCTCGCCATTGGCGGTGGGACTGAGACGATTCGGGCAATGATCGAGTTTGCGCTGGAGGGCTGTACGCGGGAAGACTTCATTGAGCATATGCAATCACTGCATCTGGCGGCAAAAAAGACTACGTTGAACACCCAGTTCAATGCACTGATCGCTGAGTGGGGAGTCATCAAGGCAAACGGCAGCGACTTGGTGCTGACGTCTCGGGGAGAGGCTTTTCTGGAGTCTGGTGATCCCGATGAGGTCCTGGACTTGATGATCACCCGGATCCTGGGTTTCGATTATCTGCTCCGTGCACTGGCTCAAGGTCCGCGTACTCTCCGCGAAGCCATCCTGATACTGCGCACAGCCAATCCTGGTTGGACCAAAGACTTTGGTCCAACCAGCTTGATTAACTGGTTCAAACACTTGCAGTTGGCGCACGTCATCGACAAAGAACTGCACCTCACGGGTACAGGTCAAGAGTGGGCTCAGCGAATTGACTGGGAGCCTCAGGCACTGCCGGCTGCGGAAGTGTCCGATGCAATGTTGTCACCGCAGAGCCTTCAGGTAGTTTCCCCAGCGTCAGTGGCAAGACCTGCGTTGCATCAGGTCATTGATGGTTTTTCCAAAGAGTTCCCGTTCAAAAAAGAGCTGATCGCTCAGCTTGATGCCGGACTGTGGAGTCACAAAAGACGACACCTGGCAGTGCTGACGGGGCTTAGCGGGGCAGGTAAAACGCAGTTGGCCCGAGGCTACGCGTTGAGCTTGTGGCAGCTCGAAGCCAACCCTGAAGAAGGCTTGCTGATCGTGCCAGTCCAACCGGGCTGGCACGACTATTCCAGCCTGCTGGGCTACGTCAACCCGCTCGACACCGAGTCATACGTGCGCACCCGGTTTCTGGATTTTCTCCTGCAGGCGAGTTCGGACCCGGGCAGACCCTATACGCTGGTACTGGATGAGATGAACCTGTCTCATCCAGAGCAATACCTCGCACCATTGCTGTCTTCGATGGAGACGGGAGATGCAATTGAGCTGCACGGTCAGGCCGATGAGATCAATGGTGTTCCTTCCTGCATTCCCTATCCCGGTAACCTGGTGATTATCGGGACAGTGAACATGGATGAAACCACTCACGGGTTGAGTGACAAGGTTTTGGATCGAGCCACCGTGATTGAATTCTGGGATATCGATATTGATAGTTATCCTGGCTGGGAGGCGAGCGTTCTCAGCGATGAGCAGCGTTCGACCATTCGCGCGTTGATGAACGCATTGATGGAGGTGCTGCGTCCCGCGCGCATGCATTTTGGCTGGCGTACATTGAGCGACGTGCTGGGCTATGTGGAGCAAACCCAGGCCAGCGGGGTCATCGGTTTTGAACATGCGCTGGATCACGTCGTTTATGCCAAGCTGCTGCCCAAGCTCAGAGGTGAAGACAGCCCGCGCTTTCAGGCAGTATTTGCAGCGCTCAAAAAGGTCCTGGAAGCCAGGGGACTGACCGATTCGCACCAGAAAGTCCGGGATATGCATGAAGACCTGGTGCACACCGGCTCAACGCGATTCTGGCGGTGACCGTGCCGATCATTCAGTGTTCGACTGCCGAAGGCATACGATTTGCAGTCGTGCGGGGTGAGATCACCTCGGGATTTTCCGAGCGCTCGACCTACCATTTCAGCGCGACGAAAGGCTGGTCGTTATTTGTCGACGACGTACGACTGGAGCTCATTCAAGTTGCAGGGGCGCCTGTATGGCGCTGGTCGCCCGGGTTCTATGCCGGTGAGGTCTGCGCGGAGCTCTTTGATGATAAAGAAAACTATGTAGGACACTACCGCTTGGATGTCGCGCCTGACGCCAGCAAGCTGGGAGGGGAGACATTCTCGGCCATGCTGGAGGCTATCCAGGCGTTTGATCCTGTCCTGCTGTTCGGTACCGAGGAAGCTCAGCGTGGTATTGGCAGTGACGATGCGCTAACCACTCATCACCTTCAATATGCACGCTTGCGTCGCTATGGTGACCGGCTGCTGGCAGGTCTCAAGCAGGTGGCCCACAAACCATTGACGTCCTTGCGCCGAGAGCGGCAGCCTGTCGGTGCCCATCGGCTCAAAAATGTGGACGGTATCGCGATTCGTAGAGCGCTTCGTAACCCAACAGGGTTGGCGTTGTTGCATCCTCAGTCAGTAGAGCGGCCGCCCCTCAATGCTGTTTATTTCGATGTCTCAAAAGCGTACGAGGATCAGGACAACCCGGCAAATCAGGCGATGGGGCTAATCCTGGGAGAGGTGATCAGGCGGTGCCGCAAGGTCAGCACTGCTCTAGCGACAGTGGCGAGCAAGACCCGTGTTAGTGAAACTCGGTCGCCATTGACTCCGCGCTTGGAGCGACGGATTGCGTATCTGGCCGCTTTGCAACGAAAGCTTGAGCTTCTGGAGCGTGCCCAGCCATTCAGACACCTGAAGTCTCGGCGTCTGTCTGCGGCAGGATTGAATGCGATCTCTGCCCATCCGGCTTACGCGCGGGCCTATCGTTACGGCTGGTATGCCCTGCGCTCCGGTATCAATGGAGAGGTCGGGGAGGAGTCTTTATGGATCAGTCCCACCTGGGAAATCTATGAGCGTTGGTGCTACGTGATGCTGGTGAGCGCGCTCAAGCAGCTGCTGGCTCATTTCGATTGGAAGTGCCGTCGCTTCAAAACCACTGATCGCGTGCTGTGGCGCGCCAAGCATGAGGGGATCACGCTTGATATTTGGCTGCAGGTTGTATGCCCGGCAGTCGACAAAAGGCCTTACAACGACTTTTCGAGTCTGTCTCGACGTCGAGTTCCTGACATAGCCATCACCCTATCGGATGTAACAGGCCCGCAGCGTTTTATAGTTTTAGACGCCAAGTATCGCTCAAGTCGTTTCGGTGTGCTGGAAGGGATGGAGTCAGCGCATTTGTACCACGACAGCTTACGCTGGCTGGAGCGTAAGCCGGATGCTGTTTTGCTGGTGATTCCTCGTGGCGGGGAGGTACGACAGCTGGAGGATATTGGATTCCAGCAACAGCATGGCGTAGGGGTTATTGTTATGGGTACACTATTTGAAGCTGAGACCGTGGGTAAACGTCTGGTTGAAATGCTGGGCATTTTATGTGTTGAAAAAAACGCTATAAGTTCGGTTATCAACAGATAGGATAGATGGTGGTGCATCTAACGTAATGCTCAACTGGTAGAGTTAGACCAGCTAAACATCATCCACGAGAAATCGCATGACCCCAGAATTGACTGAAGAAGAGATGCGCCGAGCGCTCTTCGGCACCCCCGCGCCAGCAGAACAAATCATTTTCACTCCGGTAGAAGCGCCCAAGTCCGATATTGCACCAGCTCAACTGGTAAACCTGAACCAGAAAAAGAAGGTCGCGAAGGCGTTCACGCCACGATTGAAGGTGACCCTTTGCGTAGGCAATGAATTTGAAGGCAAAACATACGAGATGATCCACGAAGCGGATACCTTGAGCACCCTCCTGGCGGAGCAGGAAGCGGTCAGAGTAGCCAAGAAAAAATATCGATACGTAGAAGTGATATCGGTTAGATCAATGTAAAAGGGCTTCCCGGCTTATTCGCACTGCGATGACTGGTGCAATTCGGGGAGATCCTATGTCACTCAAAATTGCATTCGCTGCTGTGATGAAGCGATGCACGCCAGTCGAGGACTTTCTCAGAATGTTGGCGTTGGTTTCATTTTGAACCAGGCCGCCAGATGGGAAATTGCACCGCACCTGACCAGTCGTTTGCATTAGATACGGCGTAATCCAAGGTGTCATCGAAGCACCCCGAGGTAGGCCACCCGGCCTCATCGCGAGAACGCCAGGCAAGATCACGGGCTAGGATGAAGTCACCTTTCATCTGGTTGAACATCGCAAATATCGGTGGAGGCGTTGTTCCTTTTCCATTCTCTCGCTCCAGAATGCCCGGCAACCGCAACCAATCAAGCTTGCTTATTTCGGAATCTACAAGCTCAACAGTCGGGCCGAGAGTTAGCCGCTCCTTCTCAACCCAGGAAATGAAGGGGTCGCTATGCGGCGCCCTTGGCGGAGGCTCTTGGAAACGATTGAGAAAGCCAAGCATGCCATCCGCTGCCTGCAGCCCCGCGTATTCTATGATTCGATCCCGGTTTTCCCGTGCCACCTTGGCGTATGCAGCAGCCTCTAGTATCGCGAGGTCCGAACAGAGGCCCATTTGGTAGCAGTAAATCAGGTACCTAGCAGCGGCGTGAGCAGCAACGCCATTTTTTCGATCCAGAGCCATGGCAGCAAGTCGCGCATCATGACACTCGCTCCAGCGTTGGCTATCTGCCAACTGATTAGCGAGATTCGTCCAGCTCTGCGTCCGCGCGGACGCACTTGCTTTGGCATCCTGAGCCACACTCCAAAAGCATGCCCTGGCCTCCGAGCGGGCGTGCCTAGTGCCTTCCTTATGATCCAACCACTCGGCCCCATCCGGCGAATAGCCAATTGAGCTGACTATCGCAGTGCCTAGGTTGAAGACGGTATTCGCTGTGGGGTACTGGCTATGGAGTTCACGGTAGAGAGCAAGCCCATCATCGATCGCATCTTGCTGTTGGCACTGCACTCCAGCATTCACCAACGTAGCAGCGCGCAGCTGCATCTTGTTGAGGCGATTTGGCCCTTCAAGGCTTAGCGCTCTCGCTTGCCTCAATGCCTCGTCAGGATCGGTGTCTATCAGGTGATCAAGGTGAGCAGAAATTTCGCCAAAATTGAAAGAGTCGTCTACCACAGTTCCTCCCCCATCGATGAGACGCCCATGCGGTTAAGCCCCAGAAAGGAGGGCGCAATCTGCATGATACCCCTCCTGCGTCTTGAGCTTCACGGGAGATGGACCCTTTCCAACGACTCTAATAAAACCGGGAACCAAGCTCTTGCAGCTATAAGGGGCGGCGGAGGCAAGAAGCCACGTGCCCCGGAGACGGATAAGGGTCCGGTTCAAATGCTGGGCATTTTTAAGTGTTGAAATTAACGCTAGGCAGTGTGGCCTTTTGGAGCCAAGCTGCGAGAGGAGGGTATCAGAGCAGTAGCCAGTACCGCTAAGCTTTAGATTCTCTGGCAGATAGTTGTGAAGAAAGAGTACGCTGAAATGAAGAATACTCTGAACGTCTGGCCTTGGGTATTAGATATAAAGCGTTATGAGAGCTTTGCTCTTGAGATCTGAATCTCGATGTGTAGTTATATAATTAACATTAGGGTTATAGGGGAAGTAGGTCCATAGTATTTTTTAAGAGCGTCTTTGAACCGGAAATAGATCTTCTAGTCTTCGAAGGAAACTAAGGATTTTAATTTATTTCTAAGGGTTTCATTTTCTTCTTCCAGTCTCTCATTCTCCAGCACAACTTGCTCGAATTCACGGTTTTTTTGATTTTGCCTTCTGTGAACCTCGTGAGTTTGTCTACGTGAGACATAGGAGTTGATGGACCCCGGAGACGATTGTCCGAGGGAAAGTGACACGGCGCTTTTTATTGATGCATCTGAAGTATCTAATTTTAGTTCTGCACGAATTGTAGACTGTTTAGCGATTTCATCGTTAGTAAATTTTCGTCGAAAGGCATGTATGCCAACTCTTGCGCTGGGAATATTGATTGATTTGATAGCGGCGGCAAAAATTTCTGAGACAGATTGATTGTTCAACGGGGCGCCCGTTCGCGCGGATAGGAAAATTCTATCGCAAGTGACTGCTTCTTTTATATTTTTATCTTGAAGAAAGTTGTTGCGATAAGTCTTAATAAAAGCGTTGATGCGAAAGGCGAGTAACAGTGGGATTTTGTAGCTTAAAGTATTACTATATTTTTGCTCTGGCGGGGTTACGACAAAGAAATCTTCATCAGTTACATCGATTTCGCCATCGCTAAACTGACTGCATAGCAGTGAGTTTATAGAAGCTCTCCTAAAGCCTGTCGCATTTGCTATCGCTAGCATCAATGCATTTCGATGTGCTATGTAAATGTCGCGATGTTTTAGAAATGCTAACTCAAGGGTACGTAAGTTTTTCTCGGAAGGTTCGTATTTTGTAGTGTGTTTGCTAAGAGCTCCAATGCGCGGGTAAAGTAAGGGGAACATGTTTTTGTCACGTAATTTATACGTGGATTTGCCGAGATGGTTTGGAAGCGAGGAGTATATTTGGGCACTTTTTAGGCCAATTATGTTAATTAACCCAAGATGTAATTGAAGCCAGGAATAAAAGTGATAGATCCTACGTAATCGATTATTAACTACAGCTTTTAAGCTTTTCGGGGTTGCCGTGCTGTACCGTTGCAATCGTTTGAAGTCATCATCACGAAAATCCCTAAGGGTTTGCGTATCAGCTTGCGTAAACTTAAGGCGACTTTTGCGAAGGTGAATGTAAAATAGCGATAAATGGAACATTTCGTTTTTAATGTATAGATGGCTTAGGCTCTCTTCGCGTTGCAAATAAATTGCGTAATCCATTAACTCATTTACAATAATTTTCATTTCTGTGTCGTAAGGTATTGCTATATCGATCTTTGGGGTGTGTTGCCATCTAAGTTTTAAGCTCATTGAGTTAGCTCCGATGCTTTTTAAGTTCATTAATAATGTTATTTAATTGGGAAATTTGCGACGAGTGTTTTTCCTGCATCAACACGAGTTGCGCTTTTTGTGCCGCTGTGTATTTTTCTAGTGTGTCTATATAATTTTTTAGGTCGTGAATGTTTTGTCTGAGAGCTGTAAGTTTTTCTGGTTTGGATGTTTTTTTATTGATGTTTAAAGTGATCGATGATATTAGACTTGCAATTTCTTCTCGTAAGTCAGGGTATCGTCTTAGAGTATCATTAGCGTTTCGTTTTATAGCGGCGGACTGTTCGCGCACTTTTTCAGAGTTTTGCAACATATTCCAATTATTGAACTGTCTAATCGTTAGAGGGTAGTATTCATCTTTAGCAAAGCTTTCGGTTTGAGTTGCCCATTTTCTAAGAATCAATATTTTTTCCATTATATTGTTAAGCGCTTCGTGCTTATTTATTTGTGATCGATTCATTTAGCCTCCTGCTAGTTTTTTGTGATGATACTCAATGATCTCATAAAGGTTTTGCAATTTTATCTCAAGGTTTTTAACTATTATGGAGTTTGAGCATAGGGTTTTTATTTGGTTGGATAATTCAAGTGAGTGCTGTTCCAAACCTTTTATATGTTCAATTGATGTGAATGAGAATGGGCAATTACTGCATAGTTGTGGGGTTGCGTTTTCTTTGTGAAGGGTGTTGTCCGAAAGCTCATAGCATTTCGAGCGAGACTTTATTCTATTATTTCCTGCAAGGCACTGTGCATGTTTAAAAGTTGATGGTGCATGGCCTCTTGAAGAAAGCCTCTCAATAAATGTATCAATTTTTTGGCGGTCGTCCAAACCTTTAAAAGTAACAGACTTTTGTAAGCGTCTGAATAATACTCTGACCATTTTCGTGTACCCGCCAGTCACGCTGTCGTTGGATATTATTCGATATATGATTTCTGAGAATTTTTCTTTTATTGCTTCATCCATATATTTTGCTATGTCGTTGTTGTGGTGTTTGTGTGTGTCTATATATTCTTCTATTTGCCAGTCATAAATTTTACTCAGCGTGGCTGCTTCGGATTGGGTAATCGGACTAGTTATGTAAATTTGGGTTGTTGCCAAGCACTCATGCTGGAGTTGGTATGATAGTGCGGGAAGATGTGGGAACTCGTGTTGGTTCATGAAAATGGTGCAGTAAAGCCTTCTGAACATATGTGGCGTTGAATGTATTTCAAATTTTAAGCGTGAAGAAATGAAATGATATGCTTGGCCGGTTTTATAGGCTTCAAAATTGTAGTCTGTATAGCTGCCTAAGAATCCCTTGGCAGAAAAAAGTTTATGTCTAAACAATGTGATATTAGTGTCTTTCAGTTTGCCTATTGAGTGAGTTTTATAGTCTATATTTAGATAGATTAGTTGTAGTTTCTCTAAAGCTTCAGCCGCTTTTTGTGTTGCGTTTCCTACATAAAATGGCAAATAGTCTTTTCGATTTTTTTCTATGTAAAACATCATTTCAAAGATATTGTTTTCTTTGTTGTAGACAGTGCAGGCGCCGAGGGATATACCGAGTTTACGATGTGTTATTTCGTCTCTTCTTCTTGCGTTAAATATAGCTATTATTAGAAAACAAGCTGTAAGTAGGTCTCTGGTTAAATGGTTTAGGTGTTTAATTGTTATTGGTTTGTAGATGTTTTCGGTTGTGACGGAAGGATTAATGAGTTTTGAGTGTAGAGATATATCGTTAAGTTTTGTTTTTATATTTCGGCCATCAATGTTGGATAGGCATGCACCTGCATAATGTATCGTCTCAAGTATAGCGTCACTCTGTTCGTACAATAAGGTCAGAGCTTCCTCTAACATTTTTCCTGCGCCATAACTGTTAATATTCTTTGTTCGTCCAGGTGTGTCCGTCAGCCTTTTACTTAGGCGGGAATATTCAGGATAAGGTACCATTCCTAAGCGGTAGAGGTTAGGTATCCTATACAGGTAATTTAATGCTTCCAAAGTCTGGCGTAATGAACTGTAATTCATGCCAAGAGTTAATGTTTCTTTCTGGTTTTTAGCTGCCGATGGCCAGCCTTTCATTGCTTTAAATTTCTGTACTTGGTCGAAGTATAAAGATGTCTCCTTGCCTGTTATGTTTGTAGAGATTGCTAATTGAAAGCCAGCACTGCTAACTGATTTTTTGCTGTTGGTGGACGTGAAAACAGGATGATCATAGTCGTTTGCTGTCGCAAGAAAACTGCTAAGTCTTTCACTAATATTCAGTGCTTCATGCCAACCCCCATTTGCTAAATGGCAAGGTAGCTTCTTTAATGTATGGGGAGAAAGGTCTTTAAGGTCGAATGTGTCGTTTAGCCAAATATATTCCATAAATTTAACTGTTATTGTTAACATAAATGCAATTCTGTTTGCTTTGCTTTTGGACGAGGGGGTGTTTCTCGAGTATTCGCTAACTGCATAAATGGTCGATAAAAATAGAATTTCATGATCTACTAATTTTGTAGGTTTTGGGTAGACCGAGTTGGGTGGAAGAACAAATCTCTGCAAAGATATCTCTTTGTAGCCAACTTCATCTTTCCTTGCTTCACTTTGAGTTATTCGAAGTAAAGCATCTGGTGTTACTGAGATGTCAGTGTCTAAAGGATGTTTTTTTAGCTGTAGAAGTATCGCGCTGGATAGGTTTTTATTAATCATGATTAATGGTTGCCTCTATCTGTCTTAAAATATAACCATAGGCGGAGCTATTAATGAAATTGTATAGTGCCTCGTTGAATATGATTCGAGGGGCTATCCGCATGGAGAAGTGGTCATTGTTTTCAGAGTAGAGCTGCTTCCAGTGATGGTAATAGTAGTTTCGTGTGCGTATGACTTCAGTTATCCGAAACTCATCAATTTCAATTACACGGTTCGGACAGCCATCACCGATATGGCAATGATGGGCTTGGCATATGTTCTCTCCAGATTGAAGGCTTTTAAAGGGATGATTGATCGGGTCGGAGCATAGTGCTCCATCGCCAATAGGCATTAAATTTAAAGTGCCGGTTGTTTTTATTTTTTCCATATTGAAGATGATCTTTTTTTCTAATCTCTTTTGGAACTCGAGATTAATTGAGGAGTTTATATTTCTGCTGAATAATTGGTCAAGATAAAGTCCGGTTGTGCCTATGCTTGTATGTCCGAGTTTGCGTCTTGTATGCTCGGTACTTCTCGTGGTGTAGTGCTCGAGGCTCCCAACTTGTTCTCGGATTTGCTCAAGTGTAAATTTGAAAAGGCTATGCCTTTCAATGAATGCGTCGGGTGTCATTTGAATCATTACAGATCTTTCCGTGTACATGTCTTTCGAAGTGGTCCACGAAAACCATATGCGTTGTTCGGTAGCGGGGATAAATTCAAGTAAGATTAGTTGGTTTCGATTCCATATAAGACGACGAATGGCATCTTGATAGTGTTTTTCATGCCGATCAATGAATACTGATGGGGTAAAGTCATCTGTTTTTGACTTGTACCCTTGGATTTCGTAGTGCCCATATTCTTCATCATATATGATGTTGTTGATTTCCATTGCAAACAATGAGGCTTTATTCCAGCCTGTTCTACAAAGTAGCAGTATAAATATGGCTTGCAACTCGATAAAGCAAGCTCTGACGGAAAGTGCTAAGATATGCCTGGTGTTAAATCCAGGTGTGGAGGTAAGGCCAGCTTGTTTGAGCAATTCGGGTAACTTGTAACCAACCCATAAACGCGCGCCTTTATAAAGTAATTTGTCATCTTTGATTATGTTTAAATAAGCGTTTAATCTTTTTTTAGGGCATAGTATCTCATAGCGCCTAATGTCGTAAGAAGTGGGGTAAGAATTGTAAATAAATCGCCTGATTACTTTCTCTGTTGATGCGCTTCGTGTCGATTCTTTTGAGCTAATAACGAGCTTTCTCAAGATTTCTATGTTGTTTAGATCGGCAATGCATGCGTCTATTATTTTTTGCAGGTCGGTGGCGAGCAGATCAATGGACTTGGAAATCAGTTCGTTGTAGTTTTTGTGTGGGACGGCTCCTAGTGGGATTTTATTACTGTGGGCTTTGGCGTGTTGCTCGGAATTAAGTATTGGTCGTGGATCTGCTCGCAGTGCTCCTAGAATCGTTTTGTAATTTATAGACTCTCTGCTTATTTCATTTGGGCAGTTAAATGTAGAGTGGATTACAAGATTTCTAAATGAAAAAGATATTTTTCGTCGCGATTCTGCCTTTTTGTCTGTTCGTTTCAATAGTCTTCGTTCAAGGGTTAAAAAGAGACGATGCAAAAGGGCCGCAGTCAGTGCGGATTCATTTTTGTTTAAAATTTCGATTGCGTCGATGTCGACAGAGAGTTCACTAAGTGCCTGCTGGATTCCATAGGTATAGCTGGTTGTCACTTTTTCGTGAATTGATCGCGAACTTATTTGTTTGAGTGCTATTGCTATCCATGCATCTTGGACTATCCCAATAGCGTCAAGATCGAAGACATCTGTTCGATCGTAAACTCGGCCATTTGACCTAAGAATTGACTTTACACATATTAAATTTTCACTTTGCTTGAACAAGGTACGAGCTCCCGTGCTTGCGTAGGTATAGCAGGGTGCTCGCCACTCTGCTCATTTGCTCACACTACATTGACATCCGACGCCAAGCTGTTGATCGCCGGCGATACCTTGTTTCGTCGCGGGGTAGGGCGTACGGATTTATGGGGCGGCGACCAGGCGACGATTGTGCGGTCGATCAAGCAGCGCCTGTATACGCTGGACGAAGGCGCGACGGTGGTCACTGGGCATGGGCCGGATACGTTGCTGGGCGATGAGATGCGGGAGAATCCTTTCGTGCGTGCGTGATGGGTTGTCGGCTCTGATACAAGCCGGTACAGACACACAGGCACAGGCCCGAGCCAAAGACAGCTATGCTTTACGCACCCCTGCACGGAATTTTTGCCGTTTGTCGCGTTCCAAACTCGGCACAGGTCCATTGCCAATGTCCTCTGCATCACAGAATGCAAAAGTAGGAGCTTCCTTCATGTTCACTCCGCGTCGTCTGCTTGTTGTCGCTACCGCCGTAGCCCTGTTGTCTGGCTGCGCTTCACCTAACCCTTATGACGGCAGCCAGGGACAGGCCAGCAATGGTTCCGAAAGCGGCATGAGCAAAACCGCCAAGTACGGCGGCCTCGGTGCGCTGGCTGGCGCATTGGCCGGTGCAGCCATCGACCATAACAACCGTGGCAAGGGCGCGCTGATTGGCGCAGTCGTTGCGGGTGCCGGTGCGGCGGGCTACGGCTACTACGCCGACCAGCAGGAGAAAAAACTGCGCGAAAGCATGGCCAATACCGGGGTTGAGGTGCAGCGCCAGGGCGACCAGATCAAGCTGATCATGCCGGGTAACATTACGTTCGCCACCAACTCGGACGCGATCTCCAGCAGCTTCTATCAGCCGCTGAACAACCTGGCCAACTCCCTCAAGCAGTTCAACCAGAACACCATCCAGATCGTTGGCTACACCGACAGCACCGGTAGCCGTCAACTGAACATGGACCTGTCCCAGCGCCGTGCGCAGAGCGTGGCCAACTACCTGACCTCCCAAGGTGTCAACGGTGCCAACCTGAGCGCACGCGGGGCCGGCCCGGATAACCCGATTGCCAGCAACGCCGACGTGAATGGCCGTGCCCAGAACCGTCGTGTCGAGGTCAACCTCGGCCCGATCCCTGGCCAGCAATACGGCCAGCCTGGCCAGCAGCAGGCGCCACAGCAGAACAACCAGTTCCAGGGCAACCCGTACCAGCAATACCAGTAAACCCCTGGGCACTAAAAAGGGCGCCGTGCAGTCAATGCACGGCGCCCTTTTTTGATCGTTCCCACGCTCTGCGTGGGAATGCCCGCTCGGACGCTCCGCGTCCTACTCTTGGCGCAAAAGCTGAAGCGTGTGCGGTGACGCGGAGCGTCACGGGATGCGTTCCCACGCAGAGCGTGGGAACGATCAGGCACCTTCGATCTACATCAGTCGATGTATTCGAACACCTTCACGATCTTCTGCACGCCCGACACGCCCTGTACCAGGTTGGCGGCGCGGGTGGCTTCTGCCTGGGTCAGCAGGCCCATCATGTAGACGATGCCGTTATCGGTGACGATCTTGATCCGCGAGCCTGGCACTGCACTGTCGGTCAGCATCTGGGCCTTGATTTTGGTGGTCAGCAGCGCATCATTGCTGATGGCCAGCAGAGTGATCGGGTCCATGACCTGCAGTTCGTTGTGGACCTTCTTGACGCGTTGCACGTCGGCAGCGGCTTGCTCGGCCTGGGCCTTGAGGTCGGCGCGCGGGGTTTGGCCTGCCAGCAGGACCACACCGTTGAAGCTGGTCACCACGATGCGCGAGGCACCGTTGCCCAGGTCGGTAGCCGCCTTGGCGACGTTGACCTTGACCTTGGTTTCGATCAGCGAATCATCGATGGTGCTGCCGAAGGTACGTGTGCCACGGTCGTCCTGGATAGGGGTGTCCCGTGTAGCGGTGATAGCCGAGCTGCAGCCGCTGATGGCGACGCACAGCGTGATGGCCAAAAGACTGAGGCGATTAACGGTCATTCTTCACTCCCGAACAGTTGGCTGTCGATCAGATCGCACAGGCAGTGGATCGCCAGCAGATGAACTTCTTGGATGCGTGCAGTGACATTGGCCGGGACGCGAATCTCCACGTCCTCCGGGAGCAGCAGCGACGCCATGCCGCCGCCGTCGCGACCGGTCAAGGCTACGACAATCATTTCGCGATCATGTGCGGCCTGGATCGCTTGAATAATATTGGCCGAGTTGCCGCTGGTGGAAATCGCCAGCAATACATCGCCCGGCTGGCCGAGGGCGCGGATCTGCTTGGAGAAGATTTCGTTGTAGCTGTAGTCGTTGGCAATCGAAGTGATCGTCGACGAGTCGGTGGTCAAGGCAATAGCCGGCAGGCTCGGGCGCTCACGTTCGAAACGGTTGAGCAGCTCGGAGGAAAAATGCTGGGCATCGCCAGCCGAACCGCCATTGCCGCACGAAAGCATTTTGCCTTCGTTGAGCAAGGCGTTGACCATCACCTGGCTGGCTTGCTCGATGTGCGGTGCAAGTACGTCCATCGCCTGTTGCTTGGTGTCGATGCTGGCCTGGAAAAGCTGGCGAATTCGGGATTGCATGTCCATCTGTGTGACCTTAAGTAGCGCGGCTGTTTGGCACAGGTAATGTGCAGCCCGCAAAGCAAAGAGCAAAAATGAGTGGTGAAGGTGCCCGGCGAATCAGCTGTCAAAGGCATTTTTGAGCCAGGTCAGATCAGCTGTGCCTGACGGGGTGCTTTCCATGGCAACCACATCGAAACGGCAGGAGCAGTCAGCCCAGCGATGCTCTTTTTGCAGAAAAAACTGCGCAGCGAGTATCAGCTTTTGACGCTTGCGCCCGTCGATACTGGCGAGCGCGCCACCCCATTGTGCGTGTTTTCTGTAGCGGACTTCGACGAATACTACTGTATCGCCGTCAAGCATGACCAGATCAAGCTCGCCGCGTTTACATAACCAGTTCTGCGCCAGAAGGCGCAGACCCTGTTGTTGCAGGTAGCTGAGTGCATGCAGTTCGGCATCCTTGCCGCTGTGTGCGCTGGACCGCTCGGGCATCAGCGTGGGGTATCGGGCAGGCGCTGAATGTCGCCGCCGACGAACTTCGCCCACGGCATCTGGCGATCAACGCGCTGGTTGGCGCTGATACCCAGGTTGCCCGAGAGGCCGTCGACACGGGTGTCCGGCAGTGCCTTGAGCTGGCCCAGGCGTGGCGCCAGGCGGTAGGCATCGACGCCCATCGCGTAGAGGCGGCCCAGGCTGCCATTGGCTTGCGGCCATTGCGCGGCGACCTGGTTGCGCAGTGGGTCGGTGGTATTAAGCAGCCAAGGGGTTTCGCAGAACATCACGTTGGTCATGTCCAGGTACTGGTTACGATCACCGCTGGCGCTGTACACGTGGGAGGTTGCGTATACCGGCACATCCCCGGCGTACTGGAAGTTCAGGGTCGGCTTGATCTGCTGGGCCAGTTGCGGCGTGACGGCCAGGAAGATGAACTCGATGTCCTGGCGACGCGAAGGCTGGGCGGCGACGTCGGTACCGACTGTGCTTTGCAGGCTCTTGGCGCGGCCTTCGCTCTTGCGCAGTTGGAACAGATCGGCGATCTGCTGGGCCAGGGCCACAGGTTGGTCGACATATTCAACGCCCATGACGGTACCGCCATTGGCTTCCCAATCCTGGCGGAACGCCTTGTAGACACGCTCACCCCATTCGCCACGGGGCACCATGGCGGCGGCGCGATGCAGGCCATCGGCACGGGCACGGCGCGACACTTCGCGGGCTTCGTCTTCAGCGGCCAGGCCGAATTGGAACAACTGCGCCGGGCCCTGATCGGTCTCGCTGTAGTTCAGGGCCAGGGTGGTGATCGGTAGCTGCGGGCGCGCGCTGAGTTGCTTGACCAGCGGTTTTTCCAGCGGGCCGACCACCAGTTGCACACCGGCGGCCTGGGCCTTGGCATAGAACTCGTCGAGGGAGGCCAGGCGCGAGCTGTCATAGAACTCAATGACCGGCGGCTTCTGCCCGGCTTGCTCAGCCTGGTAGTGCGCCGCCATGAAGCCTTCGCGCAGCGCTTTGCCTACAGCAGCCAGCGGACCTTCCTGCGGCAGCAGCAGGGCAATCTTGTTCAGGGGCTGGCTGGCCAGTTCCTTGAGCTTGGTCAGCGGTGCTGGCAGTTGCACTGCCGCCGGGTGCCCTGGGTTCTGAGCGCGCCAGGTGTCGATGGCGGCTTGTTGTTGCTCCAGCGTACCGGCGCCCTTGACCGCCTGGGCCAGAGTGATCCAGCCATCGAGCGTCGGGTTGCCGGTAGCTTGCAGCTGTTCGGCTGGCAGCGCGGCAATCAATACCCAGATAGCCTCGTGGTTGCTGCTGGCAGCTTCAGCCGTCAGCAGGGGCGCCATGGCCACCCGCTCGCGAGCGGCGGCGAGGGTCTGGCCGTCGGCTTCATAGGCGCGTGCATGTACGGTACCGGTGCGGATCTGCTGGTCGGTCGGCAGTTCCTTCAGGTTTTGCAGGCTAGGGTGGTTCAGCGCTGCCAAGGCCGCCTTGGGCTGGTTGCGCCCCATGGCCAGTTCTGCGGCCAGGGTGCTGGCAAATACTTGCGCGGCTGGCTTCAGGGCATCCAGGGGCACTTGCGCAAGGATCTGCGAGGAGCGGCCGGGATTGTTCTGCTGGTAGGCCAGGTCCGCCGCGCTCAGGCGCAGCAACGCGGCTTTTTCTGGCGTCTTGGCGTTCGTCGCCTGTTCGAGCAGTTGCTCGATACTGGCATCGGGCGTGCGTGGCAGTTCGCCAAGACTGGAGGAGGGCGAACTGGCGCAAGCGGCCAGCAAGGCAGCGAGGCAGAGGGCGGAGAGCAGCCGCAGGCAAGCGATCATGTAAGTGTTCCTGATACCGATCAAATTAGCGTGGAAGTGTACCCAAGCACTGGCCCAGGCGCGATGTTCATGGCGTTAAACCGTGGATTTAGGTCGTGCAAATGTTGCCAATAGCTGACGGTGGCTGAAACGGCATCGGCCGTGATGGCATATTTTCAAGGCGTCTACGCGCTACAATGTGGCTTTTGCCAACCATCGAGGTGTGCGCTTTGACTGCTCCAGGTCCTTTGAATTCCACTGCTGGCTCGCTTTTTGTGGTGGCGACGCCCATTGGCAACCTGGACGACATCAGTGCCCGGGCGCTGAAGGTGTTGCGCGAGGTGAAATTGATCGCGGCAGAAGACACGCGGCACTCCCAACGGTTGATGCAGCATTTTGGTATCAGCACGCCATTAGCGGCCTGCCACGAACACAACGAACGTGAAGAGGGTAGCCGCTTTATCACGCGTCTTTTGGCGGGTGATGACGTGGCGCTGATTTCCGACGCGGGCACGCCCCTGATTTCCGATCCTGGTTACCATCTGGTCCGCCAGGCGCGCGCCGCTGGTATCAATGTAGTGCCTGTTCCAGGAGCCTGCGCGCTGATTGCTGCATTATCGGCCGCCGGGTTGCCCTCGGACCGCTTTATCTTCGAAGGCTTCCTGCCCGCCAAGGCCGTAGGGCGTCGGGCGCGTCTGCAGGCACTTAAAGAAGAGCCGCGCACCTTAATCTTTTATGAGGCCCCGCATCGCATTCTTGAATGCCTGCAAGACATGGAGCTGGTGTTCGGCGGCGAGCGCCTGGCCTTGTTGGCCCGGGAGTTGACCAAGACCTTCGAAACCCTCAAGGGGTTGCCGCTGGAGGAACTGCGAGCGTTTGTCGAGGGCGACAGCAATCAGCAGCGCGGCGAATGCGTGGTGCTGGTAGCAGGCTGGGCCGCGCCGGAGAATGAAGACGCGGTGGGCAGCGAGGCCATGCGCGTCCTCGATTTGCTGCTCAAGGAAATGCCGCTCAAGCGCGCCGCCGCCCTGGCGGCGGAAATTACTGGCGTTCGCAAGAATGTGTTGTATCAGGTCGCGCTGGATAAACAGAAGGCCGAATAGTTCCGGGACCAAATCTGTATTTCGTCTGAACGTGATGGCAATGCTGCACTTTTAATACTTGTCCTCAAGCCGCCGTGCCGTTAACCTTCGCGGCGGAGAGTCGATTGGACAGTCGCTGCCCTCTATGAAAATTAGGGGGGGGAGGAAAGTCCGGGCTCCATAGGGCGAAGTGCCAGGTAATGCCTGGGAGGCGTGAGCCTACGGAAAGTGCCACAGAAAATAACCGCCTAAGCACTTCGGTGCCGGTAAGGGTGAAAAGGTGCGGTAAGAGCGCACCGCACGACTGGCAACAGTTCGTGGCTAGGTAAACCCCACTTGGAGCAAGACCAAATAGGGTCCCAAGGCGTGGCCCGCGCTGGGACCGGGTAGGTTGCTAAAGATGTCCAGTGATGGCCATCGTAGACGAATGACTGTTCAAGACAGAACCCGGCTTACAGATCGACTCTCCACCTTTTTTCCTTGCGTTCGAATCTCGTGCGCAAACCCGGTAGTAACGCAAGAATCCCTCCCTGCCAAATCATTGGCAGATGCATCTTCGTAATACCAAAAAAATCTTACTCTTAATAAATTACTTTAACTTTGCGCTCTAGCTCTTTGAGCTATTTGCTGTTGTTGAGTCAAAAACATCGCAAAACTCTCGTTTCTCCTCCTTTTACCCTCCTAAATCTCCGTTCTGTAAGGCTTTTCCTTGAATACGCGCCTTGACGGTGTGGTAGGCGCATTCCTATAGTGTGCGCAAGTGGCGGAAAGTGGCACAAAGTGGGTTTTTTGAACGTAAAACGCTAAAATTTGGAGAAACGCATCTGTGTTTCGCGGAGCTAACGCTATCAGTCTCGATGCAAAAGGCCGTCTCGCTATGCCGAGCCGGTATCGTGACGAGCTCATTTCGCGAAGTTCGGGGCAGTTAATCATCACGATTGACGCCGTTGATCCCTGTTTGTGTGTTTACCCCCTCGATGAGTGGGAGTTGATTGAAACCAAGTTGCGCGCGCTGCCTTCATTGCGTGAAGAAAACCGCCGACTCCAGCGTTTGCTGATCGGTAATGCCGTCGACCTTGAACTCGATGGCAGTGGTCGTTTCCTGGTGCCGCCGCGACTGCGCGAGTACGCCAAGCTCGACAAGCGCGCAATGCTGGTAGGCCAACTGAACAAGTTCCAATTGTGGGACGAAGATGCCTGGGATGCTGTGTCTGCAGCGGACCTGGCTGCTATTCAACAACCGGGCGCCATGCCTGATGAACTGCGTGATTTGATCCTGTGACTATTGATAGCGGCTTTAACCACATCACCGTACTGCTTGACGAAGCCGTCGAGGCTCTCGCCGTACGCGCGGATGGCTGCTATGTCGATGGCACATTCGGCAGGGGCGGGCATAGCCGGTTGATACTCAGCCAGCTCGGGTCCGACGGCAAACTCCTTGGGTTCGACAAAGACCCTCAAGCGATTGCCACCGGGCAAGCGCTAGCGGCCGAAGACGGCCGCTTTGTCGTTGTGCAGCGCAGCTTTGCCGAGCTGGGGGCCGAAGTTGCCGAGCGCGGCATGGCGGGCAAGGTGGCCGGGGTTCTGCTCGACCTGGGCGTGTCTTCGCCACAGCTCGATGACCCGGAGCGCGGCTTCAGTTTCATGAACGACGGCCCCCTCGATATGCGCATGGACCCTACCCGTGGGGTCAGTGCCGCACAATTCATCGCCACCGCGCCGGTGGAAGAAATCGCCCGTGTGTTCAAGGAATACGGTGAGGAGCGCTTCGCCGGTCGAATGGCGCGTGCCGTGGTCGAGCGCCGCGAAATCCAGCCGTTCGAACGCACCGCTGACCTGGCCGAAGTGCTGAAAGTGGCCAACCCTGCCTGGGAAAAGGGCAAGAACCCGGCTACCCGCGCGTTCCAGGGCCTGCGTATCCACGTCAACAACGAATTGGGCGATCTGGAGGCCGGCCTCGAAGCCGCTCTGGATGCTTTGGAAGTGGGCGGTCGCCTGGTGGTGATCAGCTTCCACTCCCTGGAAGACCGCATCGTCAAGCTGTTCATGCGTCGCCTGGTCAAGGGCGAATCCGATAACCTGCCGCGCAACCTGCCGGTGCGTTTCGAAGCCTTTGTGCCGAAAATCAAAATCCATGGCAAAGCGCAGTTCGCTTCCGAAGCCGAACTCAAGGCCAACCCACGTTCCCGTAGCGCCGTCATGCGTGTTGCGGAGAAATTGCGGTGAGCAAGCTTTTCGCCAAGCCCCTCCCGGGCGGCAGCTTCTTTATGTTGCTGCTGTTTGTCGGCGTGCTGGTATCCGCGATTGCGGTGTCCTACAGCGCCCACTGGAACCGCCAGTTGCTCAATACCCTGTACGGGGAATTGAGCGTGCGTGACAAAGCCCAGGCAGAGTGGGGCCGGCTGATCCTTGAGCAAAGCACCTGGACGGCTCACAGCCGTATCGAAGTGCTGGCCACTGAACAATTGAAGATGCACATCCCTGGCGCGGCTGAAGTTCGCATGGTGGCGCCATGATGAAACTCGAAGGGGCACTCTACCCGTGGCGCTTTCGCCTGATGCTCGGCTTGCTGGCATTGATGGTGGGGGCGATTGTCTGGCGCATCTTCGACCTGCAGGTCGTCGACCGCGACTTCCTGATCGGCCAGGGTGACGCCCGCAGCCTGCGGCATATTCCGATTCCTGCGCACCGTGGCCTGATCACCGACCGTAACGGCGAGCCTCTGGCCGTCAGTACCCCGGTGACCACCCTGTGGGCCAACGCCAAGGAACTGCAAGTTGCCAAGGACAAGTGGCCTGAACTGGCCGCTGCCCTGGGGCAAGACCGCAAGGCCCTGACCGAGCGCCTGGAAGCCCAGGCCAACAAAGAATTCATCTACCTGGTGCGCGGGCTTACCCCTGAGCAAGGCCAGCAAGTGCTCGACCTTAAAATCCCCGGTGTCTACGGCATCGAGGAGTTTCGTCGTTTCTACCCGGCCGGTGAAACCACCGCGCATATGGTCGGCTTTACCGATATCGATGACCATGGTCGCGAAGGTGTCGAACTGGCCTACGACGAATGGCTGGCCGGCGTTCCCGGCAAGCGGCAGGTCATCAAGGATCGGCGCGGCAGACTGATCAAGGATGTCCAGGTCACCAAAAACGCCAAGGCCGGCAAGCCTCTGGCGTTGTCGATCGATTTGCGCCTGCAATACCTGGCCAACCGCGAACTGCGTAACGCGATCATCGAGAACGGCGCCAAGGCCGGCAGCCTGGTGATCATGGATGTGAAGACTGGCGAGATCCTCGCCATGGTCAACCAGCCGACCTACAACCCGAACAACCGTCGCAACCTGCAGCCGGCGATGATGCGTAACCGCGCGATGATCGACGTGTTCGAGCCGGGCTCGACCATGAAAGCGATCTCCATGAGCGCTGCCCTGGAAACCGGCCGCTGGAAACCCAGCGACAAGGTCGAGGTTTACCCAGGCACCTTGCAGTTGGGCAAGTACACCATTCGTGACGTGTCCCGCACCGAGGGGCCAGTGCTGGACCTGACCGGCATCCTGATCAACTCCAGTAACGTCGGCATGAGTAAGGTGGCCTTCGATATCGGCGGCGAGACTATTTATCACTTGGCGCAAAAGATCGGCCTGGGCCAACCCACCGGCCTCGACTTCCCGGGCGAGCGGGTCGGTAACCTGCCGAACTACCGCGAGTGGAGAAAAGCCGAGACTGCCACGCTGTCCTACGGCTACGGCCTGTCGGTGACCGCCATCCAGTTGGCCCACGCGTTCTCTGTATTGGCCAATAACGGCCGTATGGTTCCGCTGAGCCTGATCCACGTCGACGAAGCGCCAAAAGCCACCCAAGTGATCCCGGAAAACGTCGCCAAGACCATGCAAGGCATGCTGCAACAAGTGATCGAGGCACCGCGCGGCGTATTCCGCGCCCAGGTGCCGGCGTACCACGTTGCTGGCAAGTCCGGTACGGCGCGTAAGACCTCGGTGGGCACCAAGGGCTATGCCGAAAACTCCTACCGTTCGCTGTTCGCGGGCTTCGGCCCGATGAGCGACCCGCGCTACGCCATCGTCGTGGTCATCGACGAGCCTAGTAAAGCCGGCTACTTCGGTGGCCTGGTTTCGGCGCCGGTGTTCAGCAAAGTGATGTCCGGCACCCTGCGCTTGATGAATATCACGCCGGACAACCTGCCGCCGACGCAACAAGCCAACGCTGGTCCACCGGCTGCCGCTGTCAAAGCCAATGGAGGGCGCGGCTGATGTCTCTTAGCCTGAACAAGATTTTTGCCCATGCCGGCCACGATCTGCTGATTCGTGAGCTGACCCTGGACAGTCGTAATGTACGCGCCGGCGACCTGTTCCTGGCGGTACCTGGCGGCAAGCTCGATGGCCGTGCGCATATCGCCGATGCCCTGCAACGCGGTGCGGCTGCGGTCGCCTATGAAGTGGAAGGCGCCACCGTGCTGCCGATCACCGATGTGCCGTTGATTCCGGTCAAGAGCCTGGCTGCGCAGCTTTCTGACATCGCCGGGCGTTTCTATGGTGACCCGAGCCGCCAGCTCAACCTGGTGGGTGTGACGGGCACCAACGGCAAGACCAGCGTGACCCAATTGGTCGCCCAGGCTTTGGACCTGCTGGGTCAGCACTGCGGCATCGTCGGCACCCTGGGTACCGGTTTCTATGGCGCGCTGCAAAGCGGCCTGCACACCACGCCAAACCCGATTGCCGTGCAAGCGACCCTGGCCGACCTGAAAAAGGCCGGCGCCAAGGCGGTTGCCATGGAAGTGTCTTCCCATGGACTGGACCAAGGGCGTGTCACTGCTCTGGCCTTTGACGTGGCGGTGATGACCAACCTGTCCCGCGATCACCTCGACTACCACGGCACTATGGAGGCGTATGCTGCCGCCAAGGCCAAGCTGTTTGCCTGGAATGACCTGAAGTGCCGGGTGGTCAACCTCGACGACGCGTTTGGCCGCCAACTGGCGGGCGGAGACAGCGACGCGCGCCTGATCAGCTATAGCCTGCAAGATGCCAGTGCCTACCTGTATTGCCGCGAAGCCCAATTCAATGATGAAGGCGTGCGCGCCACATTGGTGACGCCGCAGGGCGAGCACCACTTGCGCAGCACCTTGCTCGGGCGGTTCAACCTGAGCAACGTGCTCGCCGCTATCGGTGCACTGCTGGGCCTGGACTACGCCCTGGATGAAATCCTGCGGGTACTGCCGAAGCTGGAAGGCCCGGCCGGTCGCATGCAGCGCCTGGGTGGCGGCACGCAACCGCTGGTGGTGGTCGATTACGCCCACACACCGGATGCCCTGGAAAAAGTCCTCGAAGCCCTGCGCCCACATGCCAAAGGCAAACTGCTGTGCCTGTTCGGTTGCGGCGGTGATCGCGATCGCGGCAAGCGCCCATTGATGGCCGAGATCGTCGAGCGTTTGGCCGACGGCGTACTTGTCACCGACGACAACCCGCGCAGCGAAGACCCGAGCCAGATTTTCGACGACATCCGTGTCGGTTTCAAAGACGCCTCCAAGGTCACGTTTGTGGCTGGACGCGGCGCCGCCATTGCCCAGCTGATCGCCAGTGCCGGCGCGGACGACGTCGTGGTGCTCGCGGGTAAAGGCCACGAGGACTATCAGGAAATTAACGGTGAGCGCCATGCCTTCTCCGATCTGGTCGAGGCGGATCACGCCTTGACCGCCTGGGAGGTCGCCCATGCTTAAAGCGATGACGTTCAGCGAACTGGCCCAGGCCCTGTCGGCCCGTGTGCTGTCGAGCGACTGCACATTCACCGGCGTCAGTATCGACAGTCGTAACATCCAGCCGGGGCAGCTGTTTGTCGCCCTGGCCGGCCCGCGTTTCGATGGTCACGACTACCTCAACGACGTTGCCGCCAAAGGTGCCGTCGGTGCCTTGGTGCAGCGTGAAGTGGCCGATTCTGCCCTGCCGCAATTGCTGGTAGCCGACACCCGCCTGGCCCTGGGCCAACTGGGTGCGCTTAACCGTGCTGCTTTTGATAAGCCGGTGGCGGCCATTACCGGTTCCAGCGGCAAGACCACGGTCAAGGAACTGCTTGCTGGCGTCTTGCGTACGCGCGGGCCGGTACTCGCGACCCGTGGCAACCTGAACAATGATTTCGGCGCACCGCTGACCCTGCTCGAACTGGCCCCGGAACACACGGCGGCAGTGATTGAACTGGGGGCTTCGCGCATCGGCGAAATCGCCTATACCGTGGCGCTGACCCAGCCTCACGTGGCGATCATCAACAACGCCGGTACCGCCCATGTCGGTGAGTTCGGCGGCCCGGAAAAAATCGTCGAAGCCAAGGGCGAAATCCTTGAGGGCCTCGACGCCTCGGGCACTGCGGTACTGAACCTGGATGACAAGGCGTTCGAGACCTGGCGTGTACGCGCCGCCGGTCGCAAGGTCCTGACGTTTGCAGTGCTGAATGCCGCAGCCGATTTTCACGCTTCCAACATCAATGTCGATGCCCGTGGCTGCCCGTCCTTCACCTTGCACACTCCGCAAGGTGATGAGCACGTGCAGTTGAACCTGCTGGGCAACCATAACGTCGCCAACGCCTTGGCCGCCGCCGCTGCCGCCCATGCCCTGGGTGTGTCGCTGTTCGGCATTGCCACGGGCCTGGGCGCGGTGCAGCCGGTCAAGGGCCGCACTGTGGCGCAACTGGCTGGCAACGGCATGCGCGTGATTGATGACACTTACAACGCCAACCCGTCCTCCATCAATGCCGCTGTGGACCTGCTTACAGGCTTTGATGGGCGCAAGGTGCTGGTGCTGGGCGATATCGGCGAACTGGGCGATTGGGCTGAACAAGGCCACCGTGAAGTCGGCGCCTATGCCGCCGGCAAAGTGGACGCGCTCTATGCCGTTGGCACGAACATGGCTCATGCGGTCAACGCTTTCGGCCCCGGCGCGCAGCATTTCGCCAGCCAGGCCGAGCTGATCCAGGCGTTGACGGCGGCTGAACATGACAAACACACAACCATTTTGATCAAGGGATCGCGCAGCGCGGTGATGGAAAACGTCGTCGCAGCCTTGTGTGGCTCAAGTACGGAGAAACATTAATGCTGCTGCTGCTGGCTGAGTATCTGCAACAGTTCCACAAAGGCTTCGCGGTCTTCCAGTACCTGACCCTGCGCGGGATTCTGGGTGTGCTGACCGCGCTGTCTTTGTCGCTGTTTTTAGGGCCGTGGATGATCCGCACCCTGCAGAACCTGCAAATTGGTCAATCGGTTCGTAACGACGGCCCGCAGTCGCACCTGTCCAAGTCTGGCACTCCGACCATGGGCGGCGCGCTGATCCTGTCGTCCATTGGCGTCAGCACCTTGCTGTGGGCCGACCTGCATAACCGCTACGTGTGGGTGGTGCTGCTGGTGACCCTGCTGTTCGGCGCCATCGGCTGGGTGGATGACTACCGCAAAGTGATCGAGAAAAACTCCAAGGGGCTGCCAAGCCGCTGGAAGTATTTCTGGCAGTCGGTGTTCGGCCTGGCCGCCGCGATCTTCCTGTACACCACCGCGCCAAGTGCCGTGGAAACTACCTTGATCATCCCGATGCTCAAGGATGTGAGCATCCCACTGGGTGTCGGTTTTGTGGTGCTGACCTACTTCGTGATCGTCGGCTCCAGCAACGCGGTGAACCTGACCGATGGCCTCGACGGCCTGGCGATCATGCCGACGGTGATGGTGGGCGGCGCGCTCGGCATCTTCTGCTACCTCTCCGGTAACGTGAAATTCGCTGAATACCTGCTGATCCCTTATGTACCGGGCGCCGGTGAGCTGATCGTGTTCTGCGGTGCGCTGATCGGTGCCGGCCTGGGGTTCCTGTGGTTCAACACCTACCCAGCACAAGTCTTCATGGGCGACGTCGGCGCACTGGCGCTGGGCGCGGCCTTGGGCACCATCGCGGTGATCGTTCGCCAGGAAATCGTGCTGTTCATCATGGGCGGCGTGTTCGTGATGGAAACCCTGTCGGTGGTCATCCAGGTGGCGTCCTTCAAGTTGACCGGGCGCCGCGTGTTCCGCATGGCGCCGATTCACCACCATTTTGAACTCAAGGGCTGGCCTGAGCCACGCGTGATTGTCCGCTTCTGGATCATCACCGTGATTCTGGTACTGGTCGGCCTTGCCACCCTGAAACTGAGGTAGAAACGAGTGTCCCTGATCGCTTCAGACCACTTCCGCATCGTTGTCGGCCTCGGCAAGAGCGGCATGTCCCTGGTTCGCTTCCTGGCGAACCGGGGCACGTCGTTTGCCGTGGCCGATACGCGGGAAAATCCACCGGAGCTGGTCACGCTGCGCCGTGACTACCCGCACGTGGAAGTGCGTTGTGGCGAGCTGGATGTCGAGTTTCTGTGCCGTGCCGACGAGCTCTACGTGAGCCCGGGCCTGGCCCTGGCGACACCGGCCCTGCAAGCGGCTGCGGCCCGTGGCGTGAAGCTGTCTGGCGATATCGACCTGTTCGCACGCAACGCGAAGGCGCCGATCGTGGCCATCAGCGGTTCCAACGCCAAAAGCACCGTCACCACTCTGGTCGGCGAGATGGCGGCTGCGGCGGGCAAGCGTGTGGCCGTCGGCGGCAATCTTGGCGTGCCGGCACTGGATTTGCTCAGCGACGACGTCGAGTTGTACGTGATGGAGTTGTCGAGCTTCCAGCTGGAAACCACCCACGACCTGGGCGCTGAAGTGGCGACGGTATTGAACGTCAGCGAAGACCATATGGACCGCTACAGCGGCCTGCCGGCTTATCACCTGGCCAAGCACCGGATCTTCCGTGGCGCCAAGCAATTTGTCGTCAATCGTCAGGATGCCCTGAGCCGTCCGCTGATAGGCGAGGGCATGCCCTGCTGGACCTTCGGCCTGGGCAAACCGGACTTCAAAGGCTTCGGCATTCGTGAAGAGAACGGCGAGAAGTACCTGGCGTTCGAATTCCAGAACCTGATGCCGGTACGCGAACTGAAAATCCGTGGCGCACACAACCAGTCCAATGCCCTGGCGGCCTTGGCGCTCGGTCACGCGGTTGGCCTGCCGTTCGACGCCATGCTCGCGAGCCTGCGCACCTTTGCCGGGCTTGAGCATCGCTGCCAGTGGGTGCGCGACCTCAATGACGTCAGCTATTACAACGACTCCAAAGCCACCAATGTCGGTGCAGCCCTGGCGGCCATCGAAGGCCTGGGGGCCGATATCGACGGCAAGCTGGTGCTGATCGCCGGTGGTGATGGCAAGGGTGCCGACTTCAAGGACCTCAAAACTCCAGTGGCCGCCCATTGCCGCGCCGTGGTGCTGATGGGCCGCGATTCGGACCTGATCGCCGCCGCCCTCGGTGACGCTGTACCGCAAGTACGCGCAGCTTCCCTGGACGACGCCATTGCCCAGTGCAAAGCCCTGGCCCAGCCTGGCGATGCGGTGTTGCTGTCGCCCGCGTGCGCCAGCTTCGACATGTTCAAGAACTATGAAGAGCGCGGCCAACTGTTCGCCCGCGCCGTGGAGGCTTTGGCATGAGCCTCAACCTGAGAAACATCATCAAGCCATACCCGTCGCCGATCATTACCGGGCGCGGCATCGACCTCGATTTCCCGATGCTCGCCGGTTGCCTGGCGCTGCTCGGCCTGGGCCTGGTGATGATCACTTCGGCGTCCTCCGAAGTGGCCGCCGTGCAGTCGGGCAACACGCTGTACATGATGATCCGCCACCTGGTGTACCTGGTGATCGGCCTGGGCGCCTGCATCGTCACCATGATGATTCCGATTGCTACCTGGCAGCGTCTGGGTTGGCTGATGCTGATCGGTGCGTTCGGCTTGCTGGTCATGGTGATCGTGCCCGGCATCGGCCGCGAGGTGAACGGTTCGATGCGCTGGATCGGCTTCGGCGCGTTCAACGTGCAGCCGTCGGAAATTGCCAAAGTGTTCGTGGTGATCTACCTCGCCGGTTACCTGGTGCGCCGTCAGAAAGAAGTACGCGAAAGCTGGATGGGCTTCTTCAAGCCGTTCATCGTGCTGCTGCCCATGGCTGGCCTGCTGCTGATGGAGCCCGACTTCGGGGCCACGGTGGTGATGATGGGCGCCGCCGCCGCGATGCTGTTCCTGGGTGGTGTCGGGCTGTTCCGCTTCACCTTGATGGTGGTGCTGGCCGTCGCGGCGGTGACCATCCTGGTGCAGGCGCAACCCTACCGGATGGCGCGTTTGATCACCTTTACCGACCCCTGGTCCGACCAGTTCGGCTCCGGCTACCAGTTGACCCAGGCGCTGATTGCCTTCGGTCGCGGCGAGTGGCTGGGTGTGGGCCTGGGCAACAGTGTGCAGAAGCAGTTCTACCTGCCGGAAGCCCACACCGACTTCGTGTTCTCGGTATTGGCCGAAGAGTTGGGTGTGGTGGGCTCGCTGTGCACAGTGGCTCTGTTTGTATTCGTCTGCGTGCGCGCCATGTACATCGGCTTGTGGGCCGAGAAGGCCAAGCAGTTCTTCGCCGCCTACGTTGCCTATGGATTGGCCTTCCTGTGGATCGGCCAGTTCCTGATCAACATCGGCGTGAACGTCGGCCTGCTGCCGACCAAGGGCCTGACCTTGCCGTTCCTCAGTTACGGCGGCAGCTCGTTGGTGATTTGCTGCGCCTGTCTCGGGTTGTTGCTGCGTATCGAGTGGGAGAGTCGCACCCACCTGGGCAGCGAAGAGATGGAGTTCAGCGAAAGCGACTTCGCCGAGGAGCCGACCCATGGGCGCTAACGTGCTGATCATGGCGGGCGGCACCGGGGGCCATGTGTTCCCGGCCCTGGCTTGCGCCCGTGAATTCCAGAACCGTGGCTACACCGTGCACTGGCTGGGTACGCCCCGTGGCATCGAAAACGACTTGGTGCCCAATGCCGGCTTGCCGCTGCATTTGATCAACGTCACCGGCCTGCGTGGCAAGAGCAAGTTGTCATTGCTCAAGGCACCGTTCGTGTTGCTCAAGGCGGTCATGCAGGCGCGCAGGATCATTCGCGAGTTGAAGCCGGTGTGTGTGCTCGGCTTTGGCGGTTATGTGACCGGCCCTGGTGGTGTTGCGGCGAAACTCGCGGGTGTGCCGGTGATCGTTCACGAACAGAACGCCGTCGCCGGTACTGCCAACCGTCTGCTAGTGCCGTTGGCTGCGCGGGTGTGTGAAGCCTTCCCGAAAACCTTCGCCGCCTCCGACAAGCTTCGCACCACCGGTAACCCGGTGCGTACCGAACTGTTCATGGCCATTGCGCGTGACGCGCTGGCGGGGCGCAAGGCTCACCTGCTGATCCTGGGCGGAAGCCTGGGCGCCGAGCCGCTGAATAAATTGCTGCCTGAAGCCGTTGCGCAACTTCCTGAGGATGTGCGCCCGGAGATCTTCCACCAGGCCGGCAAGAACCACGATGAAGTCACCGCCGCGCGTTATCGCGAGGCCGGTGTAGAGGCCAATGTACAGCCCTTCATCAAAGACATGGCCCAAGCCTATGGCTGGGCCGACCTGGTGGTCTGCCGCGCTGGTGCGCTGACCGTCAGTGAACTGGCGGCCGCCGGTCTGCCGTCCTTGCTGGTGCCTTTGCCCCACGCCATCGACGATCACCAGACCCGCAACGCCGAATATTTGGCCGGGGAGGGCGCTGCCTTCCTGCTGCCGCAAAGAACGACTGGCGCCGCCGATTTGGCCGCACGCCTGACCGAGGTTTTGATGCAACCGGAACGACTCAACAGCATGGCGAGCACCGCAAGCCGCCTGGCCAAACCTGACGCAACCCGCACCGTGGTCGATATCTGCCTGGAGGTGGCCCATGGTTGAGAATCAGAAAGCCATGCCGCAACCCGAGATGCGCCGCATCCGTCGTATTCACTTCGTCGGTATCGGTGGCGTGGGCATGTGCGGGATTGCCGAAGTGTTGCTGAACCTGGGCTACCAGGTGTCCGGCTCGGACTTGAAAGAGTCGCCGGTCACCGAGCGCCTGAAGTCCTTTGGCGCACAGATCTTCATCGGCCACCGTGCCGAGAACGCCGCCGAGGCTGACGTGCTGGTGGTGTCCAGCGCCGTGAACACCTCCAACCCGGAAGTGGCCACCGCCCTTGAGCGCCGTATCCCTGTGGTGCCGCGTGCCGAGATGCTCGCCGAGCTGATGCGCTATCGCCACGGCATCGCCGTTGCCGGTACCCATGGCAAGACCACCACCACCAGCCTGATCGCCTCGGTGTTCGCCGCCGGTGGCCTGGACCCGACCTTCGTCATCGGTGGCCGCCTGAATGCAGCTGGCACCAATGCCCAGCTCGGCACCAGCCGCTACCTGATCGCCGAAGCCGATGAAAGTGATGCGAGCTTCCTGCACCTGCAACCGCTGGTCGCCGTCGTCACCAACATCGACGAAGACCACATGGCGACCTACGACGGTGACTTCAACAAATTGAAGAAAACCTTCGTCGACTTCCTGCACAACTTGCCGTTCTACGGTCTGGCCGTGGTGTGCCTGGACGACCCGGTAGTGCGTGAAATCCTGCCCCAGGTCAAACGCCCTACCGTGACCTACGGCTTCAGCGAAGACGCCGACGTGCGCGCAATCAATGTGCGCCAGGAAGGCATGCAAACCTTCTTCACCGTGCTGCGCCCCGATCGCGAGCCGCTGGACGTGTCGGTGAACATGCCGGGCAACCACAACGTGCTGAACTCTTTGGCGACCATCTGCATTGCCACCGATGAAGGCGTCAGCGATGAAGCCATCGTCGAGGGCCTGTCGCGCTTTGCCGGTGTGGGCCGTCGCTTCCAGGTCTACGGCCAACTGCCGGTTGAAGGTGGTGACGTGATGCTGGTGGACGACTACGGGCACCACCCGACCGAAGTTGCGGCCGTTATCAAGGCCGTGCGCGGTGGCTGGCCGGAGCGCCGGCTGGTGATGGTGTACCAGCCGCACCGCTACAGCCGCACCCGCGACCTGTACGACGATTTCGTCAATGTACTGGCCGATGCCAACGTGCTGCTGCTGATGGAAGTCTACCCGGCCGGTGAAGAACCGATCCCGGGCGCTGACAGCCGCAAGCTGTGCAACAGCATTCGCCAGCGCGGCCAGTTGGACCCGATCTACATCGAGCGTGGCGTGGACCTGGCGCCTATCGTCAAGCCGCTGCTGCGCGCCGGCGACATCCTGCTGTGCCAGGGCGCCGGTGATATCGGTGGCCTTGCGCCCAAGTTGCTGGCGAGCCCGCTGTTTGCAGCCGCCGCCAAGGGGAAGTCGAAATGACCACTGATTACGGCTCCCTGTTTTCCACCCTTGCGCCTGCCGACTTCGGTCGCGTGGCCGTGTTGTTCGGCGGCAAGAGCGCTGAGCGCGAAGTGTCGCTCAAGTCCGGCAATGCGGTGCTTGAGGCGCTGCAAAGTGCTGGCGTGAATGCCTTCGGTATCGATGTGGGCGATGACTTCCTTGCCCGTCTGCAGGCTGAAAAAATCGACCGCGCCTTTCTCATTCTTCACGGCCGCGGCGGTGAGGACGGCAGCATGCAGGGCCTGCTCGAATGCGCCGGCATCCCTTACACCGGCAGCGGCATCCTCGCATCGGCCTTGGCGATGGACAAGTTGCGCACCAAGCAGGTGTGGCACAGCCTGGGCATTCCGACCCCACGTCACGCCGTACTGTGCAGTGAAGACGATTGTATTTCTGCGGCCAAGGAACTGGGCCTGCCTTTGATCGTCAAACCAGCCCATGAAGGCTCCAGTATCGGCATGGCCAAAGTGAACTCGGCCGCCGAATTGATCGACGCATGGAAAGCGGCAAGTACCTACGATTCGCAAGTGTTGGTGGAACAGTGGATTTCCGGTCCCGAGTACACCATCGCCACCCTGCGTGGCCAGGTATTGCCGCCCATCGCTTTGGGCACGCCCCACACCTTTTATGACTACGACGCCAAGTACCTGGCTTCCGATACTCAGTACCGGATCCCATGCGGCCTCGAAGCAACCAAGGAACAAGAATTGATGGACCTCACGGCGAAAGCCTGTGAGGCGCTGGGTATCGCCGGTTGGGCGCGGGCAGACGTGATGCAGGATGACCAAGGGAATTTCTGGTTCCTTGAAGTCAACACCGCACCGGGCATGACCGATCACAGCCTGGTTCCCATGGCTGCCCGTGCCGCCGGTCTGGATTTCCAGCAGTTAGTGCTGGCGATCCTGGCCGACAGCATTGAGCCAAGAGGCTAAACACATGAACGGCGCATCGCTTCGTCATCAGCCCCCACAAGCACCGAGCCGCAAGCCGGTGCCACGGGGTGCAAGCCGAATGGTGGCTAAAGAGCCGATGTCGGCGCGTCTGCCAAAAGCCAACTTTGGTTTTATCAAGGCGCTGTTCTGGCCGGTGCTGCTGGTGGTGCTGGGCTTTGGCACGTACGAAGGCGCGCAGCGTCTGTTGCCGTATGCCGACCGGCCGATCACCAAGATCAGCGTGCAGGGCGACTTGAGCTACATCAGCCAGCAAGCGGTACAGCAGCGCATCGGCCCATACCTGGCGGCGAGCTTCTTTACCATCGACTTGGCTGGCATGCGCTCGGAGCTGGAACAGATGCCGTGGATCGCCCACGCCGAAGTTCGCCGTGTATGGCCGGACCAGGTCACGATCCGCCTGGAAGAACAACTGCCCGTGGCCCGTTGGGGCGATGAAGCGCTGTTGAACAACCAGGGCCAGGCGTTCACCCCGCGTGAGCTGGCCAATTATGAACACCTGCCGCAGCTGTTCGGGCCGCAGCGGGCGCAGCAGCAAGTGATGCAGCAGTACCAGGCCTTGAGCCAGATGCTGCGGCCACTGGGCTTCTCCATTGCACGCCTGGAATTGCGTGAGCGGGGCAGCTGGTTTTTGACGACCGGGGCAGGCAGTTCCGGCCCGGGCATCGAGTTGTTGCTGGGACGCGACCGCTTGGTGGAAAAGATGCGCCGCTTTATTGCCATCTATGAAAAAACCTTGAAAGAACAGATTACGAACATTGCGAGCGTCGACCTGCGTTACGCCAACGGCCTGGCCGTCGGCTGGCGTACACCGGCTGCGCCCACGGCAGCACAACCCGCTGTCGCGAAGAATTAAGAAGAGGCAGGACCCATGGCAAACGTGCAAAGCGGCAAAATGATCGTCGGTCTCGATATCGGCACCTCCAAGGTGGTGGCGCTGGTGGGCGAGGTCGGGGAAGACGGCGCGATCGAAATCGTCGGTATTGGCACGCATCCGTCCCGGGGCCTGAAGAAGGGCGTGGTGGTGAACATCGAGTCCACCGTGCAGTCGATCCAGCGCGCTATCGAAGAAGCGCAGCTGATGGCCGGTTGCCGGATTCACTCGGCGTTCGTCGGCGTGGCGGGCAACCACATCCGTAGCCTGAACTCCCACGGCATCGTGGCGATCCGCGACCGTGAAGTCAGCTCGGCCGACCTTGAGCGCGTCCTCGACGCCGCCCAGGCCGTGGCGATCCCGGCGGACCAGCGCGTGCTGCACACCCTGCCGCAGGACTACGTGATCGACAACCAGGAAGGCGTGCGCGAGCCCCTGGGCATGTCGGGCGTTCGCCTGGAAGCCAAGGTTCACGTGGTGACCTGCGCCGTCAACGCCGCACAGAACATTGAAAAATGCGTGCGCCGCTGCGGCCTGGAAATCGACGACATCATTCTCGAGCAGTTGGCCTCGGCCTACTCGGTACTGACCGACGACGAAAAAGAGCTGGGCGTGTGCCTGGTGGACATCGGCGGCGGCACCACCGACATCGCGATCTTCACCGAGGGTGCGATTCGTCACACCGCCGTGATCCCGATTGCCGGCGACCAGGTCACCAACGACATCGCCATGGCGTTGCGCACACCGACCCAGTACGCCGAAGAAATCAAGATCCGCTACGCCTGCGCCCTGGCCAAGCTGGCCGGTGCCGGTGAGACCATCAAGGTGCCAAGCGTGGGTGATCGTCCACCCCGCGAGCTGTCGCGCCAGGCCCTGGCCGAAGTGGTCGAGCCACGCTACGACGAGCTGTTCACCCTGATTCAGGCTGAACTGCGCCGCAGCGGCTACGAAGATTTGATCCCGGCCGGCATCGTGCTGACCGGTGGTACCTCGAAGATGGAAGGCGCGGTCGAGTTGGCCGAAGAGATCTTCCACATGCCGGTGCGCCTGGGCGTGCCCCATGGCGTGAAGGGCCTGGGCGACGTGGTGCGCAACCCGATTTATTCCACCGGTGTGGGCTTGCTGTTGTACGGGCTGCAAAAGCAGACCGACGGCATTTCCCTGTCGGGCCCGAGCATCCGTGACAGCTACCGCAGCGATGACGATGAGAAAGCGCCGCTGCTGGACCGGATCAAAAGCTGGGTACAAGGCAATTTCTAAAGATTTACCGCGACACCGCAACACCCGCAGCAAGCAGTAGGCGAAAAAACTAGAGAAAATGAAAGGAGAGGGAACATGTTCGAACTCGTAGACAACATCCCCGCTAGCCCGGTTATCAAAGTAATCGGTGTCGGCGGTGGCGGCGGCAACGCTGTCAACCACATGGTCAAGAGCAACATTGAAGGCGTTGAGTTCATCTGCGCCAACACTGATGCCCAGGCGCTCAAAAGCATCGGCGCGCGGACCATCCTGCAATTGGGCACCGCGGTGACCAAAGGCCTCGGCGCTGGCGCCAATCCGGAAGTCGGCCGTCAAGCCGCCCTGGAAGACCGCGAGCGTATTGCCGAAGTGCTGCAAGGCACCAACATGGTGTTCATCACCACCGGCATGGGCGGCGGTACCGGTACCGGTGCTGCACCGATCATTGCCGAAGTGGCCAAGGAAATGGGGATTCTGACCGTTGCTGTCGTGACGCGTCCGTTCCCGTTCGAAGGCCGCAAGCGCATGCAGATCGCCGACGAAGGTATCCGTCTGCTGTCTGAAAGCGTCGACTCGTTGATCACCATCCCCAACGAGAAACTGCTGACCATCCTGGGCAAGGACGCAAGCCTGCTGTCTGCGTTCGCCAAGGCTGACGATGTACTGGCCGGTGCCGTTCGCGGTATCTCCGACATCATCAAGCGTCCGGGCATGATCAACGTCGACTTTGCCGACGTTCGTACGGTCATGAGCGAAATGGGCATGGCGATGATGGGCACTGGCTGCGCCAGCGGTCCGAACCGTGCACGCGAGGCCACCGAAGCGGCCATCCGCAACCCGTTGCTCGAAGACGTGAACCTGCAAGGCGCACGCGGCATCCTGGTGAACATCACCGCCGGTCCCGACCTGTCCCTGGGTGAGTACTCCGACGTGGGTAGCATCATCGAAGCCTTCGCGTCCGAGCACGCCATGGTCAAGGTGGGTACCGTTATCGATCCGGACATGCGCGACGAACTGCATGTAACCGTGGTTGCGACCGGCCTGGGTGCGAAAATCGAGAAGCCTGTAAAGGTCATCGACAACACCCTGCACACTAGCCAGGCCAGCCAGGCAACTGCTGTCCCAGCCCCTGCTCGCCAGGAACTGCCGTCGGTGAACTACCGTGATCTGGACCGTCCGACCGTGATGCGCAACCAGGCTCAGGCCGGTGCTGCGGCGTCCCGTAGCCCGAATCCGCAAGATGACCTGGACTACCTGGACATCCCGGCATTCCTGCGTCGTCAGGCCGATTAATGGAATGTATCAGGGCTATGAAGGTGATTGGTGTTCAGCAAAGGTCTGGTCTGTTATTATCGCCAGCCTTTGTTGATACCAGTTCGCAATTTGCGCTGAAGCGGTCCAAGCCATGATTAAACAACGCACCCTGAAGAATATTATCCGTGCCACAGGTGTAGGTCTGCACTCCGGGGAGAAGGTATACCTGACCCTCAAGCCCGCACCTGTCGACACCGGCATCGTGTTTGTTCGTGCCGACCTGGACCCTGTGGTGCAGATTCCTGCTCGCGCGGAAAACGTTGGCGAAACCACGATGTCGACCACTCTGGTCAACGGTGACGTCAAAGTGGACACGGTGGAGCACTTGCTCTCGGCCATGGCTGGCCTGGGCATCGATAACGCCTACGTCGAGCTCTCCGCGTCCGAAGTCCCGATCATGGATGGCAGCGCTGGACCCTTCGTATTCTTGATTCAATCTGCCGGCCTGGAAGAACAGGACGCAGCCAAGAAGTTCATTCGCATTCTGCGGGAAGTGACAGTAGAAGACGGCGACAAGCGCGCCACCTTCGTCCCGTTCGAAGGCTTTAAAGTGAGCTTTGAGATCGATTTCGATCACCCGGTATTCCGTGACCGCACCCAAAGTGCAAGCGTGGATTTTTCCAGCACTTCGTTTGTAAAAGAAGTCAGCCGCGCCCGTACCTTTGGTTTCATGAGTGACATCGAGTACCTGCGCAAGCACAACCTCGCACTCGGCGGCAGCGTGGAAAACGCCATTGTGGTCGACGCGGATGGTGTACTGAACGAAGACGGCCTTCGCTACGAAGACGAATTCGTGAAGCACAAGATCCTCGATGCAATCGGTGACCTCTACCTGCTGGGCAATAGCCTGATAGGCGAGTTCAAAGGCTTCAAGTCGGGCCACGCCCTTAACAACCAGCTGCTGCGCAAGTTGATTGAGCAGACAGACGCTTGGGAAGTCGTGACCTTCGAAGATGCCAGCACCGCACCGATCTCTTACATGCGTCCCGTTGCGGCGGTGTAAGTAACAACTCTCTTTCTTTAGTTTTGAAAGGCTGCCTTCGGGTGGCCTTTTTTTATGCCTGACGAATATCCAAATGTGGGAGCTGGCTTGCCTGCGATAGCGGCCGGCCAGTTAGCTTATAGATAGCTGCCCCACCGCCATCGCAGGCAAGCCAGCTCCCACACCTGACCTCATCAGTTTGAGGTCTTTGAAACATCCACTATCCGGTTACGGCCGCTGTGCTTGGCCTGATACAACGCCTGGTCAGCCTTGAGCAGCAGGTCTTCAAGGGAAATACGGCTGTGCTTTTGCCAAGTACTCATGCCGATGCTCACCGTGATTGGTTGCTCATCCCCGGCCTTGCGCGGCAAGTGCTGGACACCCTTGCGGATATGCTCGGCGATCACCCACGCCCCCTTGGCGTCGGTATTGGGTAACACCACCGCGAACTCTTCACCGCCATAACGCGCCGCCAGATCGGCAGGGCGGCGGATATGGCTGGCGATCACCTGCGCGACTGCGCGCAACGCCTCATCGCCGCCCTGGTGGCCGTGGCGGTCGTTGAAGGCCTTGAAGTGGTCCACATCGATCATCAGCACACTCAACGACTCGATGGAGCGTTGTGCCCGGTCCCATTCCAGCCGC
This sequence comes from Pseudomonas sp. CCI1.1, assembly GCF_034348165.1. Classification (NCBI taxonomy): domain Bacteria; kingdom Pseudomonadati; phylum Pseudomonadota; class Gammaproteobacteria; order Pseudomonadales; family Pseudomonadaceae; genus Pseudomonas; species Pseudomonas sp. CCI1.1. The sequence goes on from NZ_CP133780.1 coordinate 5,878,971, forward strand.
AAGCGTTCGTCCAGCGTGCGGCGGTTGGCCAGGCCGGTAAGGGCGTCGGTGGCTGCCAGTTCTGACAGCACCTGTTCGGCGCGATGGCGACGGCGCAGCTCCATGCACAGTGCCCAGGTCAGCCACAACAGGCCCACGCACAACACTCCGGTCGCGATGCTGACCAGCCACGCCGCACGTCGCCAGGGGGCGAACATTTCATTGCTGGACAAGGCCACTGCCACGATCAGCGGCAAGTTGCCCACATTCGAAAAACTGTAGAGCCGTGCCTGGCGATCGACACTGGAGATACTTTGGAAGCTGCCGTCCCGTTCGCGCAGCATGCGCGCCACATTCGGGCGCTGGCTCAGGTCCTTGTCGACGATATCTGCTTCCAGCAGAGGCTCTTGCGCCAGCAGGATGCCTTGGTGGTTGAGCAGGTTGATGGTGCTGTTGCTGCCGATGTTCAAGCTGCTGAACAACTGATGAAAGTACGACAGGCGCATGGACGCGACCGCCACTCCCAGGAAGCGCCCATCCGGTGACGAAACGCGACGGCTGAACGCGATGCGCCAGGGGTCGGCACACTGGCAGCGCGCCATGAACGGACGGCTGATATACAGGCCCAGGTCGGGGTTGGTGCGGTGCGCCCGAAAGTAGTCCCGGTCGGCAAAGTTACCCAGTTTGGGCGTGAGCAGGGAGGAATCGGCAATCACCTCGCCAGCCGGGTCCAACAGCAGGATATCGCCCTTGTAGGGCGCCGCTGCGGAACGATCGAACAGCACCAAATGACGGATGCTCTCTGAAACGTCTTGCAGGTCGGTGCGCTCGGTGGCGCTGATCAAGCCTTTGAGGGCCATGTCGTAAAGTTCGACATTGCGCAGCACGTCAGCGTCGATCAATTGAGTGATGGTGTTGGCGGTGCGCTTGGCCGTCTGGAGGGTGTTGGCATGTTCACGAATCAGCAGCGCAGTGACGACCCCCACGATCAGCAACACCGTGAGGGTGCTGCCCAGGATCAGCAGGCGCTCCGGGCGGCGGTTGGGGCGGGTAGGGCTTGAACTCATCGGGCACACTTCTGCATTGAGAATGCCCTTAGCGTAGTAGCAACTCTTAAATATGGCGCAAAGCCAACCTGGAGCGAGCAAGCTCGCTCCTACCTGTACTCAGAACACGTTGATCGGGTAGTCCACGATCACACGGTATTCATCCACATCCCGGTCCACCGCCGAGTAGCCATTGCTGCCGCGATTGGTCGCCCATTGCAGGCGCACGGCCAAGTCCTTGGCCTTGCCGCCCTGCACCACATATTTCAGGTCGATATCGCGCTCCCAGTGCTTGGCATCCTTGCCATCGGCGCTGTACCAGTTGCTGTAGCCGCGACTGTTGGGGTCGACCTTGGTCAGGTCGGTCTTGCCGCTGATGTAGGACACGGCGGACGTCAGGCCGGGCACGCCGAGGCCGGCAAAGTCGTAGGCGTACTTGAGCTTCCAGGAGCGCTCATTGGGCCCGTTGAAATCCGAGTACTGCTGGGAGTTGTCCAGGTACACGCTGTCGCCCTGGGTGATGTAATCGAACGGCGTGTTGCCATTGACCCGCTGATAAGTCGCTGTGACGCTGTGGTTACCCACGCCCAAGGTGAAATGCAGGCTGTAGGTGTTGTTGTCGATATCCCCCAGCAGCGATTGACCGGTGTCCTGGGTATGGTAGTAGTGCAGGCCGGGCGTCAGGCTGACCAGGTCGTTCAGGGCGTAGGTGTATTCCAGGTCGTAGTAATACTGGTGCCAGACGTCCTTGAGCTCGGACGCGTACAGGTTGCTGGTCAGCCCCTCGATCCCGCTGAACGACACGCCAGCCCAGTCCAGGTGCTGGCTGTCGGTGTTGGCGGGCAGCGTGCCGTAGCTGGTACCAATACGCCGATGGCCGCTCTGGTTATAGAGCTTGGTGAAACTGGCCTGGCCACCTTCGAACATCCAGCCGTCAAAGCTGTGGTTGGTCAGGCTCACGCCACGGAAAGTCTGCGGCAACATGCGTGTCATGCCGCCGGCGATCACCGGGTTGTTGAGGAACAGGTCGCCGGCTTTCAGTTCGGTGTCGAAGGCGCGCAGCTTCAAGGTGCCGCCAGCCGTCGAGAACGAACCCGGCGCTTTGCCGTTGCCGCTGCCATACGGAAGGATGCTGGAACCATCCGTACCGCCACCGCCGTCGAGCTTGAGGCCGAACATGGCATTGACGTCCAGGCCGAAACCGACGGTGCCCTGGGTGTAGCCGGATTCGAAGGTGCCGATAAAACCCTGACCCCACTCTTTGCTGTCATCGGTATGAATATCGCGCCGGTCGCGGTTCATGTAGTAGTTGCGGGTGTTGATCGTGAGGTGTGAACCCTCGACGAAGCCTTCGACGGGCGGGGCGTCTGCCGCGTGGGCAAGGGGGATGATCGTTGCTGCGATTGCGAGGAATAACGGGGTGAACGTCAGCGAGTTCTTCACCGGTGGAGCTCCTTTGGTCAATCATGAACGGCCAGTGTCGTGGGGTGTGCCCGGCCTTTTTTCACGGATCGAGTAGGAGGCGGATTCACATCCGCCGTCCTCTCACACCACCGTACGTACGGTTCCGTATACGGCGGTTCAGGTTATACGGTTAAGTCGGTTTATCGTATCCAGTATCGAGACCAGCCCGAGGCGGTCCCACAGCTTCTTCGGCAACGCCTGATTCATATGGGGCGCTCCCGAGTTCCACCATGGGCCTCGGCCATTGACTGCCGATTTCCACGCCCGCGCCGCATTAAGTCCCAAGCGTATCAAGTTGCGCGCCCTCGTAGAGGGCCGCTTCCATTGACGCCAGACGATACAGCGAAGCTTGTGACGCACCCAGCCGTCCAATTCCTCAAGTGGCCGTCTGCTCTGGCTCAGCTTGAAGTAGCCCGCCCATCCGCGCAGCACGGGGTTTATCCGCTCGATGACAGTCGCCACCTTGTGGCCCCGCGCTTTACGTAGCAGCTCTCTGAGCCGGTCGCGCAAGCGACCCAGGCTCATCGTCGCCACTCTCAGTCTCGGTTGCTGATGCCAGCTCATCCCGTAACCCAAGTAATCACACATCCAAGACCCGGCTACTCGGCTCTTATCCCGATTCAGCGTTAGTTTCAGGCGCTGATTCAGGAAGCGCTCAACACTGGCCATCACTCGTTCGCCAGCACGAGGGCTGCGCACATAGATGTTCGCATCGTCGGCATAACGCACGAAGCGATGACCCCGCCGTTCCAGCTCGCGGTCGAGTTCGTTGAGCAGGATGTTCGACAGCAACGGCGAGAGCGGGCCGCCTTGCGGCGTCCCTTCCTGCCGTCGGCTGGCGATCCCACCCGACATCTCACCGGCTTGGAGGTACCGCCGGATCAGTCTGAGCACGCGTTTATCTACGATTTGGCGCGCCACGTACGCCATCAGGAGATCGTGGTTGACCCGGTCAAAGAATTTCTCAAGATCGAGTTCCACGCACCAGCGATGCCCTGCCGCCACATGGGCGCGGGCTGTCTCGATGGCTTGGTGGGCGCTTCTGCCCGGACGGAAGCCGTAGCTGTAATCCGAAAACAGCGGGTCGAAGATCGGCGTGAGCTGTTGCAGCAGTGCCTGTTGGATCAGGCGATCCACGACGCAGGGAATGCCCAGTTGTCGGGTGCCGCCTTTGGGTTTGGGGATGTCGACGGCGCGTACACCTTGCGGGTGGTATTCGCCGGCCAGCAACCTCCTCTGGAGGATCGGCCAATACTGATTCACGTAGTCCGCCAAGTCGTCGACCGTCATGCCATCGGCACCCGGCGCGCCCTTGTTGCTGACCACGCGCTGATACGCACGTCTGAGGTTGGCCGGTGCAAGCACCCGCGCCATCAGCGTGTCCGGCTCCGCGTTCGTCCACGTCACAGATGCCGTCGATACCTTTGCGCTGTCAGCCGTCATCCTCGGATTCTGTCCGGGACTCGGAGTCACAGTCTTCTCTTGGAGAAATTTCTGCATTTCGGTATTCAACGAGACTCTGACGCCTACTGGCGGCATAACCTGTTCGGCCCTTGGTGGCGCGGTTATTCGCCACTTACTACGGCTTCGGCTGACTTCTGCACGCTCATCCCATCGCCTCTCGACGCTCGGTAGCACACTGGCAAACGTGCAGATCTCCCAGGGTAATTCGCGCGACCTTCCTGCTTATGCCTGTCGGATCTACGTCACAGCGTTCCGTGCAAGTATTGGGCTTTGAAGATTTTGGCCTTCTTACCCCGCTGCGCCGCCTCTATCCGCTTCCTGTTCGTCAGGCCAGCATTTTGCCTCGGGCTTCCTTCAGATTCGCAGTCACCCGCGACACCCTTGCCTCTGGCTAACACTTCCCCTTGCCGGGTGTGTAGAGGACTTTCACCTCCCAGTCACCAGCGTGGCCACCACAGCCAAGCTGGTTGCGCTTGCGCGCAACGCGCCATGCCTGGCGCACCAAAAAAAAGCCGCTGAAGTCAGCGGCTTTAAGACAGATTCCCAGTGTAGAGCCCTGGAAATAAGTCGAGGGAAATTCGGGTGAGTGGTCAGCTGTCTTTGCCGTCGCGCTCATCGATGCGTCAAAGTAACGCAGGGGAGCGGTGCGATACAGAGTGTAACAAGATAATAACTATTGCCCAAATCGCAACAGTGAGGGCCATGGGATCTTCTGTGGGAGCTGGCTTGCCTGCGATGCAGACACCTCGGTATGCCAGGCCTACCGTGGTGATGCTATCGCAGGCAAGCCAGCTCCCACATTTTGACCGAGTTGTTTAGATCGGCAGGGTGATACCAAACGTATTGCCACCGCCTTCGCTGCGCACAAACACATCCCCGCCATGCATCAACGCAATCGCCTTGACGATCGCCAGCCCCAACCCGTGATTGGCCCCGCTGTTGCTGCGCGAGGCATCCACCCGATAGAAGCGTTCGAACAGGCGTGGCAAGTGTTCGCTGGCAATCGCGTCGCCGGGGTTGGTCACGCCGATTGCCACCTGCTTCTCCTGCACCTGGATATGCACGTCGATAATCTGTCCGGGTGCGGTGTGTTGCACGGCATTGCTCAGCAGGTTGATCAGCGCACGCCGCAGGTGGGCTTTTTCGATCTGCACCAGGGCATCGCCGTCCACGCGCACCTGAACCTGGGCGTCTTCGAGGATAAAATCCAGATAGTCGAGGGTGGTGGCCACTTCATCGGCCAGGGAGCATTCGATCAGCTTGGTGGCTTTGCTGCCCTGATCGGCGCTGGCAAGGAACAGCATGTCGTTGATGATCGAGCGCAGCCGTTCCAGCTCCTCCAGGTTCGATTGCAGCACCTCAAAATAGTGTTCGGCCGAACGCCCGCGTGTCAGCGCGACTTGGGTCTGGCCGATCAGGTTGGTGAGCGGCGAGCGCAGTTCATGGGCAACGTCGGCGTTGAACGATTCCAAGCGCGAATACGCCTGTTCAACCCGGTCGAGGGTGGCGTTGAATGAATTGACGAATTGGCTCAGCTCGGGCGGTAAGGGTGACAATTGCAGGCGCCCGGAGAGTTTCGGCGGCGCAAGCTTTTGCGCTTCATCCGAGAGTTTGCCCAAGGGCTTGAGGCCGATACGCGCGACCCAGAACCCCAGCACTGCCGCCAGTATTACACCCACCAGCGCGAGGCTGATCAACGCCACCAGCAAGTGATGCTGGGTGGCGCGGAAGTTCTCCGTGTCGATGGCAATCATAAAGCGCAACGCCGGGCGCTGGTCCTTGGCTGCAAATTGGCTGACCAGCACCTTGAAGGGATAATCGTGACCCGGCAGGCGCAGGTCGCGCTTACCTGTGGCGCCTTCGGCAAAGGCGCGAATCTGCGCGTCCGGCTCACCGTATTCGTAGCTCGGGTCGCTGCTGACCACCCAGAAACGGATGCGCTTGTCTTCTTCCCCCAACAGCTTGAGCTTGGACCTGATCTTGGCCCAATGTTCCGGCGTGCCGAAGCGATTGATCGACGATTCCAGCACGCTGTAGCGCGCATCCAACTCGGCACCTGGCAACAGCCCCAGGCCACGGTCGACCTGCTGGTACAGCGCGCCGCCGATTAACAGAAAGATCAGCAGCGCCACCAGGGTGAACATGCCACTCAGGCGCAGGGCGATGGAATTAGCGACCACTGTGGTTTTCCTGCATGCGGTTTTCCAGCACATAGCCCATGCCACGAATGGTGTGCAGCAGCTTGTGTTCGAACGGCCCGTCGAGCTTGGCGCGCAGACGCTTGATCGCCACTTCCACCACGTTGGCATCGCTGTCGAAATTGATGTCCCAGACCATCTCGGCAATCGCGGTCTTGGACAGGATCTCGCCCTGGCGTCGCGCCAATACGCTGAGCAGCGAGAACTCCTTGGCGGTCAGGTCCAGGCGTACACCGTTGCGGCTGGCCTTGCGGCTGATCAGGTCGATCCACAGGTCGGCAACGGTGACCTGCACCGGTTCATGGCCGCCGCTGCGGCGGGTCAGGGCTTGCAGGCGGGCCACCAGTTCCAGGAACGAAAACGGCTTGCCCAGGTAATCGTCGGCGCCTTCGCGCAGGCCGCGGATGCGGTCTTCAACGCGCTCGCGAGCGGTGAGCATGATCACCGGCGTCTGCTTGCGGGCGCGTAAGGCACGCAACACACCGAAGCCATCCAGGCCGGGCAGCATCACGTCGAGCACGATCACGGCGTAATCGTTTTCCAGCGCCAGGTGCAGGCCCTCGATACCTTCCCGGGCCACATCGACGGTGTAGCCTTGCTCGGTCAGGCCGCGGTGCAGGTAGTCCGCGGTTTTTTCTTCATCTTCAATAATCAGGACGCGCATGACCGCCTCAGTGTGTGGTCGCCAGCGTCAGCGCTGGTTTGGGCCTGTGGAAAAAACGTTCAAGGTACAAGTATATGACCGGCGTGGTGAACAGCGTCAGCGCCTGGCTCACCAACAAGCCACCGACCACCGCGATGCCCAGCGGCTGGCGCAGTTCCGCCCCAGGGCCTGCGCCGAGCATCAACGGCACGGCGCCGAGCAACGCGGCAAGGGTGGTCATGATGATCGGCCGGAACCGTGTCACGCAGGCTTCATAAATCGCATCTTCGGGTGGCAGCCCGCGTACCCGCTGCGCCTCCAGGGCGAAGTCGATCATCAAGATACCGTTTTTCTTCACGATGCCGATCAGCAGCACCAGGCCGATCAAGGCCATGATCGAAAAGTCCTGGCCCAGCAGCCACAGCATGACCAGCGCACCGAGGCCCGCCGAGGGCAGGGTGGAAATGATCGTCAGCGGGTGCACAAAACTCTCGTACAGCACACCCAGAATAATGTAGACCGCCACCAGCGCCGCGAGGATCAGCCAGGGTTGGCTGGCCAGCGAGCTCTGGAACGCCTGGGCCGCACCCTGGAAGTTGCCGATGATTGTGCTCGGCATCCCGATTTCGTTTTTGGCCTGGTCGAGCATGATCACTGCATCGCCCAGGGCCACGCCGGGCGCCAGGTTGAATGACAGGTTGGCAGCAGGGAACATGCCGTCATGGCTGATGGACAACGGCCCGACCGTGGGCGGGTCGACTTTGGCCAAGGCCGACAACGGCACCATCTCGTTGGTCAATGGCGAGCGCAGGTAAAAGTAGTCGAGGCTTTCGGCCTTGCCGCGCTGTTGGCTGTCCAGTTCAAGTATCACTTGGTACTGGTTGATCTCGGTCTGGAACTCGTTGATCTGGCGCTGGCCGAAGGCGTCGTACAACGCCTGGTCGACATCGGTGGCGGTCAGCCCGAAACGTGCGGCGGCCTGGCGGTCGATGCTGATATGGGTGATGCTGCCGCCCAGTTGCAGGTCGTTGGACAGGTCGCGAAACGCCGGGTTGGCGCGCAGTTTTTCGGTGAGACGCTGGGTCCAGGTGTTCAGCGTCGGGCCGTCGTTGCTCTTGAGCACGTATTGGTACTGGGCGCGGCTGGGGCCGGAGCTCAGGTTGATGTCCTGGCCGGCGCGCAGGTACAGCACGATGCCAGGCACCTTCGCCAGTTGTGGGCGGATGCGGTCGATGAACTGGCTGGCGGACACATCGCGCTCACTGCGGTCTTTCAAGGCGATCCAGAAGCGGCCGTTGGCGATGGTCTGGTTGCTGCCGGTAACGCCCACCGAATGGGAAAACGCCTGCACCGCCGGGTCGGCCTTGACGATCTCGGCCAGAGCCTTGTGCTTGCCGACCATGTCCTTGTACGACACGTCGGCCGCCGCTTCGCTGGTGCCGAGCACGAAACCGGTGTCCTGCACCGGGAAGAATCCCTTGGGAATGAACACATAGCCGACCACCGCCAGGGCCAGGGTTACCACGAAGATCGCGGCCATGCTGCGTTGGTGCGCCAAGGCCCGGCGCAGGTTGCGCGCATAGCCGGCCAGCAGGCGTTCGCTGAAGCTGGGTTTGGCGTGGGCAGGGTGGGTAGGGGCACGCATGAACAAGGCGGCCAGCGTCGGGGCCAATGTCAGCGAAACCACCACTGAAATCAGAATGGTCGCGGTGGCCGTCAACGCAAACTCCTTGAACAACCGCCCGACCACGCCGCCCATGAACAGCAGCGGAATAAACGCCGCCACCAGCGAGAAACTGATGGACACTACGGTAAAGCCAATTTCGCCGGAGCCCTTGATCGCCGCTTCACGTTTGCCCAAGCCGGCTTCCAAGTGCCGATGAATGTTCTCCACCACCACAATCGCATCGTCCACCACAAAGCCCACGGCGATCACGATGGCCACCAGGGTCAGGTTGTTCAGGCTGAACCCCATCACATACATCAGGGCGAAACTGGCTACCAGCGACACACCCAATACCGCAGACACAATCAGCGTCGCCGACAGTTGACGCAGGAACAATGCCATCACCGCCACCACCAGCAGGATGGCGATCAGCAGGGTCATTTCCACTTCATGCAGTGAGGCGCGGATAGTCTTGGTGCGATCGGTCAACACGCTGACCTGCACCGAGGCTGGCAACATGCCTTGCAGGCGCGGCAACTCGGCCTGGATGCGGTCGACGGTGTCGACGATGTTGGCGCCAGGCTGGCGTGAAATCACCAGGTTCACCCCTGGCGTATCGCCGGACCAGGCTTGCACGTAGGCGTTTTCCGAGCCGTTGATGACCTTGGCGATATCGCGCAGTTGAACCGGCGCACCGTTCTTGTAGGAAACGATCAGTTGGCCGTATTCCTCCGGATGAAACAGTTGGTCGTTGGTCGACAGGGTGGACACGCTGTTTTCGCCATAGATCGCGCCCTTGGCCAGGTTCAGGCTCGACTGCTGGATGGCCAGGCGTATGTCGGCGAGCGTCAGGCCGATGGCCGCGAGCTTGTCGGGTGCCGCTTGCACGCGAATCGCCGGGCGTTGCTGGCCGGTGATGTTGATCTGGCCGACGCCGTCGATCTGGCTGATCTGGCGCGCCAGCAGGGTTTCCACGTAGTCGCTCAGCTCGGTGCTGGGCATGCTGCTGGAACTGACGCTGAGGATCAACACCGGGCTGTCCGCCGGGTTGACCTTCCTCCAGGTGGGCAAGCTCGGCATGTCGCTGGGCAACTTGCCGGACGCGGTGTTGATCGCGGCCTGGACTTCCTGGGCGGCGGTGTCGATGCTTTTTTCCAGGGTGAACTGCAGGGTCAAGAGGCTGGAGCCCAAGGCGCTGCTGGAGGTCATCTGGGTCATGCCGGGGATGGCACTGAACTGCACCTCAAGAGGCGTGGCCACCGATGAGGCCATGGTGTCCGGGCTGGCGCCGGGCAGTTGCGCGGTGACCTGGATGGTCGGGAATTCCGCTTCCGGCAGTGGCGCGACGGCCAGGTTCGGGAAGGCAATAATCCCCAGCAACACCAGGGCGAAGGTCAGCAACAGGGTGGCGACCGGGTGGTCAACGCACCAGGCCGAGGGCGACCGGCTTGCACTCATGGTTGCACCTGGGCGTTGGCGGTGTGGATCACTTGCGGCGGCTCCTTGAGCACCTCCACCTGCGCACCGGCCTTGAGCCGCGATTGCCCATCGCTGACCAGCACATCGCCGGCCTGCACGCCTTTGATGATATTGATGTCGCTGTTCTGGTAGGCGACTTGCACCGGCACCACCTCGACTTTGTCAGCGCTTACGCGGTACACGAAATGTGAGTCCAGCCCGCGCTGCACCACGGTCGGCGGTACCACCAGGGCGTTCTTGTCGAGGGCCGTCTGGACCTTGATGGTCACCAGTTGCCCCGGCCATAGCTTATGCGCCGGGTTGCTGAACTCGGCCTTGGCCCGCAGGGTGCCGGTGGTGGAACTGATCTGGTTGTCGATCAGGCTCAGGTGGCCTTCGCCGAGCAGGTCGCCGGTCTGGTTGTCGGTGTCGGCGCCCAGGTAGGCGTCGACGGTGGCCCGGGTGGGGGCGGCAATCAGGCCCTGCAAGGTCGGCAGCATCTGTTGTGGCAGGGAGAACTCAACGGCAATCGGGTCGAGCTGGGTGACGGTAAACAGCCCCTGGGTATCGCTCATGCGCAGGAAGTTGCCTTCGTCCACGTTACGGATGCCCACGCGGCCGCTGACCGGGGAGCGAATCTGGGTATAGGAAAGTTGTACCTGAGCTGCATCAATGGCCGCTTGATTACCTTGCGCAGTGGCCTTGAGCTGGTTGACCAGCGCCTGTTGCTGGTCATAGGTCTGTTTGGACACGCCGTCGTCGATGCTCAGCGCTTTGTAGCGCTTGAGATTGACCAACGCCACTTGCAACTGCGCCTGGCTTTCGCCCAATTGCGCCCTGGCCTGGTCGAGGCTGGCGCGGATCGAACGGTCATCGATGGTCGCCAGCAAGTCGCCGGCCTTCACCGATTGGCCCTCCTTGACCAGCAACTGGGTGAGGATGCCGTCGATCTGCGGGCGAATCACCACACTGTGCAACGACAGCACTGAGCCGATGCCGCTGATGAACCTGGGAACGTCCTGTTGCGCGACGCTCACCACCCGTACCGGGATCGCTGTGGGCGCAGCCAGCCGGGGCTTGGCAGGCCGTGTTACGGCCAAGGCGGCCACCGCTAGTATCAAGAGGACGCCCACCATCAGGGCCGTGTTTCGTTTTATCTGCATGGGAGGCGCCGGGACGCAGTTGCACGCTTTAAGCCGCAAGCTGCCAGTTGAAGGTTGGGTAGCTGCTTTATAGCCCGGTAATACGGTCAGCACGGTGACGCGAAACTGACAGCCGCGACAGCTAGCGCGTTTTACTTGTGGCTTGAAGCTTACCGCTTGCCGCTTTGCCCCCGTATACTCGCGCTTTTACACCTATAGCTGCGCCGGAGCCCCTATGACTTCCCCAACCCAACCCCCTGTCGACGCGGCTGACCTCGTCGATTCGGCCACCGCCGACGGCGTTGAAAAAACCGAGATCCCGGCGTTTAAGTTCCCCTTCAAACCGGGCGAGCTGGCTGGCGCCAAGAATGCCAGCCAGCCCTGGTACAAAGGCGGCGCCAAGAACGGCCATACCAAGACGCCGGGCATGGCGCCTCCGGGCACTCGCCGGTCCATGGGTAAACGCTGAGATTAAAACCGTAGGTGCGTTATAGGCTGTTACCTACATTGCCCGTAGAAATTTCTGCTTGTAGGTCCGCGACCGATTCTTGAAAGCTTGCACAGCGTTTGCTTCGTCCCGATGACGCTCATCGGGGCGTGGTGAGTCAGCTTTCCGGAAAAGGACATTCCCGTGGCCCTGATACACCTCTGTGCGGTGCTCGTCCTCTTGCTCTCGTCGACTGCGGTTGCCGTCGACGTGCAACCGCGGCGTGAAATCCGTTTCGCCGTTGCCGCGCATTTCCCGCCATTTCAAAGCCGCAATTCCCAAGGGCAATTGGTGGGGCTGAATATCGAACTGGGCAATGCCCTCTGCGAGCAGCTCAACGTGCGCTGTACCTGGGTCGACCAGGTCGTGATGGAAAACTTCCCGGCCCTTGAAGCCAGGCAGTTCGACGCGATCATGGGCATGGCGCCCACCTGTCGTCGGCGCAAACGGGTGAGTTTCACCGATGACCTCTACCCGATCACCACGCGGCTGGTGGCGCGTAAAACCTCAGGCCTGCGCCCTGATCGGCGCTTGCTCAAGGGCAAGCGGGTCGGGGTGTTGGTGCGCAGTAATCGTGAAGCCTACGCCCTGTCGCAGTGGGCGCCGGCGGGAGTGATCATTAGGAGTTTTTGGCTGAACGACCAACTGGTGCAGAGCCTGGTTTCGGGCGATATCGATGCGACCCTGCAAGGCGTCGTGGAGATCCGTGAAGCCCTGCTCGACACGGCCGATGGCCTGGACTTCGACTTCATGGGCCCGCCTGTGTCGTCTGGCCTGCTGGGTAATAGCGTGGCGATCGCGGTGCGAAAAACCGATACCGCGTTGCGTAATGAGCTTAATCATGCGCTTGAGCAACTGATGCAGAATGGCGAATACCAACGCATCCTCCAGCCCTATCGCCTCGGTGTATTGCCCGCCCGTCCATGAGCGCTAATGGGTGTGCAGCTTTGCACCCGAAGTTGAATTAGATACCCATACCGTCATGAGGCCGCAGCGGCTTAAGCCGCCCTCAACGAGATAAACGCATAATTGGCTGGCACCTCAGTGGCAATTTGCGCTCCGGCATCCAGCACCTGTTCGGCGACGTCCATCCCGGACACATGAAACACCCATTCATTGGTCACCGCCGGCTGTTCAACCGCCTGTTCAATGGCCTGGGCAAACGCCTGCATATCCGGCAAGTACGCGGTAAACCCGTCGCCCTTGAGCGCGGTCGTGCGGATGCCGAGCAACGCGCACACCGCTTCTTTGGTCTGCACGTCATCACGGTCGGCCTGGCGTGAGCGGCGAATCAGTTCGGCCAGTTGTGCGTCCATCAACTCGCCACCGACGATCAGCGCGGGGCCTTGCTCCCAGGATTCGGGCGGGCAGTCCTTGGCGCTTGGGTTCAGCGGGATATGCGGGTTGATCTCCATCGGGTAGATGCGGCACACCAGCGGGCGCCGTTCGTAGATGCGGCAGCGGTTGTCTTCGTCAAGATTCCGGCAGCGTCCGGCGTTGTAGGCGGCAAAGGTAATTGCCACAAACGCCTCGGTATTGCCGCTGGGCACGACCACTGAGCGGCGCTCGGCGTGTTCCCGTTGTTGCAGGGGTAGGCCCAGGCCATTGCCAAGAAAGCCCTCGACCAGAACGATGACGTTGCCACCGTCCGCCGCCCAACTGCGGGCTTCTTCGAGGGTCAGGGGCACGTGATGGTCGCTGCAGCATTTACCGCAACCGACGCAGGAAAAGTGTGTGTTCATGGCGGATCTGTCACCAGGCAAGGTCAGAGGGCACGCTTGAGGGGTGACGGGTTTTTACCTCTATCTACCGCTCAGGGGCTCTGGAAGCAAGTTATGCGCCAGTGAGGATCAGCCCTTGGATACGACGTCGCGCAGCACAAACCGCATGCCCGCACTTTCGTACAGTTGCCGGGCGCGCAGGTTGCTCTCCAGCACCTTGAGGTCCACATAGGGTTCGCTGCGCTGCTTGAACACCTGGAAGCTGTGCAGCAGCAAGGCGCGGCCCAGCCCTTGGCCTTGGGCACAGGGGTGTACGGCCAGGTTCTTGATAAAGGCGCTGGTCCAGCATTGTGCCACTGCGAGAATACCGTCGCGGTTACTCGCCACCAGACACAGCGTCGGGTCGTAGTCGGCATCGGTGACGAACTGCTGGCGCCACTCCTCCAGGTGGCCGACACGGCCGCCGCCCTGGTCCTGGGTCATGCGCAGCACGGCATGGATCGCCGGAGCTAGCTCATCGCGATAATGATCCAGCCGGGTATTCGCTGGCCACTGCGGGGCGGGCAGGCTGCCGGTGAGGTCGCGACGCAGCAACTGGTAATACTCGGCCAAGGCTTACAGCCCCTTTTGCGCCACGGTTTGCGCGGCGACCACCAGGCATTTGGTCAGCTCTGGGGATGAGAACTTGGTGAGCACCGAGTCGGCGCCGGCCAGGCGCGCTTTTTCGCTGTTCATCGCACTGTCCAGAGAGGTGTGCAACAGCACATAGAGGTCCTTGAAATCCGGGGTTTCGCGCAGGGTGCGGGTGAGGGCGTAGCCGTCCATCTCAGACATCTCGATGTCCGACACCACCACGTTGATCTGTTCAACCGTGCCTTGCAGTTCCAGCAACACGTCGATGGCTTCCTTGGCGCTGCGGGCGGTGTGGCAGGTCAGGCCGAGGTTGCGCAGGGTGTGTACCGATTGCTGCAAAGCCACCTGGCTGTCGTCCACCACCAGGATGCGGGCGTTGCCCAGCACTTCGGCTTCTTCCATGGTCAGGTCGGTCGGCGCCGCTTCAATCGGTGCCGGGGCGATGCCATGGATGACTTTCTCGATATCCAGCACCTGCACCAGGCCACCTTCCACCTGGGTCACACCGGTGATAAACGCCCGATTGCCGCCGGAGCCGTAGGGCGGCGGGCGGATATCGGTGGTCAGGCAATGCACGATCTTGCTCACCGCCTGAACATGCAGGCCCTGCTTGGAACGGCTGACATCGGTGACGATCAGGCAGCCGCCGTCCGGGTCTTGCAAAGGCATTTCACCCAGGGCGCGGCTCAAGTCGATCACCGACAACGAAGCGCCGCGCAAGGTGGCTATGCCTTTGACGTGCGGGTGGGACTCCGGCAGCTTGGTCAACGGCGGGCAGGGGATGATCTCACTGACTTTCAACAGGTTGATGGCCATCAGCTTGCCGCTGCGCAAGGTAAAGAGCAGAAGCGAGAGTGAGTCTGCGCGGGCTTTGGTGGTGGACATAAAAACCTTCTGTGGATCAGGGATGACGATCTATAGAGAGTTATCGACTTGGCTGGCCTGGGCTTTAACCGGATTTTTGTGTCGGGCACTGTTTATGTGGGCGCTGGCAAGCCAGCTCCCACATTAAGTCCAGTATCAGCCCTTCCAGGCCTGGGGGTTCACCAGATCCTGCGGGCGTTGGCCCAGCAGGGCGCTGCGCAGGTTGTCCACGGCGCGGTTGGCCATGGCTTCGCGGGTTTCACCGGTGGCCGAACCAATATGCGGCAGGGTCACCGCATTGCTCAGCTGGAACAACGGCGATTCAGCCAGCGGTTCCTTTTCATACACATCCAGCCCGGCGCCACGAATGCGTTGGGTTTGCAGGGCTTCGACCAGCGCTGGCTCATCCACCACCGGCCCACGGGAAATATTGATCAGAATCGCGCTGGGCTTCATCAACGCCAGCTCCCGAGTGCTGATCAGGTGATGGGTCTTGTCGCTCAACGGCACCACCAGGCAGACGAAATCCGCCTCGGCCAGCAACTGCTCCAGGCTGCGAAACTGCGCGCCCAGTTCCTGCTCCAGCGCGGTCTTGCGGCTATTGCCGCTGTAAATGATCGGCATGTTGAAGCCCAGGCGCCCACGCCGGGCCACGGCTGCGCCGATATTGCCCATGCCGACAATGCCCAGGGTCTTGCCGTGCACATCGCAACCAAACAAAGGCGCGCCCACGCTGGCTTTCCATTGGCCGGCCTTGGTCCAGGCGTCCAATTCGGCCACGCGGCGGGCGCTGCTCATCAGCAACGCAAAGGCCAGGTCGGCAGTGCTCTCGGTGAGCACATCGGGGGTGTTGGTGAGCAGGATCCCGCGCTCGTTGAAGTACGGCACGTCGTAGTTGTCGTAGCCCACCGACACGCTGGACACCACCTCCAGCTTGCTCGCGCTTTCAAGCTGCTCGCGGCCCAGCTTGCGGCCCACGCCGATCAAGCCATGGGCATGGGGCAGGGCTTCGTTGAACTGTGCGTTGATGTCACCCAGTTTGGGGTTGGGCACGATCACCTCGAAATCCTGTTGCAGGCGTTCGATCATGGGCGGGGTGATACGGCTGAAGGCCAGGACAGTCTTTTTCATTGCAGAACTCCACTCAACATGTGGGAGCTGGCTTGCATGCTCCCACAATGAATTTATAGGGGGTGGGGAAGCAGCATGCCAAAATCAGTTCGCCATCCGCACGCCACCCACACCACCGCTCAACTCATACGCCACCAACTCCGCTTGGTGCGCCGCCAGAATTTCCGGCAACGAACCGCGCAGGTATTCCACCCAGGTCTTGATCTTCGCATCCAGGTATTGGCGCGAAGGATAGATGGCGTACAGGTTCAGCTCCTGGGAACGGTAGGTCGGCATCACCCGCACCAGCGTGCCATTGCGCAGCCCTTCGATGGCGGCATACACCGGCAGCAGGCCGACGCCCATGCCGCTGGTGATCGCGGTTTTCATCGCGTCGGCCGAGTTCACCAGGAACGGCGAGCTGTTGATCGCCACGCTTTCCTGGCCTTCAGGGCCGTTGAAGGTCCATTTGTCCAACTGGACCACTGGGCTGACCAGGCGCAGGCACGCATGGTTGAGCAAGTCCTGGGGCCGCTGTGCGCAGCCCTTGGCCTTGACGTAGTCCGGCGAGGCGCAGGCGATGCTGTAGGTGATGCCCAGGCGCTGGGACACGAAACCTGAATCCGGCAGTTCGCTGGCCAGCACGATGGACACGTCGTAGCCCTCATCGAGCAAATCCGGCACGCGGTTGGCCAGGGTCAGGTCGAAGGTCACGTCGGGATGGGTGCGGCGGTAGCGGGCAATGGCGTCAATGACGAAATGCTGGCCGATGCCGGTCATGGTGTGCACTTTCAACTGCCCGGCCGGGCGCGCGTGAGCGTCGCTGGCCTCGGCCTCGGCCTCTTCGACGTAGGCGAGGATCTGCTCGCAGCGCAGCAAATAGCGTTTGCCGGCTTCGGTCAGCGCGATGCGTCGGGTGGTGCGGTTGAGCAAGCGGGTTTGCAGGTGGGCCTCAAGGTTGGAGACCGCGCGCGAGACGTTGGCCGTGGTGGTGTCCAGTTGCACGGCGGCGGCGGTGAAGCTGCCGGCTTCGGCCACACAACTGAAGGCGCGCATGTTTTGCAAAGTGTCCATGGAGTGTTCTCAAGGGAGATAGCAAATTGTGACAGAAAGTTACGCTTTCAGTGATCCCTACCAACGGATTATCGCCTGAACGGTAACAAAGATTCACAGGAATACCAGCTTATCGTCCTCCCTGGCGCCGCCTAGAATTGCGCCACCTCTCCCGCAACACCCTCTCAGGAATTCGCTTGCCGTGCCGCGTCGCATCAGCAGAGAGCTGAAGACTCTCAGTGTTTGGGCTTTAACGTCAGTCATCAGCGGTTGCATCGGAACCGGAGGAATCGCCCCGCAAGGCCAGGCGATCAACGCCAATACCCTGGCCACCGACGCCGCGATCCAGAGCGCCGACCGCGACGCCCACTGGCCCACCGCCCAATGGTGGCAGGCCTACGGCGACCCGCAGCTCAACCGTTGGGTCGAACTCGCCACCCGCAACAGCCCCAGCCTGGCCGTGGCCGCCGCCCGTGTGCGGCAAGCCCGAGCGCTGGCCGGCGTGGCCGAGTCGGCCGAGTCGCTGCAGGTCAACAGCGACACCACCCTCAAGCGTCACAACTGGCCGAAGGATCAGTTCTACGGCCCCGGCCAATTGAGCGGCGCCAACACCTGGGACAACAATTCGTCCCTGGGCCTGAGCTACGCCCTCGACCTGTGGGGCCGGGAAAGCAACACGACCGAACGCGCCGTCGACCTGGCGCACATGAGCGCCGCCGAAGCGCGCCTGGCCCAGCTCGAACTGCAAAACAACGTGGTGCGCGCCTATATCCAGCTGTCGTTGCAGTACGCCAACCATGACATCGCGGCCGCCACCCTGGCCCAGCAACAGCAGATCCTGGACCTGGCCAACAAACGCCTGGCCGCCGGGATCGGTACTCACTTTGACGTCAGCCAAGCCGAAACCCCGCTGCCGGAAACCCATCGCCAACTGGATGCCCTGGACGAGGAAATCGCCCTGAGCCGTAACCAACTGGCGGCGTTGGCCGGCAAAGGCCCGGGGGAGGGCGCGCAGTTGCAGCGCCCGACCCTGGCCCTCGCCGCGCCGTTGAAATTGCCCTCCAGCCTGCCCGCGCAATTGCTCGGCCAACGCCCGGACGTGGTCGCCAGTCGCTGGCAGGTAGCGGCCCAGGCGCGGGGTATCGATGTGGCTCATGCAGGCTTCTACCCCAACGTCGACCTGGTCGGCAGCCTTGGCTACATGGCCACTGGGGGCGGCATGCTGGAATTCCTGGCTGGCAAGAAATTCAACTACAACGTCGGCCCGGCGATCACCTTGCCGATCTTCGACGGCGGCCGTCTACGTGCGCAATTGGGTGAAGCCAGTGCCGGCTACGACATCGCGGTGGCCCAGTACAACCAGACCCTGGTCAATGCGCTCAAGGGCATCAGCGACCAGTTGATCCGCCGCGAATCCATGGACAAGCAATCGGTTTTTGCCGCGCAGTCGGTGGCCTCGGCGCAGAAAACCTACGACATCGCCATGATCGCCTATCAGCGTGGCCTCACTGATTACCTCAACGTGCTCAACGCCCAAACCTTGTTGTTTCGCCAGCAGCAGATCGCACAACAGGTGCAGGCGGCACGCCTCAGCGCCCATGCCGAGCTAGTGACCGCCTTGGGCGGCGGCCTCGGTGCTGGCGATGATGTGCCCACGGCTGCCAAGACACTCCCAAGCAAGACTCCGGCGGCGCTCGCCGTGTTTGATCACTGAGTAGGCCTTGATGACTCCCTTGCCTGCACCGCTGCGCTGGCTGCATTCCCTTGAGTGGCGCCGTGGTTTTTTCGACTGGGCACGCAGTGATGGCGTGACCTGGGTGTATATCTTCAAAGTGCTGGTCGCTGCGTTCCTGACGCTGTGGCTGGCGATGCGCCTGGAACTGCCGCAACCGCGCACGGCGATGATCACCGTATTTATCGTGATGCAGCCCCAGAGCGGCCAGGTGTTCGCCAAGAGTTTCTATCGCTTCCTCGGGACCTTGGCAGGCTCGGCGGTGATGGTGCTGTTGATCGCTTTGTTTGCGCAGAACACCGAACTGTTCCTCGGTGCGCTGGCGATCTGGGTGGGCATTTGCACCGCTGGCGCCACGCGCAATCGTAACTTTCGCGCCTATGGGTTCGTGCTCGCCGGCTACACCGCGGCGATGGTCGGCCTGCCGGCCCTGGCCCACCCGGACGGCGCCTTCATGGCGGCGGTGTGGCGGGTGCTGGAAATCTCCCTGGGGATACTGTGCTCGACACTGGTCAGCGCCGCCATCCTGCCGCAGACCTCCAGCGCCGCCATGCGCAACGCGCTGTACCAGCGCTTCGGTGTGTTCGCGCTGTTTGTGACCGATGGCCTGCGCGGGCGCAGCCAACGCGAAGGTTTCGAGGCCAGCAACGTGCGCTTTATTGCCGAAGCCGTGGGGCTGGAAGGCCTGCGCAGCGTCACCGTGTTCGAAGACCCGCACATGCGTCGGCGTAACGGGCGGCTCAGTCGCCTTAACAGCGAATTCATGAGCATCACCACGCGCTTCAACGCCTTGCACCAATTGCTTGAACGCTTGCGCGCCGATGAGGCCGACCATGTAGTGGCAGCGATCAAGCCCGGCCTGCAAGACCTGGCCGAAGTGCTCGACGGCTTCTCTGGCCGCGCCCTCACCAGCTTGGATGCCGCGCGCCTGGTCAACCAACTGAGCGCCTACAAGGACGGCCTGCCCGCCAAGGTGCGTAGCCTGCGGGCGAGCTTCCAGGAAGACAACCCGACGGACGCCGAGCAGTTGGATTTCCACACTGCCTACGAGCTGCTGTACCGCTTCGTCGACGACCTGCACAACTACGCGCAAACCCACGCGTCCCTGGCCGATCATCGCCATGCGCGGGAGGATTGGCACGAAGCCTACACGCCAAAGACCAACTGGCTGGCCTGTGCCGCTGCCGGTGTGCGCGCCTCGTTTATCCTAGTTGTGCTGGGCAGTTACTGGGTGGCCACGGCCTGGCCCAGCGGCGCCACCATGACCCTGATCGCGGCGGCCACGGTGGGCCTGTCTGCTGCCACGCCCAACCCCAAGCGCATGGCGTTCCAGATGGCCTGCGGTACCTTGATCGGCGCCTTGGTCGGCTTTGTCGAAATGTTCTTCGTGTTCCCCTGGATCGACGGTTTCCCGCTGCTGTGCGTGATGCTGGCGCCGGTGATCATCTTCGGTGCCTTCCTCTCCTCCCGCCCGCAATACGCCGGTGTGGGTGTGGGCCTGTTGATCTTCTTCAGCACCGGCTCGGTGCCCGACAACCTCACGGTCTATAACCCCTACACCTTTATCAACGACTACATCGCCATGGTCATCGGCATGCTGGTATGCGCGGCGGCGGGGGCGATCATTTTGCCGCCCAACAGCCGCTGGTTGTGGCGCCGCCTGGAGCAAGACCTGCGTGAGCAGGTGGTGTATGCCATCAGCGGCAAGCTCAAGGGCCTGGCGTCGAGCTTTGAAAGCCGCACCCGCGACCTGCTGCACCAAGCGTATGGCCTCGCGGCCGGCCAGCCGCAGGTGCAACGCGATTTGCTGCGCTGGATGTTCGTGGTGCTGGAGGTCGGCCACGCGATCATCGAACTGCGCAAGGAGCAGGCGATTTTGCCGGTGCACCCGGCGTATGCCGAGTCGCAGCCGTGGCGCCAGGCGATCCGCGTGATGGGACGCTCGCTGGTGCGGCTGTTCCTGCAACCCAGCGCCAGCAACCTGGAGCGCGGGTTGATTGCCGTCGACCATGCGATCAGCCGCGTGCAGGCCACCGACGAACCCTTCGCCCCGCACTTCGACACCTCGGCCCTGCGCCGGGTGAAGAGCTACCTGCACTTTATTCGCACCTCGTTGCTCGACCCGCAATCGCCTCTGGCCGCCCTCAAAGGAGCCCCGAATGCCTCGTGAAATTGCATTCCACGGCATCTATATGCCGACCATGACCCTGATGTTCTTGATCGCAGCGGGGCTGGCCTGGGCGGTTGACCGCTTCCTGGCCGGGTTCGACCTGTACCGTTTCTTCTGGCACCCGGCGCTGCTGCGCCTGAGCCTGTTCGCTTGCCTGTTCGGCGCCCTGGCGCTGAGCGTCTACCGTTGAGAATGCCCCGATGAAAAAGTTTTTCAGCCTGCTCGCCACCTTGCTGGTGCTGGCGTTGGCGATCTGGATTGGCCGCACGTTGTGGGTGCACTACATGCAAACGCCGTGGACCCGCGATGGTCGCGTGCGCGCCGACATTATCAATGTGGCGGCTGACGTTACCGGCGAAGTGGTGGACGTGCCGGTACGCGATAACCAGTTGGTGAAAAAAGGCGACCTGCTGATGCAGATCGACCCCGAGCACTACCGCATTGCCGTCAAGCAAGCGCAATCGCTGGTGGCCTCCCGCAAGGCCACTTGGGAAATGCGCAAGGTCAACGCGCACCGCCGCGCCGACCTGGACGCGCTAGTGATCTCCAGGGAAAACCGCGACGACGCCAGCAACATCGCCGACTCGGCCCTGGCCGATTATCAGCACGCCCTGGCGCAACTGGAGGCCGCTGAACTCAACTTGAAACGTACCCGTGTGCTGGCGGCGGTGGACGGCTACGTCACCAACCTCAACGTGCACCGTGGCGACTATGCGCGTATCGGCGAAGCGAAAATGGCCGTGGTGGATATGAACTCGTTCTGGGTCTATGGCTTCTTCGAAGAAACCAAACTGCCCCACGTGAGGGTGGGCGACAAAGCCGATATGCAGCTGATGAGCGGCGAGACCTTGAAGGGCCATGTGGAAAGCATCTCCCGTGGCATCTACGACCGCGACAACCCCGAGAGCCGTGAACTGATCGCCGATGTGAACCCGACCTTCAACTGGGTGCGCCTGGCTCAGCGCGTGCCGGTGCGGATTCACATTGATGAAGTGCCGGAAGGCGTGTTGTTGGCGGCAGGGATTACCTGCACCGTGATCGTCAACCCAACACAAAACTAAACTGTGGGGGGGGCTTACCCGCTCCCACAGTTGACCGCGTCAGGCTTTGATAAAGGTTTCATGCAGGTGTCGCCACAGCAGCGCGCCACTGGCCTGTTTCTCGAACACCACCGTGGCGCGGCGGTCGGTCTGGGTGCCGCTGTCGTCAATCTGATGCTCGCGATACGTCACCGTGGCGCCGCGCGCATGGCGGTCGATGCCGGTCATTTCACTCAAGGTGATTTTCAACCCCGGACGCATCCCGCCCAGACGCGTAAACAACGCATTGACCCCGGCCCTGTTGACCCGTGTACCGGTGGCGGGGGCGATCATGCTGAACTCGGGTGAGAAGCGCGCGAGCAGATTTTCCAGCGTGCCCTGAGGCGCAACCCCGGCAAACCATTGCTCGATCTCGACGTGGGTCTGGATCACTTCTTCGAAAAAATCGCTGTAGTCAATCATGCTTGGGCTCGCTGCAAGGGTGAAGCAGCGTGCGTACTCTGGAAGCATCCAGGCGCAACACTGCGAAAAGCGGCAACAGGGTCAGAGCTGCCGCCATCGTGAAGGTTATGGCGAAGGAATCCAAGGCCGACAGTATTGCACTGAGCACGGCGGCGCCGACGCAGAAGCTTACTTGACGGTTCATGTTCCACAACGCACTGGCGTGGCCCATGCGCTCGGCGGGAATATCCAGAAAGGCCAGGGTTTGTGCGGTGCTGCTGCACAAGCTGCCGCCCAGGCCCATCAAGACGTAGGCCGCAATAATCAGCGCGGGCTCGTTGAGCAACAGGATGCCAGCGCATTGCAGCGCCATGCCCGCCAGCAACAAGGGTTTGGGGCCGCAGCGATTGAAGAGTTTTTTGCTCAGGTAGATTGCCACTGCCGAGGCCAGCGCCCAGGGCAACATCAGCGCGCCGGTTTGGGTGGCGTCATAGCCCAAGCTGCGCACATAAAGGATGGCGATCAGACTGGTGCCGATAAACACCCCGGGTATGCACAGGTAGACGAGCATCGCCACGCGCAGCATCGGACTGGCAACCTGTTTGAAAATGCTGCTCAGGTCCAGAGGTGGGCGCACGCGGGTGGGCGCGTCGGGTTTTATCCACAACAAGGCCAGCAGCAGGGTCACCAAGGCCAGTGGCAAGTTGGCGTAGAAAATCCAGCGCCATGACACAGTATCGACAATCACCCCACCCAATGCTGGCGATAGTGCCGGCACCAGCAACGCCACCGACATCACCCGCGCCGTCAGCTGGCTGCGCTCGGCGGCGGGGAAGTGCCGGTAAGCCATGGCCTGGCCCACGGGAATCAGCAAACCGCCACCGAGCCCTTGCACTGCGCGCCAGCCTATCAACGCCTCAATGGAGCCGGCCTGGCCCACCATCACCGAGGCGCCGGCGAACAGCAGCAGGCTGGAAGCGATCAGGGTGCGCTCGCCCATGTGCGCCGCCAACCATACACTCAAGGGGATGATCACTGTCAGCCCGAGCATGTAGGCATTACTGATCCACGCCAACTGTGTGACCGAGGCGTGCAGCTCGCGGGCGATATCCGGGTAGGCGACGGTGGCAACAAACATGTTCACCAGGTCCAGGGCAAAACCCAATAAAAAGATCCAGGCGACTTTCGAGCGGTAGGTCATGAACGCGTTCCTGCAAGTGAAGCCGGCAGGGTAGGCCGCAAGCAGGGTTTGGGATACGCCGGTTTGCCTGCTAGTTTGTCAAAAATATTTTGACAAAGGAGGGCGTCCATCATGGTCAGCCTGGACCGTTTTGACACTTTCAAGGCTGTGGTCGAGGCCGGCTCGCTCACTGCTGCCGCGGACCTGCTGGGCCAGACTCGCGCCGTGGTCAGCTTCAACCTCAAGCGCCTGGAGGCGGAACTCGGCGTCACCCTGCTGACCCGCAACACCCGCCAACTGGCGCTCACCGATGCCGGCGAACGCTTTTACCTGCGCTGCACGCGCATGCTCGAAGAGGCCCGCCTGGCGGTAGAAGAAGCCCGCAGTGAGCATGCTCAGCTCAAGGGCACGCTGCGCATCACCACCACTGTCGAATATGCCCTGGCCGTCGTTGCCCCGGCGGTAGAAGCCTTTCGCCGCCTGCACCCGGACCTGAATATCCACTTATCCACATCCTCCACCCACGCCGACCTGATCTCCGAGCGTTTTGACGTGGCGATTCGCCTGGGGCGCCTGCTGGACTCCAATCATCGGGCGGTGCAGTTGTCGACGTTCGATGTGTTTGCTGTTGCGGCACCGCAGTTTGCCGGGCTTCAGACCCTGGAAGAGCTGGAGCAGATCCCCCGGTTGGGCCATGGCCGCTTGACCGAACTGAGCGTCACCGACCCAGCGGGCATTCAACATCAATACCGTGCCGGGCCTGCTGCGTTGGTGGCTGATAGTGCGGCAGTGCTCCAGGCATTTGCTGTGCGCGGCCACGGTGTGGCGATTCTGCCGCAATGGCTGGTGCAGGAAGACTTGGAGGCCGGACGGCTGGTGCGTGTGCTGGCGGATCATCGCTTCGCCCCCCAAGGGGTCTACGCGATGTACCCGGATACCCGGCACCTGCCGCTGAAGGTGCGGGCGTTTATTGATTTTATGAAGGGCTAGAGGCTGCCACTCAAACCAAAGCGCTTCTTCAACACCATCTCCAACAACCCCTTGGGCAATAGCGCCGCCATCAACGGCAACGCGCGGCTGCCGTTGCCCGAACGCAACAGGCGTGGCGGTCGCACGTGCTGCACCGCCTTGAGCACGTCTGCAGCAAATTCACTGGCCGGGGTTGGCTTGTCCTGGGACGCTTGGCTGCGTGCCCGAATGCCCTCGCGCAACGGCCACCATGGTGACTGTTCGTGGATCAGCAATTCGGCTTGGGCGCCGGCATTCTTTGCAAAGCTTGTATTGATCGCACCAGGCTGAACTTCCATCACCTGCACGCCAAACGGTGCCAGCTCCATGCGCAGGGCGTCGCTTAACGCATGCACAGCGGCTTTGGACGCGCAGTAGGCGCCGGCAAACGGCGTCACCAATACGCCGGAAACGCTGCCGATATTCACCACCAGGCCCTTGTTGCGGCGCAGGGCGGGAAACAACGCCTGGGTCACGCCGACGATGGAAAACACATTGGTTTCGAATTGGCGTTGCATCGCCTCGGTACCGCCGTCGAGCAATGGGCCCATGGCGCCGTAGCCAGCGTTGTTGATCAGCACATCCAACTCGCCCCACTGCTCGGACAAGCGTTGCAGGGCGGCGCTGTCGTTGACGTCCAGTTGTAGGGCATTAAAGCCTGCGGCGATAAGCGCGGCGACATCATCGGGTTGGCGGGCGCTGGCCCATACCTCGAAGCCTGCGGCTTTGAACGCATCGGCAAGGGCGCGGCCGATGCCGCTGGAACAACCGGTGATCAGTACGTTGGGCATGCATCATTCCTTTGTCAGTCCGAGAAACTGCCTTGCAGGTGCTCGGCGCGAAATTCCAGGGTTTGTGGGCGATAGCCGGGACGCAGCGGCGGGGTGGGCAGGCAGTCATCCCAGGTGGCGCCCGCCTGCAACTCGCCGGGGCCGCGATAGCGTGGGGCGGCGTAGACATTGTCGGCCAGGTTGACCGTATCGCCCGGTGCATAGGCGGCGACGCGCCAGCGCAGTTCGGTCAGTGGCACGTCGTTGCCGTTGTTCAGGGTCAGTTTTAAAGGACGGTCGGCCGGGCATTCCTGTGGGGCGTAAGTAATGCGCAGCTCAAGGCGAGCCAATTGCGCGGCTTCGCGGTTGTCCAGCCATACCACCCAGACGGCGACGAAACCCAGGCCAACGGCAGCGGCCAACGATACCGGCAGCGCCTTGGCCGGGTAGCGCAGCAGCAGGATCAGCCAGGTGATGATCAGGAGAACGCCGAAGAACATGGAGACCACCTCGAATAGGGAACCAGCATCCTAACTTAAGCTTAGGTGGGATTGGTTACCTTGAGCATTGTGTTGGCCGGGCAGACGCCATCGCAGGCAAGCCAGCTCCCACATTCGACCGCATTCCAAAGTGGGTGCGCGGTCAACTGTGGGAGCTGGCTTGCCTGCGATGAGGCCTGTACAGTCACCACAAACCCCAAATAAAAAGCCCCCACCCAACCCACTGCGGATAGGGGACGCAATGGGCTGGGCGAGGGCTTCTTGTACGACTGTTTTACTGCGCGATAGTTTTCACCGACACGCCACGTTCAACCGGTGTCGAGCGCCCGTAGATATCTTCGAAGCGCTCGATATCGTCTTCCCCCAGATAGCTGCCCGATTGCACTTCGATGATCTCCAACGGGATCTTGCCCGGGTTGCGCAGGCGGTGCACCGAGGCGATCGGGATGTAGGTGGACTGGTTTTCGCAGAGCAGGAACACGTTGTCGTCACAGGTGACTTCGGCGGTGCCGCTGACCACGATCCAGTGTTCGGCGCGGTGGTGGTGCATCTGCAGCGACAGGCACGCGCCCGGCTTGACCGAGATGTGCTTGACCTGGAAACGCCCGCCCATGTCCACCGAGTCGTAGGAACCCCACGGACGATAGACTTCGCAGTGGTTCTGGGTCTCGCTGCGGCCTTGCTCGTTGAGGGTGTTGACCATCTGCTTGACGCCCTGGACCTTGTCCTTGTGGGCAATCATCATCGCGTCTTTGGTTTCCACCACCACGATGTTGTCCAGGCCGATCACCGACACGAGTTTGCCGTTGCCATGCACCATGCAGTTGCGGCTGTCCTGGATCACCACGTCGCCTTTGCTCACGTTGCCGTTGGCGTCTTTATCGTTGACCGCCCACAGCGAGGCCCAGCAACCCACATCGCTCCAGCCAGCGGCCAAGGGCACGACGCAGGCGCGTTGGGTTTTTTCCATCACGGCGTAGTCGATGGAATTGTCCGGGCAGCAGGCGAAGGTGGCGTCGTCGAAGGTCACGGTATCGGCGGTCTGCTCGCTGCGCTCCAGGGTCAGCACGCAGGTGTCGTAGATGTCCGGGTCATGCTTTTTCAGCTCTTCGAGGAAGCGGCTGGCACGGAACAGGAACATGCCGCTGTTCCAGAAGTAGCCACCGCTTTTGACGAACTCGACCGCACGTTTTTCATCGGGTTTTTCCACGAACTGTTGCACGCGGCTCACGCCTTCAGGCAGCAGCGAATCGTTGGTGGACTTGATGTAGCCGTAGCCGGTCTCCGGGCGGGTGGCCGGCACGCCGAACAGTACCATCTCGCCCCGCTCGGCGGCCACGGTGGCCAGGGCCAGTGCGCGTTGCAGGGCTTTCTGGTCGTCGATCACGTGGTCGGCGGGCAGTACCAGCATCAAATCGTCACGGCCTTCGTTGACCAGCATCATCGCGGTCAGGGCCACGGCCGGCGCAGTGTTGCGGCCGAAGGGTTCCATCAGGATGCGCTGGCAGTCGAGCTTGCGTGCGCTCAGTTGCTCGTTGACGATGAAACGGTGATCTTTGTTGCAGACCACGATGGGGGCGTCCATGCCTTCGAACACCAGGCGCTCCAGGGTTTGCTGGAACAAGGTGTGCTCGCCGGTCAGTGCCAGGAACTGCTTGGGGAATTGTTTACGCGAAAGCGGCCAAAGACGTGAGCCGCTACCACCGGAAAGGATTACTGGGATCATGGTGTTTCTCCTTGAATCGATATGGGTCAGAGCTACGAAGGTTTGTCGTTTCACTCTTGTTTTTGTCTCGGTCCTGAGTTGAGCCCCGGTCAGTGTGGGAGCTGGCTTGCCTGCGATGGCGCCTACAAGACCGCCATCGCAGGCAAGCCAGCTCCCACAAGGGGGCGTGTCAACTCAGGGAAATAATCAGCGGGTCGACACTGGGCGTTTCACCCACACTGGCGACAGGCTCGAACCTGAACCGGTGACGTACAACACCGCCGCTTCACCGCGTTCCAACGCAACCGGCTTCACATCACCGACTTTCTTGTCACCGTCATACAGCGCCAGGCTCACTTTCACCGGGTTGATCTCACGCTCGCCACGGCCCTTGGCGGCCACCGACTTGACCACATCGGTCTTGCCGTCGGCGGTCTTCAAGGTCAGGGCCTTGTCGCTGAGGTTCTGTACGCGCACCAGGGATTTCTGCTTGTTCTTGAACGGTGGCTCTTCGATCAACTGCGGCTGGCCGCTGCCGCTGTTGACCAGGGTGTAGTAGTGGTCGGCGGCCAGCTTGACCGGCAGGGTCTGGCTGCCGACCTTGGCGCTGTAGTCACCGCCCGGCATGAAGCTGAAGTCGCTGCTGGCCAGTGGCGCAACGTCGCTGAGGTTGGTGCTGCCGACGGTGGCGCTGACTTCCTGGTTGCTGGCGTTGTAGATACGCACAAAGCTGGAGCCTTTTGGTGCAGTCGGGCCGTATAGGGCGGCGTCACCGGCAGCGAAGGCCGACAGGGATACGACGCTCAGGCCTGCTGCGATAGCCAGGGTTTTAGCGAGACGACGAGGAGTAGTAGTGAAAGTCATGTGAGTTACCTCTCTTTCAGTTTTGCGCCCGGTCGGGCGTCTCGGATTTAGGTGTGTTGATTGCCATGTTCTGTTGGCGCGAACCGGCTTGTTTAAGCTGCGCAACCCAGGCTGGGTCGGCATCACCGATTTCGTTGTTGATAGGCAGATAACGTTCAGGAAACTCCCAGATCAGCACCTGAGGCGGGCTGTTCTTGAAGTCGTCACTTTTGAGGTAGCTGAGCATCGGCAGGATCGGGCCGTGGCCATCTTCGGCGTAGCTGACCACGTCGCTGTGCAAGGCTTGTTTGAGCGCACCCACGAAGTTCCAGTTGGGGTTGGCGCTGTAGCTGGTGCCCACCAGGGCCACCGGGGTTTCGCTGTCGCTGAACAGCGCGTCATCACCTTTCTCTTCGGCCAGGTGGGTGACGCGTTTTTCCAGCGGCTCTTTAGGTGGCATCAGGTTTTCGAACAGCGGGTCCAGGGGCAGGAACAAACGCAAGTCACCTTTATGTGGCTCGGTTTTCTCAGCCTCGGTGACAAAACGCTGCGGCTCGCCGCTCAGTGGGGTTTTGTCGGCAATCGCCTTGGCCAATTGCTTGGCGGCGACTTCGGCACCGTCCGGTGTCCAGTGAGTATCGGTGCGCAGGAACACTTGCTTGCCGGCGAGCTTGGCCTGTTGCAGCGGGCCGAGCAGATCTGGAGCTGGAATGTTGTCCGCCGCCACTCGGGCATGGAAGTCCTGGTACAGGTTGGCGTGCACGCTGGCCGGTTTGACTTCACCCAAATGCTCCGGATACAGGCGTACCTTGGCCGGCACGATCGCCATCACCAGTTGGATACCCTGGGCCTTGAGCTTCTGGCGCACGCCTTCGACCAGCGCGTAGTTGCCTTGCAGGTTCTGGTCTTCGTTGACGGCGGGGTTGAATTCCTCGTCGCTGTACAACCAGTGATCGCGGCCCAGCACCACGCCAGGGCGGCCTTCATTGAACAACTTGTAGTCCAGCGCCGCCCACAGGTTGGTGCCCAGGCGCTTGATCGGGAACTCGTCGTCGTAGTGGGTCTCGACGGCTTTGGTCCAGCGACCGTTGAGCACGGTGGCATCGGCGTTGGTGCTGAAGCCAAAGAAGCTGCGCAGCGACCAGGCGCCAAGTGCCAGCAACAGCACCAGGAACAGGCTTATGTAGAGGACGCGTAATGAACGGGTCATGGTCGGCTCCCTCAGAATTGGAAGTAAAGGAACGGCGAGAAACTCTGCGCCGACAGTTTCAGGATCGACGCCACGAACAGCAGAAGCACCGCCGCGCGCATGGCGTAGCGTGGCCAGTCAGCGGTCCAGTAGGCCGGTTGCACGGCAGCGTCACGGCCCACGCTGAAACCGGGCTCGTGGATGCTGCCAGGGTTGTCGCCGGGTACGGCCTTGATCAGGCTCGGGTCGGCTGGCTTGGCCTTGTCGGCAGGGCGGTTGGTGTAGAAGTCGCGCAGGCCGAAGAACGCCAGCGTTGCATAGGCCACCACCAGGGTTGCCACTTGCAGGCCGGTAAGGTTGGCGCGGTTGAGTTCCGACAGTGACCACTCGCCAAAGCTGAACATCGCACCGTACATACGCCCGGCAACGTGCAGGTTTTCGGCGCGGAAGATCACCCAGCCCATTACCACCAGCAGGAAGGTAAAGGCCCAGCGCAGCACATTGAAACTGCGCGGTGCGGTGTTCAGCCCGATGGCTTTTTCAATCGCCAGCCACATGCCGTGCCAGGCGCCCCACACGATGTAGGTGATGTTCGCGCCGTGCCACAGGCCACCGAGCAGCATGGTCAGGAACAGGTTGCGGTAAGTGGTCAGGGTGCCTTTGCGGTTGCCGCCCAGGGTGATGTACAGGTAGTCACGCAGCCAGGTGGACAGGCTGATGTGCCAGCGCCGCCAGAACTCGGTGATCGACTGGCTGATGTAGGGCTGCTTGAAGTTTTCCATGAAGCGAAAACCCATCATCAAACCCAAGCCAATGGCCATGTCGCTGTAGCCGGAGAAGTCGAAGTACAGCTGCGCGGTATAGGCCAGCGCGCCGAGCCAGGCATCGCCTGTGGTGGGGTTTTGCAGGGCGAAGCAATGGTCGGCCACCACCGCGAGGGTGTCAGCAATAAAGACCTTCTTGATGAAACCCTGCATGAACCGCGTGCAGCCCTCGGAGAATTTATCCAGGGTGTGGGTGCGGTTGTTGAACTGGTCGGCCAGGTCGCGAAAGCGCAGCACGGGACCGGCGATCAGGTGCGGGAAGATCGCCACGAACGCTGCGAAGTCGATGAGGTTGCGGGTCGCCGGGGTGTCGCCACGGTACACGTCGATGATGTAGCTGATGGACTCGAAAATGTAGAACGAGATCCCGATCGGCAACAGCACGTGAGTGAGGATGAACGGCTCCAGGCCTGCCGACTTCATCATTACATTGATGCTGTCGACGCCGAAGTTGGCGTACTTGAAGTAGCCGAGGATGCACAGGTCGACCGCCACCCCGAGCAACAGCCAGCGCTGCGCCGGCTTGGTGCGTACACCGGCGGCACCAACCTTGAGGCCGATCCAGTAGTTCCACAGCGTGACGGCCGCGAACAGCGCCAGGAAGTCCACTCGCCACCAGGCGTAGAACACGTAGCTGGCAATCAGCAGCAGCAGATTGCGATAGCGTTGCCCGCTCAAATAGTACAAGCCGAGAAAGATCGGCAAGAACAGAAACAGGAACACATTGGACGAGAAAACCATCCCGATCTCTCCATGTTTAACCAACAGTCAAGGGCCAGAGCCCCCCCAACCCCCACGATGTCGGGGGAGGCTGTGATCGTTCCCACGCTCTGCGTGGGAATGCCTCTTGTGGCGCTCTGCGCCACGCTTTGGGACGCACAGCGTCCCGTGCTGCATTCCCACGCAGAGCGTGGGAACGATCAGCGACTAGCTGCCTTTGTTGCCTTTTTCATGCGCCGGGTCGTAGACCTTGGTCAGGTCACCGCCCAGGCGGAAGGTCTTGAACGGTTGCATGCCATGCTTGCGTTCGATCACATCCGGTGCGCAGGTGTAGAGGGTGCAGAAGGGCTCAAGCCAGGCAAATTTCATGTCTTCCTTGAGGTCCTTCATGTCCTGCTCTTTGCCGTTCTTCTGCTCGAAGATGTCCGGGTCTTTCACCCCGGCCAGCACCTTGTCGCCCAGGCGCTTGAGCGCGCTGTTGTTTTCCTGGCGCAGGTCCACGCCGTTGACCAGCGCAAAACTGGCGATCATCGACAGCGGCGGCAGCGCGTAGTTGTGGTACGACAGGGCGCGTTGCTGGCGCTTCAATTCGTTCGGCAAGAAACCCTGGTCATCGACCTGGTTCACGCCGACCTTGTATTCCTTCACCGCCCAGTCAAACAGGTCGCGGCGGTTGGTAGCGATGGACGTTGCCATCACCGACCAGGCGGCCCAGTACGAGTGGTTGTTAGTTTTTTCCAGGGGCAGGTTGTCCCAGTCGCTCACCACCTGGTCGGCCAGCTTGTTGAACCAGGCTTCGATCTGCTGGGCTTCCTGCGGGTGCTTGGCCAGTGGCTGCGACTCGGAGAACTTCAGGCGCACATAGGCCGAGGCCATGCTGCCCAGCGCCCATTTGCGCATGGACTTGCCGGTGTGATTGAAGTCCTTGGACATCAACGCATCGGCCTTGGCCCATGACACCAGCCAGTTCAGGGTGCATTCGAGCTGCTGTGGACGGCCGTCGCGCATGAACTGCATCACCCGTTTGCTGGTGTCTTTTTCCAGCTTGGTGATGTCGGCGGTGCTGTCGCGAAAGGCTTTTTCCGACTGCACATTCAGGGTCGAACGGGCCTTGTCGGAACCTTCGTACTTACTGCGAAACTGCAACGGCCCGGTGTAGGGCGTTGGCATGCTGTCGCAATCATTCTTGAAGTCGCCGGTCTTGAACGCTTCGATCGGTGCGAAATAGCCCTGGGGTGGACGCAGTGGCGCCGCTGCATTGACGGAACCTGCGAACATGGCCAGGCCCAGCAGGCCAGGGAGCAATAACTTTTGCATAAGTAACCTCACTTCCCGAGTTGGGCGGTCTGCTGACCACCGCTTGGGAATACGTTGCGTGTGCAAATTTTCGCTTCAACCTTCTGCGCCGCAGCGCCCGCTTCGGGGCCCTGCACTTCCACGGCCAGCAAGTTCTGCGAGGCCCAGTCTTCATCGGTGCGCAGTTCAAAGGCGAAACGCCCGTCTGTATCGGATGTTTCGGGTTTCTCGATCTTGATGTCCTCGTGGCGCCCGTTCATGTACCAGAGGGTGGCTTGCAAGGTTTTCACCGACGGATCGGCGAAGCGGATATCCACCTGATGGTTGGCGTTGCGCAGGTCTTTGTTCGCGCTGTTGACCATCAGTTCGTTTTTGCCCGGTTTGAGCGTGGTGCTGGCCGACATCTGCGCGGTCTTGCCTTCGCAACCGTTGTCCAGCAGCGCCATCATCTGGCGGTAGATGGTTTCCTGGTCGAGACGGTACAGCGGCGAGAATTCCCAGATCAGGATCTTCGGTGGGCTCTTCTGGAATTCGTCGCTGCCCAGGTACTGCAGCATCGAGCCTTCCAGGCCACCGCCGGGGAAGGCGACGTTGAGGATGTCGGCCCCGATTTCCTCTTCCAGGAAACCGGCGAAGTTGTAGTTCTTGCCACTGTGGCTGGTGCCCACCAGCGTGATCTGCGGGTTGCCCGAATCGCCGAACAGGTCGCCGTCACCGGCTTCGCCCTTGGGCTCGGTGGTGAACTGGTCCATGTACTGGATCGCATAGCTGGTGCCACACAGTTGCCCGGCCATGTTGTGCAGGGTGCCGGTCTTGCCCATGCGGCCCGAGCGCTTGGTCTCGAACTCACGCTTGGGAATCTCGGCATATTCCGGCATCTGCTTGACCTTGGCCGCGACGATTTTCGCGGTGCGCTGGGCGCCGTATGGGGTCCAGTGCTGGTCGCCACGGAAGTAGAAATCGTGGGCTGGCAATTCATCCGGCAGTTGTTCGTTGGTCAGCGGCGACAGGTCTGGTACCACGTAGCCCATCTTGGCGAAGCGGCCGAGCATGGTTTTGTAGTTGCCCAGGGCTTTGTCGAAGTCGAACGAGGCTTTCTCCGCCGGGTTGAGCTTGTTGCGGTTCACCAGGCCACGGGTCGGCTGGTAGACCACCACCAGTTCCACGCCCTTGCTCTTGAACGCATCGTGCAACTGCTGCATGCGCTTGTAGCCGGCCGGGGTGGTGTCGAACTCGGTGCGCAGGTCTTCCTGGGTACGGAACAGCCAGTCGCCCTGGGCTTGCACCAGGGTGGTGAAGTTCTGCTGGTAGCGCGTGGTGTAGTTTTTCGCGTCATGGGCGGCCGGGCACAGGCTGCAGCAGGGTTCAGCGGTGAAGGTAGGAGCTTTGACTTCATCGGCGCGTACGCCCTGGCTGGCCGCCAGCAGGCCGAGGGTCAGACCCGAGAGGCTCAGCAGTTTGATCATGTGTGGGTGCATAAGGGTCATCCTCAGTCCTGCAATTCGGTCTGGCGTTCGACGGGGTCGATCAGCACGGCTTTCTGCTGGCGCACCAGCAGGTCGAGAATTTCTTCCTGGCGGTCGCCCAGGATGCCGGAGAAGCTGATGCCGCTGGATTTGGTCGGCGCCAGCATCGACACGCGATACAGCTCGATACTCAACGGCGAGTCGATGGACAGCGGCCCGCTGCCGTTACCCGCCAGTTCACCGCCGACCACGATCAGCGAGACCTTGGCGTCGAACGGGTCGAGGGCGATGTCGCGGTCGGTGTCGGTCAAGTCCTTGATGTGGCCGTACACGCCGGTCAGCCCGTTGGCCATCGAGGTGTTTTCGTAGAGCTTGATGTTCACGCTGTTACGCACGCGGATCCCGTGGCGACGGTTGCTGATCACCTTGTTGCCCCACAGCAGGTTGTCGCCGCTCTCATAGAGGGTGATGCCGTCGGTGTGGTTGCGGTAGATCTCGTTGTCGGCGATCAGGTTGTTCACGCTGTTACGGTCGATCACCAGGCCCGAAAGCTTGTTGTCATAGCTGCGGTTGTTGAAGATAAAGCTGTCGTTCACTTCCCGGGAAATGATGATGCCGTGCTTCTTCTTGGTGCCGTACACGGTGTTGTCCGCGATGATCAGGCCGTGAGAACGGTCATGGGGGTCAATGCCGTAGACGATGTTGTCTTTGTAGGTATTGCCCTTGATCACAAAGCCCGTGGTCTCATAGCAGTAGAAGCCGTACCACATGTCCGAGAACTCGGAGTCGATGATCCAACCGGTCGGCTCGGGGCGCTTGAGCACCTTGGCCATGTTCGGCGTGTACTGGGAAATACTCACCCCGTACGACTTACTGTTGGCGTAGCCGAAGCTGGCCATCTTGGTTTTGGAGATGTAGGTCTCGGTGCCGCCCCAGGCCAGCAGGAACGGGCGGAATTCCTTGGCCGACTTGAACAGCGCCGGACCGTTGGTTTTTTCATCCCAGCCGGTGACCTTGGTGTCACGCACGAACAGCTGGCCGTCGTTGATCAAAAACGCGCCGGCTTGTTGGGACAGGCGCAGTTCCTGGGTGTTCTTGTCGATATCGAGGATGCCTTTACGGCCCACCACGATCGGCAACTTGGCCAGGAACACACCCGGCGACGTTTCGCTGAAGTACTGCTTGGGCACTTTGCCCAGCAGGTCCTTGAGGTTCATGTAGCCGTCGTCGACGAAGATCGCCTGGGGAATGCCATGCTGGCGCACCACCCATTCGGCCATCTTGTTATCGCCGCCGATAAAGTCCTTGAGCGCGTCTTCCTGCATCATGCGGCGGATGCTGATTTTGCCCGCCTTGGTCTTGACGATTTTCTTTTCCATCGCCTGCGCGGTGTAGCCCGACAGGTCGGGCAGCGCCGGCTTGGCCATTTCAAGCGGCGCGGTAGACGGGCTGGAGATGGTGTAGGTTTTGGCCTGTTGCAGTTCCTTGGCGATGATCGGCGCCTTGGCCGCCGTATCGGCAAACGCTGTGGCGCTGGCCATCAGCATTGCCGCGACGAGTAGGCTTTGAGCATTCATGGCGCAGGCTCCCATCAGAATTTCCAGACCACGTCGACAAACGCGCGGTGCATGTAGGAGTCGACCTGGCTGCCATAGGCATCGCCGGGCTTGAACACGCCGGCACGCAAACGCACCAGGGCTGAAGGCTCGTCGATCGACTGGCTCAGCGCCGCTGGCAGCAAGCCTTTCTTGAAGTACTTGGTGACCACCAGGTCCATTTCTTGGCCGAGGTCTTTCTTGCCGTCTTCCAACGGCAGGGAGGTGCTGGAGAGGATCGCGCCGGTGACGTCATCGGTGTTGTTCTGCACCGCGTCGATGCCGTTGCTGCCCACCGGCTTGTTGCCGTCCACGCGCCAGAACTTGTGGTACACCAGGCTGGCGTCATAGTCCTCGCGCAGCTGCCAGGAACCGAACAGGCTCATGGACTGCATGTTGTTCATTTCGCCGCGAAACGCTTCACCAAAGCGATGCACACGGGACTGGGTGCCGGTCCAATTCGAACGGTTGCTTTGCAGGCCGTTCTGTTCGTACTCGGCACTGGCGCGCGAGTACGCGGCACCCACTTGCCACTGCGGATCCAGGCGCAGGCGCACGCCGATATCGGTGGCCCAGCCGCTGACGTCATCGCTGCGTTTGGCGGAGGTGGGGCGGCTGCCGTCGGCGTTCAAGGCGTTGACCTTGTCGCGGTCGCCTTTCATGCCGGTGATGCTCGCCCAGTAGTTGACGGTGTTGGTGTTGCGCCAGTTGTAGGCGTCGCTATTGGCTTCGATGCCCAGCCAGGTGAGATCGCCGTTTTCGCGCTTGTCCAGCGGGTCGCTGGCCACACCCGGTTCGGCGTAGTCGAGCTTGCCGTCGTCGTGGGTGTGGTGGCCGCGCAGGCCGATCCACTGGCCCGGTGTCCACTGGTAGGCGGCGTCGGCGTAGAAGTGCTGGCGGTCCTTGTCGACCGGCGACAATTCCTTAAGGTCGGTGCGGTATTCGCTGAAGCGTTCGGCGGCGCCGACATTGGCCTTGAGCAAGGTGGTGTCGAAGGTCCAGTTCAACGCTTCGATGTTGGTGTCGCGCCACTGGCCGTCGTCATTGCGCAGGCGCTGGCGGCCGAACTTGAGGATCTCGCCGGGGTAGGGCGTGAAGCCGCTGTAGCCGACCCAGAACTCACGCAGGGCCAGGTAGTTTTTCTTGGCCTTGCGGTCGTCGTTGCTCGACTGCTGCTCGGTGGTGTCATCGGCCGACTGTTGCAGGGTGTCGGTCTCGATGATGTCGCTGGACACTACTGCCTGGCCCATGGCGTAGGCGCTCCACGCGCCGCTTTCGCCGTAGATCCAGGGGCGCAGGTCGAGGCCGATGCCGTTGACGTCGCCGCCTTTCTGGGTGCCCAGGTCGCGGTCGTCTTCAGACTGCGCGGTGGCTTTGACTTCCAGGCCGAAGTTCTTCGCTTCGGTGAGCGCGGCCAGGGTCGGGCACGACCACAGCAGGGCGAAGGACAGGCCGATACCGGCCTTGACGAATGGGTTGAGCTTCATAGGGATTCCTCGCCGTCTTCTTCTTGCAGGGCGTGCAGTTGCAGCGTGCTTTGGGCCAGGGTGCCGCGGGCGGCCAGTTCCTGTTGCACCAGGCGTTGGCCTTCGGCGCGTTGCGCAGGCGTCAGCGGCGCTTCGAGCTGGGTGGCCAGGTCATTGGCTTCTGGCGTGTCCTGGGCCTTGGCCAACTGGCTGAAGACATAGGCGTTCAATGGGTCGGGCTTGGTGCCCTTGCCTTGGGAAAACAGTTGGGCAATGGCGAAGTCGGCGCTGTTCTGGCCGTTGCGCGCTGCGGTCAGCAGGTGGTCCAGGGCTTTTTGCGGGTAAACCTTGCCCAGGTAGCCACGGCGGTAGATCTGGCCGAGGTAGTAATCGGCGGCCACTTCACGGCCCACGGCTTTTTCGAAATGCGCCTCGGCGGCCTTGGCATCGGCGGGCACCCACTTACCTTCGTAGTAGAGCTTGCCCAGCAGCAATTCGGCGCGTGGCTGGTCGGCGGCGCGGCCGTTGTCCAAGTACTTCATCATCTGCTCGACATCGCCCAGTTCGGGGAAGTCGTAGAGCAGTTGCGCCAGGCTGACCCAGGACGCCGGGTAGCCGGGGGCGATTTTTTCCAGCAACGCCTGGGCGGTTTTCTCGTCCGGGGTACCGAGGGTGGCATCGCCGAGTACGCGGGCGACGCTGTCGACGCGCTGGGCGGTGACGGTGCCACGGCTTACGCCTGCTTCCATTTGCTTGAGCAGTTCGGCCTGTTGTTCCGGCTGCTGTTTTTTCTGATAGACCGTGGCCAGTTCGACGTAGCAGATATCGGTGGTGTTCAGCGCGGCTTTGCAGATGCGCTCCACATCATCCAGATGCTGGTCGTAGGTACCCTGGGTGCGATACAGCAGCACCTGGGCCAGGCCGGCCTCCGGGTAACCCGCCGCCTGCCATTGGCTGATCTGCTGTTGGGCATTCACATTGGGGAAGCTGTGGGGGTATTGCAGGTACAGCATCGCCAGCGGGATCAAGGTGTTGCCTTCGCCATTGGCAAAGGCTTTTTTCAGCAGGCTTTCGGCTTCATGGTGCTCGGCCTCAGTGACGCCCGGCTTGGCCGCCAACAGGCGACCCAGGCGTGCCTGGGCGCGGGGCGAGGTGTCTGCCGCCGCACGGTAGGTGGCTTCGGCCTGCTTGATTTGCGCTGGGTCGCGGGTGCCGACCTGGATATCGGCCAGGCCCACCTGGGCGTCGCTGTAGCCCAGTTCCGCCAGTTGCTGGTAATTCTGCTGGGCGGTGACGGTGTCGCCGCGCTTGAGGGCTTCGTTGGCCAGGCGCTGGTCGGGCAGGCCGGCGCAACCGGCCAGGCTTACGGCCAGTGCCAGCGCGCAGTACGCAGAGGCCAGGTGAAATTTGCTCTGTGTGGGAACTGGCCTGCCTGCGATGGCATCGCTGCGGTGCAACTGATGCACCGAGTCGCCTGCATCGCGGGCAAGCCCGGCTCCCACAGAGGTCAGCGGTGTTGTTGGAATAGAGTTCACAGGCATGTCCTCGCTTACAGACCGTGAGCCATGGCTTTGTCGATCAGCCAGTTCAGCGATGGGCCACGGTCACTGGTGACTTCCACCGGGCGGCCGGCGTAGGTGCTGTCCAGCGGTGCGTCGGGCTTGATCTGCACACGGATGTCAGAGGACAGGTCGGCGCTGTTCAGGCTGGTGCTGCTGACGATGGTGCCGGTGCGAACCTGTTCTTCGTCGGCGACCTGGAAGCTCACCGGGGTACCTGGGCGCACATCACCGAACTGGCGATAGCTGAAGCGCGCTTCCACATTGGCCTGGCTGCCGCGTGGCACCAGTTGGAAGATCACATCGCCCTTGCTGGCGTACTGGCCGTCGGCGACCAGTTGCTGGGCGACCACGCAGTCGCACGGCGAAGTCAGGGTGCCGGTCATTTGCTTGCCGAACAGCTCTTCAACCTTGGCCGGTTGCAGTTGGTCTTCGTCCAGGTGGCCCTTGAGTACGTCGAGCATACTGGTGCTGAACGTCGCCAGTGGCGCGCCCTTGGCCGCAACCGAATCACCTTTGAGCAGGCTCTGCACGGTGCCGTCACGGGGCATGGTCACGTTCATGCCCGGTACGCTGACGAGGCCGGCCTGGGCGTGGCTGACGAAGTACATGCCGTAGAGCGACTTGACCACAAAGCCGAAGGCTGCCAGGCCGACCAAAAAGATCGCCAGGCTGAATGTCACGGCGCGCAGGCGACCGAACGCAGTCATGCCGCTGCCGCCGTCCTTGACCTTGCGTGCCTTGGTGAAGTTGTCGCGTTGCAGGGTCGCGAGTACGTCGCCCATGGTCACGATGTCGCCGGACAGGTGCGAAGTGATCAGGTGACGCAGGGTAGAAATATCCTGGGCATCGAGGTTCTGAAACTGGCAGCCGGTGCGGCCGGTCTGGCGGTCGTAGGAGCGGATCTGCAGCTCCACGTCCATGGCCAGGCCGAGGTTGTCGATCACGAACTGCAGGCGGCCCTTGTGCACTTGGCCGATGGTGAGCGGCTGGGTGGCGGTGAAGGCCAGGCCGCCGGCGGACAGGTCGATAACCTTTGCTTCGGTCGGCGTGCGGTCACTGTTGAAGAAGCGCAGCTTGGCCGGGATTTTCACCCGGGCGTGTTGGCGCTGGGCTTCGGATTCGTGGACAACGTTGGCGTTTACTTGGCTGTTCATAGTATTCGGTTTCCTAGTTAATTCAGGCTTGGCAGGGTCAGACCATCATCAGCAACACGGCAACGAAGATGCTGCCGGCGGAGAAGGTCATGGTCCGAGACGACCAGGTGTTGAACCAACGTTGAAAGCTGGCCAAATCGCGGGTCAGTTTGGTGTCCTGGCGGGTCCAGGACTGTTGATCAAGGCGGAAGAACACGTAGATCTTCACCAACGCGCCCATGATCTGGTTGTAATAGAGAATCAGCGGGTAGGCCGGGCCGATCTTGTGGCCGGAGCACGACAGCAGCAGGGTGAGGATCAGGCGGGTGATGCCGATCCACAGCAGGTAGGCGAGGATGAAGGCGCCGCCGTACTTGAAAGTGGCAATCATCGCTACGGTCAGGCCGAGCAGGGAGGTCCACATCGACACGCGCTGGTCGAACAGCACCACGCTGGTGAACAGGCCCAGGCGACGCACGCCCAGGCCGAGGGCACGGGAGTTCTGGCGCAAGTTGTTGCCGTACCAGCGGAACATCAGTTTGCGGCTGGCCTTGATAAAGCTCTTTTCCGGCGGGTGTTCCACGGTGTTGATGGCGGCGTCCGGCACGTAGAAGGTGTCGTAGCCCAGGCGCATCAGGCTGAACCAGCTGGACTTGTCATCGCCGGTGAGGAACTTGAAGCGGCCCAGGCGCCAGTGTTGCAGCGAGTCGCTTTCCACATCGGCGATAAAGCCCGGGTCAGTCACTACGCTGGCGCGGAATACCGACATGCGCCCGGTCATGGTCAGCACGCGCTTGGACAGGGCCATGGAGCACATGTTGATGTGGCGTTGGGCAAAGCGCAGCTTGTGCCACTCGCTCATGATGTAGCCGCCGCGCACTTCGCAGAATTCGTTGGTGGTCAGGCCGCCGACATTGCCAAACAGCTGGAACCACGGCACGGTCTTGCGCACGACGCCTTCGGCGAGCACGGTGTCGCCATCGATCACGGCTACAACGGCGCGGTCATCCGGCAAGTGGCGGGAGATGGCGCGGAAACCAAACGCCAGGCCGTCGCGTTTGCCGGTACCGGCGATGCGCACGAAGTCGAGCTTGACGTGAGCCGGCGGGTTGAGCTTTTCCCAAAGGCTTTTCACCAGCAGCTCATCGGACATTTCCACCAGCGAGCACACCACGGTGGTGGGAAAGCCGCAGTCGATGGCTTCACGAATCACCGAGCTGTAGACCTGTGCGGTGGTCAACGCATCGATACGAAAACTGGTGACCATCAGGAACACATGGGACGGGTCGGCGGCCTTGCCCAGCTTGCGCACTTTGCGGCGCAGGTGCGGGTACACCACGTAGAGAAACAGCATGCCGCGAAAGAAATGCGTCGCGCCCATCGAGTAGCGCCAGATACCCACAGCGCCAATCAGGAAAATAAAATTCTTCGATTGCGAATCGAAGGTACTCGCCGGCAACAGCAGGGCGAGACCCATCAGCAGGCTGAGAAAGAACAGCCAGCCGGCCGATTGCAGAAATACATGTTTTAACTTGGACATAAGCGTCATCCGCAAGGTGAGGAGGCTTCAGGCTGCAAG
Source organism: Pseudomonas sp. CCI1.1 (assembly GCF_034348165.1). NCBI lineage: Bacteria > Pseudomonadati > Pseudomonadota > Gammaproteobacteria > Pseudomonadales > Pseudomonadaceae > Pseudomonas > Pseudomonas sp. CCI1.1. Next base: position 5,920,118 of record NZ_CP133780.1, read on the forward strand.
CGCTGGGGATAAAGCCACTGGCAGCCTGAAACTTGCCGTTGCTGTTACCAGCAAATACCTTCGGTACGGCCGCTCACGCTGGTGGCCTTGGACATGAAGCCCACCAGGTCGACCACTTGCTTGCCTTCCGGAGCGTTATGCGCCAGGGCACGGAACTTCTCGTCACGGTTACCGAGGATGATCACGTCGGAGTTGTTGATCACATCATCGAAATCCGAGTTGAGCAGGGACGACACGTGCGGGATTTTGCCTTCGATGTAGTCCTTGTTCGCGCCGTGCACGCGGGCGTATTCGACGTTGCTGTCGTAGATGCTCAGGTCGTAGCCCTTGCCGATCAGCATTTCTGCCAGCTCTACCAGGGGGCTTTCACGCAGGTCATCGGTGCCGGCCTTGAAGCTCAGACCCAGCAGCGCAACTTTGCGTTTGTCGTGGCTGGAGACGATGTCGAAGGCGTTCTGTACCTGGGACTCGTTGCTGCGCATCAGCGAGTTGAGCAGCGGTGCTTCCACGTCCAGGGAGCCGGCGCGGTAGGTGAGGGCACGCACGTCTTTGGGCAGGCACGAACCGCCGAAAGCGAAACCTGGGCGCATGTAGTACTGGGACAGGTTGAGGGTCTTGTCCTGGCAGACCACTTCCATCACTTCACGACCGTCAACGCCGACGGCCTTGGCGATGTTGCCGATCTCGTTGGCGAAGGTGACTTTGGTGGCGTGCCATACGTTGCAGGTGTACTTGATCATTTCGGCAACGGCGATGTCCTTGCGGATGATCGGCGCGTCGAGTTCTTCGTACAGCGATTGCAGCACATCGCCGGAGGCTTTATCAAACTCGCCGATAACGGTCATCGGTGGCAGGTCGTAGTCGGCGATGGCAGTGGATTCACGCAGGAATTCGGGGTTGACCGCAACGCCGAAGTCGACGCCGGCTTTCTTGCCGGAGCAATCTTCCAGGATCGGGATTACCACGTTGGCGACAGTGCCCGGCAGTACGGTGCTGCGCACCACGATGGTGTGGCGGGTGGTCTTGTCACGCAGCACAAAACCGATCTCGCGGCATACCGACTCGATGTAGTTCAGTTCCAGGTCACCGTTCTTCTTGCTTGGCGTGCCGACGCAAATCATCGACAGGTCGGTATCGCGAATCGCCTCGGCGAAGTTGGTAGTGCCACGCAGTCGGCCCGTCTGGATACCCTGGCTCAACAGCTCGCCCAGACCCGGTTCAACAATCGGCGACTTACCGGCATTGATCAGGTCGATCTTTTCCTTGGAAATGTCTACGCCGACCACTTCGTGGCCACGGGCAGACAGGCAACCGGCACACACTGCGCCAACGTAACCCAAACCAAATATGCTGATGCGCATCGCAATTACCTCTTTGTTTAATTCATGCCATTAAATGGCCGGAGTTCATGTTTGCAAGCGTCACTGATGCCGCGAAAGTTAGGCGAATAGACGCCGACTTACCGCGTGCAGGCATGTTGAATAACGAGTGACTAACTATTGCACTCAAGTTGTGCGCAACGAGGCCTTATTATTGGGGCTTGCCCTGAAATGCAGCCGTGCTTCCTTGGAGGAAGGCTCCGGCGCCGGTGCGGCAAGGTTTTGATGCAGGCAAAATGCCTTTTTTATCAATGCCTTGTGTGTTTGCACGGGCTCATTTAGGTCAGCGCTGCCTTGGCCTGCAGGGGATAGCAATGCGTACTTATCGCCACCCTTAACTCGATCAGTTGATGTTATGACCATAGAACCAAAGTGTTTTATGACAACTTGGCTACTTCCGTTGGTCGCTATGTAAGTCATCTCTTACGTAAGCAGAGAATTTCGTTACCGGTGGTATGAGCGGTGCTTCAGGACGAAGTTCCGGGCCACTCATCCCCTTTCCCGAAATTTTTTGAAATATTAGAAAAGATGGCACTGGTACTATATTGATAGCACTTGCTATTTAGGCCAGTAGTTATGGGGAGTTGGTGCGAGGGGATAGTTTTGTGCCACTACCGTTTAAAAAAAGTGGTGCCACTACGAAAAAAACCGACGGGTGTCGAGTGAAGAAATCGTTAGGGTTGTGTCTGGATGTTTTTCTGGCGCCAAATAAATGACGATTGATGGGTGGAATGCAGGCAAAAAATGTGGGAGCTGGCTTGCCTGCGATAGCGGTGTATCAGCGACATGTGAGTCGGCTGACCCTCCGCTATCGCAGGCAAGCCAGCTCCCACAGTTGATGTTGGTGGCTGTACAGGCCTTATTCCGGTGCGTGATCGCGCAAAAACACCAGGTTATCCGGCTTGGATTGCTCCGCATTGAAGCGATAACCCTGCACATCGAACTGCTTGAGCCTGGCCGGATCGTTGATGCGTTCTTCAATCACAAAACGGCTCATCATGCCCCGGGCCTTCTTCGCGTAGAAGCTGATGATCTTGTACTGACCGTTCTTCAGGTCCTTGAACTCGGTATTGATGATCCGCGCGTTCAAGGCCGTGCGCTTGACTGCCGAGAAGTACTCATTGGAGGCCAGGTTAAGCAGCACATCGTCGCCTTGTTCGGCCAGGGCCTCATTCAACCATTCGCTGATGCGTGTGCCCCAGAACGCGTAAAGGTCCTTGCCGCGGGCGTTGGCCAGCTTGGTGCCCATCTCCAGGCGATACGGCATCATCAGGTCCAGCGGACGCAGCAGGCCGTACAGGCCCGAGAGCATACGCAGATGGTCCTGGGCATAGCTGAAATCGGCATCGCTGAAAGTCTCGGCATTCAGGCCGGTATACACATCGCCCTTGAACGCCAGCAGCGCCTGCTTGGCGTTGGCCGGAGTGAAGGCCGGCGTCCAGCTGCCGAAGCGCGCGGCGTTGAGGCCACCGATCTTGTCGGAGACGTGCATCAGCTCACTGATTTGCGCCGGGCTCAGTTCGCGCAGTTGCTCGATCAGTTCCTGGGAGTGGTCCAGGTACTGCGGCTGGGTGAAGCGCGCAGTGACCGGCTTGGACTCGAAGTCGAGGGTTTTGGCGGGGGAAATCACCATCAGCATGAAGTTGGCTCCTGGAATCGTGGGCGAGATTCTAGGGGTTGGGGCGTTTTGACTCCACCTATGATGGCGATAGATGCGATCCGCTATGATGGGCGGTAACTCTGTAGAGGGAGACCCCGTGTGCGATTAGCGCTTTTATTGTCCGCTTGCCTGCTGTGCCTGAATGCCCAGGCCGCGCCGGTGGATGTCGCCAGCCTGGACCGTGGTACCTGGCCGGAAAAACTCGCCAGCCCGGCGCTGTTCGATGTGGCTTCGCGGGCGGAGATCCTGATGTTCGCCCACGGCCTGCTCGCCAGCGAAGCCCTGGACGACGCGGCGCTCAAGCAACGGCTGGGTCTGAAGATCATCAACCTGGCCGCCATCGATGACCTGCGTCGCCAGCTCTGGCAACGGCTGTTGGAGAACTACACATTCGCCCAGCAGAGCTGCGAAGCAGATGCCTCGTTCTGCTACCTGGTGGAAAACATGGACGATCTGCGCGAGCAGGCCGGCAAGTTCGAGGTCAGTGACAACTCTTTCTATATAGGCTGGGCTGCCCCCAGTCGGCACTTTCATGAGCGCTATCTGGATGAGCTGCTGCGCAAGGCTGCGCTGTTTCCGCAGATCAGCAGTGAAGTGGCGCGCTTTGGCGATCATGAGCGCAATGGCGACGAGCTCAACGATCGCATGTTCCTGCTGACCTTCGACGGTGGCCCGGCGTTGATGGGCGGTAATACCGATTGGCTGACCGACTACCTGCGCAAGCAAAAGATGAACGCCGCGTTCTTCGCCCTTGGCAGCAGTTTGCAAGGCCGTGTGGAGCGCAGTTCTGTCTCGGATGTGCAGGCGCTGTATCAGGGGCAGTGCGTGGGTATCCAGGGGTGGCAATACCGTTCCCATAGCCATTGGGTTGACTGGCAAAGCTCCATCACCCGCAGCGCAGCGCTGGTGCAGAATCTGCTGCCGGAAAACTATGTGCCGCTGTTCCGTCCGCCCTATGGGCAGCGCCGTGCGGACAGCCAGGGCTTCTTCCAGCAACAGGGTTTGCAGGTGGCGTTATGGGACATCGATTCCCAGGACGAGCCGGGCAAGCTCAAGGCCGATGAGTCGGCGCAACGGGTGCTGACGTTGATGCTGCTATGGCGCAAAGGCGTGATCGTGTTTCACGACACCCAGGACAAGGCGCGGGTGGCATTGCCGATGGTATTGCAGGCAACGACGCAGAGTGGCTTGGGTTGGCAGGAGTGTCGCGAGGCATTTCGATGAAGTGCCCGGCTTTGCTGGCGATGGGGTGTTTTCGGGGTGATTTGCTACGACATTTCGATGCAGGCGGACTTCCGACTTTAACGGGGTACATGGCACTCGGCTAGTGCTATTCGTCATCCTGAAAAATAAACTTCAAAAAAACGTCAAAGTGCTTTTTCCTGTCATGGGTTTTGCGGTATTACGAAGTCAGATCGCCGAAACCTGCAGCACAGGTGGCGTCTTCCAAGACTCCTCCTGTGGGCACTGCACTTGACCTTGTTCAAGGTGCAATCGGTGGTCGAATCGAGGCGCAGCACCGCCCAGGTATTGCGTCGAATGGCTCCCACAAAGGTGACCGAGTATGGATGATCATGGACGTAACCCTTCTTCCGACCAGCCAATCCTTTATGTGCTTGATACCAACGTATTGATCCACGATCCAAACGCACTGCTGAACTTCGAAGAACACCACGTCGCCATCCCGATGATCGTGCTTGAGGAGCTCGACAAACTCAAAAGCGGCCACCACAGCGTTGCCGCCGAATGCCGCCAGGCCATCCGCCTGATCGACAAGACCCTGGGTGAAGCCTCGCCCGAGGACGTTGAAGTCGGCGTACCGATCCAGCGTGGCAAGGGCGGCCCGAAGGGCTTGCTGTCGATCCTGATGAGCAAGCGCAGCGAGCCCAACAGCCTGCTGCCGGAAAACCTGAACGACAACAAAATCATCAACCAATTGATCGACCTGCACGCCCGCGACAAGGACCTGCGCGTGGTGCTGGTGACCAAAGACATCAATATGCGCCTCAAGGCACGAGCGTGTGGGATCGCTGCCGAGGACTACAGTACCGACCAACTGGTCGACGATGTGTCGATGTTGTCCCGTGGTTATCACATGATGACCGGTTCGTTCTGGGACCGTGTGAGCAAGGTCGAAACCCGTCAGGACCACGGCCGCACCTGGCATCAGGTACAGCTGATCGACAACCTGCCGGCCGTGCATATCAATGAGTTTATCGTCGATGAACAGGGCTTCGTGGGCTGGATCAAAGAGATCCAGGTCGACAAGTTGCTGATCCTCGACCTGCATCAGGAACCCCTGTTGCACCAGGAAGCCTGGGGCCTGAAACCGCGTGATATCTACCAGAGCCTGGCGCTGTATGCGCTGCTCGATCCGGACATTCACCTGGTCAACCTGACCGGCGCCGCAGGTTCGGGCAAAACCATCCTGGCCCTGGCCGCCGCCATCGAACAGACCATGGTCACCAAACGCTATCGCCGCATCATCGCCACCCGCAGCGTGCAGGGCCTGGACCAGGAAATCGGCTTTCTGCCCGGTACCGAGGCGGAAAAAATGGAGCCGTGGCTGGGGGCGATTACCGACAACCTCGAAGCCTTGCACATGGATGACGAAAACACCCATGGCAGCGTCGACTACATCCTCAGCAAAGTGCCGTTGCAGTTCAAATCCCTCAACTACATCCGAGGTCGCAGCTTCCAGCAGAGCCTGATTCTGATCGATGAATGCCAGAACCTCACACCGCACCAGATGAAAACCATCATCACCCGTGCCGGCGCCGGTTCCAAAGTGGTGTGCCTGGGCAACCTGGCGCAGATCGACACCCCTTACCTGTCCGCGACCAGCTCCGGGCTGACTTACCTGACGGAACGCTTCAAGGACTTCCCGAACGGCGTGCACATTGCGCTGCAAGGGGTACCGCGTTCGATCCTGGCTGAATACGCCGAGTCCCATCTGTAACTACGCTGAACCCGCTGCGAAAAGCCCTGGATTTTTCACGAAATCCGGGGTTTTTGTTATGTGCGACATTTGCCTGCGTTAACGCGTCCTGGGTGCTTGTGGTTTCTGTAATTATTTTGTTACATTTTTTCTGCGGTAAAAACAATAAGAACACTGCTTGACCCCGTCGGAACGCCACCTCCTTGATTCGACGAACGCTTGGAAAACCTGTCCAGGGTTTTCACCGTGACCCTGCCTATTACAAAAGCCCGAAACACCGCTCATTGATGACGCACATATCCAAAGGGAAAGGAAAATGGACGTAGCAGGTAATGGCTTCACTGTGTCGCAACGCAATCGTACCCCCCGTTTCAAGACCATCCCCCTCACACCCATAGCACTCGGCCTGGCGTTATGGCTGGGCCACGGTTCCATGGCCAGGGCAGACGATAACCCTTACACCCCGCAGGTATTGGAGTCGGCGTTCAGGACAGCCGTCGCCTCATTCGGCCCTGAGACTGCCGTGTACAAAAACCTCAGGTTTGCCTACGCGGATATCGTCGATCTCGCGGCCAAGGATTTCGCCGCCCAGTCCGGCAAGTTCGATTCGGCCCTCAAGCAAAACTACGAGCTACAACCCGAAAACCTGACCATCGCCGCCATGCTCGGCGACACCCGGCGGCCACTGGACTATGCCTCGCGCCTGGACTACTACCGCAGCCGGCTGTTCAGCAACAGCGGCCGTTACACCACCAATATCCTCGACTTTTCCAAAGCCATTATCGCCAACCTGCCGGCCGCCAAGCCTTACACTTACGTCGAGCCGGGCGTTAGCAGCAACCTCAGCGGGCAGTTGAACGCAGGCCAGTCCTGGGCTGGGGCAACCCGTGACTGGAGCGCCAACGCGCAAACCTGGAAGACCCCGGAAGCCCAGGTCAACTCCGGCCTGGACCGCACCAACGCGTATTACGCCTATGCCCTGGGCATCACTGGCAAGGGGGTCAATGTTGGCGTGCTGGACTCGGGCATCCTCACCGGACACTCCGAATTCCAGGGCAAGAACGCTCAGGGCCAGGACCGGGTGCAGGCGGTAACCTCCACGGGCGAGTACTACGCCACCCACCCGCGCTACCGCCTTGAAGTGCCCAGCGGCGAGTTCAAGCAGGGCGAACATTTCAGCATCCCAGGGGAATACGACCCCGCGTTCAACGACGGGCATGGCACAGAAATGTCCGGGGTGCTGGCCGCCAACCGCGACGGCACCGGTATGCACGGCATTGCCTTCGACGCCAATCTGTTTGTCGCTAACACCGGCGGCAGCGACAACGACCGCTACCAAGGCTCCAACGACCTCGACTACAACGCATTCATGGCCAGCTACAACGCCCTGGCGGCGAAGAACGTGGCGATCGTCAACCAGAGCTGGGGGCAGAGCTCGCGTAATGACGTGGAGAACCACTTCGGCAACGTCGGCGACAGCGCCGCGCAGAACCTGCGCGACATGACCGCCGCCTATCGCCCGTTCTGGGACAAAGCCCACGCCGGGCAGAAAACCTGGATGGACGCCATGGCCGATGCGGCCCGGCAAAACACGTTCATCCAGATCATCTCTGCGGGCAACGACAGCCACGGTGCCAACCCGGACACCAATGCGAACCTGCCGTTTTTCAAGCCGGATATCGAAGCTAAGTTCCTCTCCATCACCGGCTACGACGAGACCAGCGCCCAGGTCTACAACCGTTGCGGTACCTCCAAGTGGTGGTGCGTGATGGGCGTGTCGGGCGTCCCGTCCGCCGGCCCCGAGGGCGAAATTATCCCGAATGCCAACGGCACCTCGGCCGCCGCGCCGAGCGTTTCCGGAGCCCTGGCGTTGGTGATGCAGCGCTTCCCCTATATGACGTCCAGCCAGGCGCGGGACGTGTTGCTGACCACCTCCAGCCTGCAGGCGCCGGATGGCCCGGACACGCCGGTTGGCGAGCTGACCGGAGGCCGCACCTATGACAACCTGCAACCGGTGCATGATGCCGCGCCGGGTGTCCCACAAGTACCAGGTGTGGTCAGTGGCTGGGGCTTGCCCAACCTGCAAAAAGCTATGCAAGGGCCGGGGCAGTTCCTCGGTGCGGTAGCAGTGGCGTTGCCCAGCGGTACCCGCGATATCTGGGCCAACCCGATTTCCGATGAGGCCATTCGCGCCCGTCGCGTAGAAGACGCTGCCGAACAGGCGACCTGGGCCGCCACCAAGCAGCAAAAAGGCTGGCTCGATGGCCTGCCCGCCAATGCCTCGGCCGACGATCAGTTTGAATACGACATTGGTCATGCCCGGGAGCAGGCAACACTCACCCGCGGCCAGGACGTGCTCACCGGCAGCACCTACGTCGGTAGCCTGGTCAAGTCCGGGGATGGCGAGTTGGTGCTGGAAGGCCAGAACAGCTATTCGGGCAGTACTTGGGTGCGCGGAGGCAAATTGTCGGTGGACGGCGCATTGACCTCTGCCGTGACGGTAGATAGCAGCGCCGTAGGCACGCGCAATGCCGATAACGGCGTGATGACCACACTGGGCGGCACCCTGGCCGGCAACGGCACGGTGGGCGCCTTGACCGTCAACAACGGTGGGCGAGTGGCCCCGGGGCATTCGATTGGCACACTGCGCACCGGCGATGTCACGTTCAACCCGGGTTCGGTGTATGCCGTCGAAGTCGGGGCCGATGGCCGCAGCGACCAGTTGCAGAGCAGCGGGGTGGCGACCCTCAATGGCGGTGTGGTGAACGTGTCCCTGGAGAACAGCCCCAACCTGTTGACCGCCACCGAGGCGCGCAGCTTGCTGGGCCAGCAGTTCAATATCCTCAGTGCCAGCCAAGGTATCCAAGGGCAGTTTGCAGCGTTTGCCCCCAACTACCTGTTCATTGGCACTGCGCTCAACTATCAACCGAACCAATTGACCCTGGCGATAGCCCGCAACCAGACCACCTTCGCCAGTGTCGCGCAAACCCGCAATGAGCGAGCGGTGGCGACGGTGGCCGAGACATTGGGCGCTGGCAGCCCGGTCTACGAAAGCCTGTTGGCGTCGGATTCCGCCGCCCAGGCGCGGCAGGGCTTCAAGCAACTTTCAGGGCAATTGCATTCGGACGTGGCCGCAGCGCAAATGGCTGACAGCCGCTACCTGCGTGAAGCGGTCAACGCTCGCCTGCAACAGGCGCAGGCACTGCACTCCAGCGCGCAGATCGACAGCCGTGACAACGGCGGTTGGGTACAGCTACTCGGTGGACGCAACAACGTCAGTGGTGACAACAACGCCAGCGGCTACTCCTCGTCCACCAGCGGCGTACTGCTGGGCCTGGACACCGAGGTGAACGACGGCTGGCGTCTGGGGGCGGCGACCGGTTACACCCAAAGCCACCTTAACGGCCAGTCGGCGTCGGCCGACAGCGACAACTATCACCTGTCGGTCTACGGCGGCAAACGCTTCGAGGCGATTGCCCTGCGCCTGGGCGGTGCCAGCACCTGGCACCGTCTGGACACTTCGCGTCGGGTGGCCTATGCCAATCAGTCGGACCATGCCAAAGCCGACTACAACGCGCGCACCGACCAAGTGTTTGCCGAGATCGGCTACACCCAATGGCGCGTGCTTGAACCCTTCGCCAACCTCACGTATCTGAACTATCAAAGCGACTCGTTCAAGGAAAAAGGCGGTGCTGCAGCCTTGCATGCCAGCCAGCAAAGCCAGGACGCGACGCTCTCCACCCTGGGCGTGCGTGGCCATACTCAGTTGCCACTCACGTCCACCTCGGCGGTGACCCTGCGCGGTGAGCTGGGGTGGGAGCACCAGTTTGGTGACATCGATCGTGAAGCTTCTCTGAAGTTTGCCGGAAGTGACACGGCCTTCGCCGTCAACAGCGTGCCTGTGGCGAGGGATGGCGCGGTGATCAAAGCCAGTGCGGAAATGGCCCTGACCCAGGACACCTTGGTGTCGTTGAACTACAGCGGCTTGCTCTCCAACCGAGGGAACAATAACGGCATCAATGCCGGGTTTACTTTCCGGTTCTAACCTTGAATGTAGGAGCGAGCAAGCTCGCTCCTACAGGATGGGATAAACAGCCCTGCGCAAATTTTGACCCACAGGTTTACAATCGCTGCTCCTGATCAGGAGTATTGCTGTGCTGACTCATCTCGATTCCCAAGGTCGCGCCCACATGGTCGACGTCACCGACAAAGCCGTGACGTTCCGTGAGGCCGTGGCGCAAGCGCGGGTGCGCATGCTGCCCGCCACCCTGCAAATGATTGTCGACGGCGCCCACCCCAAAGGCGACGTGTTTGCCGTGGCCCGCATTGCCGGGATCCAGGCAGCGAAAAAAACCAGTGACTTGATCCCTCTGTGCCACCCGTTGATGCTCACCGGCGTCAAGGTGGAGCTGAGTGCCGACGGTACAGACGCGGTTCGTATCGTGGCGCGCTGCAAACTCTCCGGGCAGACCGGCGTTGAGATGGAAGCCCTGACCGCCGCCAGCGTCGCCGCACTGACGATTTACGACATGTGCAAGGCGGTGGATCGCGGCATGACCATTGAGAGTATTCGCCTGCTGGAAAAGCTGGGCGGTAAGAGCGGGCATTTCAAGGCGGATGAGCAATGAGTATCAACGTACTGTTTTTTGCGCGCTACGCCGAAGCGGTGGGCTTCGATTCGCTGGAGATGGAAGGTGAGTTTGCCACTGTTGACGCCGTGCGCCTCGCGCTGGCTGCTGATCCGGAATTCGCCGTGCTCAACGAAGCGAGCCTGATGTGTGCGCGCAACGAGGAGTTGTGCAGCCTGGACGAGCCGGTGCAAGCCGGCGATGAAGTCGCCTTCTTCCCACCCGTGACCGGAGGCTGATCATGGCCATTCGTGTGCAGGTCGAAGCCTTTGATCCAGGTGCCGAAGTCAACGCCATGCACGCGGCCAACGTGGGCGTGGGCGCGGTGGTGAGCTTTGTCGGCTATGTACGCGACTTCAATGACGGGCGCGAGGTGTCGGGGATGTTTCTTGAACACTACCCCGGCATGACCGAAAAAGCCCTGGCCAAGATCGCCGTGGAAGCCGAACAGCGCTGGCCGTTGCTCAAGCTGGAGGTGCTGCACCGTATCGGCACGCTGGAACCGGGCGAGCCGATTGTGTTTGTCGGCGCGGCCAGTGCGCACCGGCAGGCGGCGTTTGATGCCTGCGCATTTGTGATGGATTACTTGAAGACGCGGGCGCCGTTCTGGAAGAAGGAAAACACCAGCGAGGGGCCGCGTTGGGTAGAAGGGCGCAGCAGTGACCACGCCGCAGCGGATCGCTGGAAGTAGCCAGCCAGACGCAGAAACCAATGTGGGAGCTGGCTTGCCTGCGATAGCATCACCTCGGCGTGACTGAAAAACCGAGGTGTCTGCATCGCAGGCAAGCCAGCTCCCACATTTTTTTTACCGCATTCCGGTATCAGGGGCGTTTGCGTTCTACAGCCCGCAGCAAGTGCGTCGGCGGCGTCTCACAGCTGATCTTGCGCCCCAGCAACGCCTCGATGGACGGCAGCTGGTACGAGTCATCTTCCCCTGCAAAGCTGATCGACACACCCGCTGCCCCGGCACGTCCGGTACGGCCAATGCGGTGCACATAGTCGTCCGGCACTTCCGGCAGGGTGAAGTTGATCACGTGGCTGATGCCGTCGATATGAATACCGCGACCGGCTACATCGGTAGCCACCAGCACGCGGATCTTGCCTTCACGGAAGCCTTCCAGGGTCTTGATGCGCTTGTGCTGCGGCACATCACCCGACAGTTGCGCAGCGTTGACGCCGTCGCGCACCAGGCGCTCTTCAATGCGGCGCACTTCGTCCTTGCGGTTGGCGAAGACCATCACGCGTTCCCAACCGTTGTCGTTGACCAGGTTGTAGAGCAGCTTGTACTTGTCGGCACCGGCGACGGCGTAGATATGCTGCTCGACGTTTTCGCTGGCAACGTTGAGTGCTTCGATCTCGACGATGGATGGGTCGGTGGTCCACTGCTTGGCGAGGTTCATCACGTCTTCGGTGAAAGTCGCGGAGAACAGCAGGGTCTGGCGCTCGGCTTTCGGCGGCGTCTGACGAATGATCTGGCGTACTTGCGGGATAAAGCCCATGTCGAGCATGCGGTCGGCTTCGTCCAGTACCATCACTTCGACCATGTCCAGGTGTACGTCGCCACGCTGGTTGAAGTCGAGCAGGCGGCCCGGGGTGGCGACGAGGATGTCGCAGTGACGGGCTTCAAGGTGCTTGAGCTGCTTGTCGAAATCCATGCCGCCCACGAACGTCATGACGTTGAGGCCGGTGTACTTGGTCAGGTCGGCGGCGTCCTTGGCGATCTGCACCACCAGCTCCCGGGTCGGGGCGATGATCAGCGCACGCGGTTCACCCATGTAGCGCTCTTTGGGCGGCGGCGTTTGCAGCAGTTGGGTGATGATCGAGATCAGGAACGCGGCGGTCTTGCCGGTGCCGGTCTGGGCGCGGCCGATGGCGTCTTTGCCCGCGAGGGTGAAGCCCAGCACTTGCGCCTGGATGGGCGTGCAGTACGGGAAACCCAGGTCCTGGATGGCGTGCATCAGTTCCGGGGCCAGTTTGAAATCGTGGAAGCGGGTCTTGCCTTCCTGGGGTTCGACGACGAAGTCTTCGAGTTTCCAGGGGGTCACGGGCGGCTTGGGCGCACGTTCGCGACGGGGCTTGGCCACAGGCGTCGGGGCGGGCTCGGCAGGCTTTACCTGTTCAGGCGGCGTCACCGTGGTTTTGCTCGGTGAGGCGGCGGGTGCGTTCCGGCCGGGCTGTTGACCGTCATTGCGGTTGCCGGGCTTGGGGGCAGGAGCACTGGGAACAGGCGCGAGCGGCTCAGCCTCGCTTTTGCCGAACATCTTCTTGAGTGCTTTGAGCACGGTCATCTCATTAATTGGTTAAGGAATGTACGCCGGCCAGTGTAATGCAAGAATCGAGCGCGGCGTAGTGCGTCTGTCATACGGCTACATAAACACGGGGTTCAGCGCAGGCGTTCAGTCAGCCAGGTGCCAATATCGTGTATCTCTTGGGGTAACACTTCGTGGCCCATTGGGTATTCCTGCCATGTCACGGTGACACCACGGCCCTTCAAATGCTCATAGGCGCTGCGGCCCATGGCGTTTTGTACCACTTCGTCGTACTGGCCGTGCAGGCACAGCGTGGGGATGCGTTGCTGGCTGGCGGATAATTCCAGCTCATTATCGAAGGTGGGCGCATAGGTGGAGAGGGCGATCACACCGCCCAAGGGGCCCTCCCATTTCTTAAACGCGGTGTGGAAGACCACCGCGCCACCTTGAGAAAAACCGGCGAGGAAAATTCGCGAAGTGTCTATTCCGGTTCTCTGTTGCGCCTCGATCAGGTCGGTGACCATTTTTGCCGACGCTTCCAGTTCTTCCAGGCTGATCGAACGGGCCGGGCTCATGGCCTTGATGTCGTACCAGCTAGGCATCTCGTAGCCACCATTAATGGTCACCGGACGCGTAGGTGCCTGGGGCAAAACGAAGCGGGTGGTCAGCAGGGTTTCCTGCAGGGCTTCGGCCACCGGCAAGAAGTCGTAGCGATCGGCGCCCAGGCCATGCAACCAGATAACGCAGGCGTCTGCGGGCTTGGCGGGCTGAAGAATCAAGGGTTCGGTCATGTCTGCTCCATAGATGTGCGGGCGCTCCGATGAGGTGCGTCGGAACGGTGCGCAACAGGTTGATCTGTTAAGAGAATGTCGCAAGGCTGAATCTTTTGCCATGTAACCGCAGTTGCAGCCACTCGACCAAGACTCTGGTACGCGCCTTGCTATGTGTAGCTCGATGTCAGAACTCTCCTAGGACGGTAACACTATCAGTGACTGCCGCCTGTGGGAAAGCAACTGGAATTACCGCAAAAACCTCATGCTGCTTGGCCCCAAAAAAACCGGGTATCCGGATTAAGTGGTAGATGGAGCCCCCTTGCTCCTTCGAACCCTTAACTCTCCCAGAAGGTTGATAGATCGACGCCGTAGTTTTTCTCAGGCTCGGGAAGACCCATGCTGTAGGTCATGGTGGCCTTGCCCAGGAAGGGGGATTCCTTGATCTGCGGCACCTTCTTCTTGTGCTTGGTGGTGTAGAGCATCCGGGCCCGCATCACCTCGAATGAGTAGCCCCGGCCATCGCGGTTCTTGTCCTTGGCCAGCCGATTGATCGACTCCGTGAAGGCGTTGGTGATTGGGGTGTCGGTTTCGAAGTAGGCCAGCACCTCCTCGCGCCATCCGCTGACGGCGCTGACGAGATCCTTCCACACCTCTTTCTGCCCCTGTGGAATGTCGTCAATCCAGCGGGCCAGCGCCTTTTCGGCATCACGCCGGGTGGTGCTGTCCCAGATGTGGTAGAACCGCTCCTTGTGCTCGTAGGCCGCCAGGAGCTGAGGGAAGGCCCCTGTCCATGTCTCCATGATAAGCCGCTCGCGATCTGAAACGTCGTGGGCACGCTTCAGCAGGATCTTCCTATCGCCCTTGAGGGTCCGCCGCTGGTTTGGCTTCAGATCCTTCCTGAGTCCCTTACGCACCTTCTCCAGGGCTTCGTTGGCCATCCGCACCACATGGAACTTATCGACCACAATGCGAGCCTGCGGCAGTACCGCCTGGACAGCACGGCGGTAGGGTTTCCACATATCCATGCTGACGATCTCGACCTGGTGGCGCTCGGTCATGCTCATGAGGCGCCTCGTCACCGCGTCCTGCTGGCGACCGGGCAGCAGGTCCAGTAGGGTACGCTCCTCCAGGTTGGTCAGGATGCAGCGGTAGCGGCGGTTCAGGTACAGCTCGTCGATCCCCAGGCAGCGGGGTGTCTCGAAACGATGCCAGGCTGCCAGGAACTCAGCCTTCTTCTTGAATATCTCGCGGACAGTCTTCTCGTCGAGGCCCGTGGTATCAGCCACGTAGGTGTAGGGGTGATTGAAGGCTTCCTTCTCGACGTGGTTGTAAAGCCTCCGCGTCATGCGGTGATCGTCTACCATTTCCGGAAGAGCTGGCCGGAACGTCCTTCCACACGCCCGGCAGGTGTAGCGGCGACGGACCACCCAGAGGGTGACCCGCTTTCCGTGGATGGGTAGGTCGCGATAGGCCACATCGCGCTTGCCGAACCTGACAAACTCACTCTCAACGCCGCATTCCTCGCAAGCTAGAGGCTCAGGAGCTTCGACCTGGTAGTGGAGATCATGCTCTTCCATCTTGGTGCCTAGGACGTGGTACTCGGGAAGGTGAAGGATGTTGTCAGGCAAGCTAGTCATGCAAACTTTCCTTGTCGACATGGTCCATAGATGATCGCGACTCTTTGACCGCGTTGTTTTCAACGAACTGAAGGTGAGTTACTCCCTTGGGTCTTCTGCTTCTCTGAGCCCTTCATGCAATGACGCAATTAGCGGGCAAGTGATATTGCCTTGTTGTGCATGGCATCTGTCGACCATTTCGCTCAGCACCTTCTCGGGGAGCCCGCAGAATTCGGAAAAAATCGTACGCTAAGGTTTTCCGGGCATTCGCAACGGTCGGAACTTCCCGTCCTCCAGCCTGCGGCTCTGCCGCCAGACGTAATCGCCGGTCAGGTTAATGTGCTCCCAGCCCAGCGGCGACAGGTATTGCAGCAGTTCGCCGTCCACCGGCTTGCCCGTGTCGCACATCGCATGGGTGGCGCGCTCTAGGTACACCGTGTTCCACAGCACGATGGCCGCCGTCACCAGGTTGAGGCCGCTGGCCCGGTAGCGCTGCTGCTCGAAGCTGCGATCCCTGATTTCCCCAAGGCGGTTGAAGAACACCGCCCTGGCCAGCGAGTTGCGCGCCTCGCCCTTGTTCAGCCCGGCATGCACCCGGCGGCGCAGCTCAACACTTTGCAGCCAGTCCAGAATGAACAGCGTGCGTTCGATCCGGCCCAGCTCGCGCAGGGCCACGGCCAGGCCGTTCTGGCGCGGGTAGCTGCCGAGCTTGCGCAGCATCAACGAGGCGGTGACCGTGCCCTGCTTGATCGAGCTGGCCAGGCGAAGGATGTCGTCCCAATGGGCGCGGACGTGCTTGATGTTCAGGCTGCCGCCGATCAGCGGGCGCAGCGTCGGGTAGGTCTGCGCGCCCTGCGGCACATACAGCTTGGTTTCGCCGAGGTCGCGGATGCGCGGCGCGAAGCGGAAGCCCAGCAGGTGCATCAGCGCGAAGACGTGATCGGTGAAGCCGGCCGTGTCAGTGTAGTGCTCCTCGATCCGCAGGTCGGACTCGTGGTACAGCAGACCGTCGAGCACATAGGTGGAATCTCGCACGCCGACATTCACCACGCGGGTGCTGAACGGCGCGTACTGGTCGGAGATATGAGTGTAGAACAGCCGTCCCGGCTCGCTGCCGTACTTCGGGTTGACGTGCCCGGAGCTCTCGCCACGGCCGCCAGCGCGGAAGCGCTGGCCATCGGAGGATGAGGTGGTGCCGTCGCCCCAGTGGGCGGCGAAGGCATGGCGGTACTGGTGGTTGACCAACTCGGCCAGGGCTGCCGAATAGGTTTCGTCGCGGATATGCCAGGCTTGTAGCCAGGACAGCTTGGCGTAGGTCAGGCCGGGGCTCGACTCGGCCATCTTGGTCAGCCCGAGGTTGATCGCATCGCCGAGGATCGCGGACAGCAGCAACGTCCGGTCTTTGGCCTCGGCACCGTCCTTCAGGTGGGTGAAGTGGCGGCTGAATCCCGTCCAGTCGTCCACGTCCATCAGCAGTTCGGTGATCTTGATGCGCGGCAGCAGCTGGCTGGTCTGGTCGATCAGCGCCTGCGCCCGATCCGGCACCGCCGCATCCAGTGGGGTGATCTTGAGCCCGGACTCGGTGAGGATGGCGTCGGGCAGCTCGTTGTCCTTGGCCAGCTGGGTGACGGTGGCCAACTGTTCGTCCAGCAGCTGCAAGCGCTCTTCCAGGTACTGGTCGCTGTTCGGGTTGATCGCCAGGGGCAGGGCCTGCGCACGCTTGAGCGCGGCGAACTTATCTGCTGGCAGCAGGTAGTCGTCGAAGTCGCGGAACTGCCGAGAACCTTTGACCCAGATGTCGCCAGAACGCAGGGCGTTCTTCAGCTCGGACAGGGCGCAGATTTCGTAGAAGCGCCGGTCGAGGCCTTCCGGGGTGATCACCAGTGGCTTCCAGCGCGGCTTGATGAAGGCGGTGGGGGCATCGGCCGGGACCTTGCGCAGGTTGTCGGCGTTCATCTCGCGCAGCGTCTGCACGGCTGCTAGCACGCCCTGCGCGGCCGGGGCGGCGCGCAGCTCCAGTACCTCCAGCAGGGCCGGTGTGTAGCGGCGCAGGGTGGCGAAGTTCTCGCCGACCAGGTGCAGGTGGTCGAAACCCTCGGGCCGGGCCAGCAGCTCGGCCTCGCTGACGCTCTCGGTGAACTCGTCCCAGGGAATCACCTCCTCGATGGCAGCATAGGGATCGCTGCCGCTTTCCTTGGCCTCCAGCAGAGCCTGGCCGATCTTGGAGTACAGGCGCACCTTGTCGTTGATCGCCTTTCCCTGCTTCTGGAACTGCTGCTGATGCTTGTGCTTCGCGCTGCTGAACAGCTTGACCAGGATGCGGTCGTGCAGATCCACCAGCTCATCAATCACGGTTGCAGTGCTCTCCAGTACCACGGCGGCCAGGGTCGCGTAGCGCCGCTGCGGCTCGAACTTGCCGAGGTCTTTGGGCGTCATCTGCCCACCCTCGCGGGCCAGCTTGAGCAGGCGGTTCTGGTGGATGTGCCGGCCCAGGCCTTCGGGCAAGTCCACCAGCTGAAATGTCTTCAGCCGCTCGATGTGTTCGAGCATGTGCCGGGAGTTGGGTTTCAGCGGTGCCTGCCTCAGCCAGGTCAACCAGGTGATGTTGCTCCCGGCCTTCAGCTTCAACAGCTCGTCCAGCTTGGCCCGATGCGAGTCCGTGAGTGGATCGACCAGAGCGCGGTAGACCCGCCGATTGGCCCGCGCCATGGCTTCCGAGCAGGCCCGGTCGATCACACTCAGCGCCGGCAGGATACGCCGCTTCTGCCGCAGGCTCTCCAGCGCCTGACCGGCCAGCAGCAAGCCCTTGTCGGTCTGCTGGGCCAACTCGGTCAGCTCGCGCACCAGGGCGCGGAAGTCGGACAGGCCGAACGGGGCCAGTTGCAGGTAAGTGCGCAGTTCCTGGGCGTGCTCGCGGCGGGTCACGTCGCGCTCGCCATATTTCGCCCAGCTTGCCGGGTCGGCCTGGACTTGCTTGGCCACCCATAGGATGACCGGCTCGGGCGGCGCGCTGTCGGTGCCCAGCGCGTAGCCGGGGTAGCGCAGCAGGCAGAGCTGTACCGCGAAGCCCAGACGGTTGGCGTCGCCGCGCCGCTGGCGGATCAGCGACAGGTCGGAGTCGTTGAAGGTGTAGTAGCGGATCAGGTCATCCTGGCTTGCCGGCAGCGCGAGCAGGGTGTCCCGCTCCGTGGCCGAGAGGATCAAGCGACGCGGCATGTATCAGTCGTCCGTGCGGAGGTACTGGTAGAGGGTTTCCCGGCTGATGTTGAACTCGCGGGCGAGCTGCGCCTTTGGTTCCCCCGTAGCCGCTCGCTGCCGCAGGGTAGCAGCCTGCTCGTCGGACAGGGCCTTCTTGCGGCCCCGGTACGCACCGCGCTGTTTGGCCAGGGCGATACCCTCGCGCTGCCGCTCACGGATCAGGGCGCGCTCGAACTCGGCGAAGGCCCCCATCACCGACAGCATCAGGTTGGCCATGGGCGAATCCTCGCCCGTGAAGACCAGCCCCTCCTTCAGGAACTCGATGCGCACGCCGCGTTGGGTCAGGTTTTGCACCAGCCGGCGCAGGTCATCGAGGTTTCGGGCCAGGCGATCCATGCTGTGCACCACCACGGTGTCACCCTCACGGACGAAGCTCAGCAGCGCTTCGAGCTGGGGGCGCTGAGTGTCCTTGCCGGAGGCCTTGTCGGTGAACACCTTGCTCACCTCGGTCTGTTCCAGTTGGCGTTCAGGGTTCTGCTCGAAGCTGCTGACCCGAACGTAGCCGATGCGGTGCCCCTGCACGATGTCTCCTTGGTTGAAGGCGGCTTAAGTGCACTTTCTGTTCCGTTGCGCCTCAAAGCCAGTTTCTGTCAGGCTGAAATCTATAACCTTCGCGGGCATGTGTCACAAAATGCGGAAACGGACTCTATTCTGACTAAGCGGCGCGACCCTGCCTGACATCCGGTTAGGGTATACCTCAAATTGACACTGCGTATTCCAGAGAACGTGATGACGGAAGGTTGAACCTTCCGTCATAGCGCATCTGGTTTGGCCTCCCGTCAGCCAACCACGGGAAACACTGACTCGATCATTGGAGAATGGTCAGCTTGGCCTTGAGATCAATGGCTCTCGCGAAGTTGTGGTAATTCGGCGATGTTCGCTGCACCTGCGCGTGCAATGCTTTCAGCGCCGCCGAATCCGCCGACGACTCCATTTCGACCTCATACTCGACCTGGTCGTACCCTGGATTGATCCCAGGATCGATTCCAAGAAAACCTCTCAGATCGAGGCTTCCCTTCGTGCGGATAGTCAGCGATTGCAACTCGATGTTCATTGCCGCCGCATTTGCCGCGTAGGTTGCAGTCATGCATGCGTTCAACGCAGCCAGGATCAATTCTTGTGGATTAGCGGCCGTGTCGGTACCGAGCAATTCTGCCGGTTCGTCCGCGTCGATGACAAAGCCGCGCGCCAAGGCCGTGTCACCTAGTACGAGCGGCATGGTTCGCGCACGCGTCCGGGTGCCACCCTCCCAGGTTGTCACGACGCCGAACGTCGCGATGCCTGCGGCGGGCTTTGCTGCGACCTGATCTGCAAACTCACGCAATGCGCCGACGTTGATCCCGTTGCCGGGAGTTCCTTTAATGTTTGTGTTCATTTCTCGTTCCCCCATTATGTGTTACGCCCGGCCATCACGCCGCCGTCAACGTCCCAGATTGCGCCCGTCACCCATGCTGCCTTGTCCGACAACAGGAAGAGGATGACCTCGGCGACGTCTTGTGGCGTCCCAACCCTGCCGATTGGGTGGAAGCTGTTGAATCCCTGTAAGGCGCCATGAACCTCGGCCTTGGGTATGAATCCCTCGTAAATCGGCGTTTCGACAACCGCCGGAGAAACGGCATTGACCCTGATTTGTTTGGATGCCAGCTCCATCGCAAGGTGCTGGGTCAGCGAATGCAAACCTGCTTTTGCCATCGAATACGCGGACGACGGCGTAGCCGCAATCGCCTGCTTGCCCCACATCGAGCCGATGTTCACAATGGCGCCGGGACGCTCGCTGGCCACGAGATTGGCCACGACTTTTTGTGTGATGAAGAAGAACGCTTTATTCAACGTCAAATATTGTTCGTAATCACTTTCCGTGTGCTCAAGAAACGCCTTCGGGAAGAACACCCCAGCCGCGTTGACCAGAAGATTGATGTCCTTGTGGTGTTCATCGATGGTATGCAGGAGTCGCTTCACATCTTCGGCTCGCGAGAGATCGGCAGTCAGGGCGGTCACGGTGCCCAACGACGACAGCGCCTTGCGGGCCTCTTCGGCCTTGTCTTCACGGTGACCGACGATGACGACGCTTCCGCCTTGCTCAAGAACCATGCGGGCAGTTTGCAGTCCCATCCCGCTAGTGCCGCCGATGACCAACAACTTCTTGCCATTAAATTCAGTACTCATAATAATCTCCTTAACTACCAACTAAATGGTAGGGTTGTGTTGCAAAAAAAGTGCCGACCTCAGGTCAACACGGTGGAAAGAAAAGTGTTTCCAACTTCGGCCGGTCCGCGTGACGACCGCATGCCACGGCCCACCATCATCGAGCCTTCCAACGCGCACAAGAATGCCTCTGCGAGAGCCTCTGGGGTGGAATTCGAGGTGATCAGCGCGGCACGCTGACCATCGGCAACGACAAGAGTCAACCAGTCGAGATTGACTTTAAAGAATCGCTCGACCTCGCTCACAACGGCGTCCGGCAGCGAGTCCGACTCGGCACCCAACATGCCGCAGACACAAAGGCGCCGGTCCTTGGCGAAGGTGCGTTCGAAAAGTGCCGCATACGCAGTTAGCCTGTCAGGCGCTTTCGCATGCTGCCCTTCGATGCTCAGCAACTCCTCACGAAACCGGTGCGTGTAGCGCTGTGCGACCACGGCCACGAGTTCACCCTTCTTGGGAAAGTGGTGGTGGATACTTGGTTTTTTGATGCCTACCAACTGGGCCACGTCGTCGTATGAGAAGCCGTTGTAGCCGTGCTGCTGTACCAACCCTTCAGCGGCATCGACCACCCGCTCGGCGGTCGGCGAGATTTCGGAGAAATGCTTCATGCAAGCGCCTCATTTGATTCGGCGACTGGCAGGTGGCCTGTCTTGACCAGGATGGTGCAGCCTGTATTGCTGAAGGGACGGTGAGCACTCAAATGCGGACTGCGCATCCATGTGCCGGTAGGGTAGCTTCCGAACTCATCCTCAAAGACGCCTTCCAACACATAGATTTCTTCACCGCCGTAGTGACGATGCGAATTGAATCGTGTCCCCGGGGCCCAGCGCACCAAAGCCGTATGTTGTGTGTCGAACTCAGAAAGTGGCATCACCGACAGACCCGGCACGAGGCCTGGAAACCAGGGGCCGTTACGGGTGTCGACCACGGTGCGTTGGCTGTCGGCTAGATCAAGATGGCGCAGCTTGACGAACAACGTGCAACCCGTCGCGGAGCTCGGTGCATGCGAAGAACCTGGTGGATTCTTGATGTAAGTCCCAGGCCCGAAGGTCCCGGATTCGTCGCTGAATTCGCCGTCCAGGACCAGAATCTCCTCGCCCAAGTCGTGCTTATGATTTTCAAAAGCGGAGCCCGGCGCGTATCGCACGATCGAGGTGGCACGCGCCACTTCGTCGCCATCACGCTCCAGTAACTGGCGTTGAATCCCGGTCGCTGGCGAATCGACCCACTGTAAGCTTGAAGGCTCGACGACAACACGCTGCGAAAGATCTGAATTGAGTTTCATGGCTTTATTTCATCTACCGACTACTTGGTAGGTAAGTTATAAGATCCCGATTTGTTTGTCAAATAGCTTTCGCCATTTTCTTTCATCCATTGAAAAAACAATGAATTGGTTACAAGAACTCGCGAAGCTTAGCGTACGATTTTTTCCGAATTCTCTATCGTCCCCTTCTCAATTCTTTCAAGCCTGTCGATCTTCTCGCGAACGTCCCCTAACTTGTGCTCTGCGAGAGCACTGGCTTCTTGACAGTGGGCGCCATCTTCCAGCCGAAGTAGGTCACTGATCTCATCCAGACTAAAGCCCAGCTGCTGCGCCGTTTTCACGAACGTCAACCTGTCGATATCGGCGGCACTATAGCGTCGAATACCTCCGGGAGGGCGTTCGGGCTCCGATAATAGCCCTCGTCGCTGGTAATAGCGGATTGTCTCGACATTGACGCCGGCCGCCTTGGCCAGGCCGCCAATGGTCATGGTGTCCGCCACTTTATCTGCATGTCTCTTCATGATGCTTGACTCCGTACCAAGCTACGGAAGTAACCTTATCGTAGCTCCCCCCATCCCGAAAGGAGAATCGTCAATGCGGACATCTAAAACGGGGCGAGGGCCCCTGGCCGCCGGAGGAGTCGCGGCCCTCCTGGCCTCGGCGTGTTGCCTCGGCCCGCTGGTGCTGATCACGCTGGGCGTTTCCGGCGCCTGGATCAGCAATCTGGCGGCGTTGGAGCCCTATCGCCCGCTCTTTATCGGCGTCGCGCTGGTGGCGATGTTCTTCGCCTGGCGTCGCGTCTTTCGGCCAGTGGAAAAGTGCCAGCCGGGAGAGGTGTGTGCCGTGCCACGGGTCAGGACGGGCTACAAGGCGATCTTCTGGCTCGTATCGCTGCTGGTGCTAATCGCCCTGGTATTCCCCTACATCTTGCCCCTGTTCTATTAAAAGGAGATCTACCATGAAAGCTCGTTTCGCCTTCATCGCGCTACTCGCCCTGCTCAGCACGCCCGCCTTAGCGGCCCTGCAGACCGTGACGCTGTCGGTGCCGGGCATGACCTGTGCCGCCTGCCCGATCACCGTCAAGGCCGCCCTCAACAAGGTGGACGGCGTCTCGCAAGTCGACGTGAGCTACGCGGATCTCGAGGCCGTGGTCACCTTTGACGACGCCCGAACGTCGGTGGAGGCATTGACCGAGGCCACCATCAACGCTGGGTATCCATCAACCCCGACATCCTCGCAAGCGGATCGAGAGTGATCATGAAGAATCCCAAGCCCCTGCTGCGCGTGAGCGTGATCGGCACCGTCCTGGTGGCATTGTGCTGCTTTACGCCGATCCTGGTGATCCTGCTTGGCACGGTGGGCCTGGCGGGGCTGACGGGCTATCTCGACGTTGTGTTATTGCCGGCCCTGGCCTTCTTCATCGGCCTGACCATTTATGCGATTTGGCGTAAGAAGCAGTTCGACGCCTGTTGTGACAACGGCTCTATCAAATCAAGGAATACGCCCCCTGAGTGACATCAAGCAGCTGCACATCGCGGTCATCGGGTGAGTTGTTTACGAGCTTGCCCGCCACGGTGAAGGAATAAGCGTGAAAGATTCGCAGAAATTTTTAAGCGTCGTGCTTGGCACCGGGTTGATGGTGCTGTGTTGCGCCGCGCCAATCGCCCTGGTGCTATTCGGTACGGCGGGCCTGGCCGCGTTGGCAGGCTATCTCGATTACCTGCTGTTTGCCGCCCTGGCCATCGGCTTACCTCTCTACGCGCGATACCACAAGCGGAAGCAGGATGCCGGCTTTACTAATGAAGACTCGGAGAAACGTGATGATTGAACTCAACGTGAGTGGCATGACCTGTGACCGCTGTGCGGATCATGTCAGGGAAGCCCTGGAGAAGCTGCCCGGCGTGCAGTCGGTGGAGGTATCCTATCCTCAGGGGACGGCATCGGTAGCCGTTGATCCGGAGACACCGGCCTCGGCGTTGACGTTTGCCGTGACCCGACTTGGCTACCAAGCTCGACTGGCCAACAGTGGGTCCACTTCCCCGGCAGGCGCATCGGTGTCCAAGGGCCGTGATGAAGACGCCCCGCACATCGCGGTGATCGGCAGCGGCGGCGCCGCCATGGCGGCGGCCCTGAAAGCCGCCGAGCGCGGCGCCCGGATCACCCTGATCGAACGCGGCACCGTCGGCGGTACCTGTGTCAATACAGGCTGTGTGCCTTCGAAGATCATGATTCGCGCGGCCCATATTGCCCACTTGCGTACGGAAAGTCCCTTCGATGCAGGCCTGAGCGCCCAGGCGCCGGTGGTGGATCGGGCCAAGCTGCTCGAGCAGCAGCAGCGACGTGTCGAGGAACTGCGTGACGCCAAGTACGAGGGGATTCTGCGCGACCACCCGGCCATCACGGTCCTGCACGGCGAGGCCCGGTTTATCGATGCCCATAGCCTGATGGTCAAGCTGAACGAGGGCGGCGAGCAGGTCGTCCACTTCGACCGCGCCTTAATCGGTACTGGCGCCCGACCGGCAGTACCGCCGATCCCGGGTCTTGCCGACACCCCCTACCTGACCTCTACCAGTGCGCTGGCCCTGGACACCCTTCCCGAGCGGCTGATTGTGATCGGCGCCTCGGTGGTGGCCCTGGAACTGGCCCAGGCCTTCGCCCGGCTGGGCAGCCGGGTCACGGTGCTGGCCCGCAGCCGCCTGCTCTCCCAGGAAGACCCGGCGGTAGGGGATGCGGTGGAGGCGGCGTTTCGCCGCGAGAGCATCGAGGTCCTCAAGCAGACCCAGGCGAGCCGCGTGGACTACACCGACAATGAATTCATTGTCGACACCAACGCCGGCACCTTGCGGGCGGATCAACTGCTGGTGGCCACCGGACGGACACCCAATACCGAGGCCCTGAACCTGGCGAGCCTCGGCGTGGAAACCGCACGTGGGGCGATTCTGGTCGATGAGCATCTGCACACCACGGTGCCGGGGCTCTATGCCGCCGGTGACTGCACCGATCAGCCGGAGTTCGTCTATGTCGCCGCCGCCGGGGGCAGCCGGGCTGCCGTCAACATGACCGGGGGCGAAGCCACCCTGGACCTGAGCGCCATGCCGGCGGTGATCTTCACCGACCCCCAGGTGGCCACCGTCGGCCTGACGGAAGCCGAGGCCATCGAGCAAGGCTTCAGCGTCGATACCCGCGAGCTGGACCTGGAAAACGTGCCGCGTGCGCTGGTGAATTTCGACACCGGTGGTTTCATCAAGCTGGTGGCCGAACGCGACTCGGGCCGGTTGCTGGGGGTGCAGGCGGTGGCGGGGGAAGCCGGTGAGCTGATCCAGACGGCGGTGATGGCGCTACGCGCACGCATGACCGTACACGACATCGCCAATGAGCTATTTCCCTACCTGACCATGGTGGAAGGGCTCAAGCTCTGTGCCCAGACTTTCACCAAGGATGTGACGCAGTTGTCCTGCTGTGCCGGGTGAACGATATGAGCGCGACCGTGGTGCCACTGGGCGGCGGCACCACGGGTTTTGGGCATGGACACCACAGGGAGCTCTGTCACGATGAACACGACACTACCCGATTGCGGGATGATGGGGGCGATGGGCTGGATAATGCCAGTGATCGGAATTGCCCTACTATTGCTGCTGGTCCTGGGCATCGCCTGTTTGGTGAAGTATCTGCTCTCTAGCAAGTGAGCGTACTGAGCGAGCCATCAACCAGCTAATCCGTTGTGGGTTGAGTTTGTCGGCCACCTTTCTCTCTCGCATACCAACCAGATAATCCGGATACCCAAAAAACCAACACGGGTCGATATCGCCTCATAAGGGTGCGCTGAGGTTGGAGCTCCGACACAACAAGAGCAATTGGAGGTTTGTAATGAAGGTATTGAAATCCACCCTGGCCATCGTCTCTGCGGCGGCTGTACTGGGTGTCAGTGGTTTTGCCCACGCGGGCGCCACCCTGGACGCCGTGCAGAAGAAAGGCTTTGTGCAGTGCGGTGTGAGTGACGGCCTGCCGGGTTTCTCGGTGCCGGATGCCAGCGGCAAGATCCTCGGGATCGACGCTGACTATTGCCGCGCGGTGGCGGCTGCCGTATTTGGCGATGCCACCAAGGTCAAGTTCAGCCAGTTGAACGCCAAGGAGCGTTTCACCGCGCTTCAATCCGGCGAAGTCGACATCCTGTCGCGCAACACCACCATGACCAGCTCGCGTGACGCGGGCATGGGCCTGAAATTCCCGGGCTTCATTACCTACTACGACGGCATCGGCTTTCTGGTGAACAACAAGCTGGGCGTGAAAAGTGCCAAGGAACTGGATGGTGCAACCATCTGCATCCAGGCCGGTACCACCACCGAGCTGAACGTTTCCGACTATTTCCGCGCCAACAACCTCAAATACACCCCGATCACCTTCGACACCTCCGATGAAAGCGCCAAGTCGCTGGAATCCGGGCGTTGCGACGTACTGACTTCCGACAAGTCCCAGCTGTTCGCCCAGCGCAGCAAGCTGGCCTCGCCGAAAGACTACGTGGTGCTGCCGGAAACCATTTCCAAGGAGCCCCTGGGCCCGGTCGTGCGTAACGGCGATGACGAGTGGCTGGCCATCGTGCGCTGGGTGGGCTACGCCATGCTCAACGCGGAAGAGGCCGGTGTGACCTCCAAGAACGTCGAGGCTGAAGCCAAGGCCACCAAGAACCCGGACGTTGCGCGTCTGCTCGGTGCCGACGGCGAATACGGCAAAGACCTGAAAGTGAAGAAGGACTGGGTGGTACAGATCGTCAAGCAAGTGGGTAACTACGGCGAGATGTTCGAGCGCAACCTGGGCAAGAGCACGCCGCTGGAAATCGACCGTGGCCTGAACGCCCTGTGGAACAACGGCGGCATTCAATACGCACCCCCTGTGCGCTGATCGCTGATGGTTCTGTCACCCGGTAGGCCAACTGCCGGGTGATGTTCTGTTCCATTATTTTCGGGGCACTTCATGCAAAATAAAATCGGCGCACCCAAGCAGAAGCTCAGCTTCAGCGACCCCAAAGTGCGTGCGTGGCTGTTCCAGATCATCACGATCGTGGCGGTGGTCTCGCTGGGCTGGTACCTGTTCCATAACACCCAGACCAACCTGCAACACCGGGGCATCACCTCGGGTTTCGACTTTCTTGAGCGCAGTGCCGGCTTCGGCATCGCGCAGCACTTGATCGACTACACCGAATCGGACAGCTATGCCCGGGTGTTTGTCATCGGCCTGCTCAACACTTTGCTGGTGACCGTCATCGGTGTGGTGCTGGCAACCCTGCTCGGCTTCATCATCGGCGTGGCGCGCTTGTCGCCCAACTGGATGATCAACAAGCTGGCGACGGTGTACGTGGAGGTGTTCCGCAATATTCCGCCGCTGTTGCAGATCCTGTTCTGGTACTTCGCGGTGTTCCTGACCATGCCAGGGCCGCGCAACAGCCATAACTTCGGTGACACCTTCTTTGTCAGCAGCCGTGGCCTGAACATGCCGGCAGCGCTGGCCTCCGACGGGTTCTGGCCGTTTGTCGCCAGCCTGGTGGTCGCCATCGTTGCCATCGTGCTGATGACCCGCTGGGCCAACAAGCGCTTTGAGGCGACGGGGGTTCCCTTCCATAAATTCTGGGCGGGCCTGGCGCTGCTGGTGGTAATCCCGACGTTGTGCGTGTTGATCTTCGGCACGCCGCTGCATTGGGAAATGCCCAAGCTTGCGGGCTTCAACTTCGTCGGTGGCTGGGTGCTGATCCCAGAGTTGTTGGCGTTGACCCTGGCGTTGACTGTGTACACGGCGGCGTTTATTGCGGAGATCGTGCGCTCGGGCATCAAGTCCGTCAGCCATGGCCAGACCGAAGCGGCACGTTCACTAGGCCTGCGCCCGGGGCCGACGCTGCGCAAGGTCATCATCCCGCAAGCGCTGCGCGTGATCATTCCGCCGCTGACCAGCCAATACCTGAACCTGGCGAAAAACTCGTCGTTGGCCGCCGGTATCGGTTATCCGGAAATGGTTTCGCTGTTTGCCGGCACGGTGCTCAACCAGACCGGCCAGGCCATTGAAGTCATTGCCATCACCATGAGCGTGTACCTGGCGATCAGCATCAGCATCTCCCTGCTGATGAACTGGTACAACAAGCGCATTGCGCTGATCGAGCGGTGAGGACACACCCATGACTACGCATACGTTCAAACCTGACATGCCACCGCCGAGCAAAGTCTTCGGGCCGGTGGCCTGGATGCGCGCCAACTTGTTCTCGAGCTGGCTCAATACACTGCTGACCTTGCTGGCGATCTACCTGGTGTACCTGGTGGTGCCACCGATCCTGCACTGGGCCATCCTCGATGCCAACTGGGTGGGCACCACCCGCGCCGACTGCACCAAGGAGGGCGCCTGCTGGGTGTTTATCCAACAGCGCTTCGGGCAGTTCATGTATGGCTACTACCCCGTCGACCTGCGCTGGCGCGTGGACATGACGGTGTGGCTGGCCATCGTGGGCGTGGCGCCGTTGTTCATCTCGCGTTTCCCTCGCAAGGCGATCTACGGCCTGGGCTTTCTGGTGTTGTACCCGATCATCGCCTACTGCTTGCTGCACGGCGGCGTGTTCGGCCTGAGTAATGTGGCGACCAGCCAATGGGGCGGCCTGATGCTGACCCTGGTGATCGCCACCGTGGGCATTGCCGGCGCCTTGCCGCTGGGCATTGTGCTGGCGCTGGGACGGCGTTCGAACATGCCCGCCATTCGGGTGGTCTGCGTGACCTTCATCGAGTTCTGGCGCGGCGTGCCGTTGATCACCGTGCTGTTCATGTCGTCGGTGATGCTGCCGCTGTTCCTGCCTGAAGGCATGAACTTCGACAAGCTGCTGCGGGCGCTGATCGGTGTGATCCTGTTCCAGTCGGCCTATGTGGCCGAAGTGGTGCGCGGTGGTCTGCAGGCGATTCCCAAGGGCCAATACGAAGCCGCTGCGGCGATGGGCCTGGGCTACTGGCGCAGCATGGGCCTGGTGATCTTGCCGCAGGCCTTGAAGATGGTGATCCCAGGGATCGTCAACACCTTCATCGCCCTGTTCAAGGACACCAGCCTTGTGATCATCATCGGCCTGTTCGACCTGCTCAACAGCGTCAAGCAAGCCGCCGCCGACCCCAAATGGCTGGGCATGGCCACTGAAGGCTACGTGTTCGCCGCCCTGGTGTTCTGGATTTTCTGTTTTGGTATGTCGCGCTATTCCATGCATCTGGAACGCAAGCTCGACACTGGCCACAAGCGTTAGGAGTTTTTTGATGAGCGAAGCAATCAAACAGCCTGTGAGCCCTGAAGGCATTATCCAGATGCAGGGCGTCAACAAGTGGTACGGCCAATTCCACGTGTTGAAAGACATCAACCTCAACGTCAAGCAGGGCGAGCGTATCGTGCTGTGCGGCCCTTCGGGGTCGGGCAAGTCCACCACCATCCGCTGCCTCAACCGCCTGGAAGAGCACCAGCAGGGCCGCATTGTGGTCGATGGCGTGGAGCTGACCAACGACCTCAAGCAGATCGAAGCGATCCGCCGTGAAGTCGGCATGGTGTTCCAGCACTTCAACCTGTTCCCGCATTTGACCATCCTGCAAAACTGCACGCTGGCGCCGATGTGGGTGCGCAAGATGCCCAAGCGCAAGGCCGAGGAAATCGCCATGCACTACCTGGAGCGTGTGCGCATTCCGGAGCAGGCCCACAAGTTTCCCGGGCAGCTTTCAGGTGGCCAGCAACAGCGCGTGGCGATTGCCCGCGCGCTGTGCATGAAGCCCAAAATCATGTTGTTCGATGAGCCGACGTCGGCGCTGGACCCGGAGATGGTCAAAGAGGTACTGGACACCATGATCGGCCTGGCTGAAGACGGCATGACCATGTTGTGCGTGACCCACGAAATGGGCTTTGCCCGCACCGTGGCCAACCGCGTGATCTTCATGGACAAGGGCGAGATCGTGGAACAGGCGGCACCGAATGACTTCTTTGATAACCCGCAGAATGAGCGGACCCGGTTGTTCTTGAGCCAGATACTGCATTGATGGAGTGTTAAAAATAAACCCGGCCTGGTGCCGGGTTTGTTTTTTGCCCTCAGTCAGGGCGTCGTCGCGATCTCGTGTTCTTTGTGGGTTGTATGCGTGGTGTTACGCATATCAGCACCCTCACTCAAGGTTTTTGCATCAACGAGCAGATGCGGGTGGCGATCAAGCAAGCGCATAAGCACGACGAGGGATTTTGGCGCCAGCAGCTCACCGCGTTCGTAACGTGAAAGTGCGTTATGTCCGCCGCCGGAAAGCAGTTGCACAGTGTCCTTTTGTGAAAGATGCAATTTGCGACGAATGCGCTTTATCTCGTTACCGATCATTCGTCTGAAGCTGTAGACCATCTCATCACAGTGATCTGAATAGCGGTCCGCGTCTTCAGGGTCAAAGATCACCTCACCACAACTTTGGCACTCCCAGCCTGAAAGGTTGTCGATTCGGCGGTGCAAGCCTTTGACTTCCGATGTTTCGCTGCGACCCGAAAAATGTCGCATTCCGTCATGCTGGCCGCAGCTGAAGCACTGTTCTGTTTTCATAGGTTACTCTCCTTGAAGGAGATCACCGGAGGTTTACCGTCCGTGCGGTACGTCACCTTGATGTAGATCTCCAGGCCATGTGAGTGAATGTGATAAACGTCTTGCCAGACGCAATGGTCGCCATAACTTGTCATGGATTTAAACAGCATCTTGCCCGTTAGCTTGTAAACAACCTCCTGCATTTGCGTGTTGCTCAGATCGAGCTTTTCCCCGCAGTTGCGTGCTGTTTTGGTAAAAGCTTGTTTTCCAAGCCGCCTGACATCCGCCTTGATCAGGGCCAAATCGTAATGAGGTGTGTACTTTTCCATAAGACACCTGAGTCCAATAATTACCCTCTAAGGGTAATTTTACCAATCGAAAATACTGCTCCTTTTCCTGCCTAAGAACCCTAGTGCGTTGCCTTTGTAGGCAACTCCGAATAGCCTGTAGGAAAATTCATCCTATGATTGGACGAAAGCGCTAAACCCATGACAGACATCGCCCCGCTGATCAAACGCTCCCTGGTCGACCAGGCCCTGGAGCAACTGCGCCTGCGCATCTCCCAAGGCGTATGGGCCATCGGCGAGCGCCTGCCCACTGAGCCCGAACTGTCCGCCGAGCTCGGTATCAGCCGTAACACCGTGCGCGAGGCCATGCGGGTATTGGCCTTCTCTGGCTTGATCGACATTCGCCAGGGCGATGGTAGTTACCTGCGCTCGATGACCGACCCGCTGGGCACAATGCGGGCGCTGTCTCATTGCACGCTGGAGCAGGCGCAGGAGACGCGCCAGATTCTGGAAGTGGAGGCCATCGGCCTGGCTGCGTTGCGTCGTACCGAAGCGGACCTTACGGCATTGCGCAAGGCGCTCGACCTCAGCGCCGGGCGTTATCACGGTGACCTGGAGGCCTATATCAGTGCCGACCTGATCTTCCACCAGCACTTGGTGGATGCGGCGCACAACCCGGCCTTGAGCGAGCTGTACCACTACTTCTCCGCCATTGTCGGCGCGCAGCTGCGCCAGACCCTGAACCGCTCACCGCGACGCCAGGCGGTGTTCGACCTGCATGGAGCGCTACTCGATGCGGTGGAACAACAAGACCCGGACCGCGCCAAATCCCTCTGCCGGCAGTTGATCAATGAACCCTGAAGCCCCACGCAAGACCGAACTCGAAGAACTGTTGATCGACGCCGAAGCTGACGACGACAGCGTGCAGCAGGCGCAGCCGAGCGTGGTTCGGCCATGGCTGCTGTTGCTGGGCCTGGTGTTGGTGGCCTTGAACCTGCGCCCGGCCTTGTCGAGCCTGTCGCCGTTGCTGGCAGAGGTTTCGAGCAGTTTAGGCCTGTCCGCCGCCAAGGCCGGTTTACTGACCACCTTGCCGGTGCTGTGCCTGGGCCTGTTTGCACCTACCGCGCCGATGCTGGCCCGGCGTTTCGGCGCCGAGCGCGTGGTGCTCGGCATCCTGCTGACCCTGGCCGCGGGGATCATCCTGCGCAGTTCGTTCGGTGAGGTGGGGTTGTTCCTCGGTAGCCTGGTTGCAGGTGCCAGCATTGGCATCATCGGCGTGTTGCTGCCGGGTATCGTCAAGCGCGATTTCGCCAGCCAGGCCGGCGCCATGACCGGTGTCTACACCATGGCGTTGTGCTTGGGCGCCGCCATGGCGGCCGGTGCCTCGGTGCCACTGAGCCACGCCTTTGGCGACAGTTGGAAGATCGGCCTGGGCTTCTGGATCCTGCCGGCCCTGGTGGCGGCCCTGGTCTGGTTGCCCCAGGTTGGGCAGAAGCACGGAGCCCATCGTGTGGCCTATCGTGTGAAGGGTTTATTGCGCGATCCGCTGGCCTGGCAGGTCACCCTGTACATGGGCCTGCAGTCGTCACTGGCCTACATCGTGTTCGGCTGGTTGCCGTCGATCCTGATTGGCCGCGGCCTGAGCGCGACCGAAGCCGGGTTGGCGCTGTCGGGCTCGATTATCGTGCAACTGCTCAGCTCCCTGGCCGCGCCGTGGCTGGCGACGCGGGGCAAGGACCAGCGCCTGGCGATCATGGTGGTGATGCTGTTGACGCTCGGCGGCTTGTTCGGGTGCCTGTACGCGCCGCTGGATGGCCTGTGGGGTTGGGCGATTGTGCTGGGCCTGGGGCAGGGCGGGACGTTCAGCCTGGCGCTGACCCTGATCGTGTTGCGTTCGCGCGATTCCCATGTGGCGGCCAACCTGTCGAGCATGGCCCAAGGCATTGGCTACACCCTGGCCTCCCTCGGCCCTTTCGCGGTCGGCCTGGTACATGACTGGACCGGCGGCTGGACGGCTATCGGCTGGATCTTCGCCGTGATCGGCCTGGGCGCTATCGTCGCGGGCCTCGGCGCCGGCCGTGCGCGCTATGTGCAAGTCACCAGCGAGAAAGTCTAGAGATACACCACTTCCAGCGTGGCCGAGCCATCGAGCGGTGTTTCTACGCTCAAGTCCAGATTCTTGCGCGCATTGATCACGGTCTGCACCGTCACCATGCCTCCCAGGATACCGATCGCCGTGGGCCCGCTGACGCTGCCCTCGACGTCCGTGAAGCCCAGGTAGCTCCTGGAGCCGATGTCGATGGGGTTGAGGTTGGAGGTTCGCCACGCCAGGCCACCGGTGGTGGATTCAGTGCCGTAGATCTGTGCGGTGTTGCTGGCCTGCGTCTGCCGAGGGTCGAAGGTCATGGAGTAGACTCCCAGGCGGTTACCGCTGTTATCGAACCCCAACCCGTAGTAAATCTCGCTGTTGACCATGGCCGAGCCGTCGCGGTTGTCAGCCATGCGCAAGGCATAGCGCACGGGGCCGTTGCAGGCAATGCCGATGTGCAGGTTCTTGACAGGCAGGCGCGTGGCGGTCTCCAGGTTCAGATCTTGTTGGGCAATCTTGCCGTAGTCGATCAGGCCGCCGCTGGAGAGTTGTGGCAAGCAGGCGGCGGGAATGATCAGGCCCTGGACGCTCAGGTCAACCGTGGAGGCCGCCAGTGCCTGGGCGCTGCCGCATAAAAGCAGGCTGCAAAGAAGGTGTCTTTTCATGATGCGAACTCCTACAAGTAGACAATTTCGAGAGTGCCGGACCCATTGATGCGCACGACATCACGCAGATCCAGGCTTTGCATGGGCGCCAGATACGTCTTGATGCGCATCGTGCCGGTCAGTGTCTGCATGGACACCGGCCCGGTGGTGACACCTGTCTTGTCGGTAAAACCCAGCAGGCTGTTGGCCGCCATGGGGATCTGCCGGGCGGTGGAACTGCTCCACGCCACGCCATTGCTGGTGGAGTCGGTGCGGTACAAGGTGGGAAAGCTATCGGCGCTGAATTCCCCCGGGTCGATGGTCAAATAAAAACGCCCGATTTTGTTACGGCTGGCGTCCAAGTCCAGTCCATAGGCCGTTTCATCAGTGCCGCCGGTGGCCGAACCGTCGCGGTTGTCTTTCATGCGCAGGCCAAAGCGGATCGGCGCGTCGCAGCTCACGTTCAGGCGCAGCGTACGGGTGGGCAGGGGTGTTTCGTTGGTGGCGCTGAGGTCCTTGGCGTACAACGTGCCATAGTCGACCACGCCGTGGTCCGACAGTGTCGGCAGGCAAGCAACGGGCGCAAAGTGCGCGCGCAGCGTCAGTTCCCGGTAGCGGCCGTGGCTTGCGCCGTACAGCATTCCAGAGACTTCCCAGGTAGTTGCGTCTCTGGCTTGTATTGCCGCCACACCGGCCCAGGCGCGTAGCGTCAGTTGCAACGAAAGGGTGTTGCCCATGAGTACGGCACCTTGTTCAATCGGTGCGATGCCGTGCCCGGGGCGCCACTCCAGTACCGTTGCACTCATCACGGGGGGCTGGCCGGCAGCGGTCAGCAAGCCCAATTCAACGGCGCGACCGTCGAGCACGGCATTGCCGACCTCGATGGCATAGCTGCCGTGTTCGGTAAATTGCAGGCGCTGCGGGGTGGCAGCCAGCGCACGATAGAAGAGGCTGAGGTCTCCGGCCTGGGGGCAGTTGACGTTCACGCTCAGGCGGCGCTCACCGAGCAAGCGTTCCGGCGCGCCGTCGTGTTGCGCAAGACGGTTCATCAGACCGAAATCAACCTGAGCTTCGCTGACGTTCAGTTGGCATTCTTCCAAGGCTTGGGCCGTGCCGGCGATGCCGAGCAGTAGCCACATACAGAGTGAGCGCATACAGGTTGCAAGGGGCATGACAGAAATCCTCAAGGTACGCGGCAACGTGCGGGAGCCGATTCGAAGTACACCGACGGGTCGGCTTTGGCTGCCAGTTGGTAGTGCAACTGGCAACGGCCTCCCTGGGGTGTGGTTATCCACAGCGTCGTTTGATCCAGTACGTTGGGCAGAAAGACCTGGCTGCCGTCCTGCACCAAGGTCACAAACTCACCACTGGCACTGCTGACGGAGGCGCCCGCAGGCAGCGGCGAGCCGTCGTCGTGACTGACGGTGAGCAACACACGGCGGGTCAAACCGACGCCGAACTCGACCCTGTCCACCGCGCCGCGTCCGGCCGAGATCATTGCCAGGCCGTTGTTGATATCGGCATTGCGCGGCAGCGAGCGGGTCTGGACTTCCACCGGGCTGCGCCCGTACGCGGCCACTTGCGGCACCACGGCCTGGCCTTGCCAATCGGTCCAGACCGGCCCGCTGGGGGTACTGAGCTTGATGCCGCTCATGTCGCCGACGGACACCAGGGCAAAGGTGTCGCGCACCGGGTAGGGGGAAAGGGTCACGCCGCCACCGTGCATCACCACTGCGCCGCGGGCCCCCCCTTGATAACTGGAGCGCTCGGCATCGGAGCGGCTGTAGCTGAAGTCGAGCTGGCTGTAGCGTGGCAACGCCGAGACGCCGACGGTGGTTTCCACCTGATGATCGCTGCTGTCATGTTCGGCGCTGACCCGGTAGCTGAGCTGGTCGTCGATCTGTTCGGTCACGCCCATGCCGGTGCGGTTTTCGCCGCCGGAGTTGCGTACCCAACTGCGCAGTCGGCGACTCTCGCCCAGCGGCACACTGATGTTGAGGTAAACCGCGTTATCTTGTTGCTGGCTGCCGCCCATTTGCCATTCGGCGCTGGCTGACAAAGACACCGCGCCAATACTGGTGCCCCAGGATGCCAATGCGCGGCTGCTGCTGTCGCCGGCGAAGTTGGATGAGCGCGAAACCCCGGCGCTGAATGCACCCAGTATTGGGTGCGACCACCCCAGGTTGAGGCTTTGCTGGTCGCGGTAGCGTGAAGCGCGATTGCGGTCGTCGCGCTCGTAGGTGCTCTCTTCGAGTTCGCGGTAGCCGGGGCTGCGCCAGGAATTGGCGGCGCTGAATGACCACTGTTCGTTGAGGCGCTGGGACCAGGAAAGATCGGTTTGCACACCGGAGACTTTTTCACGCGCCTGGGTGTTGGACACTTGCGTGGACAGTTGGACCTGACTGTCCAGCCAGGGCATCCAGCCCAGGCTGGCGCCCACCGAGCGGTATTCGCTGGCCGCCAGCACGCCGCTGCCCAGGGTCACTTGAGGATGCAGGGCGCCTGTCCAGCCGGCACTGACCACCCATGGATCATCCCCTTTGGCGTCGCCGACATTACGTACCCGGCCCGCCGCCACGGAGTAACCCGGCGCTGGCAACCCGAGACCCAGCATGGCCGCCGGCACAGTGAAGCGTCGCTCACCGCCGACACTTTCCTTGACCGTGACCTCCACATCCGAGCGCGTGTTCAACCGGCGCACATCGGTCAGGGCAAAGGGGCCGGCAGGCACCACGGTGGAGTGAATCAACGCACCGTTCTGCCGCACTTCGACCTGTGCGGGACTGTTGGCGATACCTTGGATCAGCGCACCCTGGCCCTGCTCCTGAAGGGCGTGTTCGGTGAGCACTTGCACCCCGGTGATCTGTGCGCCGGACAGCACCGGGTTATACAGATTGATCTGCCCGGCCTGAAGCACTGCCTGATGGCTGGCGAAGGTGCGTTGAGCATAGGCTTCCAAGTGGGTGCTGCGTGACAGGCCATCCTGCCAGGTCTGCACCTGGCGACTGCGCACGATCCAGTCGCCGGCATTGAAACCCACCTCGGTATTGGCCGAGCCGAACCGGCTGGCGTCATCGCCGAAGCGGTTGTAGAAGCCGCTGAGGTCGTAATTGAGTAGCCCGGCAAATCCGCCGGTTTCGTAGCCGGAAATATCCTGCCGCACCGGGCGCAGCGCTTCGGTGGGCACCACCAGGGATACCGTCAGTGTCGCCGGATCCGGCTCCACCAGGCTTTGCGGATATTGCCCAAGGAAGTCCTGGCAACCTTCGGTTTCACTGGGCAACTGCAGGTTGGCGGCGTCCAGCAAGGCCCGGTCAAAGCACAGGTTGCCCTGCTGATCAAAACTGACATCATGCCGGCCGCGTCGCTCGCCGTTGACCCGCAGGTGGACGGTATGTCGCCCGGCGGCGAAGCGCGGTGCGGCCAGCAACAGGCTGGCCAGCTGTGGGTCAATGCCACGTTGATGCAAGGTCTGGGTGTCGAAGCCGGCCGGGCTCGAATCATCGGCCCAGGCCTTGGTCGACAGCACTGCGCACAGCAGCAGCGCCAACGGCAACGGCGGTCGGGCAAGGATGGCGGGCACGGCTTCGCCGTCACGGTAACTCAATACTGTTATCACGCAAGGTACTCTTGTAGTGAACACTCAGGCCGTGTGCGCCCGGCGTTCTGGTGACGGTCGATATGCCGTCACTTCGTTATCCAGGCGTCGGTCGATGGTGCGACGCCTGTGGTTTTCCGTCAGAGGGTGATCGGTGCGTCGTAGGCCTTGACCGCAAAGCCATACACCGTGGCCGGCTGCAGCCTGACTGTGCTGGCCTGGCCACCGCTGGCCGGTACGCTGATGGCTTCGCCCGGCAGCACGTAGGTGCGCGGCAGCATGGCTTTGCCGTTACCTGGCAACAGCAGCAGCTCCTGCGCCAGGCGCACCACATAAGGCGTGTCATTGCGCACCTGCAACTGGCCGTCGCGCAGGGTCCAGGTCAGGTCGGTCCACGGTGTGCGGTTCGGCGCCAGGCCCTTGGGGTGCACGATTACCGGCAGGTTCTGGCGCACAGTCACGCCCACGCGGGCATGCCCGGCGGCAGTGGCGGCGCGACCTTGCGGCATGCCTTCGAACACGGCGCGTTTGAGTCGCTGAGTGAGCAGCGGCTGCTGGTTCTGCAGGATGAACCGCACCAGCTGGGATTTGGACGCCTCAACCCGTGACAACGGCGGTGTCACCACCAGCAGCGGCTCGGTGTCTTCTGGAATATCCAGCAAGGTCACATGCAGCAGCGCGAGCTGGCTGTCGGTGTTGGTCACCGACACGGCGGCTTCGCCCTCGGCTTCGTGCACGATCACCACGGAGGTATCGGGTACCATGCCATCGGCTTTTACTGGATTACCCAGCACCAGTAGCAGGGCCAGGGCGCCGACGGCGGTGTTTGAGCGTGTCATGGTCATGACGGTTTTCCATTAGGCGATAGTTGGGTCAGAGGTAGCGCAAATCCAGGACGATGGAGCCGTCCAGAGGGACTTCCTGGTCCAGTGTCAGGTACTGCGAAAAGTTGATGGCCGTGTCCACCTGCAGCCTGACCAGCAACTGGCTGATGAACTCGGGCTGACGGTCACCGGGCGGCGCGAAGGCCATGTAGGAGCGTGGATAGGCATTGGGGTCTTGTGACCAGGTCTCGCCGCTGTTGATGGAGGCCAGTACCTGCAGCGGCTGTGAGTCGCCCAGGGCGTCGCGATAGGACAACGCTACGGAACCGAGACGCTCCTCAGGGGCGTGTATGTTTCTTCCCAGCCCATAGAAGTAGTCGGGCGCCAGTGACGACTCGGCACGATTGTCGATGCCCACCAGTGCAAACAGCATGGGCCGGGCGCACAGCACGTGCAGATCAAGCATCTGGCTGGGCAGCACGGTGAACTCGTCGACGTTGAGGCTGTGGGACGGGATCTTGCCGTGATCGACAATGCCCTCGTCCGTCAGCTCGATATGACAGGCGTCCGGTGTGACCCGGCCGGTTACCGTGAGGTCGACGAACGAGCCCGCGTGTGCCTGGAACGCGATGAGCAGGCACAGTACGGCGGCACAGAGACGGGCGGGTGCAGCCAACACAGGCATCGGCAGGCGCAGCCCATGCCTGTCAATGTTCAAGGGATGGGCCGCCATGGGTTAAAGGTACTTCACTTCAAGGGTGGCGGAGCCGTCGATGGTGACCTCATTGCTCAGGTCCAGGCCATCGGCGCGATTAATGATGGTTTGCACTTCCAGGTCGAGGCTCAGGTCCTTGACCGCCAGTGGCTGGGTGTCGTCATCCATCGCGGCGACTGACATGTACAGGCCTGGGTCCCAGAACTTTTCCCTGTACCAGGTATTACCTTGGTCGCCCGACGCAATCGGCTGCACCACGACGCCACCTTCGGCAACCGGATTGGCGAACGTCAGGATGTACCCGCCAAGCACCTGGGTCTCATTGATAAATCCAAGACCGTAACGTATCGAGCTGCCGGACGCTGCGCGGTTATCGATCGAGTGCAGAGCAAACTGGATCGGCGCGTCGCAATTGACCACCATGCTCAGTGTGTTGTTGCCGATGACCGTATTTTTGTCCGGGTTCAGGTCCTTGGCGGAAATCTTGCCGTGGTCGATCACGCCACCACCGGACAGGCTCGGTGTACAGGCACTGGGCACGATCAGGCCTTTGACGGTCAGGTCAACGGTGGACGCGGCGAAGGTGGCGGCCGAGTTGAGCAGCAACAGGCTGGCGGCCAGGGTGGTCAAGCGGGTTTTCATGGTGCGGGCTCCTTAGAGGTAATTGACTTGCACAGTGGCGTGACCGTCGATGGGGACTTCGTCGGTAAGCGTCAGGTCGTTGGCGGGTGCAATGTGGGTGATCAGGCGTATCTCGGCGTCCAGTTCCTGGATCGCAATGGGGGTCACGTCGTCGCTGTTGGCGACCGCCGTCAGCAAGGTGTGACTGAGCATCACGGAGGGCATCCAGGTCGTGCCGCCATCCCTTGAAGTGATGGTGCGCACCGATACGTTGTCGGCCACCGGGTTATAGAGGCCAAGCCCGGCGTCGCCGACTTTTTCATCGTTGGCCGTGGTGCCCAGGCCGTGCCAGCTGAAGTGGCTGGCAGCCGTACCCGGGCGGTTATCGATGGTGTTGAGGGTAAAAAAAGTCGGCCCGTCGCAACGCACGCTCAAGAGCATGGTTTCCCTAGGCAAATCGGTATAGGTGTGGGTATTGAGGTCTTTGACCGACACCTTGCCGAAGTCGACAATGCCACCGCCGGAGACCACCGGGGCGCAGGCGCTGGGGGTGATGACGCCTTGGACCAGCAACTCGGTGTTGCTGTTGGCGAATGCTGGCGGGCAGAGCAGCAACACGCCTGTCAGGCTGAACGTGAGTACCTTCATGGTCGAATGGATCTCCTGGGGGTGGTTTGAATCTTCTAGAGGGAGTTACAGATACAAGCGTTCTGCAGTGCCCGGGCCTGGACGCTTATCTACAGCGCTGGCGGCCAATAGGCGGGCGCTCGCCGCCAGCGACAGGACGCTGCCGAGTAGGGCTAGGCAGAGCTTCATCGAAGAAGCCCCCTTACAGATAGTTGACTTCGAAGGTCGCGGAACCGTCCATTGCCACCTCGCTGTCCAGTGTCAGGGTATTGGTAGGTGCAATGGCGCCACGTACGGAGATGTCCATGACCACGTCCTGAAGTGGTTGCGGGGCCCAACCGCTATCACTGCGACCGCCAAAACCTACCAATGTGTTGGGGGTGACCCCGTCATCCGGGTAAAGCACAGTCCATGTCGGGCTCCAGGGGTACTGGATCAATGCTGTGGAGGGCGTTTCAGAGGTATGACTGAGCAGCGACAGCTCAAACCCACCGAGCTTTTCGTTTTCGTCGGTCAAGCCCAGGCCAAAGGTGCCGGTGGTTGACGAGCCGGCCCGATTGTCGACGGTGCGGATGGCGAACAGCGTCGCCGCATCGCAGTTGACGCTCAGTTTCAGTGTCCGATGCTCAAGCCAGGTATGGCTGTCGGGGCTCAGATCCTTCGCTGCGATTTTTCCGTAATCAATGTCGCCTGGCAGGTTGGGGGTGCAGGCGCTGGGGGTGATCACCCCTTTGACGGTCAGGTCCACGCTGCTGGCGGCGAACGCAGACGAAGTCATTGCCAGCAGCAGGGCGCTGCTCAGCAGAGATATACGGATCTTCATTTCAATTTTTTCCATTGCAGGCTGGCAGATGG
Organism: Pseudomonas sp. CCI1.1; assembly: GCF_034348165.1. Taxonomy (NCBI): domain Bacteria; kingdom Pseudomonadati; phylum Pseudomonadota; class Gammaproteobacteria; order Pseudomonadales; family Pseudomonadaceae; genus Pseudomonas; species Pseudomonas sp. CCI1.1. The sequence continues at coordinate 5,960,896 of NZ_CP133780.1, forward strand.
AGGCGCGTGCAGGGCAGCGTCCGACCCGACATGGACGGGCGGTTTGCCGAGTGGCGCTCTCGATTTTTTCGCGGCTGCCGAGTGGCAAACCGTCCCTCTTTTGGGGTGGGCCCAATTTAGCCAGGGGGTGGCGCGTTGGAAATACAACTAATACGACATTGGCCTGATGCGCGGCGGCCATGAGCCGGTGGATTTTTTCGTAGTTGTTGTATCGGCTTTTAATTGCTCAAAAGGTTATTTGTTTCAGGTCGATAACATTCAAATGGATGTGGCGATCGTTGCTGCCGAATAGGCCTTTTTGGCTATTGCACCAGTGCTGCGGGTTGCCGCCGGATCAATAGTCACGAAGAGGTACTGATGGGTTCGCTTTCAGGTTCAACCGCAGGAGCGAGCCAGACACTCAAGCCGCCTGTTGCCGTACCGCGTCATTGGCAACAGTTGAATATCCTGGTCGTAGAGGATCACTCCGCCTACCGCCTGTTGTTGGGATGGCTGTTACAGAAGCTGGGGCTGGGGCACGAGTTGGTCGCCGATGGGTTCATGGGCCTGGTCGCGTTCACCAGCCGGCCCTTTGACTTGGTGATCAGCGATTGCCAGATGCCGTTCATGGATGGCTACAGTATGGTCCGTGCCATTCGCCAGCATGAGCGCGACCACGGTTTGAAACGGGTACCGATCATTGCTTTGACCGCCAACCTGCAGAACGACAGCCCTCAGCGATGTCTTGACGCCGGAATGGATGCCTGGCTGCTCAAACCGCTGACCCTGGAACAACTGCATGCCCTGTTGGTGCGCTGGTTGCCAGGCGGTGATGCTGGCCAACCCGACCGGCAGGACACATTGCCGTGCGCCGTTTGGCCAACACGTGCCACGCTGGTTGCGACGTTTGGCAGCGACCTGATTGTTGACTCGCTGCTCGAAAGCCTGTTGATCGAAGCATGGGAGGACCACCGTGTCTTGCGTCATGCCTGTGCGACACTGAATGCGTCACTGGCTGCGGAGCGCCTCCATCGCTTGGTTGGCAGCCTGGTGTTTTTGGGGAGTTGCGACCTTGAAATCACCGCTACACAGTTGATCAAGCAAGTGCAGACCGATGGAGTTGCAGCACACTGCAGGGATTTGGACGTGTTCCAGACACGCTTGTGTGTCTGTCTTGAATACCTGTCCAGCATTTGAGGCAAGAACCCGCCGGGGTTGTAAGTGCTGCTGACTGCCTAGTTTTGGTTGTAGGTACTTTCCTATTGTGTTGTAGTCCAAAAAATACCCACTACTGAATATTGGGCGCGGCTGCAAGCAGCTCTTTGTTAGCAGTTGTTGATGGGCGCTGGCGGAGGTATTTTGCGCGGGTCCAAGTTGCCATCATGCGTGGGTATCTATGCTTCGAGTAATTATTGCTGACGATCATCCTATTGTCCGAGTCGGGCAGAAAGTCGTGATTGAGGCGAATGGCAAGTGCAAAGTGGTGGGTGAGGCCGACGGTCCTGATCAGTTGCTTGGGGTATTGAGCACCACCCCGTGCGATGTGCTCGTCACGGACTTCGCCATGCCGGGCGGCCAGCACGCTGACGGTTATGGTTTGTTGGGGCTGCTGCATCGCCAGTATCCGAAGTTGCCGGTGATTCTGGTGACCATGTTCGCCAACGTCGCCACCTTGCGCGCGTCTTTCGCTCATGGTGCCAAGGCGGTTGTCGCCAAAAGCGCTTCGGCCAGGGAGTTGCCCCTGGTCATAAAGGCGGTGTGCGCCGGGCAGACCTTTGCCAGCGAATGCCTGCGAGTGCAACTGGTTGAGGCGGGAACGGGCGATCAATCCCAAGAGCCGCAGTTGTCGGGCAAGGAACGCGAGGTGGTGCGGATGCTGGCCAGCGGCATGACCGTCAGCCAGATCGCAGCACAGGTCAATCGCAGTATTTCAACTATCAGCAAGCAGAAAAGCACCGCCATGCAACGGTTGAGTATTTCTACCGACGTTGACTTGTTTGCTTACGCCCGAGATGCGGGAATGGTGCCTTAGAAAGTTACAGTTTTATGACGAGGCTGAAACTAACCGGTGTTTTTTTCAATTCGTATTAGTTGTATGGGGTTTGAAAGAGGCGGTCTTTAAAGTAGCCACGGTGCCTTTGCAATATGTGCGATGGCCGTCCCCAAATCCCTAGTCTATTAGATGAGTCGAACATGCAGGTTGATGGCGCACGTGCAGGTGCCTTTTGTCCTGTGTAGTTGAACGACCGCAAGTGAGCGCTTATATGCATCCCTCTCGTGTACTTATTACCGCCGCGTTTGTGCTGGCCGGTGTTTCCAATCCTGAATTCAACACATAAGTGCAACGCTCACCCCTGTATGCACTTCGTACGGCGTCTTCCAGCCCAAGCGCTTGCGCGGGCGTAGATTGATCCTCGCTACTGTCCGATTGACGGCTTCGACGGTCAGCTTGCTGAAGTCGCTGCCCTTGGGGAAATACTGGCGGAGCAGACCGTTGGTGTTTTCATTGGTGCCACGTTGCCAGGATGAATAGGGGTCTGCAAAAAAGACCTGGCACTGGCTCCGTAGCGCGATGCGTTCATGCCCGGCAAACTCCCTTCCGTTATCCAGCGTCAGCGTGTGAGCGGCATGGCCCTGAAGCATCAGATTGATCGCCCGCGTTACCTGCCGGCGCGTTCTGCGCTTGACCGGATAGGCGCTCAGATAGCCGCTTTTGCGATCAACCAGGGTCACCAGGTTACCGCCCAGTCCATGTACCGTATCGCCCTCCCAGTCCCCCAGGCGCTCGCGGCTTTCGACCTCGGCTGGGCGTTCACTGATTGACACGCGATTACGCAGCTGCCCGCGCCGATCGTGGCTTCCATAGCGTTTCCGGTAGCGCTTTCGGCGATGTCGCAGATAGGTATAAAGCTCACCACCGGCGCGCTGTTCGGCGGCAATGAACCGATAAATCCACTCATGGCTGACCGCCCGGCTTGGCTGCTCCTGCTTCAACCGCTGGGCGATCTGCTCCGGACTCATGCCATGCTTGAGCCACACCGGGAGATGATGGCTGAGCCATGTCGCCGGCTTGCAAAACTTGCGCGCACCCGCTCGACGAGCATCACTTTCATGGGCCGCAGAAACAGCCTTGTAGATATTCTGGGTGCTGTTGCGGCGAACCTCGCGACTGATCGTCGAGGGATGCACGCCGACCCGCTTTGCAATGCTCGCCTGGCTCTCTGCGGCGCTCAAGCCAGCCTCAATCTGGTAACGTTGTCCCTGAGTCAGCTGCCGGTAATGCGTAGTCATCTGCGCTTGAATCCTTCGGTGTGAGAGCCTGGATTCTACCGGTGGCTGGCTCTCTGCCTCTCGTTTCAAGCGTTGCGCTTATTCTATGAATTCAGGAATGCAATGGCCGCCTCCAGTGTGGACCTCAGTGTCGTCGGTGTGATCACGCCCTCCGCCTGTACACCCACATTGTCCGGTGATGGGGTAGTGGACCATGGCAAAATCTCGATTCAGGACTTCCCGGAGTTTGGCTATAAAGTACTTCCAAAGGCCACGCTGCAGCTCGAGGTGGCCTGTGATGCGCCGGTGCTGATGGCCGTCAAGAGCACGGATAATCGCCCGGGCACTGCAATTCCCACGTATCCAACTCAGCCGCAAGACCTTTCACGTTTTGGTCTGGGCCTGACCAGCGCCGGGAAGAAAATCGGTTGGTACGAACTGTCAACGTCTAACGCTACCGCCGACGATAACCCTGTTGGTTTAATCGAGTCCCCGACTGGTAATACCTGGGTGAATGCACCCGACCGTTCGACGTGGCAGCCAGGCTGGATGCGTACCGCCCACGACAGCAGTAGTGCGCCTTTTCCAATGACCAGATTCAGTGCGCAAGTGGGCGTTGCCACGACCCTGACGGGCAAGAGGGATTTGCCGATTGCCGAGGAAGTTTACATAGACGGTAGCGCTACGCTCGACGTCGTCTACCTTTAACGCTGTGGGGCATCACGCATTCCTTACGGGTAAAGCCATAGCTTTATGCTGCAACGCGGACTATTGTTCAGCCCCCTGTTCATTGTGCGGAACCTGCCCATGAGTGATGCCCACAACGCCCTGATCACCCAGTTCTATAGCGCTTTCCAGCGGCTGGATGCCGAAGCCATGGCGGCCTGCTACACCGACGATGTGCTGTTCAGCGACCCGGCATTTGGCGAATTGCGTGGTCGGGATGCCGGCGACATGTGGCGCATGCTCACCACGCGAGCCAAGGACTTTTCCCTGGTGTTCGATCAAGTGCGCAGCGATGACACGGGTGGCAGTGCCCACTGGGTGGCGACGTATCTGTTCAGTGCGACGGGCAATACGGTGGTCAACGATATCCAGGCGCGGTTCGTGTTTCGCGACGGCAAGATCTGCGAGCATCACGACCATTTTGACCTGTGGCGTTGGGCGCGCCAGGCCTTGGGTGCCAAGGGCCTGTTGCTGGGGTGGACGCCGCTGGTGAAAAACGCCGTGCGCGCGCAGGCCAATAAAGGCCTGAAGGTATTTCAGAGCGGGCGTTGATAGACTGGGCGCTCCCTTGCGTTAACCGAATCAACTTGTGAATACTCCTGAACCAAAACCCTGGTTTGTCTATCTGGTGCGCGCCTCCAATGGTTCGTTGTATTGCGGCATCAGCAACGATCCTTTGCGCCGGTTTGCCAAGCACCAGAGCGGTAAGGGGGCGCGTTTTTTCCTCTCCAGCCCTGCGGTGGCGCTGGTGTACACCGAGCAATGCGCGAGCAAAGGCGAAGCGTTGCGTCAGGAACGCTTGATCAAGAAGTTGAAAAAGAGCGCCAAGGAGTGCCTGGCGGCAAGTGGCTCCCCCACCAACGCCTCCTGAGTACGCGAGGGCGGCTAAAAAAGTTATTTGCATAAAAAGGTGAGGTAAACACTCGGCCCATCCGTGTAATGCTTGAAACTGCGATCAATTCGCATTAACAGCGTTTTTTACACGGATTCTCACAGCATGAAGTCGACGGCGGGCGGTTGGATCAAACAGTGGCTGGGAGCCTCGGCATTAGCGGTATCGGGGCTGGCGTTGTTGCCGCTTGGCATTGCCCAGGCGCAGGAGCAGCAAAGCACTCAATTCAAGTTTGCCCTGGCGGCCAAGCCATTGCCTCAGGCGCTGAGCGAGTTCAGCCGGATCACCGGTATCAGCGTGATCTACACCGATGAAGCGCCCTACGGCCTCAATGCCCCGGCGGTCAGCGGGCCGATGACTGCAAGCCAGGCGCTGCAACGTCTGTTGAGCCAGTCCGGCTTCACCTTCCGCCAGATCGACGCCCGAACCCTGGCGCTGGAGCCGGTGCCTACCGATGGCGCGGTCAACCTCGGCGCTACTACCATCAGCGGCACCAACCTCGCTCAGGACAGCACCAGCTACCAACCGCCGCCGACCAGTTCGGTGATGCGCTCCCATGGGTTGCTGCTGGAAGCCCCGCAGACCGTCAACGTAGTCCCGGCTCAAGTGCTGCGCGACCAACAACCGCGCAACCTGGATGATGCGCTGGGCAATATCAGTGGCATCACTCAGTCCAATACCCTGGGCAGCACCCAGGATGCGGTGATGTTGCGCGGCTTCGGCGACAACCGTAATGGCTCGATCATGAAGGACGGTATGCCAGTGGTGCAGGGCCGGGCATTGAACGCTACCGCCGAGCGTGTCGAAGTGCTCAAGGGCCCGTCATCGCTGTTGTATGGCATCCAGGACCCGGGCGGTGTGGTCAATATCGTCAGCAAAAAGCCTGAACGGGTGCAGTCCACCTCCCTGACAGCGCGCGGCTCGACCTTCGGCAGCGGCAAGAATGGCAGCGGCGGCAACCTCGATACCACCGGCCCCCTCGGTGACAGTGGCTTGGCCTATCGCCTGATCGTCGACCATGAAGACGAAGACTACTGGCGCAACTACGGCACCCACCGCGAGACCCTGGTGGCGCCGTCCCTGGCCTGGTACGGCGACACCACCCAAGTGGTGCTAGCCTATGAGCATCGCGAATTTCTCGCGCCGTTCGACCGGGGCACCGCCATCGACCCCAAGACCAACCATCCGTTGAACATCCCCGCCACCCGCCGTCTGGATGAGCCTTTCAACAACATGGAAGGCCGCTCCGATCTGTACCGCTTGACTGTCGATCATGATCTCAACGACGACTGGAAAGCCCACTTCGGCTACAGCTGGAACCGCGAAACCTACGACGCCAGCCAGGTGCGCGTGGTCAAGGTCAACCCCAACGGCACCCTGACCCGCAGCATGGACGGCACTCAGGGCGCGCTGACCACCGACCGCTTCGCCACCGCCAGCCTCGAAGGCAAGGTCGATGTCGCGGGTATGCAGCACGACCTGGTGTTCGGCCTGGACGATGAATACCGCAAGATCTACCGCGCCGACCTGATCCGCCAGGCACCGCGAGGCAGCTTCGATTACAACAACCCGGTGTACGGCAACGAAGTCGCCGGTTCCAAAGTCAGCGCGCCGGACAGCAACCAGACCGATCTGCTGCGCAGCGATTCGTTGTTCTTCCAGGATGCCATCCATCTCAACGAGCAATGGATTCTGGTCGGCGGTGCGCGTTACCAGATGTACGACCAATACGCCGGCAAAGGCGTGCCGTTCACCGCCAACACCGACGGCAATGGCCAGAAGTGGGTGCCGCGGGCTGGGCTGGTGTATCGCTATAGCGATGAACTGTCGTTTTATGGCAGCTATACCGAGTCGTTCAAGCCCAACTCCACCATCGCGCCACTGGCCAATAAAACCGTGTTGAACGGCAGTTTGCAGCCGGAAGAATCCAAGGCCTGGGAATTGGGTACCAAGTTCGACCTGCCGGGGCGCATCACTGCCAGTGCGGCGCTGTTCACCATCGATAAACGCAACGTGTTGGTGCAGGTAGGCGAGGGCCTGACCTCGGAGTACAGCGTGGCCGGCAAGGTGCGCTCTCGCGGCCTGGAGCTGGATGCCAGCGGCCAGCTGACGGATAAGTGGAGCCTGATCGGCAGCTATGCCTACACCGATGCCGAGGTCACCGAAGACCCTAAGCTCAAAGGCAATCGCCTGCAGAATGTGGCAAAAAGCACCGGCTCGTTGTCGGCGGTGTATGACTTCGGCAGCATCCTGGGCGGTGATCAACTGCGCGTCGGCGCCGGGGCGCGTTATGTCGGCGAGCGGGCAGGGGGCGCGGCCAACAGTTTCGAACTGCCCAGCTACACCGTGGCCGATGTGTTCGCCAGCTATGACACCAGGCTTGAGGGGCAGAAGGTCAAGTTCCAGCTCAACGTGAAAAACCTGTTCGACCGTACCTACTACACGTCCTCGGTGAATACGCAGTTTGTGTCCATGGGCGATGCGCGGCAGGTGTCGGTGTCCAGCACCTTGACCTTCTGATTCATTTATCTGTGGGAGCTGGCTTGCCTGCGATGGCATCGACTGGGTTTGCTTGGTACACCCAGTTGTCTGCATCGCAGGCAAGCCAGCTCCCACAGGAAAGCGGTCGCCACATTGATAGCGAGCTGTTAGCGTTGCCGCCATTGCATGCTTATGGAAAACGCTACTGATGTACTTTGGAAAATGGTTACGCACCGGCACCCTGCTGGTCGGTTTGAGTTTTTTACTGGGCGGCTGCGCCAGCGTCTCCCAAACTTCCACGCCGGCAACCCTGGATAAACTGCTGAGCGATCCGGCGCTGCAAGGTGCTACGGTCTCGCTGATGGTACGTGACGCCCGCACGGGCTCCACGCTGTATCAGCACAACCCACGCACCCGGTTGGTGCCCGCGTCCAACCTCAAGTTGTTGACCACGGCGGCGGCCATGGATGTGCTGGGGCCGCAATACCGCTTCGCCACCCAACTGCTGAGCAACGGCATACGCCAGGGCGACCGCCTGACCGGCAACCTGTACCTGCGTGGCCTGGGCGACCCGAGCATTCAGTTTGCCGACTACCAGGCGCTGGCCGCGCAGTTGGCCAGCCAGGGCGTACGCCAGGTACAGGGCGATCTGGTGTTCGACGACACCTGGTTCGATGCTGAGCGATTGGGGGTGGATTGGTCCCATGACGATGAAACCACCTACTACGGCGCGCAGATTTCGGCGCTGACTGTGGCACCCAATGCGGACTTTGATGCAGGCAGTGTGCTGGTCACGGCCAAGGCGCCGTTACGGGCCGGCACCCCGGTGAGTGTCGATATTTTCCCGCCTACTGATTACCTGCAACTGAGCAACCGTGCCATGAGCGGTCCGGGCAACAGTTATGGGATCAACCGTCGCCATGGCACCAACCTGTTGCAACTCAGTGGCGCAGTGGCGCCGGGAAAGCAGAGCCAGCAATTGGTCAGCGTCTGGGAGCCAACGCAACTGGTCGCGAATCTGTTTGAACAAGCCTTGGCGCAACAGGGCATCACCGTACTGGGGCGTCGGGTGATGGGCGGGGCAAGCCCGACGGCGGTAACGGTGCTGGCCGAGCACCAATCGGCGCCGTTACAGGGTTTGATCACGCCGTTGCTCAAGCTTTCGAACAACAACATGTCCGAAGCCTTGCTCAAGGCCATGGGGCGCCAGACCGCCAATAGCGGCACGGCAGCAGCGGGCGCCGTGGCGGTGGCCGGGTTCCTTAAGCGTCAGGGGCTGGACACCGCCACGTTCAACCAGGTCGACGGCTCCGGCCTGTCACGGCGCAACCTGGTGTCGTCGCAAACCCTCACCGACCTGTTGCTGGCCGCCAGCAAACAGCCGTGGTTCGACGCCTGGTACAACGCGCTGCCGATTGCCGGCAACACCGACCGCATGACCGGCGGCAGCCTGCGCTATCGTCTGCGCGACACGCAGGCGCAAAACAACCTGCACGCCAAGACCGGCTCCATGGGCGGCGTGTCGTCATTGAGTGGTTACATCACCGACGCCGGCGGGCGCAAGCTGGTGTTTTCGATGCTGACCAACAACTACGTGGTGGCCGGCGCCCAGGTCAAGGCGCTCGAGGATCACGTGGCAGTGGCGCTGGCGCGCAGCGACGAGTGATTCAGGGCTGATAGCCCATGCGCCAACTCACGGCCCGGGTCGCCGCCAGCAAGTGCTGCGCCGCCGGGCCATCTTCATCGGCATGGAACAGCGAGGTTGGGCCGACCACGGTCATCACCGCCGCCACGTGCCCGACCGCATTGAACACCGGCGCCGACAATGCATCCACGCCGGGCATCAGCAAGCCATGCACAAAGTGCAGGCCACGGCGGCGGATTTGCTCGCACACGCTGGCATAGGCCTGATCGTCCGCCAAGCTGTGGGCGGTGCCGGCCTGAACCTCGCGTTCGCGCAGTTCTACAGTTTCCCGTGACGGCAGATAAGCGCTGAACACCAGCCCGGTGGAAGAGCTGAGCAGCGGCAACACTGAGCCCAGTTGCGTCACCACGGTAACGGCGCGCACTGCCGGCTCGATCTGCACCACGGTCGCGCCCTGGTTGCCCCACACCGCCAGAAAGCAGGTTTCATTCAATTCATCGCGCAGCTCTGCCAGGGGCATGGCGCCGACTTTCAACACATCCATGCTGCCCAGCGCCGCCAGCCCCACTCGCAATGCCTCTCGGCCCAGGCCGTAATGGTTGGTGGCTGCGTTCTGTTCGGCAAAACCCGACGCGATCAGGGCCTGCAAATAGCGGTGCACCTTGCTCGCCGGCATCTGCACATGTTCGGCCAGGCGTGACAACGAGGTGGCCGGGGACAGTTCGGCCAGGGCCTTGAGGATATCGGTGCCGACTTCCGCCGAGCGGACTTTCTGTTTACCGGTGTCGCGAGGCTTTTCCATGGAAGGGCGAGAATCCGAGAGATGAATGGGCGTCTTTATAGCTTGACGGTCGATAGTGATCAAATTACGTTATGCGTAACTGGATTACGATAAATACAACTGACCCTCAGAGGACGATCCATGAACCTCGAATACCTGTCGGGCTTCGGCAATGAATTCGCCAGCGAAGCCTTGCCCGGCGCGCTGCCGGTTGGCCAGAACTCGCCGCAGAAAGCCCCTTACGGCCTCTACACCGAACTGTTTTCCGGCACCGCCTTCACCATGGCCCGCAGCGAAGCCCGTCGCACCTGGCTTTACCGCATCCAGCCGTCGGCCAACCACCCGGCATTCGTCAAGCTTGCGCGGCAATTGGCCGGTGGCCCGTTGGGCGCGGTCACGCCGAATCGCTTGCGTTGGAACCCGTTGGATATCCCGAGTGAGCCGACGGACTTTATCGACGGCCTGGTGGGCATGGTCGCCAATTCGGGGGCGGAAAAACCAGCGGGCATCAGCATCTATAATTACCGCGCCAACCGCTCCATGGAGCGCGTGTTCTTCAATGCCGACGGCGAACTGCTGATCGTCCCCGAGCAGGGCCGCCTGCGCATCGCCACCGAACTGGGCGTGCTGGATGTCGAGCCGCTGGAAATTGTCGTGCTGCCCCGTGGTCTCAAGTTCCGTATCGAGCTGCTGGATGCGCAAGCACGCGGTTACGTCGCCGAGAACCACGGCGCCCCGCTGCGTCTGCCTGACCTGGGGCCGATTGGTAGCAACGGCCTGGCCAACCCCCGCGACTTTCTTACGCCGGTGGCCCGCTACGAAGACCTCAAGCAACCGACTACGCTGGTACAGAAGTTCCTCGGCGAACTGTGGGCCTGCGAGCTGGACCATTCACCGCTCAACGTGGTCGCCTGGCACGGCAACAATGTGCCGTACAAATACGACCTGCGTCGCTTCAACACCATTGGCACGGTGAGTTTCGATCATCCGGACCCGTCGATCTTCACCGTGCTGACCTCGCCCACCAGCGTGCATGGCCTGGCCAACCTCGACTTCGTGATCTTCCCGCCGCGCTGGATGGTGGCCGAGAACACCTTCCGGCCGCCGTGGTTCCATCGCAACCTGATGAACGAATACATGGGCCTGATCCAGGGCGCCTACGACGCCAAGGCCGAAGGCTTCCTGCCGGGCGGCGCATCGCTGCACAGTTGCATGAGCGCCCACGGCCCGGATGGCGAGACCTGCACCAAGGCCATCAACGCGGACCTTGCGCCGCACAAGATCGATAACACCATGGCGTTCATGTTCGAGACCAGCCAAGTGCTGCGCCCGACCCAGTTCGCCCTGGAGTGCCCACAACTGCAACCTGCTTACGACGCGTGCTGGGCTGCGCTGCCCGCCACCTTCAACCCGAATCGGAGATAACCCATGACGCAACCAACGCAGACTCGCAGCTGGGTGGCCTCGGCCAACGGTCACGCGGATTTCCCCCTGCAAAACCTGCCCCTGGGCGTGTTCAGTATCAACGGCTCGGCACCGCGCAGTGGCGTGGCGATTGGCGATGCGATTCTCGACCTGCATGCCGCACTGGACGCGTTTGAGGGCGAAGCCCGACGCGCCGTCGAAGCCACTGCGGGCGGGCAGTTGAACGCGTTTTTCGAACTGGGCCGTGGCCCTCGCGTTGCCCTGCGCGAGCGCCTGCTGGAACTACTGGCCGAAGGCAGCGAGCTGCAAAACCGCGAAGCGCACGTGCTGCACCGTGCCGCCGATTGCCAGATGCACCTGCCGGCCAAGATCAATGACTACACCGACTTCTACGTCGGCATCGAGCACGCGCAAAACGTCGGCAAGTTGTTCCGCCCCGATAACCCGCTGTTGCCGAACTACAAATACGTGCCGATTGGTTACCATGGCCGTGCCTCGACCATTCGTCCCTCGGGTACAGAGGTGCGACGCCCTAAAGGCCAGACCCTGCCGGCCGGCCAGTCCGAACCGACCTTTGGCCCCTGCGCGCGCCTGGACTATGAGTTGGAGCTGGGCATCTGGATCGGCCAGGGCAATGCCATGGGCGATGCGATTGCCATTGGCGATGCCGCCGAGCATATCGCCGGTTTCTGCCTGCTCAACGACTGGTCGGCGCGGGATATCCAGGCCTGGGAGTACCAGCCGCTGGGGCCGTTCTTGTCGAAAAGCTTTATCACCAGCATCTCGCCGTGGGTGGTGACTGCCGAAGCCCTGGAGCCCTTCCGCAAAGCCCAGCCGCCGCGCCCTGAAGGTGATCCGCAACCGCTGCCTTACCTGTTGGATAAGCGTGATCAGAACGCGGGCGCCTTTGATATCGAACTGGAAGTGCTGCTCACCACGGCCTCGATGCGTGAGCAAAACCTGCCCGCCCATCGCTTGACCCTGAGCAACACCGAGCATATGTACTGGACCGTGGCGCAAATGGTGGCGCACCACAGCGTCAATGGCTGCCAGTTGCAGGCCGGCGACCTGTTTGGTTCGGGCACGTTGTCTGGCCCGCAGCCGGGGCAATTTGGCAGCCTGTTGGAGATTACCGAAGGCGGTAAAAAGCCGATTGAACTGGCTTCCGGCGAGGTGCGCAAATTCCTCGAGGATGGCGACGAAATCATTCTGCGTGCCCGTTGCAGCCGCGAGGGTTTTGCCTCCATCGGCTTCGGCGAATGCCGCGGTACCGTGGTCGCGGCGCGCTGAGAGGGCAGGGCCATGGAACTCTATACTTACTACCGTTCTACCGCGTCGTATCGAGTACGTATTGCCCTGGCCCTCAAAGGCCTGGATTTCACGGCGCTGCCGGTCAACCTGCTGGTGCCGGCAGGCGGCGCCAACCGCCAGCCTGAATACCTGGCGATCAACCCCCAAGGGCGGGTGCCGGCACTGCGTACTGATGAAGGGGCGTTGCTGATCCAGTCACAGGCGATCATTGAGTACCTGGAGGAGCGTTATCCCCAGGTGCCGTTGCTCTCCAAAGACCTGGTAGCGCGCGCTCATGAGCGGGCGGTGGCGTCGATCATCGCCTGTGATATCCACCCGTTGCATAACTCCAGCACCCAGAACTTGCTGCGCAAGTGGGGGCACGATGAGGCGCAATTGCTGGAGTGGATCGGACACTGGATCAGCCAGGGCCTGGGCGCGGTGGAGCAGTTGATTGGCGACACCGGGTTTTGCTTTGGCGAGCAGCCGGGCTTGGCCGATGCGTTTCTAATTCCACAGCTGTACGCGGCCGAGCGTTTCAAGGTGCCCTTGGCGGCGTACCCACGCATTGGGCGGGTGGCGGCATTGGCGGCCCAACATCCGGCCTTCGTGCAGGCCCACCCCGCCAGTCAGCCTGACACACCCTAGGCCCCCTGTGGGAGGGGGGGAAGCCCCAATGCCGTTCAGTTAAGCGAGCGCAATGCTCACAGCCATGAAGATCAAATGTGGGAGCTGGCTTGCCTGCGAAAGCGTTAGTGCAGTGGCAGATGCGGTGACTGTCACACCGCCTTCGCGGGCAAGCCCGCTCCCACAGGGGATTCGCGCTTAACTGACTGGCATTGGGGTAAACCCCTCCCACATTTGATCGCACCAACCTAATAAAAAATAAAGGTACCTTGCGATGCACAATCAGATTGCCAGCTTTCGTGCGGCACTCGACGCCCGTCCGGTGTCGCGCTACCAATGGTTGATTCTCCTGCTGCTGGCACTGCTACTGGTCACCGATGGCTACGACGCCCAGGTGTTGGGCTATGTAGTGCCGGCGCTGGCTCAGGACTGGGGCCTGGAAAAATCCGCGTTTGGCCCCGTGTTCAGCGCCAACCTGCTGGGCCTCACCCTCGGCTCGCTGTTGGTGACGCCGCTGGCGGATCGGTTTGGCGTGCGACGTATCCTGCTGGCATGCGTGCTGATCTACGCCAGCCTCACGGTATTGATGGTGTTCGCCAATTCCCTGACCACGTTGATGGCGGCGCGTTTTATCTGCGGCATCGGCATGGGCGGTGCGATGCCCAGTGCCATGGCGTTGATGTCAGAGTATTCGCCGCCACGCCTGCGCACCTTGATGGTGACCCTGGCCGCCTGTGGCTTTTCGTTCGGCGGCGCGGCGGGTGGCTTCGTGGCGGCGGGGTTTATCGACAGCTTTGGCTGGCAGGCGGTGTTCCTGGCCGGCGGTGTGACGCCGTTGCTGCTGTTCCCGTTCCTGGTGTGGCTGTTGCCCGAATCCTTGCCGCGCCTGTTGCGCGATGCGCCGCCCTATCTGCGTTTGCGCAGAGTCACGGCGCGGATGCTGCCCGACTGGCAGCCACCGCCCGCGACCGAAGCGGAAAACTTGAAGGAGCAAGGCAGCAAACTGACGGTAGTGGAGCTGTTTCGCAACGGCTACGCGCGCCCGACGCTGCTGATCTGGGCGACTTTTTTCGTCAGCCTGATCCTGCTGTATTTCATGATCAGTTGGTTGCCGTCGCTATTGCTCGAAAGCGGCCTGGCGTTGAACGAAGCCAACCTGGTCACCTCCATGTTCCTGTTCGCCGGCACCTTGGGCGCCATTCTCATGGCCTGGTTTGCCGACCGCCTGAAAAGCAAAGTACGGTTGCTGTCCGGCGTGCTGGCGGCGGCAGCGTTGTGCACCGTCCTGCTGGGCTTGAACCATGACAACCCACGCTACCTGGTGGCCTGCGTGTTCGCTGCCGGGTTCTGCATCATCGGCGGGCAACTGACCCTCAATGCCTTCGCGAGCAACTTCTACCCGGCGCACGTGCGCGCCACCGGCACAGGCTGGGCGTTGGGTGTGGGGCGATTCGGGTCGATTCTAGGGCCACTGTTTGGCAGCCTGTTGTTGGCGATGCATATACCGGTCGAGCAGATTTTCTTTTTTTGCGCGATTCCGGCGGTGATTGCAGCGTTGCTGATTATTCAAGTGCGGGCTCCTACAGTGGGGTCAGTGCACCACTGAGTTGGGCGGCAGATGCCCCAGCCGCTCGGTCAGGCGCAAGCGCTGGATCGGGTCGTCGCTGAGCAGCAGCGCGTGTTCCAGGTCGAAGCGTTCGGCGCTGGGGCAGTCCAGGCGTTGATACAGGCTGGCCCGCGCCAGGTAGTCGGAGGCGCTGGCGTTGCCCAGTTCCAGTACGCGCTCGGCGTCCACCAGGGCGGCCAACGGTTCGTCGTTGGCAAGGTAGAGTTGGCGCAGGTTGCGCGACAGCCGTTGCAGGATGGCCCGTGGCTCGGCGGTCAGCAGGTGGTCGGCCTGCAATTTCAGCTTCGACCCATATTGGCGCGCCAGCAACTCCCGGCAGTCGTTGGGGTACAGGCGCCGGCCGCCGCAAGGGTCCAACAGGTGATCGGCTCCCGGTACCCGCAGCAGGAAGTGCCCAGGGAAGTTCACGCCGACCATGGGGATATCCAGGCGCCGTGCCATCTCCAGTGCGATCAGGCCCATGGCCAAGGGTTGCCCGCGTTTGCGTTGCAGCACTTTGTCCAGCAGCGCGGCGGCGGGGCGCAACGGCGTATGGTCATCCTGGGCAAACCCCAGGTCATTCATGCGCCGCAGTAGCGGCTGGCCGAGTTCATCCGCCGGTAGCAAGGGCATGCCCAGGCTCACCTGTTGTTGTAGCGCACCAAGGTCGTGCAGGATCAACGCGGGCTGCACGCTGGCGTCATGCTCGGCAGCAATCCACAACGCGGCTTCAAACAGCGCGGGGGGTGAACGGTCCAGGCAGGCGAAAAAGGCTGTGCGGGGATTCATTGAGTTCTCCGGCGTATGCCCCCGTTTTAGCCTTGCTGCGAATTTTCGTCCAGCATCTTGAGAGATATCCCAAACTCTTATGTCGTAGATCCCACGAAAACGCGCGGCTTATTCCAGCGCAATCCAGCAGTTTTCTGCCGCAAGCCTATACTTGGCCCACTACCAGAAGTGATTCGGGAGCTCATTGATGTTTGCGCTCATGCACAGCACCCGCCTTGAATCGCTGCACCTGAGCGTTGATCCGGTGACCGGCTTGAAGGCGATCATCGCCATCCACAACAGTCGCCTGGGCCCAGCGTTGGGTGGCTGTCGTTACCTGGCTTACCCTAATGATGAAACCGCCGTGGCCGATGCCGCGCGCCTGGCGCAAGGCATGAGCTACAAAGCGGCACTGGCCGGGCTGCCGGTGGGCGGCGGCACGGCGGTGATCATCCGCCCCGTGCACGTGGAAAGCCGTGCGGCGCTGTTCGAGGCGTTTGGCCGTTGTGTGGAAAAACTCGACGGCCGCTTCATCACCTCGATCGACAGCGGTACCTCGGTTGCCGACATGGACTGCATCGCCCAGAACACTCGCTTTGTCACCAGCACCACCGCCGCCGGAGACCCTGCCCCTCATGCTGCCATGGGGGTGTTTGCCGGTATCCGCACTACCGCCATGGCGCGCCTGGGCAGCGACAACCTCGAGGGCCTGCGCGTCGCGGTGCAAGGCCTGGGGAATGTCGGTTATGCCCTGGCCGAACAATTGCACGCAGCCGGTGCCGAACTGCTGGTCAGCGATATCGACCACGGCAAGGTGCAACTGGCCATGGAGCAACTGGGCGCCCACCCGATTGCCAACGACGCCTTGCTCAGCACCCCCTGCGATATCCTCGCACCGTGCGGCGTCGGCGCCGTGTTCAACCGTAACAGCGTCGGCCAGTTGCGTTGCGCCGCCGTGGCGGGTGCGGCCAGCGCACAACTGACCAACCTGGACATCGCCGACCAATTGGAAGGCCGCGGCATCCTCTACGCGCCAGACTACGTGATCAACTCTGGCGGGCTGATCTACGTCGCCCTCAAACACGCCGGCACCGACCTGCCTGGCATCACCGCACACCTGTCGAACATCGGCAGCCGCCTGACCGAAATCTTTGCCCACGCCCAAGCCGAAAAACGCTCCCCCGCGCGGGTGGCCGATGAACTGGCCGAACGCTTGCTGTACAAATAGGCCAGGCATTAAAAAGGCCTTGAATCCATGATTCAGGGCCTGTTCAATTCGGGCTTTACTCTGCTGCCGGGTTCAGCAACTCGGACAGCGCGTCCGGTTGGCTCTTGAACGCCTTGGCAAATACATCACGGTTCTTCGCCATGTAAATCCCGGCTTCCTCCACCTGCTGCTCGCTCAACGACGGCACGGCTTTTTGCAACACCTCTGCCAGCAACTCAGCGAGTTCAAGCATCTTGTCATGACGGTCAGCTTCGGCTTTATCCATGAACAAACGCTCCAGATCTCGGCTGCTGCGGTATACCACTTCGACGGCCATTCACCACCTCACATGCCTTCACGATAGTTGTCTTTTGCGAATACTGTATTTATATACAGCGAAAAGGATAAGCCAAACGCTGGGGTTTGGGTAGTAGGTTTTTAATGTAGTTGGGAAATTGGGGTTTGCTACACCGGAAATTTCTGACAACTTGCCGGGGTTGCGCTGGAATTGTCCGGTGGCTTACCTTCTTCGGGCGCTGCATTTGCAGCGAGCGGGCTTGGCGGCCCACCAAGGAAGCGCAACGACCCCCTATGAGATTGCTGGGTTTTTACACGGCACTCTTGTTTTTATGGCGGGTTGCGCATGGACCCTTCGGGGTGCCGGGTTGTTCCTTACCGGTCCGCCAACCTTGTGCAATCCGTCACCCAATCTGCTTGGCGGCAGACGGTGATGGTTTCTTAACTAAGGAACTAGTCGATGAAGAAACACACACCCACCCCCCCGTCTACCGAGTCAGTGCTTTTCAGTGTCACTCCTGAAGCTGATACAGAAACCTTGCTGGCAAACGCCAGCGAAACCTTGAACAGCGCCCGTGAGATGGCCAGTACCCTGGCATTCGACCTTGATGGTCCACAGCGAAGCTTGGTCCTGGCGATTCATCAACTGATTGAAATGGGCGGTCTGCTGGTCGATCGAGCGCTGGAGCAAATTGCACCAGCTTGATGCCATGATCTGATCGTTCCCACGCCTGTGGGGACGGTCTAAAAAGTGATTGGTGAACACGGATTTTTTCTGTTACTCACTTCATCGCCGGGAGCACGACAGCGAAAACGCTAGCGACTAGACTCCTTTTACATCAACAACGGAGGCTTTTATGGACACTTCCTTTTCCTCAGGTATCCAAGCAGATATCGAAGAGCAGGCTGACAGCTACGACCGCTGGTTTCGCGCGAGAGTGCAGGCCGCTCTTGATGACCCAAGCCCTGGCATTCCTCACGACGAGGTGATGGCCGAGATGCAAGCGCTGATCGAATCTAAACTCAAGAAAGGCGATGCTGATTGAGTGGTCGCCCGCAGCGCGGGTAGAACTCCGGCAAATTATTGAGTACCTCAGTCATCGTAATCCTGTAGCAGCGCTTGAGCTTAAGCGATCAATCGAAGCTTCAGTGCTTGCCCTCTCGCGCAGACCCCATCTTTACCGCCCCGGCAGAATCGGCGGAACACGAGAGATGGTGGTACATCCGAATTATCTGGTTGTATACAAAGTGACAGACAATATTCGGATTCTCTCGGTTTTACACGCACGCCAGCGATATCCTTGAAGTTTTCGTTTTTCGGATGAGCAAAAGATCTACTCTGCTCATCCTCCTGCGTGCCTCATGCTAGCCAGTCATCATCTCATGCCTGCCCTCTGGCCTTGTTTCTGCATACAGAACAACCGTCACGTCCACCCCGCATTATCCGGTCGAGCCGACCTAAGGAAGCATCATCGTGAAAATCAATTGGGCCGAAAGGCTGCGTCAGCAAGTACATGGGCTGGCCGAGTCGTTGGGTAATCTGTTTGTCGAGTCGTTCCATTACCTGGCGCTGTTCGCCATTGGTGCGGTGACCGCCTGGGCAGCGGTGATGGAGTTCTTGGGGATGCTGGAGAATGGGCACATCAAGATCGATGACATCTTGCTGCTGTTCATCTACCTGGAATTGGGCGCCATGGTCGGGATTTACTTCAAGACCAACCACATGCCGGTGCGCTTCCTGATCTACGTGGCGATTACCGCGCTCACGCGTTTGCTGATCTCCAACGTGTCTCATCACAACCCGCCGGATCTGGGCATCATCTACCTGTGCGGCGGGATTCTACTGTTGGCGTTTGCGATCCTGGTGGTGCGCTACGCGTCGTCTGCCTTTCCTTCGGTGAAGGTCGAAAGCCCGCGTCGCAAGGGCGAGGCGAGCCTTGAGACCGAGAAAGGCGAGCTTTAAAGCCCCACGCTGAAGGGCAGGGTGCGGGCGGGCGGTCGCTGCAGGAGTTTGTGGCTGTCGCCGTCCGTCATCAGCTCCAGGATTTCCACGGCGCTGTGGCCCTGTTCGATGGCGATGCCGAACTGGATGCTTTGCACCAGGCGCCTGAGGCGCTGCGGGTCGTTGCGTTGTTCGGCGCTGATCATGCGCTTGGCCACTACGCCGGTCTCGTTCGAGAGGGTGAGCATGATGCTGCCGTCCAGCCGTTGAATGCTCAGGTTGACGCGGTATTGGGGGCTGAACGTGTCGGTGATGATCTGAAAAGGATTGTCCATGGTGCGTTACCGCCTGATAAGAACATGCAGTCATTGACGGCCGGTGTCGGGATTAGTTCGCATTGCCTGACCACTGGCCAAATTCCGTTTTCCTCAAAAGCTCTACAGCAAAGGCCGTGCCGTACAGCGATTTACCCGGCACAGAAATCCAAATGTGGGAGCGGGCTTGCCTGCGATTGCGGTGTATCAGCCAATCAATAGTTGGCTGAATGATCGCTATCGCGGGCAAGCCCGCTCCCACATTGGATGTATGTCGTGAGCTAATTCAGGGCATTACGGAAAAAACGATCGCAGACAGCGCAATCAGGCCGATGACCACCACAAATACATTCGATACCTGACCTGAATACTGGCGCAAAGATGGCACGCGGCGAATCGCGTACATCGGCATCAGGAACAGCAGGCACGCGATGATCGGTCCGCCCATGGTTTCGATCATGCCCAGGATGCTCGGGTTGAAGGTGGCCACGGCCCAGCACGTCAGCACCATGAACAACGCGGTGCAGCGTTCCAGCCATTTCGCCGACATCGAACGGTTGCGCCCGCGCAGGGATTTGACGATCAAGCCTTGGAAGCCTTCGCTGGCACCAATGTAGTGGCCCAGGAAGGATTTGGTGATCGCCACCAGCGCGATCAACGGTGCGGCGTAGGCAATCACCGGCGTCTGGAAGTGGTTGGCCAGGTACGACAGGATCGAGATGTTCTGCGCCTTGGCAGCGGCCAGGTCAGCCGGTGACAGCGCCAGCACGCAGCTGAAGCAGAAGAACATCACGGTCAGCACCATCATGCCGTGGGCGGTGGCCAGGATGCCGCTGCTTTTGCGCTCGGCCTGGGCGCCATAGACGCGTTTCTGGTCCACGGCAAAGGCGGAGATGATCGGCGAATGGTTGAACGAGAACACCATTACCGGGATCGCCAGCCACAGCGTCTTGAAGAACAGCGGCAACGGCATGCCTTCGCTGGCCGAGGCGAAGAACGCGCCGTTCCAGTTGGGAATCAGGCTGAACGCCAGCAGCAGCAAGGCGGCCACGAAGGGGTACACCAGCACGCTCATGGCCTTGACGATCACGCCCTGGCCGCAACGCACGATGGCCATCAGGCCGAGGATCAGCACCAGCGACAGAATCGCCCGTGGCGGCGGCGCCATGTGCAATTGGTGCTCCATGAAACTGCCGAGGGTGTTGGTCAGCGCCACGCTGTACACCAGCAGGATCGGGAAGATCGCAAAGAAATACAGCAGGGTGATCAGCTTGCCGGCGCCGACACCAAAGTGTTCCTCGACCACTTCGGTGATGTCGCCGGATTTGCCCGACAGCACAAAGCGCGTCAGCCCACGGTGGGCGAAGAAGGTCATCGGAAATGCCAGCAATGCCAGCACGATCAGCGGCCAGAAGCCGCCGACGCCGGCATTGATCGGCAGGAACAGGGTGCCCGCGCCGATGGCGGTGCCATAGAGGCCGAGCATCCAGGTGGTGTCGTGTTTGGTCCAGCCGGTGGTTACTGTGCTTTCTCTGACATCGGGATTTTCGGCAGCAGGTGTACGTACATCAGTCATCGGTATTGCCTCGTTATTATTTTTGCGCGGGCTCACGTTGGGGCGGGTAGCAGTGCTCCGATCAGCACTCCACCCAGCTGACCGCCAGGCCGCCCCGTGAAGTTTCTTTGTATTTGTCATGCATATCGGCGCCGGTATCGCGCATGGTGCGGATGACCCGGTCGAGGGAGATGAAGTGTTTGCCGTCGCCGCGCAGGGCCATCTGCGTGGCGTTGATCGCCTTGACCGCCGCAATGGCATTGCGCTCGATGCAGGGCACCTGTACCAGGCCACCGACCGGGTCGCAGGTCAGGCCGAGGTTGTGTTCCAGGCCGATTTCGGCGGCGTTTTCCAGTTGCTCCGGGGTGGCACCGAGGATATCGGCCAGGCCGGCAGCGGCCATGGCACAGGCCGAACCCACTTCGCCCTGGCAGCCGACTTCGGCGCCGGAGATGGAAGCGTTTTTCTTGCAGAGGATGCCGATGGCAGCGGCGGCCAGGAAGAAATTGACCACGTCGTCGTCAGACGCGTCGGCGTTGAATTTCATGTAGTAATGCAGCACTGCCGGGATAATTCCGGCCGCGCCATTGGTCGGGGCGGTGACCATGCGTCCGCCGGCGGCGTTTTCTTCGTTGACGGCGAGGGCGAACAGGTTGACCCATTCCATCGCCGACAAGGTCGAGGTGATCACGTTGGGCTTGCCGATTTCCAACAGGCTGCGGTGCAGCTTCGCGGCGCGACGGGGTACATCCAGGCCACCGGGCAGGATGCCTTCATCGCGCAGGCCCTGTTCCACGCACTCGCGCATCACCGACCAGATATGCAGCAGGCCGCTGCGGATTTCTTCGTCGCTGCGCCACGCCCGTTCGTTGGCCATCATCAGTTCGGATACCCGCAGGCCGTGCTTGTTGCACAAGGCCAACAGTTCTACGGCACTGGAAAAGTCGTAGGGCAATTGCACGTCGCTGGTCGGCGCAATGCCTGATGCAGCTTCGGCGGCTTCGATGATGAAACCACCGCCCACCGAGTAATAGGTTTGTTCGCTCAGCAGGCCGCTGTCGCCATAGGCGTGCAAGGACATGGCGTTGGGGTGGTACGGCAGGCTTTCGTCCAGCAGCAGCAAGTCGGTGTGCCAGTTGAAAGCAATTGCCTGAGAGCCCGCCAGCAGCAATTGGCCGGACTCGCGCAGTTGCTGGATACGCGCATTGATCGAGGTGGGGTCGACGCGGTCTGGCCATTCACCCATCAAGCCCATGACACAGGCGCGGTCGGTGGCATGGCCGACACCGGTAGCGGACAGCGAGCCATACAGGCGCACTTCGACGCGACGGGTTTGGCTGAGCACATGCTGGTCGGTCAGGGCTTGGGCGAACGTCGCGGCAGCGCGCATCGGGCCGACGGTGTGGGAACTGGATGGGCCGATGCCCACCTTGAATAGATCGAAAACACTGATAGCCATGCTAAAGCCTTACAAGCAATGGAGTAGAAATCGCTGCCATGTTTTGTAGAGCAGGCGGAATTGGCGCGATACTGAGCCTCTGGCTCGGCACTGACCAACGAATTATCCTAAGACACCCTTTAGCAGGACTAAACGCTATGACTCGCCCCCTCCACGGCCAGACCTATGTCTGGTTGCATGTGTTTTCCTGCGCCGCACGGCATCTGTCGTTCACCCGCTGCGCCGAAGAACTGCACATCACGCCCGGAGCGGTGAGCCAGCAAATTCGCCAACTGGAGGAGCGCCTGGGCTTTCGACTGTTTCATCGGCGTGCGCGAGGCGTTGAACTCAGCGCCGAGGGGCAGCGCCTGGCGGCCGTGGTGGGGGAGGCTTATGGCAGCATTGATGCCGAACTGCAGCGCCTGGACGCCGGGATGATCAGCGGCACCTTGCGCCTGCGTTCGATCCCCTCGTTTCTGGGCAAGTGGCTGACCCCGCGTCTGCCACGTTTTCAGCAGCGTTTTCCGGACATTCAACTGCGCATGGTCGCCGAAGACAGCAGCATCGCCCTGCATGAAGGCGACTTCGACCTGGCCATCGACCTGAACGACGGCAGCTACCCTGGGTTGTTATCCACAGCCCTGTTGGATGAACAGATATTCCCGGTGTGCGCCCCCAGCCTGTTGCGTGGCCGCCCGCCCTTGCATGGCCCGGCGGATTTGGCGCATTTCCCGCTGCTGCACGACATCACGGCCTGGCGTGGGAGTTATGAATATGCCGAGTGGGAGTTTTACCTCAATGCCATCGGCTACCACGGTGCCGACGTACGGCGCGGGCACACCTTCAACCGCAACCACTTGACCATCGAAGCCGCCATTGCCGGCATGGGCGTAGCGATTGCGCGGCGCACCTTGCTGAACGATGAGCTGGAGCGCGGCACCCTGATCGTGCCGTTCGGCCTGGCGGTGCCCAACCATAAACGCTATGTACTGCTGTATGCGCCGGGCGCGTTGAACCATCCGGGCGTGCGTGCGGTGCATGATTGGCTGGTGGAGGAAGCGGGGATTTTTCGCAGCTTGCACCCGTTGGGAGAGGAGCAATTGTGAGGAAAACAGGACGTAAGAAGTTGTAACTAACTCCCCACCCTACCAGCGTTTTTGCTCGTCGTCAGGGTTAATTTGTAATGTAGGATTTATCTTTGCAAAGGGGTTGAAATGTTTCAGCAGGTGCTCAATTGTGTAATCAAGAGGTCATGGTTTCACCACCCCGGTGTTGCAGTTTGTGACCTCTGGCGAGCTAGCTGAAATAAGGGAAGAACTATGCAAATCCAAGTCAATAGCGATAACCATATTGAAAGCAGCATCCGACTGGAGGAGTGGGTACGTACTACCATTGAGAGCACGCTCGAACGCTACGAAGAAGACCTGACCCGTGTAGAGGTCTACCTGCGAGACGAGAACGGCGACAAGCCCGGCCCTCACGATTTGAGTTGCCGTCTGGAAGCACGGCCAAAGGGCCATCAACCAGTTTCCGTGTGCCATAAAGCCGATACGCTGGAGCAAGCGATCGATGGCGCCGCAGTCAAGCTCGACCACGCACTGGAACATCTGTTTGGCAAACTGCAAGGCAAGCCGCGCGCTGCCGGTAAAAACCAGCCAATCAACAAAGTGAACGAAGACGCTTTGGAAGAGGAATTCCTGGAAAACGAAAACGCTGCTATTAACGGCTGATTGTTTTTTTATTCCCCCCACTGAAAACGGGCCTGCACATGCAGGCCCGTTTTTCGTTCAGCGCTCACGCCGGAAGAAATGCCGGCTCAGCATCGCCAGCCCGCAGGCGCCCAACCCCGCAAACAACATGGCCCAGCCGGCGCCGCTGCGCAGCGCTGTTTGCGCATCCTGAACGGTCAGCCCCGGCGCATCCAGCTTGCCGGCGGCAATATGCTGGCTGAGTCTTGTCCACTCCAGTGTTGTGCTGTCAGGCAGCACGTGGGCCAGGTTGTGGCTGATCCCCAATAACAGCACCAGGCCCATCAGCGCGATATTGAGCGCGAGGGTGATCAGCCGTGCGCTGAAGTCGATGCCCGAGGCCATGCCTGCGCGGTCATTCGAGACGGAGCCGGTGGTGGTGTTGGTGGTCGGCGAATTGGTCAACGCCAGCCCGATACCGGCGATCACGCAACTGAGCAGCACCAGCGCGGTGCTGGGTTGTCCGGCGTAATTAACGGCGGCCATCCCCATGAATCCTGCGCCCATTGTCCCCAGGCCCAGGGGAATGATGCGTTCGGCGCCAAAGCGCAGGGCCAGGCGTTCGGCCAGCGGCGGCACCAGCAAAGTGGGCAAGGTGTAGGCGAGCAAGGCGGCGCCGGTGGTCAGCGTGTCGTAACCCAGGCCTGCCTGGAAGTACAACGGCAGGTAAATCATGAACGGCCAGAAGCTGAAGTTCATGCCGATCGAGCCCATCAACGCGCCATTGAAGCGTTGGATGCGGAACACCGAGAAGTCGAACATCGGATGGGCGCTGCGCCGCTCAATCAAGATAAACAGCAGCAGCCCGAAGACCGCCAGGCCGGCCCAGCCGAGCATCGCCGGCGCGCCAAAGCCGATTTCGCTGCCCTGGGTGATGAAATAAACCAGCGCAAACACCGTGAGTGTCATGGTCAGCATGCCGGCGATGTCGAGGCGATGGTTGGCCGGGTCGCGGGATTCCTGCACGCTGATGTGCAACAACGCCAAGGTGAACAGGGTCAGCGGTACATGCACCAGGAACACCCAGCGCCAGTCCGCCACGGCCAGGATCAAGGCTCCCACCATCGGTCCGAAACCCAGGCCCACGCCAGCGATCACGCCCCATATCGCAAAGGCCCGCGCACGCGTTGCCGGTTCGCGGAACTGATGGGACAAGATCGCGAACTGGCAAATCATCATAGCCCCGGCCCCAATGCCCTGGACGAACCGCGCCGCGATCAGTGTCGGCGCATCGTTGGCCAAGCCACAGGCCAGTGAGGCCAGGGCGAATACCCACAGACACACCACCAGCACACGCCGACGACCGAAGCGATCCGCCAGGGTCCCCGCCGCCATCAGCACGCTGGTGCAGGCCAGGGTGTAGGCATTCATGATCCATTGGGCGTCTTGAAAGCCCGTGCCCAGTTCCTGTTCCAGCGTCGGCAGGATGACCGGCACGCTGGAGATTTCCAGGCCGAACATCAGGGCCACCAGGCAGACGGCGGTGAGGGCCAGGCCGTTCCTGGCGGTGCGCGGGGGAGTGAGGGCCGAGAGTGCGGCGGCGCGGGACATACGACATTCCTTTCGAAAGCGGGAGGGGCTATTCTCTCGGGAATCAGGTTCTTTATTGGCGATAACTTTTCCTTAGACAAGGGAATACAAGGCGACAATTAAGCATGGCTACCCCACGTTTTGATGGTGTCGAACTCTTTCTGCAGATTGTTGAACGCGGCAACCTCACCGAAGCCGCCGAGCGCCTGAACCTCACGCGTTCAGCGGTGGGCAAGGGCCTGGCGCGCCTGGAAGCACGCCTGGGCACTTGCCTGTTACAGCGTTCTACCCGGCGCCAGCGGTTGACCGAGGACGGGCAGGCGTACTACGAGCATTGCCTGCGCGCATTGGCAGAGCTGGAGGCCGCCGAGTCCGTGCTGGAAAGCGGCCGCCAGCAACCCCGCGGGCGTTTGCGAGTGAGCGTGCCCCTGGCGTTTGGTCATCACTATGCCGCGCCAGCGTTGTGGGCTTTGCTGGATCGTTATCCGGAACTGGAAATCGACCTTTGTTTTTCCGACCGCATGATCGACTTGGTGCAGGAAGGCTTCGATATGGCCGTGCGCATCGGCCCGTTGCCGGACACCGACCGCCTGAGTGCCCGCCGCCTGGGTCAGCAGGCCATGGGGCTGGCGGCGTCACCGGCGTATTTGCAGCGCAAGGGTGCCATTGACAGTATCGACGACCTGGCCGCTCATCGTGGCATTGCCTACCGCAGCAACACCGCGCAGCGCTCGCGCCTGGCTTCGCCCTTGATCGTGGACGACCTCCAGGCGGTAGCCGATGCCGCTATCGCGGGCGTAGGCCTGGCCTGGTTGCCGAGTTGGTTGATTGCCCACTATGCGCTGCGCGGGCAGTTGCAGGCCGTGCTGCCCAGCTACCGTGAGCAACCTGCGCCGATCCATGTGATCTGGCCGACGGCGGCGCATATGCCGGCCAAGACGCGGTGTGCCATTGACGCGCTGGTGGCCGCCACCCCGAGTTGCCTGGCGGGTAGCTAGCCCCATTCAATCCTAAACACACCGACAATCAACTGTGGGAGGCGTTGCAGTCTGCAGATTGCAGTCAGAACGCGATAGAGGTTTGCACATACACCGTGCGCGGCTCACCCACGTACTTGCCCTTGTTGTTGTCGTCGAACGAGCGGGTGTAGTACTGCTTGTTGAAGATGTTCTTCACCCCCACCGCCACATTCAGATCCGACAACTGCGGGCCGAAGTCATAGGCTGCGCGGCTGCTGAACAGCATGTAGCCGGGGATGCGTCCATTGGCACCGTCGGCGCTTTCGGCCTGGGTGTTGGCGTTGTCGGCGAACTGGCTGCTCTGGTAGTTGCTGTCCACATTCAGCTTCCACGGGCCTTCGGTGTAACCCACGCCCAGGGTGCCTTTGTGCTTGGAGGAGAAGGGCACGCGGTTGCCTTTGTTCGGGCCGTCTTCGCGGATGGTCGCATCCACATAGGCGTAGGTGGCGTACACATCAAACCCTGCCAGCGCCGGGCTCAGGCCGTCGAGGGCGTAGTTGATGCTCGACTCGATGCCTTGGTGGCGAGTTTCACCGCGGGCGATCACGGTGTCGTTGGTCTGGTTGCTGTCGTACTGGTTGTCGAAGTTAATCAGGAACGCACCGATTTCCGCGCGCAGGTTGCCATTGTCATAGCGCGTGCCGAGTTCCCAGGTGCGGGCTTTTTCCGGTTTCACTTCGCCACTGTTCACACGGTTTGGCATCTGGCTGTACTGCACGCTGCCGAACGAGCCTTCGGTGTTGGCGTACAGGTTCCAGTCGTCGGTGAGGTGGTAAAGCACATTCAGCGCCGGCAGGGCAGTGTTGTAGTCGCCCTTGTATTTGACGTTGCTCAGGTTGTTGGTCTGCTGGGACTCGATCATCTCGTAGCGAATGCCAGGGGTGAGGGTCCACTTGCCGATGTCGATGCGGTCGTCGATGAAGAACGCATTGGCTTCGGTGCCGCCGCGCGTATCGCGGTCGTTGCGGCTGTTGGTGGTGGGGATTTGCTGGTTGGCGGCAATCGGCGTGCGGTAGCGCAGTTCGTGGCCGGCTTCATTGATGTAGCGGTAGCCCACACCCACTTCATGGCTGGTGGGGCCGAGATCGAAGCCCTGGGCGAAGCGCGTTTCCAGGCCGCGTACCCAATATTCCCGTGGCGACAGCGACAGGAAGCTGCCTTGGTCCAGGTAGCCGCTGCGCAGGGTCTTGGTGAAGAAACTGTTGACCGTGAATTCGCGGCGGTCCTGCTCGTAGCGGTAGCCGACGTTGAACATCGTGCGGCGGCCCCAGAACTTGTCATACGGGCGGGTGGACTGGTACGGATCAGCCTTGTAGTCCTTGACGTTCAAACCGCCCGGCATGTCGGCCTGGCCTTCGTAGTACTGTGCCATGGCGTTGAAGCTGTTGGCGTCGTCCAGTTGGTATTTGCCCTTGAGGATCAGGTCATCGATGCGCGTGTTGCTGTTTTCGCGCCAGTCGCCGCCGCGGGTGCCGGAGTACAGCAGCGCGCCCCCCAAGCCATTGTCGGCAGTGCCGCCGGCCAGCAAGTTGCCGGTGGTCTTGAAGCCGTCGTGGCTGGAGGAGGGGCTGGTCTCGGTCTGCAAACCGCCCTTGACCGTCGGCGCATCCGGGATGGCACGGGTGACGAAGTTGACGATGCCACCGACGTTTTGCGGGCCATAGCGCACCGCACCGCCGCCGCGTACCACATCCACCGCGTCCATATTGCCCATGCTGATCGGCGCAAAGGAGAGTTGCGGCTGGCCGTAAGGCGCGAAGGGCACCGGGATGCCATCCATCAGCACGGTGGAGCGCGACGCCAGGCGCGGGTTGAGCCCGCGAATGCCGAAGTTCAGCGCCATGTCGTGGCTACCGGTGCCGTTGTTGTCCGGGGCGTTGACGCCGGGGATGCGGTTGAGCACATCGCGAGCCTGAGTGGCGCCCTGGCGTTCGAATTCTTCGCGGCGGATCACATCACGGGCGCCGGGGTGCTCGAACACGTTGGTTTGCGCCGCGTCACCGAGCCAGTCGCCGACCACGTTGGAGGTCTGCAGCTCCAGGGTCGCAGGGGCGCCAGCCGGTTGCAGGCTGTAGGCGTTGTCACCCTCGGCGCGGGCTTGCAGGCCGGTGCCTTCCAGTAGTTTTTGCAAGCCCTCGGCAGCGCTGTAGCTGCCCGACAACCCAGCGCTTTGCATCCCGGCCGTCACGGCGGAACCGAAGGACACCAACACGCCGGCTTCGCGACCGAATTGATTCAGGGCCGCTTCCAGGGTAGTAGGTGCGATGTGGTACGCCTTGGCGTCGGCTGCCATCACCGCCGGCAGTGTGGTCAGGCTGAGGCTGGCACCGAGCAGGAGTTGGCGCAGTGTACGGGCGAGAAGCGTCGGGTGCTGGGGCATGAAGGGCGGTCCTGAGAAGGAAGGATCAAGGTGGCTTTCCTTCTCTGTCACGCCAGGTGCGGAAAACGGCTCACACAAAAGTAAAATAAATTCAGACCCGTGCCTGCACGGTCACCCAATAACGCGTAAAGCGCCGCACTTTCACCGGCAGGCTGATTTCCAGTAGGTCGAGGATGCGTTCGCTGTCGTCCAGCGGGTAGCTGCCGGACAGCAGCAGGTTGGCGACGTGTGGATCGCACTGGAGCTGGCCGCGACGGTAGCGTCCCAGTTCATTGAGGAAGTCTTCGAGGCGCATGTGTGCGGCCACCAGCATGCCGTCGGCCCAGGCGCCGCTGTTGGCGTCGGTGGGGCGTGGGGTGTCCCAGCCTTTGCGGGTGAAATTGACCTGCTGCGCGGCATCGACCCTCAGCGCCAAGCCGTTGTAGCGGTTGGGCATCACCTCGACCTGGCCGGCCAGTACCGCCAGTTGGGTGTGGTCGTTGAACTGGCGCACAGTCAAGCGCGCCGCCTGGCTGCTGAGCAGGCCCTGGCCGGTCAGCACGTGCAACGGCGTCTGGCCTGCACGGGCGGTGAGCAGGATTTCACCTTCAAGCAAGCGCACCAGGCGCTGTTGGCCGTCGAAATGCACATCCACCGCGCTGCCGGTGTTGAGCTGCAACTGGCTGCCGTCGGCCAGTTGTACTGTGCGGCGCTGGCCCACCGGGCTGCGATAGTCAGCCGTCAGCGGCGGCAGGATATGTTGCTGGCGCAGGCTCCAGGCGGCGGCCGAACCGGCACCCACAATCAACAGTAATTTAAGCGCCTGACGCCGGCTGCGGGAGGTAGGCGCGTTCAACGCCGCGTGGGCCAGGGGGGGGGGCACGCCGCGCAGGCGTTGGTTGACGCTCTGGATCTGCTCCCACGCGCGTTGGTGTTCGCTGTGGGCATTCAACCATTGCTGCCAGGCCGCCTGCTGGCGTGGGTTGAGCGTGCCTTGCTGCATTTCCAGCAACCAGTGCACGGCTTGTTCGGCGACTTGGCTGGAGACATTCATAGGGCGAAGTAGCAGCGCATGGCCGCTTTGGTCAGGTGGCGTTTGACGGTGGCGATGGAGATGCCCAGTTGCGCGCCGATTTGCGCGTAGGTCAGGCCGTCGAGTTGGGCCAGCAGGAAAGCGCGTTTGACCTGCTTGGGCAAGCCGTCGAGCAGTTGGTCCAGTTCCAGCAGGGTTTGCAGGATGATTGCGCGGTCTTCTTCCGACGGTGCCACGTGTTCGGGCATCTGAGCCAAGGCCTCGAGGTAGGCGCGCTCCAGGTCCTGGCGGCGGTAGAAGTTGAACAGCACGCGCTTGGCCACGGTGGTGAGGAAGGCGCGCGGCTCGATCAGCGTTGGCGCTTCCCGGGCACTGAGCACGCGGATAAAGGTGTCCTGAGCCAGGTCGGCGGCGTTTTCCGGGCAGCCGAGCTTGCGTCGCAACCAGCCGGTGAGCCAGTGGTGATGGTCGTTGTACAACACTTCGACGGGGTTGGACGGCTGCAACGCGATCACTCCGCAAGCATTCGACATGCTTTAGAGAACAAGAATTGTTCGCATTGTAGGGCGCATGACAAGGTTCGGCAATCGGCCAAGGCAGGTGATTCATCCGTTCTCTTTTGCTTATGAGAATATTTATCATTAATATTGCGCGCTGATGAACCAGGCGCCTGCCGCATGAAAAGCAAAACCTCATTGCCCGTTTCCTACCGCCTCGCCGTCACCTCGCGCGTGCTGGCGGCGGTGATTGGCGGTTATCTGATGGCCTCCCTGGCCGCCATCTGCCTGGCGCTCTGGCTGCCCACCTCCCGTGCCGATGCGGTGGTCACCGGCATGATGAGTTCCTTTGTGTTCTACCTGCTGGCGGTGCTCTGGTGTTTTGCCTGCCGCACGGCATGGCGCGCCTGGGCAGGGGTGATGGTGCCGAGCGCACTCTTGGCCACCCTGGCCGGCATTGGTTTCTGGATGGCTCGCACATGAAAGAGGGCTTTCGCCAGGCCATGGCCTGGCTGCACACCTGGGCAGGCTTGATCTTCGGCTGGCTGCTGTTCGCGATTTTCCTGACCGGCACCCTGGCCTATTTCAAAGATGAAATAACCCATTGGATGCAGCCAGAAGTGCAGGCCCATCCCCTGGACGATGGGCGCAGCCTCGCCGTCGCGCAAAACTACCTGCAACAGCAGGCGCCTACCGCCGCACGCTGGTTCATTACCTTGCCGAACCGCCGCGACCCCGGTTTGTCGGTGATGTGGCAAGACAAGCTCGAACCCGGCAAGCGCGGTACCTTCATCCAGAAAGTCCTCGACCCCGTCACCGGCCAACCGGTGCAGGCCCGCGAAAGCAAGGGCGGCGAGTTCTTCTATCGTTTCCACTTCCAACTGCAAATGCCTTACCCGTGGGGCCGCTGGCTGTCGACCATCGCCGCCATGGTGATGTTCGTCGCGCTGATCACCGGCATCATCACCCACAAGAAAATCTTCAAGGACTTCTTCACCTTCCGCCCGCGCAAAGGCCAGCGCTCCTGGCTGGACGGGCACAACGCGGTGGGTGTGTTGGTGCTGCCGTTTCACCTGATGATCACCTACAGCAGCCTGGTGATTTTCATGAGCATGGTCATGCCTGCGCCCATCGTGGCGTCCTACGGCGACGACAGCCGGGCGTTTTTCAGTGAGCTGTTCCCCGCTACCGACAATGCGCCGGCCCTCGGCCAGCCGGGCAAACTGCTGCCGTTGATGCCGATGTACCAGCAGGCGCGGGAACAGTGGGAGGGCGGGCATGTGGGGCGTGTGGCGGTCAACAACCCCGGCGATGTCAGCGCGTCGGTCAACGTGTCGCGCGCTGGCTCCGACAGCGTGGTGCATGCCTCCGGCAGTACGTTGTCGTTCAACGGCACCACCGGCGAGCTGTTGCGAGGCAGTGCCGAGCCGTCATTGGCGACGGCCATCGGTGGCAGTTTCTATGGTTTGCACATGGGCCATTTCGCCGGCCCGGTGCTGCGCTGGCTTTACTTTATCTGCGGCTTGGCGGGTACGGCGATGATCGGCACAGGCTTGGTGATCTGGCTGGGCAAGCGCCAGCTCAAGCATGCCAAGGCCTCGGTGATGCCCTTTGAACTGCGGTTGGTGGAAGTGCTGAATATTGCCAGCATGTCTGGCTTGATGATCGCCATCGCGGCGTTTTTCTGGGCTAACCGCCTGCTGCCGGTGAGCTTCACCGCGCGTTCCGACTGGGAAGTGCAGGCGTTCTTTATCGCCTGGGCCCTGAGCCTGTTGCACGCCTTGCTGCGGCGCGGTCGCCAGGGCTGGGTCGAGCAACTGAGCTTCGGCGCGCTGTTGTTTGCCGCCATTCCATTGCTCAACGCCATCACCACCTCGCATCACTTGGGTGTCTCTGTGCCAAGCGGCGACTGGGCGATGGCCGGCTTCGACCTCACCTGCCTGGCCAGTGGCGCGTTCCTCGCCTGGGCAGCCTGGAAGATGCACCACCGCAGCGCGCCGCTACCCAAGGCTGAGCGTGCCCGCGGGTTAACACTCAAGCAGCAGGCCAACTGATGCTTCTGGCGCTTTTGATGTGCTACGCCGGGTTCATGGCACTGTGCTTGTCCACCGACCGTCACCACGGCGAATTGCTGCACAGCAAACCCACAGCCATTCGGCGCCTGGGGTTGCGGGTGGGCGGTTGGTTGTTGCTGGGCGTGTCGATCTGGCCGTCGGTGCTGGGCGCCGGTTGGAGTCAGGGCCTGGTGGAGTGGTGCGCAGTGTTGATGCTCAGCGCCTTGCTGCTGGTGTTGCTGTTGCCGTATCGGCCAAGGCTGGCCTTGATCCTGGCGGGGCTCGCCCTGTTGGCCAGCCCTGTTGCGGCGTTCGCCCTCTCTTGAGCCGGCCATGAGGAGCCATCGACCGCAATCTCCTCAGGACACTCCGCACGCGGATGCAGCGGGGGGACGCGCGCATTTCCTGCAGGTGTTTTTGTCCCAGCGCTCGCAAATGGAGGCGTTGGTCAGCCGCCGTGTGGGTTGCCGCGCCACGGCAGCCGACCTGGTGCAGGATTTGTTCCTGCGCTTCTGGCGTCGCCCGCTGGTGCAGGTCGAAGAATTGAGCACCTACCTGCTGCGCTGCGCCGGCAACATCGCCATCGACCACCTGCGCAGCGAAGGCGCGCGAGCACGCAGCAGCGAAGGCTGGCTGCCGGAACAATCTGACCACCAAGGCTGCGAACCCCAGGCAGCGTTGGAGGCGGGCAATGATCTGCGCCATGTGGAAGCCGCCTTGCGCAGCTTGCCCGAGCGCACCCGCCAGATTTTCCTGCTTAACCGCATCCACGGCCGCAAGTACGCCGAAATCGCCAAGGCCATGGGCCTGTCCCAAAGCGCCGTGGAAAAACATATGATGCGCGCCCTCGAAGCCTGCAAGGCCAGCCTTCGCGAACCACCGCCTCCACGCATGCCAGGGAAAGCCCCGTGAACGTCACGCCCACGCCCGCCCAGGAACAGGCCGCACTCGATTGGTTGTGCCTGCTGCATGACCAGCCCAGCAGCGGCGACCAGGCCACGTTCAGCCGCTGGTTACGTGCAGATCCCGCACACGTCGAGGCCTACTCCCAAGCCCAGGTGCTCTGGGAATTAAGCGAAGTACCGGCGCGCCAACTGGCCGATGAGGACGCGCTCGCCTTGCAGCGCTACCTCAATACGATCAACGCCTCCAAACGCTCCCGGGTAGCGCGTTGGTCTGGTGCCTTGGCCGTCGCCGCCTGCCTGCTGCTGATGGTGTCGATGGGCGCCGGTTGGCAGCCGTCACGCTGGGTCGATGAGTGGGGCGCCGATTATGTGACGGCGCCGGGTGAGGTAAAGACCTTCACCCTGGCCGATCAATCCAAGGTCACCCTCGACGCCGACAGCGCCATCTCTGTAGATTTCAGCCAGGGCGAACGGCACATCCAACTGCGCCGTGGTGCAGGTTTTTTCAATGTGACCCACACCGGCCAACCCTTCGTGGTGGAGGCGAACGGCGGTGAAACGCGAGTACTGGGAACGCAGTTTGAAGTGCGCCTGCAACCTGACGGCGCCGAGGTCACTGTGCTGTCCGGCCGTGTGGGCGTGACGCCCTCCAAACAGGGCCAGCAACAGGTGCTGACAGCGGGCCAGCAAGTGGCCTATGCCGACGGTATTGCCGACCCTTTGCATGGGGTCGACAGCGCCTCACGCCTGGCCTGGCGCGAAGGTTGGCTCAACTACTACAGGGCACCCCTGGCCGATGTGGTCCAGGACCTGAGGCGTTATTACCCCGGCCGAATTCTTCTGCTTAACGAAAACATGGCCGCCAAACGCGTCAGCGGCAGCTTTCCGAGCCAGGACCCCGTAGCGGTCTTGAACGCCTTGCAAGCGGTGTTGGGCTTTGAACAGCACAGCCTGTTGGGCCGCATGATTGTGGTGCGCTAGGCCCGCAGCGCCTTCATCGAACCTTCATCGCAATCGCCACAACCTGTCACCAAACGGTTACACGTGCCGTGGATCATCCCTGGGTTCCTGAACAAGTGGTCAGGAAGCTCGCATCTGCCCCATACAACACAACAATGTCAGTAAGGGATCTACACGTGAACCACAACACTCTTTATGCCCTGCTCCTCGCATCGGGCCTGGGCGGCTTTGCGCCGCTGGTTTTGGCCGATGATGCCCAGGATGTAGGCTCGGTGAACATCGCCGGCAAGCAAACCCTTGGCAGCGGCCACATGATTCTCGAAGAAAGTGCCAAGGCACGCTCGACGGTGACCAAGCAAGCCATGGACGAAATGTCGGCCACCGCCAACGCCATCGACAAGCTCAAGTACACGCCGGGCATCAACGTTTCCAGTGATGACGCCAGCGGCACCAGTGGCACCAGTTTTACCATGCGGGGCATGAGTTCCGACCAGGTCGGCGTCTCGGTGGACGGCGTGCCGATCAACGATTCGGGCAACTACAGTGTGTACTCCAACCAGTTGGGCGACCCGGAAAACCTGGCCGAAGTGTTCGCCACCCAAGGTTCCTCCGAGGCCGACGGCCCGCACATCGGCTCCAGCGGCGGCAACATTGGCATGATCACCATTCGCCCGACCAAGGACGCCGGGGTTTTCGCCAAACAGATCGTCGGTGCCAACGCCCTGCGCAAGACCTTCGTGCGAGCGAACACCGGGGATGTGGGTGGCCTGAAAACCTGGGTGTCGGCATCCCACCTGGAAGGTGACAAATGGCGCGGCAAGGGCACTCTGCGCAGCGACAAGATCGAGTGGAGCAGCCTGTTCGAAGGGGATAACGGCAACTCCACATTGGCCACGATCAAGTACAACAAGCAGGAAAACTACAACTACAACAGCCTTAGCAAGGCGCAGTTCGACACCGAAGGACGGCGTAAGGATTACGCGCAAAGCCCGGTGTACAAGGCTGGTTTGCTGTCGGCGTCCTACAAGCTCAACCGCAACCCGTTCGAAAGCGTCAACGCTACGCTGACCCAGCGCTGGCAACTGCAGGACAATTTGTCGCTGACGCTCACGCCGTATTACTACTGGGCCAACGGTGGCAGCTTCAGCGGCCAGACGGCTTCCAACCTGGGGCCAAAGTCCGACAAGGCCGGCAACTACGACCTGAGTAACCTGCAATCGGCCAACTATTACCGCCCTTCGTGGACCGAAACCTGGCGCCCTGGCTTCACGGCGAAAATGAAGTGGGACATCAACGAAGAACACAGCCTGGACTATGGCTACTGGTACGAACGCGCACGCCAGCGCCAGACCCAGCCCTTTATCGGCATTAACAACGAAGGTGCCCCCGACGATGTGTGGGGCGACTACAACAGCGGCGGCCAGGTGGTCGACAAAAACGGCGCTACGGTCCAGGGCCGTCACTACTACACCGTCACTCCCGCGCAGAAGCTCTGGGTACAGGACAACTGGCAAGCCACACCGGACCTGAGTTTTGTTGGCGGCGTGGCCTACCAATATGTCGAGCGTGACGGCAACAACCTCGGCAGCCTGTACGACACACCGGAGAAGCGTAACACCCGCTACCACCAGTTCCTGCCCAACTTCAGCGCCAAGTACCAGGTCGATGAAAGCAACCAGGCGTTCTACAACGTCACCCGCAATATGCGCACGCCGCCCAACTACGTGCTGTACAACAAGGGCGACTCCGTCAGCCTCAAGTCCGAATTGAGCTGGAACCAGGAACTGGGCTGGCGCTACACCGAAGACGACATGGCCTTGAGTGCGACCCTGTTCTACATCAGCTTCAAGGATCGCCAGGTCTCGACCACCGACGCCAGCGGTGACTACATGGTGCTCAACGTCGGCACTGTCGATAACAAAGGCCTGGAGCTGGAATGGAGCGGCCTGTTGCCGCACAACTTCAATTACTACGCGTCCTATACCTACACCCAGTCTGAGCAGAAGGACGACCTGCTCAGCAAGAACGTGCTGCTACCAACCTCGGGCAAGCAATTGGCCAACGTGCCGGAAAACATGTTCAACCTGGTGTTCGGGTATGACGATTCGCGGTTCTACGGCAACATTGCAGGCAAATATGTCGGCAGTTTCTATGGCGATTTGACCAACAAGGAGAAGATTGAAGGCCGTACGGTGTTTGACCTGAACGCGGGTATTTATTTGCCGGTGGATAAGAAGGTCATCAAGTCGGCGGCACTGCGGTTTTCGATGCTCAACGTGTTCGACAAGGAGTACTTGAGTTCGGCGCGTACGGTGGCGTTCAACTCGGCGCCGGTGAACGGGTTGGGGGCGAGCACGGCGTATTACAACGTGGGTGAGGAGCGCACGGCGATGGTGTCGCTGGAAGCCAACTTCTAAGCCCACCCGCAAGCCCAATGTGCAGAGCTGACTTGTGTGGGAGCTGGCTTGCCTGCGATAGCGGTGTGTCAGTCACAGGTATTGAACCTATTACACCGCCATCGCAGGCAAGCCAGCTCCCACATTTGATTGGGTGTTACTTCAGGGCGGCCATGATCGCTTCAGGGTTGTAGTCGCGAATCAAGGTCCCGTTTACATCCACAAACGGAATCCCGCCACCGCCCAGTGCCTCGTACGCCTTGCGCGCCTCGGCATCCTTCTCTATATCGACGGCCCGGTACGGGATACCCTTCTGGTCGAGAAAACGCCGGATCTGCTTGCAGTACCCACACCACTCGGTGGCATAGAGCACCACCCGCGCAGAGGCGCGTACGTGCTCGGGCGCCACCTGGGACGGGTTGAACAGCCGTTCCACCTTGCCCCAGTTCTGGATCGCAACCACCACCAGCAACACCAGCAGGACTTTCTTGAGTACCCCGCCCAGCATCAGTTACGGCGCTTGAGCTGGTCGGTCAGTTGGGTCGGCAGGCCCTTGATGATCAAGGTGCCGGCGGCTTCGTCGTACTCGATCTTGTCGCCCAGCAGGTGCGCTTCAAAGCTGATGGACAGGCCCTCGGCGCGCCCGGTGAAGCGGCGGAACTGGTTGAGGGTGCGTTTGTCGGCCGGAATTTCCGGCGACAGGCCGTAATCCTTGTTGCGGATGTGGTCGTAGAAGGCTTTTGGCCGGTCTTCATCGATCAGGCCCGAGAGCTCTTCCAGGCCCATGGGTTCGCCGAGCTTCGCCTGGCTGCTGGCGTAGTCCACCAGGGTCTTGGTTTTCTCGCGGGCGGACTCGTCGGGCAAGTCTTCGCTTTCGACGAAGTCACTGAACGCCTTGAGCAGGGTGCGGGTTTCGCCCGGGCCATCCACGCCTTCCTGGCAGCCGATAAAGTCGCGGAAGTACTCCGAGACCTTCTTGCCGTTCTTGCCTTTGATGAACGAGATGTACTGCTTGGACTGCTTGTTGTTCTGCCACTCGGAGACGTTGATACGCGCCGCCAGGTGCAACTGGCCCAGGTCCAGGTGGCGCGAGGGCGTCACGTCCAGCTCGTCGGTCACCGCCACGCCTTCGCTGTGGTGCAGCAGGGCAATGGCCAGGTAGTCGGTCATGCCTTGCTGGTAATGGGCAAACAGCACATGGCCGCCGGTGGAGAGGTTGGATTCCTCCATCAGCTTCTGCAGGTGCTCTACCGCCGTGCGGCTGAAGCTGGTGAAGTCCTGGCCACCGTCAAAGTACTCCTTCAACCAACCGCTGAACGGGTGCGCGCCGGACTCGGCATGGAAGAAACCCCAGGCCTTGCCTTGTTTGGCGTTGTAGCTCTCGTTGAGGTCGGCAAGCATGTTCTCGATGGCGGCGGACTCGGCCAGTTCCGTGTCGCGGGCGTGAAGAACTGCGGGTGTGCCGTCGGGTTTTTTGTCGATCAGGTGGACGATGCAATGACGGATCGGCATAGGCTTCTCGGCTGGTTGAAGGGGGAGCGGTTGGCCTCCCCGAAAAGTCGCCCAGTGTACCGCACCCATTGGTCAAGACGTGCCCCGAACGGCATTTTGCACGCCCTGTGACTGGCCATATGCCTTTTTTTCACGGTTTAGAGCGATAAAGCTGACCAAATGGGTATGTTGAGGCGGATATTTCCCCGTCTCTGTGCTAGTTTTGCCCCGTCTTACGCCAAGTCTCGGCGTTAAGCGTGCATTCAGCATTTGTCAGGTCGAACCAATCCCCGTTTCAAGCATCTATAACCCCGATCTCCGTGGTTATGGCCGGGGATGCCAGGCCATGACGGTCGGGCTCGACGGCTGACACTGCACTCTGCAATCCATATGAATTTGATAGGGAAGGAACACCACAATGGCTATTACTAAAGACCAACTGATCGCTGACCTGGCTGAAGCAGTAGACGCACCGAAAACTACCGTGCGTGCTCTGCTGGACCAACTGAGCCAAGTTGTTGCTGATCAGCTGGAAAATGGCGGCGAAATCACTCTGCCAGGCGTTGGCAAACTGAAAGTGACCGAGCGTCCTGCCCGTACTGGCCGTAACCCTTCGACTGGCGCTGCCATCGAAATCGCTGCCAAGAAAGTTATCAAGCTGGTTGTGGCTAAAGGCCTGACCGACGCTGTTAACAAGTAAGACGCAGCAAAAAAACCGTGCTTCGGAGTGATCCGGGCACGGTTTTTTATTGCCTGCGTTTTTATTGTGTGGCGGGCTTATCGAACCCAGCGCTGGCGCCAGATCTGCTGCTCGTTCTTGGTCTGGAACGTCCAGGCCACAAAGCGGCTCTGCTTCTGCCCCTGGGACATCTCTACTACCTGGCTTTCCAGCACGCCAGCTTTTTTCAGCGCCGTTTCGATCGCCGGCAAGTTGGAGGCTTTGGACACCAGGGTGCTGAACCACAGCACTTTATGCGCAAAGTGAGCGCTTTCGGCGATCAACTGCGTCACAAACCGCGCTTCGCCACCTTCACACCACAGTTCGGCCGATTGACCACCGAAGTTAAGCACCGGCAACTTGCGTTTCGGGTCGGCCTTGCCCAAGGCGCGCCATTTACGCTCGCTGCCTTTGGTGGCTTCGTCCATGGATGCATGGAAGGGCGGATTGCACATCGTAAGGTCAAAGCGCTCACCCGGCTCCAGCAGGCCCAACAGGATCTGCTTGGGGTTGGGTTGCTGGCGCAGCTGGATGACCTTGCTCAGGTCGTTGGACTGCACGATGGCCTTGGCGGCGGCCACGGCGGTCGGGTCGACCTCCGAGCCCAGGAAGTTCCAGCGGTACTCCATATAGCCAATCAGCGGGTACACGCAGTTGGCGCCCATACCGATGTCCAGCACCTTGACGATCGAGCCTCGCGGGATCTTGCCGTCGTTGACGCTGGCCAGCAGGTCGGCGAGGAAATGCACATAGTCAGCACGCCCCGGCACTGGCGGGCACAGGTAGTCCGCCGGGATATCCCAATGCTGGATGCCATAGAACGACTTGAGCAGCGCCCGGTTGAACACCCGCACTGCATCCGGGCTGGCGAAGTCGATGCTCTCTTTGCCGTAGGGGTTGATGATCACGAATTTGGCCAGTTCAGGCGTGGTCTTGATCAGCGCCGGGAAGTCGTAACGGCCCGTGTGGCGGTTGCGCGGGTGCAGGGTGGCCTCTTTGCGTGGCGCGACGGGTTTGGCCGTGGCGGCGGTTTTAGGCTTCTTGCGCGGAGGTTTGGGCGTAGTGGGGGCGGTCATGATGATTCTGGGTTTGGCTCAAAGTGGCGGTCATTGTCACACATTCCCGGGGACAACTCGGTCAAATGTGGGAGCTGGCTTGCCTGCGATGCAGGCGACTGGGTGTATCAGGCAGACTGAGGTGATGCTATCGCTGGCAAGCCAGCTCCCACAGGGATAGGGTTTTGATTGGGAAATGGTGTCGTTTTCCTGGACAAAAAAAGAGGCCCGAAGGCCTCTTTCTCTACATGGTTTCCCCTTACAGGCTGGAAATCCGCGCGTGTTGCTCCGCCAGCTTGCCCAAGGCCTGTTCAGCCTCGGCCAACTTGGCGCGTTCTTTCTCGATCACTTCAGCTGGCGCTTTGTCAACGAACGCCGCGTTGGACAGCTTGCCGCCCACTCGCTGCACTTCGCCTTGCAGGCGCGCAATTTCCTTGTCGAGGCGGGCAAGTTCCGCGCCCTTGTCGATCAGGCCGGCCATCGGCACCAGCACTTCCATATCACCGACCAACGCGGTGGCAGACAACGGTGCTTCGGCATCGGCAGCCAATACGGTGATCGACTCCAGCTTGGCCAGTTTCTTGAGCAGCGCATCGTTCTCGCTGAGGCGACGCTGGTCTTCGGCACTGGCGTTCTTGACGAACACGGCCAGCGGCTTGCCCGGCCCGATGTTCATCTCGGCGCGGATGTTGCGTGTGCCGAGCATCAGGGTCTTGAGCCATTCGATATCGCTTTCGGCGGCCTCATCGATGCGCGCTTCGTTGGCCACCGGCCAAGGTTGCAGCATGATGGTCTTGCCTTCGATACCGGCCAGCGGCGCCAGGCGCTGCCAGATTTCTTCGGTGATGAACGGCATGAACGGATGCGCCAGGCGCAGCGCCACTTCGAGCACGCGCACCAGGGTGCGACGGGTGCCGCGCTGGCGTTCGACCGGGGCGTTCTCGTCCCACAGTACCGGCTTGGACAGTTCCAGGTACCAGTCGCAATACTGGTTCCAGATGAACTCGTACAGGGCCTGTGCGGCCAGGTCGAAACGGAACTGGTCGAGCTGGCGGGTCACTTCGGCTTCGGTGCGCTGCAGCTGCGAGATGATCCAGCGATCCGCCAGGCTCAGCTCATAGGCTTCGCCGTTCTGGCCGCAGTCTTCGCCTTTGTCCAGCACGTAGCGCGCCGCGTTCCAGATCTTGTTGCAGAAGTTGCGATAGCCTTCGACGCGGCCCATGTCGAACTTGATGTCGCGACCGGTGGAGGCCAGCGAGCAGAAGGTGAAGCGCAGGGCGTCGGTGCCGTAGCTGGCGATGCCGTCGGCGAATTCGTCGCGGGTCTGCTTCTCGATCTTTTTCGCCAGTTTCGGCTGCATCAGGCCCGAGGTGCGTTTCTGCACCAGGGTTTCCAGGTCGATGCCGTCGATGATGTCCAGCGGGTCCAGGACGTTGCCCTTGGACTTGGACATCTTCTGGCCCTGGCCGTCGCGTACCAGGCCGTGTACGTACACGGTCTTGAACGGTACCTGCGGGGTGCCGTCTTCGTTCTTCACCAGGTGCATGGTGAGCATGATCATCCGGGCAACCCAGAAGAAAATGATGTCGAAGCCGGTGACCAGCACGTCGGTGGAGTGGAATTTCTTCAGGAACTCGGTCTGCTGCGGCCAGCCCAGGGTAGAGAAGGTCCACAGGCCCGAACTGAACCAGGTGTCCAGTACGTCGTTGTCCTGTTGCAGCGCGATGTCGGCGCCGAGGTTGTGCTTGGCACGCACTTCGGCTTCGTCGCGGCCTACATAAACCTTGCCCGATTCGTCATACCAGGCCGGAATACGGTGGCCCCACCACAGCTGACGGCTGATGCACCAGTCCTGGATGTCGCGCATCCACGAGAAGTACATGTTTTCGTACTGTTTGGGCACGAACTGGATGCGGCCATCTTCCACGGCGGCAATCGCAGGTTCTGCCAGCGGCTTGGTGGACACGTACCACTGGTCGGTCAGCCACGGCTCGATCACGGTGCCGGAGCGGTCGCCCTTCGGCACTTTCAGGCCGTGGTCGTCGACGCTGACCAGCAAACCGGCGGCGTCGAAGGCAGCTACGATCTGCTTGCGCGCTTCAAAACGGTCCAGACCTGCGTATTCGGCGGGGATCTTGCCGTCGATGCTGTCGTTCAGCGAGCCGTCCAGGTTGAACACCTGGCAGGCCGGCAATACGGCGGCATTTTTGTCGAAGATGTTCAGCAGCGGCAGGTTGTGGCGCTTGCCGACTTCGTAGTCGTTGAAATCGTGGGCCGGGGTGATTTTCACGCAGCCGGTGCCGAACTCAGGGTCGCAATAGTCATCCGCGATGATCGGGATGCGGCGGCCAACCAGCGGCAGTTCGACAAACTTGCCGATCAGCGCCTGGTAGCGCTCGTCGTTCGGGTTAACAGCGACGGCGGCATCGCCGAGCATGGTTTCCGGACGGGTAGTGGCGACGATCAGGTAATCATTGCCTTCAGCGGTCTTGGCGCCGTCGGCCAGCGGGTACTTGAGGTTCCACAGGAAGCCTTTCTCGTCGTGGTTTTCCACTTCAAGGTCGGAAATCGCCGTGTGCAACTTGGTGTCCCAGTTGACCAGGCGCTTGCCGCGGTAGATCAGGCCGTCTTCGTGCAGGCGCACGAAGGCTTCCTTTACGGCTTCGGACAGGCCGTCGTCCATGGTGAAGCGCTCGCGGCTCCAGTCTACGGACGAACCCAGGCGACGGATCTGACGGCTGATATTGCCGCCGGACTGGTCTTTCCATTCCCAGACTTTCTCCAGGAATTTCTCGCGACCCAGGTCGTGACGGTTCTGGCCGGTGGCTTCCAGTTGGCGTTCCACCAGCATCTGGGTGGCGATGCCGGCGTGGTCGGTGCCCGGTTGCCACAGGGTGTCGCGACCCTGCATGCGGCGGAAGCGGATCAACGCATCCATGATCGCATTGTTGAAGCCGTGGCCCATGTGCAGGCTGCCAGTGACGTTCGGTGGCGGAATCATGATGGTGTACGAGTCGCCCGCACCTTGTGGGGCGAAATAGTTCTCGGACTCCCAGGTGTTGTACCAGGAAGTTTCGATAGCGTGGGGCTGGTAGGTCTTATCCATGCGCGGCGGGACCCTAGTTGGCATTTATTCAGGAAAGCCGGCAAGTATAACGGGGGATAGGGGCGAGGGCGAGGTGAAGACGGTTTAAGACCGATGCAGAATTAATGTGGGAGCTGGCTTGCCTGCGATGGCGGTGTTTCAGTCAGCATCGTCGGCGACTGATGCGCCGCCATCGCAGGCAAGCCAGCTCCCACAAGGATGGGGGGGACTTTCAGTTCTGGTATTGGCTGAGCAACCGCTCCATCCGCGCATCCATCCGACGCTTGATCTCGGCTTCGATATGCGGCGCAAAGTCGTCGATCACATCCTGCATGATCAATTGCGCGGCGGCGCGCAGTTCGTTGTCCAGGTGCAGCAGCAGGGCATCGGGGGCTTTTTCGGCGGCTGGGGCGGGTTCAGCAACCACAGGTGCCGGCGCGGCAGGCTTGCCGCCGACCATGTCGAACAGCAGCGGGATCTGTACCTCGCCATCGGCCGTCTCGGTCAGCAGCGGCGGTTGCAGGTTGTCATCACCCAGCAACTGACGGATCGACTCCAGGTCATCCAGCAGGTGGTCGTCTTTTTTCAGCGGGTTTGGAGTGTCCATCATGTACTCAAAGTCGTTGTAGCCGGTGATCTTGCAGAGGATAGCCCTGTTCACGGTAGAAACGGAAACTCTCCCGCGCAGCCTGACGAATAGCCGGGTCTTCCACCACCACTTCCGCCACACGGGCGAACGCTTGGGCAAAGGCCGGTACTTTCAGGTCGAGGTTGACCAGCAAGTCATGGTGATCGCCGCAGTTGTCTCCCAAGCCCAGCACAACCAGGCTTTCAGGTTCGGACTCGGCGTGGCCGTGGGGCACGAAGCTTTCGCCCTTGAAGCGCCACAGACGGGCATCAAGTTCGTCACGTTGGGCGGCATCGCTGCAGTGCAGGTAGATGCGATGGCCCATACGCCAGGCTTTTTCGGTGAGTTTGCAGGCAAAGTCCAGGCGCGCGAGGGGATCGGCGCTGGGCAATATATAGAAGTCGACTTGGGGCAT
The DNA here is from genome assembly GCF_034348165.1 of Pseudomonas sp. CCI1.1. Lineage (NCBI taxonomy): Bacteria > Pseudomonadati > Pseudomonadota > Gammaproteobacteria > Pseudomonadales > Pseudomonadaceae > Pseudomonas > Pseudomonas sp. CCI1.1. The sequence continues at coordinate 6,005,032 of NZ_CP133780.1, forward strand.
TGAAAATCCTGGGGTTGGCCTGATGGCCCCTCTGTAGGAGCAAGCTCGCTCCTACAAAGAGGCGCAGGGGCCGCTTAAGCCTTGGCGCGATCCAGCAGGTATTGGGTCAACAGGGGCACCGGACGGCCAGTGGCGCCCTTGTCCTTGCCGCCGCTGGTCCAGGCCGTGCCGGCGATGTCCAGGTGAGCCCAGTTGAAGTTCTTGGCAAAGCGCGACAGGAAGCAGGCCGCCGTGATGGTGCCGGCTTTCGGGCCACCGATGTTGGCGATGTCGGCGAACGGGCTGTCGAGCTGTTCCTGGTACTCATCGAATAGCGGCAGTTGCCAGGCGCGGTCGTCGGCGGCCTTGCCGGCGCTGAGCAGTTGCTCGATCAGTTCGTCGTTGTTGCCCAGCAGGCCCGAAGTGTGGGCGCCCAGGGCAACCACGCAGGCACCGGTCAAGGTAGCGATGTCGATCACGGCCTGGGGCTTGAAGCGCTCGGCGTAGGTCAGGGCGTCGCACAGCACCAGACGGCCTTCGGCGTCGGTGTTGAGGATCTCCACGGTCTGGCCGCTCATGGTGGTGACGATATCGCCCGGGCGAGCCGCGCCGCCGCTCGGCATGTTCTCGGCGCAGGCCAGGATGCACACCAGGTTGATCGGCAGCTTGAGTTCCAGCACGGCACGCAGGGTGCCGAACACGCTGGCGGCGCCGCCCATGTCGTACTTCATCTCGTCCATGCCGGCGCCCGGCTTGAGGCTGATGCCGCCGGTATCGAAGGTGATGCCTTTACCTACCAGGGCGTAAGGTTTCTCGGACTTCTTGCCGCCGTTGTATTGCATCACGATCAGGCGTGGCGGCTGGTCGCTGCCCTGGCCCACGGCATAGAACGAGCCCATGCCCAGGTCCTTGATCTTCTTCTCGTCCAGCACGTCAACCTTCAAGCCCTTGAACTCTTTGCCCAGTGCCTTGGCCTGTTCGCCCAGGAACGTCGGGTGGCAGATGTTCGGCGGCAGGTTGCCCAGGTCGCGAGTGAACGACATGCCGTTGGCGATGGCCTGGGCGTGGGTGACGGCGCGCTGGACTTCAGCCTGGGCAGCCTTGATGGTCAGCAGGGTGATTTTCTTCAGGGCGCGGGGTTCGGCTTTCTGGCTCTTGAACTGGTCGAAAATATAGCCGCCGTCCACCAGCGACTCAGCCAGCAGTCGGGTCTTGCCGTAGCTGTCGCGGCCCTTGACCACGATTTCATCGAGTGCCAGCACCGCATCGCTGCCGCCCAGGCCCTTGAGGGTGGTGAGGAGACCGCTGACGATCTTGCGAAACGGACGGTCGCCCAGTTCGGCATCCTTGCCCACGCCCACCAGCAAAACGCGCTCGGCTTTAAGGTTGGGCAGGCTCTGCAGCAGCAGGCTCTGGCCGACCTTGCCGGCCAGGTCACCGCGCTTGAGCACTGCGCTGATAGCGCCGCCGCTCAGTTCGTCCAGTTGCTTGGCGGCGACGCCGAGTGTGCGGCCTTCGCCGACAGCGACCACGAGGGTGGCGGTTTTCAACGTTTCGGGGCTAACGCTTTTTACAACCAATTCCATTTTCGGGTCCCTTATCAAGGTCTGTGAGCCGGGAGCTTGTACTCCGGCTTTAAAGCTCGGCAGCGTTGTAAACCGCCAGCGACAAAGGCCGCAGTTTGAACCTCGCCAGCGGAGCCTGACAACCCTTGGCGCACGCTTTGTGCGTGCGCATGAGTAAGCTCCGTGACAGGCGCGGTCAATCACAGGATAATGCGCCATCTTTTTAGCCGGCCCGTGGTAAACGGGTCGACTCGGTATGCTTGCTTGTTTGGCCGCCTTAGCCTGACAACCCTGGAGTGTCTGGTTTGATTGTCTTCCGTTATCTGTCCCGCGAAGTCCTGTTGACCCTGAGTGCCGTGAGTGCGGTGTTGCTGGTCATCATCATGAGTGGTCGTTTCGTCAAGTTCCTGGCCCAAGCCGCCGCTGGCGCCCTGGATCCGGGCTCACTGTTCCTGATCATGGGCTACCGGATGCCCGGCATGCTGCAGTTGATCCTGCCGCTTGGCCTGTTTCTCGGCATATTGCTGGCCTATGGCCGGCTGTACCTGGAAAGCGAGATGACCGTGCTGTCGGCCACCGGCATGAGCCAGCAGCGCCTGCTGGCCATGACCATGGTGCCTGCCGCCGGTGTTGCCCTGGTGGTGGCCTGGTTGAGCATGAGCCTGGCGCCCCAGGGGGCCATGCAATTCCAGCTGCTGCTGAACAAGCAGGATGCGATGACGGAGTTCGACACCCTCGAGCCCGGTCGCTTCCAGGCGCTCAGCGACGGCTCGCGGGTGACCTACACCGAAACCATGACCGACGACCGTTCCAACCTCGGCGGCGTGTTCATTTCCCAGAAGAACCTCGGCCAGAACCAGAAAGACCGTGGCATTACCATCCTGGTGGCCGACAGCGGTCGCCAGGAAATCCGCCCCGATGGCAACCGCTACCTGATCCTGGAAAACGGCTACCGCTACGACGGCAGCCCTGGCCTGGCGGATTATCGGGCGATCAAGTACGACACCTACGGCGTCATGCTGCCCAAGGCCGAGATCAGTGACGAGGTCACCGACCGCGACGCACTGCCCACCTCATCGCTGTTCGGCAGCCCGGAGTTGCGCTCCATCGCCGAGTTGCAATGGCGCCTGTCCCTGCCGCTGCTGGTGTTTATCGTGACCTTGATGGCCGTGCCGCTGTCGCGCGTCAACCCGCGCCAAGGGCGTTTCCTCAAGTTGCTGCCGGCGATCCTGCTGTATATGGCCTACCTGACCATCCTGATTTCTGCCCGTGGTTCCCTGGAAAAGGGCAAGTTGCCGCCAGCGCTGGGCCTGTGGTGGGTGCACGGGGTTTTCCTGATGATCGGCCTGGGGCTGCTCTACTGGGAACCTATCCGTTTGAAAATGAAGAGCCGTCGTGGCCTGAAGGAGTTGGCCCGTGGCTAAGCTTGATCGCTACATCGGCATTAGCGTACTGATCGCCATCCTCGCGGTACTGGGCATCATCCTCGGCCTGGCCTTGTTGTTCGCCTTCATTGATGAAGTGGGCAACGTTACTGACACTTACACAGTCACGGACGTGCTGAGCTACGTCGCACTGACCGCGCCGCGTCGTCTCTACGACATGATGCCAATGGCCGCGCTGATTGGTTGCCTGATCGGCCTGGGTACCCTGGCCAGCAACAGCGAGCTGACCATCATGCGCGCCGCCGGGGTGTCTATCGGCCGTATCGTCTGGGCGGTGATGAAGCCGATGCTGCTGCTGATGGCGTGCAGCGTGCTGATCGGTGAGTACGTCGCGCCACCGGCCGAAGCCACCGCCCAGGCCAATCGCGCCCTGGCCCAGGGTTCGGGCGATGCGCAAAGCGCCAAGCATGGCCTGTGGCACCGCCAAGGTGACGAGTTCATCCACATCAATGCCGTGCAGCCGGGTGGCCTGTTGATCGGGGTGACCCGCTACACCTTCGACAAAGAACGGCACATGCTGTCGTCCAGCTTCGCCAAGCGCGCGCAGTACAGTGGCGAGCAATGGCAACTGAGCGACGTCACCACCACGCACTTCCGTAACGTGGGCCAGGGCACCCAGTCCAGCACCGAAGTGGTCAACGTGCCGACCGAACAGTGGGATATCGCCCTCAAGCCGGAATTGCTCAATACCGTGGTCATGGTGCCGGAAGCCCTGCCGATCTCCGGTTTGTGGAGCTATATCCACTACCTCAAGGAGCAGGGTTTGAACAATGGCCGCTACTGGCTGGCGTTCTGGGTGAAAGTCTTGCAGCCGGTGGTTACCGCCGCCTTGGTGTTGATGGCGATTTCCTTCATTTTCGGGCCATTACGCTCCGTGACCCTGGGCCAACGGGTATTTACCGGCGTGCTGGTGGGCTTCACCTTCCGCATCGCCCAGGATTTGCTTGGGCCGTCGAGCCTGGTATTCGGCTTCTCGCCGCTGTTTGCGGTGCTGGTGCCTACGGCCATCTGTGCCGTGGCTGGGTTCTGGCTGCTGCGCCGGGCGGGTTGAAGCCGCGCTCGCGAAAGTCTGCGAAACGCCGCGTTTATCCAGAATAAGCGCGTTATCGTTGGCGATTTTCGCGAGCAAGCTCGCTCCTACAGTTTTAAGCCCCATTAAAGTGGGGCTTTTTTGTATTGGTCAGCAAAGATGACGTCTGGCCTGAGCATCAGGTACAATTCCCGGCTATTTTTCAGCGGGCAATCTGCCTGCAGCCTTTTTGAGTGTTGATCCGTGAGTGATTTGAGTCATATCCGCAATTTCTCCATCATCGCCCACATTGACCATGGCAAGTCGACGCTGGCCGATCGATTTATCCAGATGTGCGGCGGCCTTGCCGAGCGTGAAATGGAAGCCCAGGTACTGGACTCCATGGACCTCGAACGCGAGCGCGGGATCACCATCAAGGCCCACAGCGTCACGCTGTACTACAAGGCCAAAGACGGCATCACTTACCAACTGAACTTCATTGACACCCCTGGCCACGTTGACTTCACCTACGAAGTCAGCCGTTCGCTGGCGGCCTGTGAAGGTGCGTTGCTGGTGGTCGATGCCGGCCAGGGCGTCGAGGCGCAGTCGGTTGCCAACTGCTACACCGCGATCGAGCAGGGCCTGGAAGTCATGCCCGTGCTCAACAAGATCGACCTGCCCCAGGCCGAGCCTGAGCGCGTCAAGGAAGAGATCGAGAAGATCATCGGCATCGATGCCACCGACGCCGTCACCTGCAGCGCCAAGACCGGCCTGGGTGTCGACGAAGTGCTCGAACGCCTGGTGCACACCATTCCCGCGCCGACCGGCAACTACGAAGATCCGCTGCAAGCGTTGATCATCGACTCCTGGTTCGACAACTACCTGGGCGTTGTGTCCCTGGTGCGCGTGCGCCATGGCCGTGTGAAGAAGGGCGACAAGATCCTGGTCAAGTCCACCGGCAAGATCCACCTGGTGGACAGCGTCGGTGTATTCAACCCCAAGCACACCGCTACCGTTGATCTGAAAGCCGGTGAAGTAGGCTTCATTATCGCCGGCATCAAGGACATTCATGGTGCGCCAGTAGGTGACACCCTGACCTTGAGCTCCACGCCAGACGTCGACGTGCTGCCCGGCTTCAAGCGCATCCAGCCACAGGTCTACGCCGGCCTGTTCCCGGTCAGCTCCGATGACTTCGAAGATTTCCGCGAAGCCCTGCAAAAACTGACCCTCAACGACTCGTCGTTGCAGTACACCCCGGAAAGCTCCGACGCCCTGGGCTTCGGCTTCCGTTGCGGGTTCCTGGGCATGCTGCACATGGAGATCATCCAGGAGCGCCTTGAGCGCGAATACGACCTGGACCTGATCACCACCGCGCCAACCGTTATTTTTGAGTTGCTGCTCAAAACCGGTGAAACGATTTACGTCGACAACCCCTCCAAGCTTCCGGACCTGTCGGCCATCGAAGACATGCGCGAGCCGATCGTGCGGGCCAATATCCTGGTACCGCAGGAACACTTGGGCAACGTCATTACACTGTGTATCGAAAAGCGTGGCGTGCAGCGCGACATGCTGTTCCTCGGTACTCAGGTACAAGTGACCTACGATATGCCGATGAACGAAGTGGTCCTGGACTTCTTCGACCGTCTCAAGTCCACCAGTCGCGGCTATGCTTCGCTGGACTACCATTTCGATCGTTACCAATCGGCTAATCTGGTGAAACTGGATGTGCTGATCAACGGCGACAAGGTAGATGCCCTGGCACTGATCGTGCACAAGGACAACGCGCATTACAAAGGTCGCCAACTGACCGAGAAGATGAAAGAACTGATTCCGCGCCAGATGTTCGACGTCGCGATCCAGGCCGCCATCGGCGGGCAGATCATTGCACGGACTTCCGTCAAGGCTCTCAGAAAGAACGTACTGGCCAAATGCTACGGCGGTGACGTAAGCCGTAAGCGCAAACTGCTTGAGAAGCAAAAGGCCGGTAAAAAACGCATGAAGCAAGTAGGCAACGTGGAAGTTCCACAAGAAGCCTTCCTTGCGGTGCTCAGGTTGGATAGTTAGGTCCTATGTCACTAAATTTCCCGCTGTTGCTGGTCATTGCCGTTGCCGTCTGTGGTCTCCTGGCGTTGCTCGATCTGGTGTTCTTCGCCCCGCGTCGTCGGGCGGCCATTGCTTCCTATCAGGGCAGCGTCAGCCAGCCCGATGCGGTGGTGGTCGAGAAGCTGAACAAAGAGCCCTTGCTGGTTGAGTACGGCAAGTCGTTCTTCCCGGTGTTGTTCATCGTGCTGGTGTTGCGCTCGTTTCTGGTAGAGCCGTTCCAGATCCCTTCGGGGTCGATGAAACCGACCCTGGATGTGGGCGACTTCATCCTGGTGAACAAGTTTTCCTACGGCATTCGCCTACCGGTGATCGACAAGAAAGTCATCCCCGTGGGTGACCCGCAGCGCGGCGATGTGATGGTGTTCCGCTACCCAAGCGACCCGAACGTCAACTACATCAAACGTGTGGTCGGCCTGCCGGGCGACGTGGTGCGCTACACCAGCGACAAGCGCCTGTTCATCAACGGTGAGTCGGTGGCCGAGAAGCTGCTGGGCGCCGAGCCGAATACCCTGGGCAGCGCCGAGCTGTACCAGGAAAAACTCGGCGCGGTGGAGCACCAAATCCGCAAGGAAATGAGCCGCTACCGCGCGATGCCGGATGGCCAGTGGAAAGTGCCTGCCGGGCATTACTTCATGATGGGCGACAACCGCGATAACTCCAACGACAGCCGCTACTGGGATGACCCCAACATTCCCAAGGACCTGCTGGGCATGGTGCCCGACGAGAACATTGTCGGCAAAGCCTTCGCGGTCTGGATGAGTTGGCCGGAACCCAAGCTCAGCCACCTGCCGAACTTCTCGCGGGTCGGGCTGATCAAGTAATACAAGCGGCGCTGTGAACACAGCGCCGAATGCTTTTCTGGGGCTTGGACATTTTCCGATGCCCGGTACCCATCAGGATTTGAATTTGAACACTGCGTCAATCGTCGATGGCCGCCGGTGCCATCAACTAGATATGGATAAACCGTGACCGTTTCTCTAAGTCGTCTCGAGCGTCAGCTCGGCTACACCTTCAAGGACCAGGAATTGATGGTCCTTGCCCTCACACACCGCAGCTTTGCAGGGCGCAATAACGAGCGCCTGGAATTCCTCGGTGACGCTATCCTCAATTTCGCCGCCGGCGAGGCGCTGTTCGAGCGCTTCCCCCAAGCGCGAGAAGGCCAGCTGTCGCGCCTGCGCGCACGCCTTGTGAAAGGCGAGACCCTGGCTGTGCTGGCTCGAGGCTTTGGCCTGGGCGAGTACCTGCGGCTGGGTTCCGGTGAGTTGAAAAGCGGCGGTTTCCGTCGCGAGTCAATCCTGGCTGATGCCCTGGAAGCCTTGATCGGTGCGATCTACCTCGATGCCGGGATGGAGACGGCCAAGGAACGCGTTGTCGCCTGGCTGGCCTCGGAAATCGAAAGCCTGACGCTGGTAGACACCAACAAGGATCCCAAGACCCGCCTGCAAGAGTACCTGCAGTCCCGCGGTTGCGAACTGCCACGCTACGAAGTGGTGGATATCCAGGGCGAGCCCCATTGCCGGGTGTTCTTCGTGGAATGTGAAATCACTTTATTGAACGAAAAAAGCCGAGGTCAGGGTGTGAGCCGTCGTATTGCCGAACAGGTAGCGGCCGCTGCAGCACTGATTGCCCTGGGCGTGGAGAATGGCCATGACTGATTCAACCGCAACACGCTGTGGCTATGTTGCCATCGTCGGCCGCCCGAACGTGGGCAAGTCCACGCTGCTCAACCACATCCTCGGCCAGAAGCTCGCGATCACCTCGCGCAAGCCCCAGACCACCCGCCACAACATGCTGGGCATCAAGACCGAAGGCAACGTGCAAGCGGTGTATGTCGATACCCCTGGCATGCACAAAGGCGGCGAGAAAGCCCTGAACCGCTACATGAACAAGACCGCCTCGGCCGCGTTGAAAGACGTCGACGTGGTGATCTTCGTGGTTGACCGCACCAAGTGGACCGACGAAGACCAGATGGTCCTCGAGCGTGTGCAATACGTGACCGGCCCGTTGATCGTCGCGCTGAACAAGACCGACCGTATCGAAGACAAAGCCGAGCTGATGCCGCACCTGACCTGGTTGCAGGAGCAACTGCCGAACGCCCAGATCATGCCGATCTCGGCCCAGCACGGCCACAACCTCGAAGCCCTGGAGCGCGTGATCGCCGGTTACCTGCCAGAAAACGAGCACTTCTTCCCGGAAGACCAGATCACCGACCGCAGCAGCCGCTTCCTCGCCGCCGAACTGGTCCGCGAGAAAATCATGCGCCAGATGGGCGCCGAGCTGCCGTACCAGATCACCGTCGAAATCGAAGAGTTCAAGCAGCAGGGCAAGACCTTGCACATTCATGCGCTGATCCTCGTCGAACGTGACGGCCAGAAGAAAATCATCATTGGCGACAAGGGCGAGCGTATCAAGCGCATCGGCACCGAAGCGCGCAAGGATATGGAGTTGCTGTTCGACTCCAAGATCATGCTCAACCTGTGGGTGAAGGTGAAGGGTGGCTGGTCCGATGATGAGCGTGCGTTGCGCTCCCTGGGCTACGGCGACCTGTAACGGGCCTCGAACACACTGCAAAACTTTGTGGGAGCGGGCTTGCCCGCGATGAGGATGTAACATTCGGCAGAGATGTTGACTGTGACGCCGCCATCGCGGGCAAGCCCGCTCCCACATTGGATCGGCGCTGTTTCACGTTCTGCGAGAGAGCCTCATGTCCGCCTCCCCCCCCAGCCAACTTGCCTATGTCCTGCACAGCCGCGCCTACCGCGAAACCAGTGCGCTGGTGGACTTCCTCACGCCCCAAGGCCGCCTGCGCGCGGTATTGCGCAGCGCGCGGGGCAAGGCGGGCACCTTGGCGCGGCCGTTCGTGGCGCTGGACGTGGAGTTTCGCGGCAAGGGCGAGCTGAAAAACGTCGGCCGCCTGGAAAGCGTTGGCACCTCTGCCTGGCTCAATGGCGATGCGTTATTCAGCGGCCTTTACCTCAATGAGCTGCTGATCCGCCTGCTGCCCGCCGAAGACCCGCACCCGGCAGTCTTTGATCACTACGCTGCCACCTTGCTGGCCCTCGCTGAAGGCCGTCCGCTGGAACCGCTGCTGCGCGCTTTCGAATGGCGTTTGCTCGACGACCTTGGCTACGGCTTCGAACTGGCCAACGACTTGCACGGAGAGCCCATCGCCGCCGATGGCATGTATCGCCTGCAAGTCGATGCGGGGCTTGAGCGCGTGTACCTGCTGCAGCCCGGCCTGTTTCAGGGCACCGAACTGCTGGCCATGAGTGAGGCCGACTGGCACGCTCCCGGTGCGCTGTCCGCCGCCAAGCGCCTGATGCGCCAGGCCCTGGCCGTGCACCTGGGCGGGCGTCCGCTGGTCAGTCGCGAGTTGTTTCGAAAGCCCTGACATCCCCGTGTATGCTGTGCACCGATTCTTTCCCTTTTCAGGAGCGCTTCCGTGACCACCAGCAATCGCATTCTTCTTGGCGTCAACATCGACCATGTCGCCACCCTGCGCCAGGCCCGGGGCACCCGTTACCCTGACCCGGTCAAGGCCGCGCTGGACGCCGAAGAAGCGGGCGCCGACGGCATCACCGTGCACCTGCGCGAAGACCGCCGTCACATCCAGGAGCGCGATGTGCTGCTGCTCAAGGACGTGCTGCAAACCCGCATGAACTTCGAAATGGGCGTCACCGAAGAAATGATGGCGTTCGCCGAGCGCATTCGCCCGGCGCATATCTGCCTGGTACCGGAAACTCGCCAGGAGCTGACCACCGAAGGCGGCCTCGACGTCGCCGGCCAGGAGGCGCGGATCAAGGCCGCGGTGGAGCGCCTGTCGCGGATCGGCAGCGAAGTCTCGCTGTTTATCGACGCCGACGAACGCCAGATCGAAGCCTCCCGCCGTGTTGGCGCCCCGGCGATCGAGTTGCACACTGGCCGTTATGCCGATGCCACCACGCCGACCGAAGTGGCCGACGAACTGCAACGCATCATCGACGGCGTGAACTGCGGGCTCAGCGAAGGCTTGATCGTCAATGCCGGCCATGGCTTGCATTACCACAATGTCGAAGCCGTGGCAGCGATCAAGGGCATCAACGAACTGAACATCGGCCATGCGCTGGTCGCGCACGCGCTTTTCGTCGGTTTCAAAGGCGCCGTGGCCGAGATGAAAGCCCTGATTCTGGCCGCTGCCAAGCACTGATAAACAATGAAGATCAATGTGGGAGCTGGCTTGCCTGCGATAGCGGAGTGTCAGTTGACGCATTCGTAACTGGCCCACTGCAATCGCAGGCAAGCCAGTTCCCACATGATGAGTCGTCGGCGTTTTTGGCATGCGGCAATGCGAAGCCTTACTGTTTAGCCGACGCAGGTGTATCGTATCAGCCCTTTGCGGGCCCTTGGCCTGCGGCAGATACGCGAGGTTGTTGTGTCCCGATCCTTTTCCCGTCGACAAATCCTGGGTGGTCTTGCTGGCCTGGCCGTAGTAGGCGTCGGTGCCGGTGGTGGCTACCGCTACTGGCTGGGGAAAGTCGCTGAGTCCGAGGCGGGGCACGATTACGAGCTGATCGCCGCGCCCCTGGACGTAGAGTTGGTGCCGGGGCACAAAACCCCAGCCTGGGCGTTCGGCCCTTCGGCGCCAGGCACCGAGTTGCGGGTGCGCCAAGGCGAGTGGCTGCGGGTGCGCTTTATCAACCATCTTCCAGTCGCCACTACCATCCACTGGCACGGCATCCGCCTGCCGCTGGAAATGGACGGCGTGCCCTACGTCTCGCAATTGCCGGTGCTGCCTGGCGAATACTTCGACTATAAATTCCGCGTACCCGATGCCGGCAGCTACTGGTATCACCCTCACGTGAGCAGCAGCGAAGAACTCGGCCGTGGCCTGGTCGGCCCGTTGATCGTGGAAGAGCGCGAACCCACCGGTTTCAAGTACGAACGCACCTTGAGCCTGAAGAACTGGCACATCGACGAAGAGGGCGGGTTTGTCGAGTTCAGCATCCCCCGTGAAGCGGCGCGTGGCGGCACGGCCGGGCGTCTGTCGACCATCAATGGGGTGCCCCAGGCGGTCATCGACCTGCCGGCTGGGCAAATCACCCGCGTGCGCCTGCTCAACCTCGATAACACTGTGACCTATCGCCTCAATATTCCCGGGGTCGAAGCGCAGATCTACGCGTTGGACGGCAACCCCATCGAGCCGCGCCCGTTGGGCAAGGAATATTGGCTGGGCCCGGGCATGCGTATTTGCCTGGCGATCAAGGCGCCACCGGCGGGCGAAGAACTGTCGTTGCGCAACGGCCCGGTGCGCCTTGGCACCTTCCGCTCGGTGGCCAATACCGACGCGCCTACCCTGTGGCCACCGGCATTGCCGGCCAACCCGGTTGCCGAGCCAGACCTGGCCAATGCCGAGAAACTCAACTTCAATTTCGAATGGGTCGGTTCAGTGTCGGTCAATGTCGAAAACGGCAAGCCGCCGAGCCTGTGGCAGATCAACGGCCAGGCCTGGGACATCACCGACAAGACCTGTGCCGACCGCCCGATTGCCAAGCTGGAGAAGGGTAAGAGCTATATTTTCGAATTGAAGAACATGACCCAATACCAGCACCCGATCCACTTGCACGGGATGAGCTTCAAGGTGCTTGCGTCCAACCGCCACAAGGTGATCCCGTACTTCACCGACACCTACCTGCTGGGCAAGAACGAACGCGCCCGCGTGGCCTTGGTGGCGGATAACCCAGGGGTGTGGATGTTCCATTGCCATGTGATCGACCACATGGAAACCGGCCTGATGGCCGCCATCGAGGTGGCGTGATGCGCCAGATTCGCCCCGCCGCGATTATCGACCGCAGCCGCGACCAGGATTTTATGCGCGAAGCCCTGGCGCTCGCCGCCCAAGGTGCTGCATTGGGCGAAGTGCCGGTGGGTGCGGTGCTGGTGCAGGGCGGTGAAATCATCGGCCGCGGCTTCAACTGCCCCATCAGTGGCAACGACCCCAGCGCCCATGCCGAAATGGTCGCGATCCGCGCTGCTGCACAAGCGATCAGTAACTATCGGCTGGTGGGCAGCACGCTGTACGTGACGCTGGAACCGTGCAGCATGTGTGCCGGGCTGATCGTGCATTCGCGGGTGGCGCGGGTGGTGTATGGCGCGTTGGAGCCGAAGGCGGGCATCGTGCAAAGCCAGGGGCAGTTTTTTACCCAGGGTTTTCTTAACCATCGGGTGTTGTTTGAGGGCGGGGTATTGGCCGAGGAGTGTGGGGCTGTCCTGAGCGAGTTCTTCAAGGCTCGCCGGGCCAAGCCACCACTCTAAAGAACACTGAAATATCAATGTGGGAGCTGGCTTGCCTGCGATAGCCATCTGTCAGTCAGCCCTATATTGACTGACCCACCGCTATCGCAGGCAAGCCAGCTCCCACCGTTGATCTCCATTTTTTTCAGAACGAGCGTGGTGTTATTTGCGCGCGATGATCACCGCCCGCATCGGTGCCGGCAGCCCTTCAATGGTCTTGCTGTGATCCTCAGGGTCCAGGAAATCACTCAGCGACTGATACTTCATCCACTGCGTTCCACGCTGCTCCTCAACCGTGGTCACGCTCACATCCACGCACCGCACGTCACTGAACCCGGCCCGGCGCAGCCACAGCATCAACGCCGGCACCGACGGCAAGAACCACACGTTGCGCATCTGGGCGTAACGGTCTTCTGGCACCAGCACTTGTTGTTGGTCGCCTTCCACCACCAATGTTTCCAATACCAGCTCGCCGCCCTTGACCAGGGTGTCCTTCAACGCCAGTAAATGTTCGATGGGCGAGCGGCGGTGGTAGAACACGCCCATGGAAAATACCGTGTCAAAGCCTTCCAGGTTCGCCGGCAAGTCTTCGAACGGGAACGGCAGGTGCCAGGCCTTGGGCTCGGACAAGTAGCGCTGCACTGCCTGGAACTGGCAGAAGAACAGCCAGTTGGGGTCCACGCCAATCACGCTGTCGGCCCCGGCGCCGAGCATGCGCCACATGTAGTAGCCGTTGCCGCAGCCCACGTCGAGGATGCGCTTGCCTTTGAGGTTCAGGTGCGGCGCGACCCGCGACCACTTCCAGTCCGAACGCCACTCGGTGTCCACATGCACGCCGAACAGATGGAACGGGCCTTTGCGCCAGGGGCTCAGGCCCATCAGCGCCGTGTGCATCTGTTCGCGGGTGGCGTCGTCGCAATCGGTGTCCAGCACCAGGCCGTTGAGCAAATCTACGCTGTTGGGCTGGATCTTCGGCAGTGCATCCAAGGCGCTCTGCCAGCGCTCCAGGTCGCCATGGCCTTTTTCCATCTTGCTATCGAGCTGCGCTTGCAGGCCCTGGGCCCACACGGCCAGGGGAGTGCCGACCAGATGGCGGGCGAGGGGGGACAAATCAATCATGGCAAGGCAATCAACGAGGCAAAGTTAAGACACTGGAACCACGGCACGACTTTCGAGAACCCGGCCGCCAGCAGGCGTTCGCGGTGTTCTTCGAGGCTGTCGGGCTTCATGACGTTTTCGATGGCGCTGCGCTTCTGGGCGATTTCCAGTTCGCTGTAGCCGTTGGCGCGTTTGAAGGCGATATGCAGGTCGGTCAGCAGCGCGTGCTCTTCAACATCGTTAAAGCGCAGCTTTTCCGAGAGGATCAACGCCCCGCCCGGCAGCAGCGCCTGGCGAATGCGCCCCAGCAACGCCAGGCGCTCCTGGGGGGCGATAAATTGCAGGGTGAAGTTCAGGGCCACCACCGAGGCGGGCTTGAATTGCAGGGCGAGGATGTCGCCCTCGATCACCTCCACCGGCAGCAACTCCTGGAACATCGAGTCCTGGCCATTGAGGTATTCGCGGCAGCGCTCGACCATCGCGGCGGAGTTATCCACGGCGATCACCCGGCAACCCTCGGTGCGTACATGGCGACGCAGGGCTTGGGTCACGGCGCCCAGGGAAGAGCCCAGGTCATACAGCACGCTACCCGGTTGGGCAAATTGCGCGGCCAGCACGCCGAGGTTTTCGACGATGGTGGGGTAGCCCGGCACCGAGCGCTTGATCATGTCCGGGAACACCCGCACCACATCCTCGTTAAAGGCGAAGTCCGGCACCTGGGGCAGGGGCTGGGCGAATAGGCGATCGGGTTCTTTGCTCACGGCTGTTCCGGCGACGATGGGGGAAAGGCCGGCATTTTAGCCAAGTTGCTCCTCGGATGCGCGGGTTGTCTGATGGAAAGCCGAGGCGGTGATGCCCCACTGCCCGAGCCAGTAGGTGGTGATCAGCAAATACGGCGCTGCCTCGAACGCCAGCACAAACCGGTTGATGCCGATCAGCGCGTCGGAAACCACAAACGACACCGCACCCACCGCCGCCAGCCACGCTGAACGTTTGGGCACCTCGCTGCCCAGTCGTGCCAACGCACGCCAGAGCATGGCGCTGATCACCAGCGCGTAAACCACCACCGGTATCAGCAGTTCACCGAGGCCGTGGGAGATCAGGATGCTCAGCAAGATTGCGCCTACGCCGAGGGCCAGCACCAGCGGCAGCAGCGCCAAGCGCCGACAGTCACTGAAATAAGCTTTGAGATAAGCCAAATGCGCGAACAGAAACGCGCCCAGGCCAAAGATAAACAGGTCGCCTGGCCAGGCAAGTAACACGTCGCCCACCACGGAAAAAATCAACCCCAGGCTGATCCAGCGTCGATACTCGGTGGGCGGCGCGTCATGCAGCCAACCCAGCAGCGCCAGCACCGGCAGTGGCTTGACCAGCAGGCACAGCAGCGTCGCATGGGTCGCCAGGCCGTAGACAAAGGTGCCGGCGCCCATCAAGGCAAGGATCAGCCAGGGCATATCAGTTCACCGTAATGGCGCAGTCAAAGGTTTCGACAGGTTCGGCCTCTGGCTCCCAGGGTTGCTGGGATGTCAGGCGCAAACGCCCTTGCCCTGGGGCAAACGCCTGGAAGCGCCAGGTGGACTGGCCGCCCCCGCCGATCACGCCGGACTCGGTGCTGCTGTAGACCTCAGGGCTCAAGGCGCGCAACACGCCGCCGGCGGAGTCCTGGATGGCCCAGCGGTAACCGGTGGTGGGGTTGCTGGGCAGGGTGAGGATCAGGTTTTGCCCGTTTTTAAGCTGGAGCGGGCAGGCGCTCTGGTTGTCCACGCTGACGTTTTGCTTGGGGGCACTGGCGCATGCGGCCAGCAGGGCAAGGCTCAAGGGGAGAAACAGGCGGGCAGCGGTCATGAAGGCTCCGTTAATACACGACGAAGGGGGAGCATAACCGAAGATGAGACAAGGTGTGACAAGAGGGCATGCGGTGTGGCGGCTGGCGCCATCGCGGGCAAGCCCGCTCCCACACTTGACCGCGTTGTCATTAACAACACCGATCCCTGTGGGAGCCGGGCTTGCCCGCGATAGGGCCAGTCCAGGCGCTAGAGATCTATCAGAAGAGCACCTTCGCCACATCCGCAAACCGCTTGGCAAAGTGCACCGTCATCCCTTCCTTCAAATAGTCCGGCAGCTCTTCAAAGCTGCCACGGTTGGGCTCCGGCAAGATCAACTCGTGAATCTTCTGGCGCCGCGCCGCGATCACCTTCTCGCGCACCCCGCCAATCGGCAGTACATGCCCGGTCAAAGTCAGTTCGCCGGTCATCGCCACGCCTTTTTTCGGCGGTTGGTTGCGGGCCAGGGACAGCAACGCACTGGCCATGGTCACGCCGGCACTCGGGCCGTCTTTCGGCGTGGCGCCTTCCGGCACGTGCAAGTGCACGAAGGCCTCGTCGAAGAATTTCGCATCGCCGCCAAACGACTTCAGGTTGGAACTGATGTAGCTGTAGGCGATTTCGGCGGACTCTTTCATCACTTCACCCAACTGCCCGGTGAGCTTGAAGCCGCGATTGAGCGTGTGGATGCGCGTCGCTTCGATCGGCAAGGTGGCGCCGCCCATGCTGGTCCAGGCCAGGCCGGTAATCACGCCGGTGCCGGACAGCACTTGCTCATTACGGAACACGGGCATGCCCAGGGAGCTTTCCAGGTCCTTGTTGCCGATCTTGATCACCGACTCCGGTTCATCCAGCAGCTTGACCACCGCCTTGCGCACCAGCTTGCCCAGTTGCTTCTCCAGTTGGCGCACGCCGGCTTCCCGAGCATAACCATCGATCAATGCGCGCAGGGCGCCGTCGGTGATGGTCAGGCTGTTTTTGGCCACGCCGGCTTTTTCCAACTGCTTGGGCCACAGGTGGCGCTTGGCGATGGCGACTTTTTCTTCGGTGATATAGCCCGACAGGCGAATTACTTCCATGCGGTCCAGCAACGGGCCCGGGATCGAGTCCAGGGTGTTGGCGGTGCACACAAACAGCACTTTGGACAGGTCCAGGCGCAGGTCCAGGTAATGGTCGAGGAATTCGACGTTCTGTTCCGGGTCCAGGGTTTCCAGCAACGCCGACGCCGGGTCGCCCTGGAAGCTCTGGCCCATCTTGTCGATCTCGTCGAGCATGATCACCGGGTTCATCACTTCCACGTCTTTCAGCGCCTGCACCAGCTTGCCGGGCAGGGCGCCGATGTAGGTGCGCCGGTGGCCCTTGATCTCGGCCTCGTCGCGCATGCCGCCGACACTGAAGCGATAGAACGGCCGCCCCAGGGATTCGGCGATGGACTTGCCCACACTCGTCTTGCCCACGCCCGGCGGGCCTACCAGCAATACGATGGAACCGGCGACTTCGCCTTTGTAGGCGCCCACGGCGAGGAATTCGAGGATGCGGCTCTTGATGTCATCCAGGCCCGCATGGTGCTTGTCGAGCACTTTGCGCGCGTGCTTGAGGTCGAGTTTGTCTTCACCGTATACGCCCCACGGCACCGAGGTGGCCCAGTCCAGGTAGTTGCGCGTGACGGCGTATTCCGGCGAACCGGTTTCCAGGATCGACAGTTTGTTCAGTTCTTCATCAATGCGTTTTTTCGCTTGCGCCGGGAGCACTTTGCCTTGCAGGCGCTGTTCGAACTGTTCGACATCGGCGCTGCGATCGTCCTTGGTCAGGCCCAGTTCCTGCTGGATGACCTTGAGTTGTTCCTTGAGGAAGAACTCACGCTGGTGCTCGCCGATCTTGCGGTTTACCTCGGCGGAGAGCTCTTTTTGCAGACGCGCGACTTCTACCTCTTTGCGCAGCATCGGCAGCACTTTTTCCATGCGTTTGAGCATGGGCACGCAGTCCAGCACTTCCTGCAGTTCATTACCTGTCGCCGAGGTGAGGGCGGCGGCAAAGTCGGTGAGCGGCGACGGGTCGTTGGGGCTGAAGCGGTTGAGGTAGTTCTTCAACTCTTCGCTGTACAGCGGGTTGAGGGGCAGCAGTTCCTTGATGGCATTGATCAGCGCCATGCCGTAGGCCTTGACCTCATCGGTCGGCTCGCTGGGCTGGTGCGGGTATTCGACTTCCACCAGGTACGGTGGGCGGTGGTGCTTGAGCCAGGTCTTGATGCGCACGCGGGTCAGGCCCTGGGCGACGAACTGCAGCTTGCCGTTCTCGCGGCTGGCGTGGTGCACCTTCACCAGGGTGCCGTACAGCGGCAGGGCGGAGGTGTCGAAGTGGCGTGGGTCTTCGGGCGGCGTGTCCATGAAAAACAGCGCAAGGGAGTGGTGGTCGGATTTGCTCACCAACTCCAGGGTTTCGGCCCAGGGCTCTTCATTGACGATCACCGGCAACACTTGGGCCGGGAAAAACGGCCGGTTGTGGATCGGGATGATGTAAACCTTGTCCGGCAGGTTTTGCCCAGGCAGCGCCAGGCCGGTGTTGGACGAGGAGGTTTCGGCGTTTTCGGGGTCGGCGTAATCGTTGAGGTCGTAATCTGGAAATTCTTGCTGGTCGCTCATGGGGCACCTGCATCAGTAAGTATGCAGGTTAGATGGGGCGGGGTTGCGGTGGTTTCAATGGGGCGGCGTCGTTAGCAACAATTTGCATGAAATAACGGGGGAAGCGCGGAGTGGGGGGCATGCAAGGGGTGAATGCCCCGTCTCGCGGGAGACGGGGCATCTTGGCAAGTGTTTAGACGCTTACTACGGCTACGGTATTGTTGCCGAAATTGCAGACGAACAAGTACCTGCCATCCTCGCTGCAAGCCAGGCCGGTGGGTTGGTTGAAACCAGGGATACTGCCAACCAGTTCCTCGGTGGTGGTGTCGATGATGCGGACGGTGTTACTGGCGTACTCCGTCACGTAGGCCAGCGGTTTGACTGGGTGGAAGGCGACGCCTCGTGGGGTTGCCAGCCCGGTCAGGGATTTGACGTAGGTAAGGCCATCGTTGTAGGTGTTGTAGATATCAACTTTTCCTAAGTTGGGAACACAGACAAATAGCCGTTCGAGGGTGGCGAACAGTGGGGAGTGGGCGAGGGCACTTGCGATTCCATTATTAGCGACCACGTGAGTGCGAGTGCGAGTGGTGATATTATATCGATGTGTTTGTTCAGTAACTGAATATAACGCAGTGCCTTGTGGGTTGGTTATTATAGCTCTGGAGCTATTTTGTGCGTGGAGATAAGTTTCGCTTCGTTCTGTTTGTGTATTCCAATAGTAAATGGTAGTGGCGCCTAAATGCCCCATAAAGAGTCGCAATCCCCCTGGGTTTAAGCATATTGCTTGGGTAGAACCGCCAAGCCAATAAGGGTAGCGAAAAGTGAAATTACTAGTGTTTAGTATGGGAGTAGTTTGGGTATAGTGCGAGCCTTCAACCGAAAAATACAGGTTCGAGTTCGAAGGATGTAACGCCAAACCATGAATAACACTCCCAACCGTATTCACCGTCCGGGCCGTATTGTTCTCTAGATCAATCACCGAAATCGACGGCGTCCGTCCATTCGCCACACAAACCTTTTTACCGTCCCGACTGGCCACGATATACGTCGGCCCATTCCCCACTTCAATCTCTCGCACAATCTCCCCCGGTGCCTTGCGCGTGCGGTAAGTAGCCTCATTAAAATATATGGCAGTGTCCAGGCAGTTGGTCCCATCCAACGATATCCAGCCCCGGATTCTGACCTGGCTGCTATCCGGCAACTCCCTCAAATAATCGGCCGGTATCAAGTCCAGAGTACGCCCGGCACTGGCTTCTGCCGGGGTTATATCAATGGCACGCCGCAGCGGCAAGTCGGTGGTACTGAACAGGTCAATGCCGACCGCAAGCCCGGCCCGGAAAAACGGCAAGGCGCGAATCTGTACCGAGTTCGCCTTGTTGGTATCGATCACCCCACCCGCGGCCGCAGGCACGCTCAGCAGGTTAAGTGTCTGGTCAGAGAACTTATCCACTTCAACCGTGAGTCGTCTAGAGTCCGTCCTGACGTTGTCGCGCAGTACCTCGAAATAAACTTCAAACGACTCCCCGACGTAAGCGCCAACAAAGTTACTCAGGTAAGAGAACGAAATGTAATCATGGCCAGCTTCTGGCTTGCCGGGTTTGCTGGGAATGGCGGGTGTACCCACCCCGTGTTTTCCGACTACACGCAGAGTGACAAGATCACTCTCCAGCATGGGGTACTTGACCCGGAACGTCGTGATGCGAGGAGAGGGCGTCCAGACATTCAGCGGGTCAAGCCGCATGATGCAAGACGACACCGGGGTGGCCTCCAGCAAGGTCGGACATTCGCTGAGCTGTAGCGCCGCCCCCACTTTGACCACCAACGGCAGGGACTTTAGCGGGATATCCGTAGGCAGTGTGCGGACCTCCCAGTGCAGCGCCATGCTTGCATCTTTGTTAGCCAGGACGATCGCGCGGGCAATGGTAAAGGGCAAGGCCGAGCCATACCACACGCTGGTCACCTTCAGCCATGCTGAGGTAATGCTGCCCCCCGGCTTACTGCCTGTCGCAACCATCCGTACCTCATCATTCAACCAGATGCTCGGGTGGGGATCCACGAACGCTTTGAGGTTGCCTTTGTTGATAAGCTCGTCAAATTGGTGGTCAGGCGGTGGAGCTTCAGGTGATCGTGGTGGAGGGAGTGAGATTGAAATATCACCGACCGGTACAGTCACCGATTGCGAGGGGTTTGCCGCATCGTTGTTGACTAGATAGTAGGCGGTGAAGGTGGAGCCCTCCAATGGCTCAAATGTGCGGTAGTCCAATAAGTAGTCAATATCGCCACCGCTGGCGATTTCGGTGAAGCGCTCGTACACGATGTTGCCGTTGGCTGCTCTGCCTTCAATGATTAGGTCAACTTTGTCACTCAGAGGCAGTTCCGCGCCGGGTACGGTGATATGCACTGGGTTGATATCGGGCAGCGTCCCCCCCACCAGGCCGTGTACCACTGGCGCCGGGCGACGGTTATCGACCGGCGTGCCACGCACGCTGTAAATGGCAGCGTTAGAAGGTGTATTGGGCTGCCCTGCGCGAATCCGCTCGTAGAAAGCCATTAAACGGCCTTCCGCCAGTTGTTTTACAAAGGGCAATGGCAACGGAATGGATACGCGAACCAGGTTTGGCTGCAGCACTTCATAAGATTCAGTGTGCTTAAGGCTTCCCGTATGAGTCAGCCCTAAATAGGTGACATGTATTTCATCGTTGACCTGCCACCCATGATTTCTTAACGGTACCTCGAAGTTAAGGTCATTGGAGTGCGCGTCCTTATCGATGTATTCCTCGTCTGAAACAGGGTCGTATTCGGACTCGGTAACGTGACCCTCTATCAGTTGCGGGTTGGTGCCCCCGCTCACCCTATTTTGTATGACCCTTGGGATGGAAAAACCGATGGATTGGTTTCCGGCCTTGTCTCTTACATACCACTCAAGAATATTCGGCCCCGGTGTCACTTTCTGCCAGTCGCCGAAATTGATGGTCATAATGATGGGGGCGTTCCCGGAGGCTTCAAAATGGGTCACCGTGTGAGTAACAAGCCAACCGCCAATACTCATATAGATCACATCACCTTCTTTGCGGTGGTGAACCTGATCCACTAACGGGTTCAGCGGGTAATTATCAACGAGGACCCTGACGCCTTTTTGCGCATCCGCGGGATTCACGATGCCAAAGGCCTCAATGGTTGGATCTTCGAACGTAACGCGTGCCAGGTTTTCGTTGATAATCGGCGTACTGGCCTGAGGGTCCAGCCCCCCGGGGGCTTTGGTATCCACCCAGATACTGAACGTTTTGGTCCTGTCAGTGGTTCCGCTTAGGCGTCTGACGAAAGCTTGTAGTGTGTTATGGGCCTGGTCGATAAACCTGACGCTCTCTATGGCCAACTTAACGTGTTTGTTTTGCTTTTCATCATCTTCTGTGAGGGTGTAGTGGGCCACTCGTATGCCGTTGAGCTCCAGATAGACGAAATCCCCCTCATCTTGTTGGGCCCACGCAAGGAGGATGCAAATCACCCCGAGGGCGTTGACCGTCAATGCGGCGTTGTTCAGTGCGCCGTCAGTGTTTGGGATGGAAGTAAGGTTGGGGATGATCAGCTCCAGATCGGAGAAGGGTATTTGGGTGCAGCCATTGGGAACAAGTGCATCGGGCAAGCGCCCGATGGAATCCTGGCTACGTTTTTTGCGCGCTACCGCAGGCAGGCAGGCGAGGGGCGGGGGTAGGATAGGCAGTTGATCGTAGGTCACGGTTGAACACCTCAATAAATGTAAGCAAGACGCGACCCAGGATCCTCCTTAGGTCGAGTGGCTCCTTATTCAGGGCGCTTACGACGCAGGTTGCCTAGCTGTGAGAAATGACAGTGCCGACGAGCGGCGAGGCATGGCTATGCTTATATTTATGTTGTTTTCGTCAAAAATATGACTACGAAATCCTTGTGTTTATTGGGTTTACTTATCCTCAGTCCCAGCTAACCTGCCTAAATAAAATAATCCATTAAAAAGGATGTTTTTTTGACGCCGGTTAGCAGTCGGCAGGGACGCGTATGACACAAGGAAAGCACGGCCAAGAGCGACGAGCACGGCCCGAGGGCGCGGCCATGCACTGGCGCCACACGTTTCAGACCCGCATAGCCGGGGTGCTGGCGCTGTTGTTACTGGTGGTCGTGGCCGCCACCTATTTTGCCGTGAACGCTGCCACCACTCGGGCGGTGGAGAACCAGGCCGACGTACAGCTGAACACGGGGCGGCAGGTGTTCGAGCGCCTGCTGGACCTGCGCGGGCGGCGCTTGCAGTACGGGTTGGACTGGCTCACCGCCGATGGGCCGTTCAAGCAGGCGGTGGCCGGCGGCCGGACGCTGCCGATCCTGGAGGCCCTGGGCACCCATGGCACCGGGGTCAGTTCCAGCGAAGTGATGGTGCTGGGCCTGGATGACAGGGTCATGGTCAGTACCCTGCTGATGCAGACGCGCGGCCAGCTGTTCCCGTATGCCGATGCCTTGCGCAAGGCGCGGCGCAGCGGCCAGCAAATGTTGATCGTCGCCATGGCCGGGCGCCCCTATTTGCTGGTGCAAAAAGATGTGCTCGGGCCTGTGCCGATCGCACGCGTGGTCATGGGCTTTCCCATGGACACGCAATTCGCCCATGAACTGCGCTCCATGAGCAACCTGGAGGTGTCGTTCCTCAGTGTGCAGGACGGCCATCTCGGTCAGTTGTTCACCACCCACCCTGGCAATTGGCGCCCAAGCATCATCAGCCTCTTGCATGGCACGCAGGTCGATCCTGAGGCGAAGATCCAGCTGTTCCATGGCCAGCGTGTGCTCAGCCAAGTGTTGCCCTTGGCCAACAGCGGCGAAGGCGATGAAGTGCGCGTGTTGCTGCAAAGCCCGCTGGACCATGCGCTGGAATCCTTCGCGCCGCTGGATCGGCAGTTCATGGGGATTGCCCTGGCGGTGCTGCTGGTCTCGCTGGCGGTGGCATTATTCCTGGCGCGGCGAGTGTCACGCCCGCTCAATGCGCTGGTGCAAGCCGCTGAGCGGATCGGGGCCGGTGACTACCGCACCCCGGTGCGGGTGCGCAGCCACGACGAGTTCGGCCTGCTGGCGCGTGCGTTCAATGCCATGCAAAGCGGCATCGCCCTGCGCGAGCGGCAACTGGCCCACAATGCCTTGCATGACCCGCTCACCGGCCTGCCCAACCGCGCCCTGGCCATGGAGCGCCTGGGCAGCGCGATCAGCGCACGGCGGCCGGTGGTGTTGCTGTACGTGGGGATTGAAAACTACCGAGTCATCAACGAAGGGTTTGGCGCCGAAGGTGTCGAGCACATGTTGTGCGAGGCCAGCCGCTGCTTGTCCAGCAGCCTGTTGGCCAGCGACACCGCAGCACGCATCGCCGGCAGTGAGTTTCTGTTGTTGCTGGAAAACACCGAGATCGACTCAGCCGTGGCCCGCGCCGACCAGTTGCATGGGGCGTTGACCGAACCCCTGCGCATCGGCAATGACGAAGTGCGCCATGAAGTGAGCATCGGCATCGCCGCGTACCCTGCTGATGGGCAGCAGGTGGAAGAGTTGATCAACCGCGCGGCCATCGCCCGGCACGACGCGGCCAACCTGCCGGGGCATTTGCAGATCTACCAACCGGACCGCGACCTCGCCCACCAACGCCAGATCACCCTGATTCGCGACTTGCGCCGCGCCGTGATCGAAGGCGAGTTGTACCTGTGCTACCAGCCCAAGCTCGATCTGCGGCACGGCCATGTGAGCCAGGCTGAAGCCTTGCTGCGTTGGCAACACCCGACGCTGGGGCAAGTCTCCCCCGGGGAGTTCATTCCCCTGGCCGAACGCACCGGTAGCATGAGCGCGCTAACGCTGTGGGTGATCGAGGAAGCCATCCGCCAGATTGCCGAATGGGCGCAGCGTGGGCTGGTTATCCAACTGTCGGTGAATATATCCGTGAACGACTTGGCGGATGATGACTTGGCGATTCGCGTCACTGCGCTATTGGCCCAATACCACGTGGACGCCGAGCATTTGATTTTTGAAATCACCGAGAGCGCCATCATGCACAACCCGCAGCAGGCCCTCAGCGTGCTGGAGCAGCTGCGCAATTGCGGAATCAGCCTGTCGGTGGATGATTTCGGCACCGGCTACTCGTCCCTCGCCCAATTGCAGCGCCTACCGGTGCAAGAGCTGAAGATCGACCAGTCCTTTGTGCGCAACCTCGACAGCACCAGTGGCGACGGCGTGATCGTGCGTTCCACCATCGAGATGAGTCATAGCCTGGGGCTCAAGGTGGTGGCCGAGGGCGTGGAGTTCGAGCACAGCCTCACCTTGCTCAAACGCTGGAACTGCGACACGGCCCAGGGCTACCTGATCAGCCGGCCGCTCAACGCCATGGCGTTCGAGCGGTGGATGCGCCGTGAGCAGGTGCCAACCTAGACAGTTTGACTGTGGCGAGGGAGCTTGCTCCCGCTGGAGTGCGAAGCGCTCCCAGGATTTTCGGGCCGCTGCGCAGCCCAGCGGGAGCAAGCTCCCTCGCCACAGGGGGGCTACTTTGGCAGCGTTCAAGCGACCAGGGTTTGCAATCGCACCCACAACCTCTGGACATGCTGATGCTCGGTGCCCAGCGCGCCGATGGACACCCTCACCATCCAGCGCTCATCGAGGAGGGCGGGGGTGACGTAGGCATCGCCTGACTGGTTGAGTTTTTCTGCCCAGGCTCGGGTGTGATGGTCCAGTGCCTGGCCTTGCAAACCCGGCGGCTCATGGCGAATGCACAAGGTTTGCAAGGCGGGCGTGGCCACCAGCGTCCAGTGTTCGCTGGCTTCGATCTGCTCTGCCAGCCAGCGCGCATTGGCCAGGTCTCGCCGCAACCGCGCTTGCAGGCCGCTGACGCCTTGCTCGCGTATCAGGAACCACAACTTCAAAGCGCGGAAACGGCTGCCCAGAGAGATCCGCCAGTCACGGTAGTTTCGCACTTGGCCGTCTGCGCTGGACTGCAGGTAACTCGGGTTGGTGGTCATGATGCGAATCAAATGCTCGGGGTCGCGCACGAAATACACCGAGCAATCGAAGGCCGCGCCCAGCCATTTGTGCGGGTTGAGCACTAGGGAGTCAGCCTTTTCGATGCCATCCCACAAGGCCCGGCATTCTGGCAGGATCATCGCGGCGCCAGCCATGGCCGAGTCTACATGCAGCCACAGGCCGTGGCGTTGGGTCAGGTCGCCAATGGCCGCCAGCGGGTCGATCGCCATGGCGGCCGTGGTGCCGGTGGTGGCAATCACCACGCAGGGCGTGTTGCCGGCGGCCAGGTCCTGTGCGATGGCGTGCGCCAGTGCCTGGGGCGACATTGCATTGTGTGCATCGGTGGCGATGGTGCGGATATGGTTCTGGCCGAATCCGGCCAGGATCGCCGCCTTGTTGACCGAGCTGTGGGCATGGGCTGAGGTGTAGACGATCAGGGGCGCGCCGCTGTTTTGCAGGCCGTTGTGCATCAGCGCGTAATCGGAGCTGCGTTCCCGGGCGCTGATAAGCGCCACCAGCGTGGACGTGGACGCAGAGTCCTGGATCACACCGCTCCACGTGCTGCCCAGGCCGAGCATGTCGCGCAGCCAATCGGTGGTGACTTCTTCGATTTCGGTGAGGGCCGGGCTGGATTGCCAGGACAACCCAATCACACCCAGGCCGGTGCTCAGGCAATCGCCCAGCACTGAGGACAGTTCCACATTGGAAGGGAAGAACCCGAAGAAACTGGGATGCTGCCAATGCAGCAAGCCGGGCATGATCAGTTTTTCGACATCGCCCATGATCTGTTCGAACGGTTCGGCGGTTTCAGGCGGGCTGACCGGCAGGGCGGCTTTGATCTCGCCAGGTTGGGTGGTGGGCTGCACGCCGCGTTGTTCGATGTTCTGTCGGTAGTCTGCAATCAGGTCGATCATGGCATAGCCATGTTGGCGGAATTCTTCGGGGGTCATAGATAAACGTCCATGTGCACGAGCAATAAAAGTATTAGCACCAGAAGTAAAACGGTTCGCCGGCGTTATAGCCAATAAACGACTGCATGCTGACGCGTTTTCCCGAATCGAACCCACAGATGGCGTGGGGGCGGCGGGTATTGATGAGCACCAGTTCGTTCTGGCGTGGGCGGATGCGCAGGGGTTTTTGTAAACACTGTTCGGGCAGTTGGGCCCCCTCGAAGCGCTTGACCTCCTCATAGCCAAAGGCTTGGGTATCCCAGATGACCAACTCGCCCCCCGAAGGCGGTGTTTGCAGGTAGATATTGGCGCTGAATTGATGCTGCAGTTCAGCGACTGTGCGGGGCAGGCAATCCACATGGGGCACCGTTTCCGAGAGGTGCGCCGTCTCCGGGAACATGACGCGGATGATCCCGCAAAACATTGGGCGGCCCTGGAACGCAGCGGCTGTTGCACCTTGCGGCCAGAGCGCCTGGAACTGTTCCATCAGCTGTTGAATGGGCGGCGTTTGCGGCGCACAGAGGCTGTCGATAAGGCCGCGCATACGGGCCGCGTCTGCATAATATTTTTCTTGGGCGTCACCGCCGGCGGCCTTGCCGTACGTGGAGTTGAACGGCGTGCCCCAGCGATGCACACCGTAGAAGTGCTGAACGACGCGCCCCTCTTCGTAGGTTTCATGGCCGTAGTGTTCCAGGGTGGCGGTATCGTCGATGGCCTGAATCAACCGTGCGCTGGTGGTTGCGTTGGCAAACTCAGGTACCCGAATGGCAAGCACTTCGCCACTGATGAGTTTTTTCAAACTGGCAGTATTGAGGTGTTCAAGCTCCAGGATTTTTGTGGGGGTGGAAAGCATCGGTTTTGTAGCGACATGGTCCGTCATGCAGTGAAGCTCCCTTTAAAGTTTTATCCGTACGCCTTTTGTATTACGCAGGGCGTGCGCACTAAATTAGTTTTAAAGGGTTGAGGGGAAACGCCGGTGCATTATCAGCAGGCAAAAAAAAGCGGCTGCCCATTCGGGCCGCCGCTTTTTTGTACCGCCAGCGTTGCTTAATCCGGCAGTTTGAACGCCATTACATAGTCACCCTGCTTGGTCCCCAGGGAGCCGTGACCGCCCGCCATGACCAGCACGTATTGCTTGCCGTCCTTGCCGGTGTAGGTCATCGGGGTGGTTTGCGCGCCTGCAGGCAGGCGGCCTTCCCACAGTTGCTTGCCGTTTTTCACGTCATAGGCACGCAGGTACTGGTCCAGGGTGCCGCTGAGGAACGCGACGCCACCGGCGGTGGTGAACGTACCGCCCAGGCTAGGCACGCCCATGGTCAGTGGGATTGGAACCGGCGAGCTATCACGCACGGTGCCGTTCTTGTGCATCCAGATGGTCTGGTGGGTGGTCAGGTCGACCGCCGCCACGTAGCCCCAGGCCGGTGCCTGGCACGGCAGGCCCATCGGCGACAGCAGCGCTTCAAGGATCACACCATACGGAGCGCCTTTGTTCGGCTGCACGCCTTCGGTTTCGCTGACGCGTGGGCCTTGCTTGGCAATGTCGGCAGCTGGGATCAGCTTCGATTTGAACGCCATGTAGCTTGGGTTCACGAAGGCGATCTGGCGCACCGGGTCAACCGAGATGCCGCCCCAGTCGAACACGCCGAAGTTGCCTGGGTACACGATCGAACCTTGCAGCGACGGCGGTGTGAACGGGCCGTCGTAGCGCATGGATTTGAAGTCGATCCGGCACAGCATCTGGTCGAACGGGGTCACGCCCCACATGTCGCGTTCTTTCAACGGCGGCGGCATGAAGTTCAGGTCGGACTTGGGTTGGGTAGGGGAGGTGCGGTCGCCCGCCACTGCGCCTTGTGGCACCGGGATTTCATTGACGGGCACCACTGGCTGGCCAGTGGCGCGGTCCAGCACGTAGATGCTGCCTTGCTTGGTCGACGCCATCACTGCCTGCTTCACGCCCGCAGCGGTCTTGATGTCGATCAGCGAAGGCTGGCCGCCCACGTCCATGTCCCACAGGTCGTGGTGGGTGAACTGGAAGGTCCACTTCACGTGGCCGGTGTCGATGTCCAGGGCGGTCAAGCCAGCGGCGTACTTCTCAGACTCATCGGTACGGTCGCCGCCGTACTGGTCGGGCATCTGGTTGCCCATCGGCAGGTAGAGCATGCCGAGTTTTTCATCCACGGCGAACATGGACCACATGTTCGGCGAGTTGCGGGTGTAGGTCTTGCCCTCGGCCAACGGGGTGGTGTCGTCCGGGTTGCCGCTGTCCCAGTTCCACACCAGCTTGCCGGTGTGCACGTCGAACGCGCGGATCACGCCGCTTGGCTCGTCGATGGAAACGTTGTCGGTCACGTGACCGCCGATCACGACCAGGTTCTTGGTCACGGCCGGTGGCGACGTGGAGTAGTAACCGCCTGGGGCGAAGCTACCGATGTTGGCACGCAGGTCGACCTGACCTTTGTCACCGAAGTCTTCGCACATCTTGCCGGTGTCGGCGTTCAGGGCGATCAGACGGGTGTCGGCGGTCGGCACGAAGATACGTTTCGGGCAGGCATTCGGAGCGGCGGCCGGGCTGGCAGTGCCAGTCGGGCTCTGCTCGGAAGCGTAGGCGGCGTCATCGTGGTACGACACGCCACGGCAGGTCATGTGCGCCCAACCTTTGAAGCTCTCAGCACCCTGGGTCGTGATCTTCGGGTCGAAACGCCAGATTTCCTTGCCGGTATCCGGGTCCAGGGCAATCACTTGGCTGTGCGGTGTGCACACGTAGAGCATGCCATTGACTTTCAACGGGGTATTTTCCGCGGTGGTTTCACCGGGATCGCCTGGGCCAGGGATGTCGCCCGTGCGATAAGTCCACGCCGGCACCAGCTTATGGGCGTTCTCCGGGGTGATCTGTGCCAGTGGCGAGTAACGGTCACCGAAGGCCGAGCGGCCATAGGAGTTCCAGTCGCCATCGGCCTGGGTTGGCGCAGCGCTGGCCATGCCCGGCACCGCGTCGCGGTCCAGTTGGCCGGTCTTGACCATTTCACCTGGGTTGGTGAATTGGCTGGCCAGGGCGGTCGCGCCCGCCAGCACCACGGCAACGCTCAGCGCGCCGGTACCCAGCGGGGCCGCTTGGCCACGCAGCAACGGACGACGAAACCACGGCAACAGCATGACGATGCCCAAGGCGAACAGCAGGGCCAGGCGCGGCACCAACTGCCACCAGTCCAGGCCGACTTCCCACAAGGCCCACACGGTGCTGGCGAACAACACCAGTGCGTACAAGCCCAGCGCGGCGCGGCGGGTGGCCTGCAGCAACACGCCGGTCAGGGTGATGCCGATACCGGCGAGCAGGTAGTACAGCGACCCGCCGAGCATGCTCAGCTTGACGCCGCCAGCCAGCAAGGCCAGCCCCATGATCAGCAGCAAGACGCCTAGCAGCCTGGGCAACAGGCGGCTTGGGCTTGAGGCACCATCAGTGCTCATAGTGTGTTTCTCCGTTACGTTGGAATTATGTAACCCCGTGCTTCACTCACTGTAGATGACGATTCGGCTCGGGCTTGGTTCATCGTTATTTTTGGTTTTTTCTGTGGGTAACCGGGTTATCCACAGGCAGGCAATAAACTCCCGAGCGCAGGTCGGATTAAGACAGCGCTGTCTTTGAGCAAAAAGAGATTCGGCAAAAGGAGTCGACCGGGAGCTGAAGCGTTTCAGATTGTTGCGAAGGATAATGCGGCGGGGCGTTTTGAGAAAGGGTGAATCGCAAGATGCATCATTTCAGTTTTGGTAACAGTGACAGATAGTCGCCCCGATCCCGATCAGTCAAGCGAACGCAATGCTCAACGCAACGACGTTCAAATGTGGGAGCTGGCTTGCCTGCGAAGACGTCGGCCCAGCAAACATTGATGTTGACTGACCCAACGCTTTCGCGAGCAAGCCCGCTCCCACAGGGGATTTTCGGTGATGATTAGAAGGTAGTGCGAACGCCGAACTGCACGCTTCTACCTGGCGCCGGCGCGATATCGCGCAGGATCGAGCTGGCATAGCGCACGGTCTGGTTGGTCAGGTTTTCTCCGTTGACGAAGGCCAGCCACTGGCTGCCACCCACATTGAAGCGATACCCCGCGCTGGCGCCGAGGGTGGTGTAGCCATCGGTGCCGCTTTCGTTATCCGGCACACGCCCTTGGCCTGCGGCATGTTCCACATCGATACGTGCCTGCCAGCGATCCAGTTCCCACAGCAAGCCGCTGTTCAAACGCAGGGGCGCAATGCGTGGCAAGGCTTCGCCGGTGTCCAGGTTGGTGGCTCGGGTGTAATCGCCCGACAGTTCCAGCGCGAACTTGCCGTAGGCACCTTCGCCGAGCTTCCAGTGATCCTGGGCTTCGAAGCCGGCGAAGCGTGCTCGTACGCCAGAATATTCGTACTCGGGAATACCGCCCGCGTCCTCTTCACCTTCGTCGTTTAGCGTACGGCCAGTGCCGAGCAAACCGATGTAATTGGAGAAGCGGCTATAGAACACGCCAAAGCTGCCCTTGTGGGTGCCGTTGTCAAAGCGCAGCGCCAGGTCGCTGGACACGGCTTTTTCTTTCTTCAGGTTGGCATCGCCCAACTCATAGGTGCCGGTGGCGACGTGGGCGCCGTTGGCATACAGCTCGTAGAAGGTTGGTGCGCGTTCGGTGTAGCCCAGGGTGGCGGCCAGGGACCAGACCGGCGTAAGGGTGTAGACAGCGCCAGACGACAAGCTGCCGGCGGTGAAGTTATTGCTCTTGTCGACATTGGCAAAACGCTCGTTGCCTTTGGCGTTCGGGTCGACGCTGGTGTGTTCCACGCGTGCGCCGAGGCTGAGTTTCAGGCGTTCAGTGGCTTGCATTTCTTCGAGGATAAACAGCGCGCCGGCGTTGGTGTCGCTCTGTGGCACGAAAGCTTCTTCGCCCAGGGCCGAGAATTCGTTGCGCGTCACTTGGGCGCCGACCACGCCATCGAACGGGCCAATCGGCTGGTGTCGGGCTTCAACGCGGGCTTCATAGCCTTTGTTCTTGAAGGTGGTGCCGGTTTCGCCGCCTTCGATTTCCCGGTGTTCGTAGTCGGTGTAACCGGCGTCTATTTTCACCGAGGTAAACGGCCCTTGCAGGTTGCGGATCTCGGACGCAAAGGCGTAGTGGTCCTGTTTCATGCGGATGCGCACATCCTGCTCGGCGGGTGAGCCGTAGTTACTGTCGTAATTGCTGTAGGACAGCCCGGCATAACCATCGTCCCAAGTGTAGGAACCGCCCACCGCACCGCCGTCCTGGCGCCCATTGCTGTTACCCAGGCGCCCGTTTTTGCCGGGGCCGTTCTCGCTCTCCGGTGCATGCCGGCTGCGGGCATAGCCTGGGATTTTAAGGTCGTTGAATTCGCGCCCATTGGCATCCAGGTGCAGGGCGAAGGTACCGTTGCCGGCCTCCAACTTGCCCGCGCTGCTGCGGGTGGTGTCGGCACCGCCGTAGCGCAACTCGCCAGCGCCATGGATGCCTTCGATGGCCTCGGTGGGGATGCGATTGTCGAAGGTGTTGACCACCCCACCGATGGCGCTGCCGCCGTACAGCAGGGCGGCCGGGCCCCGCACGATTTCGATGCGGTCAACGTTGATCGGGTCCAGCGGTACCGCGTGGTCGTAGGACAGCGACGAGGCATCCAGCGCCCCCACACCGTTGCGCAGAATACGAATGCGGTCGCCGTCCTGGCCGCGAATGATCGGGCGGCTGGCCCCCGGGCCAAAGTACGAAGACGACACACCCGGCTGCTTGTTCAGGGTTTCACCGAGGCTGCCTTTTTGTTGCAGGGTCAGGTCATCGCTTGTCAGCACAGTGGTGGGCGAGGCCAGCTGTTCGCTGCCCAGCGGGTTGCCGGTGACCACTTGGGGTGGCAGTTCCAGGGCATGGGCCTGGGAGCCAATCAACAGGGCGGCGGCGAGGGGCGACAAGCGCCAGAGAGAAGGCAGCGACATCGGAGATTCCTGGGCAAAATGACTGATAATTTAAGTTACAATATAACATCTCTTTTTTGTGTAGAAGGGGAACTTTTCCTCGCGGGCTATATTCAATGCGATGCTTCCACCTGCACGCCCCGTCGGCTAAGGTGCGCGGCTGTGTTTCCTCTTTTTGCAAAAGGCCTGGCATGACCGCGACAAGCAACGACCCGCTCCACGGTGTGACCCTGCAACACGTGCTCACCACCCTGGTGGAGCATTACGAGTGGAGCGGCTTGGCCGAGCGCATTGATATCCGCTGCTTCAAAAGTGACCCGAGCATCAAGTCGAGCCTGACTTTCCTGCGCAAAACCCCGTGGGCGCGGGAAAAGGTCGAAGGTTTGTACGTCAAGCTGATGCGTACCAAGCGCCCCCTGGATTGAAAGCATGAAGCGCTTTGTCGCGACGGCAGCCTTGGCCGGTTGGGTGGGGTTGGCGATCCAGCAATACCTGATTCTCTATTCGCGCTGGACCAGTGGCGCGAGCTTGCTGGGCGGCCTGATCAGTTTCTTCAGCTTCTTCACCGTGCTGACCAATACCCTGGTGGTCGTGGTGCTCAGCTACGCGCTGGTCAAGCGCGACTCTGGCGCCAAGCGGTTTTTCCTCGCGCCTCGCATCAGTAGCGCGATTGCCGCGAGCATCGTGGTGGTAAGCCTGGCCTACAACCTGCTGCTGCGGCATCTGTGGAGCCCGCAAGGCTTTCAATTTATCGCCGATGAGTTGCTGCACGACGTCATGCCGTTGTTGTTTGTGGTGTATTGGTGGCGGTGTGTGCCCAAGGGTACGTTGCGGCTCAAACACATTGCCGGCTGGGTGATCTACCCATTGGTGTACTTCGGTTATGTGCTGCTGCGGGGGCATATGCTCGGGCAGTATCAGTACCCGTTCATGGATGTGGACAGCCTCGGTTATCCACAGGTGTTTGTGAATGCCGCAGGGATTTTGGCAGGGTTCATCGTCATCGCGTTGGCGATCATTGGCCTGGACAAGCGCCTCAAATCCCCCTCGATTTAAAGTGAGCACCATTAATGTGGGAGCTGGCTTGCCTGCGATGCAAGCACCTCGGTGTACCTGATAAACCGAGGTGCTTGCATCGCAGGCAAGCCCGCTCCCACCTTAATCATTCTTCTTCGCTGCCCTCAGCACGCCAGTAACCCACGGCCTTGAGGTATTCCTCGTTGACCTTGTGCGTATCCAGCAGCACCCGCCGTACCTGGCGCGACAGCTTGGTTTCGGTGGCGACGAAGCTGTACAACGCCCCGCTGGGCAGCGTCAGGTTGCGCACTACATCGAGCAGGTCATCGTGGCCGCGCAGAACCCAGATCACCTCGACTTCGGCTGCGCTGCCGAGCACCTGTTGTTCCGCCGCATCGGCGATTTCAATCACCGCCAGCACCTTGCGCCCGGCCGGTAATTCTTCCAGGCGTCGACCGATGGCGGGCAGGGCGGTTTCATCACCGATCAGCAGGTAGCTGTCGAAGATGTCCGGCACGATCATCGAACCCCTTGGCCCACCGATATAAAGATGCTGGCCGACCTGTACCTGCTCGGCCCAGGTGGAGGCAGGGCCATCGCCGTGCAGCACGAAGTCGATGTCCAGCTCGCCGATGTCCAGGTCGTAACGCCGTGGCGTGTAGTCGCGCATGGCGGGTTGCGGGCCGTCGCCCTTGATGGCGAACGTCGGGCTTTCCAGCGCCGCTTGTTCGGCGGCGTTCTGCGGGAACAGCAGTTTGATGTGATCGTCGCTGCCCAGGCTGATGAAACCTGCCAGTTCCGGCCCACCCAAGGTGATACGCCGCATACGCGGGGTGATATCCACCACCCGCAGTACTTGCAGGCGGCGGCGTTTGATGTCGTGGGTCACGCGATGGATGGCTTGTGTGTTCATTGATCTCTCCCGTCGGCAATAGCTTGGGCGGTGCCGTTGAGCAGCGCCGCGACACGAACGATTTCTTCCGGGCTCCAGTGCCCGTGGTGTGAGTGCAAGGCATGGCGCAGGTTGTGCACCGCCTCGTGGATCTCGGGTGGGCGGTCGTGCCCGCGCAGCGAGCGCTTGCTGACATCGATACGCATGCGCACGCCGTCCAGGGCAACGGCTTGCTCGCTTAAGAAGAGACGACCGGCGTCGGTGATTGTGTAGCGCTTTTTTCCGCCATCGGCGTCGCCGCTGATCAACTCGCTCTCTTCAAGAAAGGTCAGGGTGGGGTAGATCACGCCGGGGCTGGGGCTGTAGGCGCCGTCGAACAAGCCTTCGATGCGGCGGATCAGGTCGTAGCCGTGGCAGGGCTGTTCAGCGATGAGGGCTAATAGCAGCAGCTTGAGGTCGCCTGGGGCGAACACCCGGGGGCCACGGCCACCCCGTTTTTCAAATTCGCCGCGATGATCATGCTTCAT
Organism: Pseudomonas sp. CCI1.1; assembly: GCF_034348165.1. Classification (NCBI taxonomy): domain Bacteria; kingdom Pseudomonadati; phylum Pseudomonadota; class Gammaproteobacteria; order Pseudomonadales; family Pseudomonadaceae; genus Pseudomonas; species Pseudomonas sp. CCI1.1. The sequence continues at coordinate 6,039,283 of NZ_CP133780.1, forward strand.
GTAGGGCTTCTCTGCTCAGGTTTAGATATAACGTAAGATATATCTTATGTCGTTGGTAGCCTATGGCGACCAACGGTCGTGGCAGCGTGAGACGCAGCCGGAAATCGGAATATGTGAATAGACGAATAGCGTCTTTAGAGTTATAACTTTAATTAGAGTTGGCGCTCCAATTCAAGCTAAGTGTCGTGAGTTTTTTATCGAGTGTATGTATGGTGTAGTCCAGTTCTTACAGTTGTTTTCAGGTTATGCTTTTACTGCCGTGTAGCCTGTTTCTTACAGCGGATTTTAAAGTTTGGTCAAAGTGCCATGTTTTTCCCGCGCGCCCTGATTACAAGGGCTACGAGCGTGTGAGAAGAAGCCTGCATACCTGCTTTTAATTTTATTGAATGATTGTTTGGCGTTGTGTGGTTCAACTAACCAGCGGCGTAATTCGTTGTTGAGGTGGTACTTGGCAACGAACCAATCAATGTTAATAAATGCAGGTACTGATCATGTTCAAGAAGTTTGCTGTTGCTGTTCCCCTGGCTGTTTTGGCTTTGTCTTCCTCGGTAACAGCTATCGCTGCAGGTGAAGCCAGTCACACCGTCAACCTCAAGGCAAACATCCCGACCACCGTGTTCCACGCACAACCGCGTGACCCGAACTGGGGCCGTGACGAAACCATGAGCTACAACCTGGTCAGCGGCGAGTTGGCTCCGTTGAGCGCCATCTACGATCTCAAGAACACCAACGGTTCGGTACACGCTTACATCGAAGGTGGCCCGGCTGTGTTGTTCAATGGTGACGTGTCGCAGAACATCCCGCTCACCACCAGCCTCAATGGCGTCACGCTGACCGGCACCCCCCAGGAAGTAGTCAATGAAGCCGACTCCACCCCTGGCGTGGGTGCTGAAATGCGCATCGTCGCGGCCAAACCGTCGGCCACCCAGCGTGGTTCCTACACCGCGGTGATGCCGGTGGTGTTCGACGCGGTATTGCCAACGCCTTGAAACCCATAAGTGCCCGCGACGTACGGGCACCCCTTGTATGACTTGCAGGTCGGCTGATTTTTCCTCCTCGGTCTGCCGACCTGATTTTCATTTTTGGCCCTGGCATTCCGAGTATTCCGTTCATGTTTCCGATGACGCCTATCGCGGCAGCGCTTGCGCTGTTGGTGTGTACGAGTGCCCTGGCAGCGCCCGCCACTTCTGGCGCTGCCACCCCCGGCAGCCTGATTTCTCAGGCCCAAGGCTTGCCCGCAGGGTTTGCCGACCATTTTTTTGATGTGCCGCTGGCGGTGCGTGTGGACCTGGACCAACAACTGCTCGGCGAAGCCTTGATCGTGTTGTCTCAAGACGACCGCGTGACCCTTCTGGAATTTACCGATACCGGTGACAGTAAAGTCCCGGCGGCCACCCGCGACACCTGGCAGGCCGTGCTGGAACAAGGCGTGGCGCTGGGCGCCTGCACCCAGTCCTGCCCGCAAAAAATGATCTCGGCGTACTACAACCTCGAAAGCTCGCAGTTGTCGATCCTGACGCAAAACGTCGAATTGGCAGACGACACCCCGCGTTTCTATGACCAACCGGAAGGCGGCAGCCTGGGGTTGATCATCAATAACCAGCTCAATCTCAATGGCAGCCAGCAAGACAGCCTGGGTGGCCGCTATGGCCTGCAAGCCAGCTCCAGCGTGGGTAACTGGAGCCAGGTGTTCAACCTGCAGTTGGCCCGCCAGAGTGGCGATGAGGCGCAAATGCGTCATGCGATCCACGAGCTGTACACCCAGCGCGAACTGCAAGGGCAGTTTTTCCGCCTGGGCCACTTCACGCCGAATTCCGATGGCCTCACCCGTCAACTGCGCAGCTTCGGCGCCAGCCCCGATACGGCGCTGGGTGTGATGTATGGCAGTTCCGACACGTTGGCGATCAATGACGCCAAGCCCAGCGTGTATCCGATCTACGTCACCGCCAGTCGGCAGGCGGCGGTAGAGATTTATCGCAATGGCTTGTTGATCAACACCCAGTCGGTGACGGCCGGCCTGCAAACCCTGGACACCCGGCCACTGCCGGGCGGCATCTATGAGGTCGAAGTGCGCCTGGTGGAAGATGGCCTCACCACCAGCACCAGCCAGGAACTGGTGTACAAGCCCAGCAACTGGCGCAACGCCGACGACCCGTGGCGCTACAACCTGTTTGCCGGGCGCGAGACCAAGCTGTTCAGCAACTGGGATGAGCAGGCCTCCGGCGCGATCACCGCCGGTGCGTCACTCAACTACCTGGTGCATCCGCGCGTGATCCTCGGCCTGTCCGCTCGCCAGGTGCGCGAGCAACTGCAGTACGGCGGCTCGGTGGATTGGACCGTGGCCGGCAATACCAGCCTCTACGCCAACCTGTATCAAACCCAGGAACATGGCACTGGCATGGACCTGCAAGGGCTTTACAGTTTCGGTGCGACCAACCTGGTGTTCAGCCATAACCGCAGTTGGCTCGACACTCGCGACACTTACGAAACCCTGCCCGACGGTACACGCCTGCGGCGCAACACCTTCGTCGGCCAGGCGAGCAATTCTGCCCTGTCGGTCAACCACCGCCTCGACGCACAGAACACCTTGAACCTGCGGGTTTCCCACAGCCAGGGCAATGTGGAAGGGGCAGGCGTGGACTTGGGCTGGAGCCGCCACGACAAACTGTTCGGCAGTGATGCCAACTGGCGTTTCTCGGTATTCGACCGACCGGGCAGCAGCGGCACCAACGACCAACGCAACCGTGGCGTCGACGTGACCCTGAGCATGAACCTGGGCACAGACGGCCGGCAGATTTCCGGCAGCGTCGGCACCCGCACCGCCCGCGATGGTGGGCGTGACAACAACGCCTCGCTGACGATTCGCCAGGACCTCACCGACCACGTGCTGCAAAGCGTTTCGGCCACAGCCATAACCGACACCTACGGCGTCGGCTTGTCGAGTATGGCCAGCTTCAGTACCGATGCGCTCAGTGGTGACGGCTTTGTGCAGCGCAGCTCCTTCAACGGTGATTTCAGCGGTGGCTTGAACCTCAACAGCACGTTCGTCGCGGGCGCCGGCAAGATGTTGCTGAGCAGCCAGTACCAGGGCAATGGGGCAGGCATGATCATCGATGTGGAAACCGACCTCGATGAAATTGCCCTGCGCGCCGACGACCTGGGCGGCGGCAGCGCCGTGTTGCGGCCAGGACGCAACTATGTGCCGGTCTCGGCCTACAAGAGCAGCAGCGTGAGCTTCGACTTCGAAGGCAATCACCCGCCGGCGGCCAATATCCAGCCCACCCGTTCCAGTTACCACTTGAACAAGGGCGGTGTGGACTACCGCAAGGTCACCGTGATGAAAACCGTCACCGTACTGGGTCGCCTGCTGGACGGGCGAGGCGCGCCGCTCAAGGGGCATCACGTGATCAACCACGCCAGCCGTGGCGTCAGCGAAGTGGACGGGTTTTTCTCCATGGAGATGAGTTCCAGTTCACCGACCCTGCAAGTGCGCTACCAGAACCAGTTGCTCTGCCAGTTCCGCCTCGACCCGAGGCATACGACCAATGAAAACGATGTGTTGATGATCGGTGATCTGCGCTGCACGCCGGACACACTGGCTGAAGCTAACCACAAGGCCGACACCGCCGGTTAACGGCGGCTTGGATGGGATTCGATGACTTTTATCACTGCAATAAAAACACTGTTGAGGCCGTTGCCCCTGGCACTCGCACTCGGTTGTACGAGCTTGACGGCGCAGGCGTTCGTTGAGGACATCACCGCCGTGTTTCGCCCTGATCCGACGAACCCGATGAGTAACAAGTTCAAGAACACCACGGCTCACAGTGGCGTATGCGCCTGGCACATACCGACGCGATGTGAGGCCCTTAATATCTTCAGTATTCGCAACATGGAGTTCCGGGCTGAATCTGCCACACCGATTGCGGCCGGGCATACCGACCCGCGGCAAGGCGCCTATTTCAAAGTGCCTTCAGCGTGGCGCGACGTGCAGGTGACTCACACGGGCACAGGCGAAAGCGCCACCGTGCAGATGCGTATTGCCGGGGTGGGGACCCGCTGGGATATTGCCTACCCGCCCGGTGTCAGTGCTTGGCAGTATGAGGGCAAACCGTGGGATTTTTATTGGAAGGCCGGCGCCCCGCCGTGTGTGGGGCTGGGCTATCACGCGGCGTGGATCAATTTCGGGCTGTTTTTCTGGAGTGTTCCAGAAAATGCCGGGGCGTGCAGCCTCACGCCGGGGTACGACATTCCATGGCTCAAATACAGCTATATGGAATACGGTTACGAGCTCAGAACGCCCAACCCATTGACCATGACGGCCGGCGAGTATCGCGGGTCGTTGACTTACAGCATGGGGCCTGGCGGTGACTTTGACTTCGGTGACGTGATGATTCCCAGCGACAACATCGCCACCTTCAATTTCACCCTGCAAGTCGAGCACATCCTCAAAGTCACCCTGCCTCCGGGCGGCAACCGTGTCGAACTGCTCCCCGAAGGCGGCTGGCAAGCCTGGCTCAACCGCGGGCGGCAGCCCTCGCGATTGTCCCGTGACCAGACCTTCAGCATTTTCTCCAGTGGGCGTTTCAAGATGACCCTTGAATGCGGCCTGGCGATCGGCAACACCTGCGGCCTGCGCAACGGCGCGGGCGATGAGGTGCCGTTGCAGGTCGCGGTCAGCTTGCCGTTTGGCCTGCACAACCAGCGCGACGAGCCCGTAAACCGGCAGCCGTTACGCCGGGATGGGGTAGGCACCGAGTTGATCCAGTCCGTGCACTACGTCAACAACCGCCCCGGCACGCTGCACTTTCAAGTCGACAAAGAAGACGTGAGCGACATGCTCAAGGCGCCCGGCAGCACTTATTCAGGCGTAGTCACCGTGATCTGGGATTCGGAAGTCTAGGCGGGTTTTGCCCGCACATCGGCCCGCTGTCGTGGCGGGCCGCGTTCAATCAACAAGGCGTAATCAACTATGAAACATGCAGTGCTATGGGCCGGGCTTTTCCTGATGTCGTTGACGGCGCAGGCGGGGCCGGCAATCAACGTCGGCGTCGTGTACGACTACCTGGAAGGCGACCGCAGCTCCTACCTCAAGCGGGTATTCAACGGCGGCACCAGTACCGCGTTCATCAAGGTCAATGTGCTGGAGATTATCTATAACGCCGACGGTACCTCCCGGGAAGTGCCGGTCGCCTCGATGACCGACGCCAAGGGCAGCACCACCAATCGCGACGGCCTGATGGCCAGCCCGGCGCGCCTGATCGTGCCGGCCGGCGGACGCCAGGGCACTCGTCTGTTGTACATGGGCCAGCGTGACAAGGAGCGTTACTTTCGTGTGCGCTTTATCCCCGTCGTGCCGGAAAAGGAAGATGACTTTGCGGTCACCGACGCAGAGCGCAGCGAATACAAAAAAGACCTGGCAGCCGGGGTCAACGTCATGGCGGGCTATGGCACGGTGTTCTTCGTGCGCCCCAAGGATACCCGCTTCGATACGCAGATCAGCGAGACCGCCAGCCAGTACACCCTGCGCAATGCCGGCAACAGTACGGTCGTGCTCGATGAGTTCCGGGACTGTTCAGTGGCAAAGAAAACCGACTGTGAACCCACCACCAAGCACCACATCTTGCCTGGCCGCCAGCTGGTATTCGAGAAGAAAGTCGAACGTCAATTCAGCTTCCAGTTGGTTGAAGGCCGGGACAAAAAACCGATGAAGGTCACCCGATGATATTTAGACAATTGACGCGACTGGCGGCGCTGATGGTGCCGTTGACCCTGGGCGGGCAAGCGATGGCGTTTCAGGAACGCCAGAGCTTTGATGTGTCGGTGACCATCCCGATCCACGAAGCCTATGTATTGCCTTCCGAACCCGACTGGATGGGGCAGGATCAGTTGCTGGCCTGGGACTTGACGACCTCCCGGCTTGGCCGCCTGCGCAAGCATTTCGACGTCAAGAATCTCAATGGCGGCGTTGCGGCACGCCTGGGAGACGTGCCCTATCTGTTGAGCGGCAATGACCGTATCGATTTGCGCGTGCTGTTCAACCGGGTGCCCCTGACCCTGGACTCGACCCAGGTACTCAGCGCTGACGAAGCGGGCATGGGCCGGCGCGTCGAGCTGGATATTTCGGCGATCGAGCCGCAGGGGGGTTACCAGGGCGGGGCCTACTACGGCACGGTGCATCTGATGTTTGATTTTCTTGCGCCTTGAACGCCAGGGCCGCATCAAGCCCGGTTTTTACGTGCTCCGGCCCGGTTCAGCGCAACACGCGTCAGATCTCGCAGCCACTGATTGTGCCGGTACCCCAGCTCATTGAGTGCTGTGTCGTACTGTGTTGAACTCATAGGGTTGCCGGATAACACGCTGTCTTCGTCCAATCCCAGGGCTTGCGCCAGGCCGCGCAGTTTTACCCGCTGGGCTTGCCGATCAATCTCCGGCAGCGTCTGTGACTGGGCGTATTGCGCTTGCAGTGCCTGTAATTCATCGAGTTGGAGGTACTTCAAGTCGAAGGCTGTGTCATTGTTCCATTTGGCGGTGGGGTTGTGCTGCTCGAGGTAACGCTCCCAACCTTTGTCCAACAGCATCTGGTTCACCAGCCCGTCACCCTCTTCCAACCTGGCTACTGCGGCGGCCACCTTTTCGATCTGCGCGGGGGTTACATCGGCGAGAGTGCGGTAAGTCATATGGGTCGATAGCCACGGCAGGTCCAGCCGGTCTGCCAGGGTGCTGCGATAGGCTAAGTGAATGCCGGCCTCGTCGACCTCGCCATGCTCGCCGTCGATGACCTGCGACCATAGCCGTTGCCCCAGCCCGCCCTGATCTTTGGGTTTGAGGCGGTGGGCGATGTCTTCACCAATGGCTTTGCCCATGTAGGCATCGCGCGCGGCTCCGCGGGCCAGCACCACCAGCCTGGCCTCGAGTTCTGCCGGTGTGGTGCTGGTTCGATAGGCTTCGCTGGCGAGTACTTCGACGCCCAGTTTCTGGAATATCAGCGCGCCGGCGTCGGGGCACAAGCCGGGGTAGCGAGTATCCTTGAACACGCGCTCGCGCAGGTCGCTGTCGGCTTCGACCGCCCTCAGCAGGCGCCATACCCTCTGGCTCAGCTCAGGCCGGTTGTTCTGATAGGCCAGGCGGTCTTCCTCGGCCTGGAACTCGTCCGGCTCTTCGAGCGATTTGATCACCTCAAACAGACCTTGAGAGCCGGGTTCCTTTTCAATCGCGTCCCACAGCTGCCGGTGCTGCTCATGCTCCTCAGGCTTGATGTCACTCAGCCAGGGTGCGCTTTCACCTCTAGGCGCGTAGAAGCGCAGCGGGTCCAGCCCCACAGACTCGCGGTATTCAGCGAGCAAGTCCTGAAAGTCCGAGGTGAGCCTGCTCTGGTCCAGGCGGGTACGGGCAATGATGTCGGCATCATCCGAACCTGGGGCGACATGGGGTAACTGGGTGATCGGGTTCTCGCTCAGGTCCAGTTGGAACCCGCGCGCGCGTGAGCGACCGACGAGCCCGACGGGCCAGTCCTTTATTTGCGTATTGCGCAGGTTCAGCAAGGTCAAGGCCGGCATTTGGCTGATATTCGGTGTTTGCCCCAGTGGGTTGCCGGCCATCTCAAGCTGTTTGAGACGCTTGAGCCGTCCAAGTGTTGCAATGGCGGCATCGTCCAGAACCAGGGCATTTGCTTCCAGATGCAAGCGTCGAAGACGTTTGAGCTTGCCCAGGGTCGCAGGTAACTGGGTGAGCTGGTTGTGACTCAGATCGAGGTCGCGCAGATGCGGGAAATTGTCTAGAAAGGCGGCGTGGTGATCGGAAAAATCACAACCGCGCAGGTCCAGGTCGCTGATGTGGTTCAGTGGCACGTTAAGGGTGGGCAGTTCGTCGGGCATGGGCGTATTGAACAAGTCCAGAGCGATACCGCCGCGGTGTTCGAAGCTTTCGTCCAGATGCACCGTCAGGCCATTGCTCCAGCCATCATAGAGGCGGGTCGCGACTTGCGCCCGGCGTTTGCGGACTTCCGGCTCCAACAGCGTGCCCGCCCTGGGCGTCGGACCCTTTATGTAGGCGTCGAGCTGATTGAACAACTGCTGTTTTTGCGACTCCATCTGCATCAGCGTTTGCTCGCCTTCGGCTGTGCTCATCGTGATTGATAAGCGTCGAACGCTGTCGTTGCTCATCGCGGGCAGTAACTGTTTGATGCGTTCTTCAATGGTTTTGGGTTGCATGTCATAGCTGTCGACCCGGGACATTTTGCAGGATGCGCCTCCGCCCAGCAGCACCTCGGTCTCGGGAGCGGGCCGCATGCGCAAGGGCGGCTCAGCCAATGCCAGGCGTCGATCGGCCGGTGTCTGGTTATGTTCGATCACCCACTGCCTGAGCTGTTCACCTTCGCCGACGGTGTAGGGCGGGGCGCGCTGCGGATCCTGCGCCAGGGTCCAGAGCAGGGACTCGTACAGCGTGGTGGCTGGGTTGAGTGGGTTGGCATCGGCGTCGAACACGGTGTAGGTCCCGTCTGCGCTGCGTACCAGTGTGCGGGCCTGCGGCGCGTCGGTTTCACCGACGCTGCAGCGCAACGGGCCGGTGGGGCTGTTGTCCCGGATGTCGATGTTCAGATGGCTGAACACGTCGCTGTGCAGGCGCAGGGTATTGAGCACCAACCGTTCGCTGTGCGCCGAGGGTTGCCGGGGAGGGTAAAGCCCTTCGACAGCGCGGCTGGCCTGATGGTCGAAGTCCAACTCCCGTGCCAGGCTTTTGAGGCGCAGGGGCAGGCGCTGTGTGTCGTTCATCACCGTTGTTTCTTCAGGCCAGGCCTGCTTGAGCAACGCGTTCGCACTGCTCAGCGCCAGCTCGGGAAAGTCCTGGCGCAACAGGGCCACGTGTGGGTCGCTGCTGGCTTGGCCCAATTGGTAATGACTTTTGGCGACATGCCCGCCATAGCCCTCTACGTAGTTCGCCAGTTTATTGCGCAGTGCCTGGGCCTGTTGAGCCTGGGGCAAGGTTTCACCCAACAACGTATTGACCTGATGTTCGTCCAGAAAACCCAGCACGCGCTCGGGCAGCCTGGCAGCCATCACGTCAGCCAGGCTGATGCGCAGGGTATCGACGGGCGCGGCGTGGGTATCGCCGTATTTGCGCGACTCGCCGCTCAGATCGCTGTTGTGAAACACCTCCAGGGCTTTGCTCGGCGGCCAGCCGGGGAGGTCGGTAACGGCTTGTTCGAACCAGTAGGAATAGGGGGCGAGTGTCTGGCCCGTACGTATTTTCTGGACCGACGCTTGGGCGAATCGATCTGCGCTAAAGCGTTCGATGCTGTCGGCCAGCAGCGGCGGGGACGGCTGGTTGCGCGCATACATGTGGCGCAAATGGTCTGGCTCGCTGCCGCTGATGATACGGATCTGTTCAAGCTGCTCGTTGGTGAGCGCCTGGGTAGCCGGGCTGATGCGGCGCATCAGCGTGTGATCGTCCCAGCTGCGCGGTTGTTCGCCTTCATGTACCCAGGCGCCGTGACCATTGAAACGCACTTTCGGTTGATAGGCGTGTGGCCGGCGGGGGTGCACGATTCGGTGATGAGGCAACTGCGGGTCCGGTTCTACCTGGTAGTGATGGTCGGCATGGGCCAGCCAGTGTTTCTGGGCATGCTGATACAAACCCTGTGTATCAGCGGCGATGCCTTGGGGCAGGCTGATGGTCTGCTGGTAAGGCGAAAGATCGGGGTTCCACAAGCGCTTTTCACCGCCATCCAGCGTCACCGGGTGCAGGCCCTCGACGAAGGGCGACAGCTTGAGGGTGACAGCCTGGCCGACGGTGCCGGCCCCCGCCCAAATGCCTAGTTGCACCACCGTTTCCACCACGTCCATGACATGCCCGATGGCTTCCAGTCCGTTGCCTTGCGCCCAGTCAACAATACCTTCGAACACATCGCTGGCCACCTGGTAGGCGGTGTAGGCGAGCATCAACTCCCCCAGGAACGGCACGAAGGGGGTGACCACCAGGAGCGCCGCATTGAAAATATCCGAGAGAATCTTGCCCAGGTTATCCCACCAGGCCCAGCGCGCCATCAAGTCGGCGTAAGCGGTGCTGATCGCCACTTCCCGGGTATCGTTGACAATTTTATTGACGTTGACCCGGTACAGGTAGTGCCACAGCGTGTCAGGCTCCGAATGCCCGGAAGGCGCTCGGTTCTCGTGGTCGTCAAAAATGTTTTGCACGCTGAAGTGCAACCGCGGCGTGTCCACCGCGATGGTTTGCCAACTGGGGCCACTATCGGTGCGCTTCTTTTCGTGCCACTGCACCTTGAACAGGCGGCTTTGCAGCTCGGCAAAAAAATGCCCGCGTTGTTTATGGTCGACAAATCGACTGAAAAACTGCCGGTAGGTGGTCTTTGCAGGCGCTTGGCCGTGGGCATCCAGGGTGGCGGTGCTGTCGCGCAGTTGGCGCGTCAACTCATTCATGAATTCAATCGGCGAGGGGTACTCCTTCAACGGATGCTCCGGGTCTTCAGGAACATAGGCAATCAGGCGTTCGATGTGTTTGTCGCTGCCCTGTGGCGCGGCAATCAGCACGATACCGCTGAGCCGGGCATCCAGCAGGCTGAGGTTGTAGTACTCCACCGGTATGCCGTCCAACGCTGGGTCGGGCTTGTCCTCGACAATATCGAACAGCAGACGTCGGGCGTCCTCCTGGATATGCTGCTGCGACCAGGCGATGCAGGTGGCGTTTTTCAGCGTGGCCTTGTCGCAGGCAATCACTTTGCGCCGTAGCGTATCGGCCTGGACTTGATTACCGAAGCCAAGGGTGCGCAATAACCGTGTCTGGTATTGGCGGCCTATATCCAGGGTGCGGCACAGATTTTTGAATACTTGCGCGGTCAGGGGCTGGCCGCTGGTATTGGAGGTGAACGTCAGGATGGGCTGCTGGCCACGGGCGTCGGGCTTGGACAAGAACCCATAGTCGGCAAACTGCTCGCTGGCGGAAAAGTTATGCAGAGCGGCGTCCAGTAACGTTACGGTCCGGCTGGTTACGCCTTTGCGAACGCCAATGACCCACCAGCTTTTTTCGGCGGGGGCATACAGGCGAATGAACGTGTTTTTTACATCAATGTCGCCGTATTCACGCAAGGCCTTTTTGAGCAGAGGCTCTGCGAATGAGTACACGTCCTTGATGTATTTGAAGTGTTCATCCAAGGCATTCCTGGCGGTCCACTGCTCGGCCATGGCCTCTGTGGACACCGTATCTGCGCGCGTGTCGAGCGAGTTGAGTCGGGTGTAGACAAAAGGGCTTGCGGCTTTCAGTGCGCGAGCGCGTGTCAGCGTGGTCGCGCTGAGCCAATCTGGAATGGAGCGCTGGATAACATCAAAGTGCATACCCTTCTGGGCATGGCTCGCAGCGTGTGGGGAGGGGCGTTCGAAGAACATGGTTGTGTTGCCTTGAGATGAGTAGTGGGGGGTCAACCCGATCTACACTAATCACCCTCATGAAACGTTCAGGCATACATAAACACTACTTGGCCCCTCCCTGGAAAAATCAAACGCAGGGCTCGAGAAATGGGCGTTTTGGATCAATAAGCCAGGAGCAAGCAACAACGGATTACCACTCTGGCGCGGCGCTCATCGAGGCAGGCATGTGCTCTGACTCTCACCTTGCAGATAAGGCATCAATATCGGGGCCATGCCTTTAAGCACTTGTACCGGCAACGCCGAGGTGAACTTGAAGCCCTGCGCCGAGCTGCCCGGTACGAACGCAGTGAGTGTGCCGAAGTGGCGCTCGCCGATGTAGAACACGAAAGTGGCGGTGCGGTTGATCGCCTTGGAACTGATGATACGTCCGCCCGAACCGATCGCTTCGATGCGGTTATCGCCGGTGCCGGTCTTGCCGCCCATGGCCAGTGGTGTGCCGTCGGCCTGTTTGAAACTGCCGGCGACGCGTTTTGCAGTGCCGGCGTCCACCACTTGGGATAACGCGCCGCGCAAGGCCGTGGCAACTTCGGAGGGCATGACACGATGCGCCCGGTCGGGGTCGTTGATCACGCGGGTGTCGTACGGTGTACCGGCGGCAAAGTGCAGGCTGTCGATGCGCAGTACCGGGATGCGCACGCCATCGTTGAGGATGATGCCCATCAACTCGGCCAGTGCGGCAGGGCGGTCGCCGGAGCTGCCGATGGCGGTCGCCAGGGACGGCACCAGATGGTCGAAGGGGTAGCCTACGTCCTTCCAGCGTTGATGAATCTCCAGGAACGCTTCGATCTCCAGCATGGTGCGGATACGGCTGTCACGTGCGCTCTGGTGGCGGCTCTTGAACAGCCAGCTGTACACCTCCTGGCGCTCGAACTGGCTGGCCTTGACGACTTCGCTGAACGTCGCCTCCGGGTGGTTGATCAGGTAGCCCAGCAACCACAGGTCCAGGGGATGCACCTTGGCAATATAGCCCTGGTCGGGCAGGTCGTAGGCGCCGGGGCCGTAGCTGTCATAGAGTGCATCGAGGCGCTTGTCGGTCAGCGTCTGCTCGCCCTTGGTGCCGGCCAGGCGCGCGCGCACGAAGCTGTTGAAGCTGTCGCGGCTGGCCTCCGGCAGCAGATAACGGTGGACCGCGGCCAGGCGGATCGCCGTGGGATGCAGGCTGTCGAGGAAGGTTTCCAGGCGCCCCTGGGTGTCCTTCTTCTGGTATTTCTTCCAGAACTTGAGCAGGAACGTGGTGCCTTCGCGGTCGGCGAATTGCGCCAGGTATTCCTGACGGCGCGGCTCGTTGTCGTCCTTGAGCAAATGCGCGCTGTTGTTGGCACTGGTGTAGGTGGTGTAGCGCACCAGATCGCGCATCAGGCGGATAAAGGGCAGGTTGATCGATTCACGCAGGGCGTCGCGCAGGGTCGGGTTGCGGCCATTGTCTTCGTTGCGAAAGTTATGGAAGCGGTGCAGGCCACCACCGGTGAAAAAGCTCTCGCCCGGGCTTGCCGAATAGGTGCGGTCAAGCGCAGCGTCGAGCATGTCGGCCAGGGATTTGCGGGGGTTTTGTAGCAGGTAATCGACGGCCCAACGGCTGATGCGGTCCTGCTCCGCAACCTCGATTTTTTTCAGTGCCGCAGGTGTTGCGGCGCCGTAGCGCTCATGCAGTTCGGCGACGATTTGCAGGTAAGTGGTGAGCACCCGCAGCTTGGCGGTGGAGCCCAGTTCCAGTTTGCTGCCGTTGTTGATGTCGAAGGGTTGGTCCGTGTTGTCGGTCTGCACCCGTACCCGTGCGCCATCATCGGTGCGCTCGAACAAGGTGAAGCTGTAGCGTACCTGCGGGGTACTCGCCGGGGTGAGCAAGCGCTCGCCGAGTAACCCGACTTCGGCGGCATAGTCAGGGGCGGCAAGGCGTTTGAGGTAGGCGGTGACTTGCTCTTGCAACTGGCCCTGCAAAGTACTGGTGGCCGACAGGTCCAGGCGGTCCAGGTCGTACAGTGGGCGGTCGAGCAGGGCGGCCAGGCGGCTGCGCGCGACGCTGATACCTTTGTTGGTCTCGACTTTTTGCAGGGTTGGCTGCTGCTGCCAATCACGGTAGCTGACCTTGCTTGCCAGCGCCGCCGTCACCCATTCGGCCGGCACCACACCATTTTGCGCCAGCAACCGTAAGTGGCTGTCGGTCAGTTGCACCAGGTCGTCACGGCCCTTGGTCAAGTAATAGGAGGGGCGGCGCTGGGCGATGATCAGCGAGAGCACTTGGCGCAACGCCAGGCCGCGCGCTGCGAGGCTGGCCGGGGTTTGTGCGGTGTCGTTCAAGGCCCGGTTGACCTGGGCAAACTCGGCGCCGTACCACACCCGCAACCCCTCGGCGATGCCATGCACTTCGCCGTGCCCAGGGACCGCCGACAGGGGCACGCTGTTGAGGTAGTCGCGCACTACGTTTTGCCGTGCGGTGAGGGTGTCGGGCCCGTGCTGGTAGGCGCGTACGCTGGCGGACAGCATCTGGCGGATCTTTTCGCTGCCCGACAGGGTCAAGCCGTCCGGGGAGTGGCGGTACTTCTCCAGTTGCGTCGCCAGGGTACTGCCGCCCGCCGATTGCCCTGGCAGGTGCAACTGACGGGCGACTTGCGACCAGGCAGCCTTGGCAAAGCGCGGCCAGTCCACGGCGGGGTTCGCCTGGGGCGGGTCAGGGTCGAGCAATTGGCGGTTTTCAATGAACAGCAGGCTGTGGACCATCAGCGCTGGCACCTCGTTGAAGTGCTTATACAGCTGAGGCGGATAGTTGAATTGATAAAGCGGTGCGGCGCGGCAGTCGGTGATGGTCAATCCGGCTTGCAGCTTTTCGGCATAGGGAATGAACAGGCCATGGCGGCTGTAGTCCATCAGCGCGTCGGAAAAGCGCGCCTGGGATTCGATCAGATAGTTGCGCTTGAGCAGGCGCGGCAGGAACTCACCCAGGGCGCTGTAGCCCAGGCGCCGATCGAACGGACCGTCGCCGGGGTACACCATGGCATCGCTGGCGCCGGGGGCCACCGTGTAGGTCAGTTGGGCCGCCCACTGGCTGAATGTGCGGGCTTGCCAGTGGGCCGTGTGCATTTCACGGGTGGCGGCAAACCCCAGGGCGATCAGGGCCATTAACAGAATCATCCAGTACAGCCGGCGCCACGACTGGGCGGGTTTGAGTTTTTTTGCCAGCGGCGTGGCTGACGGGCTGTCAGCTTGCGCCTGGTGTGAGTCGGTTTGCCACAGTGCGCCCATAGTCGATTGACCATTCTTATAGATTGATCGGACTTGTCTGAAGCGTAGACGCTGATTGACTGCACTACGAAGTTTGTAGGGCGCTAAAGATCGAGTCGTCAGACGGGAGAGTAGATAACTACCGCGTCGCCAGGATGGCAGCGGGTAGCGTTCGTGATTTAAACCATCATAGAGCTCTGCCATGACCCTTTCCGACACCGCTTCAGGCTCGCCGCGCCAAGCCACCATTGAGCAAATCCAAACCTTGTTCGGCGAGCCGCCGAGCCTGCTCACAGTCGCGAACGACAGTGTCCAGGCTTATCTGGACGAGCATTTGGGCGCGGGAAAATGGCAGGTTGGCTTGATTTACATCGCCACCCCGACCGATGACGACGACGCGCTGGCCTACCGGTCTTTGCCCGAGTGGGTGCTGCAACGCTTGGCCAGCAGCAAGCCCTTGCTGTTGGTGGCGGACTATCACGTCGTGGTGCAGCGCGTGCGGGAAGTGTTTGTGGTCGGTGGCCCGACCCTCAGCGAGCTGGAGCCGCTGCTCAATCGCTGCGGCGCGGGGTTGTTGGGGGCGTATGCACAGCGCTTGCAAGCCTGGTGGCGTGAGGCGTTGCCGGTGGAGATGACGCGTTGGGGCTATCTGTCGGATGATCTGCTGACGTTGCTGTACGATGCCGGCAAACCACCTGGTTTCAATGACGAGGGGTTTGCCCGGCTGTTCCCCAAGACCCTGCTGCACCCGACGCGGCCCGACCGCGAGTGGAGCGCCCACGGTGAGGCGTTGCGTGTACAGGCGGTGTTCCTGGCCGGCGCGACGCCGCTGATGTTGCCGTTGCTGATCCTCAGCCACGGGCAACAGACGTTGCTGTTCAGCCCGGCCAGCGGTTTTCATCCATTGGGCAGCATTGACGATGTGGCGGCGCTGTTACCGGCCTATGTGCCCGAAGACGCCGACACTGAGCAGTGGTTTGCCCAGGACGTGGAAAGCGATCCCTTCGATGCGTTGGCCGCCAGTTACCTGGCGCTGCAGCTGCGGGAAATCGATCGCATCGACCGCAACCTGCCCCTCGCGCCGGGCCAGCACCAAGCGTTGCTTGCGTACATCACCAACCCCCACCGCTGGTTTGTTGCGCACCTGAGTGCAGGCCAGCGCAAGCTGCGTGAGGCCCTGCCGTTGTGGCTGGTCCATGCCAACCGTGACGACAGCATCACCTACGCACGTCTGGTCCAGGCGCTGGTGCTGGCCCATGAGCACAGTGGCGGGCAACATTTTCTGGACGGTATTGATTCAATTCAGGTGTTTGCCGACCGGGCCTTGCGCACTTGCCTGCAAGCCGAACCCGCCACCAAAACAGTACGGCCCGCCGACGTTCAGTTGACCTTCAACCGCGTGATCGCTGCGGCGATTCCAGTCCCAGGGGGCTTTGTCGCCGGTGAAGTCGACCCGGTCACGGTGAGCCTGACCGAGCTGGCCCTGGAAAACCTGGCCGGCTTCCCGCACACCGTCACCGAGATCACCCTCAAGGGTGCCCAAGCCCCCGAGTGGTTGACCTATGGCCTGCTTCAAGGTTGTGTGGAAAAAGCCGATGTGGGCCAGGCCTACCCGGATCTATTGAAGAAAAAACTGCTGGATGACCCGTTGGAACGCAGTCGTCGCTCAGGGTTGTTCACCCGCCAGTTACGGGTGCAACTGCCGATGCTGGCGCTGGAACTGAAACTCAAAGGTGAGCACGGCCTGACTCAGGAAGGTGTCGACCGCGTACAGGCCGCGTTGCAAGCCAGCCTTGCCGAGCGCAAGGTGCAAGGCCAGACGATGACGTTGTGGCCGCTGGCATTCAAGGCTTCGCCTGAGGCTGCGCAGGATGTGGTCACTAATCACTTCATCATTGGGCCGGCTACCGGGAGCGCTGGCGTTCATCTGCTGTACCGGCCCTTGCTCAAGCCGATGTTGCAAGGGTTCGAGTCGATCAAGGCTTTGTTTGACGCCATCAAGGCTAACGGCCCGCTGCAGGATGACGTGCTGACGTGGCTCGCCCCGGCACGCCAGGCGGTGTATGCCAACGGCGGCTTCCTTGAACCGCATATCCGCCGCTTTTTACCCGGTGATGAATTTACGCTGTACGAGAAACCTGCCCCGGTCCAGCTCAGCAAACAATTGAACGACGAGGACGCTTGCAGCCTGGTCTTTGAGGGCACGGCCCAGGCCCTGGTGGCTCTGGCTGATCGGCAATCGGTATCGAATGCCGAGCAGCGCTGGGCCAGGCTTAAAGAGGTGGGGTGGCTGCTGTTTGGCAGCGTACTGCCGTTTGCCAGCGGGCCCTTGCAACTGGGGGGGTGGCTGGTGCAACTGATCGACAGCCTGCAGCAAGACATTCAGGACTTGGCCAGCCAGGATGAACAGGTCAGGAACAAAGCGGTCATGGACGTGTTAAGCAATCTGATGGTTGTCCTTGCCCATCAAGCCACGCCCCATGATCCTTTACCGCCATTGCAGCTGGAGCATCCGGTGTTCGCCCCCCTGGCCCGAGCCACTGCCACCACCAGGGTGCCCACACGTGGCGCACCGCCCGCGACGTTCAGCTCGCTGACCCGTTGGAGTAACGCCCGCGATACCCTGACCGCCGCGCAACATGCACGGGCCCGTACCTTGAGCCTGGGCGCGTTCTCAGGCGGCTGGGACCACGCCGAGTCAAGCGGCCCGCGCCGTGGCTTGTTGCGTGACACCGCTTATTCGCCGCCGCAATGGCGAGCCTTGGTGCGTGGGCATCTTTATCGGGTGGTGGACGAGTCGGGCGCGTGGCGGGTGATCAGCGCCGATGGTGCCCAGAAAGGGCCGTGGCTCAAGCCGTTGGGGGACGGGCATTGGGATTTCGATGGGCGCTTGCGCTTGGTCGGCGGCAATGCCGATGCGGCGATGGAGGCTCAGTTGCAGGCGCTGGAGCTTTCACTGCCACGCCTTGAAGAACAGTACCGTGAGGCTGGACGTTCGCGTGCCAAAGCGGCTGCCGCCATGCAGGTGGCGCGCAAGCTGGTGGTTGAGTCCAAAGATAAAATCGACGCCCAACAGCTTGCCAGGCTTGAGCAGCGTTACCAGCAGGAACTGCGCAACAAGGTCGAGTTTTCCGAGAAGGAACTGCAACTGCTCATGCGTCTGCGGGCAATCAAGCCCCGTCCCCGTTACGAGGAAAATCTGTGTGAAATACTCGAGTCGCTGATTCTCACCTTGCGATTGATGGACGCTGACACCCGTGAGCGCATGATCCAGATCAATCGGCGGATCAAACCTTTGTTGGATCTGCTGCAAGACGAAACCGATGACGAAGCCGGCTCCGACCTTAACCGTCAGGCCCATGCCAACCTGAAAAAAAACATGCGCGAACAGGTGACGGCCGAGGACGCAGCTATCAGCAATCGCAAGTTGGAAAGCGCCTATATGGAGCAGTTGAACAGCGTACCGCGCCTGGGCCGTGACAAAGCCCGGGCGCTGGACGCACAGCTGCCTTCGCGCCCCTCCATTCTGGATTTGCAGGCGTTGCAGGTCACCACGCTGTGGGGCATCACCATCGACATTGAAGGGCCGCCCCTGGAAGTAGAGTTTTTCGACAGCTTGAACCGGGTGATCAATCGGGCCCGTTGGGCCAGCCGCTCCCTGGCCGAATTGGAGAACCTGACCACCACTGTTGAGGAGCGTATCGAACTGCTTAAAAGCCTCAGTCATGTCTACGCGGTGACCGACGACCATATTCAGTTCTGGCGAGCCATGGCACCGGACACCTTTGACTTGCCCAACCTGGAAAAGCTGCAGGCGCTGTTGGCCGACCTGCACCAGCAAGCCAATGGGCAACTGGCTGATCTGCTGGCACCGTTGCCTGGCGGCAGACAACCCAGACAACCCAGGCCGCCCAGCGCAGCAGGGACGCGGGTCAAAAAGATCATCCGCACCCGTAACCGGGATGTTTATGTGGCACGCATCAAGACGCCAGCGGGCACGGCAGAGCTGGTGGATGACAAAGGCAGTGTGCTTGCCACCTTCACCGAGGCTGAAGACGGCATATGGGAGCCGGTTGAGCCTGCGCCCCAGCGCACGGCCAACCCACAATTGGGCGCGCTGCTGAACAAGGGCCAGCGATTGTTGGAAGATGTCGATATCGCCATCCTCAAGGTGCAGGCCTTGGCCAGCAAATGCGAGCCTTCATCTCTGCAAGCCTTACTGGCGGCTCAGGCCAACAGCCGGCGGATGGTCGCTGCGGATATCGACAAGAAACTGCTGACCTTGAACCCGTCACGGCTGAAGCCTACCCAGCAAAACACGGCGAGAGTGCGTGCCACCCAGTTGCGTGCCGCCGCGCTGCGGTTGGACGCAGCGGGTGTTGAGGCGCGGGTGCGCGCGAGCAAGCTGAAGTTGAGTCGCGCCGAAGACGTGGACTTTCTGCACGGGCTCAATGAAGTTCGCATCGTTCGCCAAGACGCGCGCGTGCCCATCAAGGACAAAGCCCGGGATTTTATCCAAGTGTATGTCGTGCTGGATACGGACACTGGGCTGCCCCTGTGTTACGCGCATTTTCACTATGAAAACCGCCAGGGGCCGGACGACCACTACACCGCTGCCCACCTCAAGAGCCCTGAACAGGAACGCCTCGGGCGCCAGGCCCAGGCCCAGGCCGAAGCCCAGGCGTTCGCGCGGATTCGCACCGGCCAGACCGGCCGTGTACAGCAGACCCTGGAGATCGAACGGGCGAGCATTTCCAGGCTGTTGGCGCGGCGTTTGTTCTTCAGTGTTGACTGACTGCCAAGGTGGGCTCGCTCGCGCCTGCGGCGGATGAGCGAGCCCAACCGGTAACAGGTTATGCAATACTCTGCGCCGTTTTACCCTGGGAAGGCCGGTCTAGAGGCCTGGTACTTCCCCCGCCCAAGGACTTTTTTACGGGGCATATCGCCAAATTTGTGTGTTTATAGAGTGAAATATCCTACCGCTTGCTTTTTATACTGACGCCCCGCTGACCTGGCCGCCTACGCCCGCCAGGCGGGTTTGCCCACGAGGCAGACCCGGTCAAGCCGGTGCATCGGCCTACACGCTGCTGCACCACAGGCTCGGTGGCTTAATCCAATAACAAAATGAGGTTGTATCCCTATGCCTGTCGGCAAACCACTGCCCCCTGGCGAGACCGCTCAAGGCGGACCGCTCAAACGCGAACTCGGTGAACGGCATATTCGCCTGATGGCGCTTGGCGCCTGCATCGGTGTGGGCCTGTTCCTGGGTTCGGCCAAGGCGATTGAAATGGCCGGCCCGGCGATCATGCTCTCGTACATCATCGGTGGCCTGGCCATTCTGGTGATCATGCGCGCCCTCGGTGAAATGGCGGTACACAACCCCGTGGCCGGTTCGTTCAGCCGCTATGCCCAGGATTACCTCGGGCCGTTGGCGGGTTTTCTCACCGGCTGGAACTACTGGTTCCTGTGGCTGGTGACCTGCGTCGCGGAAATCACCGCCGTAGCGGTGTACATGGGCGTCTGGTTCCCCGACACGCCGCGTTGGATCTGGGCCCTGGCGGCACTGATCAGCATGGGCACCATCAACCTGATCGCGGTAAAGGCTTTCGGTGAGTTCGAATTCTGGTTTGCACTGATCAAGATCGTCACCATCATTGCCATGGTAATCGGCGGCGTCGGCATCATTGCCTTCGGCTTCGGCAATGACGGCGTTGCACTGGGCATTTCCAACCTGTGGGCCCATGGCGGCTTCATGCCCAATGGCGTGCAGGGCGTGCTGATGTCATTGCAGATGGTGATGTTCGCCTACCTGGGCGTCGAGATGATCGGCCTCACCGCCGGTGAGGCGCGCAACCCGCAGAAGACCATCCCCAGCGCCATTGGCTCGGTGTTCTGGCGCATCCTGTTGTTCTACGTCGGCGCGTTGTTCGTGATCCTGTCGATCTACCCGTGGAATGAAATCGGCACCCAGGGCAGTCCGTTCGTGATGACCTTCGAGCGCCTTGGCATCAAGACCGCTGCCGGCATCATCAACTTCGTGGTAATCACCGCCGCGCTGTCCTCCTGCAACGGCGGTATCTTCAGCACCGGGCGCATGCTCTATAGCCTGGCGCAGAACGGCCAGGCGCCAGCTACCTTTGGCCAGACCTCCAGCAATGGCGTGCCGCGCAAGGCGCTGCTGTTGTCAATCTTTGCCTTGCTGCTCGGCGTATTGCTCAACTATCTGGTACCGGACCAGGTGTTCGTCTGGGTGACCTCCATCGCCACCTTCGGCGCGATCTGGACCTGGCTGATGATCCTGCTGGCGCAGCTCAAGTTCCGCAAAGGTTTGAGCCCTGCCGAGCAGGCAGGCCTCAAGTACCGCATGTGGCTGTACCCGGTCAGCTCCTACCTGGCGCTGGCGTTCCTGGTACTGGTGGTGGGCCTGATGGCGTACTTCCCGGACACCCGCGTGGCCTTGTATGTGGGGCCTGCGTTCCTGGTATTGCTGACTGTGCTTTACCATGTGTTCAAATTGCAGCCAACGGCTACCCCTAGCACTGCAACGCGCTCGGTTTAACCTGTTGCAACGGCCTGCCGCAGCAGGCGGGCCGTTTTCTTTCAGGGCCGGGTGATTGACGCCCGTATGGCTTGCGTCAGTTGTCGCAGCAGCGAGGCCAACTCCTCCTTTTCATCGTCGATGATTGCCTGGCGCCGGTCCAGGTAGGCGTCCGAGCGTCTGTCCAATTCCTCCCGATTAAGCCTTTCGATTTTGTGGCGCGTGGTGTCCCGAATGGCCGTGAATGGCTCTGGCAGGTGGCGCGTCATGAACTCGATCCAGAAGGGTTCGGTCATCAGCGCTTCGTACGCGGCGTCGGTGTTCTTGAGCGCTTGCAGCCGCTGGCGAGCGCGGGTGACGTCTGCGGCGCTGACCCAGCTGTCGACCGAGTACAGCATTTCCTCGCGACCTACCGGCAGGCTGAACTCCTGAGCCAGCGCTATGCGCAAGTAAAGCTTGATTTCAACGTCGTCCGGGTTTTTGTCAGCGGCACGCAGCGCCAGAATATGTTCCTCGGCGAATTGGTCCAGTTCACGCAGGAAGAATACGCTGATGCTCAGTTCCATCAGTTCGCGGCTGGCTTGCAGAGTGGCGGGTTGCACCTTGGCCTGGTGACGCCGGTGCGCGATTTCCATATCAATGAAGGTCAACAGCGCACCGTCGCCGCAGGTGCCTGCCAGGTAGGTGTTGAGGAAGATTTCATTGCGCAATTCAGTGGAGTCGCCCATGGCCTCCATCAGTTTCCAGACGCGTTTGGTCAATGCTGGGCGCAAATGCGTATTGCGATAGGCATAAGCGCTGGTCAAATCCCGGAACACCCGAAAGGCGTCATCGGGCCTGGGCTCTTCGATCTGCAGCAGTTGGTCCCAGAGGGTGCGGCGTTGTGCGTGTTCAGCCTGCGGTATGCCGCTCAACCAATCGGAACAATCTGCCGGGAGCAGTTGATGGACAATTCCGGGTAGTGGCCCACCGGCGGTGTTCCCGGTGCGCAGGCGGTATTCACCTATCAATGCCAGGGACTCGGCATTCAGCGGGTTGTCATGCAAATTGATATTGCGGCTGGAGCGGACCCTTCGATCGGATTGGAACAGCGTCGGCGGCAACGTCGTCAGTTGATTCTCCTGGAGCAGCAGTTGGGTCAGGAGAGGCCTGCTTTCAGCCCCGGCGGGCCATTGATCGAGCTGGGTGTTACGCAGGTTGAGGATTCGTAAACGCTCCATGGCGCTGACGTCCGGAGCCAGGCGCAACGGGTTGTCGTTCAGGTTCAACTCCTGCAACGCCGTCATTTGCCCCAAGCGTTGGCGAGCCTCCTCGGTCAAGGTGATGTTGTTGCCACCCAGGTTCAGAATTTGCAGCTGGCGCATCTGGGTGATTTCGACGGGCAACTCGTTGAGCAGGCAATCGATATTCAGCGTACGCAGATTGGAAAAGCGACTCAGAAAGGCGTTGCCGGTGGGCGGGAAAGCATTGCCCGAGATGTTCAGGTATTCAATGTGTTCAAAGCCCCGTGTTCCCAGGATGAAGTCGGCGTCGGGCAGGTTGTTGTCATCCAGACGCAGGATCATACAGTGGGTATCGAACTGGCCGTGGATATGGCCGCGCCAGGTTTCCCGGCGCCAGGCCCGACGAATGTGCTGGGCCAGGTGGCGCCGCCGGCCCATGTTCAGCCCCAAGGGGTCGGTGGCAGAGTCGTCAATGGGCTGCGGGGTTTCTGCCCACCGAGTCAAACCGTAATCCAGGCTGGCGTATTCGACTCTGCGCCGTTCCAGTTCCAGCAGCAGGGCGGGTTGTGACAGGCCCAGTGAGTCGATCAGATCACCGGCGTGCATCGCATTGAGGCTGGGGTAGAGCGCCTGGACTTTGCTGATCAGGTCTGGCGACCGAAGGGGGCGGGCGGGCCACAGGTTTTGCAGTGAAAGCGGGTACACCACGAACGAGCTGTTTACCTGCATGGGCGGCTGCAGCCATGGCGGAATATGGGGCAGGTCGAGCAACCGTTTGATCGACACACGCTGGTTGAGCGCCAGGTCGACGATACGCGCCTGCAGCGCCGTTGGGTCCAGCCGGTCAGCCACGCCCAAGGCCTCGCATTCGCGTGTCGACAGCAGCAGGATAATCGCGCTCAACAGGTCACAGGTACTGTCTGCCGGATCGTTGAGTGAACGGCCTTGTGCGTCGAGCGCACGGTAACGCCCACCCTCCCGAATAAGTGAGCGGCGATCGGTGCCGTTCAGATTACCGCCGCTCTCGAGCAGGCGCCCCGGGTCGCGTTCAGAGTGAACATCCAGGCGCAATTGTGCAGGCCAGCCCGGAAGGGTTTTGAGCAAGTGCAGGATGATGGAGTCGCTGTCGGGGTTCATCAGGGTGGTCAGGTACAGGCCTTCATACGCACGGTTGAGGCGCAGGTCGTTGGCGGTCAGCCGGGCTTGTTCGGCCAGGCGCAGGCCGACCTGATCCTTGTCCTGGAGCTGGCGCTGTTCTTTGAGCGTGGCCTGGCCGAGGATGGCCCTGACGGCACTGACGGGCAGATGGGGATGTTGAGCTTTCAGGCGCGTCTCCAGAAGTGTGCCGGGCTGTTCGCTTTGCGTGTAAAACTGCTCGAACAACTGGGCCCGTTCCTGGTAGGCGTACTCGGCGATTTTCTTTGCCAACTTGAACTGGCGTTCTTGCACGGTGCCTGGCAGTTCCCCCAGCAGTGCCTGGACCAGGGTGTCATTGAGTGCCGCATCGTGCAGCGGCGTCGGCCCTCGGGCGTCGGCTTCTGAAATCAAGATCTTCTCTATGGGGTTTTTGACCCTGGCCGGGTATTGCGCCAGTACTTGGCGTTGTCTGCCCACCACTTGCAACACATGGGTCTCAGGCCAGCCCGGCAGCAGGCTCAGCAACATCAATTGCAGGGTCGGGCGGGCGTTGTGGCGGGCTGACGCCGTGCGCATGGCCTCGATGAAGTGCAGGATTTGCCGCTCGATAGCCACCCGCTTACGGGTATCGGCAAGCAGCGGCGGTGGCGGCAGGCCGGCGCTGTGCACTTCACGCAGGGCCCGAGCCGGGGTATCGGTGATGGCGAGGATGCGTGCCGAGGTTGGCCGGTCGATGTGGAGCTCTTGCGGGCCCAGGCGATAGAGCAATGCATGGTCATCCCAGCTAAGCGGGTCTTCGCTGGCCAAGCGCCAGGCGCCGTGGCCATTGTGTTCGAGCCGTGGTGTATCGACGCCGACTTTCTGCGGATGCTTGAGCCGCCACTTGAGCACTTGTTGATCGAATGTGATCGGATACAGCGAGCCGTAGAGGGCAATCAACTGCTGGTCTCGCCATTGATAGATGCCCTCGGCATTGGCCTGCACGTGCGCCGGCAGCAGCACATTCTGTTCGTACTGCCCCAGAGAACCGTTGAGCAGGCTGACACCTTCGGGGCCGCGCCGTTCGCTCATCAGGTCGCCCAGGGTTTTGCGCAGGCCCTTGGCATCGGTGTCGGCGGTCGTGCCCAATTGGGTGCGTTCGTGAGGTTGCAGCACCGAGGCAATGGCCAGGTAAAAACTGTCGGTGGTGGGCGATACAGGAATGGTGCCGCCGTTGCGCATGTCATACGCTTCGTAGCGGCCTTCGCCGTAATGGCGCAGTTCAACCGTGGTGTCATCGGGCCCCGTCGAGACATAGGGCCGGGTGATAACGCCATCGACGACCTCGGTCACCACGAAAGCGCGGTTGAGCCGCGTGCGTAGCAGGCTGGATGCAAACTCCCGGGCCCACTGGTCGTTGTCTGGATTGAACGGGCGCGAATGGTACAGGCCGTCGATGGCGGCATCGAGACGCAACGCGATGCGGTGTTGTTCCAGCCCTTGATGGACTGTGGGTGGCAGGGTGGCGTCCTGTAAAAAGCGTGCTTGCTGCTCTGAGGTCAGTGGGTGTTGCTCAAGCAATTGTGCCAGGTTGGCTGGCGTGAGCGGGGGATAGCGTTCGTGCAGTTTTCGCAGCAATGGCGTGATCGCTACCAGCGGTTGAGCCACCCTGGTGGGTACAAGCGAACGGGCCGGATGGTCCGCAGGCATTTCGTGGCGGGCGTAACCGGCGAAACGAGTCATGGCGTTGAACAGGTCGGCACGTCGGGCCTGGGCCAGGGCGCTGATTTGCAGGCGCAAGCGGGCGATACGCTGGGTATTGTCGAGCAGCGGGCTACCGGCCTTGCCCAATACGGAACCGGCGGGTTGCTGGCGCAGGATCAGCTCAAACAGTGCCTGCCTCGTCGTTTCGCTGTCAGCAGGATCATCAAGCCCCGCGTAGCGGCCATCGTCGCGCCGCTTGATATTAATGGCCGTGGTCGTCTGCTCACTGGCGCTGTAGGTTTCGCTCAGATTGCCTTGGCCGTCATACACATTGATTGCCGCGCCCGCCGGCCACTCCGGTAATTGAGTCAGCAGGCACAGCACGGCACCGTCGGCGTGGGGCGGCATGTGGCCGCGTCGATGAAAGGTGTGGATGAGTTGTTCGATCACACGGTCGGCCTGCAGTCGACGCACCCCTTCGGTAAGGTTGACCGGCGTCGGCTGGCCTGCCCAGATACCATCCAGGGTACTGCGGCTGGTGGCCGTGCTGCGCAGCAGGTTTTCCATGGACTCAATGGGCACGGCGGCAGCGCCATTGGGCAGCATGCGTTCGGCCAATTGCACGTTGGACAGGGTGTGTGCGTTTTGCAGGTCCAGCGTCCACGCGTCCAGGTGCGGGGTGAACACAATCGGTGGGGCAAAGCCGCCCTGGTGGTCGTTCTTGAGCACAAAGCGCATCAGGCGGTTGTCGTAGCCCACCTCCACCACGTGTTTTTGCTCGGCCGCTTGAAGCCACACGTACTGTTTGCCCCTGAGCGAATAGATCCCCTGGGCATTGGCTATCTGGCCGTTGAGCAGATGCTGGTCGAGGATCGCGTAAGGGCTGATGTCGGGTTTCCACAGCGCAGGGCTGCCATCGTTGCGCGTGACTTTGCGCGGGTTGCCCAGTTGCTGGAGCAACTGGTTCATGCGGCGACGATGTACTCGGCCGGCGGTAGAGATCAGCAGGCCGCTGATTGCCAGGTCGGCGACGTCACCCATCGCGGCGGCAAAGGTACTGGCCTCGCCCTTGAGCGCTTCGTTGACGCCCTGCGTGACGCTGTGGGCCAGGCTGCCGAATACCGCCACGTGCATGACCCGGTTCAAGCCGGTGACGCCGCCCGGTACAGGCGTCAGCAACAATTCCAGGACTTCGGCGGCAATCGCGGCGGCGCCATCGATGACGGCTTGCACGTCGCGGTCCGTACGGGTATTGGCCAATGTGGCCAGGTTGGACTGCAATTGTTGCACCATCGAGGCGGTCAAGGTGTCGACCACTGAAACGGGACGCGGGCTCTTGGGCACGGGTGTGAAGCGCAGGTCAGCCAGCGTGTGCTCGGGGAACAGGTAGTGCAGGCTGTCGTACAGAAAAGCGGCAGCGGCAGACAAACCCTCGGGGCGCTCTTGCGCGTACAACAGGCGTTTGAACTCGTTGAGTTCGGTGATCGGCAACTGGCGAGAAAACCAGCCCAGGTCGTGTTTGCGATGGCTTTCTTTGAGTTGCGCCAGAAATTGGGCATGGGCGCTGCGTGCATCGGGATGGAAACGCAGCGCGCCACCGGGGCGGAAAGGGAAGTAGGAGACTACTCCAAGGCTGGCGACCGGAATCAGCAGCAGCGGCAATGGAACAGCACTGGCGGGCGGCGTGAGGGTGACCTGCGGAAACACACCTGACGGTTTGCTCAGCGCCAATTGCTCAATGTGCTGGACCGTTTCATCCTTGTCGATGGCCTCGATCAACGTGTTGTAAAGCCCAAGGGTCAGGCCAGAGCTGCGGCGATTGCGATAGGCCTCTAGGGCCTCGAAGCGCAGGCAGGCACGTGCACTGGTGCGCAACAGGGCATGCAGGTTGCCGTCCGGGCGCAACTGCGCATTGAGGGTTGCTTGCAGCGCGCCGCCCAGGTCCAGCTCGCGGGTGATCGCGATAAACGACTCCACCGTCAGCGACTTGTCGTGGCTGCCGGACAGGTAGGAAGCGTCGACGAATGTGTGGCCGGAAGCCTGGCGCGTCTGGGTGGCGAAACTGAAGTTCAGGCACGCGGCTTCCCACAATGACATCGTCGACAGGTGCGGCCGGTATTTCCATTCGTCATACGCCCTGCGAAAGCGCTTGGGGTTCAGGCCGTTGACCGTGCTGGCACGGGGCTCCCACGGGAGGGGCGGCGAGACCGGTTCCAGATAGCGTGTGTGCAGGTAGATTTTTTCTGGATCCTGGCCGCCGACCTTCGCCCTCAGGCGTGCCAGGCCCTGCGCCTTGAAGGTGCTGATCAGGGTGTTGTTGGCGGCTTCCACCGCCATGAGTGCGCGATGTGCCTCGCGCTGCAGCTTCACATACTCACGTTGTTGGGGGGGCGTGAGGCTGGCCAGGGTCTGGGCGACGGTGTCGCGGATCATTGCCAGGGCTTGTTGCCGGTTCCAGGACTCGCTGTCTTGCAAGGTCCCGGATAAACCGTTGAGCAGTAACTGGGTGGGCATGGCGCCATTTCCTTTCACGGTGAGGTGGAAGGGCAATGGAACCATCCCGCTGATGGGCGCCGTGGCTAACTATGTAGCGATGCGGCGCGGGCGGCGGCGCGTTGGTTCAGTTGCTTGTTCACGTCCAGCCACCCCGCGAGTGCCGCCATCAGCGCCGCCCCTGCCAGGGCCGTGGTCAGCTTGATCGCCAGGGAGTCGCCGGCCATGGCATTGAGCATATCGGCCAACGGTGCCAACACCACCCCCAGGCAAAACACTTCCAGGGAATAACGCCCCATCCGCGCCAGTTGTCGGGCCAGCCACTGTTGCGTCCAGCCGACATCGGGAAGGAGTTTGGCGGTGACGTAGGCCAAGGCCAGGAAGTGCAGCAGGCGCACGGGGGACAGGTCAGTCTTGCTGATGGGGTACAGCCATTCGCCAATCGCCCTCGGCATCCAGGCGTCGTGCACCTCGGGCCAGCGCCACGACAAGGTGATCACGCAGGTCACCAACACGTAGACCGCAGCGGCCACCAATAGCGGTTGGCGCAGCAGCGGGCGTGCATCGACCGGGCCTGGCGAACGCAAGGCCGACGCACCGCCGAGGATAAACAGGCATTGCCAGGTGACAGGGTTGAAGTACCACACGCCGCCGTTGCTGGCCGGCAGGTTCCAGCCTTGCCAAGGCGCCAGCAGATACACCGCTAACGATATCGCCACCATCAGCGTGGGCGCTCGCACCAGCAGCGGCAGGGTAATGGGCAGGCTCATCATCAGCACGATATACAGCGGCAATGGGTCGGTCAGGTTGGGTTTGAAGCGCAGCAACAGCTCATCGAGCAGGGCCTGCTGGGTGTGAGTGAGGAAATACTCGAGGCCCATCTCCTGCACCAGATCGCGGGTTTCGATATGGCTGTTGGCAAAAATCACGATGCCCATCAACAACGCCAACAGGAAAATATGCACCACGTAAAGCGTCCATACCCGGCGCAGGATCTTCACGCAGGCAAACACGTAGCCGTCGCGCAGCAGGATCTTGCCGTAGGCCAGCACCGCCGCGTAGCCGGCCAGGAACACGAAGATTTCGGCGGCGTCACTGAAGCCGAAGTTCTGCACGGTGACATTGGCCAGGGGGTTGTGAGGCACGTGATCCCAGAAAATGAAGATCAACGCCAGGCCCCGAAAAAAATCGATGCGCGGGTCGCGTCCGTTCAGCATGGCAGCGGGCTCTTGAACAAGTAGTTGATTGACGATAGGTGAGCGTGGGCGTCGCCGCACGTAGGGCGGGCGCAGGTTGGCGGTATTTGTAAGCAATTGCAAAGGCTGGGTATTACTGAATGTCTCTAGAGATCAATGATCACCAGGGTGCCCTGGCTGCCTATGAGCACACCGTGGGCAGTGCAGGCTTCCACCAGGTACATCTGGCCGGCGTCCACCCTGATGGCTTGATCACCGATGCGCAGGTGCAAGTACCCGCTGATCACCAACAACCCTTCGTTGTAGTCGTGGGTCTCTTCCTCGTACGCCTGTTCATCCATGCGCAGTACTTTGATCCGCGCCGGGCCAACCTGGCCCAGACGTGTGGATGTCCAACTGTCGGGCAGTTGCGCGGCGATAGCGACGAAGTCCAATAACGGCATGTGAATCTCCTTGTTTCAACGATGCCGTCGGTGGTCCGGTTCAGCAGGCGGCGGGTCTTGTCAGAAAGCGTCCATCAACAAGACCCGGCATGGCTTGGCTTGATGCTCATTGATCTGGGGCACCAACCGGGTGAAGTGCTCGGTCTGGCAGTGCGCATCCAGCGCCGCTTGATCCGGCCATTGCTCGATAAAAATGAAGTGCCCGGGGTCTTTTTGATCGACAAACAAGTCGTAGGCAATGCACAGCGGTTCCTGGCGGGTTTTTTCCACCAGTTCGGCGTACCAGGGGCGCACGGTTTCCACATGTTCGGGCTTGATAAAGTCTTCGGCGATGACTTTCAACATGCTAGGTGTCCTTTAGGCAGCAGCAATTTCATGCGGCTCAAAACTGTCCGCCCGCGCCATCTGCCACATCCGCGAATAAAACTCGCCGTTCACTTCCCCGGTGAGCAATTCCCCAGGCTTCAGGAATACATGCAACTGCGAAAACAGTTTGATCTCGGTCGCCGACATGCGTCGCACCAAGTGCTTGGCCGACAACTGCGACGGGTGATCGAGCCCGGCGGCGGCGAGCATTTCGGCCAAAGCGTGCAGCGTGTTGCGGTGGAAGTTGAATACCCGCTGGGCCTTGTCCGGCACCACCAAGGCACGTTGACGCAGTGGGTCTTGCGTCGCCACGCCGGTCGGGCATTTGTTGGTGTGGCATGACTGCGACTGAATGCAGCCAATGGCGAACATGAAACCACGCGCCGAGTTGGCCCAGTCGGCGCCGATGGCCAGGACGCTGGCGATGTCGAACGCACTGACAATCTTGCCGCTGGCACCCAGCTTGATCTTGTCGCGCAGGTTCAGGCCCACCAGGGTGTTGTGCACGAACAGCAAGCCTTCACGCAGTGGCACGCCAATATGGTCGGTGAACTCCACGGGGGCGGCGCCGGTGCCCCCTTCCTTGCCGTCCACCACGATAAAATCCGGAAGGATGCCGGTTTCGAGCATGGCCTTGGCGATGCCCATGAATTCCCACGGATGGCCCAGGCAGAACTTGAAGCCCACCGGTTTGCCGCCGGACAGTTCGCGCAATTGGGCGATGAATTGCATCAGCTCGATGGGCGTGGAGAACGCACTGTGGCGTGACGGTGATATGCAGTCTTCGCCCATCATGATGCCGCGCGTATCGGCGATTTCCTGGGTGACCTTGTGCTTGGGCAGGATCCCGCCATGGCCGGGCTTGGCACCTTGGCTCATCTTGATTTCGATCATGCGCACTTGCGGGTTCTGGGCCTGCACGGCGAAGCGTTCGGGGTCGAAACGGCCGTCGCTGGTGCGGCAGCCGAAGTAACCGCTGCCCAGTTCCCAGGTCAGGTCGCCGCCGTTTTCTCGGTGATAGGGGCTGATGCTGCCTTCGCCGGTGTCATGGGCAAAGTTGCCGAGCTTGGCGCCGTGGTTGAGTGCCCGGATCGCGTTGGCGCTCAATGAGCCGAAACTCATGGCCGAGATATTGAACACCGACGCCGAGTATGGCTGTGCACACTGCGGGCCGCCGACCATCACGCGAAAGCTGCTGGGGTCGCTCAGTGGCGCAGGGCGCATGGAGTGGCCGATAAATTCAAAGCCTGACTGGTACACGTCAATCAGGGTGCCGAAGGGTTTGTCCGCCGTTTCGTTCTTGGCGCGCGAATACACCAGCGAGCGCTGGGCGCGGGAGAAGGGCAGGGCGTCGCTGTCGGACTCCAGCAGGTACTGGCGGATTTCCGGGCGGATGGTTTCTACCAGGTAACGGATATTGCCCAGGATCGGATAGTTACGGCGCACCGCATGGGGGCTTTGCAGCAGGTCGACAATGCCGATCAGGCTGAGTACGCCGGTGACCAGCGTGATCGGCCACAGCCATTCATGTTCGATAAAGGGGAGGCTGGCGAGGGTGAAAATGACGCACACAGCAAAGAAGGCGTAGCGGCTTAACAAGGACAGGCTCATACGGTTTCCTTGGGTTCGGACTCTTCAGGTCGATCCGCCATTCTGCGCCTGTCAGGAAACCATAGACAACCTGTGGGAATATTCAGTTTGGCAACGCGGGTGGGACAGACTGGCCTGGGATAGACACCTGTCGGCGCTTGATTCGGTTCAACCCTTGTCAGCATTGATAGTTTCGGGCGGCTCTCAGCATCGGCTTACTAGACGCAACAAGCCTAACCTTATTGCAAAAGGTTCTCGTTTGGATGCTTGATGTTGTGTTACTGTATAACAAATCAACCGCACCCAGACGCCCCGGAGGCCTCATGAAAGCTGGTATCCACCCCGACTACCGCACCGTGCTGTTCCACGACACTGCCGCCGACGTGTTCTTCCTCATCGGTTCCACCGCCGACAGTGATCGCACCCATAAGCACAGCGACGGCAACACCTATCCCTACATCCCGCTGGACGTCTCCAGCGCCTCGCACCCGGTCTACACCGGTCAGCAGCGCAAGACCCAGGCCGAAGGCCGGATTGCCGGGTTCAACAAGCGTTTTGCATCGTTTGGGTCGAGCCCGAAAAAAGCTGACGCATGAGCATGATTCGGCGGCGTGCCCTACGCCGCCGTCTGCCGAATCGGCAGTACTACCCGAAACTTCGTACCCTTGCCTACCTCACTGCTGACGCTGATATCGCCACGGTGTTTCTTGACGATCCCGTAGGACAACGACAACCCCAACCCCGTCCCTTCGCCCACCGGCTTGGTGGTGAAGAACGGGTCGAAAATCTTCTGCACGGTGTCGGGGGCAATCCCACAGCCGTTGTCTGCGACTTCCAGCCACACGTTTTCGCCCTCCACTCCGTTGCTGATGGTAATGGTGCCGCGCTCAGGGCCCATGGCTTGTGCGGCGTTGATCACCAGGTTCATCACCACCTGGTTGAGTTGGGAGGCCAGGCATTCGATTTCCGGCAGCGGCGTGTAGTGCTTGACCACATCGGCCTTGTACTTGAGTTCGCTGGCGACGATGTTCAGCGTCGAATCGATGCCTTGCTGCAGGTTGGCGAATTGCCAGGTCTGGTCGTTATCCACCCGTGAGAAGTTCTTCAGGTCCTTGACGATTTGCACCACACGGCCGATGCCGTCCTTGGATTCGCGGATCAGGATCGGAATGTCGTCCTTGAGAAAATCCAGGTCCAGCTCGTTGCGCAATGCCGTGAGCGGTTCGCGATGTTCTGGCGCCCCGATGTGCGCTTCGCTGCGCTGGTAGGCATCGAGCATCTGTTGCAGCTGCTTGAAGTAGCTGTCGAGGGTGCTGAGGTTGGAGGAAATAAAGCCCACCGGGTTGTTGATCTCATGGGCGACACCGGCCGCGAGTTGCCCCAGTGAGGCGAGTTTTTCCGACTGCACCAGTTGGCTTTCCAGGAGCTTGCGCTCTTCAATTTCCAGTTGCAGCGCTTGGGTGCGTTCTTCCACCAACCGCTCCAGCTGCGAGGTTTGCAGGGACGCGCGGCGCGCCATGTCCCATTTGTTGGCCAGGGTGTTGGCCATTTGCTGGACTTCAATGTTGTCGAACGGCTTTTTCAGGATCAGCAGGCGGTCGTGGGCGTGCAGGCGAAACAAGAGGTCATCCCAGGAATAGTCCGAGTAGGCGGTGCACACCACCACTTGCAGGTCAGGGGCGACTTTCCACAGTTCTTCAATGGTCTTGGCGCCGTCCCAACCCTGGGGCATCCGCATGTCAACGAAGGCCAACGCATAGGGGCGCTCTTGCGCCATGGCGCTGGTCAGCAAGCCCAGGCCTTCTTCGCCGCCATAAGCGCCGTGCAGTTCGAATGCCTGGGCTTGAGGTTTGGCCGCGTCGCCAAACAGTGCCGACTCCATCTCATCCAGCGCTTCGGTTGAGGCTTCGTCGGGCATCAGGATCTTGCGAAAATCCTCATGGATGGACGGTGTGTCATCGATCAGCAGGATGCGCCGGTTGGGAGGTTGGTTCATGAGCTGCTTCCGGCAAGGGTCAAGGGGATGGTCAAGGTGAAGACGGCGCCAAGGCCCGGCCCGTCGCTGTGGGCGCTGAGCTGGCCGTTCATTTCCACGGCGGCCAGGGCGCAGCTGTGCAGGCCGAAGCCGTGGCCTTCCTTGCGGGTGGTAAAACCGTGGGTGAAGATGCGTGCCATGTTCTCGGGCGGTATGCCTTCGCCATCGTCCTTCACACTGATCTTCAGGGTCTCATCGCCTACCGATTCCACCGCCAGGGTGATTTGCCGTGGCCGCTCAGACAGTTTGTCCATGGCGTATTTGGCATTGCTGATCAGGTTGACCATGATCAGCAGTAACCGGTGCTTGTCCGCCAATATCTCCGGCACCGGGGCGTACGCCTTCACAACAGTGACATGGTGACGGCTCAGCGCGCCGGCGTTCATGCGCAGGGCGTCATCCATCAAGGCGCTGATATTGACCGGCTCCAGCAAGGTAGACGCACCCGCATAGGATTGCTGGGTCGAGACGATGTCCTTGATGTGGTCCACGCTTTTGCTCAACTGCGCCAGCTCATCGCTCATGCCTTGCTGTTCGGTGGCAATCGCTTCGACCAACTGGTTCAGATAGCCCGGCAGCAACTTGCCCTTTTCATCCTCGGTAAGGAAGGTACCCAGGTCGCCTTGGTGAGCGTTGATCAGTTGCATGGCCTTGCCCAGGCCGAGGGCCTTGCTGCTGCGCAACTTGCGGCTGACCAGGTCGGCGGAGATGTTCACACTGTTGAGCACGTTACCGACGTTGTGCAGCACGTTGGTGGCGATCTCCGCCATGCCGGCCTGGCGGGCGCTGTCCATCAGCTCGCTCTGGGCATCCTTGAGCTGTTGCGTGCGCCGCTCCACCCGTTGCTCCAGGGTTTCGTTGGCGGCCTGCAACGCGCGGTTGACGCGGTTGATCTCGGCGAAGCTGCGCAACAGGCGCACCGCCAGATAAAGCAGTAACACCACCAGCAAGGTCGAGAAGATCAGCAGGTAGCGATGGTACTGATGATCGATGAGGTCAGTGGCCTGCTGGTCCTGATTGAGGTGAGTGGTCAGGTCATCGAGGTGTTCGGCCACCGGTACGGCGGCAATCCGCTCGAGCAGGCTGTTGACCAGTGGCTGTTCGCGCAGGATCAGCGAAATATGATTGCTGAGAATCTCCACCGGTGCCTGGAACTCGCTGGGCAGGCTCTGTTGGTTGATGGCCAGCTTGCCCAGGCCCACCAGGATATCGGCGGCACGTTCGTCGCTGGTGACTTGGGCGAACTCCAGGCTGCTGAGCAGCAGGTCGTAAGTGTCGGTGGCCACGCTTTGCAGTTGCAGGCGGCCTTCGTCGGTCATGCTGTTGAATTGGGCCTGGATGTCGTCTTCGGCCGTCGGCAAAAAAGCCAATGAGTTACGCAGCACTGCGTTGTGGGATTTGAACTGGTCGACGAGCCGGGCTTTTTCCTCGATGGCCGTCAGGTACGCCGCATGGCTGGCTTGCCAACCGGGCAGGTCGGCAGCGCTGTGGTAGGTGTCGCGGCTCTCCAGTTCAGCGCCGATGCGGGTCATTTCGGTCAGCGGTGTGACCAGTGGGTCGTAGTTGTGGGTGATCGCGATGCGGGCCTTGAGTACTTCGCTGTCCCACTGGGCATTGAGCTGCTGGAGTTGGCGGATCAAGTCGCGCGACTGGGTATAAGTGGCTGTCTGGTCGCGTGAAGACTTGAGGTACAAAAACACCAGGGTGGAGGCCAGGAGCAGGGTGATGAGGCCTAGCAGGATCTGACTGGTGCGTCGGCGTGACAAGGGTCTCATAACGGCTTGCCCGCCCATTCACCGGTCAGGGTCTTGAGAAACTGGATAATCAGGTCCTTGTCTTCCTGGGACGGGTTGCGCCCCAACTGGTACTTGAACATTACGTCAACCGCCTCTTCAAGGGTCTTGGCCGAGGCGTCGTGGAAGTACGGCGCCGTGACGGCCACATTGCGCAGGCTGGGCACCTTGAACACATGGCGGTCCTCTTCATCCTGGGTCAGCAGGTAGCGCCCCAGGTCTGATTCCAGCGGGTTGCCGCGGGCCTTGAAGTAGTCGCCCATCACGCCGAACTTCTGGAACATATTGCCGCCAATGTTCACGCCCTGGTGACAGGCGATGCAGCCGTAATCCTTGAAGCGTTGGTAGCCGTATTTTTCCTGGCGGGTCAGGATATCGGTGTTGCCCAGCACGTATTGGTCAAACCGCGAGTTGGGTGTCAGCAGCGTGCGCTCGTAGGTGGCCAGGGCATTTTGCACATTGGAAGCGGTGACGCCATCGGGATAGGCCTGTTCGAACGCGTTCTGGTAGGCGGGCAGGGCAGACAGGTTGCGCACCACGGTATTCCAGTCGCTGCCCATTTCCACCGGGCTGATCACCACCTGCTCGACCTGGGCCTCCAGCGTGTCCACCCGACCGTTCCAGAACTGCTTGAAGTTCAGGCTGGCGTTGAACACGGACGGGGTGTTGATCTGCACCGGTTTGCCGTCAAAGCCAATGGAGAATGGCTTGTTGTCGGCGCCGCCGCTGGTCAGTTGGTGACAGCTCGCGCAGGACAAGGTGTTGTTGACCGACAAACGCGGCTCGTTGAACAGTTGGCGACCCAATTCAACCTTGGCCGGGTCCAGTACTGGAACCGCCGGCAAGGGCTTGAGTGCTTCGTCCAGCGGCGCGGCTGACAGCGATGCGGTGCCCAGGCATAACGCGAACATCAGGCCGGAACGGTGGTTTACGACATTGCTCAAGCGAGCACTCCTTGCAGGCCCAGGGCTAATGATTTTATTGATCCGGCATCAGTGTCGCGCTATCCGTTTGCAGCAACTGCACGAAATCTTTCGAAGGCAGCGCCTTGCTGAACAGAAAACCCTGGCCCTCCTCACACTGCTGGGCTTTGAGGAAATTCAGTTGGTCGACGGTTTCCACGCCTTCGGCAATGATGTTCAGTTCCAGGCTCTTGCCCATGCCGATGATAGCGCTGATCAGTTGTTCGTCCTGGCTATTGATGCGCAGGCCGCGCACGAAGGATTGATCGATCTTCAGCACGTCGATGGGAAAGCGCCGCAGGTAGCTGAGGCTGGAGTAGCCAGTGCCGAAATCGTCCAGGGCCAGGCGGATGCCCATGGCCTTGATCTTTTGCAGGGTTTCCACGGTTTCGTCGACGTTCTGCATCAGCACGCTTTCGGTGATTTCCAGTTCCAGTTGGGTGGGCGGCAGGCCGGTGTCCTTGAGGATGGCGGCCAGGTTGTCGACGAAGTCCCGTTGGCGAAAGTCGATCGCCGAGATGTTCACCGACATGCGCAGGGGCGCCAGGCCCATCTCGCGCCAGGCTTGGGCCTGTGTACAGGCTTGGCGCAGTACCCACTGAGTCAGGCGTACGATCAGGCCGCTGTCTTCGGCGACCGGAATGAACTCCGCCGGGCTGACCCAACCCGACTGCGGTCGAAACCAGCGTGTCAGCGCTTCCGCACCGACGATGCGCCCGGTCTCCAGCGCCAGCTTGGGCTGGTAATGCAGCACAAACTCATCGCGGTCCAGCGCCTGGCGGATCGCGCTTTCCAGGTTTTGCTGGTGCTGGGCGCGCAGGTTCATGTCTTCGGTGTAAAAGCTGAGATCCCCCGGGCCGCGTTCTTTGCTGGTGCGCATCGCGGTTTCAGCGTGCTTGAGCAAACCCACGGCATTGTCGCTGTCATCGGGGTAAATACTGATGCCCAGGCTGGCGCTCACACTCAGGTCATGCCCCGCGACATGGCGAGTCGCGCTGACGGCATTGAGTACCTTTTGCGCAATGTGCTGGGTTTGCTGGGGATGCTGGATATCGTTAAGCAGCACCACGAACTCGTCGGAGCCATAACGAAACACCGAATCCGACGCCCGCACCGCCGCCACCAGGCTCAGGCTCACCTGCGCCAGCACCTCGTCGCCTGCCGGATAGCCCAGGGCGTTGTTGATGCGCTTGAAGCGGTCGAGCCCCAGAAACATCACCGCCAGCTGCGTGTCGTGCCTGCGGGCCAAGGCGATCGCCTGGGTCAGGCGGTCGCCCAGCAACGTGCTGTTGGGCAACTCCGTCAGGGCGTCGTATTGCAATAAGTGCGAGACCTTGAGCAGCTCCTGCACGCGTTCCTCGATGGTGCGCTCCAGGCTGATCACCTTGAGGGCCGCGTCCTGGGCCAGTTGCCATTTCCAGGTCAGGGCGCTGGCCATCTGGCGGATTTCCAGGTGGTCGAAGGGCTTTTTCAGGATCAGCAGTTGGTCGTTGTACTTCAGGCGCGCTTCGATGGCCTCGAAGGAATAGTCGGAATAGGCCGTGCAGAGCGCGATTTGCAGGTTGGGGTCCACCTCCCACAACTGTTCGATGGTGTGCAGGCCGTCCCAGCCAGGGGGCATGCGCATGTCGATAAACACCATGGCGTAGGGCGAGTGGGCGTCCAGGGCTTTCTTGACCAGCGCCAAGGCTTCCTGGCCCTGATAGGCCGAGTCCAGGTCAAACGCCTGGCGCACCGGCACCGTGGTGCCGAACAGGGCGGACTCCAGAGTGTCGAGGGAGGGCTCGCCGTACTCGTCGGCACAAAGGATCTTGCGGAAATCCTGGTGGATCGAAGCCGTGTCATCCACGATCAGGATGCGCCGGTTGGCCCGGCCCGATTCCGTCCTCATGGCGTACTCGGCACGTGCAAAAGGCTTGATGGCATGACAATTCCTTCCCTGGTTCTACAACTGAACGGGGCGCGAGCATGCAGTGCAGCATAGTTGAGTTCCCTTGATATCGACGGCCAGTTGGCGTCAAATCAATCGCGCTTTGTATTGCGCGGATTCAATTTAGCCTAACTTCGTTTAATTTGAAGGCAGAGTCGCCATGGATGAACAACTCGCTACGAAGTCCGTTGTTTTGCTGGTCGACGATGAAGAGTCGATCCTTAACAGCCTGCGCCGCCTGCTGCGCGGCCAGCCCTATGACGTGGTATTGGCCACCAGCGGCGCCCAGGCGCTGGAGATCATGGCGACCCGGCCTATCGATCTGGTGATGAGCGATGCGCGCATGCCCGGCATGGACGGCGCCACGCTGCTGGCCGAGGTCCACCGCCTGTATCCCGCCACCAGCCGCATCCTGCTCACCGGCTACGCCGACCTGACCACCATCATCAAGGCGATCAACGACGGGCAGATCCACCGCTACATCAGCAAACCCTGGAACGACGAGGAGTTGCAACTGGTGTTGCAGCAAACCCTCGAGCACCAACGGCTTGAACGCCTGGCCCGAGACCAGACCGAACAGCTCAAGCTGCTCAACGCCACCCTGGAAAAACGTGTGGCGGCGCGTACCGCCGAGTTGCAACAAACCGCCGACATGCTCGACCTGGCCTACGACGAGCTCAAGCGCAGCTACGTGACCGGCACCGAAGTCTTCTCGCTGCTGGCCAACCTGCGCTTGCCCAAGGACAAACAGACCAACCGTGCGTTGATCGAGTTGATCCGCGTGTATTGCGCCGCCCAGTCCATGGACGAATCCAGCACCCGTGACCTGACCATGGCCGCCGCGTTGTACAACATCGGCAAGTTGAGCTGGACCGACAGCATGATGGTTGCACCGTCGGACAAACTGCATAGCACCGACCGCGGTTTGTACCGTGAGTATCCGGGGCAGAGCGAGTCGTTGCTGATGACCCTGGAGCCGATGAAGGACGCGGCGCGGATCATTCGTCATCACCAGGAACGTTGGGACGGCACGGGGTTTCCCGACCACCTCAAGGGCGATACCATCCCGCCCGGTTCACGGCTGCTGAAGCTGGCGGTGGACTTTATCGAATTGCAGAAAGGCCTGATCCTGGAGCGACACCTCAACAGCGACGAAGCGCTGTTGTATATCCGCAAGTACGCCGGGCGCCTGTATGACCCGGCGTTGGTGGAAGATTTTGTGCAAGCCTGCGCCACCTTCCTCAGCGACGTGACCCTGGGCGACCCTACGGTCAAAGTCCTCACCACCCGTGAGCTTGAGGCCGGTATGGTGTTGGCCCGTAACCTCAACGCCGATAACGGCATGCTGTTGCTCAATGCCGGCAAAGTGCTGAACTTGCCGCTGGTGGACAAATTGATCGCGTTCGAAGCGATGGAAGGCGCCAAGTACAGCGTATTTATCAAACAGCCCGAAGAGACCTCGATTCTTTCATGAATGATTCTACCATCCGCATCGCCGCCGCCATCCTCATTGATCAATCCGGCCAGACCCTGCTGGTGCGCAAGCGCGGCACCCAGGCGTTCATGCAACCTGGCGGCAAGATCGACACGGGCGAACAACCCGTCCAGG
Source organism: Pseudomonas sp. CCI1.1 (assembly GCF_034348165.1). Taxonomy (NCBI): domain Bacteria; kingdom Pseudomonadati; phylum Pseudomonadota; class Gammaproteobacteria; order Pseudomonadales; family Pseudomonadaceae; genus Pseudomonas; species Pseudomonas sp. CCI1.1. Next base: position 6,078,941 of record NZ_CP133780.1, read on the forward strand.
CGCTGGCCCGTGAGCTTTATGAAGAGTTGAACCTGCACATCAAGGTAGAGGACGCCACGTACCTGGGCCAATTCTCGGCGCCTGCCGCCAACGAACCGGGCTTCACCGTGCAAGCCGAGCTGTTCCAGGTGCAGATCGACGTTGCGGTGATGCCAGCGGCGGAAATTGAAGAAATCCGCTGGATCGACCCCTCGGGCGATGGCGGCCTGCAATTGGCGCCGCTGACCCGCGATACGATCCTGCCGCTCTACCGCGCGTCGCTGATCGACGCATGATCATTCGCGCGCTGGAGGCTAAAGACGCGCCTGCTTACCGGGCGTTGATGCTACAGGCGTATGGCGCTTATCCCCAGGCGTTCACCTCCAGCGTGGCCGAGCGTGCTCTGATGCCCCTGAACTGGTGGGAAAAACGCCTCGACAGCCCGCTGGACCGTCTGTTTGGCGCCTTCGACGGCGATCAGTTGGCGGGTATTGTCGGCCTTGCGTTCGAGCCACGGGAAAAGGCCCGGCACAAAGTGACCTTGTTCGGCATGTACGTGACCGAGGCTTATCAACAGCAGGGGCTGGGGCGGCAACTGGTGCAAGCGGCACTGGAAGAGGCCCGCCGCCACCCGCGCCTGAAGCTGATCCAACTGACGGTCACCGCCGGCAATGACGCCGCCTTTGCGCTCTACCAGCGCTGCGGTTTCATTCAGTACGGCCTGGAGCCACTGGCGGTGCGGGTAGGCGTCGAATACTTCGACAAGATCCACATGTGGCGTGAATTGCACGTTGACTGAAATTCACTGTGGGAGCTGGCTTGCCTGCATCGCTGGCAAGCCCTGATCCCGGTCAGTTAAGCGAACGCAATACTCAAAGCAACGAAGATCAAAATGTGGGAGCGAGCTTGCTCGCGAAAGCGCGACACCAGTCACTGGATACGTTGACTGACCCACCGCATTCGCGAGCAAGCCCGCTCCCACAGGGGGGGGCTGCGTTTAACTGACCGGCATTACTCACACAAGGCCACACACTTGAAGCCCGTTCAACGCGCCGCGCTGACGCCATCCAAGGTGGAAAATGAGGTGTCCTTGGCCGTCAGCAAAAAGTCGCGCATGTAAGGCGCATCGAGCATGTCGGCACGAATGCCCGCATACAAGGTGGCGAACAAACCCTTCTCACCCAAACGCTTGGCCTTCACATACCCGCGCGAGCTGTATTCATGCAGCGCCCAGTGGGGCATGCCGCACACCCCACGGCCGCTGGCCACCAGTTGCATCATCATCACCGTCAGCTCCGAAGTCCGTACCTGGGCCGGTTCAACGTCGGCCGGTTCCAGGAAGCGGGTGAAGATGTCCAGGCGGTCACGTTCCACCGGGTAGGTGATCAGGGTTTCTGTCAGCAGGTCTTCCGGCACGATGTAGGACTTGTTCGCCAACGCGTGCTGGTTGGCCACCGCCAGCATGGCTTCGTAAGTGAACAGCGGCACGTAGGTGATGCCCGGCAGTTCCAGCGGGTCGGAGGTCACCACCAGGTCCAGGTCGCCACGGGCCAGGGCCGGCAGCGGCGCGAAGGCAAAGCCCGAGGCCAGGTCCAGCTCGACTTCCGGCCAGGCATCGCGGAACTGGTCGATGGTCGGCATCAGCCACTGGAAACAACTGTGGCATTCGATCGCCATGTGCAAACGCCCGGCGGTGCCCCCTGCCAGCCGCGCAATATCGCGCTCGGCGCCGCGCAGCAAGGGCAGGGTGGCGTCGGCCAATTGCAGCAGGCGCAGGCCGGCACTGGTGAAGCGCACAGGCTTGGTCTTGCGCGCGAACAACTGCATGCCCAGGCGCTCTTCCAGCTCCTTGAACTGATGGGACAGGGCGGACTGGGTCAGGTGCAGGCGTTCGGCGGCCTCGACCAGGCTGTCAGCTTCGCGCAAGGCGTGAAGCGTCTTGAGGTGGCGAATTTCGAGCATGGCGGCCTTCATGAGTGCAATTTGCGTTCAATGATAATGCATTGAGCTTTGTTCATGTTGGCCGCAGCGTAACGGCGTCAACCCAATGGCAGGAAGTGGGTTTCGGCGATCGACTTGTCGATGTTGCCGCGCCAGATCCTGGTGTCGGCAAAGGCAGCGCCAGCACCCTCTTTGGCGGCTTGCCATTTCATCCCGAGATATTGCTGATGTTGCAGCTTTAAATGTGCTTTGCGAAAACTGTCGAATGCCGAGTTCGGCGCATCGTAATGAAAATGGGCGTACCAGATCGGTTTGTCGGTTTTCGCCTGCTTGCTCGCCTCGTATATTTCATATTCTTGCAGGTAGTCGTCTTGTCCATCGGGACGCTTTTCGCGCATTTTTTGCCGTGTGCCTTTCTTGCGGATTACCACGCGACCTTTGCCCATCAGGTAATCCAGGTAGCCCTCGGTAGGCGTACTGCTTTGCAGGCTGCGCGTGATACGCAACGCTTCACCGGACTTTTCAAGCGCACTGGCTCGAGTGTTCAGTTGTTCGATGATCGGGTTGTTTGCATCCAGGCTCTGCACTTTGCTGGCGCGGGCACGCAGATCGTTGGCCTCGGTCACCAGCATATGTTCAAGATTGATCGGTTCCATGGTTTTGTAGCTTCGCACCTTATTTTCAAAGGCATCCGCCGCCGCCAAGCGTGCACGGGCGTTCGCGAGCAAGGCGTTTACGTCGGTGGGGAGCTTCGGTGGGGCGGCAACCGTTCGGCTTTGGTTGGTGTTCAAGCGAAAGGTGTTGCTGTCGCCAATCTTGTCCCACACTTCAACAGTCGCCCCATCCGCATCGTTGATGATCAATTGCCTCGGCGACTGCTGGCCGGCCGGCTTCTCGATACCAATCAATAACTGACCCTCTTCAGTTTCAAACACCGTTTGGGTGGTGTTCGATGTTGACTGGGAAGCGGGCTTTTTTATCGTGCGCTGGGCTTTTCGTATCAGGCGGGCAAGATCCTTCTGCAGCAGCGCCAGAAAGCTTTGGTCGAAATGGCTGGGCGATTTTTCGTTCCAGGTTATCAAGTCAAGCGACAAGTCTTCATAGACCTTGATGCAGTTTTGCAGGACCCGGTTGCGTTCGACACGGCTGATGTTGGCATCGGGCAACGTCATGTGGCTGGTGACGGCACGATCGAACTTGCTTCTGGCTCGATGCACTGCGGCCTCCAGAAACAGCCAGTCAATGCTCAAGGTGTCTGGCCGCAGGCTGAGCGCTTGCATGAGATTGCTGCTTCTCGTGCTCGCCATGCGCAGGTCGGTAAACCTGTTTTTCCAGGCATCCAAGTAGGTGGAGACCTCCGTGCGCGTGTGCCTGACGGTGATGCGTTTGACCCACGTGCTCATGTCTTTCATCGAGGCCTCTATCCGGTTCAGCTCATCGAGCAAGTCAAGGCGACACTGTCTGATTTCCTGGGTCAGTGCTTGAAGAGCCCCTGGTGTGTGAGATGAGCGGTTCAGTTGGTGGTTGATCTCGATGATTCGATCGATAAGCACACCGGCCCGGTCTTTTGCATTCTGGATCAGGTGGTTCAGGCGGTCCGCTACGATGTGGGCTGTCCGGTTCAGTTCCTCGGAATAGTCGAGGTCGCGAATATGCACTTGACGCTGTTTAGCCGTTTCGAACGATGCATACAGGTGCTTGGCATCGTCGACGTCTCTGGTCAGCGCGATATCCAGGATTTTGCTGTCCGTTAATTTTTGTGGTGATACGTCTGACGGGGCCGGATAGTCACTGGCAAATTTCTTTAGCTTGCTGGTGGTCTCGCTGACCTGACCGTAACAGGCACGGGCCTGGTTTTGCAGGGATTGGCCGAGTTCGAGGCGCTGCATATTGACCTCAAGCGCGTCTGCAGGCAGTTGCCGAGCGACGGTTGCTGGCACGTTGGCCCGCGCCCGCGATGCGTCACGTCCTGTGCGCCTGCTGCCGCCGCCATAACCCGTGAGGTGGCCGCCATGCAGTGCCGAGTAAGTGTCCCACTGCAACGCGTGGTCCAGGGCAACGGCCGGTGAGTAATACTTGCCCTTGGCGACCAGACGCATCTCGTGAGCCGTTGGATCAAACTTGACGTTGTAATAGCGCCCCTCACTGAGGATGAAATGCTCGCCAGAGGTGTGGCGCAGGGTATGGCGATAAGGCCCGGTATGTACCGGTTGCAGGCTGTCGATACTGAAGATATGCGGGTGTTCGTAACCGGCAAAACGCTGGCGTGCGGTTGTGCGCTGGTGTGTTTTGACAGAGCGCCAAAAGTTTGGGCGTCGCGGATGCTTGAGCTGGTGGGCGGCGCTCAATCGCCGGGCCGAACTGCCGCGTGAGCCGGGCACGGCCGCCAGCGCCAGGGTATCCATCGCCGCGTATACCAGGCACTCGAACACCGAGGCTAATTGTTCGATGCCATGCCCGCTGTCACCGCGCCTGAAGGCAGCTACGGCTTGGTACAGGCTGGTGGTGGCGTCTGCCAGGGACACTGCAGTGCCGATGAAGGGTACGAACGACAGAGCGATTTTAATGCCGTTGAACACCTTGCCGCTTTTGAGAGAATATTTTTCGTGGGCCAGGTCATCATTGGATCGCGCATCATTACGATGCGCTTCCAGCAAACGGCCCATCTGAGCATTCAACTGATGGGCGGCCAACGAAGTGGTGACTGGCCAGGGGAGTCCGGCCTGTATCATCGCGTCGTAGCCTTTACCGGTGGCATGGTCGATACGACCCAGGTGTGCTCGCACATCACCCTTGATTGCGCGACCCGCCACGTATAGCGCCATGCTGTCGAGACGGCAGAGTTCGAACAGGGCAATGCGCGCCTGCTCAAGATTGGCATAACGGCGCAGGTAGCGTTCGTCAGGCGCGTCCGGAAGGTAAAGCAAGGTGCTGCCCGAGTTTTGTTCCTCGATGAATGTGATGCCCGACAGGGTAATCTGGCTCTCCTGCCGGGTGTCCGCACCACCAACACTCAGATGAGCCGGCAGCAGACGGATGCGCTTCGCGCTGGCGTGCCAGGCGGCCTGGGTATCGGCGTCGATGGCGGTGTTCAACACCCGTACTTCGTCGGCGCTGATGTGGTTCTGCATGTGCGCCAATATGCCCTGCGTTTTGAGCATCAGGCGCAAAGGCTCCACCAGGCATTCGCGGCGGTAGAGTTTTTGATGGATGGATTCGCCCTGGGCGCCCTTGAACGCGTCGAGGATGCGGACTTCGTACTGTTTAGCCAGGTCAAGGCCGGTAACTAGATCCTTCAGGTAGCTTTTTGTGATGCCAGCCTTGAGGGTGTCACGCTCCTCGACATCGTCGGCTGTCACCTGGACAGTCACGAACCCCAGGCGCTGGCTCAGTTCGGCGTCGATGTTGCGTAGCGCCAGGTCGTCCAACGTCATCTGGCTGCGCCTGGCACTGGGTACATCAATGATTTTGACCGGAGTACCCGGTGCGGCGCCGGCAATGATGTCGCGTTTTTGCTCCACCGAGTCAGGCAGTTCCAGTTGAAGAGTAAAGCCTTTGCGGATGGAAAAATCCTTGCGTATACGCGCATCGAGCTTGTGCCTGACGAACGCGTCACGCGGTGGCAGGGAGCGCTCCAGCAGCGTCTGGGCATTGTTCAGCGCCGGTATATAGGCGCGTAGCAGGGCCTTGAATGCCTCGCGTTTTTCAACGGGTTGAGTGATCAGCCATGACGGCAGTCGTTCGGCCAGCAGCCGCGCATTATGTTGTTCGACAAGTAGCAGAAACGCCGCCTCACGCGCCGAGTTTTCGGGCACCAACAAGCCAGGCAGCGTTTGCTCCACCCGTTGCTCCAGTTCACCGACGCGCTGTGACGCGTGTTCATCGGCTGACCACGTCTGGCGCACGCGGGCGGCCTGTTCTTCAAAGGCGGCCTGTTGACTGCTCAAGCTGTAGTCGAATGGGTCCTGGGTCAGTGTCGTGAATTGCAGCGCCAGTTGTTGATCCTCGGGCTGAATGCCAAATATCCCATCCTCCAGTGCCTGGCGCGACGAGAAACGCTGCAAACCACCGTCCCTGCCGGGCCAGTAAATGATATGCACGCCTTCACGTGTCCCGGCCGTGGATTCGTCCTGGGGTGGAAGGAAAACCAGTGGCCCGTTGAGTTCGGTGCGGGAAGGCATTGGATTCCCGGCCTGAGTGACCGACAAGGTCAATGCGACGACATCCGGCGAGGGTGCGGCCAGGGCGTTTTCGATCAGTTGCAGTTCGTCCTCACTTAGTTGATCGAGGGTTCTCTGGATACGCGCTTCGGTCTTGACCCCCTGCAAACGTGCCTGGTACAGCGCGGTGTAGTGGGTGTTGAGCGTGTCGAAATCCAGGGGCGCTCGGTTGAGCATGGCCCGCGCCGCCGCTTCGGCAGCGTGTTGTAGCGCCTTGAGTGCGTCCAGTTGTTGCTTGAATGACTGCCAGCGCTCACTCGTTGGTGTGTCGTTGCCCAACAGGTTTTCCAGGGCGCGCCGTTGGTGCTCGATCAAAGCTTTGCGTTGGCGGGTATCGACACCGTTATGCAGCCGGCCGAATTGGGGAACGGGTGGGGTGCTAGTGGTGCCGACGGCCGATTCCGGGTGTTCAGGCTCCGAGGCAAACAGACAGCGGGTTTTACGCATGTCATCAAGCCGGTCGACGTGCTGGAGGGCCAAGTAAGCGTTGTGAATCTGTACGTTCGCAAGCGGGCTCAGCGCGTCCTGATATTGCGCCTCGGTCAATTGTTTCAGCCAAAGGGTGATGCCCGTTTCCAGCGGGTTGTGGCTGGCCTTATAGTCGATCCTTGCCAAAGGATCGACCTCGGTGATGCCGAACAGCGCTTGCTGTCGGTCGAGCAGCCAGCGTTCCAAGTCTTCGCGTCTGCTCAATACCTTCCATGTCGGAACCTGAGTGGGCAGGTACAGCAGTTGACTGGCCGGCGTTTCCGTATCGAGGCTCAATACCCAGGCACCAGGCAGGGCGATGGCTGGGGCGTCGTGGGGCTTGAGAAATAGGTGTTCGGTGTAGCGGCGAGGTGTCTGCGCTGTAGCAGACTGCGAATGGAGCAGTGAAAACACGGGATCGAGGACTTCGGCATGCACCTTCCCCGAGGCGAGTGACCGCTCAGCGCTGGCTTCAATGTGAATCCGGTACAGCTCCAGCACCCGCTTGTAGCAAGTTACCGGCGAGCGGGGCGCTCGCTCTGTACGCCAGTAGCGCAGCCAGTGGTCATCCAGGCTTTGTTCCAGGTCCAGGCCCTTGAGCTCGTCGAGCAGCATCGCCGCGGTGTAGCGCGACAACGCGTGGGACCGCGGCAGGTTGAGCACACGTGCGTCTGGCTCCTGCGCTGTATCCAGGGCCGGATGCTGTTGCATATAGAGGCAGGCATCTGTCAGGACAATGCGGCTGCGCCCACGTCGCTCGGTGGCGGGAAACTCCAGTGCCACGCGCTCGCCGTCCAATTGAAGCTGCGCTTGGAGCATCCGATTGATGATGTCGCGCACCGTCGGGATACCCTCCATTAGCACGAGCAGCTCGGCGCGGCAGTTCTGCAAGCGTGGCGTGGCATCGGCGAGCAGGTGTTCGTCGATGGCCGGTTGCATCAGTGGGTGTGTCGCAGGAGGTAGGGCAATGGAAGAAGGCATGGGGCGGATTCGCTCTATCTAAAAGGCCAAAGCCCTATTAGAGATCGACATGCCAAGTGGGCTGCGGCACATAGCTATCGACATGACCGCTGGGCACTCTTCATCAAACTGTCATCGAACTGTGGCAGCGCGCTTGAACAAACTTCATCAGACTCGCGCTCTACTGGGGTTCTGCGTTTTGGTGTTTTTCATGCGTGCGTTGTTTTTAGTGGCCGCTCTCCTGTTCGGCCTGCCGTCTTTTGCGGCTTCTCGGTGTGATGTCAATGTCCCGACCCAAACGGTCGACCTGGCTCAGGTGAGCATCGCCTATCAAAGTATCGGCCGTGCGTCCGACCCTGCGTTGCTGCTGGTGATGGGGCTGGGCGGGCAGTTGATTCACTGGCCGGATGAAGTGGTGGTGGCCCTGTGCGAACAAGGCTTTCGGGTGATTCGCTACGACAACCGCGACGTCGGCCTGTCCACCTGGCGGCAGGCGCCGGCGAGCGCCAACCTGACCTTCGAAGTGCTGCGCTACAAGCTCGGTTTGCCGGTGGCGGCACCCTATACGTTGACCGACATGGCCGACGACGCGCTGGGCTTGATGGATGCATTGCAGGTGCAGCAATTTCATGTCCTTGGCGCAAGCATGGGCGGCATGATCGCTCAACACCTGGCGGCCATGGCGCCACAGCGTGTGGAAAGCCTGACCCTGATCATGACCAGCTCCGGCGCCGAGGGCCTGCCCGCACCGAACGCAGCCCTGGTGCAATTGCTGTCGCGGCGCAGCGCGCCCAATCGTGAGGTGGCGCTGGAGCAACAGGCAGACTTGCTCGCGGCGTTGGGCAGCCCGGATATCAAGGACGATCGCCAGGCGTTGCTGCACCAGGCGGCGCTGTCCTATGACCGCGCCTTCAACCCCGAAGGCGTGAAGCGCCAGATCATGGCGATCCTGGCCGAGCCGAGCCGTGTGCCCTTGCTCAACCAACTGCGGGTGCCGACCCTGGTCGTACACGGCACCGCCGACCCGTTGTTGCCGGTAATGCACGGCGTGCATCTGGCCGCGCATATCCAGGGCAGCCAGTTGAAATTGATTCCCGGCCTGGCCCACCGTTTTCAGGAAGCGTTCAAGGCGCCCTTGCTGGCGGCGGTGTTGCCCTACCTGCAAGCCCATCGCCAGGATGCCGCGCACTGGGCGCAGATCGATTTGAGCGAGCCTTCGAAGGTGCTGTGAAGGTGGTGTATCGTGCAACCTTTATGTATGCGCATGACTGCCCGCGAGGTTGCCCACCATGAGTACCCCCCTGAAAATCGATTTCGTCAGCGACGTATCCTGCCCCTGGTGCATCATCGGCCTGCGCGGCCTGACCGAAGCCCTCGACCAGCTCGGCAGCGAAGTGCAGGCCGAGATTCATTTCCAGCCGTTCGAACTGAACCCGAACATGCCCGCCATCGGGCAGAACATCGTCGAGCACATCACCGAAAAGTACGGCTCCACGGCGCAAGAGTCCCAGGCTAATCGTGCGCGTATCCGCGACATGGGCGCCGCATTGGGCTTTGCGTTCCGCACCGACGGCCAGAGCCGTATCTACAACACCTTCGACGCGCACCGCCTGTTGCATTGGGCCGGGTTGGAAGGTTTGCAATACAACCTCAAGGAAGCGCTGTTCAAGGCGTATTTCAGCGATGGCCAGGACCCTTCCGACCACGCGACCCTGGCGATCATCGCCGAGAGCGTAGGGCTGGACATTGCGCGCGCCGCCGAGATTCTTGCCAGCGATGAATACGCCGCCGAAGTCCGCGAGCAGGAACAGCTGTGGGTTTCTCGTGGGGTGAGTTCGGTGCCGACCATTGTCTTCAATGACCAATATGCGGTGAGCGGTGGGCAACCGGCGGAAGCCTTCGTCGGCGCGATTCGCCAGATTATCAACGAATCGAAATCCTGAGGCCGAGCACGGAGCAAAATGTGGGAGCTGGCTTGCCTGCGATAGCGGACTGTCAGTTGCAAATGGGCTGGCTGACACACCGTTATCGCCGGCAAGCCAGCTCCCACACGTGATACTCATTGTTTGCAAACATGGCGCTCATCCGAGCGCTGGCCCATCCCTTGCATTACACCCCTAAAGCCCAACCGGCCTGCGGTTGGGCGCTGCCATTAGGGGTGAAACTTACCTTGAACATTCTAGACCTTGACCACAGCCTCACCGGCCAGGCACCGATTGCCCGGCGGTTGGCCAGCGGTCGGGCCACGCGCCTGGACCTGCTGGACCTGGGCCCGAAATTGCGTTTGTGGTCCACCGAAAAAACCTGGAAGCGTTTCGTCGAGCGCCTGGCCCAACGGCCACGGCCCCGTGACGCGCGCCCGGAAATCCTGTTTGTCGGTTCCGGCGATTATCACCACCTTACGCCGGCGTTTTTGGCCGATCTCAAAGAGCCCGTCAGCCTGATTCACTTTGACAACCACCCCGACTGGGTGCGCTTTGCGCCCAAGCGGCACTGCGGTTCGTGGGTCAACCGGGCGCTGAAGATGCCGGCGATCCAACGCATCGTCACCCTCGGCCCGTGCAGCGATGACCTGCATAACCCGCAACTGCGCGGCGGCAACCTTGGCGCCCTCAAGCGCGGGCGTTTGCAGTTGTTTCCCTGGCAGCATCCGCCGTCCAAGGTCTGGGGCCGGGTGGGGGACGGCGCCGGCCACCAGCAACAGGAAAACCACCTGCATTGGCGCAACCTGGCGGACCTGGATTGGGCAGCCTTCCTCGACCAGATGATTGCCAGCCTGCCCACCGAGGCGATCTGGATCACCATCGACAAAGATGTGCTGGCCAGTGAAGACGCCGCCACCAACTGGGACCAGGGCGGCATGCGCCTGACCCATTTGCTCCAGGCCCTGCGGGCGTTGGCGGCGGGTAAACGCATCATTGGCATCGACATCTGCGGTGAGTTCGCCACACCGGCGTTCAGCAACGCGTTCAAGCGCTGGGAAGCCAAGTCCGACCAGCCGCCACCGGAGCGCTGGAGCCCGCAAGACTTGCAGCGCAATGCTGCAACCAATGAAGCCTTGATCGACCTGTTTGAGGAGCTGTTCCCGTGACCCTGACCGTGGTGTTGTTACTGGCGTTTTCCATCGTCCTCGATGTGATTGGCCAGCTGTGTTTCAAATTGGGCGTGGACCGTTTGCCCCAACTCGATGGCGGTTTTCGCCTGCGTGCGTTCTGGGGCCAGGTGTTCAATGCGCCGCTGCTGTGGGCCGGCGTCGGCGCCTATGTGATTGAGTTTTTTGTCTGGCTCGAAGCGCTGTCCCGTGCGCCCTTGAGTCTGCTGTTTCCGCTGGCGGCGTTGGCCTATTGCCTGGTGGTGTTGGCGGGCAGGGTGGTGCTCAAGGAAACCGTCAGCGGACGTCGCTGGCTGGGCACATTGGTGATCACTTTGGGTGTGATGTTGGTAGCAATCGCGGGGAACCAGGCATGACAACGCAAACAATCAATACCGGCTGGCTGCATGGGCGGCTTGGCACCCTGGTGCTGTGGGCACTGCTGATCGCCACCGAAAGCGCCGGGCAGTTGTTCACCAAGGTGGCCGGCGATCAATTGGGGCCGATGGACTTCAGTTGGCAATGGCTGGCGGACGTGGCGCGCAACCCGGGGATTCTGGCGGCGATTGCCAGCTATCTGGGTGCGTTTTTTGTGTGGATGCTGATCCTGCGGCGTAGCAGTTTGTCCCTGGCGTTTCCGCTGAGTTCGCTGGTGTTTGTGGCCGTATTGCTGGGGTCTTGGCTGGGGCTGGGCGAGCACATCAGCGTGCTGCATTGGGTGGGCGTGGTGGTGATTATCGGTGGTATCGCGCTGTTGGCTGAAGGCGAAGAACACTGAAGTTAGTGCTGTGAAACACAGGCTCAATGTGGGAGCGGGCTTGCTCGCTAATGCGGTGGGTCAGTTAAGTAGCGGGTGACGGACACACTGCTTTCACGAGCAAGCCCGCTCCCACAATTTTGCTCCCGTGTAATTCAGTCGAAGGTGTAGCTGATCGCCGTCTGCACCTGGCCCTGATTCACATGGCCAGCCTCCTTGACGATGCTGCTCTTGGCCGCCGACCCCACCAGGTGTACCCAGCTGGCGCTGGTCAGCAGCGACCAATGGGGCGCCAGGGGGAAGGCGAAGCTTTGGCTCAGCGTCACATTCTGGAAGCCCCCGCTCGCGTTATAGGGCCGCAAGCCTGAAGCGACGGCTTCGTTGTCGTCCACGCCGAAGAAGGTATTGGTCTGGCGCGCATCGGCAAAATGCGCAACCAGGCTATTGCTGCCGATAATCCCGCCACCCACGGGGTAACCCAGCTCGCCGCCGATTTTGCCCAGGGCGCCGCTCTGGGAATGCCCGCCGCCCACGGCCTGGCCCAATTGCGCATAGACCCGCCAGAAATTGGCCGGGGCGTATTGGACGAAGCCGCCCACCTCGGCCATGTCCGACACGTTGCGCAGGCCCTGCAATTCGCCGTTGGAAGTACGCCCCGGAAGGTAGTTGATATAGGGGCCAGCGGTCAGGCCGTGTGTATCCAGGGCGCTCCAGGTGAGGCCGTCATCGGTACTCAGGCTGACGTCGCCCCAATCCAGGTCCAGGTAAGGCACAGGCCGGGTTTCGTAGCGGCTGGCGCTGGGGTCGTGGGGCTGATAGCTGAGGCCCGCGCCCACGTCGCCCGTGATGCCTTCTGCCCACGCGGCACTGCAAAGGCCCCACCCTCCAAGTAAACCGGTGAATACAGCAGCAGCGAGCTTGGACATGGAGACGTTTCCTGAAGGTGGGCAGGCGCGCATGAACGCGCAAACCGACGCGCCTGCGCAAGCACTCATGTTGTTTGTAGCAAGCTACAAAAATTGTAGCTCCTGCGACATATATCGCTGCGCATTTCGCGCTCACCCCCAGCCCTGCGGGGTTTTGGCCAGTTGGCACAGTCCCTGCTCTATCCCTTGGCAAGCGCAGACAGCGCGCTCCTCCAAGGCCCTTTACCTAAAGGAAAGGCAGATGATCAACTGGCATATCGTGTGTGACTTCGACGGGACCATTACTCCCACGGATGTCATCGACAACGTCCTCCAACGCTTCGCCGGCCCCGAGTGGGAAACCATTGAGCAGGAATGGCTGGATGGGCATATCGGTTCACGCGAATGCCTGAGCCGCCAACTGGCGCTGATCAAGGCCACCCCGGCTGAACTGCTGGCGTACTTTGACAGCGTCCAGATCGACCCGGACTTCCCGGATTTTGTCGATCACGTCATGGGCCTGGGTGCTTCCATCGAGGTGGTCAGCGATGGCATCGAGCAGGGCATTGCCCGCATCCTTTCGCGCAATTACGTGACCTTGTTGCCGATCCTCGCCAACCGCCTGCGCCAGGTCGACCAGGACAGCTGGCGCATCGACTTCCCGTATGCCAGCGATGCCTGTCGCGCCGCTGCCGGCAACTGCAAGTGCAAATCCACGCCGCGCAACAAGCGCGTGCTGGTGATCGGCGACGGCAAGTCCGACATGTGCGTGGCCTCCACCGCCGACTTCGTGTTCGCCAAGGGCAGCCTCGCCGACTACTGCGTCGCCCACCAGATTCCTCATGCGCGCTTCGACAGCTTTGCGCAAGTGCCGGCGTTGCTGGCCAAGCTGCCACAAGGCCTCGCCGCCAACGCCACCACCTTCAACACCTCTTCTGACAATCAGGAACTCTTCCATCATGTCTGATATCCGTATCGCTACCGCTGAAGACCAGGTGCTTCTGGATAAAGAAGCCAAGTATTGCTCCTACGGCGACACCGTTCACTACATCGAGCCGCCGCGTATTTTCAGCCGCTGCGAAGGCTCCTATGTGTGGGACACCGAAGACCAGGCCTACCTCGATCTGCAGATGTGGTACTCGGCCGTCAACTTCGGCTATGCCAACCCGCGCCTGAACAACGCGCTGAAAAAGCAGATCGACACCCTGCCGCAAATCGCCAGCCAGTACCTGCACAAAGGCAAGATCGAGCTGTCGGAAATGATCGCGGTCGATGCCAAGAACAAGTTCGGCCTCGACGGCCGTGTGCACTTCAACGTCGGCGGTTCGCAGTCCATCGAAGATTCCCTGAAGGTGGTGCGCAACGCCAGCAACGGCAAAAGCTTGATGTTCGCCTTCGAAGGCGGCTACCACGGGCGCACCCTCGGCGCCTCGTCGATCACCTCTAGCTTCCGCTATCGTCGTCGCTACGGCCACTTTGGCGAACGCGCCAATTTCATCCCATTCCCTTACCACTTCCGTGGCCCTAAGGGCATGACCAAGGAAGAGTACGGCAGCCATTGCGTGCAGCAGTTCGCCCGCTTGTTCGAGACCGAATACAACGGCGTGTGGGACCCTAAGACCAACCAGTGCGAATACGCAGCTTTCTATGTCGAGCCGATCCAGGGCACCGGCGGCTACGTGATCCCGCCGATGAATTTCTACCGCGAGCTCAAGCACGTCCTGGACCAGCACGGCATCCTGATGGTGTCCGACGAAATCCAGATGGGCTTCTATCGCACCGGCAAACTCTGGTCGATCGAGCACTTCGATGTACAGCCGGACGTGATCGTGTTCGGCAAGGCGTTGACCAATGGTCTCAACCCATTGGGCGGTATCTGGGCCCGTGAAGAGTTGATCAACCCGAAGGTGTTCCCGCCAGGTTCGACTCACTCCACCTTCGCCTCCAACCCGTTGGGCACTGCGGTGGGCCTGGAAATGTTCAAGATGACCAGCGAAGTCGACTACGGCGCCATGGTCATGGCCAAGGGCAAATACTTCCTGGAAGGCCTGCAAGACTTGCAAAAACGCTTCCCCATCATCGGCGATGTGGACGGCCTGGGCCTGGCGCTGCGCTGCGAAATCTGCGGCCCGGATGGCTTCACCCCGGACAAGGCGACCCTGGACTACATGGTCGAAGAAGGCATGAAAGGCGACATGCTGGTAGACGGCCAGAAGCTCGGGTTGATCCTCGATGTGGGCGGTTACTACAAGAACGTGATCACCCTGGCGCCGTCCCTGGAAATCAGCTACCCGGAAATCGACCTGGGCCTGAAGTTGCTGGAGCAACTGCTGGTGCGAGCGACCACGCGGTGAATGCTCAAGGGATCGACCTCGGTGAAGGCACTGCCGGTTTCGTTCTCGGTGATGGTCCGGTCGGGATCCTGTTGATCCACGGCCTGACCGGCACACCGACCGAGTTGCGCCAGGTCGCCAAGGGCCTGGCCAAGGCGGGCAACTGCACGGTGTATGTGCCCACGCTGGCCGGGCACTGCGGCGACAACAGCGACTTGCAGGCCACCGGCTGGCAGGACTGGTACGAAGGCGTGCGCAAGACCTTCGTACAGGTCAAGCAACGCCACGGGCAGGTGTTTGTCGGTGGCTTGTCCATGGGCGCGGTGATGTCGATGTATGTGGCGTCCGAACACCCAGGGCAAGTCGCCGGGTTGCTGATGTATTCCACCACCTTGAAGTACGACGGCTGGAGCATCAACAAACTGGCGTTTCTCACGCCCTTGCTGATGAAGATTCCGTTCGGCGTGCACATTTGCAGCTTCGAAGAGAAGCCGCCCTATGGCATTAAGAACGAGCGCCTGCGGGCCATCGTCGAGCGGCAGATGAAGGAAGGCGAGAGCAGTGAGGTGGGGTTGCTGACCATGGAAGGCATCACCGTGCGCGAGCTGCACCGCATGAACGCGGTGGTCAAGAAACGCATGCCCCAGATCAAGGTGCCGGCGCTGGTGCTGCATTCCATCGAGGACGACATCACCAGCCGTTGGAACGCCGATTATGTGGAGCGTCACCTCGGCGGGCCGGTGACCAAGATCCTGTTGGACAACTGCTACCACATGATCACGGTCGATTTGCAGTACCGCCGGGTGATCGAGTTGAGTGCCAGGTTTGTCGAGCAGCACGCAGTCTTCAAGCCAACGCAGGCACCTGTGGGAGCTGGCTTGCCGGCGATGGCATCACTGCAATCTGCCTGATACACCGCGGCGCCTGCATCGCAGCGATGCGGCGACCCGACAAGCCAGCTCCCACATTGGATCGGCGTTCGCCATTGAAATAAGGGCAATCTGTGATAACCACCCAAGCCTTCCCGACCATCCGGGCTATCCAGCGCGATGCCTGGAACGACTGTTTTCCCGGTGCCCTGGAGGATTGGGACTATTACCTGGCCGTGGAAAACGCCGCAATCGATGACTTTCAGTGGCGTTACCTGGCGGTCTTCGAGGATCAAACGCTGGTGGCCGTGGCTGCCGCGTTCATCACCCATTATCGCCTCGACACTACGCTGTCGGGGGCCGGCAAACGCTTGACCGAGCGCCTGGAGCGGCTGTGGCCTGGTGTTTTGCAACTGGCGTTGTACGCCATCGGTTCGCCGGTGGCTGAGCGCTGTGATGCCGGTGTCGCCAGCCATGTGGCCGAATCCCGGCGCCCGTTGCTGTTGCAGCAGTTACTGGCGGCTGCGCGCAGCGATGCCAACGCGCTCGGTATCGGCTTGCTGGCGGTCAAGGATGCGCCCACCAACGACCCGCATTGGGCCCAGAGCTGCCTTGCCGCAGGCTTTCAAAGCATGCCCAGTTTGCCCACGGGGGTGTTGCCCCTGCCTTATGGCTCGGTGGATGCCTACCTGGGGTCGCTGGGCAAATCCACGCGCAAGGACCTGCGCCGCAAACTGCGCGCACCAGGGCCGCGGGTCGAGTGGCGGCGCAATATCGATGACGTGCTGCCCGAGGTCATGCGCCTGTACGAGGCCACGCTCGCGCGCGCAGACTTGCAGTTCGAGCGCCTGCCCGCTGGTTACTTCACGGGGGTGCTCGAACACCTGCACGAGCGGGCGGTCTGTGTTCTGTACTGGGTGGACGAGCGCCTGGTGGCGTTCAACCTGATCCTGCTGGATGAGCATCGGCTGGTGGACAAGTTCTTTGGCCATGACCTTGCGTTCAGCCGCGAGTACAACCTGTACTTCCGTAGCTGGTTGACCAATGTCGACTACTGTATTGAACACCGTATTGCGCTGTACGAGTGCGGCCAGGCCGGGTATGCCAGTAAACTGCGCCTGGGGTGCGAGTTCGAGGGCAACAGCCTGTTCTTCCGCCACCGTAACTGGCTGGTCAACGGCCTGCTCAAGCTTGTAAAACTGTTTATTCGACCGGATCGTTCCGACCCTGCCATGGCTGCTGCGATAAGCGAAACCTGATGATTACCAAGACCCGCCAGAAAGCCCGCCCCTTTGCCATTTCGCGTTGGAGCGTCCAGCGCAAGCTGGTGCTGGCGTTCTGGCTGGTCAGCGTGATTCCTACGATGATCGCGGCTGAGCTGGCTGCCACCACGCTGTCGCAGATTTTCGACAGCAACGTGCGTATCTGGCTGCAAGAGTCGACCAAGATCGTCAAGGACGAAATCGGCGACATCCTTCACGACAACGCGCGCATGGCCAAGCTGTTCCTGCGCTATACCAGCCCGCCGTCGTCCAAAAATGCCGAAAAGCATGACCGGCTCACCGCCGACATTGCCGATGCCACCGATATCGACGTGGTCGCACTGATTCGCACCAGCGACCGCAAAGTGATGTTCAGCACGGCCGCCGATGACATCGTCAGGCAGATCAACCTCACCAGCAACGCGGTGCTGCAAACCGTGCAAGTCGCCGGCGTGAGCACGGGCCTGGTGGTGTCGACCTTCGAAACCAGCCGTGACGGCGTTGATTACTTGTTGCTGGTCGCCACTTACCTGGACAGCAGTTTCCTCACCAGCGTGGCCGATGTGCATTCCCTCGACCTGCGTCTGTATTTGGCCAACCCTGCCGGTTTTTCCGAAATATTTTCCACCCAGCGCTTCGCCAATCATCCCTCGCGCATCCCCAAGAATGTCGAGGCCTACCTGCGCAGCACCAAGCAGCCCAGCGAGCAGTTCACTAACCAGTACAGCGGTTTGTATTGGCCGATTTTCAATGACGCCGGTGAGTTGCAAGGCGTGATCTTCAGCGGCCTGCTACGCCATACCAGCCTGGTGGGGTTGGTGAACCAGAGCAACCTGTTCGTGCTGATCTTCCTGGTCAGCTCGGCGCTGTCATTGGCGGCTGGGTTGTTGGTGTCGCGGCGCCTGACCAAGCCTCTGCGCGATTTGTCCCAGGGCGTGGATGCGGTGATCTCGGGCAGTTATGCACACCGTGTGGTGGTCAGTGGCGGTGACGAACTGGCGCAATTGAGCAGCACCTTCAACCACATGACCGAACGCCTGGGCGAGTTGCATCATCTGGAAGCCCAACTGCGCCGGCGTGACCGCTTGCATGCCCTGGGTGAAGTCGCCATGGGCCTGGCTCACGAAATTCGCAACCCATTGGGCATCATCAAGACCGCCACCCAACTGTTGCATCGGCGCGCTGACCTGGCGGAAACCGACAAGCGTCACCTGGAATATGTCATCAGCGAAGTCAGCCGCATCAACGAGCTGATTACCGAGTTCCTCGATTTCGCCAAGCCCAACCCGCCGATACGCGTGCAGCAACCGGCACGCGCCCTGGTGGAAGAAATCCTCGGTTTCTGCGGCCCGGAGCTGAGCAGCCATCGCATTGACGCGCAGATCGACGACCAGGCGCCTGGCGCGACGATCTACGCCGATGCCAAGCAGCTCAAGCAGGCCTGTCTCAACCTGATTCTCAACGCCATCGACGCGATGCCCGACGGCGGGCGCCTGACCCTGGGCATTCGCAGCGTGGGCGACAACACCGTGATCAGCATCGCCGATACCGGCGAGGGCATCCCTGCGGACATGGTGGAGCGTATCTTCACGCCATTCGTCACCACCAAGGCCTCGGGCACAGGCCTGGGCCTGGCCAAAGTCTATTCGATCATGGAAAGTCACGACGGCAGCATCGAATGCGCCAGTGAGAAAGATGCCGGCGCGACCTTCAGCCTGTACATTCCGGCTGACGGTGAAGACGACGGTGAAGATGAGGAAGGGCATGACGCATAACGTATTGGTGGTCGACGACGAGCCCAAGCTCTGTGATCTGCTGACCCAGGCCTTGAGCCAGAACGGCATCCAGGTGTTCAGCGCGGGCAATGGCCTGCATGCGCTCAAGGTGCTGGGGGAGGAGGACATCGACCTGGTCATCAGCGACTGGCGCATGCCGGGCATGGACGGGCCGGCGTTGCTGGCCGAAATCAAGGTGCGTTATCCGACCTTGCCGGTGATCGTGATGACGGCCTACAGCACGGTGAAAAACGCCGTGCAGTCGATGCGTAACGGTGCCTATGACTACATTGCCAAGCCGTTCGACATCGACGAGCTGGACATCACCGTGGCCAAGGCCCTGCAGTTTCGCGACATCATGCGCGACAACGCGCGCATGCGCGCCGAGCTGGACGAGCATGCGCAGTTCGACAGCCTGGTGGGCGATAGCCCGGCGTTTCGCCAAGTGCTCCAGGCGGTCGATTCGGTGCGCGACAGCAACGCTACTATCCTGCTGACCGGCGAAAGCGGCACTGGCAAGGAAATGGTCGCCCGCGCCATCCACAAGCATGGCAGCCGTGCCGACCAACCCTTCGTGGCGGTCAATTGCGCGGCCATCCCTGAAGGCTTGCTGGAAAGCGAGATGTTCGGCCATCGCAAAGGCGCGTTCACCGGCGCCGTGGCTGACCGGGTAGGGCGCTTCATGCAGGCCGACAAGGGCACGCTGTTTCTGGATGAGGTGGGTGATATGCCCTTGGCGTTGCAGGCCAAGATTCTGCGCGCCTTGCAGGAGCGGGTTATCGAACCGGTGGGCGACCCCCGCGAGCGCAAGGTGGATG
Source organism: Pseudomonas sp. CCI1.1 (assembly GCF_034348165.1). NCBI lineage: Bacteria > Pseudomonadati > Pseudomonadota > Gammaproteobacteria > Pseudomonadales > Pseudomonadaceae > Pseudomonas > Pseudomonas sp. CCI1.1. The sequence goes on from NZ_CP133780.1 coordinate 6,098,319, forward strand.
TACGGGTAATTGCCGCCACCAACAAGAACCTGCTGGATGCGGTGGCAGCCAAGGAGTTTCGCGAAGACTTGTATTACCGCCTGAATGTCTTCCCGATTCCGTTGCCGTCGTTGCGCGAACGTGTGGAAGACATTGCGCCCCTGGCGCGCCACTTCGCCCACACCCTGAGCGCCACCACCGGCAAACGCATCACCGGTTTCAGCCCCGAGGCGTTGCAGGCCATGGCGGCGTATCACTGGCCGGGCAATATTCGCGAGCTGCAAAACTGCGTGGAGCGCGCAACCATCGTCGCGGCTTCATCGGTGATCGAGGATATTGATTTGCCGGGGTATCTGTTTGCGTCCAAACCAAGCGAGGGCGATGTGACCGCGATCCTCAGCGACGGGCCGGGCGTGCCGCGGGATCTGGATGCGGCGCTGGCCGAGGTGGAGAAAGCCTACATTCTTGCGGCGTTGCAGGAGAGTAATGGGGTGCAGGCCGCAGCGGCGCAGCGGATCGGGATTTCCGAGCGCAGCTTCTGGTATCGCCTGAAAAAGCTGGGGATTCAGGTAGACAAGATCGTGCGCTGATCTGAGTGTGGGAGCTGGCTTGCCTGCGATGATCGCTCCCACGCTTCGCGTGGGAGTGCCTCTGGTGACGCTCTGCGTCACGCGCGTGGACGCGGAGCGTCGTTGGCTGCATTCCCACGCGGGAGCGTGGGAACGATCTGCCGCGTTGTGTCAGGTGTGCAGGCGTACCCACACGCTGACCAACACCGTCGCGGCCATCAACCAGGCCACGGCGGCGACTGCCAGCGATGCCTCCAACCGCAGCCGATCGACCATTACATACAGCGTCGCCAAATACACAAAGTACGGAATGATCGACCACATCCCGAACAAGATGGTGGTCTTCAAATCCGCAACTGTTCGGCCTTTGCCGACGATGTAATGGGCGATCAGCGCAAAAGTGGGAAACAGCGGCACCAAGCCCGCGATGTAATAGTTTCTGGTCTTGGCCAGCGCCGCCAAGATCAGCACCACTGCGGCGCCAAGTGCAGCCTTCAAGAACAGATCCATCAGTGACTCAACCCGTATTTCTTGACCTTGTCGAACAGGGTGGTCTTGGCCATCCCCAGTTCCTGGCTGGCCTGGGTCAGGTTGCCGCCGCTGCGTTGCAGGGCATCGTTGAGCAGGTTGCGCTCAAAGGCTTCCACCGCCTCGGTAAAGGCAACCCCTTGGTTGCCGCTGCCGGCGCCGCTTTTCTTGAAGGCGGGCAAGCCCAGGGCGAAGCGTTCGGCGACGTTGCGCAACTCACGCACGTTGCCCGGCCAGTCGTGGCTCATCAGGCTGGACAGGGTCTGGTTGTCCAGCTCCGGCACGGCGCGGTCGAAGCGTAGCGACGATTGCTGCAGGAAGTGTTCGAACAGTTGCAGGATGTCTTCGCGCCGCTCGCGCAAAGGCGGCAGTTCCAGGGTGACGACATTGAGGCGGTAGTACAGGTCGCTGCGGAACTGGCTGGCGCGGCTCAACTCGTCGAGGTCGGACTTGGTGGCAGCGATTACCCGACAATCCACTGCCACGCTCTGGTTCGAACCCAGGCGTTCCAACGTACGTTCTTGCAGCACCCGCAGCAATTTGATCTGCAGGTTGATCGGCATGCTCTCTACTTCATCGAGGAACAGCGTGCCTTGATGGGCATGCTCGATCTTGCCGATGCGACGTTTACCGGCGCCGGTGAAGGCGTTGGCCTCGTGGCCGAAAATCTCGCTTTCGAAGAGGTTCTCCGGCAGGCCACCGCAGTTGAGCGCAACGAACTGGTGGGTATGGCGTCGGCTGAAATCATGCAGGCAGCGCGCGACCAGTTCCTTGCCGGTGCCGGTTTCGCCTTCGATCAACACGTTGGCCGAGGTGTCGGCGACGTTGGCGATCAGTTCACGCAGGTTTTGCATCGCCGGCGAGCGGCCGATGATGCGGCCTTCCAGCGAGTCGCGCTCGGCCAGTTGCCGGCGTAACGACCAGACTTCCCGCGCCAGGCCGCGCTGTTCCAGGGCGCGGCGTGCCACGTCCACCAGGCGTTCGGGCGAGAAGGGTTTCTCCATGAAGTCGTAGGCGCCGTTACGCATGGCGCCCACCGCCATGGAGATATCGCCATGCCCAGTGATCAACACCACCGGCAGGCTTTTATCCATGGCCTTGAGGCGGGTCAGCAGTTCCAGGCCATCGATGCCCGGCAGGCGGATATCGCTGATGACGATGCCAGCGAAGTTCTCGCCGATGCGCTTGAGCGCTTCTTCGGCGCTGCCCACGCCGACGCTGGTGATGTCTTCGAGCGCCAGTGCTTGCTGGCAACCGAGCAGTACATGGGGGTCGTCTTCGACGATCAGGACGGTAAGGTCTTGGGCTTGTGTATTCATGTCGACTCAGCTCGTTGAGCGCCCACCAATGGCAGGTTCAGGACAAAGGCGGTACCACCATTGGCCGGATGTTCCACGGCAAGGCTACCGCCGGTAGCGGCCGCGAGGCTTGCGGAAAGGGTCAGGCCCAGGCCCAGGCCTTGTTCGCCGGGCTTGGTGGTAAAAAAGGGTTCGAACAAATGCTTGCGCGCCTCGGGGTCGATGCCGTGGCCATTATCACGCACCAACAGGCGGTATTTGCCATCGCCGCTCTGGCCTTCCAGCCACAGTTGCGGCACCGCTTGGGCTTGCATGGCATCGAGCGCGTTACCGATCAGGTTGACCAGGATCTGCTCCAGGCGGGTCTGGTCGATCTGCAATTGGGCGTTGGCAAAGTCACGGTGCACGGTCAACGGCAGGCTGTCCAGGCGCGCGCCGAGCACCTGGAACGCGGCGTCCACGGCCTTGCCGAGGCTGGCTTCGCCCTGGTCGTCGCCGCGCCGAGCAAAGGAGCGCAGGCTGGCGGTGATGCGGCCCATGCGGTCGATCAGTTCGTTGATGGTCTTGAGGTTGGTGCTGGCGGTGTCCAGGGCGCCGCGCTCAAGGAAGCGTACGGTGTTGCCCGACAGCGTGCGCAAGGCCGCCAGCGGCTGGTTCAGTTCGTGGGCGATGCTGGTGGACATCTGGCCGATGGCCGCGAGTTTGCCGGCCTGTACCAGTTCGTCTTGGGCGCGGCGCAAGGTTTCTTCGGCCTGGCGTCGTTCGCGAATCTGGCCCTTGAGCCGTTCGTTGCTGGCGCGCAGGTCGGCGGTGCGTTCGGCAATCCGACGCTCAAGCTGGCTGTTGGCTTCCTGCAAGGCTTCCCGTGCGGCGAGGCGGGTGGCGATGACCTTGCGTCGCTCGTTCCAGGCAATCAGCAGGAAGGCGACCAGGCCGAAGGCGACGGCCACCAGGATGCCCTGGTTGATCGCGGCGCGGCGCAGGTCGTTGAGCGGGGTGAGCAGGGTGAAGTTCCACGGCGTGTCGTTCAGCGGGCGGGTCTGCGCCAGGTAGCTGACCGCGTGCTGGTCGTTGACCACTTCGGTGTTGGCCGGGAAGGTCAGTTTCTCGGTGCCTTCGTTCAGGCGCTCACGGGCCAGGGGTTGCAGTTCATTGAGCGTCGCCCAGTAATATTGCAGGCTGTGGGCCAGGCGGTCCTTGGTGTCATCGCTCAGCGGGCGTACGGCCTTGAGGCGGCGCGCCGGGTCGCTGGAAAGAATAATGATGCCGTTCTCATCGCTCACGAAAGCTTCGAGGCGCGCACGTTGCCAGCGCTCTTCAAGGGCTTCGAGGCGCACCTTGACCACGGCGACGCCGATGATCTTGCCGTGCTCTTCCAGGCCATGGGCCAGGTAATAGCCGGGTTCGCCGTTGGTGCTGCCGATGCCGTAGAAACGACCGGGCTGGCCGCGTACGGCGTTCTGGAAATAGGCGCGAAAGGACAGGTCCTCACCTTGGTAACTGTCGGCATCGCGCCAGTTACTGGTGGCCAGCACGCGGCCGGTGGTGTCCATCACATAGATGGCGCGGCTGCGACTGCGGCGGTTCAGGCCTTCGAGGTAGTCGTTGACCGTCTTGCGGGTTTCCTGGTTCGGGTCGGCGAGCAGTTGGGAAACACTGGACTCCAGTTCCAGCAGGCTGGGCAGGTAGGTGTACTTGCTCAGTTCGCTTTCGACGGTGCGGGCGTGCAGCTCCAACTGGCGTTCGCCGTTGTCGCTGAGGGTGCGGATGCCGTAGTAGTCACTGACCCAGAAGCCGATATAACCCAGGCCGACCATCAGGGCGATGATCAACGGCGGCAGGAACAGTTGGCGTATCAGACGAGGCTTCACGGCAAGTGATGGCGGCGCGGCGCGATATTGATTGGGGTCGCATTTCATCACAGATGCCTTGGGTCAGCTACTTCTCGCCAGTGTAAGAGCGGGCTTGTGTGGGAGTCGGGCTTGCCCGCGATGCAGGCGCCTCGGTGTGACAGTTGCACCGAGGCGATGCCATCGCAGGCAAGCCAGCTCCCACACAAGCCCGGCTCCTACAGAACGAACGGTGTTGCTTTTAGTGCTGCAGGATTTTCTCGAGGAAGTGCTGCGCACGCTCGGAGCGTGCGCTGATGTCGCCGAAGAACTCTTCCTTCGGGCAGTCTTCGATGATCTTGCCGGCGTCCATGAAGATCACGCGGTCGGCCACTTTGCGCGCAAAGCCCATTTCGTGGGTCACACACATCATGGTCATGCCTTCGTGGGCCAGTTGCACCATCACGTCGAGCACTTCGTTGACCATTTCCGGGTCCAGCGCCGAGGTCGGTTCGTCGAACAGCATGACGATCGGGTCCATGGCCAGGGCGCGGGCAATCGCCACACGTTGTTGCTGGCCGCCGGAGAGCTGGCCAGGATGCTTGTGGGCGTGAGCCGACAAGCCCACGCGGTCGAGCAGTTGCAGGCCCTTCTTGGTGGCTTCTTCCTTGCTGCGGCCCAATACCTTGATCTGCGCGATGGTCAGGTTTTCGGTGATGGTCAGGTGCGGGAACAGCTCGAAGTGCTGAAACACCATGCCCACGCGCGAACGCAGTTTTGGCAGGTTGGTCTTCGGGTCGGCGATGGAGGTGCCGTCGACGACAATGTCGCCTTTCTGGAACGGTTCCAGCGCGTTCACGCATTTGATCAGGGTGGATTTGCCCGACCCGGACGGCCCGCACACCACGATCACTTCGCCTTTTTTAACCTCAGTGCTGCAATCGGTCAGCACCTGGAAGTCGCCATACCACTTGTTGATGTTCTTGATAGAGATCATACGGCAAACCTTTTTTGCAGACGCTTGACCAGCAGCGAGGCGGAAAAGCTGATGATGAAGTAGACGACACCGGCAAAGATCAGGAACTCGTTGGAGCGGCCGATGATGTCGCCGTTGGAGCGGGCGGAGTTGAGGAAGTCCACCAGGCCCACGGTGTAGACCAGGGAGGTGTCCTGGAACAGGATGATCGACTGTTGCAGCAGCAACGGCGTCATCTTGCGGAACGCCTGGGGCAGGATGATCAGGCGCATGGTCTGGCCGTAGGTCATGCCCATGGCTTGTGCCGCCGCCATCTGGCCCTTGGGAATCGACTGCACGCCGGCTCGTACGATTTCGCAGAAGTACGCAGCCTCGAACATCATGAACGCCACGACGCAGGAGGTGAACGCGCCGATCGGGGTGTCTTCGCCGGTGATCCAGCGCAGCACGAACGGCACCGCCAGGTAGAACCAGGTGATCACCAGCAGCAGCGGGATCGAGCGGAAGTAGTTCACATAGGCGCCGGCCACGCGGGACAGCAGTTTATTGGACGACAAGCGCATCAGGGCCAGAATGGTCCCGATGATGATGCCGCCGACCACACCCATGACCATCAGCTTCAAGGTCATGACCATGCCGTTCCACAGGCCCGGGATGGCGGGGATGATGCCGCTGAAATCGAAGTCCATTATTTGCCCCCCACGGAGATCAGGCCGGGCACTGCGACTTTCTTCTCGACCACGCGCATCAGCAGCATCAGGCTCATGTTCAGGGTGAAGTAGATAAGCGTGGCCAGGGTGAAGGCTTCAAACAGGTTGGCCGAGAACTCGGCGGTCTGTTTGGTTTGCGCCAGCAGTTCCATCAAGCCGATCAAGGACGCCACGGAGGAGTTCTTGAACACGTTGAGGAATTCCGAGGTAAGCGGCGGAATGATGATGCGGTAAGCCTGGGGCAGCAGCACGTTCCAGTAGATCTGCGGCAGCTTGAAGCCCATGGCGCGCGCCGCGGATTCCTGGCCGCGTGGCAGCGCCTGGATACCGGTACGCACTTGCTCGCACACACGGGCGGCAGTGAACAGGCCCAGGCACACTACGACACTCAGGTAGGCCGAAGTGGTCGGGTTCAGGTCTTGTTTGTACCAGTCCTGCAGGTTCTGCGGCAGCATGTCCGGTACCAGGAAGTACCAGATGAACAGCTGAACCAGCAGCGGCACGTTACGAAACAGTTCCACGTAGCAGGTCGCGATGCCCGATACGAGGCGGTTTGGCACCGTGCGCATGACCCCCAGAATGGAGCCCAGCAGCAAGGCGATAATCCATGCCACGACAGCAATGGCGATGGTCCAGCCCAGCCCGGAGAGGTACCAGTCGAGATAAGTCTCGCTGCCCACGCCGGTGGACTTGAAGAACACGCCCCAGTCCCAGTTGTAATTCATTAGGGTCTCCCCTCGAGATCGATCGATGTACAAGCACCCGCTTGGGGAAGATCCGTTCCCGCCTGACGTTGAACGCCAGGCACACACGATCGGCTCGAAAACCGCCAGGTCGAGTGTTCCAAGTTAAAACCAGCAGGTAATTACAGACGCCTGAGGGAGGGTTGGCTCCCTCAGGACATAAGCTTAGTCAGGTATCAGATTTTTACTTCTGGCGCTGGTTTGTCGCTAGGGTTAGCGATCAGCTCCTTGACCTTGTCGCTCATCGGGAAGTTCAGGTTCAGGCCTTTCGGTGGGATCGGGCTTTCGAACCATTTGGCGTAGATCTTGTTGATCTCGCCGGACTTGTACAGGGCGACAATGGCGTCATCCACGGCTTTCTTGAAGTCCGGGTCGCCTTTGCGAACCATGCATGCATAGGCTTCGAATGACTGCGGAGTGCCGGTGATAACCCAGTCATCGGGCTTCTTGGCCTTGGCTTCTTCACCGGCCAGCAGGGCGTCGTCCATCATGAATGCAACGGCACGGCCGCTTTCGAGCATCTGGAAGGATTCGCCGTGGTCTTTGGCGGAGATAACGTTCATGCCCATTTGCTTGTCGGCGTTCATCGCCTTGATGATGCGCTCGGACGTGGTGCCGGCGGTGGTCACGACGTTTTTGCCTTTCAGGTCGGCAAAGTCAGCGTAGGACGGCTTGCCTTCCTTGTCTTTCTTGACCAGCAGGCGGGTGCCGATTTCGAAGATGTTGACGGTGAAGTCAACTTGCTGGGCGCGTTCGGCGTTATTGGTGGTGGAGCCGCACTCCAGATCCGCGGTGCCGTTCTGGATCAACGGGATACGGGTTTGCGAGGTCACCAGGTTGTACTTGGCTTTGAGGTCGGGTTTGTTCAGGTCTTTTTTCAGTTGCTCGACAACGGCCAACTGGATGTCGTGGGAGTAGCCCACGGGTTTGCCCGAACCATCCGCGATGTAGGAAAACGGAATGGAGCTGTCGCGGTGAGCGAGAGTGATGGTGCCGGAGTCGTTGATTTTCTTCAGTGTGCCGGTGAGTTCGGCGGCAAAAACTGGAGTGCTGATCAGAGCAGCAGCGATAGCTGCGCCCAGGATATGGGGAACGATGCGCATCAATACTTCCTCGACATTTGTTTTTTTTATGAAGCCAGCTGAACGGCTCTCTTGTACAGCAACTGCCCGTGACGGCTCCTAAGGCGCCTCAGGCAATCGTTGAAGAGTGTAGAGCATGAGTCGTGCCATACCGAAAATAAAAGGATAACTGCATGATTTATATGGAAATTAACTTTTTGTTTCGGTGATATTTTCGGTCTTTGATCCGGCAAACCGAATAGAGTTGAGGGGCGCGTTCGGAAAACCGAATAGTCTGTAGGAGCGAGCTTGCTCGCGAAAAACGCAAAAACGCCGCGTTTATGCTGAATAAACGCGGCGCTCTCTAGTTTTTCGCGAGCAAGCTCGCTCCTACAGTCAGGCGGTCAGGCCGCTTCGATCTTGCTGCGGTTCTGCTCGACCTTGGACAAATAGCGTTGCAGGTTTTCCTGCTCCTGCTCGGTGGTGAACAGGCCAAGCTTGGTACGGCGCCACAGCACGTCCTGCGGTTGCGTCACCCACTCTTCGGCGCACAGATAGTCGACTTCGCGGCTATACAGGCCGCCACCCAGGTGGTCACCCAGATCGGCGAGCGTTTGCACGCCCTCCAGCAAGCGCCAGGTGCGGCTGCCGTAAGTGGTGGACCAGCGGCGGGCGATCTCGCTCGGTACCCAGTCGAACTTGGCACGGATGGCGTCAGCCAGGGCTTCAGGGGTGGTCATGTCTTCACCGCCGGGCAGGCTGGCCGTGGCGGTCCAGCTAGGGCGCATCTGGGTGAAGTACGGCGCCAGTTGGGCCATGGCCGACTCGGCCAGTTTGCGATAGGTGGTCAGCTTGCCGCCGAATACCGACAGGATCGGCGCTTCGCCGGTGCCGCCGGACAAGGCCAGGGTGTAATCGCGCGTGATGGCCGATGGGTTGTCGGACTCGTCGTTGCACAGCGGGCGCACGCCGGAGTAAGTGTGGACGATATCGTCACGGCTCAGTTGTTTCTTGAAGTGCGCGTTGACCACTTTGAGCATGTAGTCGGTTTCGCCTTCGGTGATCGCCACTGCAGCCGGGTCGCCGGTGTATTCGCGGTCGGTGGTGCCGATGATCGTCAAGTGGTTCAGGTACGGAATGGTGAAGACGATGCGCTGGTCTTCGTTCTGCAGGATGTGCGCGTGGGCGCCTTCGTACAGGCGCGGCACGATCAGGTGGCTGCCTTGAATCAGGCGGATGCCGTAGGGCGAATCCAGCTTCAGGTCGTCCTTGATGAATTTGGCCACCCAAGGGCCGGCAGCATTCACCAGGGCGCGGGCGCGGATCGAGAACAGGCTGCCGTCGGCACGCTCCATGTTCATTTCCCACAGGCCGTTACTGCGATGGGCGCTGACGCAACGGGTCTGCGTGTGGATGTGCGCGCCTTTCTCGCGGGCCGCCATGGCGTTGAGCACGACCAAGCGGGCGTCATCGACCCAGCAGTCGGAGTATTCGAAGCCTCGGGTAATTTCACTTTTCAGCGGGCTGTCGGCACCGAACTTGAGGCTTTTGGAGCCTGCCAGTTTTTCGCGCTTGCCCAAGTGGTCATACAGGAACAAGCCAGCGCGAATCATCCACGCCGGGCGCAAGTGCGGGCGGTGCGGCAGCACGAAGCGCATTTGCTTGACGATGTGTGGGGCTTTGCCTAGCAGCACCTCACGTTCGGCCAGGGCTTCGCGCACCAGGCGGAATTCGTAGTGTTCCAGGTAACGCAGGCCGCCGTGGATCAGCTTACTGCTGGCCGAGGAGGTGTGGCTGGCCAAGTCATCCTTTTCGCAAAGGAATACCGACAAACCGCGACCGGCTGCGTCTGCCGCAATCCCGACGCCATTGATCCCGCCACCAATTACGGCAACGTCATAGACTTCGGCAAGCGGTGGAGCAGGCAAGGTGGAAGGGTTCATCGGCTGGCCTCGCGATCTTTTCGTCTTGGAATTCGAACATTAATGTTCATTTGCGAAAATGGTAGCTGATAATTGCGGGCACAGCCACCCGACTTCGATTGAAAAAACTCATCGAAGGGCGGAGAAAGGAAGAATTATGAACAAAGGTGAATGTATGGGTGTGAGTGAGGCCGTCATCGCGGGCAAGCCCGGCTCCCACATTTAATCGCATTTCAAACTGTGGGAGTCGGGCTTGCCCGCGATGACGCCTGAACAGGCGCTAAACGACTTCCAGCCGCACCTTGTGCTCATTCAGCACTTGCACCAAGGCCGGCACCGGCTGCTGGTCAGTCACCAGGCAGTCCACCAGGCTGATCGGCCCCAGGCGAATCATGGCATTGCGCCCGAATTTGCTGGAGTCTGCCGCCAGAATCACTTGCCGCGCATTGGCGATGATGGCCTGGGAAACCCGCACTTCTTGGTAATCGAAGTCCAGCAGGCTGCCGTCCTCGTCGATCCCGCTGATGCCCACCAGGGCAAAGTCGACCTTGAACTGGTTGATGAAGTCGACACTGGCTTGGCCCACCACGCCACCGTCACGGCGCACATTGCCGCCGGTGAGCAACACATCGAAGTCGTCCTTGGCGCTGAGCATGGTGGCAACGTTGAGGTTGTTGGTGATGATTTTCAGGTGGTTGTGATTGAGCAGCGCACGGGCGATGGATTCGGTGGTGGTGCCAATGTTGATGAACAGCGAGGCATGATCGGGAATCTGCGCGGCGATGGCTTCACCGATGCGTTGCTTCTCGTCGCGCATCTGGTCGGCACGCATGGCGTACGCGGTATTCTCGACACTGGAGTCATAGGCTGCGCCGCCGTGGTAGCGGCGCAACAGGTTGGCGTCCGCCAGCTGGTTGATATCGCGGCGGATGGTTTGCGGGGTGACAACGAATAGCTGCGCCATTTCCTCGATACTGACGTAGCCGCTTTCGCGGACCAGTTCGAGGATTTGTTGTTGGCGGGGAGGCAGATTCATGGGGCGTCCTTTGGGCTGCCATACAAAAGTGGCCCATGATGACGCAGGAATCCGCTCCCTGCCAGTTACAACCTACCGTAAGCCAGCGCTTGGCTTATTCGGCGCCTTCGTGCGGTTCCCAGTCACGGGTGCGGCTCACGGCTTTTTGCCAGCCGGCATAGAGTTTTTCTTTGGCCGCTTCATCCAGCTGTGGTTCGAACTCGCGCTCGATCACTGCTTTGCCGCGCAACTCGTCCAGGCTGCCCCAGAAGCCACACGCCAGGCCGGCCAGGTAGGCTGCGCCCAAGGCAGTGGTCTCACGCATTTGCGGGCGTTCTACCTGGGTGCCGAGGATGTCGGCCTGGAATTGCATCAGGAAATTGTTGGCAACCGCGCCGCCGTCCACGCGCAGGGCCTTGAGGCGTTCGCCCGAGTCCTGTTGCATGGCGTCGAGGACGTCGCGGGTCTGGTAGGCAATCGACTCCAGGGCTGCGCGAATAATGTGGTCTACGCGTACGCCACGGGTCAGGCCGAACAGTGCGCCACGGGCATACGGGTCCCAGTAGGGCGCGCCGAGGCCGGTGAAGGCGGGTACCAGGTACACGCCGTTGCTGTCTTTGACCTTGCCGGCAAAGTATTCGGTGTCGTGGGCATCGTTGATGATCTTCAGTTCGTCACGCAGCCATTGCACGGTGGAGCCGCCGTTGAAGACCGCGCCTTCCAGGGCATAGGCCACCTCACCGCGCGGGCCGCAGGCAATGGTGGTGAGCATGCCGTGTTTGGATTTCACCGCCTTGTCGCCGGTGTTCATCAGCAGGAAGCAGCCGGTGCCGTAGGTGTTCTTGGCCTGGCCCGCTTCCACGCACATCTGGCCAAACAGGGCCGCTTGCTGGTCGCCGGCAATGCCACCGATAGCGATGCCGCTCTTGGTACGGCCATAGATTTGCGACGATGACTTCACTTCAGGGAGCATTTCCCGTGGGATGTCGAGAATCTCCAGCATCTTCGCATCCCACTCCAGGGTGTGGATGTTGAAGAGCATGGTGCGCGACGCGTTGGTGTAGTCGGTGACGTGGGTCTTGCCGCCGGTGAATTTCCAGATCAGCCAGCTGTCGACGGTGCCGAACAGCAGTTCGCCATTGCGCGCACGTTCGCGACTGCCTTCGACGTTGTCGAGGATCCACTTGAGCTTGGTGCCGGAGAAGTACGGGTCGGTCACAAGGCCCGTGGTGTCGCTGATGTATTGCTCATGGCCGTCGCGCTTGAGCTGCTGGCAGATCTCGGTACTGCGACGGCACTGCCAGACGATGGCGTTGTAGATCGGGCGGCCGGTGATCTTGTCCCAGACCACCGTGGTTTCACGCTGGTTGGTGATACCGATGGCGGCCACCTGGTCATGGTGCAGGCCGGCCTGGGCCAGCGCCTCAACCATCACCGCGCTCTGGGTGGCGAAGATTTCCATCGGGTCATGTTCAACCCAGCCCGCCTGCGGGTAGTGCTGGACGAATTCACGCTGGGCGGTACACACCACGTTGGCGTCACGATCGAAGATGATCGCCCGGGAACTGGTGGTGCCCTGATCAAGGGCAATGATGTAGTTCTTATTCTGAAGGTCGGTCATGTCAATTGCCTTGGACGAAATAAGGAAGTCAGAAATCAGCCTGGGCCGCGAAGGGCAGGGGACCAGGCTGGCGCTTTCAGGAAATACGAGTCTTGCCGTTGACAGCCGTGTCAGGTGTTTCTTCAGCGATAGCCGGTGCTGCGCTCGGCAGATGGCGGGCAATCAGCCCGCGATAGGCCGCAGCACCCAGGCATGCGCCGACAATCGGGGCGAAAATCGGCACCAGGAAGTAAGGAATATCTCGACCGCCAGTAAAGGCCATTTCACCCCAACCGGCGAAAAAGGTCATCAGCTTGGGGCCGAAATCCCGTGCCGGGTTCATCGCAAAGCCGGTCAGGGGGCCCATGGCGCTACCAATCACCGCGATCAGCAAACCGATCAGCAGGGGCGCCAGGGGGCCGCGTGGCAGGCCGTTGTTATCGTCGGTGAGGGCCATGATCACGCCCATCAGGATGGCGGTGATGACCATTTCCACCAGGAATGCCTGGGCCGTGCTCAGCAGCGCATGAGGATAGGTGGAGAACACCGAGGCCAATTCCAGGCTGGCTTGGGAGCCGCGGACCATGTGGTGGGTTTGTTCGTAATCGAAAAACAGATTGCTGTAGAGCGTGTACACCAGGGCGGCGGAGCAAAAGGCGCCGGCGACCTGGGCAAGAATATAGAAGGGCAGTTTGCGCTTTTCAAAATCGGCAAAGATGCACAGGGCGATACTGACCGCTGGGTTGAGGTGAGCCCCGGAAATACCGGCACTCAGGTAGATCGCCATGCTCACGCCGACCCCCCAGATGATACTGATTTCCCACAAGCCAAAGCTCGCACCCGCGACCTTGAGCGCGGCGACGCATCCTGTACCGAAGAAGATCAGCAGCGCGGTGCCCAGGAATTCGGCCATGCATTGGCTCGAAAGTGAAGGCTGTTGAAGAGCAGTTGTCATGGAAAACCTCAATTGTTGTTCTTGTCTTGCGCACGGCCTCAACGGGCAGTTGCGCGATATTCACCACGAGAAGGATCCCCATCCTGGATCGCGGCTTACTGCGGAGTACCAGAGGATTATTCCTACGGTATTCGGAAACGAAAAAATATAGACAAGAATGACCGCTGTCAAAGGTCGAAAGTGAACCATTGGTCATTTCCGAACTATTGGTGTGATGAATGATCATGGCCAAGGCGCGTTGCTTAAGCGGTAATAGGTCTGTGCTAGAGCGTTTTAGGTAGGCTTGGCCTAGAATTGGCCATCAGTTTGCCCGCCCGGAGCCGCTATGACCCCTGCATTGGACCTGTTGAAAAAAGTTCGCGCCGAACATCGTGTGCATAGTTATGAACATGATCCCAAGGCAGCCTCGTATGGGCTGGAGGCCGCGGAGAAATTGAGCCTGGACCCGGCCCAGGTGTTCAAGACGCTGCTGGCGAGCAGTGAGAAGGGTGAATTGTTGGTGGCGGTGGTGCCGGTCGTCGGAAGTCTGGACTTGAAAGCCCTGGCTCACGCTGCGGGTGTGAAGAAAGTCGAAATGGCTGACCCGGCAGCGGCGCAGCGCTCCACGGGTTATCTGTTGGGCGGCATCAGTCCGTTGGGGCAGAAAAAGCGCCTGCGCACGTTTATCGATGAAACGGCGCAACCCTTTGCAACGATTTTTGTCAGCGCGGGCAGAAGAGGCCTGGAAGTTGAATTGCCAGCGGCGGTGCTGGCAGAACACACCCAGGCCAAATTCGCACCGATCGGGCGGGCCTGATAATCATCTTTGAAGTCTATGAGGATCAAGTGTGGAAGCTGGCTTGCCTGCGATAGCATCAACGCGGTGTAACAGATAACCCGAGTTGTCTGTATCGCAGGCAAGCCAGCTCCCACAGTTTGATCCGGTTTCGTCAGTGAGCGACGCTGTGGCGGCGCACGCCTGACTCAACAGCGGGAATCTGCGCCGCTGTGCTGCCGGATGCCTGGAACACCACCAAATGTTCAGCCGCCACACGGATCCCCACCTCTGCGCCCACTTGGTGATCGGCATGGCTGGGGAAAATCGACTCTAATTGCGCGCCGGTCGGCAGCTGTAACCGGTACAGCGTTGAGGCGCCGAGGAAGGTCTTGCCGACGATCCGGGCTTTCAACGCGCTGTCCGGCGCATACACGATGTCGTCCGGGCGCAGCAGCACATCCACTGCTGCACCGGTCGGCAAGGTATAGGCTCGGTTTCCGCGCAAGTCGCCCAGTTCAGTGCTGACCGATTCCGGTGAGTTCAGCCGCCCACGGATGAAATACCCCTGGCCGATGAAACTGGCAACGTAAGGCGTCTGCGGTTCGTGATAGAGGTTGTAGGGTGTGTCCCACTGCTCTAGTCGGCCTTCCTTGAAGACCCCGACGTGATCGCTGACGGCGAAGGCCTCTTCCTGATCATGGGTCACCAGGATCGCGCTAGTGCCGCGTGCCTTGAGGATGTCGCGCACTTCATGGCTGAGCTTGCGGCGCAGTTCGCCATCGAGGTTGGAAAAGGGTTCATCCAGCAACAGCAGCTGCGGCTCCGGCGCCAGGGCGCGGGCGAGGGCGACGCGTTGTTGCTGGCCACCGGAAAGCTCATGGGGGAAGCGCTTGCCCAGGTTCTTCAAGTTGACCAGTTCCAGCAACTCGGCGACCACGCGCTCTTTTTGCGGGTGTTTGCGAATGCCAAAGGCGATGTTGTCAGCCACGCTCAGGTGCGGGAACAATGCGTAGTCCTGGAACACCATGCCGATGCGACGCTTCTCCGGCGCGAGGGTGAAACCGGCGCGGGAGATGACGTCGCCCGCCAGGCTGATTTCGCCTTCATGCACCGGCTCAAAGCCTGCGATCGCGCGCAGGGTAGTGGTCTTGCCGCAGCCCGAAGAGCCGAGCAGGCAACCGATATCGCCGGCGTTGAGGTGCAGGTTGAGGTTCAGCACCACCCGCTGGTCTTGATAGCCGCATGCCAGATTGCGCAGGTTCAGCAGTAATGGCTGGCTCATGCGTGGTGGTACGACGGCGGGACGAGGAATTCGAGCAAGGCTTTTTGCGCATGCAGGCGGTTCTCGGCCTGATCCCACGCGACTGAGCGCGGATCGTCGAGCAGGTCCTGGCTGATTTCTTCGCCTCGGTGGGCGGGCAGGCAGTGCATGAACAGCACGTCCGGCGCGGCCAGGTCGAGCAACGCGCGGGTCACCTGGAACGGCGCGAATTGGGCCAGGCGTTTGGCGGTTTCGTCTTCCTGGCCCATGGAGGTCCAGACGTCGGTGCTCACCAGGTGCGCGCCGACCACTGCGTCTTTTGGATCGCGCAGCAGTTGCACACGGCCATCGGCCTTGGCCATGAACTCGGCGCTGGGCTCGTAGCCTTCAGGGCAGGCGATACGCAGGTGGAAGTCGAACTGGATCGCCGCTTCTATATAGCTGTTGCACATATTGTTGCCGTCGCCGATCCAGGCCACGGTCTTGCCTTGGATCGAGCCACGATGTTCGAGAAAGGTTTGCATGTCGGCCAGCAACTGGCAGGGATGCAGGTCATCGGACAGGCCGTTGATCACGGGCACACGGGAGTTGGCGGCAAATTCGGTCAAGGTGCTGTGGGCGAAGGTACGGATCATCACGGCATCGAGCATGCGCGACATCACGATGGCGCAATCGCTGATCGGCTCACCACGGCCCAACTGGGTGTCGCGCGGTGACAGGAAGATGGCCTGGCCACCCAGCTGGATCATGCCGGCTTCGAACGACAGGCGTGTGCGCGTCGAGGACTTTTCGAAAATCATCCCGAGCACCCGGTTTTTCAACGGCTCAAACAGTACACCGCGGTTACGCAGGTCTTTAAGCTCAATGCCGCGACGGATCACGCTGACCAGCTCTTCGGGCGTGCAATCCATCAGGGAGAGAAAGTGCCTTGCGCTCATCATTAACTACCTTTTGCAACAGACCGCAGATACTCAAAGCCTTGTTTATTGCGACAACGGGCGAGACCTGCGGCGAAAGCCGCACGGGGCGACGAAATAGGGGAAGACGCGATATTGACATTAAATGTCGCGTTTTACCAATAGGGCTACGGCTTTAGGGATGTTCAAGCAGGGCGCTGGCGCGCGTTTGAAGACGATTTCCTGACAGCAGCGAGCCATTTGTACACTGGCGTCCAGGCCTTTTGCAATGCGCGGGGGCGGGCTTGGGCCAGGCCGCGTCGGTTTCAGCGCCTGCTGGCAAGGTTTCTGAAACATTTGCTCATGCTTAGCCATGCCCTGGCCTATGCCTGTCGATTCACAACGCGAAGGTTGCTGGCGCCCCAAGTGGTCGCGGCCCATAGTTGAGCCAAAGCCCCTATAAAAGAGACTGGCCATGACCAAGACTCTCCACCACCGTGCCTGCCACCTGTGCGAAGCCATCTGCGGCCTCACCCTGGAAACCACCCAAGGCGAAGACGGTCGCCTGGCGATCACCTCGATCAAGGGCGACCCTCTGGACAGTTTCAGTCGCGGCCACATCTGCCCCAAAGCCGTGGCCCTGCAGGACATCCAGAATGACCCGGACCGCCTGCACCAACCCATGCGGCGGGTGGGCAGCGAATGGCAGCCGATTGGCTGGGATGAAGCCTTTGCCCTGGTGGCCGAGCGGCTTGCGGGTATCCAGGCGCGGCATGGGCAGAACGCGGTGGCGGTGTATCAGGGCAACCCCAGTGTGCATAACTATGGGTTGATGACCCACAGTAACTACTTTCTAGGGCTGTTGAAGACGCGCAATCGCTTTTCCGCGACCTCGGTAGACCAGCTGCCTCATCACCTCACCAGCCACCTGATGTACGGCCACGGCCTGTTGTTGCCCATCCCCGACATCGACCAGACCGACTTCATGTTGATCCTCGGCGGCAACCCGCTGGCCTCCAATGGCAGCATCATGACCGTGCCCGATGTGGAAAAACGCCTCAAGGCCATCCAGGCGCGGGGTGGAAAAGTGGTGGTGGTCGACCCGCGGCGCAGCGAGACGGCAGCCATCGCCGACCAGCACGTGTTCGTACGCCCCGGCGGCGATGCGGCGTTGTTGTTTGGGGTGCTCAACACGTTGTTCACAGAAGGGCTGACACGCGACAGCCATTTGCCGGTGGAAGGCCTGGATGATGTACGCAAGGCGATTGCCGGCTTCGATGCCGAGGCCATGAGCCGCCAGTGTGCGGTGCCTGCCGAGCAGATCCGCCAGTTGGCCAGGGACTTCGCCGGCGCTGACAAGGCCGTTTGTTATGGCCGCATGGGGGTCTCGACCCAGGCGTTTGGCACGCTGTGCCATTGGCTGGTGCAACTGATCAACCTGGTGACCGGCAATCTGGACCGCGTCGGCGGCGCGCTCTGCACCAGCCCCGCGGTGGACCTGGTGGCCTCCACCAGCGGCGGCCATTTCAACCGCTGGCAGAGCCGCGTGTCCGGACGCCCGGAGTACGGTGGAGAACTGCCGGTGTCGGCGCTGGCCGAAGAAATGCTGACCGAGGGTGAAGGGCAGATCCGCGCCCTCGTGACGGTGGCCGGCAACCCGGTGCTGTCCACACCTAACGGTCGCCAATTGGAGCAAGCACTGGACGGGTTGGAATTCATGGTCAGCATCGACCTGTATATCAACGAGACCACGCGTTATGCCGACCTGATCTTGCCCTCCACCTCGGCGCTGGAAAACGATCACTACGACACCACCTTCAATCTGTTTGCGGTGCGCAATGTCACGCGTTTCAATCGTGCCATCCTGCCCAAGCCTGAGGGGGCGTTGCATGACTGGGAGATTTTTGTCGGCTTGGCCAAGGCGTTTGCGGCGCACACTGGCGCGGTGCTCAAGCCCACCCTGCCACCGGCACAGATGATCGACTTCGGCCTGCGTGCGGGTGCCTATGGTGACGCATCCAGTCATAAACTGTCGGTGGCCATGCTGGCGGATCATCCCCATGGCGTGGACCTGGGGCCGCTCAAGCCCAACCTCGCGGCACGTTTGAAAACCGCGGATGCCAAGGTGCAAGCGGCACCGGCCGTGATCCTGGCAGACCTGGCGCGTTTCGCCGCGGAGCCGGCGCCGGTGGCCGACGAACTGCTGCTGATTGGCCGACGGCATGTGCGCAGCAATAATTCCTGGATGCATAACTATCACCGGCTGGTGAAGGGTAAGCCACGCCATCAACTGCTGATGCACCCCGATGATCTGGCTAGCCGTCAGTTGAGCGATGGCCAGCGGGTGCGGGTGAGTTCGCGTATCGGTATGGTCGAAGTGGAAGTAGCGGCCAGCACGGACATGATGCCGGGTGTGGTCAGCTTGCCTCACGGCTGGGGCCACGGTCGTCCGGGCGTGCAGATGAGCATCGCGAGCGGCCAGCCGGGGGCGAGTGCGAATGACTTGACCGACGAGCGGCAATTGGACGAGTTGTCGGGTAATGCGGCGCTCAACGGCGTACCGGTGAAGGTGGCGGCGGCCTGAGCATCCTGCTGGATTTTTGCGTTACAATGCGCCACCGTGCCGACCCGTGAGTCGCAAAGTTCCTGCAGAGGTGTTCCATGGATATCATCGAAACGATCAAAGAGCAGATTGCCAACAACACCATTCTGCTTTACATGAAGGGCGCACCTAACGCGCCTCAGTGCGGTTTCTCCGCAAAAGCGTCCCAGGCCGTCATGCAATGCGGCGAGAAGTTCGCTTACGTGGATATCCTGCAAAACCCTGAAATCCGTGCCAACCTGCCAAAGTACGCCAACTGGCCGACTTTCCCGCAGTTGTGGGTAGCCGGTGAGCTGGTTGGCGGTAGCGACATCATCACTGAAATGGCAGCTGATGGTTCGCTGCAAGCGCTGATCAAAGACGCAGCGCAAAAAGCAGCAGTCAAGACTGACGCCTAATTGGCGAGCAATAAAAAGCCCCGCTTCTCTGGTGAGAGCGGGGCTTTTTTGTGCCTGAACGCTACGGGTTATTCACCCATCTGCGATTGCAGGTAATTCTCCAGGCTGACCTTGTCGATCAGGCCCAACTGGGTTTCAAGCCAGTCGATATGCTCTTCCTGATCTTCCAGGATATCTTCCAGCAGTTCACGGCTGCCGAAATCGCCCTTGGTTTCGCAGTGAGCGATAGCGGCTTTCAGATCGCTGTGGCTCTTGCGCTCGAAGCCCAGGTCGCTGCTGATCATTTCCTGGGTGTGCTCGCCGATGTTCAGCTTGCCCAGGTCCTGCACGTTCGGCAGGCCTTCCAGAAACAGGATGCGCTTGATCAGCGCGTCGGCGTCCTTCATGGCCTTGATCGATTCTTTGTATTCACGCTTGCCGAGCTTTTCCAGGCCCCAGTCGTCGTACATGCGCGCATGCAGGAAGTACTGATTGATCGCGACCAGTTCATTGGCAAGGATTTTGTTGAGTTGCTGGATGACTGAGATGTCGCCTTTCATGACTGGGGTCCTGCCCTGTAATAGCTGTGTATAGGGCGGAGTCTGAGCGGTGAAAATCCTAGTGTCAAACCTAAGTTGTTGAATAATAAATGAAAATTAATCGGAATAAGAATGTTTGTGTTCCGCGTCTTGGCGCTAACTATTTGAATTGATGGCATAAAAAAACCGGACACCAGGTCCGGTTCTTCAAAACATGCCTATTCAGGCGTGTTTAAATTCTGCTGGGTAGGGGAGCGCGGCCTGGGCTGTTTGCAGCTGCGTCAGGGTTTCCCGTACCACTTGCTTGGCCAGGCAAGCACATTTGCCACACTGGCTGGCAACGCCGGTGGTTTCACGTACTTCCTTATAGCTGCAGCAACCTTCGTAGATTGCTTCGCGGATTTGTCCGTCGGTGACGCCAGTGCAGAGGCAGACATACATAAGTGAGAACCGTCGCGGGTTTATGGCTTAAGTGCGATGGATCTTAATGTTAACGAGAATGATTGTCAAAATAGTTTCAGCAGCAATCCGGGGGGAATTGCCCGTGCGCTGACGAACGGTTTTTTCGGTGTATGATGGTCGGTCTTCACGAAGCGTGATTGCGTCATATTTCTGTCTGTTTCCACAGGCAGATTCGACCGGTCCTTTTACTTCAATCGTCACCCCTATATCAGGAGATATCCAATGAGCGTACTCGTCGGTAAACAAGCCCCGGATTTCGACGTACCAGCCGTCCTCGGCAATGGCGAAATCGTAGACAGCTTCAAGCTGTCTGAAGCCATCAAAGGCAAATACGGCCTGGTGTTCTTCTACCCGCTGGACTTCACCTTCGTCTGCCCTTCGGAGCTGATCGCCCTGGACCACCGCATGGACGATTTCAAGGCGCGCAACGTTGAAGTGGTCGCGGTTTCCATCGACTCCCATTTCACCCACAACGCCTGGCGCAACACCGCCATCAATGACGGCGGTATCGGTAAAGTCAAATACACCATGGCTGCCGACATGAAGCACGACATCGCCAAGGCCTACGACGTTGAGTCCGAAGGCGGCGTGGCGTTCCGTGGCGCGTTCCTCATCGATGACAAGGGCGTTGTGCGCTCGCAGATCATCAACGACCTGCCGCTGGGCCGTAACATGGAAGAGCTGATCCGCCTGGTCGACGCGCTGCAATTCCACGAAGAGCACGGCGAAGTCTGCCCTGCCAACTGGAAAAAAGGCGACAAAGGCATGAACGCTTCGCCAGAAGGCGTTGCGGCTTACCTGACCGAGAACGCTGGCAAGCTGTAAGCCAACGTCACGGTAAAAAAAACCGGCCTGAAAAGGCCGGTTTTTTTATGCGCGGGATTTGACTTCAGTCGTTGAAGTCTTCCCAGCCGCCCATCTGCTTCCAGCGGTTGACGATGCCGCAGAACAGCTCGGCGGTCTTCTCGGTGTCGTAGCGGGCCGAGTGGGCTTCACGCCCGTCAAAGTCGATACCGGCCGCCTGGCAGGCTTTGGCCAGAACGGTCTGACCGTAGGCCAGGCCTGCAAGCGTTGCGGTGTCGAAACTGGAGAACGGATGAAACGGGTTGCGCTTCATGTCCAACCGCGCCACGGCGGCGTTCAGGAAGCCCAGGTCGAAACTGCTGTTGTGACCGACCAGGATCGCACGTTTGCAGCCATTGGCCTTCAATGCCTTGCGCACGCCACGGAAGATGTCGGTCAGCGCCGCTTCTTCACTTACCGCCATGCGCAGTGGGTGGTCGAGCTTGATCCCGGTGAATTCCAGGGCAGCGGCTTCGATATTGGCGCCTTCAAACGGCTCGACGCGAAAGAAATGGGTGTGCTCCGGGTACACAAAGCCCTGTTCGTCCATGCCGATGGTGGTTGCGGCAATTTCCAGCAAGGCATCGGTGGCGCAGTTGAAACCACCGGTTTCTACGTCGATGACGACCGGCAGATAGCCGCGAAAACGCTCGGCCATCGGATGGCGCGAGCCACCACCGCCGTGCTCTTGTTCGTCGTCGTAATGGTCTTCACTCACTTGCTTTCCTCCAGCAGGCGCCAGCGCAGTTTCTCACCGGCGCGCAGCGGGATAACGGTCAGCTCGCCAAACGGCAGGCTGGCAGGGGCGGTCCAGTCTTCACGGACCAGGGTAATGCGGTCGGTATTCGCCGGCAGGCCGTAGAAACGCGGGCCGTTGAGGCTGGCGAAACCTTCGAGTTTGTCCAGCGCGTTACGCTGTTCGAACGCTTCGGCGTACAACTCGATGGCGGCAAACGCGGTGTAGCAGCCGGCGCAGCCGCATGCGGCTTCCTTGGCGTGCTGGGCGTGGGGCGCCGAGTCGGTGCCGAGGAAGAACTTCGGGTTGCCGCTGGTGGCGGCATCCAGCAGGGCTACCTGATGGGTGTTGCGTTTGAGGATCGGCAGGCAGTAGAAGTGCGGCCGAATCCCGCCCACCAGCATGTGGTTGCGGTTGTAGAGCAGGTGATGGGCCGTGATGGTCGCGCCAACGTTGGCCGACGCCTCGCTGACGAACTGCACCGCATCGGCGGTGGTGATGTGTTCAAACACCACCTTGAGCGTGGGGAACAGCTCGACCACACGACGCATGTGTTCATCGATGAAGATTTTTTCGCGATCGAACACGTCCACATCGCCACGGGTGACTTCCCCGTGGATCAGCAATGGCATGCCGACCTCCGCCATGGCTTCGATTGCCGGCAGGATCTTATCGATGCTGGTCACGCCGGAATCGGAGTTGGTGGTCGCGCCTGCCGGGTACAGCTTGGCGGCGTGCACGTAACCGCTGGCCTTGGCTTCACGGATTTCTTCAGGCTGGGTGCGGTCGGTGAGGTAGAGCACCATCAACGGTTCGAAGCGGCTGCCGGCCGGTCGCGCAGCGAGGATGCGCTGGCGATAGGCGTCGGCTTCTGCGGCATTGCGCACCGGAGGTACGAGGTTAGGCATGATGATGGCGCGGCCAAACGTGCGCGCGACATCGGCCACGGTTTGAGGTAACGCAGCACCATCGCGAAGATGAATATGCCAGTCGTCGGGACGCAGCAGGGTCAGGCGGTCGGACATTGGGGATTCCAGGCGGGTCAATCTGGTGGGAATGCTACCGGAAAAGACTCTTGCAGGCACTCGCTATCAAGTTTTGCCGGATGCTACCGATATCTCCGGGTATGCCTTAACGATGTATGACGCTTTGAAGTGTTGTAGAAACCAGTGGAGCCTCCCGTGCGCCAGTATTATCTAGCCCTGCTCAGTGTGTTCGCCAGCCTGCCTGCGGCTGCCCTCACGTTCCAGACACGTCTGGAGAATATTGAGTGGAAGGTAGAGGGCGATCAGTTCGAGTGCCGCCTGACCCAGCCGATCAGCGATTTCGGTTCCGGTGAATTCGTACGCCGGGCCGGCGAACAGGCGACGTTTCGTCTGAAAACCTATGGCGGCACCCTTGGCGCCGGCTCGGCAACCTTATTGGCCGCGGCCGCGCCGTGGCAGCCGGGCCGAGGTGATATCAACCTTGGAGCCGTGCGTGTCGGCAGCGGCGACGTCCTGTTCAATAGCTCCCAGGCCCAGGCCGGCCGCCTGTTCACGGGTTTGCTTGAAGGGCGCAGCCCGACCGTGCGGCATTACGGGCGTCAAGGCGGCTACTCGGAAATTCGCCTGCTGCCTGTGAAGTTCAACAAGGCTTACAGCGATTATCAGCTGTGCACCACCAAGCTGCTGCCCATGAATTACGACCAGGTCAGACAGACCGAAGTGGGCTTTCCCGGCGGCGGCATTGAGCTGGACGCGGCGGCCAAGAAGAAGTTGTCCGTGATCCTTGCCTTCATGAAGGCCGATCCTACGGTCAACCATGTCGAGTTGAACGGCCATTCGGACAACAGTGGCAACCGCCTGACCAACCGTGACGTTTCACGTCGCCGCGCCCTGGCGGTGATGGACTACTTCAAGGCCAACGGCATCCAGGAATCGCAGATCACGATGCGCTTTCATGGCGAAAGCTACCCCTTGGCGCCCAACACCAATGCCGCCAACCGCGCGCGTAACCGCCGTGTGAATATTCAGCTGGAGCGCGTGGCTGCCCCCGAGAAACCGGCGCCCCAGACCATTGCGCCAAGCAACCCGGCGGCTACCTCATAAGGGCGACCATCGGTCGCCCACTCGACATAATCTGTCGCTTTATCTTCATTTGCTGTCGCGCCCCTGTAATTTCACGGTTTTGATCGGTAGAATCGTCGCCTTTCCGTACAACCCCGTGGAGTGATGGCATGGCCGACGTAAACAAGGTCGTTCTCGCGTATTCCGGCGGCCTGGACACTTCGGTGATCCTCAAGTGGCTGCAGGATACTTATAACTGTGAAGTGGTGACCTTCACCGCTGACCTGGGTCAGGGTGAAGAGGTCGAGCCTGCACGTGCCAAGGCGCAAGCCATGGGCGTGAAAGAGATCTACATTGACGACCTGCGCGAAGAATTCGTCCGCGATTTCGTTTTCCCGATGTTTCGCGCCAACACTGTCTACGAAGGTGAGTACCTGCTGGGTACCTCCATCGCACGTCCGCTGATCGCCAAGCGCCTGATCGAGATCGCCAACGAAACGGGCGCCGACGCCATTTCTCACGGCGCCACCGGCAAGGGCAACGACCAGGTCCGTTTCGAACTGGGTGCCTACGCACTCAAGCCAGGCGTTAAAGTCATTGCGCCGTGGCGTGAATGGGATCTGCTGTCCCGTGAAAAGCTGATGGATTACGCTGAAAAGCACGCCATCCCGATCGAGCGCCACGGCAAGAAGAAGTCGCCGTACTCAATGGACGCCAACCTGTTGCACATTTCCTATGAAGGCGGCGTGCTGGAAGACACCTGGACCGAGCACGAAGAAGACATGTGGAAATGGACCGTCTCCCCGGAGAACGCTCCAGACAAGGCGCAGTACCTGGAACTGACTTACCGTAACGGCGATATCGTTGCGCTGGACGGCGTTGAAATGACCCCGGCCACCGTACTGGCGACCCTGAACCGGATCGGTGGCCAGCATGGTATCGGCCGTCTCGACATCGTCGAGAACCGTTACGTGGGCATGAAGTCCCGTGGCTGCTACGAAACCCCAGGTGGCACCATCATGCTGCGCGCCCACCGCGCCATCGAATCCATCACCCTGGACCGCGAAGTCGCTCACCTCAAAGACGAGCTGATGCCCAAGTACGCCAGCCTGATCTACACCGGTTACTGGTGGAGCCCTGAGCGTCTGATGCTGCAACAGATGATCGACGCCTCCCAGGCTCATGTGAACGGTGTTGTGCGCCTGAAGCTGTACAAGGGCAACGTGATCGTCACCGGCCGCAAGTCCGATGAGTCGCTGTTCGACTCCAACATCGCCACCTTCGAAGAAGACGGCGGGGCCTACAATCAGGCGGACGCGGCAGGCTTCATCAAGTTGAACGCACTGCGCATGCGCATTGCTGCCAACAAGGGGCGCTCGTTGTTCTGAACCGTGCGCCTGTCGTGAAAAATGGCCCCTTATGCAAGGGGCCATTTTTTTTGCCTGGATTTTAGATGTCGCACTGTTTATTAGCGTTTAGCGTGTGTTTAAGGTTTTTTCGTAACTTGCGCAATTATTTACCGGTTTATCTTTTTTTAAGGCTGAATCATTTTTTACATCTGGGGAGGAACTATGTCTGACAGAAAATTCACTCATGTAGTTGCAATGGAGATGTGAGTTGTTGAATTTTCTGTAGGAATTGCGGAAGTGTTGAAATATGTTAAATGGAACTAATGCGGACGGTTTTTCCGGGTCGGTTTGCGGGCGTCATTGCGACAAGCAAGGGGCATTTCCTGAAAGTCTTGTGCGGCACGTTTACCTTCAGGGGCTCATGCCCCAGACATTTCACTCAAAATATGTGCGCGCCGGGAAAGGTCTGAAAGCAACCATAAAGCTACATGCATCTAAGTTGGCGAGTTTTTGTAGGTTAATTCCTATCTTCTTGTGGGTTGGGTCTCTGCCTGCTCTTGCTCGGGGTGGAATGCTATGCCAACTAGTAATCGACTAGGCTATTGTGTTTGCTCTAAATAATTCGAACAGCGAAATTGGACTTTCTCATGAATAAAGTGCTGATCGTGGATGATCATCCCGTCATTCGTCTTGCTGTGCGCATGCTAATGGAGCGTCATGGTTATGAGGTCGTTGCCGAGACTGATAACGGTGTCGATGCGTTGCAACTTGCACGGGAACATATGCCGGATATTGTGATACTGGATATCGGAATCCCCAAGCTCGACGGCTTGGAAGTTATTTGTCGGCTGGCTTCGACCAAGCAAGCCGTCTCGTTCAAGGTGCTGGTGCTGACGTCCCAGGCGCCTGGCCATTTTTCCATGCGCTGCATGCAGGCAGGTGCCGCCGGCTATGTGTGCAAGCAGCAGGATCTGACAGAGTTGCTCAGTGCCATCAAGGCGGTGCTTTCCGGCTATAGCTATTTCCCGAACCAGGCGCTCAACTCAGTGCGGTCAACCATGGGCAATGCCAGTGAAGCCGACATGGTCGAACGCTTATCGGGGCGGGAGATGATGGTGCTGCAGCAACTGGCCCGTGGCAAAACCAACAAGGAGATTGCCGATGGCATGTTCCTCAGCAACAAAACCGTCAGTACCTACAAGACGCGCTTGCTGCTCAAGCTCAATGCCAGGTCCCTCGTGGACTTGATCGAACTGGCCCAGCGCAACGGCCTGGTCTAGGAGGATATTGCATCTCTTGAATACCCGTGTAACCGGCAGAAAAAAGCCTCCGTCAGGGAGGCTTCCGGCCGCCAACGGCTCGATCAGAGATCGAAGTCGTAATCGGCCAGCTGTTTTTGCAAGCGTCGCTCTTCCAGAAGATTGTCGATAGTGCGGCGTTTGCTTAAATTGGTCTTGGCCACCTCTGCCACAGGTGCCTCTACCACATCGTCATCCGACTCAACGAGGTCGTCTTCCACTTCCAGTTGTTCGTTGCCAGCGCTCATAAGGTCAACTCCAGGCTAAGACTGCCGTTGGGGCTCCTTATAGCGATAATCCGCGAACGGGTAAAAAAGATTTTTTCAATCGCCTGATCACAAAAAGCAATGATCGCTCAATCGTCGGAGGTCTTGTCCTTGTATTCGCACAAGTCTTCGATACGGCAGCTGCCGCAGCGCGGCTTGCGGGCCTGGCAAACGTAGCGTCCGTGCAGGATCAGCCAATGGTGGGAGTCGAGCAAATAGGGCTTGGGCACGAACTTCATCAATTGCTTTTCCACCTCAACCACATTCTTGCCCCGTGCAATGCCGGTTCGGTTGCTGACGCGGAAAATGTGCGTGTCCACCGCCATGGTCAACTGCCGAAACGCCGTATTGAGCACCACGTTCGCCGTTTTGCGGCCCACGCCTGGCAAGGCTTCGAGGGCTTCGCGGGTTTGTGGCACCTCACCCCCATGCAGCTCCAACAACAGGCGGCACGTTTCGATCACATTCTTGGCCTTGCTGTTATACAGGCCGATGGTTTTGATGTATTCGGACAAGCCTTCCACACCCAGGGCGTAAATCGCGGCGGGTGTATTGGCCACGGGGTACAACTTCGCCGTGGCCTTGTTAACGCCTACGTCTGTGGATTGAGCCGATAGGATCACCGCAATCAGTAATTCGAACGGTGAGGAGTAGGCCAGTTCGGTTTTCGGTTCCGGATTGTCTTCGTGAAACCTGCGGAAGATTTCCAGGCGTTTTGCGGCATTCATAGGGACAGGCGTTTCCTTGCAGGCGGTCGGCGTGATGTTAGCAATACACAGCGCACTGGGTCAGCCGTTGGCCTCGGCATCTTGCAGCGTTTGCTCGGCGGCATTCAATGCGGCTTTCAAGGTTGCCAATTGATGCTCGTCGGCATGGTGATCCTGAGCCTTTTTCAACGCTGCACGGCGCATGGCCAGCTGGATTTTTGCGCGCTTGAACTCGGCGCTTTTAGTGGTCGTCTTTGGTGGCTGCGGTGAGCTGTTGGCCTCCAGTGCGGCAAGCGCCTGCTCGGATGCCTCGAACTGCCGCTGCAGCATAATCAATTGCGACTGTTGCTCAAAGGTCGGCGGATGCCCAAACGCTTTCAAGGATTTGTGCAACTGAGCGCGACTCATGGCGACGCTGCTTTTGGCCTGCTTGATCGCAGCGTCCTGAGCGGCCTGAGTGTTATCAACCGGTGCCACCTCCATCGGCGCTGTGCGCTTGGCTCGTGCCAGGCGTTCGGCGAGCTTGTAGGCTTCTTCACGTTGCAGGCGGGCGTTACGTTGCTCGAAGCGCCGCCGCGCCCGGTTGCGTTTGAGGTCGCGTACACGCCGTTCATCATCGTTGCTGGCCAAGTCACCGACGATAGGCAGAACGTCAGCAAGTGGGCGCATCTCGATACAGTCGACAGGGCAAGGCGCAACGCACAGGTCGCAACCGGTGCACTCGTCGACAATCACGGTGTGCATCAACTTGGCGGCACCCACAATGGCGTCCACCGGGCAGGCCTGGATGCATTTGGTACAGCCGATGCATTCGGCCTCGCGGATATAGGCGACTTGCGCAGGCGCATCTCCACGGCTGGTGTCCAGCTCCAGTACCGGCAGGCGCAGCAGTTGCGCGAGCCCGGCAATGGTTTCCTGCCCACCGGGCGGGCACTTGTTGATGGCTTCGCCTTTAGCGATGCCTTCTGCGTAGGGCTTGCAGCCCGGGTGCCCGCACTTGCCGCATTGAGTCTGCGGCAGCAGCGCGTCGATACGTTGAATGAGGTTCATGCTGTGATCATAGCGTTGATGCCCGGTCCAGGGAGGAGGGCAAGCTGAGAAGCCCCGCTGTAGCAACAGCGGGGCATTTTGCAGAGGTTACTTGATGCGTTGACCCGGCTTGGCACCGCTGTCCGGGCTCAGCAGGTAGATTTCTTCGCCGCCAGGGCCAGCCGCCATCACCATGCCTTCGGAAATGCCAAACTTCATTTTCCGTGGCTTGAGGTTGGCGATCATCATGGTCAGGCGACCATCGAGCTTGGACGGGTCCGGGTACGCGCTCTTGATGCCGGAGAACACGTTGCGCTGTTCGTCACCGATATCCAGGGTCAGGCGCAGCAGCTTGTCGGCGCCTTCCACGGCTTCGGCCTTGATGATCAGCGCCACGCGCAGGTCCACGGCGGCAAAGGCGTCGAAATCGATTTCCGGGGAAATCGGGTCCTTGGCCAGCTCGCCATTGCCCGCCGGCGCGGATTGGCCGGTATCGGTCTGGCTGGCCACCAGGTCTTCTTTCGAAGCGTCGGTCATTGCCTGGACTTTCACCGGGTCAATCCGGGTCATCAAGGGCTTGAACGCGTTCAACTGATGATTACCGAGCAATGTGGTGTGATCGTTCCAGCTCAACGGCGCCACGTTGAGGAACGCCTCGGCATCAGCGGCCAGCAATGGCAGCACCGGCTTGAGGAAGATCACCAACTGACGGAACAGGTTGACCCCGGTGGCGCAGATCGCCTGAACCTCAGCTTCCTTGCCTTCCTGCTTGTTCAGCGACCATGGCGCCTTGTCGGCGATCCAGGCGTTGGCGCGGTCGGCCAGGCCCATGATCTCGCGCATGGCGCGGGCAAAGTCGCGGGCTTCATAAGCGTCGGCGATGCTCGGCGCGGCGGCCAGGAACGCGTCGGTCAGTTCCGGTGCGGCGTTCTCGGCTACCAGTACACCGGCGTTGCCCTTGTGGATGAACCCGGCGCAACGGCTGGCGATGTTGACGACTTTACCTACAAGGTCCGAGTTGACCTTCTGTACGAAGTCTTCCAGGTTCAGGTCCAGGTCGTCGACGCCACGGCCCAGCTTGGATGCGTAGTAATAGCGCAGGTATTCCGGCGACAGATGGTCCAGGTAGGTGCGCGCCTTGATAAAGGTGCCACGGGACTTGGACATTTTCTGGCCGTTGACCGTCAGGTAGCCGTGCACGGCGATGCCGGTCGGCTTGCGGTAGCCCGAGCCTTCAAGCATTGCCGGCCAGAACAGCGCGTGGAAGTTGACGATGTCCTTGCCGATGAAGTGGTATAGCTCGGCGGTGGAGTCCTTGCCCCAGAACGCGTCGAAGTCCAACTGCGGGGTGCGATCGCACAGGTTCTTGAAGCTGGCCATGTAGCCGATCGGCGCGTCCAGCCATACATAGAAATACTTGCCTGGCTCGCCCGGAATCTCGAAGCCGAAGTACGGCGCGTCGCGGGAGATGTCCCACTGCTGCAGGCCACTGTCGAGCCATTCGGAGAGTTTGTTGGCCACGGCGTCCTGCAAGGTGCCGCTGCGCGTCCAGGTTTGCAGCATTTGCTGGAAATCCGGGAGCTTGAAGAAGAAGTGCTGCGAGTCTTTAAGCACCGGAGTGGCGCCGGAGATCGCCGACTTGGGGTCCTTCAAGTCGGTCGGTGCGTAGGTCGCGCCGCATTTTTCGCAGTTGTCGCCGTACTGGTCTTCGGTGCCGCACTTCGGGCAGGTGCCCTTGATGAAGCGGTCGGCCAGGAACATCTTCTTTTCCGGGTCGAAATACTGGGTCACCGAACGTTGGTCGATGTGCCCGGCTTCTTTCAAGCGCAGGTAGATCTGGCTCGACAACTCGCGGTTTTCGTCCGAGTGGGTCGAATGGAAGTTGTCGAAGTCCACCAGAAACTCGGCAAAGTCGGCGCTGTGTTCAGCCTGCACGTTGGCGATCAGTTGTTCCGGGGTGATGCCTTCCTTTTCGGCGCGCAACATGATGGCCGAACCGTGGGCGTCGTCCGCGCAGACATAAATGCATTGATTGCCGCGATGCTTCTGGAAGCGCACCCACATATCGGTCTGGATGTACTCAAGCATATGGCCAAGATGGATGGAACCATTGGCATAGGGCAGGGCGCTGGTGACGAGGATCTTGCGTGGCTCGGACATGGGGCTCGGCTACTTGATGAAACGGAGGTCGGCCACTATAAAGCGCCGGGAAATTTATTTCACCCCGTGACGCTGTTTCAGAATCTTCCGGAACCTCGAAAGCGTGCCGTTCAACCGTCGGAACGGTTAGGATAGCCGCCTGTTTCAGTCAGTCTTTTTTCGGGAGTAGCCCATGAGCGCCGTCAATCGCGCAGCGGTGGAAGCCGTTCTTCGCCAGTACACCGACCCCTATTTGAACCAGGACCCGGTCAGTGCCGGCTGTGTACGTGCCATCGAGGTCCAGGGCGACCAGGTGTCGGTGCAGTTGCAACTGGGTTATGCCGCGGGCCTGTTCAAAAGCGGTTGGGCGCAGATGCTGCAAATGGCTATCGAGGGCCTCGACGGTGTGGGTTCGGCCAAGGTCGACATCCAATGCGTGATCACGCCGCACAAGGCCCAGGCGCAGATCCCGGGTCTGGCCAACGTCAAGAATGTGGTGGCGGTGGCTTCCGGCAAGGGTGGCGTGGGTAAATCCACCACCGCGGCCAACCTGGCCCTGGCCTTGGCCCGGGAAGGGGCGCGCGTGGGCATTCTCGATGCCGATATCTACGGGCCGAGCCAGGGCGTGATGTTCGGCATCGCCGAAGGCACACGGCCGAAGGTCAAGGATCAGAAATGGTTTGTACCGATCGAGTCGCTGGGTGTGGAAGTGATGTCCATGGCGTTTCTCACCGATGACAACACGCCGATGGTCTGGCGCGGGCCAATGGTCTCCGGTGCGTTGCTGCAACTGGTCACACAAACAGCTTGGGGCGACCTCGACTACCTGGTGATCGACATGCCGCCAGGCACCGGCGACATTCAACTGACCCTGGCGCAGAAAGTGCCGGTGGCCGGTGCGGTGATTGTCACCACGCCTCAGGACCTGGCGCTGCTCGATGCCAGGAAAGGTGTGGAGATGTTCCGCAAGGTCAACATCCCGGTGTTGGGCGTCGTGGAAAACATGGCGGTGCACATCTGTTCCAACTGCGGGCATGCCGAGCATCTGTTCGGTGAGGGCGGGGGGGCGAAGCTCGCTACCCAGTATGGCGTTGAACTGCTGGCATCGCTGCCATTGGCGATGGAGATTCGCGAGCAGGCCGATGGTGGCAAACCTACCGTCGCGGCAGAGGCCGATGGGCAGATCGCGATGATCTATCAGGAATTGGCCCGTCACGTCGGTGCGCGGATTGTTTTGCAGGAAGCGACGGCGCCGGCAATGCCGACCATTACCGTGAGCGACGATTGATTAGGCTTTAACGGTTACGCGAAAAGCCTGACGATCCGTGGTGCTCTCAGGTTTTTCGCGAGCGAGCTCGCTCCTACAGGTGGGGCGCCAATAGGGCTTGTTGCTACTTTGCGCAATGCACGTGTAAGCATTCGCTTACTTTTTCGTAAGTGTTTGGTTTTTTTAGCGGTTGCGTACGTCTTGAATCGACGAAGCTATTATCTATCTTTTTGAAAAATAACGATTATTTTCATGCTGGCGAGCGGCAACTTTTGTCAGCCCGCCGTGGGGATCGCGTTGAACTTCCCTTGGAACGCTCTAACATCAGCCCTGTGTCCACGGATTGGCACAGCCATCAAGGAACGATGGTTTGAAGGAACGTCGCAGGATGCGATTCATCAGGATGATGAAAAGGAATACAGGGACTAGGGAAAAAATGTGGGCGGGTCATACCGCCCCTTTTTTTGCCTGTAGAAAAGTGAACCCAGGCACCCGAACGCAAAAAAGGCCCTCAAGGGCCTTTTTTTGTTGGGCAGTGGCGCTTTAGCGCTCTAGTTGCTCAATCTTGTTGGGCTTGCCATCCCATTCGGCGGCGTCCGGCATCGGATCTTTGCGCTCAGTGATGTTTGGCCAGATGTCTGCCAACTCGACGTTCAACTGAATGAATTGCTCCATGCCCGCAGGCACTTCGTCCTCGGAGAAAATCGCGACGGCCGGGCATTCTGGTTCACACAGGGCGCAGTCGATGCACTCATCCGGGTGGATAACCAGGAAATTCGGGCCTTCGTAGAAGCAGTCCACCGGACAGACTTCTACGCAGTCGGTGTACTTGCACTTGATGCAGTTGTCGGTGACGACGAAGGTCATTTCTAATTTTCTCCTCAGGCGGCGGCAGCGAAACCCCTTGTGGTGGGGTTCGCGAGGTTTGAGAGCGATAGTCTGCGGACCAGGCTAAAAGCCCGCAGCATCCCAAACCGCGCGAGATTCTATCAGCTTGCAAGCGTCTGCGTTATATCCGAGTCTTCAGTGCATATAACATTTCGAGCGCTTTACGCGGCGTCAAGTCATCCAGGTCAAGCTTTGCCAACTCATCCAGCACCGGATGGGGCAGGCTGGCGAACATATCGCTCTGATGCGGCGCGGCAGGTTTCTTGCTGGCCTTGGCCGGGCTGGCGACCACGGTTTCATGGGGCAGGGCCGTGGTTTCCAGGCGGCTGAGGTGTTCGCGGGCACGGGTGATCACCTCGTTCGGCACACCGGCCAACTGCGCCACGGCCAGGCCGTAGCTCTGGCTCGCAGGCCCTGGCAGCACATGGTGCAGGAACACGATGCGCTCGTTGTGCTCGGTGGCATTGAGATGCACGTTGGCCACCAGCGGCTCGCTTTCCGGCAACACCGTCAGCTCGAAGTAGTGCGTGGCGAACAGCGTGTACGCACGCAAATGCGCCAAGCGTTCGGCCGCGGCCCAAGCCAGGGACAGGCCGTCGAAGGTGCTGGTACCGCGACCTACTTCGTCCATCAGCACCAGGCTGCGTTCGGTGGCGTTGTGCAGAATGTTGGCGGTTTCGCTCATTTCCACCATAAAGGTCGAACGGCCACCGGCCAGGTCATCGCTGGAGCCGATCCGCGTGAAAATGCGGTCCACCAGCGACAATTCGCAACTGGCTGCGGGTACGAAGCTGCCGATATGCGCCAACAGCACGATCAACGCGGTCTGGCGCATGTAGGTGGATTTACCACCCATGTTCGGACCGGTGATTACCAACATGCGGGTATCGTCGTCCAGCGACACGTCATTGGCGACGAACGGCGTGGTCAGCACCTGCTCTACCACCGGGTGACGGCCTTGCACGATGCGCATGCACGGTTCGCTGACAAACCGTGGGCAGTTGAGGTCCAGGTTCAGCGCCCGTTCGGCGAGGTTGCTCAACACATCCAGCTCCGCCAGGGCGGCGGCGGTGACTTGCAACGGCGCCAGGCGGCTGATCAGGTCCTCGAGCAAGGCTTCGTACAGCATCTTTTCCCGCGCCAGGGCGCGGCTTTTGGCCGACAGCGCCTTGTCTTCGAACTCTTTGAGCTCTGGGGTGATAAAACGCTCGGCGCCTTTGAGGGTCTGGCGACGTTGATAGTCGATAGGCGCAGACTCCGCCTGCTTGCTCGGCAACTCGATAAAGTAGCCATGCACGCGGTTGTAGCCGACTTTCAGGTTAGCCAGGCCGGTACGGGCTTTTTCGCGGGCTTCCAGGTCGATCAGGAACTGCCCGGCGTTTTCGCTCAGGGATTGCAGCTCATCCAGCTCGCTGTCGTAGCCGGTTTTCAACACGCCGCCGTCACGAATGATCGCTGGCGGGTTATCGATGATGGCTTTTTCCAGCAGTGCCGCGAGGTCCGGGTACGTGCCGGCAGTCACTGCCAGCTGTTGCAGGTGCGGCGTGTCCAGTTCGGTCATCGCCACTTGCAACTGAGGCAGGGCGCTCAAGGCATCACGCAGGCGCGCCAGGTCACGGGGCCGTGCATTGCGCAAACCGATCCGTGCCAGGATACGTTCGATATCGCCGATTTCTTTCAGTTGCGGCTGCAGCTTTTCAAAGCGATAGCCGTCGAGCAGGCAAGTAATAGAAGACTGGCGTGCTTGCAGCACGGTCAAGTCCCGCAGCGGACGGTTCAGCCAACGGGTCAGCAAACGGCTGCCCATGGCGGTCTGGCAACGGTCTACCACCGATTGCAGGGTGTTATCGCGGCCACCGGCCAGGTTGGTGTCCAGTTCCAGGTTGCGACGGCTGGCGCCATCAAGCACCACGGTATCGTCCAGACGCTCATGGCGCAGGCTGCGCAAGTGCGGCAGGGCGGTACGCTGGGTTTCCTTGGCGTAGCTGAGCAGGCAGCCGGCAGCGCCGATAGCCAGGGTCAGGGTTTCGCAACCAAAGCCTTTAAGGTCCTGCACCGAGAACTGCTGGCACAGACTTTTCAGTGCCGAATCACGTTCAAAATCCCACGGTGCACGACGTTTGGTTCCCCGACGCTTCTCGGCGGGCAAGTCCTTGGGCCAATCATCCGGGATCAACAACTCCACCGGATTGATACGCTCCAGCTCCGCCAGCAGGTTTTCCCAACCCTTGATCTCCAGCACGCTGAAGTTGCCGCTGGTGATATCCAGCACCGACAGGCCGAACAGACGCTCATCGCCCAACACCGCCGCAATCAGGTTATCGCGACGCTCATCCAGCAACGCCTCATCACTCACCGTGCCTGGGGTGATGATGCGCACCACCTGGCGCTCCACCGGCCCTTTGCTGGTGGCCGGGTCACCGATCTGCTCACAGATCACCACCGACTCGCCCAGCTTGACCAGCTTGACCAAGTAGCCTTCCAACGAGTGATAAGGAATCCCACACATCGGAATCGACTGCCCCGCCGACTGCCCGCGCGCGGTCAGGGTAATGTCCAGCAGCTTGGCGGCCTTCTTCGCGTCTTCGTAGAAGATCTCGTAGAAGTCGCCCATGCGATAGAACATCAACTGATCAGGGTGCTGGTTTTTCAGGCGCCAGTACTGCTGCATCATTGGGGTGTGGGAGGACAGGTCTGAAGTGTTTTTACTCATTGGGTAGTAGGCAAATTCGTTGAAAGTGATGGGGCAAAGGGGGCGCTTGGCCCAGCATTTTTTGCGATGGCGGCAAGGTTAACACGCGAGGTCGGGGGTTCGCAGGTCGCAAACGGATAGGTAAAAAGCAAAAGCGGTGCCGCCCCGATATCCACCACTAAAGGAGCGGCGCCGCCACAGGTTAGCGGTTGCCCGCCTTTTCTATTTTCGCGGCTTACTGGGTATTAACCGGCGAATCCAACACCTTCACCCCATCATCAACCACCGCCTTGACCATTTCCTGCAAGTCATGCGAAGCCCAGGCGTAACGGTCCGTCTCCTTGGTCATCGCCGCATCTTCTGCGAGCAGCTTGGCGACGTGGAGAAGATTGGAGGTGGGGTGCAAGGCGTTTTGCAAGGAGACACCGCTGTTAATGCGTGAACCTGCTCTGGTTTTTCATAAAGCCGTGTTTATGAAGAATTGTTTAAGTTGCGCTCGCAGGTCGTGCCTTCGCGAGATTCTTTCCGGGGCGAGCGTTTTTGAGCGGGTGAATATAATTTCGAATAATCAGGGTTTTAGAAAAAACATCCGCACTAAAAAGAATCGTTGATGTGATTTTTATTAGCTTCCTATCATTTTTTTCTGGCTCTCTATTCCAAAAAGGTCTTTTGTCGAAAAAATCGGAGCATGTTTTATTGCTCACAGATGTAACAAATTGTTTCATTTTTTTGCCGTTTTTCGGTATCGACAAGGGGGCTTTCTGTCGGCGAACAGGTGAGTTCCGTTCGTTGCGACGCAGTGGGTTAAGCCTGGGACATTGATGATTTTGCGTGTGTCTGTTCGGCGCACTGCAAACAAGGGATTTGACAATTATCGAGGCTTGAACCCATGAATCATGTGATCAACTCCATACTGGAAAATGCATCAACTCGCCCCTCAATCGGCCATACCAACCCCGCGCTATTGCATGACGTCCTATGGCGAGCCCTGGAGCACGTACTCAAGGCCAACACGGATGATGCTTCCCACACCCCGCATGCCCGTGCCTGTCTCAGGATCTATGCTGAAATCGATACGCTGTCGTATCTGGACAAGGGTGATTCGAAATTGGCCGCAGCGCTGGGCAAGGCGTTCTTCGAATCGCGCTCCAGCAAAGACGTCGAGGCATTCTGGAAGTTGTTACTGATCAAGCAACTGCTGTTCGAATTGTCGGTCAGGGGTGTGGCGACCCAGATTGCTTCGCAAGCCAGTCTGCCTCGTCAGTTGCTCACGCTCGATCCGCAGTTGATTGCAGCGCCTGCGGGCGTGAATATCAGCCTGGGAGTGCTGTGCAAAGAAACCGACCAGCTCAAGCATTCCGTTGTGCTGGTCTTGCAGAAACTGGCACAGCACGTCGAGGATCGTGGCCTGAAAAAGCCTCAAGTCACTGCGCAGCTTCTGCTGGAGTTGTACAACGCCGTGTGGTCGGGCAGTAATGGCACCGATATCGAGTCACAGATTTTTTACGCCGACAGTGTGTATGACGCGTTGCCCGACGTGCATCACGCCCTGGGCCTGGCGCCGCAGGAAAAATGGCTGACTTTGTTCACCTGGTTATACGGCGACAAGGATGGCCGCCCCTATGACACCAACCAGCACACCGAAACCCTGGTGGTGGCGCTGGAAACGGCGCTGCGCAATCGCTACATCGCTGATATCGACAGTCTGATCAAGGACGGCGGCGCACGGCATCGCCTTGAAGAGATTCGTGCTCGCGTGGGCAAGGATCATCCCGAGCATTTCAAGCGTCCCGCCGAACTGATCGACGCACTGAGCAGCATCCGTTTTACCCAGCCCGCCGCCATCGACCGTCTGCTGCTGCGGGTGCATGCGTTTGGCTTTCACTATCTGGATATCGAGCTTCGTGAAAACGCCGAGATGTTCAGCTGCGTGGTCGATGAGATCCTTTCCAGTCAGTGGCTGGAAACCATCGGCCTGGGCCAGGGCCGGCACTATCACGAGCTGGATGAGCGTGCGCGTCAGGCCGCCCTTGAGGTCGCGCTGGAGGGCGGGGCGGCCCGGACGCCCGCTGCCCTGTGGCAGGAGTATTTGCAACGCACCACGCCGATTTACACGCGGAAAGTCGAGCAATATGCCGGCCAGGATTACATTGCGCTGATGGAGCAGGATCCGAGCTATATCCGCATGCACGATGCGCGCAACGCGGTGGAACGGTTTGAAATGATTGACCGTTATCGCGACCGGATGAAAATCCACGGGATCGCCGAGTACACCTCGGCCCTCAGCGCGCTGGAGGTGCTGTTCCTGATGAAAGCGGCCCAGGTACGGGACGGGATTGACATCGCTCTGCAACCTGAAGACCTGGCAGGTGCCGAGCGCACGGTGGCCACGGTGCATGAGGTGTACGAAAACCCGGTGTACCGCCAGCACCTGGCAACGCGCGGCAACCGCCAATACATCACGTTTGGCCCCAGCGACACGGGCAAGCAAGGCGGCAAGGCCATGCACAAGCTGAACATGGCGATTGCCAACCAGCACAAGTTGATCGCGGCTCGTTATGGCATCGAGGTGGTCGTCCACGTCATCATGGGCGGGGAACACGCACGGTGTAATGGGGTGATCGCCGAGACCTTGCAGGAGTTCGGCGCGCTGGAGGGCCCGGAAACCCGCTTCATGCTGGCCGGCTGCGCGGAGATGCGCGCTCATCTGCTGACCCGCAACCAGTCCGTCAACTTTCTCAGCCAGTTGTACCGTATGCACGCCGAGCCCAAGCCGCAGCCGTCCGAGGAGGTCATTGCCGGCAGGGTTCAACGTTGGGGGGGCGTGGTGCGCCGCTACCAGGCGACGTTCTTCGAGCATCCGGCGCTGCCTTCCCTGCTGCTGGACCTGGCGCGATTCGATGTGGTCAGGGCCACCGCCAAAGGCACCCGGCCGCCTTCTCGTATCTTCAACATCAAGGTGTTCGAGTCGCGTCCCGATGCCATTCGTGCGATTCCCTGGACCCGCGCCTTGCTGGCCGGTGGATTGCACAGCGAACTGATCGGCGTCGGGCAGTTTGCGCAAGAGCCGGCAACTTGCTTGTCCAAGGCCTTCAACGAGGATGAGAGCTTTCACACCTACGTCAAAGGCATGGCCTACGCCATTGCGCGAACCGACCTCAAATGCGCCTGGCTGACCCTGACCGGCAGCATCCCGGAAAAGGCCCACATCCAGAGGCTGGCGCAAGCCTTGAAGACCGAAGCCGTCGGTACCGCCGAACAGCTGCTGGCCAGCCTGCACCTGGAAGTGATTGAAGGTAAGCGCTTCGTGTACAAAGCCACCAACGGCACCGAGCCGGCGGATCCATGGAAAATCAAGGAAGGCAGCTTGCTCAACCTCTGGCCCAGCCTCAGGGCCGAGGTCTATCTCAAGGAAAAGAACTTGCGAATCTATCGCTTGTTTCTGCTCTACGCCAAAAGCAATCCCGCGTTCATCCAGTCGTCATCGCTGAATGATTTCTACAGCGGGTTCCTCGCGGCCGTGAGTACCGATGCAGGTTTGGTCGATCCCGCAAGCGCCCACCATTTCACCTGGTGATTAACCCCGATGCCCAGGGCAACCTGGGTATCGGCAGGCGCTACCCTCCAAGAGGATCAACTGTATGGCATTTACCACCTTGATACTGGATGCCCCCGGGCCGCCGTTACTGTTTGAGGAAGTCGATCGCTTTCTTGAACTGGGCCTGGGCGTCACCCTCAACCTGCATTATTTCGCGGACAAAGAGTGCATCCGGCAGCACTACGGCACGCGCATTCACTATGCCGAGATCAACTGCCATGACGAGCCTGGCTTTATTGCCGCCGTGAGTCAGGCCGGGGGTTACAGCGTGTTCAAGACGCGCCTGAACATCCCGTTGGGCGCTGGCCTGATCCGCGCTGCCACCTCGCCGGCGTTGGCCACGCCACTGCGCGCCATTGCCCAGGCTGGCACAGGGATCAATCATATTGATCGGCTGGCGTGCGAGCAGTGTGGCGTGGCGATCCTCAACACTCCGGGCTCCAACGCGACCGCTGTTGCCGAATACGTCGTGGCCCAGGCGCTGTTTCTGTCGCGCGACCTGGATGACTACAACGCTGAAACGCACAACGGCCATTGGGCAAAAGGCTCCTTGGCACCTGCCTGCGAATACGCCGAACTGACGCTTGGGCTGGTGGGCACCGGCAGCATTGCCCGGCAGGTGGCGCGCAAGGCTGCGGCGCTGGGCATCAGGGTGATCGCCACCGGGTCCGAACGTTTTACCGAACCGGTGGCGCACAGCCTTGGGCTTGAGCGGCGGGCAGGTCTTGAACAGTTACTGGCCGAGGCGAACATCGTCTCGATCCACGTACCGCTCACCCCGCAGACCCGAGGCTTGTTCGGCACCGCCGAGTTCCAGCAGATGCGCCAGGGATCAATCCTCATCAATACCGCGCGCGGCGGGATCGTCGACGAACACCGGTTGGCCGCTTTCATGCGCCAGTTTCCCAGGCATATCAAAGCCGTCGCCATCGATACCTTTGCCCTTGAAAAAGACCGCTTCGACTCGCCATTGACCGCTATTGCCAATGCGCAATTGACGCCGCACATCGCTGGCAATACCACCACGGCAATCCGGACGGCGTCACGCCAGATCGTCGACAAGATCCACGCATTCAGTGCCGACGCCACCGCGCGTTAACCCACAGGACACAAGGAAGGCCACATCATGCAAACCTCTATTGTTACCCGCCTCGACGCCCTGAGTTGCACCGACCTCAGCGATGCGATGGACCGCCTGAAAATCGTTTGCCAGTGCACCGACATCATGCCTCTGGACCGGTCGTTCAACCTCACAGGCAAAGCCTGGACCCTGCGCTACGGCCCTATTGGCCTGGACGGCGGCTCGGTGGGTGACTACATCGACGACCTTGAGGCTGGCCAGGTGGTAGTGATCGACAACCAGGCGCGGCTCGACACCACCGTGTGGGGCGATTTACTGACCTCTACCGCCGCCCGTAAGCAGTTGGCCGGGACGGTGATTGACGGTATCTGCCGCGATGTCGACCGTGCGTTGGAGCTTAACTACCCGATCTTTTCCCGGGGGAACTGGATGCGCACCGGCAAGGATCGCGTGCGTGTCGAAGCGATCCAGGCGCCCGTTACGCTGGGTGGCGTGCGGGTACAACCCGATGATTGGTTGCGCGGCGACGCTGACGGCCTAGTGGTGATTCCGGCCGGCTCACTGAGCGAAGTGCTGGAGGTGGCCGAAGAAATCCACCAGGCCGAAGAACATATTCGTACGGCTATCGAGGCGGGCGTTCCTTTACGCAAAGCTCGCGCCGATTACGGCTACCACGCCTTGCAGACTCCGCGCCGCTGACTGGCCGACGACAGAAGCCGCCGCGGCTGCGGCTTCAGTTGATGCTGGTCGGGGTGGTCAATAGCACCGACCCGGTTAAGCGGGACCGGGTCTTGCGCAATACAGACGTGGCGGAAATCCGAGGTGTTGGCCGCAAGATGAAACTCCACCTCGGTGCGATTTTTGCAGCCGGTCGCTGCTGGATAAGCTCGGCAAAAACTAAAAAAAAGATCAGTGCCTTGAAGATGATTAACTGACTTTTGCGTGCTCACACCTTAATGCCGGATAGAGAGAAGTCAGGGTATGAGTACGACCAGACTATTTGGATTTACGCCCACTAGCCGGAAACAACCCTCTGATCACCCCAAGAAACGCCGCAAACAAGTTGATTGAAGTCGCCGTAGTGATGGCAATCAACACATTGTCCGAGAACGGCGCTTTACCCGAGTAATACGTCGACCAGCCATTCCACACCAGCAGGACCCCCCAGAAGATCACCCCGCACGCAGCGAACCAAAACGCACGCCCCGCATATTTCTTGCGCAGTTGCCTTTCAGCCTTCTGGTCTTTGAGGTTCTGGCTTCTTTCATCGTCGGTGCCTATGGCTTGCTCGCCACCGGCTTGGGTGTCCTGGTCAGGCCCTGCCACGGGGGGCAAGGTGAGTTCCAGGTTGTCGAGTTCTTCACTCACGGATGCGGCTCTTTGGGTGAATGAGTGTGGCCATGTCTTCCCAGTCGATGGCCGAACCGTCGGCGCCCTTGAGGGCCCAGGCTGTGCCGTCCTCGTGGGAGAGGTTGGACAGTTGGGTGCCAGACCACTTGCCGTATTTGTTGATGATCCGGTCAATCAAACGATGGGTGTAGGTATCGCTCTCAGGCACTCTCGGTGTCACGAAGACAATGTCTTCAGCGTCGGGCTTCAGGTTGCTGAGCAACGCGGTCACCGGGCGATTACCGTAGGATTTCAACTCATGGTAAAGCGACGGAATGACCGGGCCATATTGCCAGCGGGCGAAGTGATCATCCATGAGGGGCTGATCCCGTTCGCGCAAATGCCAGGACTGCGTATAAAACAGCAGTTTTTGCAGCTTCATGGGCGTCAGGCCCGAAAGCTTGCCTTCCTTCGCACGTTCAATGAAGGCGTTAGCGACAGCTAGCGCTGAATAAGCCATGAGCACCTCCGTCGTTGCTGGCTACGTTGTCAAAGAGTTTTATACATAGGCCTTGAGTTGTCGACATGCAAGGTGTTGATCGGCAGCAATACCAAGCTGTCGAAATAATAGAGTGTCGATAACTGGTTGTATATACAGTATTCTGATTCGAATTAAGTGAGGTCCGGATGTTTAATGCATAAATATGCAAATTAGCATTTGCCAACCCCCCAAACTCCCGTCACTATCCGCGCTATGCAAAAACGCAACGTTTCTATCGTCTTAAGAGAGCTGCTGGACCGCGACCGGATCTCCCCCACGGAGCTTCACCGACGCACTGGCGTGCCTCAATCCACACTGTCCCGGATCCTCAGCGGCAAGATCGTTGATCCGTCGGATAAACACATCTCCCGTATCGCCGAGTATTTTCGCGTGAGCACTGATTACCTGCGCGGGCGCGCAGCAGTGGGCGCTTTGCGCGATGACGGGCGCGACCCGATGCATTCGGAACTCAAGGACATAAGCCTGTGGGACGACGACACCCCCGTCAATGATGACGAGGTGTCGATCCCCTTTCTGCGCGAGGTTGAATTGGCTGCTGGATCAGGAAGATTCGTCATCGAGGAAAGCGAAAAGGCCAGCCTGCGGTTCGGCAAGCGCAGCCTGCGGCATAACGGTGTGCAGTTCGACCAGGCCAAGTGCGTGACGGTGCGCGGCAACAGCATGTTGCCGGTGTTGCGCGACGGCGCCACGGTGGGGGTGAATGCCGGCAAGAGCGGCATTGGCGACATCGTCGATGGCGACCTGTATGCCATCAATCACAACGGCCAGTTGCGGGTTAAACAGCTCTACCGCCTGCCTTCCGGTATCCGCCTGCGCAGCTTCAATCGTGATGAACACCCCGATGAGGACTACAGCTTCCAGGATATCCAGGACGAGCAGATTAGCATCCTCGGTCATGTTTTCTGGTGGGGTATGTACGCCCGCTAACTCCCACTCGTAAGAAGAAACCCGCCCATGTGCGGGTTTTTTTTCACCCGCAGAAAACCGGCAAACCCCAAGCCAGTAGGCCTTCTAATGCATATGCGCATTTCCGCAGCAAAAAAAATGCATTTGTGCATTGACTGTATATGCATACATGCATATTCTTCATCTCAAGCCAGCCAACAAGGCCTGGTGGAGGCGGCAAGGATGCTGCCAAGGAAGACAAGGAAGGCACGCAACATCGGCAAGGACGCCATCGAAGCGATGGCAGGGATGCCAGGCAACACCGGCAAGGATGCCGACGCTCTTTAGTTTCACCGCTTCAACAACAGGCAGCGATGAACCGGCCTTAACGGTTCAGAGGGTTGGCAACTGACCCGGGTGTGCAGCGTAAAGCACCAGAAGCAGTTATCCGGCAGACAGGGATCGTGGTCGGAAAAACATCGAGGAAAGGACCGTACCGCGCCAGTAGCGCCGAAAGTCCGAGGACATCATTACTGAAAAGCCCGGGCGACCGGGCTTTTTGGA
The DNA here is from genome assembly GCF_034348165.1 of Pseudomonas sp. CCI1.1. NCBI lineage: Bacteria > Pseudomonadati > Pseudomonadota > Gammaproteobacteria > Pseudomonadales > Pseudomonadaceae > Pseudomonas > Pseudomonas sp. CCI1.1. Next base: position 6,141,679 of record NZ_CP133780.1, read on the forward strand.
ATGCCTACCTACTCAAGCATTTGTAAATGAAATACGGACTATCTATTGCTCAGCCAGGAGGCGTGACATGACAAATGAACAGCAAGCGTTAGCGGAAATGCCTATCTGGCTGGTGATCGTATTGGCAGTGATCGGCGGCGTATCCGGCGAGATGTGGCGGGCCGACAAGGAGGGCGCCCGCGGTTGGTCACTGATCCGCCGTCTGGCCCTGCGTTCCGGGGCGTGCATGGTTTGCGGGGTTTCCGCCCTGATGCTGTGCTACGCCGCCGGAATGTCGATCTGGACCGCCGGCGCCATTGGTTGCCTGACCGCCATGGCCGGTGCCGACGTGGCCATCGGTCTTTATGAACGGTGGGCAGCCAAGCGCATCGGGATCAACCAAGGCTCCCGCCAGGACCCGCAGTAATTGTTGCAAGGACGCTACTTAAAATGACGCTTATCGAAAAGCCATCCCAACTGCCCCAGGCCATCGGCGCGGTGCTGCACGCGGCCTTCCCCGACATCAAGGTCGGTAGCCACCAGGACTTTAAGGGCGACGCCGAAAAAACCGGTGTGCAGGTCACGGTCGAAGGCAATGGCCCGGGCATTCGCTCTCGCGAAGGGCGCAAGGCTCACGTGCTGAGCATTTCACTGAGGGCCATGGTCGCCCCCGGTGCATTGCCGTTCGATGCCTGCGACCTGGCCAGCCAACTCATGGACCTGGTGTTGGATAACCGTTGGAACCTGCCCCAGACGCAGTGCGATTTGCCGGCGAATATCGTCGCCGCTCCCGCTGCGCGCACTTCCGTGGAAACGGACTACGACACCTGGACGGTTTCCTTCACGCAAACCCTCTATCTGGGGCCGGTGTTACTCGACGATCCCACAGGCCAACCGCTATTTGCCTGCACTTGGGACGTCTCCAACATCGACGACCCAACCCAATACCAGCCACTGGCGGAGTAGCCCATGTTCGACGCGCTGTTACGCATGCAATTGGGACCGATCGTCGAACGCCTGGCTGAGATGGAGTCCCAGCTTGAGGACCTCTACCGCCGCGCCGAGAGCTTCTGCCGGATCGGCATCTGCCAGCACGTCGATGCGGCCAGCAACACCTGCAAGGTCAGCCACGGTGACCTGCTCACCCCGGCGATCCGCTTTTTCAACCCCAGTGCCGGTGCACAAACCGAAACCCGCATCCCCACGGTGGGTGAGCAATGCCTGCTGCTCAACTACGGCGGGGGGGAGGGCGGTGTGCAATCCGTGGCCCTGTTCGGCCTCAACAGTGATCGCTTCCCGCCGGTCTCCAGCGTGGCAACGCTGACCCGGCGGCGCCATCAAGACGGCACCCAAAGCGACTACGACGATGCCAGCCATACCTTCAACTGGGTCAACGGCCCAACCACCGTCAGCGGCTCCCGTGAACAGGTCGACATTAAAGTCGGCGCTGCCAGCCTGACCATGAATGCCCAGAGCATCACCCTGCAAATCGGCGGTACCAGCCTGTTGCTGGATGCCGGCGGCGCGCACTTCAGCGGCCCGGTGGTGGACCATCAAGGACGCGTCATCAGCCCCCGATAAGGACACCCCATGCTCGGAATCGATAGGAACACCGGGGCGGCCGTCGACGACTGGCTGCAATTTGTGCAGCGCGCCACCCGCGCGCTGACCACCCCCATCGGAACGCGGCAAAAACGCCCGCTGTACGGCTCACTGATCCCGCAATTGCTCGGCCAGAACCTGGGCGATGACTTGCTGATCCTCGCCCAAAGCCACGCCGCCCAAGCGTTCTACAACATTCATAACGGCATTGGCGATTTTGACCCTCAGGTCATTGTCGCTACCCGCCAGGGCGCCGGCCTGCTGCTGCGGTTTGCCGGCACCTGGAAAAACCGCCAACAATCCTTCGAGGTCGTGACATGAGTATGCTGATCCCCGGCCAGAACCAACTGGCGGAACCGGCCATCATTAAAGTCGATGAGTTCGAGCCGTTGCTGGCCGAATTCAAAGCGTTTGTCATCGACTACGTCGCCACTCGCGCGCCGCAAAGCGCAGCCAAACTCCAGGTCAGCCTCGACAACGAAAGCGAACTGCTGACCCTGGCCCTGGAAGCTTTTTGCGTGCGCCTGCAAACCCATGAGCGCAAATACAACGCCCGCATCAAGCAGATGCTGGCGTGGTGGGCCACCGGTAGCAACCTGGATGCGCGCCTGGCCGATATGGGCCTGGAACGCCAAGTGCTCGACCCAGGCGACCCGGCGGCTTTCCCGCCGGTGCCGCCCACCTTGGAAAGCGACGACGACGCCCGCCTGCGCTACTACCTGGCACCCCACGCCCCAGCGGCGGGCTCGCGCATGCAGTATCGCCGCGAAGTGTTCACTTTGGGCGAGCGCCCAGCAGTGAAAGTACAAAGCGCGACGCCCGGTGTGGTCACGGTCACCTACACCTTCGACCCCGACGGCTACGCGGCCCAGGTCAAGGACGGCAACGCTCGCCGCACCGCACCGGGGGAAGTCATGGTCACCGTGCTTTCCAGGGAGGGCGACGGCACGCCATCTGTCGACTTGCTTGACGGTGTACGTCGACATTTCGCACGGCCGGATGTACGGCCAGAAACCGATCTTGTCAGCGTCCAAGGCGCGCAGATTCAACCCTATAAAATTCGTGTGGTGGCCAAGATCAACGCCGGCCCGGACTCGGGGCTGACCCAAGTGGCCGCGCAGAAACTGCTGCAAGACTACGCCGAGTCCTGCCACCGTCTGGAAGGTCGGGTGGACCCCAGCTGGATCGACTACGCCATCCACAGTGCCGGGGCCGCGCAACTGCACATCCTCGAACCGCTGGCGCCGATTGTCAGCACGGCGTTCCAGGCCCCGTATTGCACGGGCGTCGAGGTGGAGGTGCGCACACTATGAGTGAACCCAAAGCGAGTTTGCTGCCCGCCAACAGCTCACCGCTGGAAAAGGCGTTGGACCTGGGCTTCGGCACATTGCTTGAGCGTGTCGCCCCGCCGTTTCCGGCGCTGATGAACCCGCTGTATACCCCTAGCGAGTTCCTGCCTTACCTGGCCGCCGACCGTGGCGTCAGCGAATGGGATGCCGAGGCCAGCGAAGCGGAAAAACGCCTGACCGTGGCCTTGTCCTGGCAGATCCAACGCCAGGCCGGCACACCCAAGGCACTGAGCCATGCGGTGGAGTCATTGGGCTTCACGCCGAATATCAGCGCTTGGTATCAGCAGCGCCCCTTGGGCGTGCCTTACACCTTCGACGTGCAGGCGATCATCGGGCGCAGTTGGTCCAGCGGCGACCACAACCGGCTGATCCGTCGCATCAACGCGGCGAAAAGCGAGCGCGATCAGGCGACGATTACCATCGTGCATGAAACCGAAGGCCAGCTCGCGCTCACGCAAGTGCTCGACGCGCCTTTAAGCGACGGCGAGTTCTACCTGAACGGCGCATTGCCGGACCTGGCGCTGGTGGCTCGCCTAAACAGTGCCGGGGTTGCCCAGCACTACACCATTAACGATTACGACCTCAGGGCGCAGCCATGACAGATGAAATCACGCGCCTGGTGCGCTTCACCTCCAAAGGTTTGGATGAAGTGCTGCAGGCAAAGAACCAAGGCCTCAAAGGCGAAATCACCCACATCGGCGCCGGCACCGGCCGCTACAACCCCGACGGCACGGAAGTGGCCTTGCGTGACGAGCGCCAACGGGTGGCCATCGTCGATTACGAAGACCTGGGCGAGCGCCAACTCAGGATGGCCGCGCTGTTTGATGGCGACGGTGAGTATGAGATTGGCGAGTTCGGGTTTTACCTCGCCAGCGGCACCTTGCTGGCGGTGTATTCCGTGGCGGGGAAGTTGCTGACGTATAAAGCGGCGGCGGCGCGGGTGCTGCAGAAGTTTACGCTGGATGTTTCGCCGTTGCCGGCGGATAGCGTGACGATTGTGGTGGGGAGTGAGAACTTGAATCTGTTGTTGGCGGAGGAGATCGCGATTATGGCCGCGGCTTCGGTTGGCAATATGTCCCGCCACGTTGATTTGATGTTTCGGGTTATGCAGCTCGAAGCGAAGTAGTAGCACTGATAAAAGTGCTGGAAAGATTAACTGACAGGGAGTTGATGATGGGACTTGAAACGACTATCACGAAAGTTGTGGATGCATGTAATAAACTTACTGAGACGGTTACCAACCAAATTGGGAAGATTGATGCGCGGGTAGAGGCCGCTTCAAGTCAGTTTACTGCTTGGCGTAATAGTGTGCAGGCTAAAGATATTAATGGTCGTGCGCTTTACAAACAGGACATTGACCTCACTGGCTTGTCTACGGAGGTCTTCTATCCTGTTTGGTGGACCATGCCTGGTAACGAGGCGGGCGAAACAGAAATTACCGTTTCGCGGGTATATTATCGAGACCAGGAGAAAGCTCCCTTTGGTCAAGGGATTTATCACATTGCTGGCTTGAACTTGCAACTTGAGGGTGTCGGATATATATGGAATGGTGATGCTAACTTTCTAGCGATTAAGCGGATATCCCAAACTTACCGTGAAACGGTGAGAGGTGTTTCGTTTGGAATGATTTGTACAGCACGTGCCATTACTGGGCTCAAACCCATGTACTTAGGTTTGGTCGCTGGACAACAAACGAACGCTCCACAGTTTTCCGGGATGTACCTGAGGGGTGGGCTGAGCTATACCATCACTAAATCGTTTGATTATCCTGTTAATTACAGCAAGTTAGATACTGAAGTGATTATGAAAGATGACGTTAACGCCGATTGGGAAGTTCGTTGGGCGGTGAAACCTTATAGCTTGACGCAGGCTGATGCTGTGCTCGGCAAAGCCTTTGAAGAGAAACGCCTGGCCTATTCCCACGATAACGACGCTCGCTATACCGCCAAGGTTTAAGGACTGATCAAATGACTTTGTTTATCGAAAAGTTGGTAACGCCTGCTGGTGACTCGTTGATCAACGTACCTGCTAGCGCGCAGACCCTCAAGGGCCTGGGTTTTAGTGATAAGGCCGCGCAGGAGCTGATCGAGAACGCCGCTGCCGCTGCCGCACTCGCTAGCACTATTGCTGCCCGCCGCTCTGCCTACGTCAGCGAAGCTGACCCGATGTACCTCGAATGGCAATTCGACGGTACGGCTGAAAAGGAAAAAGAATGGCGAGCCAAAGTAGCCGAAATCAAGGCGCGTTTCCCATTACCTGAAGATAAGTAATAAACCACCGCGAAAGCGGTTTTTTTTCGCCTCCCCAAAGCCCCTCCCCGCAGGGGCTTTTGCATTTCCCACCCGGAGATTTCCACCCATGCCCACCCGCCAAACCTACACCGTCCTCATCCCATTCCCCATCGGCAACGGCCATTGGTCCACCGCCGGCGAGGAACTGGAACTGCTCGACGTCGAAGCATCCGCCCTGCGCACCGCTGGCCGTCTGGAACTGACCAGCGTCCTCAACTCCACCCCCAAGAAGGCTGAATAACCATGGCAGAAGTCCTGAACTTCGAGCACAACGGCATCACTGTGAATGCCACTGAATCCCCCGAGGCCATGGGTGGCCTTGGCGATAACGTCATCGGCCTGGTCGGCACTGCGCCGAATGCCCATGCGTCAATCCCGAAAAACGCGCCGTTTCGCATCAACAGCTTCACCGCCCAGGCGCTGCTGGACCCTACCGGCACTGAGTCGGGCACCTTGTTCCAGGCGGTGTACCAGATCCTCAAGGTGGTCAAGGTGCCGGTCTATGTGGTCATCGTCGAAGAAGGCGCCACCCCGGCCGATACGATCAATAATGTGATCGGCGGCAACGACCCGGTCACCGGTCGCAAGCTGGGCCTGGCGGCCCTGAGCAGCGTGCCTGAAGACCTGACCATCATCGGCGCTCCAGGCTTTACCGGCACCAAGGCCGTGGCTGGTGAGTTCGCCTCCTTCGGCAAGCGCATCAAGGCCCGTGTGGTACTGGATGGCAAGGACGCGTCCGTTGCCGACCAAGTGACCTACAGCGGTGAACTGGGCGGGGCCGACCTCGGCTTCGACCGTTGCCTGCTGGTGCACAACATGCCGTCGGTGTACTCCAAAGCCGCGAAGAAGAACGTGTTCCTGTCGCCATCCTCGCTGGCCATCGCCGCATTGGCCAAGGTCAAGCAGTGGGAGAGTCCAGGTAACCAGGTGACCTTCGCCGAGGACGTTTCCCGCGTGGTCGAGTACAACATCCTCGACACCTCCACCGAAGGCGACCTGCTCAACCGCTACGGCGTGAGCTACTACGCCCGCACCATCCTCGGCGGCTTCTCGCTGTTGGGCAACCGCTCCATCACCGGCAAGTTCATCAGCTACGTCGGCCTGGAAGATGCCATCAGCCGCAAGCTGGTCAAGGCCGGCCAGAAAGCCATGGCCAAGAACCTCACCAAGTCCTTCATGGACCAGGAGGTCAAGCGCATCAACGACTGGCTGCAAACCCTGGTGGCCGACGAAACCATCCCCGGCGGCAGCGTGTACCTGCACCCGGAACTGAACAGCGTCGAGAAATACAAGAACGGCACCTGGTTCATCGTCATCGACTACGGCCGCTACGCGCCGAACGAACACATGGTTTATCAACTCAACGCCCGCGATGAAATCATCGAGCAGTTCCTGGAGGACGTTCTCTAATGTTTACCAACCGAGTCAGACAGGCCATTGCGGCCACCCTTCAAGGCCTGCCGTTGTCCGCAACCGTGGAAGAATTCACCCCGCCGAAGATCGAGTTCGACATGGAGGCCATGTCCGGCGGGCGCTTTATCGCCGAGGAAATGGCCAAGAGCGGCAAGGTGCTCAATGCCAAGCTGGTGCTGCAAGGTGCCGGCCCGCAAATCATGCTGGCCCTGGGCGTGCGCATGGGCGACGACATTTTGCTGAACGTGCGTGAAGCCGGCCAGGATCAAGACGGCAAGACCTATTTCACCTACCACACCGTGGGCGGCAAGCTCAAATCCCTGGAGGAGGCGAAGCTGAAAATGGGCGACAAGGCCACCACCACGCTGGAGCTGTCCTGCCGTACCTACAACCGTCTGGAAAATGGCATTTCGGTGATCGATATCGATGTGCGCACCCAGAAGTTCGTGCTCAACGGCGTCGACATCCTTGGCGATGCCCGCCGCGCCGTGCTGATGCCTTAAGGGCCGGCGCAATCTGAAGCGAGCACGGTCAAGGTGGGAGCTGGCTTGCCTGCGATGCAGGCGACTCGGTATCTCTGGAGCATCGAGTGGATGCCATCGCAGGCAAGCCAGCTCCCGCAGGGGCCGTGCTCAGGTTTAGATTTTTTGCACTTTTCAACACCGCTCAACAAGGAATTCCCCATGGCCTGGATGCCACCGTTGCACATCCTGCTGTCCCCGATCACCGCCGACACCGGTGCAATGATCGAGCAGGTTCAACTCAAACCGTTGTTCTATGCCGCGCAAAAAGACGCGCTGGCCCGGGCCGGTGATGACGAGGACGACCAGTTCTTCGAACTGGCGAAACTCGCCACCGGCCTGTCGGAAAAAGAGCTCGACCAACTCAAGCGCCCGGACTACGTGAGCATTGCGCAGTACGTACACGAAATGTCGACACGCCCGGCCTCGTTCTTCCTGAAAGAACAGGACGTGACGACCCACGACCAGCCTGTCCACCTGCTATTACCCCTGGAAGCCGCCGGCCGAAACCTGTCGGAACTGCCCCTGGAAATGCCCGCCCTGCGCGCTACCAAGGTGATGAAAAAACTCGCCACTAACAAAGAGCGCGCCGAGTTCATCACCGCCCATTGCACGGGCCTGATGATTCCCGATCTTGCCGGCCTGACCGTGCCCGACTGGACCGAGCTGCAGGAGCGCATCGACGATTTTTTAAACAAACCGGCGGACTTCTTTCGGAGCGCGACATCGAAGTGATTCTCGATGTAGTGCCGCTGGTTTACTCGGTGAACGAAGCGGAAATCCTCGATTGGGAAGCCGGCAAAGCATTGCGCCGCTACGACATCGCAATCAGTCGTCTTGGCGTCAAACAGGAGTAGAGCGCAATGGCAGATAGTAATCATGGAGCAGGGTCAGCCATTGCCAAGGACGGCGTGATGACTCAGGGCGCCCTTCAGATGACAGGAATGCAGGCCAGTCTCAAACCTATCACCCAAGCGCTGCCGAGCCCGCTTGAGGTGGCCCCGGGGAGTGCGGCGAGTTTGGCCCTGGCATTGGCCGATGCCAGCTTGCAGATCAAGCATCTGGCGGACGGGCAGGTACGGTTGGTCGATACGCTGGAGCTGTTCAACGTCTCGTTGCTCAAGGTGATGGACGCCCGGCAAGCTCAAACTGCCGGGAACGCAGAGGGCACGAAGACCGTCGCGGCTACAGACAAGCGTACACCCTCGCAGGCGCTGGACGCCGCGATGACTGATATTGATCAACTGTTGATGTTTGCCCGGCATGAGCGCAAGGCATTGCGTGAAGCCAACCTTGCCATGGCGTCCGAGCCGGTGGTAGCTGCCAGTGGTGCCAATGCCGTCGACCTCGCGAAGGTCGAGTATGCCGCCGCCCGTTCCGGTATCGGCAGTGATCGTAAGGACGCTTCGGGCAATATCGACCCCGTTGGGCGCCGGGCAGACCTGCAGCAGTTCGCTCGCGACGCTGCGATCATGGCGACGGCGTTCAAGATCGACGTCAAAAATGCCGGCGAAATCATGGGCGGCTGGCGCGAGTCAATGCACCTTGATCGCGCACAAGCCTTGGACCTTGCCGACGCAACAAACGTGCTGGGCACCCAGGTATCGCTCAAGGCCGAATCGGCGGATATCGGCGCTGTTGTGCAACTCCAGGGCGCTGCCGCGAAGGCTGCGGGCATGAGTCCCGAACAGGCTGCAGCGCTTTCGGCGGCGTTGTTGAGCGCAGGTAACAGCAAGGCTGTTGCTGGTGCCGGGCTGGAAAAAATCAGCACCGTCCTGGCTAAAGGCGACAACGCCTCTGCAGGGCAACGCAGTGCCTGGGCAGAGCTCAAGCTTGATCCAAAAGTACTCGCGGCGCGCATGAAACAGGACGCCCCACAGGCCGTGCTTACGGTGCTGGAGGCGCTCAAGTCGCAACCTGCCGAAAGGCAGGCGGTGCTGGCGACGCAGTTGTTCGACGGCAACCAGACGATTCTGAGCCTGGTACCGGTGATCGACAGCGTGAAACAGGCCTTTTCGCTGGTCGCAGAAAAATCCACCTACGCCACTTCGACGCTGGGCGACCAAGGTTCGGTGCTGCGTTCGGCCGCGGTTCGTGCGGACTCTACTTACGCGCGTCGGCAAGCCTACGAGGCCAGTACCACACGCTTGAGCACCGCCTCTGATACAGCGCTTGCCCCCGTTGTAGATGCCTCGCTGACCGCAATGAACGGCCTGGTCAGTGGCGTGGCTTGGCTCGCGGAAGGCCTGCCCAAGGCTGCCGCTGCCGTCGCCCTGGCGGGGGCGGTGCTGATCCCGGTGGTTTCTGGTGTTTTCGGTGCCGTGAAGGACAAGATTTTCGAAAAGGTCGCAGGGAAAGTGCTCGGAGAGGGGCCGGCAGCAGGGAATAAAACCACACCGCCGGACAGCCAGCGCAAAGCCCCGAGCAATGACGAGCACAGCGGTAATCGCCCGCCTGCTTCCGGCCCTGGCATCTCTGGCAAAGCGGCGAAGGTGAGCAAGCTGGCCAAAGGGGTCCCCCTGGGTTTGGTGGTGGCCCAGGCCGGTGTCGAGATGACGCAAGGCGCGATGACCGGAAACCTGGGTCAAGCGGTTGGCACTAGCGTGGGCTCTATCGGCGGCGGTGTTGCCGGCGGTGTCGTCGGTGATGTGGCTGGGATGGCGATAGGCCGAGCGGTCGGCACGCTGGCGGGAGCTGTTATCGGTTCGGTCGTTCCGGGTGCCGGCACAGTGTTGGGCGGTGTGATGGGCGGCGTCGCCGGGGGCGCAATCGGTAAGGTAGTCGGTGGTGCCGTGGGCACTTTCGTAGGCAGTGACGTCGGTGCGTGGCTGGCTGAAAAAGTGATGGGGGCGGGCGATCGCCTGCCATCCCCCACAGAGGTCAGCAAAAACCTCAACGCCCCTCAAGCCGACAACCGCCAAATCAACTTCGCCCCGCAAATCACCATCACCGCGCCTGAGCAAGCCAGCCATCAACAACTGGCGGCGCTCGTGGTGCAACAGATCGAAGCGCAATTTACCCCGCTGTCGATGGACAACCTGCTGGCGACCCGACGCGGCGCAGCACTCACCGATGGAGCTGTGTGATGCGACAACAGATGGTCTTGGGTACTTTTATTTTCGGGCTGTCCCGTGGGTTCGCCTACGACACGCTTGATCGTGGTAGCAGCGGGGGCTGGGTCAGTCTCGACATCATTGCCGGCAAACCTAAATCCAGTCAGGTCGGCCAGGGGCTCGAAACCCTGGCATTGGGCGGCAAGGCTGCCCGTGCCAATGGCATGGCGCGCTTGGATGAGTTGCGCACCCTGCAGGCCCTGCGTGCGCCGTTGCCTTTGGTGGACGGGTTAGGGCGTAACTGGGGGCTATGGACCATCCAGTCGATCAGTGAAAAACAAGCCAGCGTGATCGACGACGGGACGGCCATGGTGATCAATTGGACATTGTTACTGGAGGAGTTCGTCAATGCGTAGGGTTCGAAGTATTGCCGGCGACTCGGTGAACCTGTTGCTCTACCGCGAACTGGGGCGCAGTGACGACGCCGCAGAAGAAGCGTTGTGGCGCTTGAACCCGGAGCTGGCCGAACAGGGCGCGGTACTGCCGGCGGGCGTCAGCGTGCTGGTGCCCGAATTGGACGCGCAACCAGTTGCGAGCCGGCCGGTTTCCGCCTGGGATTAAGGAGCCATCATGGCACTCGGATTTACACCTGTAGTGGAGCTATACGGAGCCAATGCCGCGTTATTCAACGAGCGGCTCTTGGAGTGGGAACATACCGACGCAGCGGGGTTTGTATCTGATCAACTGAAGCTGACCCTCGATATCGAGGGGCTTGAAGGGCTGCCCGATCTGGGCGGCAAAATTGGCCTGCGTATTGGGTACCTGGAATCGGGCCTGGTGGATAAGGGCGTGTTCAAGATCACCCAGCGCACGCCCTCGATGTTCCCATTGCGACTGGTGCTGGTGGCCACGGCGGCACCGTTCGACGAGCACGAATTCAAACAGCGCCGCACCGCCAGCCATGGTCCGATAACCCTGGGTGCGCTGTTTCGCCAACTGACCACCCGATACGGTTTTTCACCGCGTGTGGCGCCTGAACTCGACGGTGAGCCGATCGCGCACATCGATCAGACCAATGAAAGCGACATGGCTTTTCTGACGCGCCTGGCCAAGCGCTTCGATGCGGTGGCCAAGCCTGTCGATGAGCTGTATGTACTGGGGCGCAAAGGCCAGATCAAGACGCTGTCGGGCAAGGCATTGCCGGATGTACGGTTGTCGATCACCCATGATAATCGCCCAGGTGACCGCGCGTTCATCAGCGCCAGTTTCACCGAAACCAGCCGTGCCAAATACAACGGCGCGCAAACGTCATGGTGGGACGCGGCAGCCGGAAAACAGCGTGTCGTCAAGGTGGGCATCGCACCCTTCAAAGTGGTGACACAGCGCTACCAGAGCGAGGACGAAGCACGCTCGGCGGCGCAGGGAGAGATGCGGCGGGTGGGGCGCGAAGGGTTGCAGATTGATGTGGTCTGCCCTGGTAATCCTTCGTTGGCTGCTGAAGGCCTGTTGCTGCTGGATGAGTCGTGGCCGGGGTTCATGCAAGGGCGCTGGTCGATTAAAACGGTGACATCCAGGGGCGAGCGAAAAGGTGGCTATCGGAGTACGGTCCAGGCCAGCGGTTTGTCGGTGTAGATCCTTCCTTAGAGTAAAACCCATGGTAATCACACATGCTCAGCTTCTGGGTGTCATGCCTGGAGCCCGCCTTCGCGCGGGCATTTTTTTAACCTTTCTAAATGCGGCCTTTGCGGGGCATCAGATCAATACGGCCCGTCGCGTCGCCGCCTTCCTCGCCCAAATCGGCCACGAGTCTGCCCAGTTGCAGTACGTGCGCGAATTGGGCAGTGATCAATACTTGAGCAAATATGACACCGGCGTCTTGGGCGCGCGCCTGGGCAACACCCCGGAAGCGGACGGAGATGGACAAAAGTATCGCGGCAGAGGGTTGATCCAGATAACCGGCCGCCGTAATTACCTTGCGTGCAGCCAAGCACTGTTCGGCGATGATCGCCTGCTGCTCCAGCCGCAACTGCTGGAACAACCGCAATGGGCCTGCGAGTCCGCCGCCTGGTTCTGGCAAAGCAACGGCCTTAACGAACTTGCCGACAACGATCAGTTCACCACCATCACCCGTCGGATCAACGGCGGCCTCAATGGCCTGGACGACCGTTTGCAGTTGTGGGCGCGGGCGAAGGCGGTGCTCTGCGTTTCTTAGGTGCGTTTCGCCTGATCGGTGCGCGCCTGCTCATGGCGCATGTGTGGCAGGTGCAGGCCGTCGCGCATTAGCCTCTTGATGCACTCTGTACCTTGCATGGCCGATAGGCTCCTGTAGGGTAGGCGAACCCCCGCCCACTCCTGGAGACGACCGTGAAGGAAATCACTCAACTGGCTGCCGAACTGGGTCGCCGTTTGCAGGTGCTCAGTGCTCACGTGACCACTGCCGAGTCCTGTACCGGCGGTGGCATTGCCGAAGCCATCACGCGAATTCCGGGCAGCTCGGCCTGGTTCGAGGCGGGCTATGTCACCTATTCCAACCGGCAGAAGACCCGACAGTTGAATGTGCCGGAAAAACTGTTCGTCAAGGTCGGGGCTGTCAGCCAGGAAGTGGTGGAGGCGATGGCCCGCGGTGCGCAGGAAAAAAGCCTGGCGCGATTTGCCGTGGCGGTCAGCGGTGTGGCCGGCCCCGATGGCGGTTCGCCGGACAAGCCGGTGGGCACCGTTTGGCTGGCCTTTGCCGTGGGCGACGAGGTGACCGCCGAGCTTGCGCACTTCCCCGGCAACCGCGACGAGGTCCGCCGACAAACGGTAAAAGCCGCGCTGGAGGGCTTGTTGCGACGAGCTGCAGCAGAAATAGACAATCAGGGGTAGGCGATCACCGATCTTTGTGGAACAATACTGTCTACTTATACAGGTGTTGGCCGTCAGGCCTTATTGATTACGTGAGGACTTTAATGGACGACAACAAGAAGAAAGCCTTGGCTGCGGCCCTGGGTCAGATCGAACGTCAATTCGGCAAGGGTGCCGTAATGCGTATGGGCGATCACGACCGTCAGGCGATCCCGGCTATTTCCACTGGCTCTCTGGGTCTGGACATCGCGCTCGGCATTGGTGGCCTGCCAAAAGGCCGTATCGTTGAAATCTACGGTCCTGAATCTTCCGGTAAAACCACCCTGACCCTGTCGGTGATTGCCCAGGCGCAAAAGATGGGCGCTACCTGCGCGTTCGTCGACGCCGAGCACGCCCTGGATCCTGAATACGCCGGCAAGCTGGGCGTCAACGTCGATGACCTGCTGGTTTCCCAGCCGGACACCGGCGAGCAAGCCCTGGAAATCACCGACATGCTGGTGCGCTCCAACGCCATCGACGTGATCGTGGTCGACTCCGTGGCGGCCCTGGTGCCCAAGGCTGAAATCGAAGGCGAAATGGGCGACATGCACGTGGGCCTGCAAGCCCGCCTGATGTCCCAGGCGCTGCGTAAAATTACCGGTAACATCAAGAACGCCAACTGCCTGGTGATCTTCATCAACCAGATCCGTATGAAGATCGGCGTGATGTTCGGCAGCCCGGAAACCACCACCGGTGGTAACGCGCTGAAGTTCTACGCTTCGGTCCGTCTGGATATCCGTCGTACTGGCGCGGTGAAGGAAGGTGACGAGGTTGTCGGTAGCGAAACCCGCGTCAAGGTCGTGAAGAACAAAGTGGCCCCGCCATTCCGTCAGGCTGAGTTCCAGATTCTCTACGGCAAGGGTATCTACCTGAACGGCGAGATGATCGACCTGGGCGTACTGCACGGTTTTGTCGAGAAGTCCGGTGCCTGGTATGCCTACAACGGCAGCAAGATCGGTCAGGGCAAGGCCAACTCGGCCAAGTTCCTGGCAGACAATCCGGATATCGCTGCCACGCTTGAGAAGCAGATCCGCGACAAGCTTCTGACCGCAGCGCCGGACGTGAAAGCGGCTGCCAACCGCGAGCCGGTAGATGAAATGGAAGAAGCCGATACTGACGTCTGAAGCAAACGATGACTGTTGTACTGGATACACTCGTCGCCGTTCGGCGCACTGCGATGGACCTGCTCGCTCGCCGCGAGCATGGTCGAGTCGAGCTGACACGTAAGTTGCGTCAGCGCGGCGCAGAGCCAGAGATGATCGAAACAGCCCTCGACCGGTTAACGGAAGAAGGGCTGTTGTCGGAAGCCCGTTACCTTGAAAGCTTTGTGTCTTACCGCGCACGTTCCGGTTACGGCCCTGCGCGGATTCGCGAGGAGTTAAGCCAACGTGGACTGCAACGTGCCGATATTGACCTTGCGCTACGTGAGTGCGGTATCAATTGGCAGTCGCAGTTGGAAGACACCTGGCGTCGCAAATTTGCGGGGCATCTTCCGATTGATGCCAAAGAACGTGCGAAGCAAGGTCGCTTCTTGAGTTATCGCGGGTTTTCGATGGACATGATCAGCCGCTTGTTGAGCGGCCGGGATATGGACGACTGAACGCCAAAAAACAAAAGGCCCACTATGAAAATAGTGGGCCTTTTTTTTGGTGCGCCAGGCATGGCGCGTTGCGCGCAAGCGCAACCAGCTTGGCTGTGGTGGCCACGCTGGTGACTGGGAGGTGAAAGTCCTCTACACACCCGGCAAGGGGAAGTGTTAGCCAGAGGCAAGGGTGTCGCGGGTGACTGCGAATCTGAAGGAAGCCCGAGGCAAAATGCTGGCCTGACGAACAGGAAGCGGATAGAGGCGGCGCAGCGGGGTAAGAAGGCCAAAATCTTCAAAGCCCAATACTTGCACGGAACGCTGTGACGTAGATCCGACAGGCATAAGCAGGAAGGTCGCGCGAATTACCCTGGGAGATCTGCACGTTTGCCAGTGTGCTACCGAGCGTCGAGAGGCGATGGGATGAGCGTGCAGAAGTCAGCCGAAGCCGTAGTAAGTGGCGAATAACCGCGCCACCAAGGGCCGAACAGGTTATGCCGCCAGTAGGCGTCAGAGTCTCGTTGAATACCGAAATGCAGAAATTTCTCCAAGAGAAGACTGTGACTCCGAGTCCCGGACAGAATCCGAGGATGACGGCTGACAGCGCAAAGGTATCGACGGCATCTGTGACGTGGACGAACGCGGAGCCGGACACGCTGATGGCGCGGGTGCTTGCACCGGCCAACCTCAGACGTGCGTATCAGCGCGTGGTCAGCAACAAGGGCGCGCCGGGTGCCGATGGCATGACGGTCGACGACTTGGCGGACTACGTGAATCAGTATTGGCCGATCCTCCAGAGGAGGTTGCTGGCCGGCGAATACCACCCGCAAGGTGTACGCGCCGTCGACATCCCCAAACCCAAAGGCGGCACCCGACAACTGGGCATTCCCTGCGTCGTGGATCGCCTGATCCAACAGGCACTGCTGCAACAGCTCACGCCGATCTTCGACCCGCTGTTTTCGGATTACAGCTACGGCTTCCGTCCGGGCAGAAGCGCCCACCAAGCCATCGAGACAGCCCGCGCCCATGTGGCGGCAGGGCATCGCTGGTGCGTGGAACTCGATCTTGAGAAATTCTTTGACCGGGTCAACCACGATCTCCTGATGGCGTACGTGGCGCGCCAAATCGTAGATAAACGCGTGCTCAGACTGATCCGGCGGTACCTCCAAGCCGGTGAGATGTCGGGTGGGATCGCCAGCCGACGGCAGGAAGGGACGCCGCAAGGCGGCCCGCTCTCGCCGTTGCTGTCGAACATCCTGCTCAACGAACTCGACCGCGAGCTGGAACGGCGGGGTCATCGCTTCGTGCGTTATGCCGACGATGCGAACATCTATGTGCGCAGCCCTCGTGCTGGCGAACGAGTGATGGCCAGTGTTGAGCGCTTCCTGAATCAGCGCCTGAAACTAACGCTGAATCGGGATAAGAGCCGAGTAGCCGGGTCTTGGATGTGTGATTACTTGGGTTACGGGATGAGCTGGCATCAGCAACCGAGACTGAGAGTGGCGACGATGAGCCTGGGTCGCTTGCGCGACCGGCTCAGAGAGCTGCTACGTAAAGCGCGGGGCCACAAGGTGGCGACTGTCATCGAGCGGATAAACCCCGTGCTGCGCGGATGGGCGGGCTACTTCAAGCTGAGCCAGAGCAGACGGCCACTTGAGGAATTGGACGGCTGGGTGCGTCACAAGCTTCGCTGTATCGTCTGGCGTCAATGGAAGCGGCCCTCTACGAGGGCGCGCAACTTGATACGCTTGGGACTTAATGCGGCGCGGGCGTGGAAATCGGCAGTCAATGGCCGAGGCCCATGGTGGAACTCGGGAGCGCCCCATATGAATCAGGCGTTGCCGAAGAAGCTGTGGGACCGCCTCGGGCTGGTCTCGATACTGGATACGATAAACCGACTTAACCGTATAACCTGAACCGCCGTATACGGAACCGTACGTACGGTGGTGTGAGAGGACGGCGGATGTGAATCCGCCTCCTACTCGATCCTGCAAAAAATCACGCTGTCTCTGGCGTCATCCGTTGCTGGGCCTTGCCCTGAGCCTGTGCCCAGTTCTCCGGCAGGTTGATGTAATCCACCAACTCCCGCAATCGCCCCTGATCGCGACCGTTGAAATTGAACACCAGGCGCGTCAAATGGCTGAATCTCGGTTCGTCATGGTCTTCGCCCGTATAGGCGAGTTGCTGGAATTCGCCACTGAGCCGCAGGCTGGCAAACGCTTGCTGCATATGGGCGAGGGCGCGCTCACTCAGGGGATGATTCATGCGCACCACAAACTCACGCTTAAGCCAGCGGGTGGAGTGGAAGTTGGCGTAGAACTGGTTGATTTCGTCTACGGCCTCTTCGGCGCTGTAGACCAGGCGGACCAGTTTGAGGTCGGTGGGCAGGATATAGCGATTGGCTTCCAACTGACTGCGGATGAAATCCAGGGCGCCTTGCCAGAACCCACCGCCCGGCGCATCCAGTAGCACTACCGGCACCAGTGGGCTCTTGCCGGTCTGGATCAGGGTCAGCACTTCCAATGCCTCGTCGAGGGTGCCGAAACCGCCAGGGCACAACACCAGCGCGTCGGCTTCCTTGACGAAGAACAGCTTGCGGGTAAAGAAGAAGTGGAATGACAGCAGGTTGTCGGTGCCATCAATGGTTGGGTTGGCATGCTGTTCAAAGGGCAGGGTGATATTGAACCCTAGGCTGTGCTCCAGGCCCGCACCTTCGTGGGCCGCGGCCATGATGCCGCCACCGCCACCGGTGATGACCATCAGGTCGGACCGTGCCAACGCCGCACCTACCTCTCGGGCTAGCGCATACAGCGGGCTTTCCACTGGCGTACGCGCCGAGCCGAATACCGTGACTTTGCGCCGGCCCTTGAATTGTTCGAGCACCCGAAAGGCATGGTCCAGTTCGCGGATGGCCCGCAGGGTGATCTTGGCGTTCCAGCGATCACGGTCGTCCTGGGCCATGCGCAGGACGGTGAGAATCATGTCTCGATAAAGGGAGATATTCGGGCTGTTGGGGGCGATCAACTGAATTTGTGCGTCGACCTGCTGGGCGAGGTCGGTCCCGTTTTCTTCAAAATGACGAAGCAACAAATCATTCGATTCATAAGGCATTCAATTTCTCCTTCTCTACAGGGCCTGGGTAGTCGACGAGAACGTCGCCTGGGCCACGACACTGCTTGTGTCGCGGCATGCCGCAGGAGGGCAGGCCTTTTTTGCCCTGAAAATATGACAGAACAGCGTTAAAAACTGTGGTGGGCGGGCATCTGGGATGAGCTGATCATGGGCCGAAAAACCCTTGGCTGGCAACCGCTTATTGATGGCTCATTAGGCAGTTTAGTCGTTGACAGCAAACGCGGCGGGGGCGTGCGCGCCGCTGGGCAGCGGCGCGGGAGGGGCAAGCAAAGGTTACTTTTTCTTCTTCGTCGGAGCCGGGCAATCGGCCTCTGCGAACTTGACCGAGGCCACCGGGCGATTGGTCTTGTTCTCGGTGATTTCATAGCGCATCACTGCGCCCTTGGCCATCAGCTCGCGGTAGCCCGGGTTGGTGCACACACTGCGGCCCAGCTGGAAATACACAGCCTTGGGGTTGGCGCGCATCTGTTCGGCACGGTCAGGCAACACGCTGAGGTGATCGATCAGTTGCATGCCTTCAACGGTGTAGGCGACTTCCAGGGTTTTTTCATCGATTTCCCGGGGCAGGTCCTTGTTGCTTTCGGCCGCGACGCTTTGCAGCTTCTTGTTCATTTGAGCCTCCAGCAGCGAGGCCGCGTGGGCGCCCATAGGCAAGACCAGCGCAAGGGCGACGGATGGGGCAACAAGGCGCAGCATGGAACGCAGCATGAAACTCTCCTGATTCGGTTACTGGTGCATAGACCAGCCACTGGGCTGTGCGTTCAGTGGCGCGCAATTATAGGTGAGCCCTTGCCACTACAGCCAGGCGTATCGCTGGTAAACTGCGGGACTTCTGTTTTTCACGAGTTTGTTCCGTGTCGATTTCTTCTACTTCGCCGCGTGCCCGATGAGTCACGCCGTCTCCCGTTTGCGTACCCAGCGTCTGGCGCGTGCCGTCAGGCCGTTTCTCAATCGGGGTTCCCGTGCTGAGCGCTGTCCCGGCTGTCGGGTCATTCCTGAGTACTGCCTGTGTGCCTGGCGGCCTCAGGTAGAAGCCAAGTCCGCCATGTGCCTGTTGATGCATGACGTTGAACCGATGAAGCCCAGTAACACGGGCTGGCTGATCGCCGATGTCATACACGACACCACCGCGTTTGCCTGGTCGCGTACCGAAGTCGACCCCGAGTTGCTCAGGTTGCTGGCCGACCCGCAGTGGCAACCCTACATCGTATTTCCCGGTGAATTCGTGGCGCCGCAACGGGTGGTCAGTGAAGTGCGCGTGGAGGAGGGCAAGCGCCCACTGTTCATCCTGTTGGACGGCACCTGGAGCGAAGCGCGCAAGATGTTTCGCAAAAGTCCCTATCTGGAACATTTACCGGTGCTGAGCCTGGCGCCCGAACAGTTGTCACGCTACAAACTACGGCGCTCCAAGCGCGATGACCATTTCTGCACCGCCGAGGTGGCGGCGCTGTGCCTGGAGCTGGCCGATGACCTGGCCGCCAGCGAAGTGCTGGATGCCTACCTTGATGTGTTCAGCACCCATTACCTGGCTGCCAAATTCCAACTGTCATTGGATGCGGAGGACACCGTGCATACCCGCCTTGCACCCTACATCCCGGCGGGATAACCAGACGACGTTTGCATGATGGCACTGTAAGCCCGCAACCCGCTAAAATCCCCACGGGCGTAGTGCTTGACCCTCCAGGCTACGCTGGGCATGCTGTGCGCCGATTGGGCGCAACCGTGAATTATCGACGTCGTTTCATGTGTTTTTGACGTTGAACGGGCCCTGTGGCGATCGCTGCCTGGCCGTCGCCTCGTGTATTGGTGACCCCTGAACCCATCAGGGCTCCCATAAAAAACAGGATCATTTAACCAATGGCCACATACGAAATCCTGATTGCCGATGACCACCCGCTGTTTCGCAGCGCACTGCATCAGGCCGTAACCCTGGGCCTTGGCCCCGATGTACGTCTGGTCGAAGTGGCCAGCATTGCCGAACTGGAAGCCCGCCTGACTGAAAAATCCGACTGGGATCTGGTGTTGCTCGACCTGAACATGCCGGGCGCGTACGGTTTCTCCGGGCTGGTGCTGCTGCGTGGTCAATACCCGCAGATCCCCGTGGTGATGGTGTCGGCCCAGGAAGAAGCCGACGTGGTGGTGCGCTCCAAAGAGTTTGGCGCCAGCGGCTTCATTCCCAAGTCCAGCGCGATGGAAGATATCCAGAAAGCCGTGCGCACGGTGTTGGACGGCGATGTGTCCTGGCCACCCCAGGCGTTTGAAGAAATCAATGTGTCCGATGAAGCCAAGGCCGCCCGCGATGGCCTGGCCAGCTTGACGCCCCAGCAGTTCCGAGTATTGACCATGGTCTGCGAAGGGTTGTTGAACAAGCAGATTGCTTACGAATTGAGTGTGTCGGAAGCGACCATCAAGGCCCACGTTACGGCGATTTTCCGTAAGTTGGGCGTGCGTACGCGCACTCAGGCGGCGTTGCTTTTGCAGCAACTCGAGTCCATCTCGCAACATTAAGTTACAGCCGCTTCACGCTTTTTTGACTTTGCGTGATCTAGCTTCCCCACTTCTTTGGTTCAGTTGCCTACATCTATGTCGCCTTTCAAGGGTCAAACCGGTATCAAACGTATCTTCAATGCAGGGGGCTATTCCCTGGATGGCCTGCGTGCGGCTTTCACTGGCGAGGCGGCATTCCGCCAACTGGTATTGCTGAATGTCATCCTGATTCCCGTGAGCTTTTTCCTGCAGATCAGCCGGGTTGAACGGGCGCTGCTGATTGCAGTGTGTTTGTTGGCGCTGATCGTCGAATTGCTCAACTCAGCGGTAGAAGCGGCCATTGACCGTATTTCCCTGGACCGCCACCCGCTGTCGAAAAACGCCAAGGACATGGGCAGCGCCGCGCAGTTCGTGGCCCTGACCATGATCACACTGGTATGGGCGGTGATCCTGATCTGACGATCACGCGATACTCGGCAGCACGATCTCGTCGCTGCGCTGCACCCCAGCGGTGAAGGCGCGGCACAGTTCGAGAAACTCGCGCATCGCCGAGGTCTGGTACTTCTGCTTGTGCCAGATGAAGTAGAACTGCCGGGCCAGGTCCAGGTCCGGGGTTTCTACCGGCACCAGGCTGCCACGGCGGAAGGCATCGCGCAGCGCCAGCCGCGAAATGCAGCCAATCCCCAAGCCCGACTCCACTGCCCGTTTGATCGCCTCGGTGTGTTCCAGCTCCAGGCGGATATTCAGCGCGCTGCGGTGATGACGCATTGCCTGATCAAAGGTCAGTCGCGTGCCCGAGCCCTGTTCCCGCAGGATCCACGCTTCGTGGGTCAACTCGTCCATGGTGGCCACGCCACGCTTGGCCAAATGATGCTGGGGCGCACAGAACACCACCAGCTCATCTTCTACCCACGTCTGCACCTCGATATCCGGGTGGCTGCAGTCGCCTTCAATTAGACCCAGGTCAATTTCGTAGTGGGCAACCTGATGCACGATATGGGCAGTGTTCTGCACATGCAGCTTTACCTGGCTCTCGGGGTGTTGCTGCATAAAGCTGCCAATCAGCAGCGTCGCCAAGTAATTGCCTATGGTCAGCGTGGCGCCGACCGCCAGGGAACCGAAGCCTGACTTGCCGTTGAGCAGGTCTTCGATCTCCTTGGCCTGGTCCAGCAATGCCACCGCCTGGGGCAACAGCTGGTGACCGAGGGCGTTGAGGCTCAGGCGTTTACCGGCGCGGTCGAATAATTGACAGCTGGATTGACGCTCCAGCTCGGTGATTGAGGTGCTGGCGGCGGATTGAGATAAGGCCAGAAGGCCAGCAGCGCGCGAGACGCTTTCCTGCTGGGCGACGGCGACGAACACTTGCAGTTGACGGAGAGTAAATCGCATATCGATATAACCGATAACCCTTATCTTAATAATCCAGTTAACAGATATTGTCGCCGCCATTAGAATGCTGTGCAATTGCGCATCCTTACCTTTGGCGCAGACCCATTTCCAGGAGTCCCCCGTACATGAGCAACATGAACCACGAGCGTGTCCTCAGTGTTCATCACTGGAACGACACTCTGTTCAGCTTCAAGTGCACCCGCGATCCGGGCCTGCGCTTCGAGAACGGTCAGTTCGTGATGATCGGCCTGCAACAGCCCAACGGCCGCCCGCTCATGCGCGCTTACTCCATTGCCAGCCCGAACTGGGAAGAGCATCTGGAGTTCTTCAGCATCAAGGTGCCCGATGGCCCGCTCACTTCCCAGTTGCAGCATCTGAAGGAAGGCGACGAGATCATCATCAGCAAAAAACCGACAGGCACCCTGGTACTTGACGATTTGAAGCCGGGCAAGCATCTGTACCTGCTCAGCACCGGTACTGGCCTCGCTCCATTCATGAGCGTGATCCAGGACCCGGAGACCTATGAGCGTTTCGAAAAAGTGATCCTGTGCCACGGCGTGCGTTACGTCAACGAAGTTGCCTACCGCGAATTCATCACCGAGCACCTGCCGCAGAACGAGTTCTTCGGTGAGGCCCTGCGTGACAAGTTGATCTACTACCCGACCGTGACCCGCGAGCCGTTCGAAAACGAAGGCCGCCTGACCGACCTGATGCGCAGCGGCAAGCTGTTCAGCGACATCGGCCTGCCGCCAATCAATCCCGAGGACGACCGCGCCATGCTGTGCGGCAGCCCAAGCATGTTGGACGAGACCAGCGAAGTGTTGAACAGCTTTGGCCTGAAGGTTTCGCCACGGATGCGTGAGCCGGGTGACTACCTGATCGAGCGTGCGTTCGTCGAGAAGTAATACGAGAGTCAGTAACACCAGCGATCCCAAAAAATGTGGGAGCTGGCTTGCTTGCGATAGCATCACCTCGGTTCAACTGAACCACTGAGGTGTCTGCATCGCAGGCAAGCCAGCTCCCACATTTGGTTTTCGCCCTATTTAGCCGAAACCACTTCCAGCACACAAATCATCCCCGGCTCCGGGTAGTGCCAGCGCACATCCACATCCCAGAACCGCACACCGTATTCCCGTTCTGAGGTAGGAACCTGATACGCCGGCCGCGGATCCTGTGCCAGACACTGTTCAATCAACTCCACCAACGGTTCACCAAGGCGCTGTGCATGGCCTTGCGCCTGTTGCAGTGCAGCCTTGAGCCATTGCACGCCGATCAGCGCGGGCGCATTGCTGGCGATGTCGTTGGTGGCCGCATCCACGATATCGGCATACGGCACATACGGCTTGATATCCAGCACCGGCGTGCCATCGAGCAAATCTATGCCCGATATCCACAACCGCCCCGGTTCCACCTTGTCCAGCTTCACCACCGACTGGCCGATGCCATTGGGACGATGGGTTGCGCGGGTGGCAAACACACCCATGGACGTATTGCCGCCCAGGCGTGGCGGGCGCACTTTCAGGCGTGGCTTGTCTTCCAGTGCCTGATGAAACAGAAACAGCAGCCACACATGGCTGACCTGCTCCAGCCCCTGCACCGCCTCACCCTGGTCGAACGGCGCCACCAGCTCCAGCACGCCACGGGCAGCCGGTGCCAGTTGCGGTTGGCGCGGGATGGCGAACTTCTCCTTGAAACAGGAGCGTACGAAGCCGACGGGCGAGACCTGGTAACTCATGGGCTTAGGCACGGACCCGCAAGGTCAGGCCCTTGAGGAAGTTACGCAGCAACTGATCGCCACAGGTGCGGTAGTTGGTATGACCAAACTTACGGAACAGCGCGCTCAGCTCTGGCTTGGACACCGGGAACTCCGCCGCCTTGAGGATTGCATGCATGTCGTCTTCCTTCAGTTCGAAGGCCACGCGCAGCTTTTTCAGGATGATGTTGTTGGTCACCGGGGTTTCGATCGGCTGCGGCGGGCGGCTTTCGTCCTTGCCGCGCTTGAAAATCACCAAGCCATCGAGGAAGTGGGCCATGACTTCATCCGGGCAGAACACAAAGCCTTCTTCCTCATCTTTCTTGAGGTAGGTCAGCAGGTCTTCCTTGGTCACGTCCATGCCGCCGAGCTTGATGATCTCGACCATCTTGTTGTCGCTGATGTCGAGCATGTAGCGCACGCTGCGCAGTACGTCGTTGTGAATCATGGTGGGCAATCCTGGTATTCAACTGATGACACCGCCGGAATCAGGCGGTGTCGGGAAAAGGGAACGGCTTAAAACTTTTCTTTGCCGGACAGGTAACGCCATTGGCCCACTGGCACCTTGCCAATGGACACGCCGCCGATGCGGATGCGGCGGATGGCGATGACTTTCAGGCCAACGGCTTCGCAGAACAGCGCGATCACGCCGGGTTGCGGGTTTTTCAGCGCAAAGCGCAGGCGGTTCTCGTTCTGCCAGCTGGCTTTGACGGCAGGCAGCTCTTTGCCTTTGTAGGTCAGGCCGTGGTTCAGGCGGTTAAGGCCGTGGGCAACCATGTCGCCTTCGACTTCCACCACGTATTCCTGCTCGATCTTGGCGGCATCGGCGGTCAACTTGCGCAGAATCTTCCAGTCTTGGGTGAACACTAGCAGGCCACTGGCCTTAGCTTGCAGGTCGGCGCTGGCGCTCAGGCGCAGGAAATGCCCCTTGAGCGGACGCTTGCCGAAGCGGTGTTCTTCAGAGAGGGTTTCGGCGCTGATCGAGGCCATGGCGGTTTCAGCATCCATGCCTGCGGGGGCGTGCATCAGGATGGTCACCGGCTCTGGCGCGGTGGCTTTAGCTTCCGGGTCCAGCTCGACCTTCTCGTCAGTGACCTTGAACTGCGGCTCGTCGATCACTTCGCCGTCCACCGAGACCCAGCCGCCTTCGATAAACAGCTCAGCCTCCCGACGGGAGCAACCGACCAGTTCGATAAGGCGTTTGGAGAGGCGTATGGGGTCAGTCATGACAAGGGCCGTAACAAAAGGGGGCCACTATTGTACCTGCCTGGCGCCGGTTAATCCCGGCCCCATTTCAGCCCATGGGCCATAACAATTACTTAACTGACGCAACACGGGTCAAATGTGGGAGTTGGCTTGCCTGCGAAGGCGGTATACCAGCACCGGATGGGTAGACTGACCCGACGCCTTCGCAGGCAAGCCAGCTCCCACAGTTCAGGCATTACGGGCCTGTTGCTGCTGGCGCAGACGCAGGTGCAGCAATGGATAAGGCTGCCCAAGCCCATCATGTTCTGTTCGCCCGATTACCTCGAAGCCTTGCTTGAGGTAAAAACCCAGGGCCTGGGGGTTCTGTTCGTTGACGTCCAGTTCATCGGCGTTCATGTGTTCGATCGCGTAGCCCAGCAATTGCCGGCCCAGCCCCTGGCCACGGTAGCGCGGGTCGATAAACAGCATTTCCACCTTGCCCGCCGACACCCCGGCGAAGCCGGTAATGTGCTGGCGCACGTCCTTGGTGCAGATCAGCATGACCGCATCGAGATAGCGGCTCAGCACCAGGTTTTTCAACATGTCGATATAGCTGTCCGGGAGGAAGTCGTGGGTGGCGCGTACCGAGTCCTCCCAGATCTGCACCAGGCGTGCGTAGTCGCTGGTTTTAGGTGTGTGAATCACCGAATGCTGACGCATACCCGCTGTCCCTTGCTGTATTCGGGGTTGATGGACAATACGATAGACCTAAAAAAGCCCCGCATCTTCTCAGAGGCGAGGCTTTTTTATCACCGTGCGATCAGTCGCGCTTTTCAGCCCACAAGTCGTACTCGTCGGCGTCGGTCACGGTGCACCAGACTTTGTCACCCGGCTTCAGGCCGCTGGCATCGTCGATAAACACGTTACCGTCAATTTCAGGGGCGTCGAAGAAGCAACGACCCACCGCGCCTTGCTCGTCGACTTCATCGATCAGCACTTCGATTTCCTTGCCGATGCGCAGTTGCAGGCGTGCCGAGCTGATCGCCTGCTGGTGCGCCATGAAGCGCTCCCAACGGTCTTGCTTGACGTCGTCCGGCACCACGGCCAAGTCCAGCAGGTTGGCCGGTGCACCTTCCACCGGCGAGTACTGGAAGCAACCGACGCGGTCTAGCTGCGCTTCGGTCAGCCAGTCCAACAGGTACTGGAAGTCTTCCTCGGTCTCGCCGGGGAAACCGACGATGAAGGTGGAGCGGATGATCAGCTCCGGGCAGATCTCGCGCCAGTTCTTGATGCGTGCCAGGGTCTTGTCTTCAAACGCCGGACGTTTCATCGCCTTGAGCACTTTCGGGCTGGCGTGCTGGAACGGGATGTCCAGGTACGGCAGGATCTTGCCGGCGGCCATCAACGGGATCAACTCGTCCACGTGCGGGTAAGGGTAAACATAGTGCAGGCGCACCCACACGCCCAGGCTGCTGAGGGCTTCGCACAGCTCGGTCATGCGGGTTTTCACCGGCGCGCCGTTCCAGAAACCGGTGCGGTATTTCACATCGACGCCGTAGGCGCTGGTGTCCTGGGAGATCACCAGCAGCTCCTTGACGCCAGACTTGACCAGGCGCTGGGCCTCGTCGAGCACATCACCCACCGGGCGGCTTACCAGTTTGCCGCGCATCGACGGGATGATGCAGAAGCTGCAGCTGTGGTTGCAGCCTTCGGAAATCTTCAGATACGCGTAGTGGCGTGGGGTCAGCTTGATGCCTTGAGGCGGCACCAGGTCGATCAGCGGGTTGTGATCCTGGCGTGGCGGCACCACCTCGTGCACAGCGTTGACCACTTGCTCGTACTGCTGCGGGCCGGTCACCGCCAGCACACTCGGGTGCACGTTGCGGATATTGCCTTCTTCCACCCCCATGCAGCCGGTCACGATGACCTTGCCGTTTTCCTTGATGGCTTCGCCGATCACTTCCAGGGATTCGGCCTTGGCCGAGTCGATGAAGCCGCAGGTGTTGACCACCACCACATCGGCGTCCTGGTAAGTGGACACGACGTCGTAGCCTTCCATACGCAATTGCGTGAGGATGCGCTCGGAGTCGACAAGCGCCTTCGGGCAACCCAGGGAAACAAAGCCAACCTTGGGGTTGGCTTTTGCGATGGTGGTGGACATGTCTAACCTCGGTATTGAATGACGCTGCCGGTCGTGCACGACAAGGCAACGGATGGGCGCTTGGTGCGCCTCTGATCAAAAAGTGCGCAATTCTATCGGTGGGCAACGCAGTTGACCAGCTTTATGCAGGGAAATACGACGAGTGCTGCGCCGGGTCATCCCCATAGCCACACTGGCGCGCGCTTAAGCCTGGATGTCTTGTTCGGTTCGGTGCGATACCACTTTAGACATGCCCACACCTAACGCCTGGAGGACTTTAAGCAAAGTAGAGAGCTTAGGATCGCCGCCGACGCCGATGGACCTGTAGAGGTTTGCTCGATTGAGTCCGGTGTTCTGCGACAAGCTGAGCATCCCACCACGGGCTTCCGCCACTCGACGGATAGCAACAAGGAAAGCGTCCTCGCCACCGGCTTCATCTATTTCCTCAAGCGCGACAGACAAATATTCGAGGGCAAATGCCTCGTCGTTGCGAAGCATTTCCAGAACGCTATCTTCGTGCGGTCGGGTACGAATGGTCATGTTTGCTGCACCTTGTAGGATTTCCAAAGAGCCTTTGGCCTGATCGATGTCAGTGCGTGTCTCACCTTGCGCATGAGGCATGTACCTTAAAAGAGACGGCTTTATATGTATCGACTGCGCGCCCTGCGAATGCACGATTGACTGATCAGGTAATCCGGCCAAGGCGCTCCTGCTCACACCACCCAGGCAGCACGACTGAGCCGGGCCAGGAATATACGGTTGGCCGTAAATGTGATCAATGCAGGCAAAAAGGCGCCAAAGTGCTGCTGTGCCCGCTATGACTGATTGCCTAAAACGACACCCCGTTCACTTGAACGGGGAAATACGACGAGTGCTGCGCTATGCTTCGCGCCGTTGCGCACGGGTAAAGCCCTTGGGTCAATAAAACGTCTGTTACGAGAAGTAAAACAGCGCATGCTAGGGTCAGCTTAGAAGCGCTGTTTATAAAAGACCTCAGGTCAAAGGGCAGGAGTGGTTGATGGGTCAGGCAAGTAGTCAGGCAGCAGGTGCCGAGCATTCAAAAGCCAAGCCGATTGGCATGCTAGTGGCGGCGGTCGGGGTGGTTTATGGCGATATCGGGACCAGCCCGCTCTACACCCTTAAAGAGGTGTTCAACGGCGGTTATGGGGTGCAGGTCAACCATGACGGTGTCTTGGGGATCCTTGCGCTGATCTTCTGGTCGCTGATCTGGGTGGTGTCGATCAAGTACGTGCTGTTCGTGCTGCGTGCCGACAACCAGGGCGAGGGCGGCATCATGGCCCTCACCGCGTTGGCCCGGCGAGCTGCCGGGAAGCACACGAAATTGCGCAGTTTCCTGGTGGTGTGTGGCCTGTGTGGCGCGGCGTTGTTCTACGGCGACAGCATGATCACCCCGGCAATTTCGGTGTTGTCGGCCATCGAAGGCTTGGAACTGGCGTTCGACGGCCTGGAAAAATGGGTGGTGCCCATTGCCCTGGTGGTGCTGGTGGCGCTGTTCCTGATCCAGAAACACGGCACCGACCGCATCGGCAAGCTGTTTGGCCCGGTGATGGTGACCTGGTTCCTGGTGTTGGGCGGCCTGGGGGTGTACGGCATCCTGCAGCAACCCGAAGTGCTCAATGCACTGAACCCGGCATGGGGTGTGCGCTTCTTCATGGTTCACCCCGGTATTGGCGTGGCGATCCTCGGCGCGGTGGTGCTGGCATTGACCGGCGCTGAAGCGTTGTACGCCGACATGGGCCACTTCGGCCGCAAACCCATCGCCCGCGCCTGGTTCCTGCTGGTGCTGCCGGCGCTGGTGCTGAACTATTTTGGCCAGGGCGCGATGCTGCTGGGCGATCCGGAGGCGGCGCGCAACCCGTTCTACCTGCTGGCGCCGAGCTGGGCACTGGTCCCGTTGGTGGGCTTGTCCACCATGGCCACGGTGATTGCTTCCCAGGCGGTGATTTCCGGCGCGTTCTCGTTGACCCGCCAGGCGATCCAGCTGGGTTACATCCCGCGCATGCATATCCAGCACACCTCCAGTGCCGAACAGGGCCAAATCTACATCGGTGCAGTGAACTGGTCGTTGATGGTCGGCGTGATCTTGCTGGTGCTGGGTTTCGAATCCTCCGGCGCTCTGGCCTCGGCCTACGGTGTAGCGGTGACCGGCACCATGCTGATGACCACCATCCTGGTGTCGGCGGTGATGCTGCTGCTGTGGAAATGGCCACCGGTGCTGGCCGTGCCGCTGTTGCTCTGCTGCCTGTTGGTGGATGGCCTGTTCTTCGCAGCCAACGCGCCGAAGATCCTCCAGGGCGGCGCCTTCCCGGTACTGGCGGGGATCGTGTTGTTTGTGCTGATGACCACCTGGAAGCGCGGCAAGCAATTGCTCGTCGGCCGTCTCGACGAGGGTGGCCTGCCGTTGCCGATCTTCATCAGCAGCATCCGCGTACAGCCGCCCCATCGCGTTCAGGGTACGGCAGTGTTCCTCACCGCGCGGCCCGACGCCGTGCCCCATGCTCTATTGCATAACCTGCTGCATAACCAAGTGCTGCATGAGCAGGTGGTACTGTTGACCGTGGTTTACGAAGACATTCCACGGGTGCCAGCGGCGCGACGCTTCGAGGTGGATGCCTACGGCGAAGGCTTCTTCCGCGTGATCCTGCACTTCGGTTTCACCGATGAGCCGGATGTGCCTGAAGCGCTGAAACTGTGCCATCTGGATGACCTGGACTTCAGCCCGATGCGCACCACTTACTTCCTCAGCCGTGAAACGGTGATTGCCTCGCGCATCAAAGGCATGGCCCGTTGGCGCGAAGTGTTGTTTGCCTTCATGTTGAAAAACGCCAACGGCAACCTGCGGTTCTTCAAACTGCCGGTCAACCGTGTGATCGAGCTGGGTACCCAGGTCGAGATGTAAGGCGCTGCCTACCGGGAGCCGGCAATCGGCTCCCGCTTTCCTTCTGAACCCTGTGCAAACGATGGTTGTCGACTAGGCTGGTAGGAGCGAGCTCGCTCCTACAAAAATGCCTATGAAGCCCAGAAGAGGTGCGCCATGAGTCAGCTGCTCGAACCTTACACCCTGCGCCAATTGACCCTGCTCAACCGCATCGCGGTTTCACCCATGTGCCAATACTCCAGCGACGATGGCCTGGCCAATGACTGGCACCTGGTGCATCTCGGCAGCCGGGCCGTGGGTGGCGCCGGGCTGATTTTTACCGAGGCCACGGCGGTGACCGCCGATGGCCGTATCACCGCCCAGGACCTGGGCCTGTGGAACGACGCCCAGATCGAACCGTTGCGGCGCATCACCCGTTTTATCGCGGCCCAGGGCGCGGTGGCTGGGATCCAGCTGGCCCACGCCGGGCGCAAGGCCAGCACCCATCGGCCATGGATCGGCAAACACGGTAGCGTCAAGCCGGAGGAGGGCGGCTGGGTGCCGGTGGGGCCCTCGCCGATTGCCTTCGACCCCAATCACACCCAGCCCAAGCCACTGGACGAAGGGCAGATCCAGCAAGTGATCGCCGACTTTGTCGCCGCCGCCAAGCGCGCCTTGACCGCAGGCTTTGAAGTGGTGGAAATCCACGCCGCCCACGGGTATCTGCTGCACCAGTTCCTCTCGCCGATCAGCAACCAGCGTCAGGACCACTATGGCGGCTCCTTCGAAAACCGCATTCGCCTGGTGCTGGAAGTGACCAGGGCCGTGCGTGCCGTGTGGCCAGAGGAGCTGCCGCTGTTTGTGCGCGTGTCGGCCACCGACTGGGTGGAAGATGGTTGGAACCCGGATGAAACCGTGGAGTTGGCGCGCCGCCTGAAAGACTTGGGCGTTGACTTGATCGACGTGTCCTCTGGCGGCACCGCTGCCAATGCCGAGATTCCCACCGGCCCCGGCTATCAGACGCGCTTCGCCGAGCGAGTGCGCAAGGAGTCGGGCATCGCCACCGGCACGGTTGGCATGATTACCGAACCGGCCCAGGCCGAGCATATCCTGCGCACTTGCCAGGCCGACATCATCTTCCTGGCCCGGGAACTGCTCCGCGACCCGTACTGGCCTTTGCATGCCGACGATGATCTGGGTGGGCGCAAGGCCATCTGGCCCGCGCAATACCAGCGCGCCACCCACCGCGACCAGCCGATTCATGAGTCGGATCTGCGCGATTGATCCTGCACACGGCCCTACCGGACCCACCCTGACACGGTGGGTTTTTTCTTGGTGCGCCAGGCATGGCGCGTTGCGCGCAAGCGCAACCAGCTTGGCTGTGGTGGCCACGCTGGTGACTGGGAGGTGAAAGTCCTCTACACACCCGGCAAGGGGAAGTGTTAGCCAGAGGCAAGGGTGTCGCGGGTGACTGCGAATCTGAAGGAAGCCCGAGGCAAAATGCTGGCCTGACGAACAGGAAGCGGATAGAGGCGGCGCAGCGGGGTAAGAAGGCCAAAATCTTCAAAGCCCAATACTTGCACGGAACGCTGTGACGTAGATCCGACAGGCATAAGCAGGAAGGTCGCGCGAATTACCCTGGGAGATCTGCACGTTTGCCAGTGTGCTACCGAGCGTCGAGAGGCGATGGGATGAGCGTGCAGAAGTCAGCCGAAGCCGTAGTAAGTGGCGAATAACCGCGCCACCAAGGGCCGAACAGGTTATGCCGCCAGTAGGCGTCAGAGTCTCGTTGAATACCGAAATGCAGAAATTTCTCCAAGAGAAGACTGTGACTCCGAGTCCCGGACAGAATCCGAGGATGACGGCTGACAGCGCAAAGGTATCGACGGCATCTGTGACGTGGACGAACGCGGAGCCGGACACGCTGATGGCGCGGGTGCTTGCACCGGCCAACCTCAGACGTGCGTATCAGCGCGTGGTCAGCAACAAGGGCGCGCCGGGTGCCGATGGCATGACGGTCGACGACTTGGCGGACTACGTGAATCAGTATTGGCCGATCCTCCAGAGGAGGTTGCTGGCCGGCGAATACCACCCGCAAGGTGTACGCGCCGTCGACATCCCCAAACCCAAAGGCGGCACCCGACAACTGGGCATTCCCTGCGTCGTGGATCGCCTGATCCAACAGGCACTGCTGCAACAGCTCACGCCGATCTTCGACCCGCTGTTTTCGGATTACAGCTACGGCTTCCGTCCGGGCAGAAGCGCCCACCAAGCCATCGAGACAGCCCGCGCCCATGTGGCGGCAGGGCATCGCTGGTGCGTGGAACTCGATCTTGAGAAATTCTTTGACCGGGTCAACCACGATCTCCTGATGGCGTACGTGGCGCGCCAAATCGTAGATAAACGCGTGCTCAGACTGATCCGGCGGTACCTCCAAGCCGGTGAGATGTCGGGTGGGATCGCCAGCCGACGGCAGGAAGGGACGCCGCAAGGCGGCCCGCTCTCGCCGTTGCTGTCGAACATCCTGCTCAACGAACTCGACCGCGAGCTGGAACGGCGGGGTCATCGCTTCGTGCGTTATGCCGACGATGCGAACATCTATGTGCGCAGCCCTCGTGCTGGCGAACGAATGATGGCCAGTGTTGAGCGCTTCCTGAATCAGCGCCTGAAACTAACGCTGAATCGGGATAAGAGCCGAGTAGCCGGGTCTTGGATGTGTGATTACTTGGGTTACGGGATGAGCTGGCATCAGCAACCGAGACTGAGAGTGGCGACGATGAGCCTGGGTCGCTTGCGCGACCGGCTCAGAGAGCTGCTACGTAAAGCGCGGGGCCACAAGGTGGCGACTGTCATCGAGCGGATAAACCCCGTGCTGCGCGGATGGGCGGGCTACTTCAAGCTGAGCCAGAGCAGACGGCCACTTGAGGAATTGGACGGCTGGGTGCGTCACAAGCTTCGCTGTATCGTCTGGCGTCAATGGAAGCGGCCCTCTACGAGGGCGCGCAACTTGATACGCTTGGGACTTAATGCGGCGCGGGCGTGGAAATCGGCAGTCAATGGCCGAGGCCCATGGTGGAACTCGGGAGCGCCCCATATGAATCAGGCGTTGCCGAAGAAGCTGTGGGACCGCCTCGGGCTGGTCTCGATACTGGATACGATAAACCGACTTAACCGTATAACCTGAACCGCCGTATACGGAACCGTACGTACGGTGGTGTGAGAGGACGGCGGATGTGAATCCGCCTCCTACTCGATCTCGCGTTTATAGGAAGGCTGATCCTTGGCGGTTGTTAAGCAGGAGAAGCTTATGCTGGTGGAACGCGCGTTAACCGAAGACGATATCCCTTTGCTGGCAACCATCGATCGTACGGAGCTGATCCCGGCGTGCTATCGCATGGACTGCGGCGAACTGGTGTTGTATGCCACACATCATGATATGCGCGGCTGGCCTGAAGGCGAGGCTGAACAGGATGCGGTGGCGCTGCATGCCTGCCTCCAGCGCGGCGGGTGGTTGTGGGGCGTATTCGACGGCCCGGTGCTGGTCGCCGCAGTGGTGGTGGACAATCGGTCCTTCCATCACCAGGGCTTGCTGATGCGGCAGTTGAAATTCCTGCATGTCAGCCATAGTGCCCGCGGTACTGGCCTGGGCGGTCGGTTGTTGGCGCTGGCTTGCGAGCACGGCCGGCAAGTGGAGGTCCAAGCGCTCTATATCTCGGCGACGGAGTCGCGTAACACCGTGGACTTTTACCTGCGCCATGGTTGCCATTTGTTGCAGCAACCCCACGCTGAGCTTTATGCGCAAGAACCGCTAGACATCCACCTGTATCGACCCCTGCGTGAGTAATGGCTGTAGGCTTTTATTACCGACGTTATTTTTTTAAGTTAATACTCTAAAAAAATCCCACGAATGGTGAGATAGTTTCTACGCTAAGGGTAAGCCCGACTCCTGGCCCAGGGAGACAGGCGGTTGGTCCGCGAAGCCGTTGCGCTTCCCGGGAGTTGGGAAATGGGCACCAGGAGTGTTTGACTGATATCAGGAGTAGCGGTCCATGGCCAAGTCCTATGGCGTAGCGGGTGCGGTGGCGTCTTTTCTGAGTCGCCGGATGTCCTTGCGGGGTCGAAGGTTGAGTTCAGATGAGATGGAGTTGCTGGTGCAATACCGGGCGCTGACCGAGAGCGATCAGGTGGCGATGCGCTATCTGATTGGCGCGATGAAAAGCGTGTCGCGATTCTGAGCCAAATCCGATCATTCCCACGTTATTGCGTGGGAATGATCGTGCAGTGTGGCATCAGGTGTATTTGCGTTGCTCTGGGGCAGGTGGGAAGTACTGATACAGCCAGGTTTCACTGAGGGTGCGGTCCTGGGTTCGTATAAACAGGCGCAATTCGACGGGTTCCACGCTGTCGCTGGTGGGGTACCAGTCGAACAGGATGCGGTAGCCCTTGATGTTGTCCAGCACCAGCACACTGAAGTCCTTCACCTCACCATGGGAACAGGTCACCACGGGCTCGATGCCGGTGCCCGCTGGCAGGCGATCCAGGCCGCCGCCCTTGAAGTCCACGGCGAAACGCCGCGCCCATACCTTCGGATAATGCTCGCCGGGTGCCCAGCCTTCGGTAAAGCCGCCCATGCCGGAACGGGTCGCATCGACCTGTGCCAGCGGCGTGCTCACTGGCGGCAGTGCGCTCCAGTACAGCTTGTAGCCGTAGTTGAGCGAATCACCGGCGGCCACAGGCTTTTTCGGGGTCCAGAAGGCCACGATATTGTCCAGGGTTTCGCCAGTGGTGGGGATTTCCAGCAAGTCGATGGAGCCTTCGCCCCAGGCCGTGGTCGGTTCAACCCACAGGCTTGGGCGTTTGCTGTACCAGTCGACGGTGTCCTGGTAGCTGGCGAACTCATGGTCGGTCTGCACCAGGCCGAAGCCTTTGGGGTTGGTGTCGGCGAACGCGTTGAATTGCAACTTGGCCGGGTTGTTCAGGGGGCGGCAGATCCACTCGCCGTTGCCGCGCCACATGGCCAGGCGGTCCGAGTCGTGGATTTGCGGGTGGATGGTGTCGCACATGCGGCGCTCATGGGTGCCGCAGCTGAACATACTGGTCATGGGCGCGATGCCCAGTTGCTCGATGGCGGTGCGCGCATTGATGTGCGCGTCGATCGCCATCACCACTTGGTTGGCCTGGCAGTCGATGTCGAAGCGGTAGGCACCGGTGGCGCTTGGCGAGTCGAGCAGGGCGTAGACCACAAAGCGCGTGGCGTCCTTGTCCGGAGTTTCGAACCAGAACTGCGTGAAATCGGGGAACTCCTCGCGTTTTTTCGCGTAGGTATCAATCGCCAGGCCACGCGCCGAGAGGCCGTACTGGCCGGTGGAATCCACCGCACGGAAGTAGCTGGCGCCCAGAAACGACAGCACGTCATGGCGGTCCAGCTCCGGCGCCTTGAACAGCTTGAAACCGGAGAAACCCAGGTCGCCGGTCAATTGCTGGGTGTCCACCGTGGTTTTTTCATAGTTGAACAACGACGGGCGAAAATGCACTTCGCGGGCTTCACGGGTCTTGGGGTCGACGCTGTGCATGCGCACCGGCGTCTTGAAGCCCATGCCGACGTGGAAGAAATGCACGTCCAGTTGGCCGTTCAACTCTTTCCACAGCGAATGGTTACGGTCATAGCCGATGGCGTTGAAATTCTGCGGGGTCATGGTAGCCAGGGTTGGCGGCAGCACCTGCTTAGTGTCCTGGTAGCCACGGGTGGCCAATTGCTTGGCCTGGGCCTTGAGCGCTTCGAAATCGAACGCCACGGCCTTGCCATCGGCAGCCCGATTCCCGGCCCAGGCCTGCGCGGCCAGCAGGCCACTGGCCGACAAACCGGTGTAAGCCGCAATGGCCATGGATGCTTTGAGCAAATTCCTGCGGTGCATAGAGACAACCTGTCGTGAGCAAATCCCGCGCCGTTCCTGGCACGTAGCGGATCAGAAATAACGGTTCGGACATGCCTTCGGCCAAACGCAACGGACAATAAACAGACGCCGGATAGCTTAAGCGGTTCGATGAACAAGGCAAATTGATTGATGGCGGGATGATGGCGTTGCATATGCAACAAGACATTTCCAGCATCGCAGTAGAACGTTACATCTGGAAGCACTCTAGATCGCGGCTTTTTGGCACTTAGTTTTACGCTGGAGGCCTATTGGTCCTACGAACCCAAGTGTCTGGAGGCTACGAATGAATACCCGTGGATTGCTCGATCAACTGCTTAAGTCTGGCCAGGATATGTTGCAAAACAAGGCGGGTGGGCAGCCTAAGTCGAATGACAAGGGCGCCCTCGGCGGCTTGCTCAGCGGTGGCGGGCTCGGCAGCATGCTCGGCGGTGCAGGCGGCGGGGCCCTGGCGGCGGGAGCCATGGGCTTGCTGCTGGGCAACAAGAAGGCGCGTAAATTCGGTGGCAAAGCGCTCACCTACGGCGGCCTGGCCGCACTGGGTGTGATTGCCTACAAGGCTTACGGCAACTGGCAGTCCCAGCAGGCCAGCGCGCCCCAAGGCGAGCCGCAAACCATCGACCGCCTGCCAGCGGCCCAGGTTGAACAACACAGCCAAGGCATTCTCAAGGCATTGGTGGCCGCGGCCAAGGCTGACGGCCATGTGGATGAGCGCGAGCGTGCCTTGATCGAAGGCGAGTTTACCAAGCTGGATAACGACCAGGAGTTGCAACACTGGCTGCACGCCGAACTCAACAAGCCCCTGGACCCCACCGACGTCGCCCGCGCCGCCAGCACCCCGGAAATGGCCGCCGAAATGTACATCGCCAGCGTGATGCTGGTGGACGAAGAAAACTTCATGGAAAAAGCCTACCTGGACGAACTGGCACGCCAACTGAAACTTGAGCCCGGCTTGAAGCTTGAGTTGGAAAAACAAGTACGGCTTAACGCATAAACAAGGCCACACGCTCATCAAAAATGTGGGAGCGGGCTTGCTCGCGAATGCGGTAGACCAGTCACTCTATTTCTGGCTGACTCACCGCATCCGCGAGCAAGCCCGCTCCCACTTTTGCATTCTGTGCACTGCACATCAAAAGCCTTGATAAAAGCGCGCAGCCGCTCAGCTATACTCCCCTCCATTTGAATGGCCCTGCGAGGAATTACTGTGAAGAACTGGACCCTGCGCCAAAGGATTTTGGCGAGCTTTGCGGTAATTATCGCGATCATGCTGCTGATGGTCGTGGTCTCGTATTCGCGCTTGCTGAAAATCGAAATCAGCGAAAACTCAGTGCGGGACGATGCGGTGCCCGGGGTGTTTTTCAGCTCGATGATTCGCAGCGCCTGGGTCGACAGCTACCTGCAAACCCAGGAGTTGGTCGGAATCCACGAGAACCAGGGTATTTCCGAAACCGACAAACAGGACTACAAGTCTTTCGAGGCTCGGCTTGAGCAACATATGGCCAGCTACGCAGGGACGATCAATATCACCCAGGATCGCACCGAATTCGATGCCTTCGAAAAACTGCACCAGAGCTACAACCAGATTCTCGCCCAGGTTTTGGCGGCCCATCAGAGCAATAACGCCGCCGAAGCACTGAGGTTGTTCAACGAGCAACTGACCCCCGCCTGGACAGCAGGCCGCATGAAGCTCAATGACATTATCAATGAGAACAAGCAGGTCGCCGACAACGCCACCGCCGCCATCGATGATGCGGTAGCGGCCGCGAAGATCAGCATGGGCGTCTCGCTGTTGCTGGCGATTCTCGCCGCCGCGCTGTGTGGCCTGTTGCTGATGCGCGCGATCATGGCGCCGATGCAGCGCATCGTTCAAATCCTCGAAGTCATGCGCACCGGTGACCTGAGCAAGCGCCTGAACCTGGAGCGCAAGGACGAATTCAACGCGGTTGAAACCGGCTTCAACGACATGATGACCGAGCTGACTGCCCTGGTGTCCCAGGCGCAGCGTTCATCGGTGCAGGTCACCACCTCGGTCACCGAGATTGCCGCGACCTCCAAGCAGCAACAGGCGACCGCGACAGAAACCGCAGCCACCACCACCGAAATCGGCGCCACTTCCCGCGAGATTGCCGCCACGTCCAAGGACTTGGTCCGCACCATGACCGAAGTGTCCACCGCCGCCGACCAGGCCTCGGTGGCTGCCGGTTCCGGCCA
Organism: Pseudomonas sp. CCI1.1; assembly: GCF_034348165.1. NCBI lineage: Bacteria > Pseudomonadati > Pseudomonadota > Gammaproteobacteria > Pseudomonadales > Pseudomonadaceae > Pseudomonas > Pseudomonas sp. CCI1.1. Next base: position 6,179,460 of record NZ_CP133780.1, read on the forward strand.
GCAGGGCCTGGCCCGCATGGAAGAAACCATGCACTCGGTGATGGGCGCCGCCGACCTGGTCAACGCCAAGCTGGCGATCCTCAATGAGAAGGCCGGCAATATCAACCAAGTGGTGGTGACCATCGTCAAGGTGGCCGACCAGACCAACCTGTTGTCCCTGAATGCGGCCATCGAGGCTGAGAAAGCCGGTGAGTACGGGCGCGGCTTTGCCGTGGTTGCCACCGAAGTGCGCCGCCTGGCCGACCAGACCGCTGTGGCGACCTACGACATCGAGCAGATGGTGCGTGAAATCCAGTCGGCGGTGTCGGCGGGGGTGATGGGCATGGACAAGTTCTCCGAGGAGGTGCGCCGTGGCATGTCGGAGGTGCAGCAAGTGGGCGAGCAACTGTCGCAGATCATCCATCAGGTACAGGCCCTGGCGCCGCGGGTGTTGATGGTCAACGAAGGCATGCAGGCCCAGGCCACCGGCGCCGAGCAGATCAACCATGCGCTGGTGCAATTGGGCGATGCCAGCAGCCAGACCGTCGAATCCCTGCGCCAGGCCAGCTTTGCCATTGATGAACTGAGCCAGGTTGCGGTCGGTCTGCGCAGCGGCGTCTCGCGTTTCAAAGTCTGATGAGTGAGCTCGCGGCTAAACGCGGTGCCGTCCCGGCAGCGAAAAAGGCATTGTTTCTGGTGTTTCGCATCGGCAACGAACGCTTTGCCCTCAAGGCCACAGAAGTGGCCGAGGTGCTGCCGCGCCTGGCGCTTAAACCTATCGCCCAAGCGCCCTTATGGGTGGCGGGTATCTTCGCCCATCGTGGGGCGCTGGTGCCGGTCATCGACTTGAGCGCCCTGACGTTCGGCACTTCGGCCCAGGCGCGTACCAGTACGCGCCTGGTGTTGGTCAATTATCAGCCGCAGCCTTGGAGTGAGGCGCGTTGGCTAGGGCTGATCCTGGAACAGGCCACCGACACCCTGCGTTGCGACCCCGCCGAATTTCAGCCCTATGGCCTGGACAATCAGCAGGCGCCATACCTGGGGCCGGTGCGCGAGGACGCACAGGGCTTGATGCAGTGGATTGGCGTCGCCGATCTGTTGACCGCGCCAGTGCGTGCCTTGCTGTTTTCCGCCGAGTTGAGCCTATGAGCAATGACCCGCGGTTTTTCGCGTTCTTGAAAGAACGCATCGGCCTGGACGTCGCTTCGGTGGGCGAGGCGATCATCGAGCGCGCGGTGCGCCAGCGCTGCCAATCGTCCCAGTCGCCGTCGGCGGAGGCTTACTGGCAACACCTGCAAACCTCCCATGACGAGCAGCAGGCGCTGATCGAAGCGGTGATCGTCCCCGAGACCTGGTTTTTCCGCTATCCCGAATCCTTTGCAACCCTGGCTCGCCTGGCCCAGGCACGCTTGGCCGAGATCAACCAGATGCGCGCCCTGCGTATTCTCAGTCTGCCGTGTTCGACCGGCGAAGAGCCCTATTCGATTGCCATGGCCTTGCTCGATGCGGGGTTGGCGCCCCACCAGTTCAAAGTGCAAGGCATGGACGTCAGCCCGCTGTCGGTGGAGCGCGCGCGGCGGGGCGTGTATGGCAAGAACTCGTTTCGCGGCGCCGATCTTGAATTTCGCGACCGCCACTTCACTGAAGACGCAGGCGTTTACCGCATCGCCGACCGGGTGCGTGAACAAGTGCGCCTGCAAGTCGGCAACTTGCTGGACCCGGCACTGCTGGCGAACGAGCCGACCTACGATTTTGTGTTCTGCCGCAACTTGCTGATCTACTTCGACCAGCCGACCCAGAAACAGGTCTTTGATGTGCTCAAGGCATTGACTCACGTGGACGGCGTGCTGTTTATCGGCCCGGCCGAGGGCAGCCTGCTGGGGCGCCACGGCATGCGCTCCATCGGCGTGCCGCAGTCCTTTGCCTTCAGTCGGCATGTAGAACCGGCCGCGCCGGCTGCACCTGTGATCAAACCGACGCCCGCGCCGCTACCGCAGCGCAGGGCGGCGCCGATACCGCTCAAGCCGCGACCGTTCAGCTCGGTCACCCCCCACGTGCCACCGGTCAAAGCTACGCATACCGATGCAGGGGATCTGCTCAGCCAGATCGCAACCCTGGCCAACGAGGGCAAAAGTGCCGAGGCCCGAGCGGCCTGCGAGCGGTATTTGAGCAGTCACCCGCCGGCCGCCCAGGTGTTTTACTGGTTGGGGCTGCTCAGCGATGTGGCTGGCAGTGCCCTGGAGGCCCAGGGGTATTACCGAAAAGCTCTGTATCTGGAACCGCAGCATCCCCAGGCCCTGATGCACCTGGCCGCGTTGCTCGAGTCCCAGGGTGACAGTGTCGGCGCGCGTCGTCTTCAGGCACGCGCCGCCCGTAGCGAGCGAGCTGACAGTGAGACCAAACGATGAGTAGCCCTGACGCGCTCGACACCGCAGGCCTGGACCTGACGCTGACCGATACCCAAGCCATTGACGACTGTTGGAACCGCATCGGTATTCATGGCGACAAGTCCTGCCCGCTGTTGGCCGAGCATATCCACTGCCGCAATTGCTCGGTGTATTCCGCCGCCGCCACACGCCTGCTCGACCGCTACGCACTGCAACAGGACGACCATCACGCGCAGGCAACTGCCGAAGCGGATAACGAGGTGGTCACCCGTTCGCTGTTGATGTTCCGCCTCGGCGAAGAATGGCTCGGTATCGCCACCCGTTGCCTGGTGGAAGTGGCGCCGTTGCAGCCGATCCACTCGCTGCCGCACCAGCGCTCCCGAGCGCTGCTGGGCGTGGCCAACGTACGCGGGGCGCTGGTGGCGTGCCTGTCGTTGGTGGAACTGCTGGGCCTGGACAGCACCAGTGCCGGCGCCAGCGGCGGGCGGATCATGCCGCGCATGCTGATCATCGCTGCCCAGGACGGCCCGGTCGTCGTACCGGTAGATGAAGTAGACGGCATCCACGCCATTGATGAGCGCACCTTGAACGCTGCGTCGGTGTCCGGCACCCAGGCCAGCGCACGCTACACCCAAGGCGTGTTGCAGTGGAAAGGCCGCAGTCTGCGCTGGCTGGACGAAGCGCAATTGTTGTCCGCCGTGACCCGGAGCCTCGCATGACCCCCGACCAGATGCGCGATGCCTCGCTGTTGGAACTGTTCAGCCTGGAAGCCGATGCGCAGACCCAGGTGTTGAGCGCGGGCCTGCTGGCGCTGGAACGCAACCCGACCCAGGCCGACCAGCTCGAAGCCTGCATGCGCGCCGCGCATTCACTTAAAGGGGCGGCGCGGATTGTCGGCGTGGATGCCGGGGTCAGCGTGGCCCACGTCATGGAAGACTGCCTGGTCAGTGCCCAGGAAGGCCGCCTGTACCTGCAACCTGAACATATCGACGCGTTGCTGCAAGGCACCGACCTGCTGATGCGAATCGCCACGCCGGGCAATGACGTGGGGCCGGCGGATATCGAGGCGTACGTAGCGCTGATGGAGCGCTTGCTCGATCCCTCGCAGCCGATTGCCACGCCCGTGCCAAATCCCGAGCCCATCCCCACGCGGGTTGACGCATTGCTGCTGGAGCCCGAGCTGGAGCCCGCGCCGGTCAGCAGTGAAGCGCCGCGCCAGAGCAAACGCATGACTGAAGGCGGCGAGCGCGTGCTGCGGGTGACGGCCGAGCGCTTGAACAGCCTGTTGGACTTGTCCAGCAAATCCCTGGTGGAAACCCAGCGGCTCAAGCCGTACCTGGCCAGCCTGCAACGCCTCAAGCGCATTCAGAGCAACAGCTTGCGTGCACTGGATGCCCTGGATGGCCAGCTAAAATCCCTGGATCTGAACCTGGAAGCCCAGGAAGCCCTGGCCGATACCCGTCGCCTGCTGAGTGAAGCTCAGGCCCTGCTGGCGGAAAAAAACGCCGAGCTGGATGAGTTCGGCTGGCAGGCCGGCCAGCGCGCCCAGGTGCTCTACGACACCGCGTTGGCCTGCCGCATGCGGCCGTTTGCCGATGTGCTGGCCGGGCAGGTGCGTATGGTGCGTGACCTCGGTCGCAGCCTGGGCAAGCAAGTGCGCCTGGAGATTGAAGGCGAAAAGACCCAGGTCGACCGTGACGTGCTGGAAAAACTCGAAGCGCCGCTCACCCATTTATTGCGCAATGCCGTCGACCACGGCATCGAAACCCCTGAGCAGCGCGTGCTGGCGGGCAAGCCGGCGGAGGGCTTGATTCGCCTGCGCGCGTCCCATCAGGCCGGGTTGCTGGTGCTGGAATTGAGCGATGACGGCAACGGTGTCGACCTCGAGCGCCTGCGCGGCACTATTGTCGACCGGAATTTGTCTCCGGTGGAAACGGCTCTGCGCCTGAGCGAAGAGGAGCTACTGACCTTCCTGTTCCTGCCGGGGTTCAGCCTGCGGGACAAAGTCACCGAAGTGTCCGGGCGCGGTGTGGGCTTGGACGCGGTGCAGCATATGGTTCGCCAGTTGCGCGGCGCAGTGGTGCTGGAACAGACGGCGGGGCAGGGCAGTCGCTTCCATCTTGAGGTGCCGCTGACCCTGTCGGTGGTGCGCAGCCTGGTGGTGGAAGTCGGCGAAGAAGCCTATGCGTTTCCCCTGGCGCATATCGAACGCATGTGCGACCTGGCCCCCGACGACATCGTGCAGTTGGAAGGCCGCCAGCACTTCTGGCATGAAGGCCGACACGTCGGCCTGGTTGCCGCCAGTCAGTTGCTGCAGCGCCCGCCGGGGCAGACCCCTTCAGATACCTTGAAAGTGGTGGTGATCCGCGAACGCGATGCCGTGTACGGGATTGCCGTGGAGCGCTTTATCGGCGAGCGCACGTTGGTGGTGTTGCCGCTGGATGATCGCCTGGGCAAGGTCCAGGACATTTCTGCCGGGGCCTTGCTCGATGACGGCTCGGTGGTGTTGATCGTCGATGTCGAAGACATGCTGCGTTCAGTGGACAAGCTGCTCAATACCGGCCGCCTGGAGCGCATCGCCCGGCGCAACCAGCAGGCCACCGAAGCGCCGCGCAAGCGCGTGCTGGTGGTGGACGACTCACTGACGGTGCGCGAGCTGCAACGCAAATTGTTACTCAACCGGGGTTATGAAGTTGCCGTGGCGGTCGATGGCATGGATGGCTGGAACGCATTGCGCTCCGAGGACTTCGACCTGCTTATCACGGATATTGATATGCCTCGCATGGACGGTATTGAATTGGTCACACTTTTGCGCCGTGACAGTCGCCTGCAATCATTGCCGGTGATGGTGGTTTCCTACAAGGATCGTGAAGAAGACCGCCGCCGTGGCCTCGACGCCGGGGCCGACTATTATCTAGCCAAAGCCAGTTTCCATGACGACGCCTTGCTCGACGCCGTGGTTGAACTGATTGGAGGCGCGCGGGCATGAGGATTGCGATCGTCAATGACATGCCCCTGGCCGTAGAGGCATTGCGCCGTGCCTTGAGTTACGAGCCCGCCCACGAGGTGGTGTGGGTAGCCAGCAATGGCCTGGAAGCGGTGCAGCGTTGCGCCGAGCTGACCCCGGACCTGATCCTGATGGACTTGATCATGCCGGTGATGGACGGCGTGGAAGCTACCCGCCAGATCATGGCCGACACGCCATGCCCGATCGTGATCGTCACCGTTGACCGCCAGGCCAACGTCAGCCGTGTATTCGAAGCCATGGGCCACGGCGCCCTGGATGTGGTGGACACCCCGGCACTGGGCGTGGGCAACCCCAAGGATGCGGCGGCGCCCCTGTTGCGCAAGATCCTCAATATTGGCTGGCTGATCGGCCAGCGCGGCACGCGGGTGCGTGCCGAAACCCCGCCGCAGCGGGTCACCGGCAAGCGTCAACGGCTGGTGGCGATTGGTTCTTCGGCCGGTGGGCCGGCGGCCCTGGAAGTTCTGCTCAAGGGGTTGCCCCGGGATTTCCCTGCCGCCATCGTGCTGGTGCAGCATGTGGACCAGGTGTTTGCCGCTGGCATGGCCGAGTGGCTGAGCAGCGCTTCCGGCCTGCCGGTGCGCCTGGCCTGTGAAGGCGAGCCGCCTCAACCCGGCGTGGTATTGCTGGCCGGCACCAACCACCATATTCGCTTGTTGAAAAATGGCACGCTAGCCTATACCGCAGAGCCGGTGAACGAGATTTACCGGCCGTCGATCGACGTGTTTTTCGAAAGCGTCGCCAGCCACTGGAACGGTGACGCCGTCGGCGTCTTGCTCACGGGCATGGGGCGCGACGGCGCCCAGGGCCTTAAGCTGATGCGGGAACAAGGATATTTGACCATCGCCCAGGACCAACAGAGTTCGGCGGTGTATGGCATGCCCAAAGCGGCGGCGGCGATTGATGCTGCTGTTGAAATTCGCCCACTGGATAGAATTGCGCCCCGATTGCTGGAGGTCTTTGCAAAATGAACAAAAATCTCCCGCCGTGCTGGCTTGCAGGTAGTAATTCAGGTGACTGCACATGAATGATTTACAGCTCGACGACTTCAAGACCGACGAAAACGCCGCCATGGTGTTGCTGGTCGACGACCAGGCCATGATCGGTGAAGCCGTGCGGCGTGGCCTGGCCCATGAAGAAAACATCGACTTCCACTTTTGTGCCGACCCGCACCAGGCGATTGCCCAGGCGATCCGCATCAAGCCCACGGTGATCCTGCAGGACCTGGTGATGCCGGGCCTGGACGGCCTCACTCTGGTGCGCGAATACCGCAATCACCCGGCCACCGCGAATATTCCGATCATCGTGCTGTCCACCAAAGAAGACCCGCTGATCAAGAGCGCGGCCTTTGCGGCCGGGGCCAACGATTACCTGGTCAAGCTGCCGGACAACATCGAGTTGGTGGCGCGCATCCGCTACCACTCGCGCTCCTACATGACCCTGTTGCAGCGCGACGCGGCCTACCGCGCGTTGCGCGTCAGCCAGCAACAGTTGCTGGACACCAACCTGGTGCTGCAACGCCTGATGAACTCCGATGGCCTGACCGGGCTGTCCAACCGCCGCCACTTCGACGAATACCTGGAGTTGGAATGGCGCCGCGCCATGCGCGACCAGACCCAACTGTCGCTGCTGATGATCGACGTGGATTTCTTCAAGACCTTCAACGACAGCTTCGGCCACGTCGAGGGCGACGAAGCCTTGCGCAAAGTCGCCAACACCATCCGTGAAGCCAGCAGCCGCCCTTCGGATTTGCCGGCGCGCTACGGCGGCGAGGAGTTCGCGCTGGTCCTGCCCAACACCTCACCGGGCGGCGCACGCCTGGTCGCGGAAAAGCTGCGCATGGCGGTAGCGGCGTTGAAAATCCCGCACATCGCCCCGGCTGAAGGTGCCAGCCTGACCATCAGTATTGGGCTGTCGACGTTGACGCCTGTCCAGGGCACCGATTGTCGACAGTTGATCATGGCGGCGGACAAGGGGTTATACACGGCCAAGAATAATGGGCGTAATCAGGTGGGCATCGAATAATCCCAAGCGCCGGGCACCTCTGTGGGAGCAGGTAAGCCAGCTCCCACATTTGATCGCTATCTGGCTATGGATCCTGTACAAACCACCGCCTTTTCGGCCAAGCGGACTGCCGTTCGCAGCCGTTTGCCGTTATACTCGCCGGCTTTCAAAAGTTCGCCAACGAGTGCTGCCCGCCATGGAAATCAACCCGATCCTTAACACCATCAAGGACCTGTCCGAGCGCTCCGAAACTATTCGGGGGTATCTTTGACTACGATCAAAAGCATGAGCGTCTGACCGAGGTCAATCGCGAGCTTGAAGATCCGAGTGTCTGGAACAAACCTGAGTACGCCCAGGAACTGGGGCGCGAGCGCGCTGCGCTGGCACAGATCGTCGATACCCTCGACGAACTGAACACCGGCCTGGGTGATTGCCGCGACCTGCTGGACATGGCCGTCGAAGAAAACGACGAAGGCGCAGTGGGCGATGTCGTCGCCGAGCTGGCCCGTCTCGAGGAAAACCTCGCCAAGCTTGAATTCCGCCGCATGTTCAGCCATGAAATGGACCCGAACAACGCCTATCTGGATATCCAGGCCGGTTCCGGTGGCACCGAGGCCCAGGACTGGGCCAACATCCTGCTGCGCATGTACCTGCGCTGGGCCGACAAACGCGGTTTCGACGCGACCATCATGGAACTGTCCGCCGGTGAAGTGGCCGGTATCAAGGGCGCGACCGTGCACATCAAGGGCGAATATGCCTTTGGCTGGCTGCGCACCGAGATCGGCGTGCACCGCCTGGTGCGCAAGAGCCCGTTCGACTCCGGCAATCGTCGCCACACCTCATTCTCTGCGGTGTTCGTCTCGCCAGAGATCGACGACAAAGTGGAAATCGAGATCAACCCGGCCGACCTGCGGATCGACACCTACCGTTCCTCCGGCGCCGGTGGCCAGCACGTAAACACCACCGACTCGGCCGTACGTATTACCCACGTACCGACCAACACCGTGGTCAGCTGCCAGAACGAACGTTCCCAGCACGCCAACAAGGACACCGCCATGAAAATGCTGCGGGCCAAGTTGTACGAGCAGGAGATGCAGAAGCGCAACGCCGCTTCCCAGGCGCTGGAAGACACCAAGTCGGATATCGGCTGGGGCCACCAGATCCGTTCGTACGTGCTCGATGCCTCGCGGATCAAGGATCTGCGCACTAACATCGAACGCAGCGACTGCGACAAGGTACTCGACGGCGATATCGACGAATACCTGGAAGCCAGCCTGAAATCCGGCCTCTAATACCCTCTGTGGGAGCGGGCTTGCCCGCGATCCCCCGCCGAAGGCTGGGGGCAACGAACCTGATGGAATATTTAAAGACATGAGCGACCAACAACTCGACCCGCAAGCCCTGCAACAGGAAGAAAACTCCCTGATCGCCCTGCGCAAGGAAAAGCTTGCTGCCGAGCGCGCCAAGGGTAACGCCTTCCCCAACGACTTCCGTCGCGACAACTACTGCGATGCCTTGCAGAAGCAATACGCGGACAAGACCAAGGAAGAACTGGCAGAGGCTGCGATCCCGGTCAAGGTGGCAGGTCGCATCATGCTCAACCGTGGCTCGTTCATGGTGATCCAGGACATGACCGGTCGCATCCAGGTCTACGTCAACCGCAAGACCCTGTCCGAAGAAACCCTGGCCTCGGTGAAAACCTGGGACATGGGCGACATCATCGCAGCCGAAGGCACCCTGGCCCGTTCCGGCAAGGGCGACCTGTACGTCGAGATGACCAATGTGCGCCTGCTGACCAAGTCCCTGCGCCCGCTGCCAGACAAACACCACGGCCTGACCGACACCGAACAGCGCTATCGCCAGCGCTACGTTGACCTGATCGTCAACGAAGACGTGCGCCAGACCTTCCGCGTACGCTCGCAAGTCATTGCTCACATCCGCAGCTTCCTGATGCAGCGTGACTTTCTGGAAGTGGAAACCCCGATGCTGCAGACCATCCCGGGTGGTGCCGCAGCCAAACCGTTCGAAACCCACCACAACGCGCTGGACATGGAAATGTTCCTGCGTATCGCGCCGGAGCTGTACCTCAAGCGCTTGGTGGTGGGCGGCTTTGAAAAGGTGTTCGAGATCAACCGCAACTTCCGTAACGAAGGCGTCTCGACCCGTCACAACCCTGAATTCACCATGTTGGAGTTCTACCAGGCCTACGCCGACTACGAAGACAACATGGACCTGACCGAAGAACTGTTCCGCGAGCTGGCACAGCTGGTGCTGGGCAGCACTGACGTGCCGTACGGCGACAAGGTGTTCCACTTCGGCGAGCCATTCGTGCGCCTGTCGGTGTTCGACTCGATCCTCAAGTACAACCCCGAGCTGACCGCTGACGACCTCAACGACATCGACAAGGCCCGTGCCATTGCCAAGAAAGCCGGCGCCAAGGTGCTGGGCTTCGAAGGCCTGGGCAAGCTGCAGGTGATGATTTTCGAAGAACTGGTGGAGCACAAGCTGGAGCAGCCGCACTTCATTACCCAGTACCCGTTCGAAGTGTCGCCGCTGGCCCGTCGCAACGACGACAACCCCAACGTCACCGACCGTTTCGAGCTGTTCATCGGTGGCCGCGAAATCGCCAACGCCTACTCCGAGCTTAACGACGCGGAAGACCAGGCCGAGCGTTTCATGGCCCAGGTGGCCGACAAGGACGCCGGTGATGACGAAGCCATGCACTACGATGCCGACTTCGTTCGGGCCCTGGAGTACGGCATGCCGCCGACTGCCGGTGAAGGTATCGGCATTGACCGTCTGGTGATGTTGTTGACCAACTCGCCGTCGATCCGCGACGTGATCCTGTTCCCGCACATGCGGCCGCAAGCGTAACCGTAGCGAAATCCGAAGCCGCCTTTTATAAGGCGGCTTTTTTATGTGGCCTGTTCAAGTGGTGCTCGTCAGTGATCGTTCCCACGCTCCGCGTGGGAATGCACCCTGTGACGCTCCGCGTCACCTCTAAAGGAAGAAGTGTGGTGAACCGCGTAATAGCTCAAGAAGGTGCCGCCGGCATTGCTGCTGCCGTGGCTGAAAGCGTTCAGTACCAGGGCCGCAAGGCCAGCCGACGGGGCAGCGAGCAACGCCGGCAAGACATTCTCGATGCGGCCATGCGTATCGTCGTGCGCGATGGCGTGCGGGCCGTACGTCACCGGGCAGTGGCGGCAGAGGCGGGGGTGCCGCTGTCGGCCACCACCTATTACTTCAAAGACATCGACGACCTGCTCACCGATACCTTCGCCCAGTACGTGGAACGCAGCGCCGCTTTCATGGGCAAACTGTGGGTGCGCAACGAAGGCCTGTTGCGCGAGATGGTCGCCTATGGCGATGGCAGTCCGGAGTCGCGCTCGCAACTGGCCGATGATATCGCGCGCCTGACCGCTGACTATGTGCTGCGCCAACTGACCAACCGGCGCGAATACCTGATGGCTGAGCAGGCTTTTCGCCAGGAAGCCCTGCTGAACCCGCGGCTGGCCGAACTGGTACGCTCCCATCAACAGATCCTGTTGCAGGGTACCGGGCAGTTTTTCCAGGTATTGGGCTCCCGTGAGCCGCAGCAGGATGCCAAGGTGTTGACGGCTATCATCAGTCGGATGGAATATCAGGGCCTGTTGGGCGGCGCAGAGCCTCTGACGGGTGACGAGATGCTTGAAATTCTCAAGCGTTACATGCACCTGGTATTGGCCTCGGTCTAGCCCTGTGCGCAATCTGCTTTGGGGGAGCTGGGCTTGCTGCTGAAGCCGTGCGCTACCTGCGCGTGGGCCAATAACGTTTAAAGAGGAAGCACCGGGTGGACGATTACCAGCAGACGATACGCACCTTGTCCGATCGCATTGTGCTGGCGCAAACACCGATCCGCGTTCTCGATGCGGTGAAATGGGACGAAAACATTCGCCAGGGATTTCTCAAGGCCAAGGGCAAGGCGATGCCTGCCGTAGACCGCGATTACTACCTGAACCGACCGCTGTCGTTCGACTCCAGCGCGGTGAAGCTGGAATTCCAGAACATCGAGCGCGACATCACCCGTCGCCTTGGACAATTCAGCCCGGTGGGGCAGATCATGCGGCGCATGTGCCGCGAATACCGCATGGTGGTGCGCATGCTTGAAGCGCGCGGCACCGAGGACTTCGGTCTGATTTCCCAAGAGCTGTACGGCGCCGCCTCCGATGCGTTCCACGCCGGCGACCCGACCCTGGCCGACCTTGGCCTGATGCTCTCCGATTACCTCAACAACATCGACGGTAGGGGTGACCTCAAGGACGAAGCCAAGACCCTCACCGCCAAAGATGCGGTCAGCCTGCTGCAAACCCGTCTGAACAAGGTATTTGGCGAGGCGGAAGAAACCATCCGCGTATTCGAGTCCGATGGCATTGTCGCCGACGCAGCGGCGGGCGCTGACTACATCAAGATCCGCGCCGACGCGATGTTCAACGACCGCGACGTGCGCGCTTTGGAGGTGCATGAAGGCCTGGTGCATGTGGGCACCACCCTCAACGGCCAGAACCAGCCGATCTGCACGTTCCTGTCCAAAGGCCCGCCGTCGTCCACCGTCACCCAGGAAGGCCTGGCGATCCTGATGGAAATCATCACGTTTGCCTCCTACCCCAGCCGCCTGCGCAAACTTACCAACCGGACACGTGCCATCCATATGGTGGAGGAGGGGGCGGACTTCCTGCAGGTGTTTGAGTTCTTCCGCGAGCAAGGCTTTGAAATGGCCGAAAGCTATGGGAATGCCAGCCGGGTATTCCGTGGTTCGGTGCCCACCGGTCTGCCATTTACCAAGGATTTGTCCTACCTCAAGGGCTTTATCATGGTCTACAACTACATCCAGCTCGCTGTACGTAAAGGCAAGCTGGAGCAAGTGCCGCTGCTGTTCTGCGGCAAGACCACCCTTGAAGACATGCGTACCCTGCGCCAGTTGGTCGACGAAGGCCTGGTGGTGCCGCCCAAGTACCTGCCGGAGCAGTTTCGCGACATGAACGCGCTGGCGGCCTGGATGTGCTTCTCCAACTTCCTCAACCACTTGAGCCTGGACCGGATCGAGGCGGATTACTCCAATATCCTTTAACGGACGAAACCGGATCAAAATGTGGGAGCAGGCAAGCCAGCTCCCACATTTGATCTGCACGGGTCTTCAGAACTTTCGCGAGGCTTCAACGGATGAGAATCCTCGGCATTTTATGCCTGCTACTCACACTGAACGGCTGCAGCTCCTTGCTGTTCTACCCCGAGCCCGGCCTGCCCTTCACGCCGGAAAAAGCCCATCTTCCCTACCGCGACGTCACGCTCACCACTGCAGATGGCGTGAAACTGCACGCCTGGTGGCTGCCGGCCAAACCCGGTGTACCGCTCAAGGGCACCGTCCTGCATTTGCACGGCAATGGCGGTAACCTCGCCTGGCACCTGGGGGGCAGTTGGTGGTTGCCGGAACAGGGCTATCAAGTGCTGTTGCTGGACTATCGTGGCTATGGGCTTTCGGAAGGCAAGCCATCGTTGCCGGCGATCTACCAGGATATCGACGCCGCTTTCAGCTGGATCGACAAGGCGCCTGAAACCCAGGGTCAACCGCTGATTATCCTCGGCCAAAGCCTGGGTGGTGCACTGGCAGTGCATTACCTGGCAGCCCACCCGGAGCGCCAATCCCAACTCAAGGCGCTGGTATTGGACGGCGTACCCGCCAGTTATCGTGACGTAGGACAATTCGCCTTGAGCACTTCCTGGTTAACCTGGCCGTTGCAGGTGCCGCTGTCATGGCTGGTGCCTGACGGCGATAGTGCGATCAAGGCCATGCCAGGGCTGACCGGCGTGCCCAAGTTGCTGTTCCACAGCCTGGATGACCCTATCGTGCCGGTGTCCAATGGCATCCGCTTGTATCAGGCCGCCCCCCCGCCCAGGGTGTTGCAACTGACCCGTGGCGGCCATGTGCAGACCTTTGCCGACAAAACCTGGCAAACCGTCATGCTGCGTTATCTGGACGACCCGCAGCACTTCAACAGCTTGCGCCGCCTGGGAGAAATCCCGAATTACCCTGTTCCTAAAGTTGATTCATCAGAGAGCCCGCAATGAGCGAAGAACGCAATATGATCCCGCTGATTCTCACCGGCATCGGCACCATCATCGGCACCGTAGGGTGCCTGTGGTACTACGGCTACCTGCACTTCGCCAAGCCCGAAGATGCGTTGCTGCTCAGCGACTTCACCATGCTCAAGACAGTGCCGGGCGAGGATTACAAGATCTCCCTGACCCCGGCTGCGCAAGTGGCGCAGTGCGTTGACGGCGTGTTGGTGATGTTTGATACCGAACAGAAAGGCTTGAGCGGCGTGCTGGTCAATAACAAGAAGCAGGCCGTGCGTTGCATGGGGCAGGAAACCCCGCAGTTGCAACAGTGAGCCCAAAAACCATCCGGTGTGCAGCTTAGTTGCTCAAGGGCTTTCGAGCCTTTACAGATTGGAACCATCTTCATTCGTACGCCACAGATGAGGTACTGATTGGCCTGGCTGATCAGCGCACTTTATTTCATCAATCTGGAGTACGAGTTTTATGAATGGTATTGGCGCAGCACCTTCAATTGGCGTCGGCAATTCGGGAGGTTCTCAGGGGGCTTCGCAAGGTCTTGATCAGCAAATCCAGCAACTTCAAGAGCAAATCCGCGCTAAGCGCGGTGAAGGTTCGCAAGGTTCTGGTTCCGGTGGTTCCCAGGGGGGTGGAGGCGCTCAAGGTTCCGGAGCAAGCCAAGGCGCTGGTGGGGGAGAAAGCATTGAAGAGCTGCTTGAAATGCTGAAGCAACTGCTGGAAAAAAAAGCGGCTCAAAGTGGCCAAGCCGGTGAAGGTGGCTCAGCTGGCCAAGGCCAGATTCAGGCCGGCGGTGGCGAGAATCAAGGCTCAGTCACCTACTGATAGGCAACCCTTAAAAACCTGTCAGTTATCGACAGGTTTTTCATGTCAGCGGCATTGCACTTATCGGCGTACCGGGGGCGTGTAACGAAATTGTTTGGAACCTAATTGCGTCAGGTACCACAAAGGGCGATGTAACTTACGCACAGTGGGGGCGGGAAGGCAGTGATAAGAATTGATGCGATATGCAATATGCTGGCTATGGCCAGGGCGCATCAGGCGTTGGAGCGGGCGGATGCGCAAGAACAGGCGCGTAATCAGTTGGCAGGTTGCTCATCTGATACCTCCCGTCATAACAAAAAGATAACGCCGCCGGATGAAGATACTGATCGCATGATCAAGTTTCCCTAGTCAAAAAAACCACCGTTTCTGGTGGTTTTTTTGTGGCAATCGCATCACCTTCGGATACCTCAATGACTAAAGCTTGAATACGCTTTCATGAATGGCAACGAAAAAGCCCCGCCTGAAGGCGGGGCTTTTTACCAGACCAATGATCAGTTAGCGACGGAAGACCGTGGCTTGACCGGCTGGTTGTCGTTGGAGATTGTCACCTCAACGCGACGGTTCATGGCGCGGCCGGAAACGCTGCCGTTATCGGCAACCGGATATTCCTTGCCATAACCCTGGGTCACGATGCGCGAGATATCCACGCCTTGTTGAGCCAGTGCACGTTGAACGGAAGCGGCACGACGCTCCGACAGGCTCTGGTTGTACGAGTCAGAACCGGTGCTGTCGGTGTAGCCTTCGACGATCACTTTACGGTCTGGGTTGTCGCGCAGGAACTGAGCCAGCTTGGTGATGTTCACCAGGCCGCTGGATTTCAGGTCGGACTTGTTGGTGGCGAACAGCACGTCACCGAAAGTCACCAGGGTGCCACGATCGGTTTGCTTGGCGTTCAAGCTGTTTTGCAGTTGCTTGATCTGCGCATCACGCGCGTCCAGCAGGGCACGGGCGCGTTCGTCACCGGCGTTTTTCAGCTTGGCTTCGGATTCGCGCAGGACGATGGTGTCCTTGGCCACTTCAACGCGCTGGTTGGTCAGGTATGCGAGTTGGTCGACTTTCTTCTCGTCTTCTTTGTCGCGGTAGGCCTTGTCAGCCTTGTCCAGCCAGTCGCTGGCGTCTTTGGTTTCCAGCGCAGCCAGCTTGGTGGCTTGTGGGTTGGTTTGCAGGGACGAGAAATTGGTCCGCGCATTTTCCAGGTTCGCGTTCGGCGGGGTGGAGCAGGCCGCCAAGGCAACGCTCATCGCCAGCAGGGCAGGGATCATCAATTGTTTACGCATAGTCGTGTCGTCCTTTCAATTCGATATCAGGTGCGATGCAGTCAAGTGGCAGCGGTTTACTTCTGCATGATTGCAGCTGGGCGCATGCCTTCTTTACGCAGTTCGTCAACAGCCTTCTGGGAATCCTTCACAGCCTGTTGAGCCTTGGCAGCCTGGGCTTTACGCTCAGCGACGCGAGCATCCCACTCGGCTTGTTCAGCCAGTTGGCGAGCTTTGTCGTAGTTCTTGTCGTGCATGGCAATCTCAGCTTCTTTGAGCTTGTCCTGGGCCGACTTCATTTCCACCGCCGCATACTCGGTACCGCCGGCGCTGACTGCGCTGTTGACGGCCGATTGGGTTACGGCGTACTGCTCGGTTGGAGGGTTGCCGGCGCAGCCCGCCAGAACGAAGCTGGTGCCGATTGCCAGCGCGGCCAATTTGAGCCCGCGCAGGTGGTTAAACGAGGATTTGGCAGTGCTGGTGTTCATCGTCTTCAACTCCATTGGATAACTCCTGAAAAACATCAAAATCCATCGGGGCGTATCGATTTCGGGCCCGTCGGTAAAGCACATGGCGTCCGTTCAAACGACCGTTCCACAAGTGATGGCTACTGGCTGTGACCGGAGGCTTTTTTCAAAAGTTCAGCGGATATGGCGATTTGCCTAAAAAAATATCTGACTGACTGGTCAATGTTTAAAAAATGGAACTTTCGCGGCGGGCAGCGGTACCTCCGGGCCTGTAAAAGGCCCGGAATACGTGGGTTTAATTGACGTCAATAAATGTTTATCAGTGTTTTTGTTCGTCAGCAACGGCTGATAAATCATGCAAATGGCGACGGGATAACGTGAGAAAACGTGGGGTGGGGCCGACGTCTTCATACAGCGGATCACCCTCTTCGTCGGTGGCAATCACCTGCTGGCCCTGGATGTAGGGAAAGCTGGCTTCCAGCTCTTCCAGTGCGGCGCCGATCAGCTCGCCGAGCAGTTCTTCGACGTGGCGCTTGGGGTACATCTCGGCAATGGCCGCCAGCCGGGCAGCGGCTTCTACATCCAGATGAATGGCGTATTCAGTCTTGGTCAAACGACCCTTGGCGGTTTCTTCCCAATGCTGGGCCAGTTCTCGAATTTTCATGGCTACCTCAATAAAGCCTGCGATGGCAGGCGGTGATGAGTGACCAGCCGCCTGCGTGAAAATAACGCGGCGACTCATCGTTGAGACTAGCTGTAAGCGCCAAGGTTTAAAGTCGTTCGCGTTCGGCCTTGTCAGAAACCGACGTCGGCGGCACTCTGAAGCACCTGCGCGTCCCGGATTTCTGGCTGGAGATTGGCTGATGAGTGATATCGATGCACGCTTGCGTGAGGATGTTCACCTGCTGGGTGAGCTGTTGGGCAACACCATTCGAGAGCAGTACGGCGAGGCTTTCCTCGATAAGATCGAGCAGATCCGCAAAGGCGCCAAGGCCGACCGCCGTGGAGCCGTTTCGCAGAATGCCGCTGGTGATGAACTGAGCGCCAGCCTCAATCAGTTGCAGGAGGAGGAGTTGCTGCCCGTGGCGCGGGCCTTCAACCAGTTCCTCAACCTGGCCAACATTGCCGAGCAATATCAGTTGATTCATCGGCGCGATGAATCGCAATCTGCGCCGTTCGAATCCCGCGTCTTGCCAGAATTGCTGGCCCGTCTGCAAAGCGAAGGGCACAGCAATGAATCCTTGGCCCGGCAGCTGGCGCGGCTGGACATCGAGCTGGTGCTCACCGCCCACCCCACCGAAGTGGCCCGCCGCACGCTGATTCAGAAATACGATGCCATTGCCGCGCAACTGGCCTTGCAGGATCACCGCGATCTCACCACCGCCGAGCGCGAGCAGATTCGCGAGCGCTTGCAACGCTTGATCGCCGAAGCCTGGCACACCGAAGAAATCCGGCGCGTGCGCCCCACGCCGGTAGATGAAGCCAAATGGGGCTTTGCGGTGATCGAGCATTCGCTGTGGCACGCCATTCCCAATTACCTGCGCAAGGCCGACCAGGCCCTGCACGCCGCCACCGGCTTGCGCCTGCCCCTGGAGGCTGCGCCGATTCGCTTTGCTTCGTGGATGGGCGGCGACCGTGACGGCAACCCCAACGTCACCGCGCCGGTCACCCGCGAAGTGCTGCTGCTGGCGCGTTGGATGGCGGCGGATTTGTATCTGCGTGACATTGATCAACTGGCTTCCGAGCTGTCGATGCAACAGGCCAGCCCGGCGTTGCAAGCGAAAGTCGGCGACAGCGTCGAACCTTATCGTGCCTTGCTCAAGCAACTGCGCGAACGCCTGCGCGCCACGCGCCAGTGGGCCCACACCTCGTTGACCAGCACCACCCCGGCGCCGGCCGAGGTGTTGCAGGACAACCGCGACCTACTCGACCCTCTGCAACTGTGCTACCAATCGCTGCACGAATGCGGCATGGGCGTGATCGCCGATGGCCCGCTGCTCGACTGCCTGCGCCGTGCCGTGACGTTCGGCCTGTTCCTGGTGCGCCTGGATGTGCGTCAGGACTCCAGCCGTCACTCGGCGGCCATGACCGAAATCACCGACTACCTGGGCCTGGGGCGTTATGAGGACTGGGATGAGGATGCGCGTATCAGCTTCCTGACCCAGGAACTGGCCAATCGGCGGCCCTTGCTGCCGGGTTACTTCAAACCCTCGGCGGACACTGCCGAGGTATTGAATACCTGCAAGGAAATCGCCGCCGCACCGGCGGCGTCATTAGGTTCGTATGTCATCTCTATGGCGGGCGCCGCGTCGGATGTATTGGCGGTGCAACTGCTGTTGAAAGAGTCGGGCGTACAACGGCCGATGCGCGTAGTGCCGTTGTTCGAGACCCTGGCCGACCTGGACAACGCCGGACCGGTGATGGAGCGCCTGCTGCAATTGCCGGGTTACCGCGCACGCTTGCAGGGCCCGCAGGAAGTGATGATTGGCTACTCGGACTCGGCCAAGGACGCGGGCACCACGGCCGCCGCCTGGGCGCAGTACCGGGCGCAGGAACGTCTGGTGGATATCTGCCGCGAGCAACAAGTGGAGCTATTGTTGTTCCATGGTCGCGGCGGCACCGTTGGTCGTGGCGGTGGCCCGGCACACGCGGCTATCCTGTCGCAGCCGCCGGGCTCGGTGGCGGGGCGTTTCCGTACCACTGAGCAGGGCGAGATGATTCGCTTCAAATTCGGTCTGCCGGATATCGCTGAGCAGAACCTCAATCTCTACCTGGCAGCGGTACTGGAAGCGACCCTGTTACCGCCGCCCCCTCCCGAGCCTGCCTGGCGTCATCTGATGGACGAACTGGCGGCAGACGGTGTCAGCGCTTACCGGGCCGTGGTGCGGGAAAATCCGCAGTTCGTCGAGTACTTCCGCCAGTCCACGCCGGAGCAGGAGTTGGGCCGTTTGCCCTTGGGCAGTCGCCCGGCCAAGCGCCGTGCGGGCGGGATAGAAAGCTTGCGCGCTATCCCGTGGATTTTTGGTTGGACCCAGACGCGTCTGATGCTACCCGCCTGGCTCGGCTGGGAAGCGGCACTGAGCAAGGCGCTGGAGCGCGGTGAAGGTCAATTGCTGGGGCAGATGCGCGAGCAGTGGCCATTCTTTCGCACGCGCATCGACATGCTGGAAATGGTGCTGGCCAAGGCCGATGCCGATATCGCCCGTCTTTATGATGAGCGTCTGGTGCAGCCGGACCTGCTGGCATTGGGTGCGCACTTACGCGACCTATTGTCGCAGGCGTGTGACGTGGTGCTTGGCCTGACCGGCCAGTCGCAGCTGCTGGCCCATAGCCCCGACACCCTGGAGTTCATCCGCCTGCGCAACACCTACCTGGACCCCTTGCACCTGTTGCAGGCCGAGTTGTTGGCACGTTCCCGTCAGCAGGAGGCTGCGCAAGACAGCCCTCTGGAACAGGCGCTGCTGGTGTCCGTGGCCGGTATTGCGGCCGGTTTGCGCAACACCGGTTGAGGTTTTTTGCGTGCACTCAATGGCTTGCGGATAAACCACGACGACCGCCCGGAAACGGGCGGTCGTCTTTTGAGCAGGCGGGTTGCGCTCAGGCACACCCTGGCGCTGACGCATGTGCGGCGCGGGTTTCTCCTACTTTTGGCGGCTTGTATGGTGAGGGCCCGCTGTGTATCTTGATCAGCCTTTGGCCGTTTGATCGGCCTAGAACCACATTTTTACGAGATTGGCCCCACGCGGCGAATCCGAGCGTCATCTCTATAAAAAATTGAGGAGCACATCGATGCGCGTCATTCTGCTGGGAGCTCCCGGGGCCGGTAAAGGTACTCAGGCAAAGTTCATCACTGAAAAATTCGGCATTCCACAAATCTCCACCGGCGACATGCTGCGTGCGGCCGTCAAGGCTGGCACCGAGCTGGGCCTGATCGCCAAGAGCGTGATGGACAGCGGCGGCCTGGTCTCCGATGACCTGATCATCAACCTGGTCAAGGAACGCATCAGCCAGGAAGACTGCAAGAACGGTTTCCTGTTCGACGGCTTCCCACGCACCATTCCCCAGGCTGAAGCCTTGGTGAAGGCGGGCGTGGAGTTGGACGCCGTGGTCGAGATCGCAGTTGAAGACGAAGAGATCGTCCAGCGTATCGCTGGCCGTCGCGTTCACGAAGGCTCGGGCCGCGTGTACCACATCGTCTACAACCCGCCGAAAGTCGAAGGCAAGGACGATGTCACTGGCGAAGACCTGGTGCAGCGTAAAGACGACACCGAAGAAACTGTGCGTCATCGCCTGTCGGTCTACCATTCCCAGACCAAGCCCCTGGTGGACTTCTACCAGAAGCTGTCCGCAGCCCAGGGCAAGCCGAAATACAGCCACATCCCAGGTGTGGGTTCGGTAGAGGCCATCACCGCCAAGGTGCTGCAAGCACTGAGCTGATCCTGTGATCGGCGGCACAGACAACGGCCCGCTTGCGGGCCGTTGTTGTTTATACTGGCGCACTTTTTTCCGACTTGGACACCCACACCGATGAGCACCCTGCTGGCCCTGGACACCGCGACTGAAGCTTGCTCCGTTGCCTTGCTGCACGATGGCAAGGTTACGAGCCACTACGAGGTGATCCCGCGCCTGCACGCGCAGAAATTGTTGCCGATGATCAAGCAACTGCTTGAAGACGCCGGTACCACCCTGGCTGCCGTGGATGCCATCGCGTTCGGCCGTGGCCCCGGTGCATTCACTGGCGTGCGCATTGCCATTGGCGTGGTGCAGGGCCTGGCCTTTGCGCTGGAGCGCCCGGTGCTGCCGGTGTCCAACCTGGCGGTACTGGCCCAGCGCGCGTTGCGTGAGCACGGGGCGTCGCACGTGGCAGCGGCAATTGATGCGCGCATGGATGAAGTTTACTGGGGTTGCTACCGTGAGACCGCAGGCGAAATGCGCCTGGTCGGCACGGAAGCGGTGCTGGCCCCCGAAGCGGCGCAACTGCCCGCTGACGCCAGCGGCGATTGGTTCGGTGCCGGTACGGGCTGGGGTTATGGCGAACGCATCAAGGTGACCTGCGCCGAACAGGACGCGGCGATGTTGCCCCACGCCGAAGACCTGCTGGCGTTGGCACGTTTTGCATTCGAGCGCGGCGAGGCGATTGCGGCGGACCAGGCAGCACCGGTGTACCTGCGCGATAAAGTCGCGCAGACCAAGGCCGAACGCGGGATTATTTGACGTCAAAAATGTGGGCGTTACGCGGCAAATTTCGCCAATCGTCAGAATTTGCCTGGGTTTTTAAACCTTTTACAAATTATGTGTTCTAGTTATCACCAGAGCATTTGCGCGCCATGGAAAGTGCCGCTAAATTGCCATCATTGATACCGAGTCTGCATGTATGCGTATAGACGGTTTTTCCTCACAGTCGTACCCCCTCAAGCGTAAGCCGCGCAAGGCGAGCGTGACGGTAGACGAGTCCGTCGAGGATTCACCGGACTTCATCGAAGTACACACCGATACGCCTTCCAAAGCTCAAGGCGCCTCGAGCGCACGTATCAGCGGCGTTCCTGCCCGTCAGCAAGACATGGTCTTTCCCCGTTCCATGAGCAAAAGCGTTGCCACCGCCCTGGCCAGCTACCTGACCACTGCCGGCTTTGTCGAATGGGATATGGAAGTGCTGGGTCTCGATATCCATATCTGATGCGTTTGCCTTATTACATCGGCTGCCCGTCCTGGAGTGAAAACGCCTGGCGCGAGTACCTGTATCCCGTTGAGGCACGTTCCAGCGATTACCTCGGGCTCTATTCCCAGGTCTTCAACGCCGTTGAGGGCAATACCACTTTTTACGCTCGCCCCTCGGCCGCCACTGTGCAGCGCTGGGCCGAAATCATGCCTGATGATTTTCGCTTCACCGCCAAATTCCCCGGCGATATCAGCCATGCTGGCGATTTGCGTGAACAGTTGCCGGCGGCAGAAAGTTTTGTCGGCTTGATGAGCCCGCTGGGTGAGCGCGTTTCACCGCTGTGGCTGCAGCTCTCGAAGAGCTTTACGCCGCCACGCCTGGCGGAGCTGGCTGGATTTCTCGATGGCATTGATCGGCCGCTGGCCGTGGAGGTGCGTCATGAACAGTTCTTTGCCAAGGGTGATGCTGAGCGCATGCTCAACCGCCTGTTGCGCGATCGCGGTGTCGAGCGCATCTGCCTCGATCCCCGTGCACTGTTCAGTTGTACTTCTACCTCGGAAGCGGTGCTGCATGCCCAGTCAAAAAAGCCCCGGGTGCCACCGCGCCCGGCGGCCCTGACGCAGTTTCCCCAGGTGCGCTTCATCGGGCATCCGGACCTTGAGGCCAATGACCCGTTCCTGATTCCCTGGGTGGAAAAGATTGCCAGTTGGATCGAAGAGGGCCGCACGCCCTATATGTTCCTGCACACGTCGGACAACCGTCTCGCGGCACAGCTGGCGCTGCGCTTCCACGCCAAGCTGATGGTGCGCCTGCCAGGGCTACCGCCGCTGCCTGCCTTGCATCGAGAACCCGTGGCGGAGCAGCTCGGACTACTTTGAGGGTTGAGCCGTGGGTGTGGTCAAGACATTGAGTGTGTTGCTGTTGTTGGTGGGGGCATTTGCGTTGGCTGTCTGGCGCGGTTGGGTGCCGATGCCGCCTGAATGGAACCCCTGGGCGCCCTTGGATGTGCGAGCGAGCCCCAACCTGTTGACGCGCTACAAGCTCAGTCGTTTGCAGGATGATCCAGCGCTGTGTGACCAGGTGTTGAACACCTCTGGTCTGCGCGTGAGCCGCCAGGCCGATACACCGACTGATGCAGCGTGCCCCTTGCGCAGTGTCCTGCGCGTGCAGGGCGCTGACGTGGCCTTGAGCAGCAGCTTTCTTGCCAGTTGCCCGCTGGCGGTGGCGTTCGCCTTGTTCGAGCGACATAGCCTGCAGCCGGCGGCTCAAGCGGTATTTGGCCAGGCGGTGAGCCGCGTCGAGCATTTGGGCAGTTTTGCCTGCCGTAACATCTACAATCGCGCCGACGGGAGGCTCAGCCAGCATGCCTCGGCCAATGCCCTGGATATCGCCGGTTTTCGCCTGGCCGATGGGCGCAGCATCAGCGTGCTCAAGGATTGGCCGGGCCAGGGCGACAGTGCGCGTTTCCTGCGCTTGGTACGCGATGGCGCCTGTGATGATTTCAACGTGGTGTTGAGCCCGGACTACAACGCCGCCCATCGCAACCATTTCCATCTGGACATGGGGCGTTGGTGGGTGTGTCGCTAAGGTTCAGGCGGCCAGGCGCAGGTTGTGGGTCACCAGCGGGCGCGCCCAGTAGTAATCGAAATCCAGGGCCTTTTGCTGCGCCAGCAGTTCTTCTTCGGGGTACGGCGTGGCGGCCGGTGGCAGCAGGTCCAGCTCGAATTCGGCAATCGGCAGGTGCAGTGGGCGTGGTTGTGGCGCCGGGCCCGGCGCGGGTAGCGGTTGGCCGGCGTTCAGCACAATGGGGCGCACCCACTCGCTCTCAAACGCTTGCTGGCGTTGCTGGGCGACTATTTCTTCTTCCGGGAACGGCGTCGCGGCCGGTGGCAGCAGCTCGGTTTCGAACTCGGCAATTGGCAGGAAGAGCGGTTCCGGCGGGGCGATCTCGGTGTCTTTCACATCGCACTCACGCTGGGTGAGGATCTGCGCCAGCAGGTCGGCGCCTTCGCGGGGTTCAACCGCCGGGTCTGCCGGGGCAGGCGTCTTGGCGGCGAGCGCGTCCGACGTTTCACCGAGCTGCTCGGCCAACGCACGGGCGAAGAAGTCCTGCCACACATGACTCACCCCGGCCAGCGCTTGGGTATTGCGCAGGCCGTAATGGTTGTGGGTCGGCAGTACACCGATGGAAAGGGGAAGAATGTCTGACATTTTTCTCGGTCGACGCTCAGCTCTGGCAAAATACCTGACTGTGATTTTTATCGGCCGTTGTTTGCCGATCCTTAATATTTTTGAGCGTGGCGATTGATGAACGAACAACCAGCGGCCAGCCGCATCCAGGTCCAAGCCTTGGCTGACAGCTTCCAGGCCCGCGCTGAACAGTGGGCTTCGCTGCTGGGGTTGCCTCTGCAGGTGGCCGATGCGGATTTTTCCCTGCAAGTGGGGGAGCACGGCTTGCAGTTGCAACAGCTTGGGCCTGATGCGCCAGGGCCGGTGCGGGTCGACTTTGTCGAAGGCGGCGCGGCGCATCGGCGGTTGTATGGTGGCGGCAGCGGGCAGATGATCGCCAAGGCGGTGGGCATCGCCCAGGGCGTGCGCCCGCGGGTGCTGGATGCCACGGCTGGCTTGGGCAAGGACGCGTTCGTGCTGGCCAGCCTCGGGTGTGAGATGAGCCTGATCGAGCGCCAGCCGCTGATCGGCGCCTTGCTCGAAGATGGTCTGGCCCGCGCTGCCGAGGATTTTGACGTGGCGCCGATTGTGGCGCGCATGAAGCTGCTCAAGGGCAACTCCATCGACGTGATGCTCAATTGGCAGGGCGAGCCGCCTCAGGTGATCTACCTGGACCCGATGTTTCCGCACCGTGAGAAAACCGCCCTGGTGAAGAAGGAAATGCGCCTGTTCCGCCCATTGGTGGGCGATGACCCGGATGCCCCGGCGTTGCTCGCGGCGGCTCTGGCCCTGGCCAGCCATCGTGTGGTGGTCAAGCGTCCGCGCAAGGCACCCTGCATTGAGGGGCCGAAGCCGAGCCATGCGCTGGATGGCAAGTCCAGCCGCTACGACATTTATCCCAAGAAAGCGCTCAAGCCGTAAGCTGCAAACAGCAGCACTTATCTCCCAGGTGCGGCGAGATCCAACTGTGGGAGCTGGCTTGCCTGCGAAGACGGCCTGACAGCCGATGCCTATCTCTCTGGCGCGCCGCAATCCAAATGTGGGAGCTGGCTTGCCTGCGATGACGGCCTGAAAGCCGACACCTGTCTACCTGACGCCCCGCTATCCAAACTGTGGGAGATTCTATGGTTGAGGGGCAACCCTCAACCAACTTTTGGCTGATATTCGCTTTGCCCTTTCAGCAGAGCGAACACCACCCTAGCAAGCTTGCGGGCCAGTATTACCAGCGCCTGTGTGGTGCTATAGCCTCGCGCCCTCTGTGCTTGATAAAACGCTTTCCATGTCTCTGTTCGGCTAGCCGCCATCGCTGCGTTATGCAGCAGGCGCCGAGCTTCTGAGTCGCCGCGCTTACTTAAACTACGACGACCATCCTTCTGTCCTGACTTGTTGACGCGCAAATCCATACCAAGAAAGGCGATAAACGCGTCCGAATTCCTGAACTCTCCCCGTTGGAAGGTGGCAATCAAACGCGCGCCAGTCAAAAAACCGATGCCTTCGACTTTCAAGCAACGCTTCAACTGACCCAGTAAACCTGCTTCTTTCAGGCAGTCACTGATCATTTTTTCGATTAACCCTTCCAGTCTCTGCATCGACTTCACCTGCTCGGCAAACGAGGCCTTAAGAAGCGGCTCGTTCGCCCAGCTTTGCGTCAGGCTGACGCGCGCCTGAACCAAGGCTGCGCGCCGACGAAACAGGCTTAGAAGATGGCGATACAGCGGTGATGGAGGTGTCCAGGGACGCAGTTCGTCTGCCTCCTTTCTCAAATAGCGGACGAGCAGCTTGGCATCCAAAGCATCGGTCTTGGCCCGGATCTTCACGCTTTCGCGGTAATGCTTGAGCTCATAACCTCCAACCATGTAAACCACGCAACCAGCTTCATGAGCTAGATCAGCAAACTCCAAGTGGTAGATATTGGTGGCTTCAATTGCGATGGCCACTTTGCAGGACAAGGCCTTCAGCCATTTTTTGATAGCGGCTTTGGTGTTTGGGATTGTTTCTAACAGATCGACTTCAGCGTGATAAATCACCAGTTCATTCTTAGCGACATCGACGCCTACGATTGGCTTTGAGACAGAAACTGGCATTGCCATGGGGCTTCCTCCGGGCTAAGGTTTTGAGCACTTGAAGGGCTCACCCAGAGGCGCAGGCTTGTTCCTATCGTCGGTCATAGCCAGATGCATTCTTTATCGGCGCTTGGGTGAAAGGAGGAGGGGCGAAATCTCCCACGGTCTGTACTGCGTCAACAGTCAGAATCGGGCTTTGTCCCTTCTCCTCCCTTCAAGTCCTAGCATACAAGCGGGCTTGCTCGCGAAGGCTGCCTGGCAGTCAACACAGTTAGATTGTGTACATATCCATTCCTGCGGTAACGGCCACCTAGGGTTCCGCTCTGACAGCGGCTCACTTTTGAAAAGCGCAAAAGTAAGCAAAACGCTCTTGCCCCACCACTCGGCACCTCGCCTGGGCTCGGTGTGCCCGTAATCCGCCAGTGAGTTGGGGGGCCGCCGCCACGCGCCATCCATGGCGCGGGGCGGCTAAACCGGCATCCCTGCCGGTTTACCCCCCAAATCCCTGTCGAATTCCGGCCAGCGTGGTTTGACGGGGCGCTTAAGATCAAATCAAAAGCAGATCAAGAGCAGATCAAGAGCGACTCGCTTCGCATCGTGGTTACCGTCGGTTGCTACCGCCTATGCGGTGCTGTCGAGCCCCGTGCTGCGATAGGCCCGCATAAACAACTGCACCACGTCCTGCACATGCTCTTCGGCCTCTTGCGCGCTCAATTGTCCGCCGCAGCCATACAACAAGCGAAAGTTCGCCGTGCCCTTGAGCAGGCAAAAGAAGTGTTCCGCGGCTTTGAACGGTGTGTCGATGCTCAGCGCGCCGCCCTGGTCAATCTTGCCGAGCAAGCGCTCCATGCCTTGCAGCATGCGCATGGGGCCGGCGTTGAAGAAGATCTGGGAGAGTTTCACGTCCTGATTGCCGGTGGTCATCATCAGGCGATGCAGGTTTACCGACTCCTCGCTGTTGATCAGCCGATGAAAGCCGCGTGCGATGTTGAGCAACACCGTCTCGACGGGCATGCCTTCGGGAAGCTCGAAGTACATCACCGGCAATTGCTCTTCACATTTGGCCACTACCGCCGCGGTGAACAGCGTCTCCTTGTCGGTGAAGTGGCTGTAGACCGTGAGTTTCGATACGCCGGCCGCCAGGGCGACGGCGTCCATGCTGGTGTTTGCATAGCCCTTGTCCAGGAACAGCGATTTTGCCGATTCGAGGATTGCCTGGCGTTTTGCCATGTCCTTGGGGCGCCCGGGGCTTGCGGTGTTCAGAGGATTGTCGGACATTTTCACCTTTAATACTGGACTGGTGAGTTTGGTATTAATAACATACCGGCCAGTATAATTATTCCAAGCTCTATTTGCGAAAGGTCCTTCAGCATGCGCAGCGCTTTCCTGCCCCTTGCTTTGCCTGTCAGCCTGATCTTCCTGTTGGCCGCTTGCGGCCATGAAGAAGCGGCCCAGACCACCGTGCGCCCGGCCATGGTGGTGCAACCGCAGCCGTCGGCGCAGGCAATGGACAGCTACCCCGGTGAGGTGCGTGCCCGTTATGAGCCGGACCTGGCCTTTCGCATCGGCGGCAAAGTCAGCAAGCGCCTGGTGGAGGAGGGCGAACGGGTCAAGGCCAACCAGCCGCTGGCCGAACTCGACCCCCAGGACGTGCGCCTGCAACTGGAGGCCACCCGCGCCCAAGTAGCCGCCGCAGAGGCCAATCTGAGCTTGGTGCGTGCGGAGCGAGATCGCTACAAGACCTTGATGGACCGTCAGATGGTCAGTCGGTCGCAGTACGACAATTCCGAAAACCTCTACCGAGCCGGTGAAGCACGCCTGAAGCAGATCAAGGCCGAGTTCGATGTGTCCAGCAATCAGGCCGGCTACGCCGTGCTGCGTGCGCCTCAGGATGGGGTAGTCGCCAAGCGTGCCGTCGAGGTGGGGCAAGTGGTTTCCGCTGGCCAGACGGTGTTCACCCTGGCCACCGATGGCGAGCGTGAAGTCTTGATCAGCCTGCCCGAGCAGGGCTTTGGCCGCTTCAAGATCGGCCAGCCGGTGTCGGTGGAGTTGTGGAGCCAGCCAGAGCAACGCTTCGCCGGGCGCATTCGTGAACTGTCGCCTGCCGCCGACCCCAAGTCTCGCACCTTCGCCGCGCGCGTAGCCTTCACCGGCGGCAAAGTGCCCGCCGAACTGGGCCAAAGCGCACGGGTTTTCATCCAGGTCGACGGTGTCATTCCCCTATCGGTACCGCTGTCTGCCCTGAGTGCCGAGAACGGTGCGTCCTACGTTTGGCGTGTAAAACCGGACAACACCCTTGAACGCACCCCTGTACGCATTGGTGCGTTTGGCGAAAACACCGTGCCGGTACTCGAAGGCTTGGCCGCCACCGATTGGGTGGTGGCCGCAGGCGTGCATGTGCTCCATGAGGGCCAACCCGTGCGCCCGGTGGATCGCTCCAACCGTGTAGTGAATCTGGCGGCCAAGGAGTAGTCCCCATGGGTTTCAATCTTTCCGAATGGGCGTTGCGTAATCGCCAGATCGTACTGTTCCTGATGATCCTGCTGGCCGTGGTTGGCACCTTGTCCTACACCAAGTTGGGACAAAGCGAAGACCCGCCCTTTACCTTCAAGGCCATGGTGATCAAGACCAACTGGCCTGGAGCCACGGCCCAGGAGGTTTCGCGCCAGGTCACTGAGCGAATCGAGAAAAAACTCATGGAGACCGGTGAGTATGAACGCATCGTGTCGTTCTCCCGTCCTGGTGAATCCCAGGTCACCTTTATTGCCCGTGATTCGATGCGTTCGGCGCAGATTCCTGAGTTGTGGTACCAGGTGCGCAAGAAAATCAGCGACATCCGCCACACCTTGCCGCCGGATATCCAGGGGCCGTTTTTCAACGACGAGTTCGGCACCACCTTCGGCAATATCTACGCCCTGACCGGCGACGGCTTTGACTATGCGGTGCTCAAGGACTACGCCGACCGCATCCAGATCCAGCTGCAACGCGTCCCGGATGTGGGCAAGGTCGAGCTGCTCGGCCTGCAGGACGAGAAGATCTGGATCGAGCTGTCCAACCTCAAGCTCGCCACCCTCGGCTTGCCTCTGGCTGCGGTACAACAGGCGTTGCAGGAGCAAAATGCGGTGTCCACCGCCGGCTTCTTTGAAACCCCCACCGAGCGCGTGCAACTGCGCGTTTCGGGCAACTTCAAGACAGTAGAGGAGATCCGCAACTTTCCGATACGCGTGGGGGATCGCACCTTCCGCATCGGTGACGTGGCTGACATCCATCGAGGCTTCAACGACCCACCGGCACCGCGCATGCGCTACATGGGCGCAGATGCCATCGGCCTGGCCGTGGCCATGCGCGACGGTGGCGACATCCTCGTACTGGGCAAGGCCCTTGAAGCGCAATTCGCACGCCTGCAAAAGAACCTTCCGGCAGGGATGGAGCTGCGCAAGGTGTCGGACCAGCCGGCAGCTGTGAAGACCAGCGTCGGCGAATTCGTCCAGGTATTGGCTGAAGCGCTGGCGATTGTTTTGCTGGTGAGCTTTTTCTCCCTCGGCGTGCGCACCGGCATGGTCGTCGCCCTGGCGATTCCGCTGGTACTGGCGATGACCTTTGCCGCCATGTATTACCTGGGCATCGGCCTGCACAAGATTTCCCTGGGCGCCTTGGTCTTGGCCCTGGGCTTGCTGGTGGATGACGCGATCATCGCCGTGGAAATGATGGCGATCAAAATGGAACAGGGTTACGACCGCCTCAAAGCCGCGAGTTTCGCCTGGACCAGCACCGCATTCCCCATGCTCACCGGCACCCTGATCACGGCCGCAGGCTTCTTGCCGATTGCCACCGCGCAATCGAGCACTGGTGAATACACCCGTTCGATCTTCCAGGTGGTGACCATTGCACT
Organism: Pseudomonas sp. CCI1.1; assembly: GCF_034348165.1. Taxonomy (NCBI): domain Bacteria; kingdom Pseudomonadati; phylum Pseudomonadota; class Gammaproteobacteria; order Pseudomonadales; family Pseudomonadaceae; genus Pseudomonas; species Pseudomonas sp. CCI1.1. The sequence goes on from NZ_CP133780.1 coordinate 6,209,297, forward strand.
GCTGGCCTCCTGGGTGGCGGCCGTGGTGTTTGTGCCCTACCTGGGGGAAAAACTCCTGCCCGACCTGGCGAAGATTCATGCGGCCAAACACGGCACCGACGGCCCGGTCCCTTACGGCACACCCTTCTATCAGCGTGTAAGGCGTCTGGTGGAGTGGTGCGTGCAGCGGCGTAAAACCGTGATCGTGCTGACCCTGCTGCTGTTTATCGGCTCGGTTGCACTGTTTCGCTTCGTGCCGCAACAGTTCTTCCCGGCTTCCGGTCGCTTGGAGTTGATGGTCGACCTGAAACTGGCCGAAGGCGCTTCCCTGAGCAACACCGCCGAACAGGTCAAGCGCCTGGAGGCGTTGCTCAAGGAGCATGCCGGCATCAATAACTATGTCGCCTACGCGGGCACCGGTTCGCCACGGTTTTACCTGCCACTGGACCAGCAATTGCCCGCTGCCAGCTTCGCCCAGTTTGTGGTGCTGGCTAACACCATCGAGGAGCGAGAAAGCCTGCGCACCTGGTTGATCGAAACCCTCAACGAGCAATTCCCCGCGCTGCGTTCGCGGGTCACGCGCCTGGAGAACGGCCCGCCCGTAGGCTACCCCGTGCAGTTTCGTGTGACTGGCGAGCACATCGAAGAAGTCCGTTCGCTGGCGCGCAAAGTGGCGGCCAAGGTTCGCGAAAATACCCATGTGGTGAATGTGCATCTGGACTGGGAAGAGCCGAGCAAAATCGTATACCTGAATATCGACCAGGACCGTGCCCGTGCCCTGGGTGTGAGCACTGCCAACCTGTCGAAATTCCTGCAGAGTTCCCTGACCGGCGCCAGCGTCAGCCAGTATCGGGAGGACAACGAATTGATCGAGATCCTCCTGCGCGGCACGGTGCATGAGCGTAGCGAGCTGTCGCGCCTGCCAAGCCTGGCCGTGCCCACCGACAATGGTAAAAGCGTGGCGCTGTCGCAAATTGCCACCCTCGAATATGGATTCGAAGAAGGCATCATCTGGCGTCGCAACCGTCTGCCCACAGTGACCGTACGGGCCGATATCTATGGCAAGGAACAGCCGGCGACCCTCGTGCAGCAGATCTTGCCGACGCTCGCCGATGTGCGAGCCGAGCTGCCGGACGGCTATCTGTTGGAGGTGGGCGGTACGGTTGAAGACTCTGCGCGGGGGCAAAACTCGGTGAAGGCCGGCGTGCCGCTGTTTATCGTGGTGGTGCTGACCTTGCTGATGCTGCAACTGCGCAGCTTTTCGCGCACGGCCATGGTCTTTCTCACCGCACCGTTGGGGCTGATCGGCGTGACCCTGTTCCTGTTGGTGTTCCGCCAACCCTTCGGTTTCGTCGCCATGCTCGGCACCATCGCGCTGTCGGGCATGATCATGCGTAATTCGGTGATTCTGGTGGACCAGATAGAACAAGACATCAAGGCCGGCCTGGCACCCTGGCAGGCAATTATCGAAGCCACCGTCCGACGCTTTCGCCCGATTGTGCTGACGGCGCTGGCAGCGGTGCTGGCGATGATTCCGTTGTCGCGCAGTGTGTTCTTCGGGCCCATGGCTGTGGCGATCATGGGGGGGTTGATCGTGGCGACGGCGTTGACACTGTTGTTCTTGCCGGCGTTGTACGCGGCTTGGTTCAGGATCAGGAAGGACGTGGAGTAAATCTGTGACTGTTTTTGGGCGGCCCCAATGGGAACCTTTTTTTCAGGCTTGCCACAGATAGTTACCTGTTCGCAGGTACTTTATTCGGTGGTTTTTATCACGTGGATAACATTTCCAGAACGTTCATAGAGGCGAAATAGATATGCTCCTACAAGCAGTGGGAAACTTTTACTCGGTGATTGGTATGATACTGGGCGGCGGTCAGATGGGCGGCGCTTGCGCCAAACATTCACATAATGACTCCGTCAGTCGGCGTGAGCTTTCGGACGCGCTCAAATCGTTCAAATACGATCATCCCCAGCCCACCACTAATTTTACGATCAACAACAGCGTTTCCAACGCGAACAGCAATGCGAATACCAACGCTCAAATCGGCCGTTGAATGCGCTGAGTTCTGATATTCAGCCATTGCAAACACTCTGCACCCGCAGAGTGTTTGCCGCGTTACGTCCCGGTACAAGTCGCTGGCGAAGGCTTAAAGTGCCCCAAACACCTTCTTGGCCAAGCTGGTGGCTGCCGCCGCCGGGTTCTTGCGAATGGTTTCTTCCTGCTGCGCAATCATCTTGAACAAACCATCCAGCGCCTGCTCGGTCACGTAGTTTTCGACGTTGGCGCTCTTGGCATCCACGGCGCCAAAGGCTGCGGCCTTGCCGGCCAGAGCGTTGTACTGCTGAGCCACGCCGACTTTGTCGGTGGCGGCCTTGACGATGGGCAGGAACTTGGCGCGAATTTCTTCACGGCTGCTTTTGTTCAGGTACTGGGTGGCGGAGTCCTGGCCTCCACTGAGAATGCCCTTGGCGTCGGTCACGCTCATGTTCTTCACGGCGTTGACCAGAATTGGCTGGGCCTGGGTCACGGCGGTTTCTGCGGCCTTGTTCATGCTGGTTTCCAGTTGCGTGACCTGGTCACCCATACCAAACATTTTAAGCTTGTCGGCGACTTTGCCGAGTTTGCCCGGCAGGCCGATCTTCACGTCCGGGTTGTTGCTGAAACCACCGGGCGTCCCGAGTTGTTTCACAGCAATCTGTGCACCTTGGGTCAAGGCATCCTTGAGGCCGCCGCTGGCGTCACCCTGGGACAGGCTGCCCAGATCCAGGGCCATGGCGTTGGCGCCGAACAGCAAGCCAGCACACAGGGCGGTGAGGCGAAGAGATTTGCGGAGCATGGGCGCTTCCTTATGAAGTGGGAATGATCAATGTGCGGCCGCATCTACCCGCAGGCGCAGCGGTTGTGGGTCCTGGCCGTTGAGTTGCACGGTGTGCCGCTCGGTGGTGATAAACAGTAGCTTGCCGTCCAGCTCGATGCGAGCGCTGACCGAATAGGTGTGGCCCGGTTTGACCTGAGCCGGGTCATAGCTCAGGTGAAACGGCAGCGGCACCTGGCCTTTGACCGGGCCTTTCTGTTCGGCGAGGGTCACGGCCGGGGCGTCCATCAGGGACACGTCCTGCAGGCTGACACTCAAGGTGGCGGCCGGCGGCAGGGCGATGCGTTGCAGGTAGAACACTTCGCCGTCCAGACTGGCCTTCGGGGTTGGGGTCATCGAGTGGCAGGCTCCGAGCAGGGCGGTCAGGCCCAGAAGGATGAGTTTTTTCACGGTGCAACTCCTTTTCAACGGCGCCGGAATCCGCCCGACGCCTCGTTCAATTTAGCGGTTTTCTTCAGGAGGGGCGGCAACCGGTTCAGGCGCGGTCTCGGTTGCGCCGTCCACGCGGTGCAAGGCCACCTGGCGGATCGACAGGCGAATATCCGCCGGCAACACGCGTTTGGCCGCACCTTCTGCCAGTTCGCCGAGCAGGTCGTGATAGCCCAGCTTGCCGGCTTCATCGCGGCGCAGCACATCTTGCTCCAGCAACGTCTGGATGAAATGTCGGAAAAGGCTCTTGTCGAAGAATTCCGGAGCGTTGAGGCCGTGCAGGATTGACAGGCGCTGGGCCATGATCGTGCACAGGTCTTCCAGCTGTTCGGCGCTGATACTGTTCTGGCCGCTGTTGAGCAGCAACGAGATCGCCATGTAGAAGCGTTGCAGGGTCTGGGCGATGCTCTTGGACAGCAGCGTCAGCAGCACAAAGTGCCGCGAACTCGGCGCCGGGCGCAGGTACACGGCGTTTTCGAAACGTAGCAGGCCTTGTTCGACAAACGCGTCCAGCCATTGATCGACCACGTTGTCCAAGTCGTCCAAGGACCAACGAATAAACAGTTCCGATTGCAGGTACGGGTAAAGCGCGTGGGTGTAGCGCAGGATCTGTTCGCGACTCATCCGCGAGCTGCTCTGGAAGAAGCTCGCCAGCAACGCCGGCAGGGCGAAGATGTGCAGCACGTTGTTGCGGTAGTAGGTCATCAGGACGGCATTCTGCTCATCCAGATAAACGATTTTGCCCAGGGCGTCACTCTGCTCGGACAACAGGTTCATGTCCTTGACGTGCTTGATCAGCGCCAGGCCATCGCCTTCCGGCAGGGTGGTGTGGGGCGAGTAGGGCACACGACGCAACAGCGCGAGGTACAGGTCCAGCTGGCGGGCCATGGCCTGTTCATCCAGGGCCAGGCGGGTGGTGGACAGCAGGGCCAGCGCCACCAGGTTCACCGGGTTCACCGCAGCGGCTTCGTTCAAATGACGCGCCACCTGTTCGCCGAGGCGATTGGTGGTTTCGTTGAGCCAGGCCGGTTTGTAGTTCGGCCCCAGTTCCTGGGCGCGCCAGTCCGGTTGCTCGGCGTCGAGGAACTCTGCCAGCTTGATCGGTTCGCCAAAGTTGACTGCCACTTGGCCGAAGCGTTGCTTGAGCGCGCCGACCACTTTGAAGATATCGAAGATCGACTCTTTCTTCTTGCTGGCGCCACGCAGTTCGCCCAGGTAAGTGCGGCCTTCGAGGACACGCTCATAACCGATATACACCGGCACGAACACGATAGGCATGCGCGAGGAGCGCAAGAAGCTGCGCAGGGTGATCGCCAACATCCCGGTTTTCGGTTGTAGCATGCGCCCGGTGCGCGAGCGGCCGCCTTCGACGAAGTACTCCACCGGGAAGCCCTTGGTAAACAGGGTGTGCAGGTATTCGTTGAACACCGAGGTGTACAACGGGTTGCCCTTGAAGGTGCGGCGCATGAAAAACGCACCGCCACGGCGCAGCAGGCTGCCGATCACCGGCATGTTGAGGTTGATGCCGGCGGCGATATGCGGTGGGGTCAGGCCGTTCTTGAACAGCAGGTAGGACAGCAGCAGGTAGTCGATATGGCTGCGGTGGCAAGGCACGTAGATTACCTCGTAGCCTTGGGCCACCTTTTGCACGCCTTCGATGTTATTGACCTTGATGCCGTCGTAGATCTTGTTCCAGAACCAGCTCAAGACCACTTCCAGGAAGCGGATCGCGGTGTAGGTGTAGTCCGAGGCAATTTCGTTGCCATAGCGCAGGGCCAGGGCCTTGGCTTTTTCCGGGGCGATCTTTTCGCGTTCGGCCTCATCCGCAATGGCTTGGCGCACCAGCGGCATATTGACCAGGCCCTTCACCAGATTACGGCGGTGGGACAGGTCGGGGCCGATCACCGCCGTCTTCAGGTTACGAAAGTGCACACGCAAGATGCGCTGGGCCATGCGCACGGTGCGTTCGTGGCCTTTATTGTGCTCGATCAATTCGCGCAGGTTGATAGGCGCGGAGAATTGCACACGGGTCTTGCGCCCCAGGATCAGGATGCTCAACAACCGGCGTAGACGCCCGGTGACCGCCCAGCTGTCGGCGAATAAAAGCTTCCAGGGGCTGGACTCGCTTTCGGGGGATTGGCCCCAGAACACACTGACCGGAATGATTTGTGCATTCTCTTCGGCGTGTTCGGTGAGGGTATTGACCAGCCGCGTCAGGGTGGGTGGTGCGCCACGCTTGTCCTGGCGCCCAAGCCAATCCGGATCCGGCGTGAGGTAGAAGAACGCCGCAGGCTCCATCAACGGCCCCACTGACACTGGCAGCACCGGGCGTGGCAGGCCGGCCTTGGTGCACTCGGCGTCGACCACTGCCAACTCGGTGAGGGAGGGTGATTGCAGGACGTAGAAAACCGGCCGGCTGCGGTCCAGGTTAAGGGTGAGGGACGACTGGTTGATCGTCTCTGAGCGAACCCAGAGGTACAACAGTCGGCGCAAGGTGCCAAACACCAGACGGCGGAACGGGGAGCGGGTCATAGGCGAACTGCTTCAAGTGGAAAAAACCGAGCAGGCGCTCGGGCGGGTAGTGTGCCGTATTCGCCGAAAATCGGCAAAAAAGCAGCGATGTAAAGTTGAGTTGATGGTTTTTGAGCCTGTCTTATACTCGGCAGTTCAATGCGAGCGACTCAACAATAAAAAAACCAGTGGGAGTGAACAGATGACAACGCGTGAAACCGGCAATGTGAAGTGGTTCAACGATGCAAAGGGCTACGGCTTTATCCAGCGTGAAGATGGCAAGGATGTGTTTGTGCACTACCGCGCCATTCGCGGTGAAGGCCACCGCTCGTTGGCCGAAGGCCAGCAGGTGGAATACGCCGTGGTGACCGGCGAGAAGGGCTTGCAGGCGGAGGATGTGGTCGGCCTGTAACAACTTGGTCTTGATAACCCAATCAACTGTGGGAGCTGGCTTGCCTGCGATAGCATCACTGTGGTCTGACTGATAGACCAAGGTGTCTGCATCGCAGGCAAGCCAGCTCCCACATTGATTGGGTTGGCAATGGGCTGTCAGGCGGTTTTCCAAGTGATCTGTTCTTCACCGTCTACGCTGATGCGAATCCAGGTGTCGGCACTTTCCTCACCCTCTTCTTCAACCCAGGTGCCCGGCGCGCAGCGCACTTCGACGTTCAGCGCGGCAAACGCGGCGCGGGCGCAGGCGATGTCGTCGTCCCACGGGGTCTGGTCGCTTTCCAGGTACAGGCTGTTCCATTTGCCCACCGCCTTGGGCAGCCAGGTCACCGGCACGCTGCCGGCCTTGCACTTGTAGGTCTGGCCTTTCTGGACCCAGTCGGTGCACGGGCCCAGGGCGGCACCCAGCCAGGCGGCGATGGCCTTGTGATCGACGTCGGCGTCCTTCAGGTAAATCTCAATATCGGGTTGGCGCATGGATGTTCCTCGTTGCGGGATTCGAAAATCCATTCGCGGGTGGGTGAACGTCAGTCATTGAAGCACGAAATAATCGTAACGCATCGACACCGTGACCTGCAGCGGCTCGGCCGCCTCGATCACCTCGTGGCGGCGCTCGGCACTGGCTCGCCAGCCGTGGGGCGTCATCGCCAGCAGGTTGGCGCGGTCCTGGGCTTCGGCCAGGCTCAGGGTGAATTCCAGTGTTTCACTGTGTGCCAGGTGCATGCCATCCGGCACCAGGGCCAGATGTTTATCGTCGGTATACTCGCGTACCTCGTCGTAAAGACGCTCGCGCAGTTCCATCAAGTGGCCGCTGGTCGGGCCGACCTTCATCAAACCGCCGCCGGGACTGAGCAGGCGCTTGGCCTCTTGCCAATCCAACGGGCTGAACACGCTGGCGAGGAACTGGCAGCTGGCATCGGCCAATGGCACGCGGGCCATGCTGGCGATCAACCAGGTCAGCGCCGGGTTGCGTTTGCACGCGCGCTTGACCGCTTCCTTGGAGATATCCAGGGCATAGCCATCGGCGTGGGGTAGGGCCTGGGCAATTTGCGCGGTGTAGTAACCCTCGCCACACCCAATGTCGACCCAGCGCTGCGGTGCACGCTCGGCGGCCAGTTCGGCCAGGCGCTTGGCCACCGGGGCGTAGTGCCCGGCGTTGAGGAAGTCGCGGCGCGCCTCGACCATGGCCAGGTTATCGCCTGGGTCGCGGCTGTTCTTGTGCTGCACCGGCAACAGGTTCAGGTAACCCTGGCGCGCGCGATCGAAACGGTGCCCGGCCGGGCACGCCACGCCACTGTCCACCGCATTGAGCGGTGCGCTGCAAATGGGGCAGGCAAGCATCAGGCGAGCAACTTGATCAGGGTCTGGTAGTAGATTTCGGTCAGCACATCGAGGTCGCTGGCCAGGATGCGTTCGTTGACCTGGTGGATCGTCGCGTTGACCGGGCCCAGCTCGACCACCTGAGTGCCCAGCGTGGCGATAAAGCGCCCATCGGAGGTACCGCCGCTGGTGGATGCCTTGGTCTCACGCCCGGTGATCGCCTTGATACTGGCAGATACCGCATCCAGCAGCGCACCCGGCTCGGTGAGGAACGGCAGGCCCGATAGCGCCCAGTCCACATGCCAGTCCAGGCCATGTTTATCCAGGATCGCCGCGACCCGCTGTTGCAGACCCTCGACGGTGGACTCGGTAGAGAAGCGGAAGTTGAATACCGCCGTCAGGTCGCCGGGGATCACGTTGGTGGCGCCGGTACCCGAATTGAGGTTGGAAATCTGGAAACTGGTCGGCGGGAAGAAGGCGTTGCCGTCATCCCAATGCTCGGCAGCCAATTCAGCCAGGGCCGCCGCAGCCAGGTGGATCGGGTTCTTCGCCAGATGCGGGTAAGCCACATGGCCCTGTACACCGCGCACGGTCAAGGTGGCACCGAGGGAGCCACGACGGCCGTTCTTGACCACATCGCCCACCAGGGTCGTGCTCGACGGTTCGCCGACGATGCACCAGTCCAGGCGTTCCTTGCGCGCGGCCAGACGTTCGATCACCGCCTTGGTGCCATGGTGCGCCGGGCCTTCTTCGTCGCTGGTGATCAGGAAGGCGACCGAACCCTTGTGGTCCGGGTAGTCGGTGACGAAACGTTCCGCTGCCACCAGCATCGCCGCCAGGCTGCCTTTCATGTCAGCCGCGCCACGGCCACAGAGCATGCCGTTTTCATCGATCAACGCGTCGAACGGGTCGTTCTGCCAGGCCTGTACCGGGCCGGTCGGCACCACGTCGGTGTGACCGGCAAAACACAGCACCGGGCCTTCGTGCTTGCCGTGGGTGGCCCAGAAGTTGTCCACATCTTCGATGCGCATCGGTTCAAGCGCAAAACCGGCGTCGCCCAGGCGCTGCATCATCAGCTTCTGGCAATCGGCATCGATCGGCGTGACCGACGGGCGACGGATCAGGTCGATGGCCAGTTGAAGGGTCGGCGAAAGGTCGGCATGGGCCGTCATGGGGGGAACTCCGGAAAGCGTGTGATGGGGCGCAGGACGAATGTGGAAATACAGAGCCTGGAGCGACGCAACTCCAATGTGGGAGCTGGCTTGCCTGCGATAGCATCGCTGCGGTGTGCCTGTCAGACCGCGGCGTCTGTATCGCAGGCAAGCCAGCTCCCACATAGAATTGGGCCAGGCCAAGTCTCACAAAAGGGCCGTTATCTTATAGCAAAACGGCGGCCAAGGGCCGCCGTTTAGTGCATCGCGTGACTTTTTACGCCGCCGGTGCGGGCTCGGGCGCCGCCGAAGGTTTGGGCAGCGACGATAAGAACGCCATGATCAGCGCCGCCACATAGGGCAGCGACTGCACCAGCAACATCACGACCCAGAAGCGAATGTCGTTGCTCGGCAGGCCTTGCACCAGGTAGATCCCCAGCGCCGCGCCCCACAGCAGCAGCATGATGAACATTTCTTCGCGGGCTTCGGAAATGGCCACCCAGAAGCCGTGGTTATCGGCGTTTTTCGGCGTGCGAAAGAACGGAATGCTGGTGGTGAAGAAACCATACAGCACTGCCTTGGCGATGGTATGGGACAACGCCAAACCGGCCAGGGCCGCGCAGAACGCATCTTTCAAGTTCACGCCTACCGCACGACGGTAGAGGAAGATGATCTTGCCGACCTTGAACACGAACAACGCCAACGGCGGGATCGCGAAAATCAGCAATGGCGGGTCGACCCGAGTCGGCACGATGATCATCGCCGCAGACCACAACAGGGCGCCGACGGTAAAGAAGATGTTCATGCCATCGGCCACCCACGGCAACCAGCCCGCGAGGAAATGGTAGCGCTGACCGCGGGTCAGCTCGGTGTCCTTGCCACGTATCAGGCTGGCGGTGTGGCGCTTGATGATCTGGATCGCGCCATAGGCCCAGCGGAAACGCTGTTTCTTGAAGTCGATAAAGGTATCCGGCATCAAACCCTTGCCGTAGCTGTCGTGGTAGTACGCCGCCGACAAGCCTTTCTCGAACACGCGCAGGCCCAGTTCGGCGTCTTCACAGATGCACCAGTCGGCCCAGCCCAGCTCTTCGAGCACCGAGCGGCGTGTCATGGTCATGGTGCCGTGCTGGATGATCGCGTCGCGGTCGTTACGGGTGACCATACCGATATGGAAGAAGCCCTTGTATTCGGCGTAGCAGAGCTTCTTGAAGGTGCTTTCGTTCTGGTCGCGGTAATCCTGGGGCGACTGCACCACGGCGATTTTCGGGTCGGCGAAGTGCGGCACCATGTGCTTGAGCCAGTTGGGCGATACGCAGTAGTCCGAGTCGATCACCGCGATCACTTCGGCATCCTTGGCGGTGTGCGGGATCAGGTAGTTCAGCGCGCCGCCCTTGAAACCGGCCAGGGGCGCGACGTGGAAGAACTTGAAGCGCGGGCCCAGGGTTTCGCAGTAATCGCGCACCGGCTCCCACACCGCCGGGTCCTTGGTGTTGTTGTCGATGATCAGGACTTCGTAGTCCGGATAGTCGAGGGCGGCCAGCGCGTCGAGGGTCTGCTTGACCATTTCCGGCGGCTCGTTGTAGCACGGCACATGGATCGACACTTTCGGGCGGTAGTCCGAATCGCCTTCCACGGGCAGGAATTCACGCCGACGCTTGTGGGTCCAGACTGCTTCCGCCAGCTCATGGGCTTCGGTCAGCAACACAATGAACACGCCCAGGGCGCCGAGTGCCAGCAACACACCGACCGTCACGCTGAACCAGGTGCTGTATTGCTGGCTGTAGTCGTAGCCGATCCAGACCAGCACCGACCCGCACAGGAACGCAATAAAGGTCAGGAAGGTGCGGCCACGCTGGCGCAGGGCCGAGCCATCGATCATCAACAGGGTCAGGGACAGCAGCGCAAGCACCACTGAACCGATGGCCAGTACCCGCCATTGCGGAATCGCCACCACCGGGCCGTCAAAATTGAATTTCTGCTGGCGCGCGGCGTTGAATACACCCCAATACGCACCCGCCGAACCTTCATCGCTGACCTTCCACGGCTGGTCGAAGGCCTCGATCACGAAGTAGTTGTAACCCTGGCGATTGAGCTTGTTGACCAGTGTACGCAGGTAAATCGCCTGGTCTGCCGGCGACGATTCATTGCCGCCGCGCATACGGCCGTTGCTCGGCCAGCCCACTTCCGACAGCAGCAGTGGCTTTTTCGGGAAGGCTTTCTTCAGGTCCTTGGCGCGGTCCAGGACGTACTGGCCGGCCTTGTCCATTGGGATGTATTCCCAGAATGGCAGGATGTGCGCGGCGATCAGGTCGACGTGCTTGGCCAGTTGCGGGTTCTTTTCCCAGATGTGCCATTGCTCGGAGGTGGTCACCGGGACTTTCACGGCGGCGCGCACGCGGTCGAGCAGCACGATCAGGGCTTCGGGGGTGATTTCTTCCCGGAACAACGCTTCGTTGCCCACCACTACGCGCACGACACTGCGCGAGGTGTTGGCGATCTCGATAGCGCGCTGGATCTCCCGCTCGTTACGCTCAAGGTCCGGGCTGATCCAGATCCCCAGGGTCACGCGCAGGCCGAACTCTTCGGCCAGCTTCGGAATATCCCCCAGGGGGCCGTCCACCGAGTAGGTACGGATGTTGTCCGTCAGCTTGCTCATGATCGCAAGGTCCTGACGCATCTGTTCGTCGGTAGGGTACTGGCCTTTCTGCGGGTACTGGCCTTGCTGGAACGGCGAGTAGGAAAAGCCGGAGATCTGATCGGGCCAGTTGGGAGCGGTGACCGGGCGGTTGATCAGCGCCCAGAAACCGGTGAACAGCGCGGCAATTGCCAGCACCACCACCAGGTTGAGTCCAAATTTACGCGATGCCATGGTTATGTCGGGTTCCAAAGGGTGCGGAACGAAAGAGGTGTCGGCCTGCGCCGAACGGCGCGCATCCTACACTGGCGCTTCCCTGAGCGTACAGCAGACAGAGAAAAGCCGGACGTTAGTCTGCGAAACTCCATCTAAGTTCTTCACTTGTAACTTGTAGCTTAAAACTTGCTGCTGCGTAGCCCTATAATGCGCGCCGGTTTTTGGGGTAATGATGATGAGTACAGAAGATCCGCGGTTTGCAGGCGTTGCCCGCTTGTACGGCCTTGAGGGCCTGGAACGCTTGAAAGCGGCCCATGTGGCGATTGTCGGCGTCGGCGGCGTGGGTTCCTGGGCGGCAGAAGCGATTGCCCGCTGCGGGGTGGGTGAGATTTCGCTGTTTGACCTGGACGATGTCTGCGTCAGCAACAGCAACCGCCAGTTGCATGCCCTGGACAGCACCGTGGGCAAGCCCAAGGTCGAAGTGATGGCTGAGCGCCTGCGCGGCATCAACCCCGATTGCACCGTGCACGCGGTGGCAGACTTCGTCACCCGCGATACCATGGCCGAGTACATCACGCCGACTATCGACTGTGTGATCGACTGCATCGACGCGGTCAACGCCAAGGCGGCGCTGATTGCCTGGTGCAAGCGCCGCAAGATCCAGATCATCACCACCGGCGGCGCCGGTGGGCAGATTGACCCCACGCTGATCCAGGTGTGTGACCTGAACCGCACCTTCAATGACCCGTTGGCCTCGAAAGTGCGCTCTACCTTGCGCCGCGATTATGGCTTTTCGCGCACCGTGACTCGTCATTACAGCGTGCCGTGCGTGTTTTCCACCGAGCAACTGCGCTACCCCAAGCCTGATGGCAGCATCTGCCTGCAGAAGAGTTTTGTCGGTGATGGCGTGAAGCTGGACTGCGCGGGCGGGTTTGGCGCGGTGATGATGGTCACAGCCACGTTCGGCATGGTGGCGGCCACCAAGGCGGTAGACAAGATCGTGGCGGGAGTGCGCAGGCCGTCGGAGCGCATCAAACCCAGCTAAATCTCATTGCCGAACATAGATCCAAATTGTGGGAGCTGGCTTGCCTGCGATAGCGGTGTGTCAGCCACTGAAAATACTGACTGATTCGCCGCTATCGCAGGCAAGCCAGCTCCCACATTATTTCTGTGTACGCGTCAGGTCTCGCATGCGTTGCAGTACGGCATTCAAGCCATTGCTGCGCGACGGCGATAACTGGCGCGACAAGCCCAGTTGATTGAACCAGTCAGGCAGGTCAACCGCTTGCAGTTCATCAGCCGACAGCCCATTGACCCGCGCCAGCAGCAACGCCACCAACCCACGAATCATCCGCGCCTCGCTGCTCGCCGTAAACTGCCAATGGCCGTCCTGCAAACGCCCCACCAGCCACACCAGGCTTTCGCAACCTTGCACCAGGTTGGCGTCGACCTTTTCATCATCGGCCAGGGCGGGCAAGCGTTCACCCCATTGCATCAGCACCCGGGCGCGCTGCTCCCAACTGCCAATGGCCTGGAACGCTTGCAGTGCGGCGTGTGCCTCCAGCGGCAAGCTCATCGCAGCATGTCCAGCGCCTGGTCCAACGCTTCAAAAAAGCGCTCCAGGTCGTCGGAATCGTTGTAGAGCGCCAGTGAAACGCGGATGGCGCCTGACAGATTCATCGCCTTCAACAGCGGCATTGCGCAGTGGTGACCGGCACGCACAGCAATGCCTTGCTCGGTCAGCAGGTGGGCGAGGTCGGCGTTGTGCACGCCCTCCACCACAAAACTCACCAGCGCCACCTGCGGCGATCCCAGCACGCGTACGCCATTGCGGGCCTTAAGCCCACGCAGCAGGTAGTCATGCAGGGCGGCTTCGTGGGCGATCACCGCCGAGGGATCCAGTGAACTCAGGTAATCCAGGCTCGCGCCCAGGCCGATCACACTGGCAATCGGAGGAGTGCCGGCCTCGAAACCCAGCGGCGCGGGGCGAAAGCTGGCGCTGTGGTAGTCGGCCTGTTGCACCATCTCGCCGCCGAACTGCCAGTGGCGCAGGTGGTGCAGGGCCTCATTACGGCCGTACAGCACACCCACGCCGTCCGGGCCGTAGAGTTTGTGGCTGGAAAACACGTAGAAGTCGCAGCCCAGGGCCTGCACGTCGTGACGGCCATGGACGATGCCTTGGGCGCCGTCCACCACCGTGAGGGCGCCGTGTGCCTGGGCCATCGTCAGCAAGGCTGGCAGCGGCTGCCAGGCACCGAGCACGTTGGATAACTGGCTCACCGCCAGCAAGCGTGTGCGTGGGCCAATCAAGCTGGCCGCGGCGTCCAGGTCGATCACGCCGTCATCGTCCAGAGGCAAGACCACCAGTGTGAGTGCGCGGCGTTTGGCCAATTGCTGCCAGGGCAACAGGTTGGCGTGGTGTTCCAGGGCGCTGATGGCAATCTCATCGCCCGCATTGAATAAGTGCTCCAGGCCATAGGCCAGGAGGTTCAGCGCAGAGGTTGCGCCGTGGGTAAACACGACCTGCCCGCTGTCACCTGCGTTCAACCACTGCGCGACCTTGCTGCGGCTGTCTTCGAACGCCTGGGTCGCATGGGCTCCGGGCAAATGCTGAGCACGGTGCACATTGGCTGCGCCATTGGCGTAGTAATGACTGATGGCATCCAGCAGGGCTTGGGGTTTTTGCGTGGTGGCGGCGCTGTCCAGATAGGTCTGGTCTTGCCGTTGCAGGGTGGCGATGGCCGGGAAATCGGCGCGCCAGGGGGAGGGCACAAGCATGGTGATCAAGACTCGTATAAGCGAGCCGCCCCCGAAGGTGCGGCCGCTAGTGGCATCGAGTGGCTGCTTAGTTGTGAGCGTGCAGCGCTTCGTTCAGTTCGATGGCCGATTTGTGGGTTTTGCACTCCACGGCACCGGTCTCGGAGTTACGACGGAACAGCAGGTCTGGCTGGCCAGCCAACTCACGCGCCTTGACCACCTTGACCAGTTGGTTCTGCTCATCCAGCAGGGCAACCTTGGTGCCGGCGGTGATGTACAGGCCCGACTCCACGGTGTTGCGGTCGCCCAATGGGATACCGGTACCGGCGTTGGCGCCGATCAGGCAGCCTTCGCCCACCTTGATCACGATATTGCCGCCGCCCGACAGGGTGCCCATGGTGGAGCAACCGCCGCCCAGGTCCGAGCCCTTGCCGACGAATACGCCCGCCGATACGCGGCCTTCGATCATGCCCGGGCCTTCGGTGCCCGCGTTGAAGTTGACGAAGCCTTCGTGCATCACGGTGGTGCCTTCGCCTACGTACGCGCCCAGGCGGATACGAGCAGCGTCAGCGATACGCACGCCAGCCGGTACGACGTAGTCGGTCATTTTCGGGAACTTGTCCACCGAGAACACTTCCAGCAGGTCGCCACGCAGGCGCGCTTCCAGTTGGCGCTCGGCCAGTTCATTGATGTCGATAGCGCCCTGGCTGGTCCAGGCCACGTTCGGCAACTGCGGGAACACGCCGGCCAGGCTCAGGCCGTGGGGCTTGACCAGGCGATGGGACAGCAGGTGCAGCTTGAGGTAGGCCTCAGGCGTGGAGGTCAGCGCTGCGTCTTCGGCCAGCAAGGTCGCGACCAGCGGCGTGTGGCTTTCGGCCAGGCGGCTGAGCAGGGCGGCCTGGGTAGCATCGACGCCTTTGAGCGCGTCGGCCAGTTGCAGGGCCTGGCTCACGGTGAAGGTGATCGCCTGGTTGCCTTCGGTGTAACCGAGGATCGGTGCGATGGCGGCAACGATTTCAGCCGACGGGTTGAGCAAGGGCTGTGCGTAAAACACTTCCAGCCAAGCACCTTGGCGGTTCTGAGTGCCGACGCCGAAGCCCAGGCTGAACAGGGAATTGGACATGCTGTTACCTCTACAAAAATGGAAGGCTGGCCTACTTGAGGGCCGCCGAATAACTATCTGGCTTGAAGCCAATCAGGGTTCTGTCACCGAGATCGAGCACCGGGCGCTTGATCATCGAGGGTTGTGCGAGCATCAATTCAATGGCTTTCGACTGATCGAGATCGGCTTTGCGTTCGTCTTCGAGTTTGCGAAAGGTGGTGCCCGCACGGTTCAAAACCACCTGCCAACCGTGCTCGTTGCACCATTGGGTCAAGTGTTCGCGGTCGATACCGGCTGTTTTGTAGTCATGGAACTCATAGCTCACCCCGTGCTCATCGAGCCAGGTGCGCGCCTTTTTCATGGTGTCGCAGGCTTTGATGCCGTAAAGCTGTAAGTGATTGATTTCATTGGGCATAAAATCCTCCCCAAAACTTCCCCAATATCGCCCAAAAATTCAGCCGTCGATTATGCCACGTCGATCCACTCAGCGCCTCGGCTGTCGCGGTACAGATCGGTCATTGTGGCCGAACGGTGACCGAGTAGTTTCTGGGCGTCACGGCCTTCAAGCTCGTGAAGTCGTGCGGCCAGAGAGCGCTGCTCGTGAAAGGACGGTGGCTGGCGCCCGAAAGTTATCCCCAGCTTCGCCCCAGCCTTGTCGCGCGCTTCTGCAAATGCAGAGCTCAGAGTGTCCAGCACCAGCGGCTGGCCAGCCTTTGCCCGGCCCGAAGCTTGTGCATGGTGCACCAGGTGTTGTGACAGAACGCGGTCGCGGCATTGTTTAATTACGGTGGATAGATCCAGGCCGACCGACTCGAGGCGAAGCGCGGTGCTGATCCGCAGCCTGGCCCCGGTCTTGGACTGAACGACATGAAGGAAGCCGTCGTGCACGTCCTTGAAAAGCATCGAGGCTATATCGTCCCGGCGCTGGCCAGTCAGCACCGCCAGTTCCATTGCCCTGCGAAGCCATGGTTTCTTGGCTTCCTCATAGATTGCCTTCCACAGTTCCAGCGTCAGCCGTTCGCGCTTGATGCTCACCCGCGCGGCCTTGGTCACTTCGACCGGGTTGGCGTCTGCCCACCCTCGCGCCTGAGCCTCGGCGAACACGTCTCGCAACAGCGAGCGCATCGCCCTGGCCATCTGCGCCTTACCCTCTTTGGCCATGCCCGTCAGGTAATCGGCCACATCCATCGTCGTGATGTCCTTAATCCCCTTAGAGCCGAACACAGCTGCCAGCCGGTTTATCCGCATGCCCACGTTCTTGTTGCTGCTGGCGGACAGCTTTCGCTCGGCGAACAGCTCTCGGTACTCTTCCAGCCATTCCGAGAACAATTTGCCAGCTGCTGGCGCCGGGGTGCTGATGCGTTCTGCAAGCGTTGGCTTGATCGCGTCTGCGTGGTTGGCGGCGACGGCCTCACGGATCGCGGCCTCCTTGTCCTTGCCCAGGCCGAATACGCGACCACTGACCGGATCGCGGTAGGTGTAATAAGTGACGCCGTTGCGGGCGTCAGTCTTGCGGTAGAGATTGGGCGGAAGATCCTTTGACCCGGTGTTACGCGGCCTGGGCGCCATTGCGTGCTCTCTCTATTCTGCTGATCAGGCTCCCGCCGACAATCCGTGCGGGCTGTTGATCAGGTTCTTGGTAGTGGGCGTCGGACTCTACATAGTAGTTGCGCCCGTGCTTGACCGGTACCGGCGCGATTCGGCCCTCTCGGGCCCATTTGCGCAGGGTGTTGGGGCTTGGCGGTGTCTTGAACTCGGCCGCCGCCCATTCATCCAGGGTGACTTTGCTCATTCTTCCCTCCCGACGACCACCGTGGGCCGCGCTGTCTTGATGATGTGAACGATCATGCCGAAGGTGAACAGCATCCAGGCGCAAGTGCCGCCGAATGCGTAGAGAAGGTCGGACGTCTCTCCGTCCATGACCAGTTCGGGGGCGATCCAGAAGATCCAGCAGACGGTGCCAGACACGTACAGCGTTATGCCCATAATGAGCAGGGTGAGTTTTATTGCGAACATGCGAATACCTCGCCCGCCGCTCACCGGCAGGCATGTAGGGATATTTGGAATGCCGTGGGATTCCGCCAGCGCCGCAGAAAGTTCAACAAGATTGAGCTAAATCACTTATCTGCCTGGAAAGGGAGTACAAGTGGCGGACTCTCTAATGCGGATCGACATCATGTTTTTAAAGAAACGAGGGCGAGTGTTTTGGGACTGGTCCGATTGCGAGCTTCATTCTCGGTGTCACGATGGCCTGCTTCCGGATGGGGGGCAGATTGACGTTCAAGTGCGTACCTCTCGAAGAGGTTTGGTTCAGCTGTTTGTGGGCGCATACAGCGCAAGCGGTGGCGTACTCTTTGAGGAGTACTACAAGGAACGCCAAGGAGAATCTATGACTTCAGCCCTGGCCTTCGGTGTGGCAAGGGCTGCGATGCTTACAGCTGTGAAGCTTTCACCTATCCCTTCCACTAAACACTTTGGGATCTATCGCAACATTTGACTTCTTGCGCCGGCTCATTCCGGCACTTTCTAGGGGAAGACGTAGGCGAACCAGAGGGTGGCGATCATGGCTTTTCGCTCCGATAAGCGCTGATGGTGGCAGTGATGGTGTCGCCAAAGACAAACCAGATGACGAGCCCGACGCCGATTACTGGCCAAGCCCATTCAGGCATCAAGCCCAGCACCAGGATCACCGGCACCGCGATTACGAGGGCAACTACCGCAAGGATCATCATCACGACGAAGATCCCGAGGTCACGCTTGGCGGATGCTCTGGCCGCTGACAACGCAGCTTTAATTTTCGCTTTCATTGGGCGATACCTGTCCTTGCCGCTATAGCGGCTGACTTTGAAGGGGGAGGGTTTACAGGTTTTGCGGGTGGAGTACGGATGTACTCCTATCGGGAATTGGCGGCACGCTTTCGAAATTCGTAAACCATGCTGCGCAGATCTACCAGTGAATCCTGCAGGTCACCGCGTGCGGAGTCGATATTCTCAAGCATCTCGCCTTCGCCTTCGTCGCCACCCTCATCGACAGCCAGCAGAGCCAGGCCGTATGCCTGGAACTTCGCCAACACGTCATCGGCTGACTTGGCCATGTACTCGGCGTGCTCGATGGCGTAGTCCTGTGGCGACCGCTCAGGCAGTACCAGCCCTACCGGCGCGGGCTGCTCGGCGTGGTCGAACATCGCCTTGTATTCAAACCCCTGATCCCCCCAGGATTCGACCACATCCCATTCCTGCGTGAAGTGGTTAATCGCGTTGCCGCGGGTCTGCACCCAGCCATACGGCTCATTGTTTTCTGTCTTGCCGCACTTCGTGCATGTCAGCGTGAACTCACCGTCGTCCGTCCATTCATGGGCGCATGCCGCCGCCTCACCCTGGCGCTGCAGCTTCAAGGTTTCGACCTGTTCATCGCGCTGGTTGAGCAGCTGTTGCAGGGCGTCACGCTCACGGATCGCCTGAGTGTGCTTGCCGCGCCAGTGCAGCACGGCGTCCAGTTCTTCAACTGTTTGAATTACCTTGCTCATACTCAAACCCTCAATTGTCTGTGCCGGTGTAGGTGCGCCATGGCACCTTCACGCCGTTGACCAGAAAGCCCCAGTCACCACGCCACTTGCTGGTGATGAAGAGGGTGTATACGCCGCCTGGTGATATCTGGTCGATGCGGTGGTACTCGCCGTGGTTGAGGCGGGCGGTGTCGCCGACGCGCCGATCGATGTATTCGGTGGCCTGGGCGCCTGAAGGGACGTTGAGGCCTAACAACACCGGGGCTTTGCTATCGAGCAGTCGCTGCTCTACGTACCAACCGCGCAGGATGATGGTGCGCGCGTTCCACGGGTGGTCGTGCAGATCCCGGTCTTCGTCGTGCCACATGATGTGGTGCACGCGGAACGACCACGGGCACCACCACAGCGCGGGCTTGTGCGTTTCGCGGGAGTAGGGGTTGAACAGCCACCAGCGGCCCATGTACATCTCGGTGTCGTCGGCGGACATGATGTGCAGGTACGGGGTGCGCTGGGCGCGGGTGATGAGCCAGGCGGCAACCGCCGGGCGGGCAAGCAGCTTGGCGACCAGGCGCCAGAACAGGTTGATCACGGGGATTCCTTGCCGGGCCATGCCCGGCGGTGGAGTGGGGGAGTTATGCGGCGTCAGTCGTTGTCGATCGAGAGCAGGGGGAATGCTGTTGCTGCCACTCGCGGAACCTGTCCATTGCCAAGGGCTTTAATTCGGTCCACCCGATGGGCCACCCCATCAGCCACTCGACCCATTCCGGGTTCAGCTGGCCACCGTCGGAAGCCATCACTGCGTGGTCGATTCGGTCGTTCACACGGCTCTTTCCGGACTTGCGTATCAGGCTCGCCGGTGACGAACCTTTGCTCGCGCTCGCGCTCGCGCTCGCGCACGGCGTCGGCCAGGACCGGGCGGATACCGCTTCGATCAATGTTCCGCCTTCCCGGCTCTTGCGCGGTGTCACCCTGCCGCCCTTCGTCGCCAGTGTTGCCGTTGGCGTTGGCCATTGTTTCACTGCGCTGCTCAGGCCCCATCCGGCATTCTTGCTGCTGCCTGGCTGGTTGTGGTTGCCGTGCACCGTCGGTGTCGGCCAGAGCATTACTTCGGCTGATAACTTCGGCTCGCCCCGACTGTTCCACTTTCCGCCCGGCCGGCTCACAGCATCGTCCGCGACTATCGTTTGCCACAATCCAGATGCGGTCACGCTGATGGGGCGCTCCGCAGTCGGATGCTGAAACAATGCACCACTGCGCGTCATACCCCATTTCGGCAAGGTCACCGAGGACCACGGCAAGTCCTCTTCCCACAAGCAAAGGTGAGTTTTCCACGTAGACGTAGGAAGGTCGTACTTGGCCGACGATTCGCGCCATTTCACGCCATAGCCCAGAGCGGGCACCATCGATGCCGTCGCCATTCCCGGCAGCTGATATGTCCTGACATGGGAATCCGCCAGAAACCACGTCAACAAGGCCGCGCCATGGCCTTCCGTCAAAACTGCACACGTCAGACCAAATCGGGAAAGTTGCGAGGGCTCCATCGTTTTGTCGTTGCGCCAGAACTTGTGCGGAGTAGGCATCACGCTCAACGGCGCAGACGGTGCGCCACCCGAGCAGGTGGCCGCCGAGTATTCCGCCACCAGAGCCTGCGAAAAGAGCCAGCTCATTCATAAATCTCCCAGACAAGAGAAAGGCGCCCGTAGGCGCCTGGTGGTGTTGCGGGATGGGTTGCGTTACTTCGGATCGAAGGCGCCCAGGGACAGTGCAGCGGATTCGCCAATTTTGGCTTGAAGCACAGACTTGAATTCCTGGGCGATGTCTTCGCGCTGGACCTCTTCGCCAACCCAGCGAAGTTTCAGCACCGGCACTGCGCCGCTGGTGATGACCGATAGGCGCAGAGTGATGACTTGTTCGGTTAAGCCTTCGAACGGGACGGTGCTGAATTGCAAGGACACCGGGAGGGTTTCCTTGCTGCGGGCCTCGATCTGATCCATGGCGCTGCGGCTGGCGCTGGTCTCGCCCACGGTGGTTTCCGATTCACTGGAAGCCTTGATGGTGATGGTGCGCACGGCGGCAATGGCCTTGGCCACCGGGATAGCGTTGCCAGCTTCATCAACCGGGGTGAGGTACTGGTGCCAGTCTTCGATCCAGTCGCTCAGGTCTTTCTGGCTGATGCCGCGCCCACCGATTTGCTGGGCGGCGGTGTAGCCGGCGGTTGGCTTCAGCTTGAGGACGGCGCGGTCATCGGCGTGACCGGGCACATCGGCGGTGCCCAGGTTGAACAGCAGCACACAGCTCATCGCGTCCTGATCAATGAAGCCGCGGGCGCCAAGTGCCGCGCGTTCCACCACGTACGCGCTGAAGTCTGCCAGCGAGTGAGTGCTGTAGGTGCCACGGAAGCGGCTGCGCCCAGCCTGGAACTTCTCTAAGTCGATGACTTTCGAGCTTTCCGGCAGCACCACGGTAGGGACCAATGTTTCCAGCTTCTTGCCGTTGGCTTCCAGCGCCGTATCGGTGATGAGCTGGATTGCATCTTTGGTAAGTGACATCGCTAATTTCCTTTGATTTCGGAGGGGTGGTGAGCGGGATAGGTCAGGTGCGCTTAGGAATCGGCGCGTCGTCGCGGCTAAACAGCTGGTCGTGCTTCTCCGCGAAGAGAGTCACGCGGCCGCCGGTGCCCACATGCATGGGCGTATCAAGGCTGGTGTTTTCGCTGCGGGTACCGCGCTTGGTCGGCACCTTGTAATCGAGCTTGTGCTTGATCTTCACCTGGTGCGATTCGCCGATCTGGCTGAAATCCAGGGTGATCACCAGCTTTCCGGCCTTGCCGTGGTCAACCACGCCTGCCGCTACTTCGGAGATGGCGTGGCCAATTTGGCTGGCGAATGCGCCACCGTTGAGTTCTTCAAGAAACTCGGCTGTATCTGTTGCGGTTGACATGGCTGTTTCTCCGGTATGGCCTGCAGGCCGCTGGGTGGGAGGTTGAATTGCGATTGTCGAAGGCGCTGGCGCACCAGGCTGTTGATGCGCTTCATGGGTTGCTTGGAAGTTTGAAGCCGTTCTCGCGAGCAATGAGGCGGGCTCGCTTGTAGTCGACGCCTGCGGCAAGGCATGCCTGGTGGAGGGAAGCGCCTGAGTCGACGGCCTCTTTCAGCTTCGGCGCGATCTTGTCGCGTTCGGTGCGGAGCTTGTTGCTACGCGTGCTTTTGATTGGCCCACCCACTTCGCCGCTTACGCCTGGAGCAACTTCCTGCACCGCGTTGCCGGCGCCGAAGAAGGCGTCCAGCTGCTTGTTCAGGTCGTTAATGATCGAGTCCCGTGGATTGGGCATTGGAACGCCGATCATGGTTGCGCACCGTAGTAGGCGAACAGCACCATCATCGCCGCGAACCTGGCCGTCCAGCGGAGCATTCGGAAACCGAAACGCCGTGACGTTGCCTTTGCCGCGCTGAAGAAGTCAGCGTTGCGCTCGAGCTGGTCGGCGTACTGGCAGGCGCCATCGTGGCCGGTGCGTGCGCCGCGGGAAACGCCAGTGTTGCGCTCCACCACATCGAACAGGTTATTGCCGAGCGGTACCACGTTGAAGCGGGGCACCTTCACTGGCTCTTCGCGACCGATCTTCATGTACATCTCCGAAGTGGAAAGCGAAACACGTTCCCGCAGGGCCTGCAGAACGGCTTGGCTTTGTTGGATGGCTGGGTTCATGCCGACTCCTTGGTTGTGGTTGCGTTTATTCGTCAGCAGCCTGACCGCCTGGTGGGTGCCGGTGGGCCCAGGGGAGGGTGCTGACGAATAAAGGCAGTCCGTAAAAAGCCCGGTAGGGACCGGGCTTTTCGTTGCGTTACATAGACCTCCCTATGTGACGCCGGGGTGGCGGTCGAGCGCCTGGGTGTTATTCGTGCATGGCTGCCAATCCTCCGTGCTGGGTGGGTTGAATGCAGGTGGCCAGCGTGTGCTGGGTTGTCGTCCGCATCCCAAAGCCCACTCAGCGAATGGGCAGAGGTGATGCTCAGCGTTGTTTGATCAGCGGCCAGATCAGAAGCAGGATCAGCACCGCAAGGAACCCGTCGGCGCACATGCTGATGATTCGAGACACCGAATCGATCAGTACCACGCCGATGAGCAGAGCGAAGATGAGAAACGCACGCAGGCGTTTAACCAGCTCTGTGATCCCTGGCATTACAGGTGGTCTTTCAGGTTCAGGCCCAGCAGCTTGGCGCTACGCTCCAGGGCGATCATCTCGGCTGGTTCGATCTCGCCGTCTGCCTCGGCCACGGTCAACATGACGTTGAGGACGGTCAGCGCCTCGGCCGGCGAGTGCGCCAGGTCGCCCAGTTCTTTCTCGGCGTTCTGGCGCAGGATGCGAGCGCCGGACTTGAAGTCGGTTTTGGCTCGGTCGATGGTGTTGGACAGCTCAGCGCCGAAGCCCTGGAGCGCCGGGTTGTTGCTTAGGATGGTTTCGATCTTGGACAGCTCGCTGTCTTCCAGCTCGCCGTCGGCAGCCGCAACGTAGATCGAGCCGTACACCACCGCTTCCATCAGGTCGCGATTAGCCAGCTTGGCGACTGCTGCACGAGCCTGGCCGGATTTCTTGCCGAACAATTTGCCTAACATGGTGATTCCTCTTGCGCTGGGTTGATTTCCCGTCAGGCCCGTTTGCGAAGGCCTATCGGTGAAATCCCGGTCCCTCTACTGGAGGCAGACCGGGGTTGTTGCGTCGTCGGTGTTGGCCAGTTACCCGCCGCTGATTGCAGGGCTGGCCGTTTGTCTTCGTGGGTGGGCTTCGAGCTTCCTACTCACAGCGTCAAACAGCATCTGTTCGCCGTGGATCACAGGTCCTTACAACATGCACGCTACAGCTCTGAGTGCCCTGATTGAGTGGGGCAGGGTGCATGAGGTCCGGCGGTCCCAGCCGAAGCTATCGGGCCCGCTAATTCGATTCAGTGTCTCTCCCGTCTGCCGCTGGGATTCGCGGTGCGCATTGCTTGCCGGGTCATTCACTCGGTTCTGGCGTTTCACCATCGAGCAGCCGTACAAGGTTTTCCCTGTCGTGGGCAGGCTTTCGGGCCTGTCTGCTCGCCGGTCGCCGGTAGAGGCAATGCGGTCTGTTGTTTGTTGCGCTGGCTGTTAAAGAGCGGTGGTGCTCAGCAGTGGCGGTGTGTCACTGCGATGGAATGAACAATAAGCTAATGCCTAATCATCTGTAAATAGGTAATGCCTAATTATTTCATGATTTCGGTGTACTCGATATTCCGTTTTTGGAGATGACTTTCTCGCAAGCCCTGATATAAGCTGCGCCTAAGCTGTATGGATATACAGCATTTGTCTGGGAGGGGATTTCATGGCGAAGAAGCAGGCGGCACTGTCGGTACGGCAAGAAATGAGTGGCATGGAGCGGCTGGGGCTGCGCGTCTCATCGATGATCAATCACCCGGTGGCGCAGGCGCAGCGCTGGGTCACGATTCATCGGCTGGACACTGATGGAGATCGGGAGTGGGAAGAGGTGCTTGGCGTGATCGCCGACACTGATGAACTCGAGCTGACTCTCAATGATGACGGTAGCGTGACGGTAAGGTGGGAGCAGCAAGAAGTCGAGGAGGTGGGAAGGGGAGAGGTCGAGTTTGAGCCAGAAGAAGAGGCGGCGCCTTTC
Organism: Pseudomonas sp. CCI1.1; assembly: GCF_034348165.1. Lineage (NCBI taxonomy): Bacteria > Pseudomonadati > Pseudomonadota > Gammaproteobacteria > Pseudomonadales > Pseudomonadaceae > Pseudomonas > Pseudomonas sp. CCI1.1. The sequence goes on from NZ_CP133780.1 coordinate 6,233,878, forward strand.
TGATGGACAATAAAAAGCCCGCTCGCTGGCGGGCTTTCTGTAATGCATGGGGTCATGCCTGCTAAGGCATCTCGCCTGTAGCTATCAAGCTCAGAAACTGCTCTGCATCAATAATGAATGCTCCGGCGTCCTGTGCTTTCGAAACCTTCGTAGGCCCGGCGTTGTCGCCATAGCAGAGAAAAGTCAGAGATTTTCCAGGAGTGCTCATAACTTTGAGTCCTGAATCCATTGCCTTTTGCTCAAGCTCGGCACGGTGCGCCGCCGCAAAGCCAGTGAAAAGAATTTGGTTAATCCCGCCGGGTGGTGTCTTTGGCTGTGGATGGTGGGAAGAGGCGGCCGATACGGCCATGTCCGCTGGACGTGGTTTTGGCAGCAGCTTGGGAGCAGGTGGCGCGGCGTCGTTCAGCAGCAACTCAGCCCCAAAGTAAACCTCAACTATGCGATCTTTCCTGAATGTTTTGGGGAATGAGTCTGCCGCGGACCTCCCCTGAATGTAGAGCGAGTTCTCTGACCACTGGATCAGCTCGCGCTGACTCAAATCGCCCTTTGCATCCCTGTAACTGAACTTGATGATTTTCACCAAAATCGCTCCTTCGTGATGATCGAGTGTTCAGATCCGTTGCGCCTTCTATTCAGGCTTTCCCCGCAAAATCCTTCCTGCCTTCACCTCGTCCACATACCCCGTCAGCCGATCCTCGTCCGCATGAAACACGGCGCACAACCTCAGCACGGCCTGGGCGTCCGATTCATTCCCTGCAAGGCTAAGTCGCTCCGCGACCCTCATCAGCTCTACGGCTGACCACTTGAGGTCGGAGGCAATGCCTTGTAGGTCGCGCTTAAGGTCTTGGTTTGGCTTGGTCAAGGACATAGCGTCATACCGATTGTCCGTTCCACACGTAAAGCACTCGAGCAAGGATGTGGGTGTCATCCACCCGGATATCCTCGGCGTCGTGGTGCTTGTTGTCCGAGATCATCTTGAAGCGGTCCTTTCCTTTCTTCTGCAGGCGCTTCACGTACAGCATCTCGTCGTGGGAGAAGAGGTATATGCCGTCGCCGGTGAACTCCCGGATCGTGATGTCTACGAGTAGCGGGTCACGGTCTTTGATCGTCGGAGCCATCGATTGACCCCACCCGGTGATCATCTTGAGGTGGAAGTGCTCTTTGAACGTGACACCCATCTCGCGCAAATGCTTGGGGCTGACCCGTATGTCTTGAAGCATCTCTGGGAATTCGTGCGGTATCTGCCCGCCGCCCATCGCTGCGCGCACGTCGTAGTGGGCAATCCATACCTCGTCGCCTACTTGGCCTGGGCGAGAGAAGTCGACGTGTATGACGTTTCCTGAGTCGCTCTGCTCTGCTGCGGCCAGCAGCCTGTTCCGAGCATCCTCTGAAAGGCTTTTGCCCTTGGTCGCCAACATCTGGCGGACCATATCCGCTGCAGAAGAAGCCATTGATTGCCCGTCATTACTGCGCTGACCAGGAGAGTCCTCGTTAGCTTCCTCGAGGTTTTCGTAGGAGAAGCCTGGGCGTAGTCCCCAGTGCTCAGGGCCAACGACATCGGAAAAGTAGGCGATCACGTCCATCAGCTTTGATTTATCGATTCTGCCGTTTTTCACCCAGCCTTGTATCGACGGAGGCTTCACGGAGAAGTCGTCTGCGAGATTCTTTTTCGATACGCCCTTGGCGATCCGCGCGGCCTCAATGGCGGCGCCTAATTCTGGTCCGGTAAGCATTGCCTAATTAAGCCTATTGCGTTGTTGGTTAGGCAATGACTTGCCCGTGATAAGGTAATGCCTTATATTCGGCATAAATCTCCAGGAGAGAACTCATGAAGTCAGCAGAAGCGGCCAAAGAAGCATCTCGCTTGCTGGGTAGTCAGGTGGAAATGGCGCGCCTGCTGAAGGTCACTGCACCCACCGTTAATCAATGGTGCTCCGGCGAGCGACCTGTTCCCGCAAAGCGTGCGATTCAAATCGAAGCATTGACCGGCGGCGCCGTAAATCGCGCCGATCTTTGCCCATCTTTTCCATGGGGGCAGATCATTTCTGCGGCCGGCGATGCTGCGCAGCAGACCGCCGCCTGAGATCCCTGCGCAGCACTCCATTGACCAAATGATCGCCTTAGCACTGCAAAGGCGCCACGGAAACAAATTTGAGGTTTTACGAATGGAAGATTTCTTGAGGGCTTGCCACACCACCATCAAGGAAAGTGGGGCAGAGGAGTTGGCGGGGAAGATGTGTCTTGCGCATGTGAGCCTGCTGCAGCGCTCGAACCCGGATAACTCCGCTCACCACCTAACCATCGAGCATCTGTTCGGTGTCTTGCTGCATACCGGCGACATGCGGCCCTTGATGGCGCTCGCAGACAAGTTTGGTTATGAGCTGGTCGCCCGTGAGAAGCCCGCGGCCAAACCGTTGATGGTTGCCCTGGGCCACCTGTCCGCCGAGTGCGGTGACGTCGGTCGATTGATCTTCGATGCTGCCGCTGACAACCACATCAGCCAGCACGAAAAAGCGCAGGGCGAGAAAGCAATTCAGGAAGCAATCGAAGCGCTGCACATCCTTCGCGAATCGCTGAAGGCCGCCTGAATCGCAGGCATAAAAAAACCGCCTGGCAGGGCGGTCCTTTCAACAGCAATAAAACTTGTGGGGCCATTATGAACATCAATACCGCTCCAGGCAATACCCCCCATGTCGCGACACTTTTCCGACCAGATCAAAACGTGTCGCGACACGCGATGTCTTCCCGCGAGATAGCCCAACTCACCGGCAAGCGGCATCCCGACGTGAAGCGCGACATCCAGTCGATGATCCGCGACCTGAAAGAAGATGTGAGCAGTTTTGCTCACATCTATTTGGACGCGCAGAACCGCAATCAAACCGAATATTTGCTGGATCGTGAGCACACTGATTGCTTGCTGACCGGTTACAGCGCCCCGCTGCGGATGGCTGTTGTCCGCCGCTGGCGCGAACTCGAGGCATGCTCGGAAGCCCCGAAAATCCCGACAACGCTTCCTGAAGCATTGCGGCTTGCGGCTGACCAGGCCGAGGAAAACCTGCGCCTGATTGGAGTCATTGAGCTTCAAGCGCCGAAGGTTGCGGCCATCAAAAGGCTTGCTGCTGCGGAAGGGGCAATCTGCATCACGGACGCAGCCAAGCACCTGGGCATGCCACCGTCGAAGCTCTTCGACTGGATGCAGGCCAACCGCTGGATCTATCGCCGCGGTGGCTCCACTCGCTGGGTCGCGGCAGAGCCCCGCATTCGCTCCGGATACATGAAGCACAAAGTCACCGCGCTGAAGCCCGACACCGAGACTGGCGTCGAGCGTGCGGCATTCCAGGCACTGGTAACACCAAAAGGCCTGACCTACCTGGCCGAAAAGAATATTGGAGCTTCGCTGTGAGCGTTCAAGCAATGGGCTGGGCGCTTGCCCTGCCAACGGAAATTCTCAAAGATTCGAGCGCGCGTCACGTGCTGCTTTGCCTCGCCAACTACGCCGGGCCTAACGGTGCTGGTGCCTTTCCATCCGCCTCGACCCTGGCACAGGACACCGGCCTGTCTGAGCGTACCGTCCGCTACAAGCTGGACGATCTGGAGAAGTCCGGGTTGATCCAGAAGGGCAATCAGGCTATCGCCGCTGTGCACATCGATCGTCATGACCGCCGCCCAGTCGTTTACGACCTTCAGATATCGCGGGGTGCAAATCCTGCACCCCGTACAAAACGGGGTGCAGATGACGCAACGGGGTGCAACGCACAACAGAACGGGGTGCAGCCTGGAACAGAACGGGGTGCAGCAGCTGCACCCAATCCACCACTTAACCATCAAGGAACCGAAGAGCAGCTGCAGCAGCGCGAGATTGATGCCGCGCTCGCCGAACAGAACAGCGCCGCCATCGAACCGCAGGATGATCGCCAGCGCTTCGCCATGTTCGCCACCTGGGTTCCGAACGAGAAGGGGCTGTCCGATCAAATCACTATCGCCGGGCTTCCTGCCGATGCCGTCCCTGAAGCGGCGATCCGGGCGTTCATGGGGTTCTTCGTCGCCAAGCCAGCAACCATCGACACCTCCGCCGGCTGGTGCTACCGGCTGGTTCAGTGGGTCAAGCGCGAACGCGTGAAAGCTTCGGGGCAGGGCAAGGCTCCTGACTTCGATGACACCAGCTGGGCGAACGATCTGGGGGATCTGTGATGGAAATCAAGAAGCCACGCAGCACCGAACAGCTGCTCAGCACGATGGGCAATCTTCCGCCGGTAACGCTGGTTCAGCCGAAGCAGTTGCCGCCAGGTACCGCCGACGTCGTGAACGCGCTGTTCAAAGAATTGCAGGCGATTTTCCCGGCCTGGAAACAGGCTTGGCCTGATGCTGAATCGCTGAATGCCGCCAAGCGCAGCTGGATCAAGGCATTCATCGTTGCAGGGATCACGACCCTTGAGCAGATCCGATACGGGCTGCAGAACTGCCGGCAGATCGGGGGAGACTTCGCGCCAAGCGTCGGCAAGTTCATCAAGTGGTGCCAGCCGACACCCGAGATGCTGGGCATTCCTTCCCACGACAAGGCGTTCCGTGAGGCGCTCGAAAACTCCCACCCAAGTCGTTTTGGTGCGCGCACCTGGTCTCACCCGGCAGTCCGTCATGCAGCCTTGCAGTGCGAGCTGCATAACCTCGGCGACTTGATCCCGGAGAAGGCCAGCAAGGTGTTTGACCGGGCTTACGACATCACCATACGCCGGCTGGTGCAGGGGCTCCCGCTCGAAGAAATCGCAGTGGGTATTGGTTATGACGGCAACAAGTCGGCCGCCGATCTGGCTTCTGAGCTCACCGAGCGAGTTGCCAGTGCGCAAGTCGCCCGGATGGGCATCAAGACGGATGGCAAAGCTGCCCGCCAAGAGTTGCTGGCCAGATTCGGTATTGGGAGGCGCAATGAGCAAGCTCACGAAGGCCGCGCGTGACCGTGACTGCCAGGTTCGGTTTCCTGGCTGCTCTTGCGAACCGTCCACCACTGTCCTGGCGCACTACCGCCTTGGCGGCACCTGCGGTATGGGCATGAAGCCGAACGACTTCCAGGCCGCCTGGGCATGCGGGTACTGCCATGACATCGCCGACGGCCGCCTGCGTGCACCTGTGCAATTGAGTCGTGACGACGTTCGGTTGTACCTGGCCGAGGGCGTCATGCGCACCCAGGACATCCTCATTCGGGAAGGGAAGGTGAAGCTTTGAAGCCGTTCACCGCGAAGCCGTTCAGTCCGAAGCCCGCGCGCGCCAAGTCTGTGGATCGTGAAGGCCTGGAGCAGGCCGCGCTGATCAAGGAAATCAGCCTGCGCTACCCGGCGGCCGCCAAGTTGATCTATCACGTCCCGAACGGCGGGCACCGGCACAAGCTGGTGGCGATGAAGCTGAAAGAGCAGGGCGTGAAAGCCGGAGTTCCCGATCTAGTGCTGCCGATGGCTCGCGGTGGTTATTTCGGGCTGTACATCGAATTCAAAGCCAGGGCGCCCTATGACGCCGACGTTTCCCCGGCCCAGGACGCATATCTGCAGGCGCTTACCGATCAGGGTTATCTGGCCATCGTTTGCCGTGGGCACGTCGACGCCATTGAGGCAATCAGGGCCTACCTTCTTCAACCTCAAACCAAGGTCGCTGCATGACCCAGACAATGCTCACTTCGTTTACCGATGCGGAGATCCGCCGGCAGGCCGGCAATACCAGCGTGCGCGACCTGCGCGATGCTCGATACCCAGGCGTGTACTTCCGCTTTCATCAAAACCGCGAACGCGGCACTTGGTACCTGGTGTCGGGCGGCAAGTGGGACAAGATCGCCGCGTTTCCTCAGTTGCCGGTGAAGGGGTTGATCGTCGCGTTGCCGAAGATCCGCGAGCGTCTGGCCGCTGACCCAAAGGCCTCGGCCGCCGCCGGCACCTTGCAGACTGTCGGCGATCTGCTGGACTGGTTTACCGCCCGCCAGGCCGTTGATCGCAGTCTGTCGTCCAAGCGCCGGTCTACCAACACCTCGATAATCTCCTGCCACCTGAAGCCGCGGCTTGCCGATATCGCCGTGGAGGCCGTGGACCGTTCCACGCTCGACAAGCTGGTCATGTGGCCGATGCAGGCTGAAATGTCGCTGTCCTACGTCCGATTGATGTGGGGCGTGCTGGTGGTTGCGTTTCGCCAGGCCGAGAAGTTGCGCCTGATCACCACTAACCCCATCGCAGGGTTCAAGTTCACCGACTTCACCAAGGCCCGCATTCAGCCCAAGCCATCACGCCTACGCGCCGTGCAGCTCGAGGAAGTGATCGGGCAGCTGGCCGCCGGCTTCGATCAGCACCCACAGGATTGCATGCTGGCCCTGATGATGCTGTGCCACGGCACGCGCGCAGGGGAGACCAGGCAAGCGCAGTGGTCCCACTTCACCCTGGGCGAGCAGGGCGAGTGGTTTATTCCCACCGAGAACACCAAGACCCGCTGCGAGCATCACTTACCGCTGACTCACCAGGTATGCGCGCTGCTGGAGCGGTATCGGGACTGGCAATCAGCCAAAGGCTACAGGGGCACCTACGTGTTCCCGGCGCGAGGCCGTGGGCCGATCAGTGACAGCCAGGCCTGCGCAGTATTCACCAGGCTGGGCAAGGGCGAGTGGACGAGCCACGACCTGCGCAAGGTGGCCCGAACCGGGTGGACAGACCTGGGCGTCGACTTCCTCATCGGCGAGATGCTGGTGAATCACACGCTGACCCGCAACGTGCAGACCTACATTCACACGTCGGCCGAACTGCTCAAGCGCGAGGCGTTGGTGAAGTGGCACGACTGGTTAGACGGGAAGGGTTTGAACCTTATTCACCGCTCGACCATGACTAGAAACGGAAATTCGCACAATGACGCCGAGGCCTTGAATGGCGCGGCCTCTAGCCAAATTCAGAAACCATAAAAGGCGAGGTTTAAAAATGGCGAATCAGGCGCGTTTTACCCCGCTCCCGGAGTTAGTCCGGCTGGCTAAAGTCGCGACGGCGGGCGGTTGCGATATCGCTGAAATCATTGCAGACAGGTGCTCGATGTATTCAGCCCAGGGCGCTCTGATCGACTTCTATGAGGCAGCCACACCAATTGCGTTCCTGGCCCTTGTGTCGATGAGTCGCGAGCATATGGAAGGGGCGCATCGAACCCGAGCCCGCTGCGTCCAGCTTGAAGCAGAACTATCTGAGCTTCGCGCTCAGTTGCCGGAGGCCAAATGAAGAAATCCCACGGCCCAGCATTCCGTGCCGCCCAGCTCGACCTGGCCAAGTGCCCGGCATGCCGTGGTCGCGCAGTGATCAAGGGTGTATTCCACGAACTGGCCTGTGTGCAGTGCAACGCATCGGGCTGGGTCACCGTCGAAACTGGTGAAGCGCTGCCGCTGGAGGTGCTGGTGACGCAGCTGAGCATGCGTCTCCAGGCGGCTGAAAACCGGGTTGAATTCCTTGAGAAAGAGAGCCCTCAAGCGCGGTTCAGTCGAATAGTCCTCGGGGAGCCGTACAGCGGTGAGTCTGAGCAGTACAACCAGAACAACCGTCGCGGCGCCGGCGGCACCAACTACACAGGGGATTGAGCCATGGCCTTCACACCGACATTTAAAGAACGCACCGCCGAGGATCTGCTGGAGCATTGGGGCCGCTGGGTTGTACTGGGATCTGGGGTCTCGTGCTGCGCGTCCCGAGAGAACACCATCCTTTCGCCGATGATCACCGACGACGACGCCCTGATGATCGATGGTCTTATGGGGCGACTGCTCAAGCGCTACCCGGAATGCGGCCAAGTGCTGATGAAGTACTACACCACCCGCGACAGCTCGCTGATGGAGGTCGGCAAGAAAATGGGCTTCGGCGAAGAGAAGACGCGCGGGCTCTGGAAGGCGGGTATCGCGTGGATTGACGGGGCTTTGGATATTCGCCGTCAGGCCGCTTGACAGCCCCGGTCCCTGCATATAGATTTCAGTTACTTTGCGGTTTTTCCGCGAGCAAAGCCCGACCCTAGAGTTGGGCTTTTTGCTTTGTACAGTTAATCGAGCCTCGGCGTATGCCGGGGCTTTTTCGTTTTCGGCTCCACCACACCCATTGCGCCGAGCTGGGAGTGCTGTTGGGGCCGATTCAATTCAGGTCATGCCCCACGGAGTCGAGCGCATGGAGTTTCTGCATCGCCTGCTCGATAAGACCGAGTGGCTAGTCGCCGGTCTGATCGGCGCAATCGTTGCCAGTTGGTGGCACAAGGATGACCTTGCCGACTGGCGTGCCTGGTTGATCTTCCTGATCACCGGTGTCGCTTGTTCGCTTTATCTGACTGGAATGGTAAGCGCCTATCTGGGCGTGACCGAGCCGAGCATTGTTGCCGGAATCGGCTTTCTGCTGGGCACCTTCGGTGGCTCGCTCCTGGCAGCAATCAACCGAGCCATTAAAGCCGCTGACCTCTGGGCTCTGATTCGCCAGCGGTTCGGGGGAGGCAATCCACCATGAGTCTTGAACTGATCAACTCCATAGCCTGCGGCCTTATCGCTCTGTGGGCCGCCTGGTGTGTCCTGAGTGGGAAAGTTAGAGACGGCATCCTCGGCAAGCTGATCTATTCAGCTATTGCCATCAGCGGCTTTGTCGTAATGACGCGAAACCAAAACATCTTCTTTGGCCCTACTACCGCCGGGCTTACGCTCCATGTGTCCTTGGCATTGGCAGGCGTCAGGCACGTGTTCATGGTGACCTACTGGCAGAGAGTGAAGGCATGGCTCTGCAAGGTTTTGAGTTGCGAGCACTGCCTTGGCTGCGACAAAGCACCTCACGGCGTTGAGCGTCGGAACAAGTAGCCGAGGTTGAATCATGGCCTGCAGTGGATGCGCCGCCCGGCGCGAATGGATCAACAAGATGACGAGGCTGGCATATGAGCGAGCAGAAAAACTATTCAGACCAGATCCAGAAGATGAGCCCGGCCAAGGGCGACCTGCTGGTGGTTACTTGCCCGAGCCCACTGACAATGGAGCAGCGGCAAAGGATGGCAGACAACCTGGCGCCCTTGGCTGATCGGCTGGGTGTTCAGCTGCTTGTGCTTGATGGTGGTGTGACTGCTTCCTTGCAGCCAGGTATTCAAGGTCTGCTGGATGAACAGAAGAAGCAGACGGCGATCCTCGAGCGAATGGCCGAGCAGCAAGGCCTGTTGATACAGGCACTGGCAGAGGATCAGGTTGAGCAAGGCCCTGATGCCCGATCACTGACGTACATGGATGGCACCCCGTGCCTTTGAGGCCGCAGAAGCCATGCAATGCCCAAGGCTGCAACACGCTGACCCGAAACCCTCGGTACTGCGATGAACATGCCCACCTACTCAAGAGTTCGACCTGGGCCAAGCCTCGGGAGAGCAGCACCAAGCGCCACTACAACTACAAGTGGCAGCAGGCAAGGGCAGGCTGGCTGGCAAAGCATCCGCTATGCAGGTGTTGCGAGCAGGCAGGCAAGGTGGTCGCGGCGACTGATGTTGACCACATAGTTCCGCACAAGGGCGACATGGTCCTGTTCTGGGACCGGAACAACTGGCAGAGCCTGTGTGGTCCGTGCCACTCCAGCAAAACAGCCTCAGAGGATGGTGGTTTCGGCAATTCCCGGCGCTGAAAGCAAAAAAGCACAGAAAAATCAGTGAAAATCGATCAAATGAGAATGGTTCGTGCGGGAAGGGAGGGGGAGGGTCGAAAGTCTGGGCCTTTTCGCTTCTAGACCGCGCCCTCAATCGTTTTTTTACACCCGCGAAATTAAAAAGTCAGGAGTTGCGCGATGGGAGGCACCGCCACGGTCGCCGGCCGTGGTCGCAAACCCAAGCCAACGGCCAAAAAAGCGCTAGCCGGAAACCCCGGCAAGCGCGCGCTGAACACAGCCGAGCCGCAGTTTTCCAAGATCACCCAGATTGACCCGCCAGAGTGGTTCAGCCCGCGGGCGGCCACTATGTGGAACATGATTGTTCCTGAGTTGCTGCGCGAGAACGTGGTGGCGATCACGGACCTACACAACGTCGAGGCCTTTTGTAGCGCCTACGACAATTGGCGGCTTGCGCAGGAATCGATCACGCAGCATGGCATCGTCGTTACCGGTGCCACGGGCGGGCCGATGAAGAACCCCGCACTTACCGCTGCGAACGAAACAATGCGCCAGATGGTGACATTCGGTTCGATGCTGGGCCTGGACCCGGCCAGCCGCACACGACTCATCGGCGGCAACAAGGAGAAAGAAACCAACGAATTTGCCAACCTGCTGAGAACCTGATGACCAAATCTGCCCATCCCAATGTCGACAAGGCAACGGCGTGGGGACGGTCATTGCTCCGCGGTAAGGTGCCGGCGTGCCGCTACATCCACCAGGCAGTGCAGCGCCACTTCGATGATCTGGCGGCTAGCCGCAAACGTGGGTTCCGTTTCAAGTTCGACCCGGCCAAGGCAGAGAAAAAGCTCAAGCTGATGCAGCTGCTGCCGCATACCAAGGGTGAGTGGGCATTCAAGCGTCAACTGATCACGCTGGAGCCCTGGCAGCTTTTCGGCCTGGCCGTGACTTTCGGCTGGGTCAAGAAGAAGGGCGGGCACCGCCGGTTCCGTGAAAGCTACTGGGAGGTCCCCAGGAAGAACGGCAAGTCAGTTGTTGCCGGTGGTGTGGGCATCAGCATGTTCGTCGCCGATGGCGAGTTTGGTGCTGAGGTGTACGCCGGTGCGACCACAGAGAAGCAGGCGTGGGAGGTTTTTCGCCCCGCCAAACTGATGGTCAGCAAGTCGCCGATGCTGATTCAGGCCGCCGGCATCGAGGTGAACGCCTCGAACATGAACATTCCGTCCGACTTCAGCCGGTTCGAGCCATTGATCGGTAACCCGGGCGACGGTGCATCGCCGAGCTGCGCCATCGTCGACGAATACCACGAACACCCAACCTCGGCCCAGTACGACACCATGCTCACAGGCATGGGCGCCCGGCGTCAGCCGCTGATGTTCATCATCACCACGGCCGGCGCCGACATTGAAGGCCCGTGCTACGACAAACGCCGCCAGGTCGTCGAGATGCTGGCCGGCACTGTTCCTGACGAAGAGTTGTTCGGCTGGATCTGGACGCTCGACGAAGGAGACGACTGGACCGATCCGAAGATGCTGGCCAAGGCCAACCCGAACCACGGGGTTTCGGTGTTCCAGGAGTATCTGGAGAGCCAGCAAGCCAGGGCAATACGCTCTGCTCGCTTCGCGAACACGTTTAAAACTAAGCACCTCAACCTCTGGGTTAGCGCGAAGTCGGGCTTCTTCAACATGGAGGACTGGAAATCGTGTGAAGACACCACGCTCACGCTCGAGCAGTTTGAGGGACAGGAGTGGATTGCAGGCTTCGACCTGGCGCGAAAACTGGACATGAACTCACGGGCGCGGCTGTTCTGGCGAGTCATTGACGGCAAGACGCACTATTACAGCGTAGCGCCTAAGTTCTGGGTGCCCTATGACACTGCGTACGACAGCGACAACAAGCGTATGTCCGAGCGTTTCCAAGCCTGGATCAACTCCAAGCATCTGGAAATCACCGACGGCGCCGAGATCGATTACCGAGAAATCTTCGAAGACACCAAGGAAGCCAATCACCAAGCGCCGGTCCGCGAGTGTCCGATCGACCCACACGGCGCAACCGGCCTCAGCCACGATCTCGACGACGAAGGCTTCAGTCCAATCACGATCACGCAGAACTACACCAACATGTCCGACCCTATGAAGGAGCTCGAGGCGGCCATCACCGCAGGCAGGTTCCATCACGACGGGCATCCGATAATGACCTGGTGTATCGCCAACGTGATTGGCAAAAACATGCCAGGCAACGACGATGTCGTGAGGCCCATCAAGCAGGGGGACGACAACAAGATCGACGGCGCGGTAGCGCTGATCATGGCCATCGGCCGGGCGCTGATTCTGGCCAACGACAACAGCAGCAACATCAGCGACTTCTTCTCAAAACCAATCATTGTTGGATAACACAACCATGGATACAGGCCTGATCCTCTTTATTGTGGCGGCCGTGGCCGCGCTGTGCCTGTTCGTCGCCGGGGTATTTGTCTTGGTCGGCCTCGGCTGGGCACTGATCGCTTGCGCTGCTTCTTTCTTGGCTGCGGCTGCATTCATCCGTAAGGGGCTGACTGGTGAATAAACCTCTCAAATCCGTACTGCGGCAGGCCCTGATCAAATCGGCAGAGCCCAGCCTTGTAAAATCCTCACTGGCTGGATGGGTTGGGCGCCGGATTGGCCTTGGTGATAAATCTTTCTGGAACAGCTTCTACGGCACAGATTCTGCCTCGGGCAAAACGGTAAGCCAGCAAACGGCGCTGCAGCTTTCAACGGTCTGGGCCTGTGTTCGGCTAATTGCTGAAACACTCGCCACTCTGCCAATCGCGCTGTACGAAGATAAAAACGGTGTGCCTGTGGTGGCGTCATCTCACCCTGTACACCGGGTCATCAGCCAGCAGCCAAACGCCGACCAGACCCCGGTGGAGTTTTGGGAGTGCGTTGTGGCGAGCCTCCTGCTCAGCGGCAATAGCTTCAACGAACCGCACAGGGTTGGCACGGAGATATCGTCGCTTGAGTTCATTCTGCCCCAGGCTGTTTCGCCGCCAAGGCGCCTAAGCACGGGCGAAATTGAATACCGGTTCATCGACACCCTAGGTAAATCCCACACTCTGCTTGATGAGCAGATGATGCATACACGAGGGTTCGGCACGGACCCCATGTGTGGGCTCAGTCCACTGGCTATGGGGCGGAATGTCTTTGGTGCCGCGATGGCGGCTGATGAGTCCGCCAGCAAAATGTTTGCCAACGGCATGAAGCTCGGCGGTGTTCTATCGACCGATCAGATTCTCAACAAAGCGCAGCGGGAGGACATCCGCGAGGATATGGCGGCGAAGTTTGCAGGTGCCGTTAACACTGGCAAGACCATGGTGCTTGAGGCCGGCATGAAGTATCAGCAGGTGTCTATGACGCCCGAGGATGCTCAGATGCTGCAGACCCGAGCTTTCAATGTTGAAGAGATCTGCCGCTGGTTCCGTACGCCGCCCTGGATGGTAGGTCACACATCCAATAGCACCAGCTGGGGTACCGGTATGGAGCAACAGATGCTCGGCTTCCTGAGCTTCACCCTGCTGCCGTGGATGAAGCGAATCGAGCAGAGTATCAACCGGCGGCTACTTCGCCCTGATGAGCGGCGCCGCTTCTATGCCAAGTTCAACCCTGAAGGCTTGTTGCGTGCCGATAGCGCTGCTCGTGCGGCGTTTTATAGCTCGATGACACAGAACGGTATCTATACCCGCGATGATTGCCGGATCAAGGAGAACCTTGCCCCCATGGGCGGTAACGCGGCAAAGCTCACCGTCCAATCCAACATGCTGCCTATAGACAAGCTTGGCGAGGGATCGGGTGATGCCCAACAAGCCCGTTCCGCGCTACTGGACTGGCTCAATGAAACCCCCAAGGGGAACCAGGAATGAAACGCAAAGACCAGTCTCTGGCGGTGAAGTACCGCTCTTTTGATTACGACGTAAAGGCTGTCAGCGATGACGGCCTTTTTTCTGGCTACGGATCAGTGTTCGGCGTCGTTGACAGCTACAACGAGGTGGTAGCGCCCGGTGCGTTCCTTGAGTCTATCTCCGAGCTCAAGGCGAAGGGCAGGTCCTTGCCTGTGCTCTGGCAGCACCGCACCGCCGAACCAATCGGTTCCTGGTCCATGGACACATTGAAAGAAGACACCAAGGGGCTTTTCGGTGATGGTGAGCTCTGGCTTGCGGATGCGCCATATGCGCGCATCGCGATGCGCGGCATGCAATCCCGATCAATCACGGGCCTTTCCATCGGTTACTACGTGCGTGAGTCGAGCTTCGACGAGAAGACCAGGATTCGAACACTGACCAAATTGGACCTGGTGGAAATTTCCATTGTGACGGTTCCGGCCAACGACGAGGCACGTACCGACACCATCAAGTCTAAGCTGGCCCACGGCGGGCTACCTTCACTTCCCGAATTTGAGCTGCTCCTGCGCGAGGCAGGCTTCTCGAAAACTCAATCTGCGGTGATTGCCAACCGTGGATTGCAGCATCTGCTCCGGAGCGAGTCCGCGGGCGACCAGGCTGAAACCCAAGTTGCCAAGGCACTGCATGCGCAGTTGAGCCAAGGCCTGTCTCTCCCGCAGTTTTAAGGAATCACTCATGAACTATTTGAGCAATGAAGCACGCGCTGAACAGCGTCAAATGCAGCGCAAAGAGCGCGCCGGGGACCAGCTGGAGCTGAAGGATGTCATGGACGCGCTGAGCAAGCGTGACAACGACATCAAGGTATTCGCCGAAAAAGCAGGCGAAGAAATCAAGGCCCACGGAAAAATCCTGGATGACACCAAAACCATTCTGGATGGCTTGGTCAAAGATGGCCTGGGCCTGCAGGATCGCCTGAACGAGGTTGAGCAAAAACTCACCCGCCGGGGCGCCCCCAATGAGGAGGGAACCAAATCCATCGGCGAACAATTTACCGATGGTGATGACTTCAAAGGTCTTGCGGAAAAGGGCCGCGGCGTGGCGCGTATGCGGCTCAAGGCCGTTACGAGCATTACCAGCGCAACCACTGGCACTGGCGGCGTCGGTGTCGCCATCGAACCGACCCGAGTACCAGGCATCATCCAGGGCCCGGATCGACCGTTCACTATTCGCGATCTGATCATGCCTGGCCGTACGAACTCGAACGCCATTGAGTATGTGCGCGAGTCGGGCTTTCAGAATATGGCGGCCCCGGTTGCTGAGACTGCTGCAAAACCGCAGTCGGATCTGTCGTACGAACTGATTACCACTACCGTCAAAACCATCGCGCATTGGTTCCGTGCTTCGAAGCAAGTCTTGGCCGACGTGCCGCTGTTGCAAAGCTACATCGACGGCCGTGCGATCTACGGGCTGAAGTACGTCGAGGAAAACCAGATCTTGGCGGGCAATGGTACCGGCCAGAATCTTCTGGGTCTGATCCCTCAGGCCACAGCCTTCAACGAAGCGCTACGCAAAGACGGCGACACCAAGATTGATTTGCTGCGCCGGGCGATTCTACAGGTGCGAATCGCCGAATATCGTGCCAGCGCCATCGTGCTGAACCCGATTGACTGGGCCGACATGGAACTGGCGAAGGACACTACCGGTAGCTACATCTGGGTAAATGTCCAGGAAGGCGGCCAGCCTCGCATGTGGCGCCTGCCGGTGGTCGACACCAACGCAATGCCGCAGGGCGAGTTCATGGTCGGCGCGTTCGATATGGCGGCTCAGGTCTTTGACCGCGAAGACGCGAACGTCGAAGTTTCGACCGAAGACGCGGACAACTTCACCAAGAACATGGTGACCATCCGTGCAGAAGAGCGCCTGGCACTCGCGGTGTACCGTCCGCAGTCGTTCGTTCACGGCCCATTTGCTGACCCTACGCCATAAGTCTGGGTCCTACCTGATACGAGGATGAGCCCGGGCAACCGGGCTCTTTATCCGATGACAGATATCAAACTGAAAACCATCAAAGGCTTCGAGTGGCGCGGGGCATATGCACCGCCGCGTTCTGATATCGAGGCCTCTGAATTAGACGCCCGCGAGCTTCGCCGCAACGGGATGGTCGAGGATTACGCAGTGAAAGCAGCCGAGACCCAGGAAAACAAAAAGGCCCCGGAACTGGATAACAAATCGGCGCCGAAATCACAAACCAAGAAGAAGGCCGAATAGTCATGAGTGTGATCGATATCGAACTGGCCATGAAGCATCTGCTCGCGGAGCCTGAGGACCAGGACATGGTGCAGTCGCAATTGGACGGCGCCGAGGAAGCTGCTCAGCAGTTCCTTCAGCGACGGTTCTTTGTCGATCAGGCCGCTGCGGATCTTGCAAAGTCCACCACTCTTCAGCGGACCCATGCGGCGCGCGCCACTTACCGCGCGGCGCTGGTAGTAGCCGACGACCCTGAAAACTTCGAAGACCGCTGCCGGCTGCGCGAGCGTGCGCGCCAGGCGCTGGCGGATGCTTTCGAAGTGATCGACATGGATGAGTTGGGGATTGTCATCAACAAGGGTATTGAGGCGGCGTGCCTTCTCAAGCTTGGGCACCTGTTCGCGAACCGTGAGGAGGTGGTGACGGGCACCATTGCCACAGAGCTACCACTGACAAGCAAGGCCTTGTTGATGCCGTACCGCATCCGGATGGGTGTGTAATGCGCGCCGGTCGGTTGCGGCACCGCATCGATATCCAGAAGCCGGTGGTGGATCGCGACCCAGAAGACAACACCGAACTTCCTGTGAGGTGGGAAACCGTCTGGGAGCGTTGCCCGGCGTCGGTAGAGCCCTTGAGCGCAAGGGAGTTCTTGGCGGCGCAGGCGACGCAATCTGAGGTAACAGCCAAGATTGTTGTTCGGTACCGCGCGGGCTTGCTGCCCACGATGCGTATCGTCCACCGCGGTGAGGTTTACAACATTGCCGGCTCACTGCCGGACAACGTTTCAGGTCTTGAGTATTTGACGCTGCCGGTCAGCAAGGGCGTGAACGATGGTCGATGAAGTCAAGTTCAGTTTGATCGGCATCGACAGTCTGCTCGGAAAGTTGGCCACCGTGAACGATGAGGTCAAGCGCAAGACCGGTCGCACCGCGCTTCGGCGTGCTGCTGAGATGGTTGCCAAGAACTTCAAAGAAGGCGCCCGACGCTGGGATGATCCGGACACGGGCCGCTCAATTGCTGACAATATCGTGCTGCGCTGGAACGGCCGACTGTTTCGCCGTACTGGTGATCTGGGCTTTCGCGTTGGCGTGCTGCACGGCGCGGTACTGGTCAAGAACGGCAGCACCGAGAAGAGCGCGCCGACACCACACTGGCGGCTGCTTGAGTTTGGTACCGAGCATATTGCTGCGGACCCCGTGGCCCGCCCAGCCCTGGAAGATCATATCGGCGAAGTTACCAATGAGTTCGCCACTCAGTTCGTGAAAGGTCTCGACCGGGCAATACGTCGGGCCGAGAAGGCCAGGAGCAGCTGATGTTCGCACCAATCAACGCCGTATGCGCCCTGGATGCTGGGGTGATCGCAGTGCTTGGATCAAGCCCGCAACGTTTCTATCCGTTCGGTGATGCACCGCAGGATGGACAAAAGCCTTACGCAGTCTGGCAGACCATCGGTGGTGACCCCGAGAACTACCTGGCTGGGCGTCCAGACACCGACGGCTACACGTTGCAGGTCGATGTGTACGCCACGACGGGAAAGGACGCCCGGGCGGTTGCCAGGGCAATCAGGGACGCCATTGAGCTGAAGGCCTACATCATCCGCTGGCGCGGTGAAAGCCGCGACCCGTCCACAAAGAATTACCGGTACAGCTTCGACGTGAGCTGGCTCGTTCCTCGATAACGCAGCAACCCAAACCAACCCCGCCGAGTGCGGGTTTTTTTATGCCCGACATTTGGAGAACGCCATGTCGATCCTTTCACAGGGAACCCAGATTTACGCCGCGGTACCCACTGCTGGTAATCCGTCGGTCTTCGAAGTTATGGAGATCGAATGCGCCACCGCATTCAGTCCTGGCGGCAACCCTGCCGACCAGATCGAGACCACATGCCTGAGTGAGACGGTACGCAGCTATATGCGCGGGCTTCGAACTCCGGGCCAGGCCACACTCAGCCTGAACGCAGATCCTCGGAATGCATCGCACGTGCGCCTTCACCAGCTATCTGAAGACGACTCTATCGAGAGCATCCGCTGGGTTGTTGGCTGGTCTGACGGGAAAGGCATTGCCCCTACCATTGGCACTACGGGCTCTCTTGCGGCCATCAGTGTCTTGTCTGGCGGTACTGGCTATACCACGGCGCCGACAGTGGCGATCACGGGTGGTGGCGGTACAGGCGCTACGGCAACGGCCATCATCGCCGACGGTTCGGTTACCGGCATCAACATCACATCTCCGGGCACCGGTTACACCAGTGCACCAACTGTCGCATTCACCGGCGGCGCAGGCTCCGGTGCTACCGCTACTGCAGAACTTGGTGATGGTGATGATTTCATTCTTCCGCCAACACGAACCTGGTTTGTTTTCGACGGGTACGTCTCCGACTTCCCGTTCGACTTTGCGGCCAACACCGTTGTGACCACCGCCGCGACGATTCAGCGCTCTGGCGGTTCAGCCTGGATCCGCAAGACCACTTAAGGACAAGCCATGAAGCTCAGCATTGAAAGCCTCAAGGGGGTCGGTGCCTTTACCGGCGCCCCTGTGAAGAAAACGATCAAGTGGGAGCAGGGAGGCAAAGCCCTGGAGGGCGATGTCTTTGTGCGCCCGCTGGGATACCGGGCTGCGGTCAGCGACTTGATTGCATCCGCCGGGATGCAGGACGGCATCGCCGGCCGGATTGCGGCCAGTATTTGCGATGAAACGGGTGCACCTGTTTTCACTGTCGCCGATATCACTGGCGATGCAGACCCGGAGCGCGGATCGCTGGATCGAAACCTAACCACGGCATTGCTCACAGCCATTGGTGAGGTGAACAACCTGGGAAAGACCCAGACCTCAGCGACTTCGACGAAGTCTGGCACGAGCTCGCGATCACGTTCTCCTGCACGATCGCGGAAGCCCAAGAGCGACTGAGTCTTCCGGAATTCAGAAGCTGGGTTGAGTACAGGCGAAAGCGCGGTTCGCTCAATTGGGGAATGCGTATAGAGCGAGGTTGCGCACTGCTGGCCACGCTCTATGCCAACACCCATACGGACAAAGCCCGCTACAAGATTTACGACTTTATGCCGCATGAGTCTGAGCCTGAACTGACCTTGGAAGAGGCTCTCGCAAGCTGGGCCTGAGGCTATCGATCAACCAAAATGGTACACGCTGGGGTAGCCAATGGCTTCGACACTCGGAACGCTGACGCTCGACCTTATAGCCAGGATTGGTGGCTTCACCGGGCCTTTGGACAAGGCCGAGGCAGCTGCGCGAAAATCTGGCAAGGCTATTGCGGATTCGGCTGATGTCGCCGCACTTGCCTGGGAGGCTCTAGGCCAAGTAGCTGCAGGTGCGCTTGCCGGGCTCTCTGTTGGCGCCATCTTCACAGCCTTCATCGCTGAGACTCAGGCTGCTGAGAAAGAGCAGGCGCAACTTGCAGCTGTCCTTCGCTCTACCGGCGAGGCTGCGGGGTTTAGTCGTGACCAACTAAACAACATGGCTGACGCCATGGAAAAGGCCACAACTTTCTCAGGCGGAGATATCAATCAGGCGCAGACGGCGCTTCTTGCTTTCACCGGCGTAGTCGGCGAGCAGTTCCCAAGAGCTCTGCAGGCTGCTGCCGATATGGCCGCGCGAACAGGGATGACTGTACAGCAGGCGGCAGAGACGATAGGCCGCGCACTTGATGTCCCTTCGGAGGGGCTGACTTCGCTGAGTAAGCAGGGATTCAGGTTTACCGAAGATCAGAAGAAGCTGGCCGAATCTTTCGAATCTACCGGGGATGTCGCGAGCGCCCAGGGCATCATCCTCAAATCTCTCGAGGAGTCATATGGGGGTGCAGCCGCCGCCGCGCGTGATACTTTCGGCGGAGCGCTGGATGGTTTGCGAAACGCGGTATCGGGGCTGCTGACAGGAGAGGGCAGCCTGGATTCCGCAAAAGCTGCGATCGAGGGACTGACCACTGTTCTTTCCGATCCCAAGGCTAAGACGGCCCTAAACCTCACGGCGCAGGCGGCCTCTGCATTGGCTGTTATTCTGGTCACACGGCTTGCCGCTGGCGCCGTAGCAACGTCCGCAGCATTTGTGGTGGGACAGGTTGAGGCCGTGCGATATCAGCTGGCACTAGCTCGCATGGCTGGTGTGGCACCTGCCGCCGCCGCAGGCATAGTCAGTGTTGGCGTTGCAGCCCGTGGCGCTTCTGCTGCAATGGCTCTTCTTGGTGGCCCGGCAGGAGTGGTACTGCTCGCGGCAAGCGCCCTTGCGTATTTCGCTTTAAGTGGCGATGACGCCGATGAGTCGGCATCCACATTGTCTAGCAAGGTTGATCTGCTAAGTCAGTCGTTTGAGGGTTTCACCAAGAACCAGGCGGCCGCTGCGCTGCAGGACATCAACAAGGATCTTCTGGATGCGCAGCTGCGCGCCATTGACGCAGAAAGCGCCGTCAGCCAGTACCAGCGCCTGCTGCGCGATCATCCAAATGATTCGCGGCAGCGTGAATGGAATGAGTCACTGATTGCTGCCCAGGGAGAGCTGGATACAGCACGCCAAAAAGTTGAAGCCTTTGGCGACCAGATCAATATCTTGAATGGGATTCTGTCTGCTGCCCCTGTGATTGAGCAGTCAAAGGCCTATCGCGATCTGGCCAAGACGCTGGACGAGCAGATATTACTGGCAGGAAAGAAGACGAACGCCGACAAACTCTCTGCACGTATTGGTGCCGGATTGGTGACGGGGCTCAAGGAAGGGGAAGGTGAGCTTCTTATTGCCAAGGCAAAAACCTTGGATGCCAGCGAGGCAGCGGCAGCGGCCGAGAAGAAGAGAGCTGAGTCGGCCAAGAGCGCAGCCAAGGCCGCCGTCAATGCCGAGACCGCCACACGTAAGCGCGGAGAAGATGCTGTCACCGACTACCAGCGTCAGATCGCGCTTATCAATACCAGCGCTGATGCCAGGAAAAAAGCGACTGAAGTTTCCAAGCTCCAGTTCGAGATCGAGTCCGGCAAGCTGGTTGGTATTAATGCCCAGCAGCAAGATCGCCTAAAGAGCCTGGCGGCCGAGCTAGATAGTCTTCAGAAGCTTAAGCAGGCCAACGAAGATGCAGCTAAGGCTCGCGCCTTTGGCGCAACCTTGACCGAAGGTAACCAGACCGCGCGAATGGGCTTCGAGATCGAGCTTTCAGGTGCAGGCAGTGGTGACAAGCTCAAGGAGCGATTGAAGGCTGATCTTGCTATTCAGCAGGACTTCAATAAGCAGCTCGCCGACCTGCAGAAGCAATACAACGGCGGCGAAATAAGCGAAGAGCTCTACAGCCAGGAGACTGATCTATTGCGTGAGGCCTTGGCCCAGCGCATGGAAATCCAACAGGACTATTACGAGCAACAGGACGAGGCTCAAAACAACTGGCTTGATGGCGTATCGTCGGCCTGGGAGAACTACCGCGATACCGCTATAGATTACCAGCAGCAAGCGGCGGACTTCACGGCAAGCACTTTGGATACGCTAACAGGGACTGTTGGAGATGGCATTGCTTCGATGATTCTAGAGTCGGAAAGTTTGGGGGATGCCTTCGTAAACGTGGCGTCAACCATGGCCAAGAGCATCATCAACGCCCTGGCACAAATGGCGGCGCAGTGGTTGATTTATCAGGGTGTCCAGCTTATTGCTGGAAAGGCGACTCAAGCCAGTGCGTCTATATCTATGGTCGCTAACGCCCAAGCCACTGCGTTTCAAGCCTCACTCGCTGCCTTTGCGAGTACCGCGGCAATACCTATCGTAGGTCCTGTGCTAGCACCGGGTGCGGCAGCTACGGCCGCTGCGTTTGCTGCGCCTTTGGTTGCAGGCGTTTCTGCAGCCAGTCTCGCTGGTATGGCGCATGACGGTTTGGATTCCGTCCCGGAAACCGGAACCTGGTTGCTCGCTAAAGGAGAGAGGGTAACAACTGCTGAGACAAGCGCGAAATTAGACAGCACGCTCAGCAAAATTCAAGCAGGTCAATCACGTACAGGAGCTGTTGCTCCAGTAGTGAATATAATCGAAGACGCTTCTAAGGCTGGAACATCTAGGTCTAATTCGGATGGGGGAATAGATGTTTGGGTCGCCAACATATTGAGTGATGGTCCTGCCCATGATGCGCTTCAGCAGAAGTATGGACTACAGACGAGGGGCTCATGATTATTTACCCCAAGCAGCTTTCATTGCCGCTACATGATGGCTACAAGTTGGAGACTATAAGCCCCTTACTTAGGACAAGGCTCGATAGTGGTCGGTCGCGCCAGAGAAGGAAGTTCACCAGTGTGCCTGTTGAGGCATCTGTTAAGTGGATATTCAATGACCAGCAAGCCTCTTTTTTTGAGGCTTGGTTTGCGAGAACTCTCGGTGATGGAGCTCTCTGGTTTCAAGCCATTTTAAAAACACCGGCAGGTCTAAAGAATTATGTATGCCGTTTCACTGATGTGTATGACGGGCCAGAGTTGGTAGGTATTGATCACTGGGCCTATTCTGCAACGCTTGAATTGCGAGATCGGCCGCTAATGGATCCAGGTTGGGAGATGTTCCCCGAATATTGGTTCAACAAGGATATCATCGATATGGCCATAAACAGGGAGTGGCCGCTCAGCCCATATCAGACGCACATGGGGGCATTCGACTCTGGCGTAAACGAGGAGTGGCCTGAGCCATGAACCCACTCGACGTTTGCTACGCATCGCCAGGAACCGAGGTTCTAATCCCGACATTCGAAATCTCCAGTTCAGGCTGGAGCGAATCGATTCTGCTTTGCGCGGGGTTCGAAAATCAGACGTGCGGGACTGAGGATGGGCGCGCCGTGACGTTCCTTGCCGGAGGTTTGGACGTTTCATATCCGACGAAGGACAACACCGGCAGCCAGACAGTGACATTTGCGATTGATGGCGTCACAGGTCAGGCGCAAGGGCTGATTCGTCAGGCAATGGACGCCGATGCAATTATCCGAGCCACTCTTCGCCTTTACCTGAGCACGGACCTCAGCCAGCCATCCCAAAGGCCCTATTATCTGGTCGTGAGCGGTGGGAGCTTCGAAGGTGCAACAATCCGTGTCGATGGCGGTTACTTCAACCTCATCGACACGAACTTCAACCGCGAAACCTTCAACGCTCTAAACGCCCCCTGCATTAAGTACCTATAACCATGCCATCACGATACCTAACTGCTATCTACCAGGACGGCGGTCGCGAACTGCCGTCCGTGGATTGCTGGGGGCTGACGACGATAGCCCGATCCGAGCTGTATGGGCTGCCAGGGCTATCCAAGTTTGGAGAGGTTACGCGCCTGGGCATTCATGCCTTCCAGCGCTCCTACAGGTCTGAGGTCGGAAGGGCGCTTGAGCGGTGCGAGCCTTTCCCGGGCGCAATCGCCGCGGCAATGAAGGGCGACATCTGCGCCCACGTTGCTCTGGTGGTGCTCAAAGACGAACGCCTGCAGGTGCTGGAGATAAACCCCGGCAGCGGGGCCAGGATCATCCGGCTTCAGGAATTCAAAGATAACTACATGACGGTGGTCTTCTATCGTGATCGAGATCTATGCAAACAAGCTTGATCAGGATGTGTTGCGCGAGTACCAAGTCATCGCAGAAACCACCGTCGAGCAGTGGCTGATCGACAATGTGAAGGGGTATGAGCGCCGCGACGTTCCGCCCATGAGCATTGCCATCAACGGATGCATGACAAGTCCAGCATCTTGGGCGAGCGCGCGCTTCGACAGCGGCGACCGGGTGCAAATCTGGATCGAGCCAAAGGGTACAGACCCGATCTCCATCACAATTGCCGCTATCAAGGGCGTGCAAGCGGTGATGAAGCTCATTACCCCTCGCGTAAAAATGCCTAAGACCGGCTCTCCGCAACAAGGAAGCACGCTGGCAAGCGCCAACGCGAAGGCCAACCAAGTCCGCTACGGCGATCCTGTGCGTGAGCTATTCGGTGAGGATGAGATATTCCCCGATTACATTGTGGAGCCGCGCCGATACTTCAAAGGCCCACGGGATGAGTGGCAGCACATGCTGTTGTGCATTACCCGTGGCGAGTGCCAAGTCAACCCAAGCGATATCAAGATCGGGAATACAGCGGTCATATCGTTGGGCGCCAATGCCACGGCCAGGGTGTACGAACCAGGAGCGGACCTCAGCAATGAGCCCGCCGCTCAATGGTGGTACCAGGCTCCAGAGGTTGGGGTTACCGCGACGGGCACGTCTGGTATCGAGCTCAAGACTACCGTCACGGTTCCAGCGGTGCCCGGCGCCCAGGCTTATCAATTCAACGGTGATTTGGTCGCCGTTCCAACTGGCGCCGGGTCTTTCCCTTCTGGCTGGGCTGTAGGCATGATTCTGCGCATTGAGGTCATGTATCAGTACATGGTCACGGCGGGCGGTGGTGCTGGTGGCCGTGACGTGATTTCCGGCCCTCTGGAGCAGCTTGGGGCGTTCCCGGGCATGCAGATAGAGGTGGTGGGGGCCAATGCCGGGCGCTACATCGTCAACGACTTCACGCCGGCGGCTGGTGGTGACCCCGCCCACCTGACGCTCAACACCACCAGTGGTGCGCCGGTGTCTGGTCTCCTGGCCGGCACCGGCTGGGCGTGCATTGGGTATGCGGGTCTACGGTATCGGCTCACGGCGGCGAGCACTTCGCAGATCGCCGTGGACCGACTGACGGACGCCGGTGTTACAGATAACGACTGGCCTGGATTTGACTTCATCGAAAGTAACTCAGCTGTTCTAAGGCTGGACAATTCGAATCTTGAAGGCGATTGGGCTGGTCCCTTTTCGCTTTGCCCTCCGGGACAGAAGGCGACAAAGCTATCGTTCACCGTCCTGTTTCCAAGCGGCCTGGCGGGGGTCAACAACAAAGGTGACCTCGAGCCGTGGAGTGTTACCTATGAGTTTCAGTATCGCGACAGAACAACAGCTGGGGCCTGGGTTTCTTTCAGCGAAACGATCAGTGATCGAACCCTGGACCAGATCGGCTTTACTCGAGAACTGACAACGGCGTCCGCAATAGAACCAGAGGGCCGCATGCGCCGTATAGGCGCAAAGTCCACCCTGACCAACGTTCAGGACAGCATTCAGTGGTATGACGTTCGCGCACTCCTTCCAAGCCCAAAAAGCTATGCGGGCTGGACGATCATGGCGCTATCCGCTGCCGGCGGTGGCAAGCTTTCAAGCCAAAGCGAAAACAAAGTATCGGTGGTGGCCACCCGAAAGCTGCCGATCTTGGTCAATGGGGCCTGGACACCTGACAGCCGAGTCACGCGTGACATTGCTCCAGCGTTCAACTACATCGCGAAGGCGCCAGGCTACCAGGACGCCGACATTGATACGGATGAGTTGGCAGCGTTTGACGCGGTGTGCAAGGCCAGGGGCGACACCTTCAACTTGTCGATTGATTCGCTCATGACGGTCAAGGAGGCACTGAACACCGCGCTCGCCCCCGGCTTTGCGGAGTTCACCATCAGCCGGGGAAGATTGCGTCCTGTGCGCGACCAGAAGCGGGAGGGCTTCGATACAGAGTATTTCCCGCCCGGCACGCAAGGTTACTCGGCCCAGAACATGAAGGGGCCGCTGCGCATCAGCTTCAAATCGCCCGACCCTGGGTCAGAACACGACGGCGTGGATGTTGAGTACAAGGATCGCCGCACGCGCCAAACCGAGACGGTTAAATGCCGCCTTCCTGGCCAGCTTGGCCTGAAAGCAGAGAACGTCCAGGCCCTGGGCATAGGCGACCGTGACCGTGCTTACCGTCTAGGGATGCGCCGCGCAAGCGAGACCAGGTATCGACGCTGGAGCTATTCGTTCGAAACGGAACTGGACGGCAACAACAGCGATTACATGGGGCTTGCTGGCGTATCGGATGACACTCCAGGGAGAGGGCAGAGCGCTCTTCTACTCGGCATCTCGCTCGGTGCGGGCAGCTACATCCTTGAAAGCTCTGAGCCTTTTATATGGGAGACAGGCGTAGATCACACGGTTGGCATCAGGCGTCAGGACGGTACGCTCAGCGGCCCATGGAAGGCCACAAGGATAGATGAGTACCACCTGAGCATCCCGACTCTCGACTTCACACCCGATACAAGTTGGGACCGGGAACCGCCACACCTGCTGTTCGGGCCCGTAACCCGAGAATGCCATCGCGTCCTGATCAGCAAGGTAACGCCCAAAGGAAGCGAAAGCGTTTCTGTTCAAGGATTCAACTACGACGACAGGGTTTACCTGTACGACAACGCATCAGCGCCAGACTAAATAACTAAGCCCACACAGGCCCGCCATTGAGCGGGCTTTTTTGTGGTGCGCCAGGCATGGCGCGTTGCGCGCAAGCGCAACCAGCTTGGCTGTGGTGGCCACGCTGGTGACTGGGAGGTGAAAGTCCTCTACACACCCGGCAAGGGGAAGTGTTAGCCAGAGGCAAGGGTGTCGCGGGTGACTGCGAATCTGAAGGAAGCCCGAGGCAAAATGCTGGCCTGACGAACAGGAAGCGGATAGAGGCGGCGCAGCGGGGTAAGAAGGCCAAAATCTTCAAAGCCCAATACTTGCACGGAACGCTGTGACGTAGATCCGACAGGCATAAGCAGGAAGGTCGCGCGAATTACCCTGGGAGATCTGCACGTTTGCCAGTGTGCTACCGAGCGTCGAGAGGCGATGGGATGAGCGTGCAGAAGTCAGCCGAAGCCGTAGTAAGTGGCGAATAACCGCGCCACCAAGGGCCGAACAGGTTATGCCGCCAGTAGGCGTCAGAGTCTCGTTGAATACCGAAATGCAGAAATTTCTCCAAGAGAAGACTGTGACTCCGAGTCCCGGACAGAATCCGAGGATGACGGCTGACAGCGCAAAGGTATCGACGGCATCTGTGACGTGGACGAACGCGGAGCCGGACACGCTGATGGCGCGGGTGCTTGCACCGGCCAACCTCAGACGTGCGTATCAGCGCGTGGTCAGCAACAAGGGCGCGCCGGGTGCCGATGGCATGACGGTCGACGACTTGGCGGACTACGTGAATCAGTATTGGCCGATCCTCCAGAGGAGGTTGCTGGCCGGCGAATACCACCCGCAAGGTGTACGCGCCGTCGACATCCCCAAACCCAAAGGCGGCACCCGACAACTGGGCATTCCCTGCGTCGTGGATCGCCTGATCCAACAGGCACTGCTGCAACAGCTCACGCCGATCTTCGACCCGCTGTTTTCGGATTACAGCTACGGCTTCCGTCCGGGCAGAAGCGCCCACCAAGCCATCGAGACAGCCCGCGCCCATGTGGCGGCAGGGCATCGCTGGTGCGTGGAACTCGATCTTGAGAAATTCTTTGACCGGGTCAACCACGATCTCCTGATGGCGTACGTGGCGCGCCAAATCGTAGATAAACGCGTGCTCAGACTGATCCGGCGGTACCTCCAAGCCGGTGAGATGTCGGGTGGGATCGCCAGCCGACGGCAGGAAGGGACGCCGCAAGGCGGCCCGCTCTCGCCGTTGCTGTCGAACATCCTGCTCAACGAACTCGACCGCGAGCTGGAACGGCGGGGTCATCGCTTCGTGCGTTATGCCGACGATGCGAACATCTATGTGCGCAGCCCTCGTGCTGGCGAACGAGTGATGGCCAGTGTTGAGCGCTTCCTGAATCAGCGCCTGAAACTAACGCTGAATCGGGATAAGAGCCGAGTAGCCGGGTCTTGGATGTGTGATTACTTGGGTTACGGGATGAGCTGGCATCAGCAACCGAGACTGAGAGTGGCGACGATGAGCCTGGGTCGCTTGCGCGACCGGCTCAGAGAGCTGCTACGTAAAGCGCGGGGCCACAAGGTGGCGACTGTCATCGAGCGGATAAACCCCGTGCTGCGCGGATGGGCGGGCTACTTCAAGCTGAGCCAGAGCAGACGGCCACTTGAGGAATTGGACGGCTGGGTGCGTCACAAGCTTCGCTGTATCGTCTGGCGTCAATGGAAGCGGCCCTCTACGAGGGCGCGCAACTTGATACGCTTGGGACTTAATGCGGCGCGGGCGTGGAAATCGGCAGTCAATGGCCGAGGCCCATGGTGGAACTCGGGAGCGCCCCATATGAATCAGGCGTTGCCGAAGAAGCTGTGGGACCGCCTCGGGCTGGTCTCGATACTGGATACGATAAACCGACTTAACCGTATAACCTGAACCGCCGTATACGGAACCGTACGTACGGTGGTGTGAGAGGACGGCGGATGTGAATCCGCCTCCTACTCGATCCCGGAGAAAAGAATGCCATACGACACCCTGAACCCAGTCCCGTCTACCGATCCTCGAGACCTGTATGACAATGCCGCCATCACGGACAAGTACGTGAATGGAGATCAACCTTTTGTCGCTGATCGACTTGGCAAGCAACGCCGAACCTGGATGGGAATGGAGGAAGACTTCAACAGCGCGCAGGAGGGTCGCGCCACTCAATTCGATCAGTTCTTGGCAGGTTCGGCTTTTGTTTGGCTTGGCGACTACGGTGCCGGAATCACATTTACCAGTCGCAGCCAATACACGGTGCGAAACGGTTACGCGTACCGATTGGCCGACTCCACCACCCTGCCATATACCACCACGGGCAATTGGGCGCTTGAGCAAACCAAGTTCAGCCTGATGAACTCCGACGATATTCTCCGGCAAGAGTTATCGCAGCCTTCAGGCGCTGGAATGCTCGGCTTTGTTGATTCGCAAACATACGCATCAGGAACTGTAGGTAGCGCCCTAAAAGCAATCCTGCGCCGAGCGATATTTGTTTCCCCCATTGGCGGAGGGGCAGATGACGCCGCCGCCATCAACAGCCTAATGTCGCCTAAGGGCGCTGGTGCTGACCTATTTTTCGAGCCTGGCGCTTACTCTCAGGGCGTACGCCTGACCGTTCCCGACGGCCAGCACTGGCATGGCGCGGGCGGTCAGCGCGGAACAACCTTTACCAAAATCGCTAACTGCGACGCTATTTACGTTGGCAACCTTTCGCGAATTTCCGATATCAACTTCGAGGGCGTTGGTGCCACCTTCACTGGCAAAGGAATTATTTGCGAAGGGTTCTCCGGAAGCGTCGAGCGTTGCCGTTCAAACCTGATGAATGGGTTTGCGCTCAGCTTCCCAGGTGCTGCAGGCGGATTTAACATCGCGTCGTTTGAGGGCAGCACATTCGAGCCGGCTACTGTCGCCGCGATTGACCTGGGGGGCGTGTCGACCGTTCGGCCAATCTTCTTCCGAGGGATTTGGTTGTCGGGCGGCTTCATGGACGTTACCGGGTCAGGCAACGGCTGCAGCATGAGCGAGTTTTACATGACCACGCTCAAGCACGGTGCCGGTGCTGGCTTGATGCACTTCGCAAATGGCCGCTTCGGGAATACCTCGCCCCTCATTGTCAGCGGCGGTGGCTCCACATTTACTGGGATCTCTTTTGCTGGCGCAGTGAATATCGTTTCTGGCGTAGGACACCGCTTTGCAGGATGTGAAGGCGAGATTACCGAGGATAGCGCAAGTAACTCAAACTCTTTCGATGCTCGAGGTACAGTTACAAACACTGGCTGGACGCAAGCGTCAGGTGCGGCGCCTTCGATTGGAAACGGCTCGCTGACCTTGAACTACGTCCGGTCAGGACGGGTCGTGACGGTACAACTTAGGCTTGAGTTCGGATCGACCACCACAGCGGGTGACGGCGCTGCACCCTGGACGTTCGCACTGCCGTTTGTTGCGACTCCTAACATCAATGCAGACGGGATGGCTGGTAATGCTTTTGACGCCAGCGCCTCAACCGACTTTGTCGTGTTTGGGCAGATCCCTGGTGGCGGAAGCCTGTTGAACTTCGGCCGTAACGGGGCAGGCGTCAGGGCGGGTACGCCATTCTCGTGGGCTGCGGGAGACAGGCTTTCGGCATCGTTGACCTACCTAGTCAGGTAGGCATGAAAAAATACCAAAGCTAGCATCCGTCCATTCGATATTTTTCTCGTGCTTGCGGAAGGGCTTAAATGCAATAATGCCCTCCGCAAGTAATCTAAATTTGGAACACGTCGAAGGGACTTGATAGGATGTTTAGCTTCGCTGTTGGCACAGTCTTGCTTATGATCGGAATCATAGCCGCTCTGATCTCAAGGGACAAATGGAGTCCGGCATCGGTGTTTCCGCTAACCTGGGCTTTTGGGCTTTGGGGTGTTAGTGCTTCTGAAGTCTTTGGTTTTTATCCAATAGAGTCAGAAGCACTTCTTCTTTATATTGCCGGCAGCTTAGTTTTCTCAATTGTCGGCATTGCAACTTATGAGATGTTGCGCAAATTAAACCGTAATACTGTTCCTTATGGTTATTTCTATAATCCTATAAATGCAAGAAAGATGGTGTTTTTCTTTTGTCTTCTTCACTTGGCTGTATTGCCAAGCATTTATATTGATCTCACAAGTCTCTCCCCGGATCTTGTTCAAGCTGCTTACATCGCAAGGCAGAGAAGCGTTGATGGCGACGACGTACTAGGTTGGGCGGCTTCAAATTATCTACAGGTCGGCACCATGCTGATCCCTCTTTTTGTTGTTTGCTATCTTAAAAAGTGGTGCTCAGCTTCTTCGCTACTAATAATATCAACCCCATGGGCTTTGCTCATTCTTCTTGCTTCTGGGCGTTCGGGTCTTCTGCAACTGCTGATAGGTGTGATGTTCATATGGGTTATCGTGCGCGGCAAGTTATCTGCCAAATTAGTAATTTGGGTCGGCGGATGCTTTCTTCTTGTTCTGATTGGCGGCGCGATTGCTACGGCAAAGGTTGCTCTTGATTCAGACGAAAGCGCTGGAGACTTTGTTTATACGTTTTTAGAGCACTTCGCAGGTTATGCGTTTCAGGGCCCTGTTCTGTTTGCTCGTTATTTTGATGGGGATATAAGTCTAGAGCCTCTATGGTCTCCATTCAGTTCTATGTGCCACATGCTTTCATTCGTCGGTCTATGCATTCCAGACCCTCAGCACTTAGCCTTCAACAGGTACGCTCCAGACCTAGAGGGTAATGTATACAGCATGTACTTTTCGTTATATCCAAAATTTGGTGTTCTCGGTGTAATTGCTTTCCTGTCTTTGTATTCAGCTATATCGACTTATACGTACTTTAAAGCGAAGGCAGGCAATGTTTACTACATGATGCTTGCTTCGTTTTTCATGTCGTCTATCGTGCTTTCGCTTTTCAGCGATCAGATATCAAGTTCATGGTGGTCACTCATAAAGTTGACCGTTCTGATAGCTCTGGTATTTTTCCTGTTCACGGATCGAAAAAAGATCAGGCGCGATCGAGCAATGATCAACCAATCAGCCGGCCAAACGCCTGCCACCTGACGACTGATTCGACAATCAGAAATAGCAGCCCGCCATTGAGCGGGCTTTTTTGTGCCCGGAGAAAGCCATGCCCATCACTGAGCAGCAACTGCTGCAGATCCTCCCGAACGCCGGCCGCAATGCCGGCGTTTTTGTTCCTGCCCTGAACACGGCCATGAACCACTACGGCATCGTGGGTACCGCGCGGGTCGCGGCGTTCATCGCACAGATTGGCCATGAGTCCGGACAGTTGCGCTGGGTGCGCGAGATCTGGGGTCCCACCGCGCAGCAGCTCAAATACGAAGGCCATGCAGATCTGGGCAACACCGAGAAGGGTGACGGACCCAAGTACCGTGGGCGCGGACTGATACAGGTTACCGGCCGTGCGAACTACAGGGCGTGCGGTGAAGCCCTGGGCCTGGACCTGATCAGCAAGCCAGAGTTGCTGGAGCTGCCGCAGCATGCGGCCATGTCGGCGGCTTGGTTCTGGTCGACGCGCGGCCTGAACACCCTGGCGGATCAGGGCGAGTTCGTGAAGATCACTCGGCGCATCAACGGGGGCGTGAACGGGTTGGCCGACCGCCAGGCGCTGTACGAAAAGGCGCTGAAGGTGCTGGCATGACGCCGGCGCAGAAGCTGGCCGGCCTGGCGGTGCTGATCCTGTTGCTGATGGCCGCCGCCGCTGGCGTCACCTGGCAGGTGCAGGACTGGCGGATGAGCAAGAAGCTCGCCGAGCAGGCCGGCCTGCACAAGGATGACCTGGCCGCTATCAGCAATGCCGCCGCCGCCCAGGTACGAG
Source organism: Pseudomonas sp. CCI1.1 (assembly GCF_034348165.1). Classification (NCBI taxonomy): domain Bacteria; kingdom Pseudomonadati; phylum Pseudomonadota; class Gammaproteobacteria; order Pseudomonadales; family Pseudomonadaceae; genus Pseudomonas; species Pseudomonas sp. CCI1.1. The sequence continues at coordinate 6,265,673 of NZ_CP133780.1, forward strand.
CCGAGCAGGACAGGCGCCTGGCCACCGAGAAACAGATCGCCACCCAGGACCAAAAACACATCAAGGAGTTATCCGATGCCCAACGTAACCAGGCTGCTCTGCGCGATCGCCTTGCCACTGCTGATGTGCGGCTGTCAGTCCTTCTCGACGCAACGGATTCAGCCAGTGGCTGCAACGTGCCTTCCGCCCCCGGCGCCGTCAGCGTGGTTCATGCAGCCCGTAGAGCCCAACTTGACCCAGCGCATGCTCAAAGAATTATCGGCATTACCGACTCCGGCGACCAAGGACTGATCGCGCTGCGGGCCTGTCAGGCATACGTCAGGACGGTGGCCCCCGGTACACTTTCAGTTCCAGCAGAAGCCGCTGATTCTCCCTGAACAGGTGATCTCGCTGCTCTGTGATCGTATCGATGGGGCGAAAGCTGTGATTGCCAGATGGGTCGTCGCCAATTTCTAACAGGCGAGCCTGAGCCCGCTTTAGCGATGCCTCGGCCTTGCTCTTGCCTGCCAGCAGCAGGTCATTCATCTGGACAAGCCCGGCAATGTTTGCCCTGGCCCTGGTCAGTAGCTGATAGGCGCTGTTCAGCTCATCCTCAAGCAGCGCGCATTGGTGCTGGTACATCTCAAGGGGAGTAGGGCAGCCGAGCCAATCATCGGTGTCCATGTCAACGTTCATAGCGTGAACCTCAAATACTGTATGTGTGTACAGTAATCGAGGTGTGGCAGGTTTGGGGAGTGGTGTTCGTCGGCAGGACGCCGGGGCGGGATTTCGCGTTGGAGCTTCTTCCCCAAAACGCAACCGTTTGGACCAATGTTTATTGGTTTTAGAAGAGTCGCAAAAGTGGGTATTTTTGGAGGGTGTTTTTAGGGTCAAGGCCTTGATATTAAAGGCCTTGAGCGTTTCTTATGCGGCATCCCAGGCTTTGATGCCGAAAAGGTGCAAGGTTTTGCTTGAAGCACTCAAGGAATTGCCCCCCTTTGGACGTATGAAAATGAAAGATCGCCGATTATGCCACGACCAGCGGGTTTCGGCGCCGCTCGTCAACAGCGTGCGACTTTTGCGCAAAGTGCCAGTGCGCAGCATAGGCGAGTAACATAGCCAGGTAACATAGCCGGGTAATATGGCACTTCAACGGCCAGTTGTTGCCTGATGTGTCGTTGCAAGTCGATTGTCCGGGAAACCCGCGTTATGCAAACCGCCTACACCGTTCTTATCCTGCTGATGCTGGTCAGCCTTTCGCGCCTGGTCGGGCGCATCATCCCACTGCCGTTGCCCCTGGTGCAGATCGCCGCCGGCGCCTTGCTGGCCTGGCCCACGTTGGGGCTGCATGTGGCGCTGGACCCGGAGCTGTTCCTGTTTCTGTTCCTGCCACCGCTGCTGTTTTCCGATGGTTGGCGCATGCCCAAGCGCGAGTTGTGGCGCCTGCGTGGTCCGATCCTGACGTTGGCGGTGGGGCTGGTGCTGTTCACCGTGGTGGGCGCTGGTTACTTTATTCATTGGTTGCTGCCCTCGATCCCCTTGCCGGTGGCCTTTGCCCTGGCAGCGGTTTTATCCCCGACGGACGCCGTGGCAGTGTCGGCCATTTCCCAGAACCGTTTGCCCAAGCCGCTGATGCACATGCTCCAGGGCGAAGCCTTGATGAATGACGCGTCGGGCCTGGTGACCTTCAAATTTGCCCTGGCCGCGGCGTTGACCGGGGTCTTTTCCCTGGCGGATGCCAGCCTGACGTTTGTACTGGTGGCAGTGGGTGGGTTGGCGATCGGCGTGGCGCTGAGCTGGCTGGTCGGCCGCCTGCGCGCCTGGATGATCGCGCGCGGTTGGGATGACCCGGCGACCCATGTGGTGTTCATGTTGCTGCTGCCCTTTGCTGCGTACGTACTGGCTGAACGCCTGGGCGCGTCCGGCATTCTCTCGGCGGTGGCGGCGGGCATGATGCAAAGCTGGCTCGACCTGCTGCCGCGCCAGACCAGCACGCGTTTGCTCAACCGCAGCGTCTGGTCGCTGCTGGAGTTTGCCTTCAATGGCCTGATTTTCCTGCTGCTCGGCCTGCAACTGCCGGACATCATCAAGGCTGTGGTCAGTCATGAAACCACGCTGTGGCCCACCTTGATGTATCGCTGCCTGGATGTGGTGGCGATCTTCCTGGTGCTGGTGGTATTGCGCTTTATCTGGGTGCAGAGCATCTGGCGGCTGTCGGGGTTGCTGCGCAGGCTGCGTGGCAAAAGCGCGCTGACCCTGGTGCCGACGGCCCGCTCCTGCTGGTTACTGACCGTCGGCGGTGTTCGCGGAGCGGTGACCCTGGCGGGCGTCATGTCGGTGCCCTTGTTGCTGGCGCCGGGCCAGGATTTCCCTGAGCGTGACCTGCTGATCTTTATCGCTGCCGGGGTGATCCTGCTGTCGCTGGTCGCTGCCTGCATCGCGCTGCCGTTACTGCTGCGTGGTGTCGAAAAAGGCCCGGATGAGAAGCGCCACAACGAAGTGCGCGAGGCCTGGAAGAAGACCGCCGTGGCGGCGATCCATGCGCTGGAGGCCCAGGAACCCGCCGAAGCCGAAACCCCGGATGCCGCTCAAGCTGCGCTGGCCACCGAGCTCAAGGCGCGGCTGATGGCGGAGTATCGTCATCAGTTGGATGTGTTTAATGATTCGGCTGAAGCCCAGGCGCTGGCGCTGCAGATGGACCAATTGGAGCGCAAGCTGCGGCTCAAGGCCCTACGCGCGCAACGGTTGGAGTTGTACAGCTTGAGCCGTCATCACCAGATTGGTGATGACGTGTTGAGGGAGGTGTTGGCGGAGTTGGATATGAGCGAGGCGAATTTGGGTCACATGAAGTGACCGGTAGGCCCTTAACGGCGACGCTGGATAAAGTCGCGAATCCGCTCAGCCGCTTCCACGCATTCGGCTAACGGCGCAACCAATGCCAGGCGCACACGCCCCGCGCCAGGGTTAAAGCCGTCCACTTCGCGCGACAGGTAAGAGCCCGGCACCACCGTCACATGTTCTTCCACGAACAAATCGCGGCAGAAAGTGGCGTCGTCACCCTCTACATTCGGCCACAGGTAAAAGCCGCCGTCCGGGCTTTGCACGTCCAGCACCGGCTCGAGGATCGCCAGCACCGCGTCGAACTTCTCGCGGTACAGGTCACGGTTGGCCAGTACGTGGGCTTCGTCCTGCCAGGCCGCAATGCTTGCAAGCTGGGTTTGCACGGGCATCGCGCAGCCGTGGTAGGTGCGGTACAGCAAAAAGGCTTTGAGGATCTCGGCGTCGCCGGCCACGAAGCCTGAGCGCAGGCCTGGCAGGTTGGAGCGCTTGGACAGGCTGTGGAACACCACGCAACGCTTGAAGTCCTGGCGCCCCAGCTCGACGCAGGCGCTGAGCAGGCCCGGCGGTGGGGTTTGCTCGTTAAAGTACAACTCGCTGTAGCACTCGTCGGCGGCGATGACGAAGTCATATTCGTCGGCCAGGGCGATGAGTTTTTTCAGGGTGTCGACCGGGATCAGCGCGCCGGTCGGGTTGCCTGGGGAGCACAGGAACAGGATCTGGCAACGTTTCCAGATGTCGGGGGAGACGGCGTCGAAGTCCGGGTTGAAGCCATTGCTGTCCAGGCACGGCAGGTAATGCGGCTTGGCCCCGGCCAGGAACGCGGCGCCTTCGTAGATCTGGTAGAACGGGTTGGGGCTCACCACCAGCGCGTCGTCGCCACGGTTGACCACGGTCTGGGTGAAGGCAAACAGCGCCTCGCGCGTACCGTTGACCGGCAGGATGTTGCGTGCCGGGTCCAGCCAGCCCTTGGGCACGTTGAAGCGACGTTCGCACCAGGCGCCGATGGCTTCGCGCAGGGCCGGAATACCCAAGGTGGTGGGGTACACCGCCATTTGATCGAGGTTATTGCTCAAGGCCTCGGCAACGAAGGCCGGTGAGGTGTGCTTGGGCTCGCCGATGGATAGCGCAATCGGGCGCTTGTCCGGGTTCGGCGTCACGCTGCCGAGCAGAGCGCGCAGTTTCTCGAAGGGGTAGGGCTGCAACTGGTTAAGGGCGTTGTTCATATAAGCCTCTGTCACGGTGAGCGCGGATCCTGTGGGAGCTGGCTTGCCTGCGATGGCCTCACTGCGGTCGACCTGACGCACCGAGGTGTCTGCATCGCAGGCAAGCCAGCTCCCACATGACTCCTGTTCACAAAGTTAAAAATTCAAATGGTCAGGCGTGTCAGCTCGACGCCGGGTTCCTGGCTCACGCTCAATTGCTCCACGATCGCCGCTTGCAAACGCAGGCACAGCTGCGGGTCGGACAGCGGCTGGTTATCGGCATCGGTGATAAAGAACACGTCTTCCACACGCTCGCCCAGGGTCGCAATCTTGGCGTTCTGCAACGACAGGTCGAACTCCAGGAAAATCCCGCCGATGCGTGCCAGCAGGCCCGGGCGATCCGGTGCGCTGAGCTCCAGCACCGTCACCGGTCGCTGTGCGTCGTTGGAGATGGTCACCTGGGGCGCAAAGGCAAAGTGCTTGAGCTGGCGCGGCACCCGGCGCTGGATGATGGTGGGGTAGTCGTCGGGGTTGCGCAGGGCTTCGGTAAGACCTTCGCGGATCTTTTTCACCCGCGCCGGGTTATCGCCAATTGAGTCGCCGTCGGTGTCGAGCACGATGTAGGTGTCGAGGGTGAACTGGCTGCTGGAGGTGATGACCCGGGCGTCGTGGATGTTCAGGTTGAGCTGGTCCATGGCCGCCACGGTCACGGCAAAGAAGTCGTGCTGGTCGGGGGCGTAGATGAAGATCTGCGTGCCGCCTTCGAATTCGCGCTGGGTGGTTTCCTTGATCAGGACCAACGGGCCGCCATCGGCGGGTTGCTGCAGGATCGCGTCGCTGTGCCAGGCCACGTCGCCGGCGGTGTGGCGCAGGAAGTAATCGTCACCCAGTTGCGACCAGAGTTGCTCGACGTCGTCCGGGTCGTTACCGCCGCGCACCAGGATATCCAGGGCTGCGCTTTGGGTGCGGCGGATCTGTTCTTCGCGGTCCACCGGGTTCTCCAGGCCACGGCGCAGGGCGCGCTTGGTCTCGGTGTATAGCTGGCGCAACAGGCTGGCGCGCCAGGAGTTCCACAGCGTCGGGTTGGTGGCGTTGATGTCGGAGACGGTCAGCACATACAGGTAATCCAGGCGGGTTTCATCGCCGACGATGCCGGCAAAGTCGTGGATCACCTGCGGGTCGGACAAGTCCTTGCGCTGGGCCGTGGTCGACATCACCAGGTGGTTCTGCACCAGCCAGACAATCAGGCGGCTGTCCCACACCGGCAACTGGTGGCGCTGGCAGAAGGCTTCGGCATCGACCGCGCCGATCTCCGAGTGGTCGCCATGCCTGCCCTTGCCGATGTCGTGGTACAAGCCGGCCAGGTAAATCAACTCGGGCTTGGGCAGCTTGGCCATCAGCTTACTGGCCAGCGGGAATTTCTCTGACACCTGGGTGTACTGCAACTTACGCAGATGCTTGATCAGGTTCAGGGTGTGGGCATCGACGGTATAGATATGGAACAGGTCGTGTTGCATCTGCCCGACGATAAAGCCGAACTCCGGCAGGTAGCGCCCGAGAATGCCGTAGCGGTTCATGCGCCGCAGGTTGCGATGGATGCCGATGCGGCACTTGAACAGCTCGATAAACAGGCTGGTGTTGCGGATATCGTTGCGAAAGTCGTCGTCGATCAGGTGACGGTTTTCCCGCAGCAAGCGGATGGTGTCGGCGCGCACGCCTTTGATCTCCGGCTGCTGGGCCATCAACACAAAGATTTCCAGCATGGCGAACGGTGTGCGGCGGAACACGTTGTCGTTACGCGCTTCGATATAGCCGTCATGCAGTTGGAAACGCGCGTTGATCGGCTGCGGCGGCGCTTCATCTTCGGGAGCCAGGATCACTTCTTCGAAGTGCTGGATGATCAAGTCGCTGAGCTGAGCAATGCTCATGACCACCCGGTAGTACTGCTGCATGAAGCTTTCAATGCTGGTCTTCGCATCTTCGCCTTCAAAGCCCAGAAGGGTAGCGATAGAGCGCTGGTGGTCGAAGAGCAGGCGGTCTTCGGAACGACCAGCCAGCATGTGCAGGGCGTAGCGCACCTTCCACAGGAATTCCTGGGACGAGGCCAGCAGAGTGTTTTCGCTCTCCACCAGAAAGCCTTCGCCAGCCAGGGCGCGCAGGTTCAGCGTGCCGTATTGGCGGCGCGCTACCCACAAAATCGTCTGGATATCCCGCAGCCCGCCCGGTGAGCCTTTGACGTTGGGTTCCAGGTTGTATTCGGTGTCGTTGTACTTGTGGTGCCGGGCTTTTTGTTCGGCGCGCTTGGCCAGGAAAAAGTCTTTGCTTGGCCACATGTGTGCGGTGCTGGTGACTTCGAGCATGCGCTGGCGCAGGCGCTCGGGGCCGCAGATGGTGCGGCTTTCCATCAGGTTGGTGACCACCGTCAAGTCGGCACGGGCCTCTTCGGCGCATTCGTCAACCGAGCGTACGCTCTGGCCGACTTCCAGGCCGATGTCCCACAGCAACGTCAGAAAGCGCTCGATGGAATCGCGAAAGGTCTCGTGATCGGCCTTGTCCAGCAGGATCAGCAGGTCAATGTCGGAGTAGGGGTGCAGTTCGCCGCGACCGTAGCCGCCGACCGCCACCAGGGCGATATCGGCGTCGAAACTCCAATTGAACTGCTCCCAGGCCTTTTGCAGGATGTTATCGACGAACCAGGCGCGGTCTTCGATCAGGCGGCGAATATCCCGGCCACTGCGAAAGCGCGCATCGAGCACCTCGCGGGCTTGGCGGATGGCCTTCTTGAAGGCGGAGATGGGGCTTGCCTTCAATGCCAGCTCGGCCTGGAACTGGCCACGGTCGAAGAGTTCGGGATCCACCTGGGGCATCGATCGGCTTTCCTTTCTATCTATCAGTCAGTCACAACACGCTGTGGGAAAACCTGGGCAGCCTTCAGGCCGAAACGCGTGGGATGGTGTCGTCGGCGCGCAGGGTGAAGATCTCATAACCGGTGTCGGTGACCAGCAGGGTGTGTTCCCACTGGGCTGAGAGCTTGCGGTCCTTGGTGATGGCGGTCCAGCCGTCGCCCAACACCTTGGTGTCGGCCTTGCCCTGGTTGATCATCGGTTCGATGGTGAAGGTCATGCCGGCCTTGAGTTCCATGCCGGTGCCCGCACGGCCGTAGTGCAGAATCTGCGGCTCTTCGTGGAACACTTTGCCGATACCATGGCCGCAGAATTCGCGCACCACCGAGAAGCCGTTCTTTTCCGCGTGCTTCTGGATCACTTCGCCAATGTCACCCAAGCGGCAGCCGGGTTTGACGATCTCGATGGCCTTGTACATGCATTCCTGGGTGACCTGGGACAGGCGCTCGGCCCACACCGGCACGTTACCGACGTGGAACATGCGGCTGGTATCGCCGTGGTAACCATCCTTGATCACCGTGACGTCGATGTTCAGGGTGTCGCCGTCTTTCAGTGGTTTGTCGCCCGGAATGCCGTGGCAGACCACGTGGTTGATCGAGGTGCAGATCGACTTGGGGAAACCTTTGTAATTCAGCGGGGCAGGGATGGCTTTTTGCACGTCGACTATATAGTCGTGGCAGATACGGTCCAGCGCTTCGGTGGTGACGCCGGGCTTGACGTGTTCGGCGATCATTTCCAGCACGTCGGCAGCCAGTTTGCCGGCAACGCGCATGCCTGCGATGTCTTCGGCGGTTTTCAAGGTAACGGTCATACAGGCTCTCTCTAGCGCGACGCGCTGAAATCAATACGGTTCACGGGGGGCGCGACAAAGGGTTACAACATTCGCGCAATTCCCAAAAAACGCGATTCTAACAGACGATGCTGGCAAATCATGCGCGTCTGGTGATCGCTTCTCTCTATGAGGTAGAGGCATGTTGGCTGTATTCAAGGGCTTACGCAAAGGCGGCGACCGGCAAATGTGATTGCGGGTTTCGTTTTTGCCGATGCTGTGGTATAAAATGCGCCGCTTTCCGGGGATACCCCGCAAAGCTTAAATCCACACACGTGTCGACACGATGACCTGGGTGCCGGAGGCCTTGATGCCGCTGGTTGGTCATTGGGATACGTGGAGGCCAAACCCGACTTATTAAGGAACTATCATGTCCCAAGTCAACATGCGCGATATGCTGAAGGCCGGTGTGCACTTCGGTCACCAGACCCGTTACTGGAACCCGAAAATGGGTAAGTACATTTTCGGCGCGCGTAACAAGATTCACATTATCAACCTTGAAAAAACCCTGCCAATGTTCAACGAAGCGCTGACTTTCGTAGAGCGTCTGGCCCAGGGCAAAAACAAGATCCTGTTCGTCGGCACCAAGCGTTCCGCTGGCAAGATCGTTGCTGAAGAAGCAGCACGTTGCGGTTCTCCGTACGTCGATCACCGCTGGTTGGGCGGCATGCTGACCAACTTCAAAACCATCCGTGCTTCCATCAAGCGTCTGCGTGACCTTGAAGTACAAGCCGAAGACGGTACTTTCGCCAAGCTGACCAAGAAAGAAGCGCTGATGCGCTCCCGTGATCTGGAAAAGCTCGATCGTTCCCTGGGTGGTATCAAGGACATGGGCGGTCTGCCTGACGCACTGTTCGTGATCGACGTTGATCACGAGCGCATCGCGATCACCGAAGCCAACAAGCTGGGCATCCCGGTTATCGGCGTAGTCGATACCAACAGCAGCCCGGAAGGCGTTGACTACATCATCCCAGGCAACGATGACGCAATCCGCGCTATCCAGCTGTACATGGGTTCGATGGCTGACGCTGTAATCCGTGGCCGCAACCACGTTGCTGGCGGTACCGAGCAGTTCGTTGAAGAAGCTCCGGTAGCTGCCGCTGAGTAACTGACGCCCTGGCGTTGACTCAGTAAGCAAAAAGGGGGCTTGGCCCCCTTTTTGCCACCTCGAAAACCATTTGTCGGCAGCGCAGCTACATTATTTGTAACGTGCAGCGGCCTACAACGGAGATTCGGGAAGAATTGATCGCCCGTTTGATCGGGTGGAATGGTTGAAAACCTATCCAAGAGGATTTTGAAATGGCAGAGATTACTGCAGCGTTGGTTAAAGAACTGCGTGAGCGTACTGGCGAAGGCATGATGGATTGCAAAAAGGCCTTGACCAAGGCCGGCGGCGACATCGAAAAAGCCATTGATGACATGCGTGCTTCCGGCGCCATCAAGGCTGCCAAGAAAGCAGGCAACGTGGCTGCTGAAGGCGCTATCGCTCTGAAAGAAGACGGCAAGTCCGCCGTTCTGCTGGAAGTGAACTCCCAGACCGACTTCCTGGCTCTGCAGGACGACTTCAAGGCATTCGTGGCTGCCAGCGTTGAAAAAGCGTTCGCCGAGAAAATGACTGACGCCGCTCCGCTGATCGAAGCTCAAGAAGCTGATCGCCTGGTACTGGTCGGCAAGGTTGGCGAAAACGTCAACATCCGTCGCCTGGTTCGCGTTGAGGGTGATGTGGTTGGTGGTTACCTGCACGGTAACAAGATCGGTGTTGCAGTTGTTCTGAAAGGCGGCGACGTTGAGCTGGCTAAAGACATCGCAATGCACGTTGCTGCAAGCAACCCTGAGTTCCTGCTGCCTTCGGAAGTGTCTGCCGACGCAATCGAACGTGAAAAAGCTGTGTTCCTGAGCCTCAACGCCGACAAGATCGCCGGCAAGCCAGAGAACATCGTTGAAAACATGATCAAAGGCCGTATCAGCAAGTTCCTGGCTGAAGCAAGCCTGGTTGAGCAGGCGTTCGTCAAGAACCCTGAAATCAAGGTTGGCGAACTGGCCAAGAAGGCCGGTGCTGAAATCGTTTCCTTCACTTACTTCAAAGTAGGCGAAGGCATCGAGAAGCCGGTCGACAACTTCGCTGAAGAAGTTGCTGCCCAGCTGGCTGCCGCCAAGCAATAAGACAGTTCCAAACTGTCGCCGAAAGAGGCTGCCCGCTCACGCGCGCAGCCTCTTTTCAAATGGGAAGGCCAATTTTATTTGGTTTCCTCTCGGAACTGGCTTACAAAGCCGTGTTCCGATGGCGCTGTGACAGCGTCCAGCTAGAGTGAACGCAAGCCGTAAACGGCTCGCCAAGAATTTTTTAAAAATACGCCGCAGGAGAGATTCGCAATGGCTCAGCAGGGCAGTGGTTATCAGGCTCGCTATAAACGCATTCTACTCAAGCTCAGCGGCGAGGCCCTGATGGGCTCGGAAGAGTTCGGGATCGACCCCAAGGTGCTTGACCGCATGGCGCTGGAAGTCGGCCAATTGGTCGGTATCGGTGTGCAGGTCGGCCTGGTGATTGGTGGTGGCAACCTGTTCCGCGGTGCGGCACTCAGTGCTGCCGGTATGGACCGGGTTACCGGCGACCACATGGGCATGCTGGCCACTGTGATGAACGCCCTGGCCATGCGCGACGCCCTGGAGCGCGCCAATATCTCGGCCATCGTGATGTCGGCTATTTCCATGGTTGGCGTGACAGATCATTATGATCGCCGCAAAGCCATGCGCCACCTGAACTCCAAGGAAGTGGTGATCTTTGCCGCTGGCACAGGTAACCCGTTCTTCACCACCGACTCGGCCGCATGCCTGCGTGCTATCGAAATCGATGCCGACGTGGTGTTGAAGGCGACCAAGGTGGATGGCGTTTACACTGCAGACCCATTCAAAGACCCGCATGCCGAGAAGTTCGATCATCTGACCTACGATGAAGTACTGGATCGCAAGCTGGGTGTCATGGACCTGACCGCTATCTGCCTGTGCCGCGACCACAAGATGCCGCTGCGCGTATTTAACATGAACAAGCCCGGCGCCCTGCTGAATATCGTACACGGCGGCGCAGAAGGGACTCTGATCGAGGAAGGCCAACAATGATCAACGAAATCAAGAAAGACGCCCAGGCGCGTATGCAGAAATCCCTGGAATCCTTGAGCCATGCCTTTGGCCAGATCCGTACTGGCAAGGCGCACCCAAGCATCCTGGGCAGCGTGATGGTGCCTTACTACGGTTCCGACACCCCGCTGAGCGGTGTAGCCAACGTGACCGTGAAGGATTCGCGCACCCTGCAAGTTGTGGCCTTCGAGCGCAACATGCTCGCGGCTGTCGACAAGGCTATCCAGAGTGCCGGCCTGAACCTCAACCCGACCAACCTGGGCGAGTTGCTGCTGATCTCCATGCCAGCCCTGACCGAAGAAACCCGAAAGGGCTTCACCAAGCAGGCGCGCAGTGCTGCTGAAGATGCGCGCGTTGCCGTGCGTAACATCCGCCGCGATGCGCTGGGCGACCTGAAGAAACTGGTCAAGGATAAGGAAATCAGCGAAGACGAAGAGCGCCGTGCCGTCGCTGATATCGACAAGCTGACCAAGGACGCCGAAGCCCAGATTACCAAGGCGACCGAAGAAAAAGAAAAGGACCTGATGGCCGTATAAGGGGTCAGGACGCCTTCATGGAAAAGACCAAGCAGACTGTGCCCTCCGTGGTGCCGCGCCATGTCGCGATCATCATGGATGGGAATAATCGCTGGGCGAAAAAACGCTTTATGCCGGGTGTTGCCGGGCATAAAGCGGGTGTTGACGCGGTAAGGGCGGTGATTGAAGTGTGCGCCGAGGCCAAGGTCGAAGTGCTGACCTTGTTCGCGTTCTCCAGTGAGAACTGGCAGCGGCCCGCCGATGAGGTCAGCGCCTTGATGGACCTGTTCTTCAAGGCCTTGCGTCGTGAGGCCAAGCGCCTCAATGACAACAACATCAGTCTGCGCATCATTGGTGATCGTTCGCGGTTCCATCCGGAGCTGCAAACGGCCATGCGCGAAGCCGAGGCCATCACTGCCGGCAGTAACCGTTTTGTACTGCAGATCGCAGCCAACTACGGTGGCCAGTGGGATATCGCCCAGGCTGCACAGCGGCTGGCCCGCGAAGTGCAGGCCGGCCATCTGCGCCCGGACGACATCACGCCCGAACTGTTGCAAACCTGCCTGGTGACCGGCGACCTACCGTTGCCGGACTTGTGCATTCGTACCGGTGGCGAGCATCGCATCAGCAATTTCCTGCTGTGGCAGCTGGCCTACACCGAGCTGTACTTCTCCGACCTGTTCTGGCCGGACTTCAAACACGATGCCATGCGTAATGCACTGGCCGATTTCGCTTCCCGTCAGCGTCGTTTCGGTAAAACGAGCGAGCAGATCGAAGCTGGAGCCCGGGTTTAAATGCTTAAACAACGAATCATCACGGCGCTGATCCTGCTGCCGATTGCCTTGTGCGGTTTTTTCCTGCTCGACGGTTCCGGCTTTGCGCTGTTCATCGGCTTGGTCGTGACCCTTGGGGCGTGGGAATGGGCGCGCCTGGCAGGTTTCGTCAACCAGTTGCCGCGTGTGGCCTACGCCGCCGTGGTCGCGCTGTTGTTGTTCTTCATGTACATCCTGCCGGACATCGCGCCCTGGGTGCTGGGAGCAGCAGTGTTGTGGTGGGCGTTGGCGACGTTCCTGGTACTCACCTATCCACGCACCAGTGGCCAATGGTCCAGCGTGGCCTGCAAGCTGGTGATCGGCCTGGCGATCCTGTTGCCGGCCTGGCAAGGGCTGGTGGAAATCAAGCGTTACCCGCTGGGCAACGAATTGATCCTGGCTGTAATGGTGTTGGTATGGGGTGCTGATATTGGTGCCTACTTCTCGGGTAGAGCCTTTGGCAAACGCAAGCTGGCCCCGGCCGTCAGCCCCGGCAAGAGCTGGGAAGGCGTATACGGCGGCCTGGCCTTGACGCTGCTGATCACCCTGGTGGTCGGTGTGGTGCGTGAATGGTCGGTAAAAGAAGTGCTTCTGGCCTTGCTGGGGACGGCTATTGTCGTCTTCATCTCGGTGGTGGGCGACCTTACCGAGAGCATGTTCAAACGCCAGGCGGGCATCAAGGACAGCAGTAACCTGCTGCCAGGCCATGGCGGTGTGCTTGACCGTATCGACAGCCTCACCGCTGCGCTGCCTATTTTTGCCGTGCTGTTGTGGATGATCGCTTCGTGAGCCGCCTGCAGCAGGTTACGGTGCTGGGCGCGACCGGCTCGGTCGGGCTCAGTACCCTTGACGTCATAGCGCGTCACCCCGATCGCTATCAAGTTTTCGCCCTGACCGGCTTCACGCGTTTGCGCGAGTTGCTGGCCTTGTGCGTGCGTCACTCGCCGCGCTTTGCCGTGGTGCCTGAGGCGGTTGCGGCTCGTAATCTGCAGGAGGATCTGCGGGCTGCCGGGCTGGCTACTCAGGTATTGGTCGGCGAGGCAGGGTTGTGCCAGGTCTCGGCCGATGCGGACGTGGATACCGTCGTGGCGGCGATTGTCGGTGCAGCCGGTTTGCGCCCGACCTTGGCGGCAGTCGATGCTGGCAAGAAAATCCTGCTGGCCAACAAAGAAGCCTTGGTCATGTCCGGCGCACTCTTTATGCAAGCGGTGCGTAAGAGCGGCGCGGTGCTGCTGCCTCTGGACAGCGAGCACAACGCCATCTTCCAGTGCATGCCCGGTGATTTTGCCCGCGGCTTGAGCCAGGTCGGCGTGCGCCGGATTTTGCTGACGGCATCGGGTGGCCCATTCCGCCAGACTCCGTCGGCCGAGCTGGACCATGTGTCTCCCGATCAGGCATGCGCTCACCCGAACTGGTCCATGGGGCGCAAAATCTCCGTGGATTCGGCGAGCATGATGAACAAGGGCCTGGAGTTGATCGAGGCATGCTGGCTGTTCGATGCGCGGCCTGACCAGGTTGAGGTGGTCATTCATCCACAAAGTGTGATCCATTCCCTGGTCGATTATGTGGATGGCTCGGTGTTGGCGCAGTTGGGTAACCCGGACATGCGCACACCGATCGCCAACGCCTTGGCGTGGCCTGAGCGGATTGATTCCGGCGTAGCACCGTTGGACCTGTTTGCAATTGCGCGCCTGGACTTCGAAGCTCCAGACGAGCAGCGTTTCCCTTGTTTGCGCCTGGCGCGGCAAGCGGCCGAGGCGGGTAACAGTGCCCCGGCGATGCTTAACGCGGCCAACGAAGTGGCCGTGGCGGCGTTTCTTGAACGGCGCATCCGCTTTCCGCAGATCGCGAGTATCATCGAGGACGTCCTGGCGCGTGAGCCGGTAGTGGCAGTGAATGACCTGGAGGCGGTGTTCGAGGCTGACACCAAGGCCCGAGCCCTGGCTGGGCAATGGTTGGATCGCAATGCGGGTTAGGCCGTGGGCAGGTTTGAGTCTTCAGGCATTGGATTGAAATGCGGAGAAATTAGATGAGTGCGCTCTACATGATTGTCGGCACCCTGGTTGCTCTGGGTGTGTTGGTGACCTTCCACGAATTCGGCCACTTCTGGGTGGCGCGTCGTTGCGGCGTCAAGGTATTGCGCTTTTCCGTCGGTTTCGGCATGCCGTTGTTGCGCTGGCATGATCGCCGCGGCACTGAGTTTGTCATTGCTGCTATCCCGTTGGGCGGCTACGTCAAGATGCTCGATGAGCGGGAAGGCGAAGTGCCTGCAGACCAATTGGACCAATCCTTCAATCGCAAGACCGTTCGTCAGCGTATCGCGATTGTCGCGGCGGGGCCGATTGCCAACTTCCTGTTGGCGATGGTGTTCTTCTGGGTTTTGGCCATGCTGGGCAGCCAGCAGGTGCGCCCGGTCATTGGCGCGGTCGAAGCCGACAGCATCGCGGCCAAGGCGGGCCTGACGGCAGGGCAGGAAATTGTATCGATTGATGGCGAACCCACCACAGGGTGGGGCGCGGTCAATTTGCAGTTGGTGCGTCGCCTGGGTGAAAGCGGCACCGTCAATGTGGTGGTGCGTGATCAGGACTCCAGCGCCGAAACCCCGCGGGCATTGGCGCTGGACCATTGGCTCAAGGGCGCCGATGAGCCCGATCCGATCAAATCCCTGGGGATCCGCCCTTGGCGTCCGGCCTTGCCGCCGGTGCTGGCCGAACTCGATCCAAAGGGGCCGGCCCAGGCTGCTGGCCTGAAAACCGGTGATCGCCTGTTGGCCCTTGATGGTCAGGCGCTGGGTGACTGGCAGCAGGTGGTCGACCTGGTGCGTGTGCGCCCTGATACCAAAATTGTGCTGAAAGTTGAGCGCGAGGGTGCTCAAATCGACGTCCCCGTGACCTTGTCGGTGCGAGGCGAAGCCAAGGCGGCCGGGGGATACCTGGGTGCCGGGGTCAAAGGTGTCGAATGGCCGCCATCGATGGTGCGAGAGGTCAGCTTCGGGCCTTTGGCCGCGATTGGCGAGGGTGCGAAACGCACCTGGACCATGAGCGTGCTGACCCTCGAATCCCTCAAGAAAATGTTGTTCGGTGAGCTCTCGGTAAAAAACTTGAGTGGACCGATAACCATTGCTAAAGTGGCGGGCGCTTCTGCCCAGTCGGGTGTCGCGGATTTCCTGAATTTCCTGGCTTATCTGAGTATTAGCCTTGGGGTTCTGAATTTGCTGCCCATTCCAGTATTGGATGGGGGGCATCTGCTGTTTTATCTGGTCGAGTGGGTGCGTGGTCGCCCCTTGTCGGATCGGGTGCAGGGTTGGGGGATACAGATTGGTATCAGTTTGGTGGTCGGGGTGATGTTGTTAGCCTTGGTCAACGATCTGGGACGTCTGTAACGCTTCGCTGAATTGCGAATCTGCCGCATTTTGCGGCAGTTTGTTTATTGCCAGTTGGAATAAGAAAGGACTTCATGAAACGTCTGCTGCTAACTGCGGTTCTCACCGTATTGATGATCGCCGAAGTTCACGCCGAGTCCTTCACCATCTCCGATATTCGCGTCAACGGCCTCCAGCGGGTTTCCGCGGGTAGCGTCTTTGGTGCCTTGCCGTTGAACGTCGGGGAACAGGCGGATGATCGTCGCCTGGTGGAATCCACTCGTGCGCTGTTCAAAACCGGGTTCTTTCAAGATATCCAACTGGGTCGCGAAGGTAACGTCCTGGTCATCACGGTCGTCGAGCGACCTTCCGTCGCGAGTATCGCGATCGAAGGTAACAAGGCCATCTCCACTGAAGACCTGATGAAGGGCCTGAAGCAATCGGGCCTGGCCGAGGGCGAGATCTTCCAGCGCGCAACCCTTGAGGGCGTGCGTAACGAGTTGCAACGCCAGTACGTTGCCCAGGGCCGCTACTCCGCGACCGTGGAAACCGAAGTGATCCCCCAGCCTCGTAACCGTGTGGGCCTGAAGGTCAACATCAACGAAGGCACCGTGGCCGCCATCCAGCACATCAACGTCGTGGGCAACACCAAGTTCCCTGATGAAGACCTGGTCGACCTGTTCGAACTCAAGACCACCAACTGGTTGTCGTTCTTCAAGAACGATGACAAGTACGCCCGTGAAAAACTCTCCGGTGACCTGGAACGCCTGCGCTCTTACTACCTGGACCGTGGCTACATCAACATGGACATCGCTTCGACCCAGGTGTCCATCACCCCGGACAAGAAGCACGTCTACATTACCGTCAACGTCAACGAAGGTGAGAAGTACAAGGTTCGTGACGTCAAGCTCAGCGGTGACCTGAAAGTGCCTGAAGACCAGGTCAAGTCCCTGTTGCTGGTGCAGAAGGACCAGGTGTTCTCGCGCAAGCTGATGACCACTACCTCTGAGCTGATCACCCGCCGCCTGGGTAACGAAGGCTATACCTTCGCCAACGTCAACGGCGTGCCGACCTCGAATGATGAAGACCACACCGTGGACATCACCTTCGTCGTCGATCCTGGCAAGCGTGCCTACGTCAACCGCATCAACTTCCGAGGCAACACCAAGTCTGCGGACGAAGTGCTGCGTCGTGAAATGCGTCAGATGGAAGGTGGCTGGGCTTCGACCTACCTGATCGACCAATCCAAGACCCGTCTTGAGCGCCTGGGCTTCTTCAAGGAAGTCAACGTCGAAACCCCGGCCGTACCGGGTGTGGATGACCAGGTTGACGTGAACTACGCCGTTGAAGAACAAGCCTCGGGTTCGATCACTGCCAGTGTCGGTTTCGCCCAGAGCGCCGGTTTGATCCTGGGTGGTTCCATCACGCAGAACAACTTCCTGGGTACCGGTAACCGTGTGTCCATCGGCCTGACCCGCAGCGAATACCAGAGCCGATACAACTTCGGCTACACCGACCCCTACTGGACCGCAGACGGTGTGAGCCTGGGCTACAACGCCTTCTACCGCACCACCGACTACAAAGACCTCGATGTTGACGTTGCAAGCTATGCGATCGACAGCCTGGGTGCTGGTGTCAACGTGGGTTACCCGATCAGCGAAACCTCGCGCCTGACCTTTGGCCTTACCGCCCAGCAGGATGAGATCAAGACCGGTGTGTACACCGTGGACGAAATCTTCGACTTCACCCGTCGTGAAGGCGACAAGTTCCTGAACTTCAAGGCGTCTGCCGGTTGGTCCGAGTCGACCCTGAACAAAGGCGTACTGGCAACCCGCGGCCACTCCCAGAGCCTGACTGCGGAAGTCACCACGCCGGGCAGCGACCTGTCGTTCTTCAAGCTCGACTACCGTGGCCAGTTGTTCCAGCCGTTGAGCGATAACTACACCATGCGCCTGCACACAGAGCTGGGCTATGGCGACGGTTATGGTTCGACCGATGGCTTGCCGTTCTATGAAAACTACTATGCAGGTGGTTTCAATTCGGTACGTGGTTTCAAGGACAGCACCTTGGGTCCGCGTGGTACGCCAAGCCGCGGTGTTGACCGGACTGGTAACCAGGGCACTGTCGCTGACTCGGACAACGACCCGCTGCCATTCGGTGGTAACGTGTTGATCCAGGGTGGTGCGGAGATTCTGTTCCCGCTGCCGTTCGTCAAGGACCAGCGTTCCCTGCGTACTTCGGTCTTCTGGGACGTGGGTAACGTGTTCGACTCCAAGTGCGAACAGATCAAGAACCCAAGTGGCTTGAAGTCCAACACTCAGTGCAACGACGTAAGCCTCAGCAACCTGGCGAGCTCCGTGGGCGTGGGTGTGACCTGGGTGACTGCGCTGGGCCCGTTGAGCTTTGCTCTGGCCATGCCGATCAAGAAACCGGATAACGCTGAAACCCAGATTTTCCAATTCTCCCTCGGCCAGACGTTCTAAGCGTCTGACCTAAGATAACGACAACGGATTCTGTAGGAGTACATCGTGCGTAAGTTGACTCAATTGGTCTTGCTGGCCACTGTGCTGGTCACCACCCCGGCCTTCGCCGAAATGAAAATCGCGGTCCTGAACTATCAGATGGCCCTGCTGGAATCCGATGCGGCCAAGCGATATGCCGTGGATGCCGAGAAGAAATTCGGTCCGCAACTGACCAAACTCAAGACGCTGGAAAGCAGCGCCAAGGGTATCCAGGACCGCCTGGTAGCCGGTGGCGACAAGATGCAGCAAGGCGAGCGCGAGCGTCTGGAGCTTGAATTCAAGCAAAAGGCCCGTGACTACCAGTTCCAATCCAAGGAGCTGAACGAAGCCAAGGCTGTGGCCGACCGCGAAATGCTCAAGCAGCTCAAGCCTAAATTGGACAGCGCTGTGGAAGAAGTCATCAAGAAGGGTGCCTTTGACCTGGTGTTCGAGCGTGGCGCCGTGATCGACGTCAAGCCTCAATACGACATCACCCGCCAGGTGATCGAGCGCATGAACCAGCTGAAGTAAACCATGACAGCGACTATCAAACTCGGCGAGTTGGCCGAGTTCCTGGGGGCCACCTTACGTGGCTCCAAGGAGAAAGAAATCACTGGGCTAGCCACCTTGCAGGAGGCTGGCCCAGCTCAGTTGAGCTTCCTCGCAAATCCTCAATACCGTAAATACCTGGTCGACTGCCAGGCCGCAGCCGTGTTGCTGAAGGCCGCTGACGCCGAAGGGTTTACCGGGGATGCGCTGGTGGTGGCCGACCCGTACCTGTCGTACGCCAAGGCGTCGCACCTGTTCGATCCCAAGCCGAAGGCGGCTGGCGGTATTCACCCGTCTGCCGTGATCGCCGAGGATGCCCAGGTTGACCCTGCCGCCAGCATCGGTGCGTTTGCCGTGATCGAGAGCGGGGTGCGTATTGGTGCTGGTGTCACCGTGGGTGCCCACTGCTTTATCGGTGCACGCTGTGAAATTGGTGCCGATGGTTGGCTAGCCCCCCGCGTGACGCTCTACCACGATGTGCGTATTGGTCAACGTGTGGTCATACAGTCCGGTGCTGTTATCGGCGGCGAAGGCTTTGGCTTTGCCAACTCCAAAGGTGTCTGGCACAAGATTGCCCAGGTCGGTGGCGTACTGATCGGCGACGATGTGGAGATCGGTGTGAACACTGCTGTGGATCGCGGAGCCTTGGCCGATACCGTGATCGGTAACGGTGTGAAGCTCGATAACCAGATCCAGATCGCTCACAACGTACAGATTGGCGATCACACCGCCATGGCCGCCTGCGTGGGTATTTCCGGCAGCACCAAGATCGGCAAGCATTGCATGCTCGCCGGTGGCGTGGGACTGGTGGGGCATATCGACATTTGCGACAACGTCTTCATCACCGGCATGACCATGGTGACCCACTCGATCACAGAGCCAGGGGCCTATTCATCCGGTACCGCGATGCAACCTGCGGCCGAATGGCGCAAGAGTGCCGCGCGTTTGAGGAAGATCGACGACATGGCACGACGTATCAAACAGCTTGAAAAGCGTGTCGGGGACGTGACCCCTGGCGGTAATGCTTCATCAGAAGGCTGATACCATTTCCATATCAAGTGTGCGCGGCCGCTAGACGGCCTCCTTGATTTGCTAGCGGGGCGTGCGCCTGGTGCGCCCGCCCCCAATCTTTATTACAGGCTTCCCCCCGAAATGATGGACATCAACGAGATTCGCGAATACCTGCCTCACCGTTACCCGTTCCTGCTGGTGGACCGCGTAGTGGACCTCAACGTCGAGGAAAAGCGCATTCGTGCCTACAAGAATGTCAGCATCAACGAACCATTCTTCAATGGTCACTTTCCTGCGCATCCAATCATGCCAGGTGTGTTGATCATCGAAGCCATGGCCCAGGCTGCCGGTATCCTTGGTTTCAAAATGCTCGACCTCAAGCCTGCCGACGGCACGCTTTACTATTTCGTGGGTTCCGACAAACTGCGTTTTCGCAACCCGGTCACCCCGGGTGACCAGTTGATCCTGGAAGCCAAGTTCATCAGTTGCAAACGCCAGATCTGGAAGTTTGAATGCCAGGCCTCGGTAGATGGCAAGCCGGTGTGCTCTGCCGAGATCATCTGTGCGGAACGCAAACTATGAGTTTGATTGACCCTCGCGCAATCATCGATCCGTCGGCCGTACTGGCCGCCGACGTTGAGGTCGGCCCTTGGTCGATCGTCGGCGCAGGTGTGGAAATCGGCGAGGGGACTGTCATCGGGCCGCACGTGATCCTCAAGGGTCCCACCCGAATTGGCAAACACAATCGTATCTACCAGTTTTCCTCGGTAGGCGAAGACACCCCGGACATGAAGTACAAGGGTGAAGAAACACGCCTGGTCATCGGTGACCACAACATCATTCGTGAAGGCGTCACCATTCACCGCGGCACCGTGCAGGATCGCGCCGAAACCACCTTAGGTGATCACAATCTGGTCATGGCCTATGCGCACATCGGCCATGACAGCGTGATCGGCAACCATTGTATTCTGGTCAACAACACTGCGTTGGCAGGCCATGTGCACGTTGATGACTGGGCGATCCTCTCCGGTTTTACCCTGGTGCATCAATACTGCCACATCGGCGCCCACAGCTTTTCCGGCATGGGCACCGCCATCGGCAAGGATGTCCCGGCGTTCGTGACGGTGTTCGGCAACCCTGCCGAAGCCCGTAGCATGAACTTCGAGGGCATGCGTCGTCGCGGTTTCAGCGAAGACGCCATCCACGCCCTGCGCCGTGCCTACAAGACGGTTTACCGCCAAGGGTTGACCGTGGAACAGGCCTTGGCCGAGTTGGCCGAGCCTGCCACGCAGTTCTCGGAAGTCGCGGTGTTCCGTGACTCCATCCAGACCTCGACTCGCGGCATCACTCGCTGATCATGGCCACTCTGCGTATTGCGCTCGTGGCCGGTGAAGCTTCCGGCGATATCCTGGGTGCCGGCTTGATGCGGGCGCTCAAGGCCCAACATCCGGCGGTGGAATTTATCGGGGTCGGTGGCCCGTTGATGCAGGCCGAAGGCCTGACCTCCTACTTCCCCATGGAGCGCCTGTCGGTCATGGGGCTGGTGGAAGTCTTGGGGCGCCTGCGTGAGCTGCTGGCTCGCCGCAAGCTGTTGATCAAGACACTGATCGAAGAACAGCCTGACGTCTTTATCGGCATCGATGCGCCGGATTTCACGCTCAATATCGAACTCAAGTTGCGCCAGGCCGGGATCAAGACCGTGCACTACGTCAGCCCATCCGTGTGGGCGTGGCGCCAGAAGCGTGTGTTGAAAATCCGCGAAGGCTGCGACCTGATGCTGACCTTGCTGCCATTCGAAGCCCGGTTCTACGAAGAGAAGGGCGTGCCGGTGCGGTTTGTCGGCCACACCCTGGCTGACGCCATTCCCTTGCAAGCTGATCGTGCGGCTGCGCGTGCCGAGCTGGGCTTGCGCGATGGCCCCTTGGTTGCGTTGATGCCAGGGAGCCGTGGCGGCGAGGTAGGACGTTTGGGAGCGCTGTTTTTTGATGCCGCCGAACGTCTCCAGGCGCAAAAGCCGGGGATCCGCTTTGTACTGCCCTGTGCCAGCCCACAACGCCGTGCCCAGATCGAAACCCTGCTGGAAGGTCGCAGCCTGCCGTTGACGCTGCTCGATGGCCAGTCCCACCTGGCCCTGGCAGCCTGCGATGCGGTGTTGATCGCCTCGGGCACCGCCACGCTTGAGGCCTTGCTGTACAAGCGGCCGATGGTCGTGGCCTATCGCCTGGCGCCACTGACCTTCTGGATTCTCAAGCGCATGGTCAAGAGCCCTTACATTTCCTTGCCCAACCTGTTGGCCCAGCGCCTGCTGGTGCCGGAGTTGTTGCAGGACGATGCAACGCCCGACGCGCTTGCGCAAACCCTACTACCCTTGATCGACGGCGGCGAAGAGCAGACCCGTGGTTTCGACGATATTCACCGCACGTTACGCCGTGACGCCTCGAACCAGGCGGCCGACGCCGTGTTGACCTTGATCGGCCATAAACAGGAAGCCTTATGACCATGCAAATGGGCCTGGATTTCAGCCTCGTTGCCCAGGCCCACGAACTGGTGGCGGGTGTTGACGAAGTCGGGCGCGGTCCGCTCTGTGGCGCAGTGGTTACGGCGGCGGTGATCCTTGATCCGAACCGCCCGATCCTGGGGCTCAACGATTCGAAGAAGCTCACCGAAGCCCGTCGCGAAAAACTCTATGACGAAATCTGTGAAAAAGCCCTGAGCTGGCATATCGCCCGGGCTGAAGTCGAAGAAATCGACGAGCTGAATATCCTGCACGCCACCATGCTGGCGATGCAGCGTGCTGTGGAAGGGCTGCACATCACCCCGAAAATGGCGATGATCGACGGTAACCGCTGCCCTAAACTGACAATGCCGTCCGAAGCGGTGGTCAAGGGCGATAGCAAGGTTCCGGCCATTGCGGCTGCCTCGATCCTGGCCAAGGTCAGCCGCGACCGTGAAATGGCCGCGTTCGAATTGATCTATCCCGGCTACGGCATTGGTGGCCATAAAGGCTACCCGACCCCCGTTCATCTGGAAGCTCTGGCTCGGCTCGGCCCCACCCCGATCCATCGCCGCTCGTTTGCCCCGGTGCGCCAGGCTTATGAGGCCCGTGAAAGTCTGATCGAGGTTTAGCAGCAAGGCTGATGTTTTTACCCAGGCCCGGTACAATCCGGGCCTTGTTGTTTTCATGTATCAAGACAGGATCACTATGCCGGCTTCATTCGTTCATCTACGCCTGCACACTGAGTACTCCCTGGTCGACGGCCTGGTACGGATCAAACCGCTGGTCAAAACCCTGGTGGGCATGAACATGCCTGCGGTCGCGGTTACCGACCAGAACAACATGTGTTCCCTGGTCAAGTTCTACAAGAACGCCATGGGCGCCGGCATCAAGCCGATCTGCGGCGCCGACCTCTGGCTGTCCAACAAAGACCCGGATAACCCCCTGAGCCGCATCAGCCTGCTGGCGATGAACGGCGTGGGTTATCGCAACCTCACCGAACTGATCTCCCGTGGCTTTATCGATGGCCAGCGTAACGGCTCGATCATCATCGAGCGCGAGTGGGTGGCCGAAGCCAGCGAAGGCCTGATCATGCTCTCGGCGGCCAAAGAGGGCGAAATCGGTATCGCGCTGCTGGGCGGCAACCCTCAGGAAGCCGAAGTGCTGGCGCGTGAGTGGATGCAGGTGTTCCCAGGCCGGTTCTACCTGGAAGTCCAGCGCACCAACCGTCCCAACGATGAAGAGCATCTGCACGCTGCCGTCGCCCTGGCCGATAAGCTGGGTGCGCCGCTGGTGGCGACCAACGATGTGCGCTTTATCAAGAAAGAAGACTTCGAAGCCCACGAAACCCGCGTGTGCATCGGTGAAGGCCGGGCCCTGGATGACCCGCGCCGCTCGAAGAACTACAGCGAAGAGCAGTACCTCAAAAGCGCCGAGGAAATGGCGGAGCTGTTCAGCGACTTGCCCGAGGCCCTGGAAAACTCCGTCGAGATCGCCAAGCGCTGCAACATCGAAGTAAAGCTGGGCAAGCACTTTTTGCCCAACTTCCCGATTCCCGATGGCATGACCATCGACGAATACTTTCGCAAAGTGTCGTTCGATGGCCTGGAGGAACGCCTCAGCGTCCTGCTGCCCAAGGACACCACCGAGGACTACGAAGCCAAGCGCCAGGTGTATGTCGATCGGTTGAATTTCGAGCTGGATATCATCATCCAGATGGGGTTCCCCGGCTACTTCCTGATCGTAATGGACTTTATCCAGTGGGCGAAAAACAACGGCGTGCCGGTAGGTCCGGGCCGGGGGTCAGGTGCTGGCTCGCTGGTGGCCTACGTACAGAAGATCACCGACCTTGACCCGCTTGAATATGACCTGCTGTTCGAACGGTTCCTGAACCCGGAACGGGTATCCATGCCCGACTTCGACGTCGACTTCTGCATGGATGGTCGTGACCGCGTGATTGAATACGTGGCCGAGAAATACGGCCGCAACGCAGTAAGTCAGATCATCACCTTCGGTTCCCTGGCCGCCAAAGCGGTAATTCGCGACGTGGCGCGGGTGCAGGGCAAGTCCTACGGTTTGGCCGACCGCCTGTCGAAGATGATCCCGTTCGAAGTCGGCATGACCCTGGAAAAAGCCTACGAGCAGGAAGAAATCCTGCGCGACTTCATCAAGGTCGATGAAGAAGCCGCCGAAATCTGGGACATGGCGCGCAAGCTCGAAGGCGTGGTGCGTAACGTCGGTAAACACGCTGGTGGCGTGGTTATTGCGCCGACCAAGCTCACCGACTTTTCGCCGATCTATTGCGATGAAGAAGGCGACGGCCTGGTCACCCAGTTCGACAAGGACGACGTGGAGGCCGCCGGCCTGGTGAAGTTCGACTTCCTCGGCCTGCGGACCCTGACGATCATCGACTGGGCACTCAAGACCATCAACCGCGACCGTGCCAAGGTCGGCGAAGAACCGCTGGATATCGCGTTTATCCCGCTGGACGACAAACCGACCTATAGCCTGCTGCAAAAAGCCGAAACCACGGCGGTGTTCCAGCTTGAATCCCGGGGCATGAAGGAGCTGATCAAAAAGCTCAAGCCCGACTGCCTGGAAGACTTGATCGCACTGGTGGCCCTGTTCCGTCCGGGCCCGCTGCAATCGGGCATGGTGGATGACTTCATCAACCGTAAACACGGCCGCGCCGAGCTGGCTTACCCGCACTCCGACTACCAGTACGAGGGCCTCAAGCCCGTACTGGCGCCGACCTACGGCATCATCCTGTACCAGGAACAGGTGATGCAGATCGCCCAGGTGATGGCCGGCTACACCCTCGGCGGTGCGGACATGCTGCGTCGCGCCATGGGTAAGAAAAAGCCCGAGGAAATGGCCAAGCAGCGCGGCGGTTTCATTGAAGGTTGCGCCACCAACAACATCGATGCCGACCTGGCCGGTAACATCTTCGACCTGGTAGAAAAATTCGCCGGTTATGGCTTCAACAAATCCCACTCCGCCGCCTATGGCCTGGTGTCGTACCAGACCGCCTGGTTGAAAGCCCACTACCCGGCACCGTTCATGGCGGCGGTACTCTCGGCGGATATGCACAACACCGACAAGGTCGTGACCTTGATCGAGGAAGTGCGCACCATGAAGCTGCGCCTCGACGCGCCGGACGTGAACGCTTCGGAGTTCAAGTTCACGGTGAACGACGAAGGCCGCATCATCTATGGCCTCGGCGCGATCAAAGGCGTGGGCGAAGGTCCGGTGGAGGCCATTACCGAAGCGCGTCAGGACGGGCCGTTCAAGGACCTGTTCGATTTCTGCGCGCGGGTGGATCTCAAGCGCATCAACAAACGTACCCTCGATGGCCTGATCCGCAGCGGCGCACTCGACCGTCTTGGCCCGTATTTTCATGATGAGCCCAAGTCTTACCAGGCCAATATCGATCGTAACCGGGCGGTGCTGCTGACCGCCATGGAAGAGGCGATCAAGGCCGCCGAGCAGACCGCTCGTACCCATGACAGCGGCCACGCCGACCTGTTTGGCGGGCTGTTCGTCGAAGAGGATGCGGATGTCTACGCGAATCACCGCAAGGCCAAGGAGCTGACTCTGAAGGAGCGCCTCAAGGGTGAAAAAGACACCTTGGGCCTGTACCTCACCGGTCACCCGATTGACGAGTACGAAGGCGAAATCCGCCGTTTTGCCCGTCAGCGCATCATCGACCTCAAACCGGCGCGGGATACCCAGACCGTCGCCGGTATGATCATCGCCCTGCGGGTGATGAAAAATAAGAAGGGTGACAAGATGGGCTTCATCACCCTCGATGACCGCTCGGGCCGCATCGAAGCGTCATTGTTTGCCGACGCGTTTCACTCCGCCCAATCGCTGTTGCAGACCGACGCCATGGTGGTGGTGGAAGGGGAGGTCAGCAATGATGACTTCTCCGGTGGCCTGCGCCTGCGCATCAAGCGCGTGATGAGCATGGAAGACGCCCGCACCAACCTGGCCGAAAGCCTGCGCCTGAAGGTCAAAACCGAAGCGCTTAAAGGCGATCAGCTACGCTGGTTGGGTGACCTGCTAAAACGCCATCGTGGCGCATGCCCGGTGACCATGGAATACACCGGCAGCGATGCCAAGGCCATGTTGCAGTTTGGTGAGACGTGGCGAATTGATCCCGCTGATGGCTTGATTCAAGCTTTGCGTGACCAGTTCGGGCGAGACAACGTCTTCCTCCAATACCGTTGACGGTCAGATAGATCTGATCTCGACTAAACATTTAATCTCGACCTAAACGCGCCTCTCCCTTAAGGTAGGGCGCGAATAGACAACCGGCTGGCCAGGCACCCCTTGGCCGTCGACCCAAGACGGACGCTTATGAACCCGAATTTTCTTGATTTCGAACAGCCGATCGCTGACCTGCAAGCCAAGATCGAAGAGCTGCGCCTGGTCGGCAATGACAATTCGCTGAACATCGGTGATGAAATCGCTCGCCTGCAAGACAAGAGCAGCACGCTCACCGAAGACATCTTCGGCAAGCTGACCAGCTGGCAGATCGCGCGCCTGGCTCGCCACCCGCGCCGTCCCTACACCCTGGACTACATCGAACACATCTTCACCGAGTTCGACGAGTTGCACGGCGACCGTCATTTCTCCGACGACGCAGCCATTGTGGGCGGTATCGCTCGCCTGGACGACCAACCGGTGATGGTGATCGGTCATCAGAAAGGCCGTGAAGTGCGCGAGAAAGTACGCCGCAACTTCGGCATGCCGCGCCCGGAAGGCTATCGCAAGGCGTGCCGCCTGATGGAAATGGCCGAGCGCTTCAAGATGCCTATCCTGACCTTCATCGACACGCCGGGTGCCTACCCGGGTATCGACGCCGAAGAGCGCAACCAGAGCGAAGCGATTGCCTGGAACCTGCGCGTCATGGCGCGCCTGAAAACCCCGATCATCGCCACTGTGATTGGTGAAGGTGGTTCCGGCGGTGCCCTGGCCATTGGTGTCTGCGACCAACTGAACATGTTGCAGTACTCGACCTACGCGGTGATCTCGCCGGAAGGTTGTGCCTCGATCCTGTGGAAAACCGCCGAAAAGGCGCCGGACGCTGCCGAAGCCATGGGCATCACCGCCGATCGCCTCAAAGGCCTGGGTATCGTGGACAAGGTCATCGCCGAGCCACTGGGCGGCGCCCACCGTGACCCGGCTGCCGCCGCTGCGACCATCCGTGCCGAGTTGGGGTCGCAACTGGCGATGCTCAAGAAGTTGGATAACGAAGCGCTGCTGGCTCGTCGTTATGAGCGCCTGATGAGCTACGGCCTCTAAGCCGACGCTGTACCCAATGTAGTAGCCGGCTTGTGTGGGAGCTGGCTTGCCTGCGATAGCATCACCTTGGTATCACTGATACACCGAGGTGCCTGCATCGCGGGCAAGCCCGGCTCCCACATTTGCTTTGTGTATGCTGACGAACGTATTCAAGCTTTGCGGCGGTGACGTGTGATGAAACCAACCCTGCCGGCCACACTCCTGCACACCCTGGCCCCCTGGCGCAACGCCCCGGCCTGGCATATCGCGTTCTCCGGCGGTCTCGACTCCACCGTCCTGCTGCACCTCCTGGTCTCACTGGCCAACATCGAAAATCTGCCTCCTGTCAGCGCCGTCCATGTCCACCATGGCCTGCAAGCTGCTGCCGAGGCGTGGCCTGCTCATTGCCAATCGGTCTGCGACAGCCTGGGCGTACCCTTGCGCGTCATGCGTGTGCAGGTGAGGCCCGGCGCGAGCCTTGAACGTGCGGCGCGCGATGCGCGCTACCAAGCGTTCATGCAAATCATTGGGGCAGGGGAGGTGCTTTTCACTGGCCAGCATCGCGACGATCAAGCCGAAACCCTGCTGTTTCGCCTGCTGCGTGGCGCCGGTGTGCGAGGGTTGGCGGCTATGCCTGAGCATCGCCCGTTGGCCCAAGGCCGCTTGGTGCGGCCGTTGCTGGCGTGCACCCGTAGCGAGCTGGAAGCCTACGCCCATCAGCATCAGTTGCAGTGGATCGAAGACCCCTCCAACGTTGATTCCCGGTTTTCCCGCAATTACTTGCGTCACCGTGTACTCCCTGCCGTGACGGAGCGCTGGCCCCAGGCGATCACCCACCTGGCTCGCACGGCTGAACACATGGCTGAGGCTCAGGGGCTGCTCGACGAATTGGCGCTGATGGACCTGCAGCGCGCCGATCAGCCTTCTGCGTTTCCCTGGTTGCCTCTGCAGTCCCTGGCGCTTGAACCATTGCGTGAATTGTCCGATGCCCGCCAGCGTAACGCCCTGCGGCATTGGCTCATGCCACTGACCCGTTTACCCGACAGCGATCACTGGGCCGGTTGGCATGCCCTGCGCGATGCCAAGCGTGACGCACAGCCTCTGTGGCGCCTGGCCGACGGCCAAATGCAGCGTAGCGGTGAACGCATCTGGTGGTTGCCCACAACATGGTCGGAGTTTTCCGACGCATCGGTGAGCTGGCCCGATCCGCAAAATCCACTAGAGTTATCGGGTAATGGCCAACTGAGATTTATCGGCAAGGCCCCCGAAGGCCCGCTGCAGGTGCGTTATCGCCAGGGTGGCGAAATCATCGACGTACCGGGCCGAGGCCGGCGCGATCTCAAGCGTCTGCTGAATGAAAGCGGCATGCCGGGCTTCGTCCGTGGCAGATTGCCGCTGGTCTATCGGGGCGAGCAATTGCTGGCTGTGCCAAGCGTTGCGGGGGCATGGGCCCGGTCGATGGGTGAGGTGCAATTGGATTGGTTGCCACAGACCTGCGATCAAGGTTTGAGCTGATAGCGCCTTTCCGGTAGACTACGCTCCCTTCTTGATACAACTTCTGTGGATTCGCCTGAATCGCAGTCGTTGCCGATTACCAAGCAGTCTTTGCTGGGCGATTCCAAAAAATGTGTAGCGATCAACGTACCGGTGTTTCATTGCTGGTCTGTCACAACGCGGCGGTTTTTTTGAAAGGTGCACTGTGATTAATGCAGGTGATCGGGGGCTTCGGCCTTCCTTCGCTTTCCCCGGCGGCTCGGACCGCTTTAACGCAGACTTCTAGGGTTTTTCATGACGCGCTACATATTCGTCACGGGCGGTGTTGTTTCTTCATTGGGGAAAGGCATTGCCTCCGCTTCATTGGCGGCCATCCTGGAGGCGCGGGGACTTAAGGTCACCATGCTCAAGCTGGACCCGTACATCAACGTCGACCCGGGCACCATGAGCCCGTTCCAGCACGGTGAAGTGTTCGTCACCCACGACGGCGCCGAGACCGACCTGGACCTGGGCCACTACGAGCGGTTCATCCGCACGACCATGACCCAGAACAACAACTTCACCACCGGCCGTGTCTACGAGCACGTGTTGCGCAAAGAGCGCCGTGGTGACTACCTGGGTGCAACCATCCAGGTGATCCCGCACATCACCGACGAAATCAAGCGCCGCATCATCAA
Organism: Pseudomonas sp. CCI1.1; assembly: GCF_034348165.1. Classification (NCBI taxonomy): domain Bacteria; kingdom Pseudomonadati; phylum Pseudomonadota; class Gammaproteobacteria; order Pseudomonadales; family Pseudomonadaceae; genus Pseudomonas; species Pseudomonas sp. CCI1.1. Next base: position 6,295,262 of record NZ_CP133780.1, read on the forward strand.
GGGTGCAGGCGATGCCGACGTGGCCATGGTCGAGATCGGTGGCACCGTGGGTGACATCGAGTCCCAACCGTTCCTCGAGGCCATCCGCCAGTTGCGTTTCGAAGTCGGCGCCAAGCGCGCGATGCTGATGCACCTGACATTGGTGCCGTACATCGCCACTGCCGGCGAAACCAAAACCAAGCCTACCCAGCACTCGGTCAAGGAACTGCGTTCCATCGGCCTGCAGCCGGATGTGCTGGTATGCCGCTCCGATCACCCGATCGATATTTCCTCGCGCCGCAAGATTGCGCAGTTCACCAACGTTGAAGAACGTGCGGTGATTGCCCTGGAAGACGCCGACACCATCTACAAGATCCCGGGCATCCTGCATTCGCAAGGCCTGGATGATTTTGTGGTCGAGCGTTTCGGCTTGCAGTGCGGCGGTGCAGACCTGTCCGAGTGGGAAGCGGTTGTCGACGCCAAGCTCAACCCAGAGCATGAAGTCACCATCGCCATGGTCGGCAAATACATGGAACTGCTGGACGCGTACAAGTCGCTGATCGAAGCCATGAGCCACGCCGGTATCAGCAACCGTACCAAGGTCAACCTGCGCTACATCGACTCCGAAGACATCGAGAACCAGGGCACCGCGCTGCTCGAAGGTGTTGACGCTATCCTCGTTCCCGGCGGTTTCGGCCTGCGTGGTGTGGAAGGCAAGATCACTGCCGTGCAGTACGCCCGTGAAAACAAGGTGCCGTACCTGGGTATCTGCCTGGGCATGCAAGTGGCCGTTATCGAGTTCGCTCGTAACGTGCTGGGCTGGAAAGACGCCAACTCCACCGAGTTCGATCACAGCAGCGGCCATCCGGTCGTGGGTCTGATCACCGAGTGGGAAGACGCCACTGGCGCCGTTGAAACCCGTACCGAAACGTCCGACCTGGGCGGCACCATGCGCCTGGGTGCACAGGATTGCCTGCTGGAAGCTGGCTCGCTGGTACACGACTGCTACGGCAAGGACGTGATCGTCGAGCGTCACCGCCACCGCTATGAAGTGAACAACAACCTGCTGCCGCAGATCAAAGAAGCTGGCCTGAAAATCTCCGGCCGCTCCGGTGATGGCAAGCTGGTTGAAGTGGTCGAGGCACCGGATCATCCGTGGTTCGTGGCGTGTCAGTTCCACCCGGAGTTCACCTCGACGCCGCGCGACGGTCACCCGTTGTTCAGTGGTTTCGTCAAAGCAGCACTGACGCAACATCAGAAGAAGGCGTAAACCTGATGGCCCAGAAGATCATTCGCGTAGGCGACATCGAGATTGCCAACGACAAGCCCATGGTGCTGTTCGGCGGCATGAACGTGCTGGAAAGCCGTGACATGGCGATGCAGGTGTGTGAGGAGTACGTGCGGGTCACCCAGAAACTGGGTATCCCTTACGTCTTCAAGGCCAGCTTCGACAAGGCCAACCGTTCGTCCGTGACCTCCTATCGCGGCCCGGGCCTTGAAGAAGGAATGCGGATCTTCCAGGACATCAAGCAAGCCTTCGGCGTGCCGATCATCACCGACGTCCACGAGCCTGAGCAGGCTGCCGTGGTCGCCGAGGTGTGCGACATCATCCAGTTGCCGGCCTTCCTGTCGCGCCAGACCGACCTCGTGGTCGCCATGGCCAAGACCGGCGCTGTGATCAACATCAAGAAAGCCCAATTCCTCGCTCCTCAGGAGATGAAACACATCCTGAGCAAATGCGTGGAAGCGGGTAACGACCAGTTGATCCTCTGCGAGCGGGGTTCGAGCTTCGGCTACAACAACCTCGTGGTGGACATGCTCGGTTTCGGCATCATGAAACAGTTCGAATACCCCGTGTTCTTCGACGTGACCCATGCGCTGCAAATGCCCGGTGGTCGTTCGGACTCCGCTGGCGGGCGACGTGCCCAGGTGACGGACCTGGCCAAGGCGGGCATGAGCCAGTCCCTGGCGGGCCTGTTCCTTGAAGCTCACCCGGACCCGGACAACGCCAAATGCGATGGCCCGTGCGCCCTGCGCCTGGACAAGCTGGAGCCATTCCTGGCCCAACTCAAGCAGTTGGACGAGCTGGTCAAGAGTTTTCCGACGGTAGAGACCGCGTAACTGGCATTTCTCCGGTAGAATTTCCCACGCTTTACGCTCAGGCCCCCGGGCCTGAGCCTTGTCGTCTGCAAGCCTGCCCCGTTGTTCCACCCTTGCGGTCGGTCAAAAGATTTCCTTCAGCTGCGTCGTTTTCGTCAACTTTGGAGTGTTTACAACAATGGCAAAAATCGTCGACATCAAAGGTCGTGAAGTTCTCGACTCCCGTGGCAACCCCACCGTCGAAGCCGACGTGCTTCTCGATAACGGCATCATCGGCAGCGCCTGCGCGCCGTCCGGTGCTTCCACCGGTTCGCGCGAAGCGCTGGAACTGCGTGATGGCGACAAGAGCCGTTACCTGGGCAAGGGTGTACTCAAGGCTGTAGCCAACATCAACGGTCCGATTCGTGACCTGTTGCTGGGCAAGGACCCGCTGGACCAGAAAGCCCTGGACCACGCGATGATCAAGCTCGACGGCACTGAAAACAAAGGCAGCCTCGGCGCCAACGCCATTCTCGCGGTGTCCCTGGCAGCTGCCAAGGCGGCTGCGCAGGACCAGGACCTGCCGTTGTACGCACACATTGCCAATCTGAATGGCACCCCGGGCGTCTACTCGATGCCGGTGCCGATGATGAACATCATCAACGGTGGCGAGCACGCAGATAACAACGTCGACATCCAGGAATTCATGGTACAGCCGGTTGGCGCCAAGTCCTTCTCCGAAGGCCTGCGCATGGGTACCGAGATTTTCCATCACCTCAAGGCTGTACTGAAGGCTCGTGGCCTGAGCACTGCCGTGGGTGACGAAGGCGGTTTCGCGCCGAACCTGGCCTCCAACGAAGACGCACTGAAAGTCATCTCCGAAGCCGTGGCCAACGCTGGCTACAAGCTGGGCACCGACGTGACCCTGGCCCTGGACTGCGCCGCCAGCGAATTCTATGAAGACGGCAAGTACAACCTGTCCGGCGAAGGCCAGGTGTTCAACTCCGAAGGCTTCGCTGAATACCTCAAAGGCCTGACCCAGCGCTACCCGATCATCTCGATCGAAGACGGCCTGGACGAGTCCGACTGGGATGGCTGGAAAATTCTCACCGACAAGATCGGCGAAAAAATCCAGCTGGTGGGTGACGACCTGTTCGTGACCAACACCAAGATCCTGAAAGAAGGCATCGACAAGAAGATCGCCAACTCGATCCTGATCAAGTTCAACCAGATCGGCACCCTGACCGAAACCCTGGAAGCCATCCAGATGGCCAAGGCCGCGGGCTACACCGCCGTGATCTCCCATCGCTCCGGCGAAACCGAAGATTCCACCATTGCCGACCTGGCCGTGGGTACTTCGGCGGGCCAGATCAAGACCGGTTCCCTGTGCCGTTCCGATCGCGTGTCCAAGTACAACCAATTGCTGCGCATCGAAGAGCAGTTGGCAGGTAAAGCCAAGTACAACGGTCGCGGCGAGTTTCGCGGCTAAGCAGTAAATGGTAAAAAGTCGGCGGATTGCGTCAGAAATCTCACGTCAGTGTGAATTTCGGCGCTAATCTGCTGACTGACAAGCGCAAGCCTGGTTTTTCCAGGCTTTGTGCTATCAGTTGCTGCAAAAGGTTTGCATGACTGTCTTTTTTCACTGGATACCCGGATTTCGATGCGCAGTCCCAATTGGTTGTTCCTCGTCTTACTCTTGTTGCTGGCTGGCCTGCAGTACCGCCTATGGGTCGGTAATGGCAGCTTTGCGCAGGTGGAAGAGCTGACCCAGCAAATTGCCGACCAGCGTGCCGAAAACGAACGCCTGCTGGAGCGCAACCGTGTCCTGGACGCTGAAGTGCTTGAGCTGAAAAAAGGCACGGAGACCGTTGAAGAGCGGGCTCGTCATGAGTTGGGCATGGTCAAGGAGGGCGAGACCCTCTACCAGTTGGCCCAATGAGCCACGATTTACCGGCCTTCTGGGCCGTGATTCCTGCCGCGGGCGTCGGTGCCCGTATGGCCGCAGACCGTCCCAAGCAGTACCTGCAACTGGGAGGGCGCACTATTCTCGAACACAGCCTCGGCTGTTTTCTCGACCACCCACGCCTCAAGGGCCTGGTGGTCAGTCTTGCAATTGACGATCCTTATTGGCCCACCTTGGCATGCGCCACTGACCCGCGTATCCAGCGTGCCGACGGGGGCTCGGAACGTTCCGGCTCGGTGCTCAATGCGCTGCTGCAACTCAACGCCCTGGGCGCCAGTGATGACGACTGGGTGTTGGTGCACGACGCTGCGCGGCCTAACCTGAGCCGTGATGACCTCGACAAATTGTTGGCGGAACTGGCTGACGATCCGGTAGGTGGCCTGCTGGCGGTGCCGGCGCGCGACACCCTCAAGCGTGTCGACAAGCATGGCCGTGTGGTGGATACCGTTGATCGCAGCCTGATCTGGCAGGCTTACACGCCGCAGATGTTCCGCCTGGGCGCCTTGCATCGCGCCTTGGCCGACAGCCTGGTGGCCGATGCGGTGATCACCGATGAAGCGTCGGCCATGGAATGGTCCGGGCAGGCGCCGCGCCTGATCGAAGGGCGTTCGGACAATATCAAGGTGACTCGGCCGGAAGACCTGGAGTGGTTGAAGTTGCGCTGGGCTAACCGGCGGTAACCTGTCAGACCGGGTCTGCGTCATCGCAGGCAAGCCAGCTCCCACATTTGATCGCTGCCACATCAAACAACACGTCCAACTGTGGGAGCCGGGCTTGCCCGCGATGAGGCCGGTGCAGACCACCTCAATTCAATGCTTGTACTCCGGCCTCTGCGCCAACCCCACCTTCAAAAAGTCCACCAGCTTCCTCACCTTCGGCGACAAATGCCGCTGCTGCGGATACAACGCCCACACCGCAGTATTTGGCGGTTGATGAGCCTCCAGCAACGACACCAACGCCCCGCTGTGCAGATGCTCCAGCACGTAGTAATCCGGCAACTGGCACAAGCCCATGCCTTGTAACGCCGCATCCAGCACCGCTTGCCCGCTGTTGCAGCGCCAATTGCCTTGCACGCGCTGGGAAAATTCCCGCCCATCCTGGGCCATTTGCCAGATATCCGAGCTGCCAATCAGGCAGTTATGCCGGCTCAACTCCGACAAACTGTGTGGCCGACCGTACCGTTCGAGGTAGGAGGGCGACGCGCATAGGTACATGCGTCGAGGTGCCAGGCGGCTGGCAACCATGCGCGAGTCTTGCAGGCGTCCCAGGCGGATGGCCAGGTCGAGGCCTTCATGCACCAGGTCCAGCGAGCGGTTGGTCAACTCGATGTCCACGCGCAGTTGCGGATAGTGCGCCATGAATCGTGTCACCAGCGGCACGATAAAGCGTTCGCCATAGGCCACGGCGCAGGTCATGCGCAACATGCCCTTGGGTTCGCTGGTCAGGTCGCCCACCGCCCGCAACGCTTCCTCGCGACCGTCCTGCAGGCGTTGGCAGTGCTGCAGGAAGGTCTGACCGGCTTCGGTCAAAGTCACCTTGCGCGTACTGCGGTACAGCAATCGGGTTTGCAGGCGTTCTTCAAGGCGCGCCACTTGCCGGCTGACATGGGATGAAGACACCCCCAACCGTTCGGCCGCCGCCGTGAACTGGCTGCATTCGGCCACCGCGACAAACTCGTCAATGCCTTCCCAGCGGTTCTCCAGCATGGTGATTGTCCCTGTACAGCAATAATGTTTTGCTTTAGTCCGAATTATTCATCAATAGGTGATGATTTACACTCACCGTCTCAGTTTTTAACCCGATGGAGAAACCCGGATGATCAAGTCCCGTGCCGCCGTAGCCTTCGAGGCCAAGAAGCCCCTTGAGATTGTTGAAGTGGATGTCGCCATGCCCAAGGCTGGCGAGGTGCTGCTGCGGGTGGTCGCGTCCGGCGTGTGCCACACCGACGCCTACACCTTGTCGGGGGCGGACCCGGAAGGCATCTTCCCTTCGATCCTCGGCCATGAAGGCGGCGCAGTGGTGGAAGCCATCGGCGAGGGCGTAACTTCGGTGGCTGTGGGCGATCACGTGATCCCGCTGTACACCCCGGAATGCGGCAAGTGCAAGTTCTGTCTGAGTGGCAAGACCAACCTGTGCCAGGCCATTCGCGCCACGCAGGGCAAGGGCTTGATGCCGGATGGCACCACGCGTTTCTCCTACAAGGGCCAGCCGATTTTCCACTACATGGGCACCTCGACGTTCTCCGAGTACACCGTGCTGCCGGAAATCTCCGTGGCCAAGATTCCTAAAGAAGCGCCGTTGGAAAAAGTCTGCCTGCTCGGTTGTGGTGTCACCACCGGCATCGGTGCGGTGATCAACACCGCCAAGGTCAAGCCGGGCGACACCGTGGCCGTCTTCGGCCTGGGCGGTATTGGCCTGTCGGCGATTATCGGTGCAGTCAAGGCCAAGGCCGGTCGCATCATTGCTATTGATATCAACCCGGCCAAGTTCGAAATCGCCAAGCAACTGGGTGCCACCGATTGCATCAACCCGAAAGACTACGACCGCCCAATCCAGGACGTGATTGTCGACCTGACTGACGGCGGCGTGGACTTCTCTTTCGAGTGCATCGGCAATGTGCAACTGATGCGTGCGGCCCTTGAGTGCTGCCACAAAGGCTGGGGCGAGTCAGTGATCATCGGCGTGGCCGGTGCTGGCCAGGAAATTGCCACTCGCCCATTCCAGCTGGTCACCGGTCGCGTCTGGCGTGGTTCGGCGTTTGGTGGCGTGCGCGGTCGTACCGAATTGCCAAGCTACGTGGAAATGGCTCAGTCCGGTGAAATTCCGCTGGATACCTTCATCACACACACCATGGGCCTGGAAGATATCAACAAAGCGTTTGACCTGATGCATGAAGGCAAGAGCATTCGTACCGTCATTCACTTCTGAGGTCGGCCATGAGTCTGGAAAACCTGTCATGCCAGAAGAGCTTCGGCGGCTGGCATAAACGCTACAAGCATCATTCAGATGTGCTCGGTTGCGACATGACCTTTGCCGTCTACCTGCCACCGCAAGCGGAGCAGGGCGGCAAGCTGCCGGTGTTGTATTGGCTGTCCGGTTTGACCTGTACTGACGAAAACTTCATGCAGAAGGCCGGCGCCCAGCGCATGGCCGCCGAGTTGGGCTTGATTATCGTCGCGCCGGACACCAGCCCCCGTGGCCCCGGCGTGCCGGGCGACCCGGACAATGCCTGGGACTTCGGCCTCGGCGCCGGCTTCTACCTCAATGCCACCCAGGAACCCTGGGCCAAGCACTATCGGATGCATGACTACGTGGTGCAGGAATTGCCGGCACTGGTGGAGGTGCATTTCCCTGCGTCGGATAAACGCGGCATCAGCGGCCACTCCATGGGCGGTCACGGTGCGCTGGTCTGTGCGCTGCGCAACCCTGGACGTTACCTGTCGGTGTCGGCATTTTCGCCGATCAACAATCCGATGGACTGTCCGTGGGGCCAGAAGGCCTTTTCCCGTTATTTGGGGGAAGAGCGCTCGAAGTGGCGTGAATGGGATGCCTGCGTGCTGATCAGCGAAGCCTCGGAAAAGTTGCCGCTGTTAGTGGACCAGGGCGATCGCGACGATTTCCTCGCCGTTCAGCTCAAGCCCGAAGCCCTGCTGCAAGCAGCCAAGGCAGCCAACCATCCGCTGGAACTGCGCCTGCAGCCTGGCTACGACCACAGCTACTTCTTCATCGCCAGCTTCATCGAAGACCATTTGCGACATCATGGTGGTGCTTTGCTCGGTTAATCTGAGGCAAAAGTAGGTAGAATCACGCCCTGAATTAAATCGGGGCGTTTTTTTATGCGTATTGGCCACGGCTACGATGTGCACCGTTTCGCTGAAGGCGATTTCATCACCCTGGGCGGCGTGCGTATTGCACACCACCATGGGTTGCTGGCTCATTCTGACGGCGACGTGGTCTTGCACGCCTTGAGCGATGCCTTGCTCGGCGCGGCTGCATTGGGCGATATCGGCAAGCACTTCCCGGACACCGATCCCACCTTCAAGGGCGCGGACAGCCGTGTGTTGCTGCGCCATGTGGTCGGCCTGATCCATGCCAAGGGCTGGAAGGTTGGCAACGTCGATAACACCATCGTCGCCCAGGCGCCGAAAATGGCCCCCCATATCGAAGCGATGCGCACAGCGATCGCCGCAGACCTGCAAATTGAATTGGATCAAGTCAACGTGAAAGCCACCACCACCGAAAAGCTCGGGTTTACCGGTCGTGAAGAGGGCATCGCGGTGCACTCCGTCGCCTTGTTGCTGCGCGCATGAACGACCTGCAACTGCTGGGCCCGAGGGCCTATGGCGAGGCCCTGGGCAGCGCGGTACTCAAGGCCACAGCCGAAGACTTCCAGGTTGATGAGGTGCTGGACATCCCGCTGACCGGCGACGGCGAGCACCTGTGGCTGTGGGTGGAAAAGCGCGGCTTGAACACTGAGGAAGCGGCACGGCGTATCGCCAAGGCTGCTGGGGTGCCATTGCGCACCGTCAGCTATGCCGGGCTCAAGGACCGTCAGGCCCTGACCCGCCAGTGGTTCAGCGTGCAATTGCCCGGCAAGGCCGACCCGGACATGAGCGGCGCAGAAAACGACACCCTCAAGATCCTGAAAACCGCCCGTCACAAACGCAAGTTGCAGCGTGGGGCTCATTCGGCCAACGGCTTCACCTTGCGCCTGACCCAACTGGTCGGCGACACCGCTGCCATCGACGCACGTCTGCAGTTGATTGCCCGGCACGGCATCCCCAATTATTTCGGCACCCAGCGTTTTGGCCACAACGGCGGCAATGTGGCGGATGCTCGCGAGTGGGCTGCCCGCAAGGCCCTGCCCGAGCAGCGCAACGTGCGCTCGCGCTTGCTGTCCACCGCTCGCAGTTACCTGTTCAACCAAGTGTTGGCGGCTCGCGTCGCCGACGGTTCATGGCAGCGAGCCCAAGTTGGCGATCTGCTGGCGTTTACCGACAGTCGCAGTTTTTTTCCGGCCGGGGAAGCTGAGTGCAGTGACCCGCGCCTGGCGATTCTGGACCTGCATCCCACCGGCCCGCAGTGGGGCGAGGGCGATTCACCGGCGAAAGGTCTTACATACGAGCTGGAACAATCTGTCGCCGCTGGCGAAGCTGACCTACGTGATTGGCTGGTGAAGGCGGGAATGAGCCAGGAACGTCGCATTCTGCGACTGCCCATTGGCGGGTTGACGTGGCATTATCCCGGGCCTGACATTCTGCAATTGGAATTCGTCCTGCCGGCCGGATGCTTCGCCACTGTCTTGGTGCGCGAGCTTGTTGATCTGGTGCCGGTGGGGCAGACGGACAGCCCATGCGTATTCTGATATCAAACGATGACGGTGCCACCGCACCCGGTCTTGCCGCGCTCCATGCTGCGCTGCAGGATTACGCCGAGTGCGTGGTGGTTGCCCCCGACCAGGACAAGAGCGGCGCCAGCAGTTCGCTGACGCTCGACCGTCCGCTGCACCCGCGGGTCCTGGCCAATGGCTTTATCAGCGTTAACGGCACCCCCACCGACTGCGTGCACCTGGCGATCAACAGTCTGCTGGAGCACCAGCCAGACCTGGTGGTCTCGGGGATCAACCTGGGCGCCAACCTGGGTGATGACGTGCTGTATTCCGGTACCGTGGCGGCCGCCCTTGAAGGGCGCTTCCTGGGCCGCACCGGCTTTGCCTTTTCCTTTGCCTCGCGGCAATTGGATAATCTGGCGACGGCGGCGTATTACGCGCGCAAGCTGGTGGAGGCCCATGGCTCCCTGGACCTGCCGCCGCGTACGGTGCTCAACGTCAATATCCCCAACTTGCCCCTCGACCATATTCGCGGTATCCAACTCACGCGCCTGGGCCATCGCGCCCGTGCTGCGGCGCCCTTGAAGGTGGTCGACCCACGCGGCAAGGAAGGATACTGGATCGCCGCGGCCGGTGACGCCGAAGATGGCGGCGAGGGCACGGACTTTCATGCGGTGATGCAAGGCTATGTCTCCGTTACCCCGTTGCTGTTTGATCGCACCTTCAGTGATGCCTTCAGTGGCCTTGATGGCTGGCTGGAGGGACTGCGTTGATGGCTCGTGAACAAGACGACTTGTTGCGCCGCGGCATCGGGATGACCTCCCAGCGCACCCGGGAGCGGTTGATCCAGCGTCTGTATGAAGAAGGCTTGTCCAACGCACAGGTGCTGGAAGTAATCCGACGCACGCCGCGGCATCTGTTTGTTGATGAGGCACTGGCACATCGCGCCTATGAAGACACAGCGTTGCCCATCGGCCACAACCAGACCATCTCTCAGCCCTATATGGTTGCGCGTATGAGCGAGCTATTGCTGGCGGCGGGGCCGTTGGACAAGGTGCTGGAGATTGGTACCGGTTCTGGCTATCAGACGGCCGTGCTGTCGCAATTGGTAGAGCGAGTGTTTTCCGTCGAGCGCATCAAGGTGCTACAGGACCGGGCCAAAGAGCGTCTGGTGGAGCTGAACCTGCGCAACGTGGTATTCCGCTGGGGCGATGGCTGGGAGGGCTGGCCGGCGCTGGCGCCCTACAACGGTATCATCGTCACCGCCGTGGCCACCGATGTGCCGCAAGCCTTGCTGGATCAATTGGCACCTGGCGGGCGGCTGGTCATCCCGGTGGGCTCCGGCGAAGTGCAACAGTTGATGCTTATTATCCGTGAGGACGAAGGTTTTTCCCGGCATGTACTCGGTGCCGTGCGTTTCGTCCCCTTGCTCAACGGCCCGCTGGCCTGATCATTTATGCGCGCGCAGTGAATTCTGTAAGCGGGGATGTGTCTTACGGCGGGGTCTATTGAATCAACACGCCTGGCAGCCACGATTAAACATGATGAATTTTTCCTTTCAGTCAGGTGCCAGTAAAAAGCCAATGCCCAGTTATACTTGCGTCATATTTCAAGCCTGATCCAGGCGTTAACGTTCAGCCACCACAAAGGGAGCGGCGGGTGAGTCTCACAGGTCCTGCGCAGCGAATGAGTAAAACAAGCTTTCAGCGACTGGTGCTTGGCCTTGTCTTGAGTTCCTTATTGGCAGCCTGCTCGAGCACGCCATCCGGCGGTGCGCGGGTCGTTGACCGTACCAACGCAACCCCCCAGAGACCTACGGTCACCACTGGCCAATACGTGGTGCGCAAAGGCGACACCCTGTTCTCGATTGCCTTTCGTTATGGCTGGGACTACAAGGCGCTGGCCGCCCGTAACAACATTCCTGTGCCGTATACGATCCATCCGGGGCAGACCATTCGTTTCGATGGTCGCTCAGGTTCTGCACCTACGGCAGTTGTGACAAAGTCGGGATCTTCGCCATCGTCCTCGAGCAAGACCACCATCATTACCCGGCCTGCAGGCAGCGCCGCGCCTACGGTTGCGAGCAAGTCGGCACCCGCGCCGTTGCCACCCGCCGGGCCTGCGCCGACCGGTTGGGGATGGCCTTCAAACGGAGTGTTGATTGGAAAATTCTCTTCAAACGGTAGTTTGAATAAAGGCATTGATATCGCCGGGGATTTGGGACAGCCTGTTTTAGCTGCGTCTGATGGGACAGTGGTGTACGCCGGGAGTGGTTTGCGGGGCTACGGCGAGCTGGTCATCATCAAACACAGCGATACCTACGTCAGTGCCTACGGTCATAACCGCAGGTTGTTGGTTCGGGAGGGGCAGCAGGTCAAGGTCGGACAGACGATTGCCGAAATGGGGTCAACGGGCACAGACCGGGTGAAACTGCACTTTGAGATTCGCCGCCAAGGGAAGCCTGTAGATCCGCTGCAATTCCTGCCCCGTCGTTGATGTGTTGCACAGCCTGTTCCCTCACGTAGAAGGAACAGGCTCCAGCGTTGCCAAGGATAGAGGCGTCGCTTGAGCTTGAGGTCGAACTCACCAAAGGACTATAACAATGGCTCTCAGTAAAGAAGTGCCGGAGTTTGACATCGACGATGAGGTTCTCCTTATGGAGGCCGGTATCGATTTGGAAACGATGTCAGATAATGAAGGGGTATCACCACCTTCAGTTCGCACCAAATCCAAGAATGCTGCCGCGTTGAAGCAGCACAAGTACGTTGACTATACGCGGGCGCTCGACGCGACCCAGTTGTACCTCAATGAAATCGGCTTTTCCCCTCTGTTGACCCCCGAAGAAGAAGTCCATTTTGCGCGTCTGTCGCAAAAGGGCGATCCGGCTGGGCGTAAGCGCATGATTGAAAGCAACCTGCGCCTGGTGGTGAAAATCGCCCGACGCTACGTCAATCGTGGGCTGTCCCTGTTGGACCTGATCGAGGAGGGCAACCTGGGCTTGATCCGGGCTGTGGAAAAATTCGACCCTGAGCGGGGCTTCCGTTTCTCCACCTATGCCACCTGGTGGATTCGCCAGACCATCGAACGGGCGATCATGAATCAGACCCGCACGATCCGGTTGCCGATCCATGTGGTCAAGGAGCTCAACGTCTACCTGCGGGCGGCGCGTGAGCTGACGCAAAAACTCGATCATGAACCTTCGCCTGAAGAGATCGCCAACCTGCTGGAAAAACCGGTAGGGGAGGTCAAGCGCATGCTCGGCCTTAACGAGCGTGTCTCTTCGGTCGATGTCTCGCTGGGGCCGGACTCGGATAAGACCCTGCTGGACACCCTGACCGATGATCGTCCGACGGACCCTTGCGAGCTGTTGCAGGACGATGATCTTTCCCAAAGTATTGACCAGTGGCTCTCAGAGCTCACGGACAAGCAGCGTGAAGTGGTGATTCGCCGCTTCGGTCTGCGCGGTCATGAGAGCAGCACCCTGGAGGATGTAGGTCTGGAGATTGGTCTGACCCGTGAGCGGGTGCGGCAGATCCAGGTAGAGGGCCTCAAGCGCTTGCGCGAGATCCTGGAGAAGAATGGCTTGTCGAGTGAGTCGTTGTTCCAATAACGATTGGTAGGGCAGCGATCACAAAACGCCCGATGCATGTGAATGCACCGGGCGTTTTGCTGTGCCCTGATCGTTCCCATGCTCTGCGTGGGAATGCAGCTCTGGACGCTCGGCGTCCCAAAGCGCGACGCCGAGCGTCACAAGAGGCGTTCCCACGCAGAGCGCGGGAACGATCAGGCATAAAAAAACCCCGCTTTTAAGGGCGGGGTTTTTTCGACTAAGTCAGTACAAGTTAGATAACTTGAACTTCTTCAGCTTGCATGCCTTTCTGACCGCGGGTAGCGATGAAAGAAACCTGTTGGCCTTCTTTCAGGCTTTTGAAGCCGTCGGATTGGATAGCTTTGAAGTGAACGAACAGGTCGTCACCGGATTGTGGAGTGATGAAGCCGAAGCCTTTTTCATCGTTGAACCACTTAACGGTACCAGTTTGGCGATTAGACATGGTGTATCTCCTTGGACAAAGTTAACTGCGACTCAGGAAAAGCCCTGGCCGAGACTGAGTGCAAAGAGCAGGAAAAATTCTTGGAGATGGTTGGATCGAAATTCAACATATCGTGTAGAGATTCTCAGTGACACAAGCAGCACAGTGGCGCCACCTTAACCCTTTTTCCGGAACGTGCCAATGGTATTTCCGAAGGTTTCTCTATTTTCGTGACTGGCGGTGGTATTTACAGTCATTGGCGCCTGCCGTCCGGGTCCCGGCCACGCTCGCTATGGCTTATAACCGGCCGTGCATTGATCAAGAAAACCCGTACGGCCTTTGAACCCCAACGCCGGCCCCGGTAAGATGGCCCACAGATTTTTTTCGCCTCGCTATTCAGGACACCGCCATGAGCATCAAATCGGACAAGTGGATTCGCCGCATGGCGCAGGAACACGGCATGATCGAGCCGTTCGTCGAACGTCAGATTCGTGGCGAAGGCGAGGAGCGCGTGATTTCGTACGGTGTTTCCAGCTATGGCTACGACGTGCGTTGCGCCGATGAATTCAAGGTGTTCACCAACATCAATTCGGCGATCGTCGATCCAAAGAACTTCGACGAAAAGAGCTTCGTCGACGTCAAGAGCGACGTGTGCATCATCCCGCCCAACTCTTTCGCCCTGGCGCGCACCGTGGAATTCTTCCGTATTCCGCGCGACGTGTTGACCATCTGCCTGGGTAAAAGCACCTATGCCCGCTGCGGCATTATCGTCAACGTCACACCGCTCGAGCCGGAGTGGGAAGGCCACGTGACCCTGGAATTCTCCAACACCACCACCTTGCCGGCGAAAATCTACGCCAACGAAGGCGTGGCACAGATGCTGTTCCTGCAGTCCGATGAGGCTTGTGAAGTGTCTTACAAGGACCGTGCGGGCAAGTATCAGGGCCAACGCGGCGTCACTCTCCCACGCGCTTGATCGAAAGCGCCTTCGGGTAAAGGGAATTTGTCTGCAGAAAGTGACTCTATCTAGGTGTACTGCTTCGGCGCGTGTGAAACGCGCCGGGCCATACTTGAGGAGTACCTTATGAAGATCGACCCGCGAATCAGCGCAGAACTCGCCCGGCTTGAACCCAACCAGATTGGTGTTCTGGCCTGGTCCTTGATGGCCAACCCCGCGCACGCGGGGGGCATCCCTGGTCAACCCGAACCTGATTACCCACAGCCTACCGAACCGGGTGAGCCGACCTTACCGGACGAGCCGCCACCCGCGCCCGTTGCCTGATCCCTGAGCAGGCCTTATCGATCATTGAATCGGCCAGACCTGGTGATCGCCGATCACATAGATTCGGCGGTCTGGGGCCTGCTCCACGGCATAGCCCCCTGTAAACGCGCCAAAGGCTGGCAGCAGGCTTACCCGCCCGCCGACTTGGAAGCACGGCAGGCGTAGCCGTTGGCGCCCTTTACCGCGCAGGTGGTACACAGGATGCACATGCCCCGCCAGTACATGATGGCTGGCATGGGCGTCGGGCTCATGTCGCAAGGCGAAAGGGCCCATCAGCAGAGGCTCCGCGACCACGTCGATGCCCAAGTCCAGTGGTGGGTCGCCGGCACGTTTGTCGTGATTGCCGCGAATCAAGATCAAGGCCAGTGTGCGATTGCGCTCACGCCAGGCCCGGATTGCGTTCAGGGTGGCGCTGGCGTGAGAGCCGGGGCCGTGCAGGAAATCGCCGAGAAAGATCAACTGTTCGCAGGGTAGGGCCGATAACAGCCTGTCCAGGCCTTCCAGGTTGGCCGTAGTCGTGCCCTGTGGCACCGGCTGCCCCAGGCTGCGATAGGCCGACGCCTTGCCAAAATGCGCGTCGGCGATCAGCAAACATTTACGCGCGGGCCAGTACACAGCTTTCTGCGGCAATAGCCATAGCTCTTCACCTTCCAGTGTCAGTGGGTAATGCATCAGCCTTGCCCTTTGTCGGCGACTTTTTCCAGGTCCTTGACCATCCGCGCGATGCGCTCCGAGAGTTTTTCCGAGCTCATGCTTTCGCGCATCCGTTCTACCAGCAGCGGAAAGGCCAGGGGCGTGGGCCGCTGGATCCTGTGCAGGTCCAGCTTCAGCGTCGACAGATGATTCAGCGTCTGTTCCAGCCGGCGAATATCCAGCTCGTCCCGCAGAACTTCTTCTCCTGCCTGGGCCAGCAGCAGATTTTGTGGGTCATATTGCTTGAACACTTCAAAGAACAAACCACTGGAAGCCTGCACTTGTCGCGTGCTTTTTGGCGCGCCGGGATACCCGGCAAATACCAGCCCGGCGATTCGCGCAATCTCGCGAAAGCGGCGCAGGGCCAGTTCGCCGGCATTGAGGCTGGCGACCACATCCGCCAGCAGGCCTTGGGGGCTCAGCAACCTTGTATTCAACAACTGGGGCCACTGCACCTCGGTGGCGCTCAACAGCTCCAGGCCATAATCATTCACCGCAATCGAAAAGGTCAGCGGCTGCTGCTGGCTGACCCGCCATGCCAGCAAACTGGCTAGGCCCAGGTGTACCTGGCGGCCAGCGAATGGGTACAGAAACAGGTGCCAGCCCTCTCGCGACCGCAGGGTTTCAGCCAGCAAATGCTCGCGGGTCGGCAGCCCGGACCAGCGCAATTGGGTATGCAGCAACGGTTGCACCGCCTTCATCTCTGGGCCGTCGAAGTGCCCATGCGCGGCGGCATCAAAACGCTCGACCACCGCCTGGGCCAGTTCGTTGGAAAGGGGCATGCGCCCGCCATTCCAGCGTGGCACGGCGGCTTTTTTCGCGTTGCTGCGGCGTACGTAAGCGGTCATGTTTTCCACGCGCACCAATTCCAGCAACCGCCCCGCGAACAAAAACCCATCCCCCGGCTTGAGCCTTGCAATAAAGCCTTCCTCGACACTGCCCAGGTTCTTGCCGCCGCCGCCTTTGCTCCAGAACTTGAGCTGGATGCTGGCGTCACTGACGATGGTGCCCACGCTCATGCGGTGGCGGCGTGCCAGGCGGGCATCCGGAACGCGCCAGATGCCGTGCTCATCGGGCTCCACCCGGCGGTAATCCGGATAAGCGGTGAGTGACAGGCCACCATGGCGCACAAACCCCAGGGCCCAGGCCCAGTCCGCTTCGGTGAGGTCGCGATAGGCCCAGGCGCCGCGCACTTCGTCCAACAGTGCCGCCGGAGTAAACCCGCCACCCAAGGCCATGCTGACCAAGTGTTGGACCAGCACATCCAGCGGCTTGTACGGTGATTCCCGCGCTTCGATGCGCCGTTGGGCGATCGCATCCTGGGCGGCTGCGGCTTCCACCAGCTCCAGGCTGTGGGTGGGCACCAGCGTTACCCGTGAGGGCCGCCCTGGTGCGTGGCCGGAGCGCCCGGCGCGTTGCATCAGCCGCGCTACGCCCTTGGCGGAGCCGATTTGCAGCACCCGTTCCACCGGCAGGAAGTCAACGCCCAGGTCGAGGCTGGAAGTGCACACCACTGCCTTGAGCTGTCCATCCTTCAACGCTCGCTCCACCCAGTCCCGGGTCTCTCGCGATAACGAACCGTGGTGCAGGGCAATCAAGCCGGCCCAGTCCGGACGAGCGCCCAGAATCGCCTGGTACCAGATCTCGGATTGCGCGCGGGTGTTGGTAAACACCAGGCAACTGCTGCTGGCCTCTACCTCGGCGACCACTTGCGGCAACATCTTCAAGCCGATATGCCCGGCCCAGGGAAAGCGCTCGGTGACGGGCGGCAGCAAGGTGTCGACCTTCAGTGCCTTGGCCGTTTGCCCCTGTACATTGATGCCGCCGCCCTGTGGGACCAGTACTTCCAAGGCGTGGGCCTGATTACCCAGCGTCGCGGAAATACCCCACACCATCAACTCAGGATGCCAGCGCCGCAAGCGTGCCAGTGCCAGTTGCAACTGCACGCCACGCTTATTGCCGATCAGTTCGTGCCATTCATCCACGATGACCATGCGCAGGTGCGCCAGGCTGGTTTCACTGTCGGCACGGGCCAGCATCAGGGTCAGGCTTTCCGGGGTGGTGACCAGGGCGGTGGGCTGGCGGCGGGTCTGGCGTGCGCGTTCGCTGCTGCTGGTATCGCCGGTGCGCAGGCCCACGCTCCAGGGAATGTGCAGGGCCTCCAGCGGTGCTTGCAGGGCGCGTGCGGAGTCGGCGGCCAGGGCGCGCATCGGCGTGATCCACAGGACGGTCAGCGGCTGGGCAGGCGGTTTGCGCTTGCTTGTAGCGGGCGGGCGGGTAATGGCGAAACGGTTGAGTGCGGCAAACCACAAGGCATAGGTTTTACCCGCCCCCGTGCTGGCATGCAGTAACCCCGACCGGCCGGCCTTGACCGCGGCCCATACCTCTTTCTGAAAGGCGAATGGCTTCCAGCCTTGGGTGGCAAACCATTGCTTGGCGAAGTCGTGGGTTTTTGCCATGCGGCAGCGGACGCTCTGGAGGGGTTAGTTCAAAGACCCTTCAAGCAGTGCCGACGTTCCAACTGTAGGAGCGGGCTTGCCCGCGAACAAACCCCAGGCGCTGCGTTTAATCTGGAGGCCCGCGTTATCGTTGATGATTTTGGCGAGCAAGCTCGCGCCTACTTCAAATTGCCACTCAGAAACTGCTGCAGGCGTTCGCTTTTCGGATTGCCCAGCACATCCTCCGGCAAGCCCTGCTCCTCCACCAGACCCTGGTGCAGGAACAGCACCTGGCTTGAAACCTTGCGCGCAAAGCTCATCTCGTGGGTCACCATGATCATGGTGCGGCCTTCTTCGGCCAGGCCCTGGATCACCTTCAACACTTCGCCCACCAACTCCGGGTCCAGCGCCGACGTGGGTTCATCGAACAGCATCACCTCCGGCTCCATGGCCAGGGCGCGGGCGATGGCGACACGCTGCTGCTGGCCGCCGGAGAGGAATGCCGGGTATTGATCAGCCACCCGCGCCGGCAGCCCGACTTTGTCCAGGTAGCGGCGGGCACGGTCTTCGGCGTCCTTCTTGCTGCAACCCAGCACGCGGCGGGGGGCCATGGTGATGTTTTCCAGCACGCTCATGTGGCTCCACAAGTTGAAGTGCTGGAACACCATCGCCAGCCGTGTGCGCAAGCGTTGCAGCTCGGCGTCGTCAGCCACCCTCATGCCCTGGCGATCGCTAACCATGCGGATCGCTTGGCCGTCCAGGGTCATGGCGCCATCGTTGGGGGTTTCCAAAAAGTTGATACAGCGCAGGAAGGTACTCTTGCCTGAGCCACTGGCGCCGATCAGGCTGATCACATCACCGGTCTTGGCCTTGAGCGACACACCTTTGAGCACTTGATTGTCGCCATAGCTTTTGTGCAGGCCTTCAACGGTCAGTTTGTACATGGGGCATGCATCCTCAAGGCGAAAGTAGATAACCGCTGCGGTAGGCCTGTGTGCCGGCGACATGGCAGATCACCATGCCGGCCGTGGCCATGCGGCGTAGCGAACGGGCGTAAAGCAGCCCGGCGTGCTGGCAGTGCACAGGTGTTACGCGGTCTGTAATGGGGTCGATGATGTCGGCGACCCATTGCCCGGCCTCCAGGTATTGGCCTGGCAGGGCGTTGAATACCAGCAAGCCACCCACCGCCGTGGTCACCGGCTCCACCGCCGCCAACGGCGTAGCCGGGTAGGCCAGGGCAGGCAAGGGGGCTGCATTGCCGCGAATGGCGCCGAAGTGGATCAAATAATCAATGATGGCCTGGCAGTCCAGCGCGGCGAGGCCGTGGTTGACATCGCCCTGGCCACGCAGCTCGACGGTCACCGACAAGCTGCCCATGGGGATCGGGTAGCGTTCGCCGAAGCGTTGCTGCAACTGCCACCACACCAGGGTGAAACACTCATCAAAAGACTGCCCGCCGGAATCGGTGGCCAACAGGTTGGCCTGCGAACCCAGGTAGCGCGCCAACGGCTCTACCTGTGGCCAGGCTTCGGGCGTGGTGTACAGGTGGGCCACGGCTTCGAAGTCGCAATGCAGGTCCAGCACCACGTCGGCATCACAGGCCAGGCGTTGCAGCACCAGGCGTTGGGAGTGCAACTGGGTCTGGGCGGTGTGCGCGGCCAGGGCGTGGGACAGTGCGCTGCGGATCAATTGGGCATTGCGCTGGGGATCATCGCCCAGCAGGTCTTCGACCTGGTTGCCGACGTCTTCGCTGAGATCGACGAACAGGCGATTGAAGTTCTGCCCGCTTTCCAGTTCGTAGCGGCCCAAGGGGATATCCATTAACACCTGTTCCAGTCCCACCGGGTTGGCGACGGGCACCAGCACGATTTCGCTACGCAAGCGCCCGGCCGTTTCAAGTTCTGCCAGGCGCGCCTTCAGATGCCAGGCCACCAGCATGCCCGGCAATTCATCGGCATGCAGGGAGGACTGGATGTACACCTTGCCTTCGGGCTGCTGCGGGCCGAAGTGAAAACTGTGGATCTGCCGCGCCGTGCCGGGCACCGGCGCGATCAAGTCATGTAGCTGATGGTGCATGCAAACTCCTTAGTGGCTCGGCCCGAGAAAGGCCAGCCAACGGCGTTCCGCCAGGCGAAACAGGCCGACCAGGGCAAAGGTCACCGTCAGATAGATCAGTGCGGCAATGCCAAATGACTGGAAGGTCATGAAGGTGGCGGAGTTGGCATCCCGGGCCACTTTGAGGATATCCGGGATCGTCGCGGTAAAGGCCACGGTGGTCGAGTGCAGCATCAGGATCACCTCGTTGCTGTAGTAGGGCAACGAGCGTCGCAACGCAGAAGGCATGATCACGTAGGCGTACAGCTTCCAGCCGCTTAGGCCATAAGCCTTGGCCGCCTCGACTTCGCCGTGGGCCATGCTGCGGATCGCCCCGGCGAAAATCTCGGTGGTGTAGGCGCAGGTGTTGAGGGCGAAGGCGAGGAGGGTGCAGTTCATCGCATCGCGAAAGAACGCATCCAGCACCGGTTGTGCTCGTACGGCGGCAAGGCTGTAGATGCCGGTGTAGCAGATCAGCAATTGGATATAGAGCGGCGTACCACGAAACAGGTAGGTGTAGAACTGCACGGGCCAACGCACCAGGCGCTTGCGCGAAACGCGGGCGATGGACAGCGGGATCGACACCAGAAAGCCGATGACCAGTGAGGCGCTGAGCAGCCACAAGGTCATGGCCAGACCGGTGATGTGCTGGCCGTCGCTATAAAGAAAGGGGCGCCAGTATTCCTGCAATAGCTCGATCATCGCACGGCCTCCCGGGCGCCTGCGGAGTAGCGACGTTCAAGTCGGCGCAAGACAAAGTTGGACGCGCTGGTGATCAACAGGTAGATCAGCGCCGCCAGCACCAGGAAATAAAACAATTGATAGGTGCTCTTGCCAGCGTCCTGGGCGGCTTTTACCAAGTCTGCCAGGCCGATGATCGACACCAGTGCGGTGGCCTTGAGCATCACCATCCAGTTATTGCCGATGCCCGGCAGCGCAAAGCGCATCATCTGCGGGAAGGTCACATAGCGAAACCGCTGCCCGCGCTTGAGCCCGTAAGCGGTGGCGGCTTCGAGTTGGCCACGGGGCACGGCGAGGATCGCACCGCGAAAGGTTTCGGTGAAATACGCACCGTAGATAAAGCCCAGGGTGATCACCCCGGCGCTGAACGGGTCGATCTCGATGTATTCCCATTCCATAAAGTCGGTAAAGCCACTGAGCCAGGTTTGCAGGCTGTAGAAAATCAACAGCATCAGCACCAGGTCCGGTACCCCGCGAATCAGGGTGGTGTAGAGCTGGGCGGGGATACGCACAATGGCCAGGCTGGACAATTTGGCGCTGGCGCCGAGCAGGCCCAGCACTACGCTGACGGCCAGGGACAGCACCGACAACTTGATGGTCATCCAGGTGCCTTGCAGCAACAGCGGGCCGAAACCCTTCAGGCTGAATGCGCTCAGCCCGAGGGTTTGCAACAGATCTTCGAACATAAATCAGGACCTATGGCGATAAAAAAGCGCCCCACCCGAAGCAGGGCGCCCCAGGCATTATTTGCCGCTGTACAGGTTCAGATCGCCAAAGTGTTTCTTCTGGATAGTGGCGTAGGTGCCATCATCGTGTAACGCTTTGATACCTTTATCCAAAAGCGCCTTGAGTTCAGTGTTACCTTTTTTGATACCGATGGCGGTTTTCGACGGCAGCAGCGGGTCGTCGATAGCGGCGCTCACTTCATAGCCAGCACCGGCGGGCGACTTGAGAAAGCCCAGTTCGGCTTGCAGCATGTCCTGCACGGAAGCGTCGAGGCGCCCGGAGGTCAGGTCGGCGTACACCTGGTCCTGGTTGGCGTATGCCTTGGTGGTCACCCCGGCTTTATCCAGTACGGCCTTGGCGTAGGCTTCCTGGATGGTGCCTTGCTCATAACCCACGGATTTGCCCTTGAGAGATTCTGGCGTCGAATAGCCAGCGCCTTTCTTGAACACCAGCGAAGTCGGGCCGGAGAACAGCTCGGAGGAGAAGTCGATGGCCTTCTCGCGCACTGGAGTCACGGTCATCGACGAAATCACGCCATCGAATTTATTGGCTTTCAGGCCCGGGATCATGCCGTCGAAGTCACTTTCGACCCACTTGCACTTGACCTTCAGCTCTGCGCAGATCGCATTGCCCAGGTCGATATCGAAGCCCACCAGGCTGCCGTCGGCGGCCTTGGATTCGAACGGTGCGTAGGAAGGGTCGACACCAAAACGCAATTCCTTGTATTCCTTGGCTGTAGCAACACCAGCAGCCATGCACAGAGCCAGTGCAGAAAGGGTCAGCAATGCTTTTTTCATTAGGTAATCCCTGGAAACCAAGATAAGCGCTTGTGGCGCGATTAGGACTGTTACTGAACGGTGTCAGACCCACCACAAGTAGCAATTTCTGCACCATAGTTCCGGATGGGCTTTTTAAACGGTGGGGTAAGGCAGTTCCAAGTGTAGGCGGTGCCCAAAAATGGGCATGGAATTTCCAGTGCACCATTCTGGATCTTTCATTTATCAAGAAGGTGGGAGGTGGATCAGGCCAACAGGTCTTGTAGCGTGGCCAGGTTGTCCGCTTCCTCCACCGCCTTGTCCTGGCGCCAGCGCAGCATCCGCGGAAACCGCACCGCAATTCCGCTCTTGTGCCGCTTGGACAGAGCAATCCCTTCAAAACCCAGCTCAAACACCATGCTCGGCGTCACGCTGCTGACCGGGCCGAACTTCTCCACTGTGGTTTTGCGCACAATGGCGTCGACCTTGCGCATTTCCTCGTCGGTCAGCCCGGAATACGCCTTGGCGAACGGCACCAGAGTGCGCTCGCTGCCTGGCGGGCCGTCCCATACCGCGAAGGTGTAGTCGCTGTAGAGGCTGGCGCGCCGGCCATGGCCGCGCTGGGCGTAGATCAACACGGCGTCGACGCTGAAGGGGTCGACCTTCCACTTCCACCACAGGCCCATGTCCTTGGTGCGGCCCACGCCGTAGAGGCCGTTGCGATCCTTGAGCATCATGCCTTCCACGCCCAGGCTGCGAGAGGCGTCGCGCTGCTCGGCCAAGGCTGCCCAGGTCTTGCCTTCCAGCAAGGGCGAGGGCAATAACACCGGTTGGTTGCACGCAGCGATGACCTGTTCCAATTGGGTACGGCGTTCGGCTTGGGTGTGGTTGCGCCAGTCGTCGCCCTGATACTCCAGCAGGTCGTACGCGAGCACCGCCACTGGCGCATCCTCAAGAACTTTTTTACTCAAGGTTTTACGGCCAATGCGCTGTTGCAGCAGCGCGAAGGGTTGCACCGAGTCTTTCCACACCACGATTTCGCCATCAATCACCGTACCATCGGGCAGGCCACTGACCAGGCTGTGGAGTTCAGGGAAACGTTCAGTCAGCAACTCTTCCCCGCGAGACCAGACCCACAGGCGGCCCTCGCGCTTGACCAGTTGTGCGCGAATGCCATCAAACTTCCATTCCACCTGCCAATCGGCGGGTGAACCGAGCAGGGTGTCGAATTGCTCCACCGGTTGCGCCAGCCCGTGAGCCAGAAAAAACGGATAGGGTTGCCCGCCACGTTGCGCGTGCTCGTCGGATGATTCGGCGGCAATCAGCTTGAGGTAGCCTTCGGCTGTGGGACGGTTCGACAAATCGGTGTAGCCCACCAACCGCTGCGCCACGCGCTTGCTGTCGAGGTCGGCCATGGCAGCGAGGGCGCGGGTCACCAGCAGTTTGGATACGCCCACCCGAAAGCTGCCGGTGATCAACTTGATGCACACCATCAGGCTCGGTTGGTCCAGTTGCGCCCACAGCGCCGGCAGCCGGTCTTTCAGGTCCAAGGGTGGCAGACCGCGCAGGGGCAGCAGTTTTTCTTCCAGCCACACGGCCAGGCCGTCTTCGGATGTGTAGGTGGATTCTGGCAGGAGCAGTGAGATCGTCTCGGCCAGGTCACCTACGGACTGGTAGCTCTCTTCGAACAGCCAGGGTTCGATGCCGGCCGCTTCGGTGGCCATGTCCCGTAGCAGGCGCGTCGGCACCAGTTGCCGTGGCCTCCCGCCGCTGAGAAAGTACACCGCCCAGGCCGCATCGGCTGGCGGCGCCTGCAGGAAGTAGGCTTGCAGAGCCGCAAGCTTGGCATTGCTGGAAGTGGTGGCGTCGAGGTTGGCGTACAGCTCGGCGAAGGCTTTCATGCAGTAGCCTCTTCTTCGTCATCGCCGTATTCGGTGCTGAAGCCTTGGGCATCCAAGCCCTTTTCCCGCAGGTGACGCACCAACACACCGACCGAACCATGGGTGACCATTACCCGTTGTGCGCCGGTTTGTTCGATGGCCCACAACAAGCCGGGCCAATCGGCGTGGTCCGAGAGCACGAAGCCACGGTCCACACCGCGTCGCCGTCTGGTACCACGCAAGCGCATCCAGCCGCTGGCGAAGGCGTCGCTGTAGTCGCCAAAGCGGCGCATCCAGGTACTGCCTCCGGCGGAGGGCGGGGCGATGATCAAGGCTTGGCGCAGCAGTGGGTCGGTCTTTTTGAAGTCGCCGGCATACAGGGTCTCGGGGATGTAGATGCCCGCTTCGCGGTACACCCGGTTCAACGGCTCGACCGCGCCGTGGCTGAGGATCGGGCCGATGCTGGCGTCCAGCCCATGGAGAATGCGTTGGGCCTTGCCGAAGGAATAACAGAACAACACGCTGGCTTTGCCGCTGGCGATATTGGCCTTCCACCAGTCATTGATCCCGGCAAAAATCTGCGCCTGAGGCTGCCAGCGGTAAATCGGCAGCCCGAATGTGGATTCGGTGATAAAGGTGTGGCAGCGCACCGGTTCGAAGGGTGCGCAGGTGCCATCGGGCTCGACCTTATAGTCGCCGGACGCCACCCAGACCTCGCCCTGGTATTCCAGGCGCACCTGGGCCGAGCCCAGAACATGCCCGGCTGGATGAAAACTCAAGGTCACGCCGTGATGCACCAACCGTTCGCCGTAGGCCAGGGTTTGCAGGTTGATGTCCTGGCCCAGGCGCCAGCGCAGGATACCTTCGCCGGGGGCGGCGGCCAGGTAGTGTTGATTGCCGGTGCGGGCGTGGTCGCCGTGGGCGTGGGTGATGACTGCACGTTCTACTGGGCGCCAGGGGTCGATGTAAAAATCACCGGCAGGGCAGTAGAGGCCTTCGGGGCGGGCGATGACAAGGTCCATGGGGGTGCCGGGGCGGTGGGCTTGTTAGTTATGAGGCGGGGCTGGGTGCAGAAGTTCTATCTGAATGCAGGTTGCAAAGGTGGGCTTGCCTTCGATGTTGGCCTAGAAGCCGACACCTATCTACCTGACACCTGACGATCCAACTGTGGGAACTGGCTTGCCTGCGATGACGGCCTGACAGCCGAAGCTGTTATCCGTGTACATATCCATTTCTGCGGTAACGGCCACCTAGGGTTCCGCTTTTACAGCCAGCCCTTTCAAGGTCTTTTCGTCTTGGCAGCCTTGATTATCCGGTCCGTTGAAACATGCGCATTCACCGCGGTGCCTTTAACCCATGTTTTGGGCTTGGGTACCTTGGGGCCACGGGGGCTTTTCGCAACTTGTTTAGGTTGGATATTTCTGGCAAGCGCCAATAAGTGCTGAGCCAGTTTTTCCAACGGAATGACAGGAAAATGTTCCGAGGGCAGCGCAATCTGCATTCCCTCATATCCACTCCTGACCTGAACCGCTAAATGGTAAATCGAGGCTTCCCATCCTTCAGGCTGGGTATCCCGATGAGCTTGTTCAACACTGCGTTTGAGAACAGCCAGGACGTTGTAAGCCAATACCGCCGTTGCAAACCCCAGTAAGGCAGCCTTTGGGCTGCCAAGGGTTTCGATCTCACTTTCCAGGATCGCTTCCAGTCGCTGGAACATACCTTCAATGCTCCAGCGGCGGCGATACAGTTCGGCGATCTGTTGCGCACTGACGCTCTCAGGCAGGTTGCTCCAGAACATCAAGCTGCTGTCGCCGGAGTCCGTTGGCGAATGAAGCGTCAGTTCGACACGCCGACATTGGTAACCGCCTTTGACCTGGATGATCTGCTCACGCACAGTGCCAGTTTCCACAGGTACTGGCTCTTGCCACTCACCCTCTTGAATCAAGCGTGGATGCTTGGCTTGCTGACGAATGACAAAGCAAGTTTGGACTTGCTCACAAGCCTCCATAACCGGGAGCGTGCAATAAAGCCGGTCAGCCAGCCACACTTGGCCTGGCTCGGCATTGGCCAATAAAGGCAGCACACAAACGCGCTCGCTTGCGTAGGCATCCTCACACGCCTGAAGGTCGACGACCTGATCCAGATCGGGATCGTATGCAACAACCGAAAAACCGGGACGAGCGGCGCCGCGCTCGTTGCGTAAAGCTCCCAGACGTTTTTCAGTGGATGCCAGGTGATTACCGTCCACTACCCGAACCTGCCAACCCGGCAGCATCGCCGTGCAGCCCAGCTCCCGGATGGTTGGAGCCAGGCGCTGTGCACAGCCCGTAATCAGGGCGCGCAACAGAGCAGGCTCGGTACGACTGATCTTGTCGTAGAGAGCCGCCAGGCTGACCGGAAGGTCCTCCAGTTGTCGCGCGGCGGCGTGCAGAGATGGCTTCAAGCCCAATGAAACAAGGGACATTAGCTTGATGATGGTCGAGAACAATAGCTCACGAGAATACTGCCGTTGCCGGTGTTCTTCGAAAACCTGATCAATCCACTCGGGGGCAATAGCCTGCTGCAGCGCCAGTTTGGCCATGACACTGGCAGGTGCTTTTTTTTCGAAACGCGCTAGAACTTCCGCCCACATCGTTTAGGTACCCCCTGAATGAATTTCAGGGGATTTTACAGAAGACCTTGAAAGGGCTGGCTTTTACAGCGGGTCACTTTTGGAAAAGAGCCCCAAAAGTAACCAAAAAGGCTCTTGCCCCACCACTCGGCACCTCGCTTGGGCTCGGTGTGCCCGTAATCCGCCAGTGATTTGGGGGGCCGCCGCCACGCGCCATCCATGGCGCGGGGCGGCTAAACCGGCATCCCTGCCGGTTACCCCCCAAATCCCTGTCGAATTCCGGCCAGCGTGGTTTAACGGGGCGCCTGAGATCAAAAGCACATCAAGAGCGGCTCGCTTCGCATCGTGGTTACCCTCGGCTGCTATCGCAGGCAAGCCGGCTCCCACAGTTTTATGCGGTTTCTTCTGGGAAAACCGGGTTACTTGCCAGGCGTCAGGGTCAACCGCGTCTTGCCATAGACCCTTTCAAAATTCTGCGGCTGCATCGGAAAGCTCAGGTACTGCGCCTTCAACGACGGGTCGATGCCGCTGACATAGTTCGGGCTGGCCGGGTTGCCGGATTGGCCGATGCCGCCCTGGCCCATCATCGGTTCCGCCTGGCCGAAGTCGATGATCATGCGCAGCGCCGACACCTGGGTCGCGTTGAAGTCCTGGCCCCAGCTATAGGGCGCCGGGTTCAAGGTGTTGTGGTCGCCACCGCTGGCAAAGGGGCCGCGGAGGACCTGGCCGCTGGTGTTTTTCCATGTGGTGCTGTGCAGCTTGCCCCACTGCCAGGCCTTGTGATCGGCGCCCAGTTGGCTGTCGCCAGTAGTGATGGCGGCGGCCAGGGTGCGGGCCAGGATCGCGGGTTTGTCTTCTTTTTGCGGTGTACGCGTGTCATCCCAGAACGGGCTGTCTTCACGGCCCAGCAGATGGTCGGCGATGGCCGAGTAGGACAGGCTGGCGTTGCTGACGAAGGCATTCCAACTGGCGCTGTTTTCCGGGCCGAGTTTGTCGAGGAAGATTTGCCGGGCGCTTTCTTGCAGAAACAGTTCATAGATCGCCGCGTCAGCCGAGGTGGTTGCCAGCCGACCATCGAAGGCCATCAGGCGCTCCAGTGCTTCGCGGGCCTTGGCACGCTCCGCTGCCGGCAGGGCCTCGATGGCCTGCTTGAGGGGCTGGGCCATGCCGGGTGCCTGGAACATGCCCTTGAGCTTGGCGGCGAAGAGGGTGGTCTGGTCGTATTGCATGGCAATCAGGCTGCGGCTGTCATGCTTGCCGGCGTTGGCCAGTTGCGCCAGGCGTTCGCTGCGCTCCGGTGCATCCCAGGCGTTGGACAGTTGCATACCGTAGCCACGCGGCGCGGTGCGCTGGTTGGCGGTGCCGATCCAGCCTTGGGCCGGGTCCTGGTCGTACGGGTGCAGCATCGCGTCGGCGTAGCCGTCCCAGTCAAAGCGCGTGTCCCAGCCCGGCGATGGCAGCAGGCCTTCGCCTTCGCGGCGGTTGGGGAAGCGGCCGGTAACCTGCCAGCCGATGTTGCTGGCGTCGGCGAAGATCATGTTCAGGGCGATGGCGCGAATCTCGCGGGTAGCATCCGAGGCCTTGCCGGCGTTTTGTGCGCGGGACAGGTCGAAGAACGCATCCAGGCTCTTGTCGTCCTTGAAGTCGGCGGTTTGCAAAGCCAGGCCTAGACCGCTGGTGAGCGCCTGGCTGCTGTTGAGCAGGGCGCCGTGGCGGGTTTCGTACACCACTTCGCGAATCGAGCGCTGGCCCTTGATGAAGAAGGTTTCGTTGCGCACGCCGGCCGGCAGCCATTTGCCGTTGTTCTCGTAGTAAAGCGCGTTGCCCTGGCGTTTGACCTTCTCGAGGAACAGGTCCTGGGTGTCGCCCTTGACCGCGCTCATGCTCCACGCGACCTTGCCGTTGAAACCCGACAGCAGGGTCGGCAGGCCGGCAATCGAAGCACCGACAGCCTGGTATTTGGGCGCACGAATCTGCACGTAGTTCCACGGCGACGGTGCTTGTGGCTGCGCGGCGATGTCGTTGGCCAACAGGCTCCTGCCGCTGCGGCTGCGTTGCGGGCCAATGGCCCAGTTGCTTGAGGTGGTGACGCCCAGGGCATTAAGGCTGCGCAATTGCTGGCCCACCGTCTCTAGCCCGGCGAGGCCGGTGATCTGGCTCAGGTTGACGCCTTTGAGCTTGTCGGCTTCGGCCAGCGGGACGGGTTCGTCCGGTGCGCTTGGGGTGAGCCAGGCGAGTTTGTCGACGCCGACCTTTTGCGCCAGCACCAGGGCCGAAAGCTCCTCCTGCAAGTTGCTCGACTGGCTGAAATTGAGCAGGCAGAACAGCAGCGCCGAATCTTCCGGCTTCCAGTACTCGGGCTTGTAGCCGCTCTGGGCCAGGTCCGTCGGCAACTTGTCGCGATAACGGAACAGGTAGGCGTTGACGCCTCGGGCATACACTTCAAAGAAGCGTTTGAGGCGCGGCGACGAGGCGTTGTACAACTCGCCAGCGTTTTTCTTGAGGTTGACCGCCCGCATGAAGCGGTCGACATCCAGCACTTGCGGGCCCGACATTTCCGCCAGACGGCCCTGGGCCAGCAGGCGCAGGGTGACCATCTGGGTGATGCGGTCGCTGGCGTGCACGTAACCGAGGCTGAACAGTGCGTCGTGGAAGGTGTTGCTTTCGATCAGCGGCATGCCTTGGGCATTGCGGCGCACCGACACATTCTGTGCCAGGCCCTTGATTGGCTGCACGCCAGCAACGGGCGGCAGGGTGTCCTGGGTGTTCTGGAGCTGGCAACCGGCCAGGCCCAAGGCACTGACCACTGCCGCGGCAACGCCGAACCGGGGAAGAAAATGTAAGAGGGCTGGCGAGGCCATGGCAAAGCTCCTGCGGGGGGTAGCGTCAGTAAAGGCGCTACGTTAGTGAGCGCGGCGAAACGACGCAAGCGGGAGTTTTGGGTTAAGCATTAGAACTTGAGTCAGGCGCAGACCTGTGTGGGAGCGGGCTTGCTCGTGAAAGCAGTGTATCAGTCAGTGTCTGTATCAACTGACGGAACGCATTCGCGAGCAAGCCCGCTGCCACCTTTGATCGCCTGCAACCTTGGATCAAGGCTGGGGCGGGGGCCGCCGGCATTTTGATCTTCAGTACGGTTTAAGCGCCGTGGCACTTCTTGAATTTTTTCTCGCTGCCGCACGGGCAAGGATCGTTGCGACCGACGTCCTTCAACGCATTGCGCACCGGCTCTTGATGAGCGTGGCCGCAGTTCGGGCCGTGGACATGGCCGTGGTCGTGATCATGATCATGGTGGTCGTGATCGTGGTTGCAGTCAGGACCATGGACATGAGGTTGCTGTGTCATCGATGTTGCTCCGGAATAAAATCGCCGGGGATTATCTCGCCATTGTGTGCCACCTGCACGTCATTACCGATGAATAATCCGGTTTTCAGTTCGCCTTCCAGGCGATAAGGCACGGGCTCGTCGGGATTTTTCAACATCTGCACCACCTCGCGCACCTGCGGCCAGAGGTTGGTGCGCACCGAGACCTTGAAGAATTTATGACCGCGTGGCGGTACGGTCAGCCACTCGTTGGACTCGCCTTCGGTCAACACCAGGTTGCCCAGGCTGACCTTGTAGACCAGGCCGCGCACGGTCAGGTCGGCGTCGTCGCGGTTGTCCACGCGAAAGTACAGCTTGAATTTCTGTTCCAGCAGCTTGGCCCGTACCACTTCGACCTTGACCAGGGAAACGTGGGGTGGCGGCGCGTCGTCTTCGAACCAGGACGCGCAGCCGGTCAGGCCCAGGGTCAACGCCAGTATCAAGCTATACATCCGAAGCATGGCGTTATCCCCGTCGAGTCATTAGAAGTAGCTGGAACAGCACTTCTTGAATTTCTGCCCACTGCCACACAAACAGGCATCGTTACGTCCGGCCTTCACTTCTACCGTAGGGTCGATGAAGTACCAGCGCCCTTCATTCTGTACGAAAGAAGACTGCTCGCGGTGACTATGTTCACCGGTAGCGTCATGCCAGCGCGCAGTAAAGGTGACAAAGGCGTGTTCCGGCTGGCCGCCGAACACCTCGGAGCTTTCAACCTCCAGCCCCAGCCAGGTGCTCTGGGCACTCCAGGCGGCAATGGCGTCGCGGTCCAGGCCGGCCTGTTGCGCAGGCAGCGTAGTGGCGACCAGGTAATCGACCAGGCCCAGCACATAGGCGCTGTAGCGCGAGCGCATCAACGCGCTGGCACAGGGGGCCGGGTGACCGGCGTGATAATGGCCGCAGCAGGCATCCAGCAGATTGCCGCTGCCACACGGGCAAATGGATGTACTCATCGGGTTACCACCAATACTTTCCGAAGTTTTCCGGGTTGGCCCAGAAGCGGGCGTTGAGCCAGTCCGGCACCTGTTTATAGTCAAGCAGATCATAGGTAAACAGCGTGAGTACCTGATCATCGCGTTGGAAGCGTTCACCGGCTTGCAGGGCCAGGGAGAAAAAGTCGGTGTCCTTCCAGTCGCAGGCACTCAGGTCGACCAGCACCGCAATGCGGCTGGCGTTGAGGTTACGAATGCCACCGAGCAAGGTCAGGCCTTGGGGTTTGGGCAGGTGCTCCAGGCAGTCGACCACCAGCGCGAGGTCAAAACGCTGCACCGCGAGGTCTTCCGACAACGGCCCTGGCGCGGCATAGAACACCTCGGTGTCCGGGTGCGCAGCTTTGAAGGCATCCAGCGCCGGAAATTGGCTGGCGCCCACTAACAACAGGCGTTTTGGCCTGTGAAGGTCCAGCAGGGCCGCCAAGGCGTGTTGGGGCGTACGGGCAGAAATTCCAGCGGTCATTGCAGATCCTCGCATCAAGACCGTAGAGACTAGCGCGGCTAGGCGCGTGGGCCTAGAGCGCGACGGTCGATACCCACCGAGGCAGAACTGAAGTTTTTTGATCCTTCACTGGCAAATCGCCGGTAGAAGTCGTTACTGTGCGCTCAAAGAAAAATTTGAAAACACTCAGGAGCCCCATGATGCGTAAGGTTTTTCTGCTGGCCCTGTTGGTCAGCCCCGTTGCCCTGGCCCAGAGCGTCAGTGTCGAAACCAATTCCTTGATGCGCCTGCCCAGCAGCACCAGCGTGTTGCAGCTTGAACGCCTGGACGTAGCGGACTACGGCACCTTGCTGATTCCGGCCACTATCAGCCAGGTCACGGTGGATGAGCTGCACTTGGGGCGCGACGCACGCATCACCATTGTGCCCGGCAATACCGCCTTGCAAATGCAAGTGCGCGAGGCGCAGTTGGAGCACGGTAGCCAGATCACCTCACGGGGCGCCCCCGGCACCCACGAAAAACCCGCCAAAGCTGGGCGTGACCTGACCTTGCGCATTAACTCGCTGACTGCCCAAGCGCTGTCGGTGGATGCCCGTGGCGGCGCTGGCGCCCAAGGATATGCGGGCCTGGACGGTGCCAACGGCGTGGACCCGGGTTGCACCTGGGGCTCAGCCGGGCGCGGCTTTAATGGCGATAACGGCGGCGATGGCCGGCCAGGGGCGGCGGGCGCCCAGGTACGCCTGGAGTTGCCGCAGGCGTTCCCGGCTGAACAGATCAAGGTCTGGGTCGATGGCGGGCCGGGCGGCCTGGCTGGGGTGGCGGGTAAACCCGGCAAGGGCGGGCAATCCAAGGGCTGCCTGGTGTACCGCGCGGACGGCGGCGAAAAGGGCCGGCCAGGGTTGGAAGGGCAACCGGGGCCGGCTGGGCCTGCGGGGTCTGTGACTATCCAGCGGCTCTGAGTCGCCTGGCCTGACGCTATTGCGGGCAAGCCCGGCTCCCACATTTGGAATGCATTCCAGTGTGGGAGCCGGGCTTGCCCGCGATAGCGGTGTAAGGCTCGCCTCAGAACATCGGCCGAGCCGAAGCCACCGCCACCACCACCAACCCCACGATCAAATTAATCCCCACCAACCTGCGAATCTGCCCCAGCGCAGCCGCGCCCGCCGGCCAATTCTCAGCCGCCACCGCGGCCTTCAGCTCCGGGAACTTCAACGCCTGGATGCGGATAAACAACGCCGTCATCACCAGATACAACCCCATCATTACCTGCACATAACGCGGCGCGGTCTCAAAACCACTGAAACGCAGTTGCAGCAAACCAATGCCGCTGATCGGCAAAAGCACCACCGCCACCCATACCCATACAAAAAAACGTTGAAACACATTTGCCCATAGCTTGAGCCGGGCAGGGCCCTCAAGCGCCGCCATGGCGGCGGGGCGCAGGATCATCCAGGCGAAAAACATGCCGCCGACCCAGATCAATGCGGCCAGTACATGCAGGGTATAAGCGAGGCTAAACGCGGTCATTGTGGTACTCCGTTCTGCGCGGGATTAATTAGCGGGGTATGATAGCGGCCGATCCGAACCACTGAAAATTTATCCAGCGTTTTTTGCGCCCGACTATCCATGATCAGCACTGAACTCAAAACCACGATCCAGGGCGCCTATTCGCGTTTTCTCGAAGCCAAGAGCTTGAAACCGCGCTACGGCCAACGCCTGATGATCGCCGAAGTGGCAAAAGTCCTCGGGGATATCGACACCGACGACGAAGGCCGCCGCGAGGGTGAGCCTGCGGTAGTGGCCGTCGAGGCCGGTACCGGTACCGGCAAGACCGTGGCCTACAGCCTGGCTGCGATCCCTACGGCCAAGGCTGCTGGCAAGCGCCTGGTGATCGCCACCGCTACCGTCGCGCTGCAAGAGCAGATCGTCTACAAAGACTTGCCCGACCTGATGCGCAACAGCGGCTTGAGCTTTACCTTCGCCCTGGCCAAGGGCCGTGGCCGCTACATGTGCCTGTCCAAGCTCGACGTATTGCTGCAGGAAGGCCACGCCCAAACCGCCACCGCCTCCTTGTTCGAAGAAGAAGGCTTCAAGATCGAGGTGGATGAGGCCAGCCAGAAGCTGTTTACCAGCATGATCGAGAAGCTGGCCGGCAACAAATGGGACGGCGACCGCGACAGCTGGCCCACTGCCCTAGAAGACTCCGACTGGGCGCGCCTGACCACCGACCATAGCCAATGCACCAACCGCCATTGCCCCAACTTCGGCCAGTGCGCGTTCTACAAGGCGCGCGAAGGCATGGGCAAAGTGGACGTCATCGTCACCAACCACGACATGGTATTGGCTGACCTCGCCCTGGGCGGCGGTGCGGTACTGCCCGACCCCCGCGACACCCTCTATGTGTTCGACGAAGGCCACCACCTGCCAGACAAGGCCATTGGCCATTTCGCCCACTACACCCGTTTGCGTTCCACGGCCGACTGGCTGGAAACCACTGCCAAGAATCTCACCAAGTTGCTGGCCCAGCACCCGTTACCCGGCGACCTGGGCAAGTTGATCGAGCAAGTGCCGGAGCTGGCGCGCGAGATCAAGACCCAGCAGCAATTCATGTTCAGCGCCTGCGAGCAGGTGGCGGACTTCAAGCCCGGTGAAGACGTCGAAGGCCGAGAGCGCCCGCGCCACCGTTTTGTCGGCGGGATGATTCCCGAGCACATGCGCGAAATGGGCATCGAGCTGAAGAAAGGCTTTTCACGCCTGACCGACCTGTTCACCCGCCTGACGGATTTGCTCAAGGAAGGCATGGATGGCGAGGTCAATATCGGCATCGCCAGCAACCAGGCCGAAGAGTGGTATCCCTTGTTCGGCAGTTTGCTGTCTCGTTCCCAAGGCAATTGGGAGCTGTGGACCGCCTTTACCGTCGAAGACCCGGAAGACAACCCGCCCATGGCCCGCTGGCTGACGTTGTCGGAAAGCGGTGCGCTGTTCGATATCGAGGTCAACGCCAGTCCGATCCTCGCCGCTGAAATGCTGCGCCGCAACCTGTGGAACGTCGCCTACGGCTGCCTGGTAACCTCGGCCACGCTGACGGCCCTGGGCACCTTTGACCGCTTCCGCATGCGCGCCGGCCTGCCGAAAAAAGCCGTCACCGCCGTGGTGCCCAGCCCGTTTCATCACGCTGACGCCGGCGTGCTGCGGGTGCCAGACCTCAAGGCCGACCCACGGGACGCGGCGGCGCACACGACGGCGATCATTCGCGATTTGCCGTCTCTGGTGGAAGGCTCCCGCGGCACCCTGGTGCTGTTCTCGTCGCGCAAACAGATGCAGGACGTGTTCGACGGCCTCGACCGCGACTGGCGCAAGCAAGTGTTTATCCAGGGCAATCTGTCCAAGCAGGAAACCCTGAACAAGCACAAGGCGCGGGTCGACGGTGGGGATTCCAGCGTGTTGTTTGGCCTGGCCAGCTTTGCCGAAGGCGTGGACTTGCCCGGTGCCTACTGCGAACACGTGGTGATAGCCAAGATCCCATTCTCGGTGCCGGATGACCCGGTCGAGGCCGCACTGGCCGAATGGATCGAAGCCCGGGGCGGCAACCCGTTCATGGAAATTTCGGTGCCGGATGCTTCACTGAAGCTGGTGCAGGCCTGCGGGCGTCTGCTGCGTACCGAAGAAGACCGCGGCACCATCACCTTGCTCGACCGTCGCCTGGTTACCCAGCGCTATGGCAAGGCGATCCTCAATGCCTTGCCGCCGTTCAGGCGCGAAATTTCTTAAGCCACCGTGGGCGGATTCGCCCACTCTGTGGTCTATCTCATCACTATCATCAGGCCAGTCATCGGCCGTTTGGGAGAACCTTGTTCGTATGATCCGCACGCTGCCCGCTCTTTTTGCCCTGCTGTTCGCTGCGCCTTTGATGGCGGCGCCCGAGGGGCAACAAACGCTGTTCAACTTCGTCCGGCCTGCCGATGTGGTCAAGGTGGCGACCCAGGACGCCAGCCTGCCGCAATACAACGCCGAACAAACCCCCGAAGGCGAGGTGCTGCGCCGCATCACCTTCAACCCAGCGGCCGAGCCGAGCCTGGTGCTCAGCCCGCAGACGGGGACGTGGGATTGGTCGCAATCGAGCGCCATGAGCCTGCGTATCCAGAGCGCAATGAACTGGGCGCTGACCCTTTACGTCAAGGTGCAGAGCGCCGACGGCAAGACGCTCGTCAGCCGCATCGACCTGCCGGCCGGCCCGGCCCAGACGTTGCTCGTCCCGCTGCAAGCCAACGCTCCCCTGAGCCAGGGCATGAAGGCCGGCCCGCCGATGCCGATGACGGTGGATGGCCAACGGGTATTGCTGGCCGCCAGCGCCGGCGAAATCGACCGCAGCCAGGTGGTCTCGGTGACCCTGTCGATGCTCAAGCCCAATGCCGCCCAAAGTATCCTGCTGGAGCGCTTTGGCGTGCAGGACAGCGAGCCAGTATTGAAGGCTGCCTACACTGAACTAGTGGATGCCTATGGCCAATCCAACCGCGCGCGCTGGCCGGAGAAGGTCAGCAACGACGAGCAACTCAAGGCATCGGCCGCCAAGGAACAACAGCAGCTCAAGACCTGGCTGGCCGAGCGGGACAAGTCCTCCCTGGATCAATACGGTGGCTGGAAGAAGGGCCCGGCCTTCGACGCCAGCGGCTTTTTCCGCACCCAGAAGCGCGACGGCCGCTGGTACCTGGTGACGCCGGACGGGCATCCGTTCTACTCCCTGGGTGTGAACACCGTGGCGCCGGACAACAGCCAGACCTACGTGGCGGGGCGCGAGTGGATGTTCGCGGCGCTGCCCAAGGCCGGCGAACCCTTTGACAAGTACTACGGCAGCGACGACAGCCGCACCGGCAACGGCGCCGGCGAAGGTCGCGGCTTTGGCTCGGGGCGTTGGTACGATTTCTACGGCGCCAACCTGCAACGCACTTACGGCGGTGACGCGTTGGACCAGCCACGCTGGGTGACCCATACCCTCGATCGCCTGCAAGCCTGGGGCTTCAACACCGTCGGCAACTGGAGCGATCCGGACCTGGCTACTGCCGACCGCGTGCCGTACACCTTGCCGCTGTCGATTGTCGGTGACTATGCCAGCATCAGCACCGGCACCGACTGGTGGGGCGGCATGCCCGATCCGTTCGACCCGCGCTTTGCCATGGCCACCGAGCGCGCAGTGGCTATTGCCGCACGCGATCACCGTGACGATCCTTGGCTGATCGGTTTCTTTGCCGACAACGAACTGGCCTGGGCCGGTCCTGGCGAGGATGCAAAATCTCGCTACGCCCTGGCGTACGGCACCCTGCGCATGACCACCGACGTGCCGGCCAAGCGCGCCTTCCTCAAGCAACTGCGCGATAAATATCGCAATGAAGAGGGCCTTTCCAAAGCCTGGGGTATTCAACTGGCTGGTTGGGAACTGATGGAAGACCCAGGCTTCGAGCCGCCGATGCCCAGCCCTGAACACCCGGAAATCGAAGCCGACTTCAAGTATTTCCAGAAGACCTTCGCCGATGCTTACTTCAAGACCATTTCCGACTCGCTGAAGTGGCACGCACCCAACCAGCTGTTGCTAGGCGGCCGTTTTGCGGTGAGCACGCCCGAGGCCGTCGCTTCGTGCGCGCAGTATTGCGACGTGCTGAGCTTCAACATGTACACCTTGAAACCCCAGGACGGTTATGACTTCGCCGCGCTGCGTGCGCTGGACAAACCGGTACTGATCACCGAATTCAACTTTGGCTCCGCCGACCGCGGCCCGTTCTGGGGCGGCGTGACGCAACTGGCCCGCGAAGAGGACCGCGGCGCGGCGTACTCTGCCTTCCTCAAGCAGGCGGTGGCCGAGCCGTCGATTGTCGGGGTGCACTGGTTCCAGTACCTGGACCAGCCGGTCACCGGGCGTCTGCTGGATGGTGAAAACGGCCATTTCGGCCTGGTCGGCATCACCGATGTACCCTTCCAGGGCTTTGTCGAGACGGTGCGCAAGAGCAACCTGGCCGCGCTCGACCAGTTGGGCCGTGAGGCGCAAAAAGCCAAGGCCACCCAAGCGACGCGTGAGAGTGACGCCGCCAAACCTGGGCGTGACGGCAAAGGCGCGGGGCAGGGCGCCGGGCACCCTGGCGGGCATGCTGGGAATGGGCATTGATTCATCGTTGACGGGTTCACAAAACCCACAATGGCTGAAAGAATGGCGACCAATTTTCATGGTGTTTTCCGAGGGGACTTAGGTGCAGATTCAGGGTCATTACGAGCTGCAGTTCGAAGCGGTGCGCGAAGCCTTCGCCGCCCTGTTCGATGATCCTCAGGAGCGTGGTGCCGGGCTGTGCATCCAGATCGGCGGGCAAACCGTCGTCGACCTGTGGGCCGGTACTGCCGACAAGGACGGTGCCGAGGCCTGGCACAGCGATACCATCGTCAACCTGTTCTCCTGCACCAAGACCTTCACGGCAGTGACTGCCCTGCAACTGGTGGCCGAAGGCAAGCTCAAGCTCGATGCGCCGGTAGCCGAGTACTGGCCGGAGTTTGCCGCTGCTGGCAAGGACGCGATCACGCTGCGCCAGTTGCTCTGCCACCAGGCCGGGCTGCCCGCCATCCGCGAAATGCTGCCCACCGAGGCCCTGTACGATTGGCAATTGATGGTCGATACCCTGGCGGCGGAGGCCCCGTGGTGGACACCGGGCCAAGGCCATGGCTATGAAGCGATCACCTATGGCTGGCTGGTTGGCGAACTGTTGCGCCGCGCCGATGGGCGCGGGCCGGGGGAGTCGATCGTGGCGCGGGTGGCACGCCCCTTGGGGCTGGACTTCCATGTGGGCCTGGCGGATGAAGAGTTTTATCGCGTCGCCCATATCGCACGCAGCAAAGGCACTATCGGTGATGAAGCCGCGCAACGGTTACTTCAAGTAATGATGCGCGAGCCTGCGGCGATGACTACCCGTGCATTTGCCAACCCACCGTCTATTCTGACCAGCACTAATAAGCCCGAATGGCGACGCATGCAGCAGCCTGCGGCGAATGGCCACGGTAATGCGCGCAGCCTGGCCGGGTTTTATAGTGGTTTGTTGGACGGTAGTTTGCTGGAAAGCGACATGCTCGAACAATTGACCCGCGAGCACAGTATCGGGCTGGATAAAACCTTATTGACCCAAACCCGTTTCGGCCTGGGCTGCATGTTGGATCAACCGCAGTTGCCCAATGCCACGTTCGGCCTTGGGCCACGTGCATTCGGGCATCCCGGGGCAGGGGGATCAGTCGGGTTTGCCGACCCTGAACATGATGTAGCCTTCGGTTTCGTGACTAATACCCTGGGGCCTTACGTACTTATGGACCCGCGGGCCCAGAAGTTGGTCGGAATATTGGCCGGTTGTCTATAAACCCCTTGCTGTTTCACAATTTTTTGTTACAAAGGCAAGTATAAAAAAGATGCTGAACGACATGTTGTAACTTGAATGTTCTTTTAGCGTCTGTTTAACGGGTCCCGCGACCCCCCTGGTTTTTTCTCATTTTGTGGATATCTCATGTTATCGAACAAGTCTTTGGCACTGGCGCTGTGCCTCACTATTACGGGTTGTGCACAAACTCCACAAAATGATGCCGAAGGTGGGCATTGGTGGTCATTTGGATCTGACAAAGCTGCAACCAAGGATCCAGTGGCCCAGACCGACGCCAAGCCGGATGCCAAACCCGACGCCAAGCCGGCCGCTGGTGCCAAGCCTGTTGAACCTGTCACCGCTGCTGCCGCTACCCCGGCCGCCAAAGCCGACACCGGTTACAGCTGGTGGCCGTTTTCCACCAAGACCGCCGAAGAAAAAGCCGCCGACGCCAAGGCTGACCTGAAAGCCGACCTCAAGGCGGCAACGCCGGCCTCGGACGCAGCGCCTGTCGTCGCCAAGACCGATAGCGAGCCGCGCTGGTGGTGGCCGTTCGAAAGCAAGCCAAAGCCTTTGGCCAAGGTCGATGTGACCAACGTACAAATGCCTGACCCGAAAGTCACCCAAGCCTGGCTGGACGAATACGAACCACGCCTGCGTGCGGCCATCAAGGACAGCAACCTGCAACTGGAGCGCCGTGACAACACCCTGGTAGTGATTGCTCCGGTAGACGGTTCCTACAACCCGAAGCGCCCGGCCATGTTGCTGCCGGTGACCCTGGGCCCGTTCACGCGGGTGGCCAAGGCTGTTGAAGCTGACCCGAAGACCGCCGTACTGGTGCTGGGCCACGTTGATGCCACTGGCAGTGCTCCCGCCAGCCAGGCGTTGAGCAAGGAGCGTGCGCAGTCCATTGCCTCGATTTTCAGCCTGAGTGGTCTGAAACAGGATCGCTTGATGCTGCGTGGCATGGGCGACCTTATGCCGCGTGCCGCCAACGACAGCAATCAGGGGCGTGCGCTGAACCGTCGCATGGAAATCATGTTCACTCAGCGTACAACGATGTTGGCACTGCTGAGCAAGTACAACTCCGGCAAGACCCCGCCCGTAGCCGAAATGGTCGCGGTGCAGAATGTGCCTGCACCAGCACCGGCGGCAAAAGCGCCTGCCAAAAAGGCCACGGCCAAGAAAGCGGCGGCCAAGCCAGCGGCTAAAAAGGCTGCGGCCAAGCCGGCTGCCAAGAAGCCGGCTACTGCAAAAGCCAAGGCGGCACCCGCTTCGAACGACCAGGCGAAAAACTGAGCTGTTGAACCACGAGGATAAAGCCGCATGACCCAGGCACTGGCCGATATGCGCCGTGACTACACACGGGACGGTTTGAGCGAGGCCCAGGCCCCGGACGGGCCGTTTGCGTTGTTCCACCAATGGTTTGCTGATGCGGTGAAAACCGAACAGCCGCCAGTGGAGGCCAATGCCATGACGCTGGCGACGGTGGATCAGGACGGTCGCCCGCACTGCCGTATCCTGCTGCTCAAGGGCCTGGATGCACAGGGCTTTACCTTCTTCACCAACTATCAGAGCGCCAAGGGTGAACAACTCGCGGCGCGGCCGTTTGCGGCCATGACCTTCTTCTGGCCAACCCTGGAGCGCCAGGTACGCATTGAAGGGCGCGTGGTCAAGGTCACGCCTGAAGAATCGGATGCTTATTACCAGGTGCGCCCGTTGGGTAGCCGCTTGGGTGCTTGGGCCTCTCCGCAGAGCAAGGTCATTCGTGATCGCGAAGAGCTGCAGGCGTTGCTCAAGGCCACTGAAGAGCGTTTCAGCGATACCCAGCCCGATTGCCCCGAGCATTGGGGAGGGTACCGTTTACTGCCTGAGCGCATCGAGTTCTGGCAAGGCCGGGCCAGCCGCCTGCATGATCGCCTCAACTACCGTTTGCAAGACGGCCAATGGTCCCGCGAGCGCCTGGCGCCCTGAGCGTCACCTTTCGTCATCCCACCTGAATCAACACCGTTGCGTCGAAGTCTCTGTTCAAGAGACTTCGGACGCTTTCGGCTGTGCGGCTACACTGATCGAGCCGGTTATGGCATCGTTCCGTACCCTGGCTTGGTTACCGTTCGTCGAGTTCTCTGGTGCTGGCAGTCTGTACTCAGGCTGAATGAAAGCAAGTTTCTGCCTGGTGCGCCGTGACACGCGCCAAGCCACAGCGTTTAATGAATACCTGTCCTTTGGAGTTGATGCTATGCGTAAGTCCGTTTTACTAGTTGCCTGCTTTACCACCCTGTCGTTGCTGCTGGGTGGCTGCGCCTCGAGTCTGACCGGCGACTCGTACTCTCGTGATGAGGCGCGTCGTGTACAGACCGTTCGCATGGGCACCATCGAATCCCTGCGTCCGGTGAAAATCGAAGGCACCAAAACCCCAATCGGCGGCGCCGCGGGTGCAGTCATCGGCGGCGTTGGCGGCAGCGCCATCGGTGGCGGCCGAGGCAGCATCGTTACTGCTGTGATCGGCGCAGTTGCGGGCGGCCTGCTGGGCTCGGCCACTGAAGAAGGCCTGACCCGTACCCAGGGCGTGGAAATCACCGTGCGCGAAGACGACGGCAGCATGCGTGCTTACGTACAAGCCGTGCAGGAAAATGAAATCTTCCGCATTGGCGACCGCGTACGCATCATGACCGTAGACGGTACCAGCCGCGTTACTCGCTAAGCCTTAAGCTTCAGGCGAAGAAAAACCCCCAACCGGGTGACCGGTTGGGGGTTTTGTTTGTAGGAGCGAGCAAGCTCGCTCCTACAACTGACTGACTTCAATCATGCAACGACGGCTTTCTTGCGACTTGCCATCGCCGTCACCGCATACCCGATAAAGGCCGCCAGGATCGACCCGGTCAGAATCCCCATGCGATCTTCACCGGCAAACTCACTGGCGCCTGGCACAAACGCCAGGGAGCCGACAAACAGGCTCATGGTGAAGCCGATCCCGCACAGAATCGCCACGCCCATTACCTGACCCCAGTTGGCGCCGCTGGGCAGTGAGGCGATGCCGGTTTTGATCGCCAGCCAGGTGAGGCCGAACACACCGACGGTCTTGCCGATCAAGAGACCGGCGGCGATGCCCATGGGCACGGAGTGGGTGAAGCTCTCCAGGCTGACACCTGTCAGAGAGACCCCGGCATTGGCAAACGCGAACAGCGGCAGGATGGCGTAGGCCACCCACGGGTGCAGGGCGTGTTCCAGGCTCAGCAGCGGTGAGGTTTCGGCATTTTTGGTGCGCAGTGGAATGCAGAACGCCAGGGTTACACCCGCCAAGGTCGCATGCACACCGCTCTTGAGCACGCACACCCACAGGATCAGGCCGATGATCATATACGGCCCCAGTTTGATCACGCCCAGGCGGTTCATCGCAATCAGCGCAATCAAGCACGCCCCCGCGCCCGCTAGGGATGCCGTGGACAAGTCAGCGGAATAGAACAAGGCAATGACGATGATGGCGCCAAGGTCATCAATGATCGCCAGGGTCATCAGGAACAGTTTCAGTGACACCGGTACGCGCTTGCCCAGCAGGGCCAGCACGCCCAGAGCGAAGGCAATGTCGGTGGCCATGGGGATCGCCCAGCCAGCGAGGGCGGCCGGGTTGTCCTTGTTCAGCGCCCAGTAGATCAGCGCCGGCACCACCATGCCGCCGATGGCCGCTGCGCCAGGCAACACCACTTGCGAAGGCTTGGACAGGTGACCATCGAGCAGCTCACGCTTGACCTCCAGGCCGATCAACAGGAAGAACAGGGCCATCAAGCCATCGTTGATCCAAAGCAGCGCCGGCTTGGCGATTTTCAACGCGCCAACCTGAGCCACCACCGGCGTGTCGAGAAAGGCGTTGTACAGGTGCGACAACGGTGAGTTGTTGATAATCAGCGCCAAAGCGGCAGCGGCGATCAACAACAGACCACTGGCGGCTTCCAGCTGGAAGAAACGGGTGAAAGTGCTACGCAGAGGCAAGGGATGCTCTCCAATTCAGGTTCAATAGGTGGGTACCCTAACCCGTACCGTTAGTTGTTAAAACAAAAGTTATATTCTTATTTGTTATAAGGGATGGGCCGGGGCATCGGTGGGCTAAAGACTAGCAATTGTGTGTCCAATTGCGTCGTCACTGTATCTGTGTGAAGCGTGGGAAACATCCTAAGATCACCGCTGAAAACCTTTAGAGAACCCACCATGAGCGACCACCGTACCTGGGCCCGCGAAGCCATTCGTATCATTGAAGCGGACTTCCAGCGGAGCGCCGATACCCACCTGATCCCGCTGCCATTACCGGGTTTGCCAGGCATCGAGTTGTACTTCAAGGATGAGTCCAGCCACCCCACCGGCAGCCTGAAACACCGACTGGCGCGCTCGCTGTTCCTGTATGCGCTGTGCAATGGCTGGCTCAAGCCGGGCGCCCCCGTTATTGAAGCGTCCAGCGGCTCTACGGCGATCTCGGAAGCCTACTTCGCGCGCTTGCTCGGCTTGCCGTTTATTGCCGTCATGCCCGCGACCACGTCCCAAGAGAAGATCGCCCAGATTGCCTTCTACGGTGGCAAGAGCCATCTGGTCCAGGACCCGACGCAGATCTACGCCGAATCCGAACGCCTGGCCCAGGAAAGCGGGGGGCACTTCATGGACCAGTTCACCTACGCCGAGCGTGCCACCGACTGGCGGGCAAACAACAACATTGCCGAGTCGATCTTCCAGCAGATGCGCTTTGAGCAGCACCCGGAGCCGAGTTGGTTGATTTCCAGCCCTGGCACCGGCGGCACCACCGCGACCCTGGGCCGTTATGTGCGTTATCGCCAGCATTGCACCCGGGTGCTGTGTGCCGATGCCGAACGCTCGGTGTTTTTCGATTTCTACCAGAGTGGTGACGCCAGCCTGCGCCTGGACTGTGGCTCGCGGATTGAAGGGATTGGTCGCCCGCGGGTGGAGGCATCGTTTCTGCCCGCGGTGATTGACGCCATGGTCAAAGTGCCGGATGCAGTGTCCCTGGCGGCCATGCATTACCTGGCTGAGCGTTTGGGGCGACGGGTTGGTGGGTCCAGCGGGACCAACCTGATCGGTGCGCTGATGGCGGCGCAACAGATGAAAGCGGCGGGGGAGTCGGGGTCGATCGTTGCGATCTTGTGCGATGGCGGTGAGCGCTATGCCACGACCTATTACGATCAAGCGTGGCTGGCGGGGCAGGGCTATGAGCTGGAAGGGTTGATCGCGGCGGTTGCGGCGAGTGTCGAACGCGGTGAGGCGCTACCCGCTAACATCCTGCGCGCTAATATCTGACACCCCACTATCCAACTGTGTGCGGGCTTGCCCGCGAAAGCGGAGTGTCAGTCACTGAATTTTTAACTGCACCACCGCTATCGCAGGCAAGCCAGCTCCCACACTGGTCGTGTATTGCCCCCAGGATCAACGCCCGGCACAGATCCCCTGTGGGAGCGGGCTTGCCCGCGAAAGCGGCGTGTCAGTCACCGAGTCTTTAACTGCACCACCGCTTTCGCAGGCAATCCAGCTCTCACACGGGATTTATGCTGGCCGTCAGCGTGCTTCAGGCCTCGATGCCGAGCATATCCCGCGCCAACGCCTCGGCGATCCGAATCCCGTCGACACCCGCCGACAGAATCCCACCGGCATAGCCTGCGCCTTCACCGGCCGGGAACAAGCCTTTGACGTTC
Source organism: Pseudomonas sp. CCI1.1 (assembly GCF_034348165.1). Taxonomy (NCBI): domain Bacteria; kingdom Pseudomonadati; phylum Pseudomonadota; class Gammaproteobacteria; order Pseudomonadales; family Pseudomonadaceae; genus Pseudomonas; species Pseudomonas sp. CCI1.1. The sequence continues at coordinate 6,339,732 of NZ_CP133780.1, forward strand.
AGGCTCTGCATCGACTCGTTGCGGGTAATGCGCAGTGGGGACGAGGTGCGGGTCTCGATGCCGGTCAGCACCGCATCGTGCAGCGAGTAGCCTTTGATCTGTTTCTCGAACGCTGGCAAGGCTTCGCGGATGGCTTCGATGGCGAAGTCCGGCAAGGCCAGCGCCAGGTCACCCAACGACACGCCGGGTTTGTAGGACGGCTCCACGCTGCCCAGCGCCGTGGAGGGTTTGCCAGCGATGAAGTCGCCCACCAGTTGCGCGGGGGCCTCGTAGTTACTACCGCCGAGGATGTAGGCGTGGGACTCCAGGCGTTCCTGCAACTCGATACCGGCCAGCGGGCCGCCTGGGTAATCCACCTCGGGGGTAATGCCTACCACGATGCCGGAGTTGGCATTGCGCTCGTTACGCGAGTATTGGCTCATGCCGTTGGTCACGACTCGATGGGGTTCCGAGGTCGCAGCCACGACGGTGCCGCCCGGGCACATGCAGAAGCTGTAGACCGAACGGCCATTCTTGGCGTGGTGCACCAGTTTGTAGTCCGCTGCGCCCAGCTTGGGGTGGCCAGCGTATTTGCCCAAGCGTGCGGCGTCGATCAGCGACTGCGGGTGCTCGATACGGAAACCCACCGAGAATGGCTTGGCTTCCATGTACACGCCACGGTCGTGGAGCATGCGGAAGGTGTCACGGGCGCTGTGGCCCAGGGCAAGAATCACATGCTTGGAGAGGATCTGCTCGCCGCCGTCGATGACCACGCCGTTCAACTGGCCGTCTTCGATCAACACGTCGGTGACCCGTTGTTCGAAGCGCACTTCACCGCCCAGGGCGATGATCTGCTCGCGCATGTTTTCTACCACGCCGGTCAGGCGGAAGGTACCGATGTGCGGCTTGCTGACGTAGAGGATTTCTTCCGGCGCGCCGGCCTTGACGAACTCGTGCAGCACTTTGCGACCGTGGAATTTCGGGTCCTTGATCTGGCTGTACAGCTTGCCGTCAGAGAAGGTACCGGCGCCGCCTTCACCAAATTGCACGTTGGACTCTGGGTTGAGCACGCTTTTGCGCCACAGGCCCCAGGTGTCCTTGGTGCGTTGGCGCACTTCCTTGCCGCGCTCGAGGATGATCGGCTTGAAACCCATCTGTGCCAGCAGCAGGCCGGCGAAAATCCCGCAGGGACCAAAACCTACCACGATCGGCCGCTCAGCCAGGCCTTCCGGCGCCTGACCCACCACCTTGTACCTGACATCCGGTGCCGGGTTGACGTTGCGGTCGTCGGCAAACTTGAGCAGCAGCGCGGCTTCACCCTTCACGTTCAGGTCGACGGTGTAGATGAAGCACAGCTCGGAGGTCTTTTTACGCGCATCGTAGCTGCGCTTGAACAGGGTGAAATCGAGCAGGTCATCACTGGCGATGCCCAGGCGCTGCACGATGGCCGTGCGCAGGTCTTCTTCGGGATGGTCGATGGGCAGCTTGAGTTCGGTGATTCGTAACATGACAGGATCCGGTAGGCGGCGGGCAAGAAGGCCGGCTGTTTTGCAAACCGGCGATTATAAGCCCCAATGGCAAGTTTCCGTCAGGTTAAAACAGCACAGGGGCTAATCAGTCGTCCCGCGAGCCGCCGAACGCCGCGCAACCACGCTGCACCTGGCCGTTCACGCGCAGCTCGGCGCTCATGTGCTGCAGGCTGCCGCTCACACTGTCGACGCAGCGCTGGGGCGCCACCCATAGTTCGATGTGCTGGTTATTGGCTTCGGTCATCAGGTTGAAGCGGCCGTCGCCCAGTTGTTCCTCGACGTACGGCACTGCCAAAGGTGGCTGGCCTTCGCGCTCCAGCACCATGCCCTTGGCCGTGACGTTCATCGCCCAGGCGGGTTTATGGCCGTTGGCCCGCAGGATCATGCGCTTGAAATCCGGGTCAGAGCACGCTGAGGTCGAGCGTTCGACGCGATACAGCTGTTGCAGGTCCACTGAACCCTGGGTGCCGCTGGCGACCCCGGAAAACTTGCCACGCAGGTCGGCAAACAGTATGCCCTGCTGGCCAGCCAGCGAGGCGGCTTCCTGCAGGACGCTGGTGCCGCCGGTATCGTTGACCACGTAGCTACGCTGGTCGCCACAGGGCTGGAACAGCAGTTTGCCGTCCACCGCCGTCAACTCACCCTGCATACGGGTCAGCCCGACAGTCGATGGCTTGGCCGGCTCGCTTTCGAACAATTGGCAGGCGGCGAACACAGGAAGCAAGGCAAACAGGGCGAGGGTACGGGCGCGCATTATCGGGTCTCCAGGCAAGTGCCGCCACGTTACGCAGGCTGGCCGTGCATCACAAGCCCGCTTGCCAGCTTCAGGCGTTTCTTACGGATCTCACCCTCAACCTACGATAAAGGTCTGACCGGTTTGCAGGCCCTCGACGCTTTTGGCGTAAGCCAGTGCCACATCGGCGGCCGGGGCAGGTTTGTAGCCACGGAAATAGGGAGCATAGCTGCCCATGGCTTCCAGCAACACCGTCGGGCTGACCGAGTTGATGCGCAGGCCGCGTGGCAACTCAATGGCCGCCGCTTTGACGAAGGCGTCCAATGCACCGTTGACCAAGGCCGCCGAAGCACCGGTGCGGATCGGGTCACGGTTCAGAATGCCGCTGGTGAACGTGAACGAAGCACCGTCGTTGGCGTATTCACGGCCGATCAACAGCAGGTTGACCTGGCCCATCAGTTTGTCACGCAGGCCCAGTTCGAAATCGCTGTCGTTCATGTCTGCCAGGGGCACGAAGTTGACGCTGCCTGCCGCGCAGATCAGCGCGTCGAACTTGCCGGTCTGCTCGAACAGCTTACGGATCGAGTTGCTATCGCTGATATCCACCTGGAAGTCACCGCTGGTGCGGCCGATGCTGATCACTTCGTGGCGCTGGGCCAACTCTGCCTTGACTGCTGAACCGATGGTGCCGCTGGCACCAATCAATAGGATTTTCATCGTGCTGTTCCTCTGGGGCTGACTCCCTGCAGGAGCGAGCTTGCTCGCTCCTGCAGGGGTTGGGATTTGCATTCAGTCTAGTGTGGCTTTTTAGCTGGATAAACGCGCTAATAGGCAACCTTTGGTTTTCAAATGGAAACAGTCCATGAGCGAAATGGATGACTTGGCGGCGTTCGCCGTGCTGATCGAAGCCGGCAGTTTCACTGTGGCGGCCGCACAATTGGGCTGCAGCAAAGGGCAGTTGTCCAAGCGCATCAGCCAGTTGGAAGCGCAGTTTGCCGTGGTTTTGCTGCACCGCACTACGCGCAAGCTGAGCCTTACTGCTGCCGGCGCGGCGTTGCTGCCCCAGGCACAAGCATTGGTGGTGCAGGTGGAACGCGCGCGCCAGGCCTTGGCGCGGCTCAAAGATGATTTGGCCGGCCCTGTACGTATGACTGTCCCGGTGTCGTTGGGTGAAACCTTTTTCGATGGCTTGTTGCTGGAATTTTCCAAGCAATACCCGCAGGTGCAGATCGAGCTGGAGCTTAACAACAGCTACCGGGACCTGGCGCGCGATGGCTTTGACTTGGGCGTTCGCTCGGGCGCCCTCGAGAATGAACGCCTGGTAGCCAGGCCTTTACTGGCCTGGCATGAGATGACCTGCGCCAGCCCGGCCTATCTGGAACAGCATGGCGAGCCGCAGACCCCGGCGGACCTGGCGGCGCACAGCTGTTTGCTCAACAGTCATTACAGTGGTCGCGAGGAATGGTTGTACCACCAGCAACACGAATTGCTGCGGGTAAAGGTGAGCGGTACCTTCGCCTCCAACCACTACAACCTGCTGAAAAAAGCCGCCTTGGTCGGCGCCGGTATTGCTCGCCTGCCGTCCTACGTTTTACCCACGGAGCTGGCTGATGGCCGATTGCGCTGGCTGCTGCGCGACTATCAGACGCGCAGCATGCCGATGTACCTGGTGCATCCCTACCAGGGCGGCCTGCCACGGCGTACCCAAGTGTTGGCCGACTACCTGGTGGACTGGTTCAAGCGCAGCGGCGAGGCACTGGATCGACTTCAGCGATAACGACGGGCAATCAGGTGGTCGATGGACAGCCAACCTGGGCCTTTGGCAAGCAACAGCAATAACAGCGCAAGCCAGGTGCCATGAGTGGGATAGGCGTCGGGGTAGACGAACAGTTGGATGGTCAGGGTCATGCCGATCAAGGCCAGGGCCGAAAAGCGCGTGGCGAACCCCAGCAGGATCAATACCGGAAAAAAGTGCTCGGCAAAGGTTGCCAAGTGCGCGGCCACCTCGGGCGACAGCAGAGGCAATTGGTATTCGCTGCGAAATAAAAACAGGGTCGAGGCGGCAAGTTTGGGCTCACCCCATTGGAAGGTGCCGCTGATCAGGTCAATGGCAAAGCCTTCGACCTTGGTCTGGCCAGACTTCCAGAACACCGCCGCAATGGAGAAGCGCGCGATAAAGGCGATCAGGCTGTAGGGGATTTTTTCAAACAGTGCGACGGTTCGCTTTACCAGGCAAGGAGCGGGAATGTTCATGGCAATACCTCGGGTTGCAGATGCAAATGAGTGATGGCGTCGTGGCTGATCAACAGCGTGAGACATTGGTGCAAATCGAATTCGGTTGAGGCTTCCAGGGCATCAGCGATGGCCATTTCCAGCCCGGCGCCTTGGTTGAGGCGGTTGATAAAGGTCACAGACCCGCGGTCGATGGCGAACACCTTGACCGCTAAGCCTTGGCGCAAGACCAGCGCGCCTTGGGCATACCAAGGGTGCAAAGTGGCGATAGCCCCGTCGACCTGATGCGCCGCCCAGACCGATACCACCGCGTAGGAAGATTCCAGCGTGGCAAGTGACGGATGCAGTCGTACACGCAGTTGCCCCAGTTGCGCGCAGCCTTGCAGTTGCCGAAGTACGCTGTGCTGATCCAGAACCTGGCAATCCGCCGCGTGATAAGCGCGAACCCTCAAGCGTTCCAGCCGGGCGACATCGGCCAGGTAGGGCACGCTCGAGGCCGGTTCGAAACCTTGGATAAAGTCAGAGAACGTGCTGCCGTACTCACTGATCAACGGGCTGGTGGGCGGATGAGCCTGGGCATACAGGCCGGCCATGGCGCGGAAAAATTCATCGCCGACCAGTTGCCGCGCCACCGGGTAGGCGGCCGCCAAAGCATGGATCAACGCGCTATGGACATTGTTTCGATACACCGCAAAGCGGCTCGTCGGCTCAGCACCGTTGCTGCTGAACACGCCCTCGGGGCAGGTTGCTTGCGGGGCCAGTAAAGCCTCGGCGAATGTTTGCTGAATACTCATCTGTCCACCTGCGACAAATACCATTCGGCCTGCCGGGCCTCTGTTTGCAGCACGCTGAACGCGGGCACCTGGTTATCCCGCTCGATCAGCGTCGCCACCGCTCCGGTTCGCGCCAGTACCTGTGCGTACAGCTGCCACACGGCGTTATCGATCGGCGCGCCGTGGTCGTCGATTAGTAGGCGGTCGCCCAAGCTGTCGGTGTCTTCGGCAAAACCGGCCAGATGAATCTCACCCACCGCGTGCAATGGCAGGGCATCGATGTAGGCCAGCGGGTCGCGCTGGTGATTGATGCAGGACACGTAGACGTTGTTGACGTCGAGCAGCAGGCCGCAACCAGTCCGGCGGACGATCTCGCTGATAAAGTCGGTTTCGTCCAAAGTAGAGCGCTGGAACTGCAGATAAGTAGACGGGTTTTCCAGCAGCATCGGGCGCTTGAGCGTGCTCTGTACTTGGTCCACGTGTTCGCATACCCGCTCCAGGGTGCTGGCGTCGTAGGCCAGGGGCAGCAGGTCGTTGAGAAACACCGGGCCGTGGCTGGACCAGGCCAGGTGTTCGGAAAAAGACTGGGGTTGGTAGCGTTCGATCAGCGTGGCCAGGCGTGCCAGGTGCTCGCGGTCCAGAGGACCTTCGCCGCCAATAGACAGGCCGACGCCGTGCAGTGACAGGGGGTACTGCGCACGAATCAACCCCAGGTAGTGATGAAACGGGCCGCCGGCCACCATGTAGTTTTCGGCGTGTACTTCGAAAAAACCGATGTCGGGGCGGGTCTCGAGCACCTCGGTGAAGTGCTCGGTCTTGAGCCCCAGCCCGGCCCGATAGGGAAGGCCGGGCACCTGAGCCGGTGAGACCGCGTGTTGGGCTGTAGGCGTCATCATCAGTACTCAGGCTGCGCGGGGTTCAGGATTTGGCGGTGAAGGCCGCTTCCTGGCCAAAACCGGTCGGCGAGGTGGTGCTTGGGGTCTGGGTGCACGTGCCGGCGGGGACCAGCTTCCAGGCATTGGCCTGGTCTTTGGTTTTGGAGGTGCCAGCGCAGGAAGTGCCGGCGCCCGCGGCGCAGTCATTCTTGCCGGCTTCAGCCACGCCGAAGCATTTCTGCATGTCGTCGGCCGCGTGGGCGGTGGTGGTCAGGGCGGACAGGCTCAGGGCAGAACCAAGGGCCAGAACGAGGGTGGCAGCGGACAGTTTGGTGGTCATGGTGTGTCTCCAGCAGTGGTTGAATGCGCAGGCTTGATTGCCTGCATGCACCACTAGAGAAAGGGGGAGGGAATTCGTTACAAAGCCATCGAAAAAAACTGCAAAACAACACCTATTTAATGGCTTATACAAAGAAAATGTGGGAGTCGGGCTTGCCCGCGATGCAAACGCCTCGGTTCTTCAGATACACCGGGGTGATGCTATCGCAGGCAAGCCAGCTCCCACACAAGCCAGCTCCCATTTAGAACTTGCTCTTTCTTAGCCGCCGAGGTACGCCTCCCGCACCTTCGGATCCGTCAGCAATTGCTCGCCAGTGCCCTGCATCACCACCCGGCCATTCTCCAGCACATAGGCACGGTCAGCGATTTTCAGCGCCTGGTTGGCGTTCTGCTCCACCAAAAACACCGTCACACCGTCCTTGCGCAGTTGTTCGATGATGTCGAAGATCTGCTGGATGATGATCGGTGCCAGGCCCAGGGAAGGCTCGTCCAGCAACAACAGCTTGGGCTTGCTCATCAGCGCCCGGCCGATGGCGAGCATTTGCTGCTCGCCGCCGGACATGGTGCCGCCGCGCTGGCTGAAGCGTTCCTTGAGGCGGGGGAACAGGTGCAGCACCTTGTCCATCTGCTCCTGGTAATCGCCCTTGTCGGTAAAGAACCCACCCATGGCCAGGTTCTCTTCCACGGTCAGGCGCGAAAACACCCGACGGCCCTCCGGCACCACCGCAATGCTCTTGCGCATGATCTCGGCGGAGTGCTTGCCCACCAGTTCTTCACCCATGTAGCGGATGCTGCCACTGTAGGCTTGCGGCGAACCGCACAAGGTCATCAGCAAGGTCGATTTGCCAGCCCCGTTGGCGCCGATCAGGGTCACGATCTCACCCTGGCGTACTTCGACGTTGACGCTGTGCAGGGCCTGGATCTTGCCGTAGAAAGTGGAAACGTTTTCGAATTGCAGCATTTTACGCTTCCCCCAAGTAGGCTTTGATCACTTCAGGATTGTCGCGGATCTGCTCCGGCGTCCCATTGGCCAGCGGCGTGCCCTGGTTGATCACCACGATGTGGTCGGAGATGCTCATGACCAGTTTCATGTCGTGTTCGATCAACAGCACCGTGGCATTGTTTTCCTCACGCAGCACACTGATCAGCGCCTTGAGGTCTTCGGTTTCCTTGGGGTTCAGGCCCGCGGCAGGTTCGTCGAGCATCAGGATGCGCGGGCGGGTCATCATGCAACGGGCGATTTCCAGGCGACGCTGCTGGCCGTAGGCGAGGGTGCCTGCCGGGCGGTTGGCGAACTCGGTCAGGTTGACCTTGTCCAGCCAGTACGCCGCGTATTCCATGGCCTCGCGCTCGCTCTTGCGGAACGCCGGGGTCTTGAACAGACCTGCGAAGAAGTTGGTGTTCAAGTGACGGTGCTGGGCGATCAACAGGTTCTCGACCGCCGTCATGTCCTTGAACAACCGCACGTTCTGGAAGGTACGCACCACGCCCTTGCGAGCGATCTCGTGACCGGCCAGGCCCTGGATCGGCTGGCCGTCCAGCAGGATGCTGCCGCCGCTCGGCTTGTAGAAGCCGGTGAGGCAGTTGAACACCGTGGTCTTGCCGGCGCCGTTGGGGCCGATCAGTGCTACCACTTGTTTCTCTTTGACGGTCAGGGCCACGCCATTGACCGCTAGCAAACCGCCGAAGCGCATGCTCAGGTTTTCGACTTTCAGGATCTCGCGGCTCATTTGCGCAGCTCCATGTGTGGACGTTGCATGGGCAGCAGGCCTTGAGGGCGCCAGATCATCATCAGCACCATCATGGCGCCGAACATCAACATGCGGTATTCGCTGAACTCACGCATCATTTCCGGCAGCAGGATCATCACGATGGCCGCCAGGATCACGCCCAGTTGCGAGCCCATGCCACCCAATACCACGATGGCGAGAATGATCGCCGACTCGATAAAGGTGAACGATTCCGGCGTCACCAGGCCTTGGCGAGCGGCAAAGAAGCTGCCGGCAAAGCCTGCGAACGCAGCGCCCAGGGTGAACGCGGATAGCTTGATGATGGTCGGGTTCAGGCCCAGGGCGCGGCAGGCGATTTCATCTTCGCGCAACGCTTCCCAGGCGCGCCCGATGGGCATGCGCAGCAGGCGGTTGATCACGAACAGAGCCGCCAATGCCAGCAACAGCGCGACCAGGTACAGGAACACCACTTTGCTCACCGGGTTGTAGGCAATCCCGAAGTACTCGTGGAAGGTCTGCATGCCTTCGGCGGCGGTGCGGTCGAACGACAGCCCGAAGAACGTCGGCTTGGGAATGCTGCTGATACCGTTGGGGCCACCGGTGATATCGGTGAGGTTACGCAAGAACAGGCGAATGATTTCCCCGAAGCCCAGGGTCACGATGGCCAGGTAGTCACCGCGCAGGCGCAGCACCGGGAAGCCCAGCAGGAAGCCGAACGTAGCCGCTGCCATACCGGCCAGTGGCAGGCAGATCCAGAAGCTCCAGCCCAGGTAGTGCGAGAGCAGCGCGTAGGTGTAGGCACCCACGGCGTAGAAGCCCACATAACCCAGGTCGAGCAGGCCGGCCAGGCCCACTACGATGTTCAGGCCCAGGCCCAGCAACACATAGATCAGGATCAGGGTGGCAATGTCGACCGCGCCGCGCGAGCCGAAGAACGGCCAGATCAGCGCCGCGATGATCAACCCGATGATGATGTAGCGCTGGGTGCGCGGCAGGGTCAGAAATTGGCTGACCTTGGGCGACACCAACGGGCCACGGTTGCCCTTGAACAAGGCACCGACCTGCTGCGTGAACAGTACACGCAGGAACATCAGCACCGAACACAGGGCGATGATGGTCAGGGTCACTGGCCCGGTGCCGTGCACCTCCAGGTTGATGCCGACAATGCTCAGCTTGAGGCCGAGTACCGGAAAGGCCACGGCCCATACCAGCAAGGCGCTGAAAAACGCCGATTTAAGATATCTGCTCATACTTTCTCAACCTCCGGACGGCCCAGGATGCCGGTCGGACGGAACAACAACACCAGAACCAAAAGGCCGAACGCGACGACGTCCTTGTACTGGTCACCGAAGATATCGGCGCCAAAGGCTTCGGCCACACCCAGCACCAGCCCGCCGAGCATGGCGCCCGGAATGCTGCCGATGCCGCCCAATACCGCTGCGGTAAAGGCCTTGAGGCCCACCAGGAAGCCGGCGTTGGGGTTGATCACGCCGTATTGCATGCTCAGCAACACGGCCGCCACGGCCGCCAGCGCAGCACCAATGACGAAGGTCAGGGCGATGATGTTGTTGGTGTTGATGCCCAGCAGGTTGGCCATCTTGATGTCTTCGGCGCAGGCCCGGCAGGCGCGGCCCAGACGGGAGCGAGAGATGAACAGCGTCAGGCCCAGCATGGCCACCAGGGTGACCACGAAAACCAGAATCTGCATGTACGAAATCAGCACTTCTTGTGCGCCACCCGGGCCGAAGGAGATGCTCCCCGGAATCAGGTTGGGAATGGACTTGTCCTTGGAGTCCTGGGACAGCAATACGGTGTTCTGCAGGAAAATCGACATGCCGATGGCAGAAATCAGCGGGATCAAACGGTTGCTGCCACGCAAGGGACGGTAGGCAACCCGCTCGATGCTGTAGCCATAGGCACTGGTCACGATGATCGACGCCAGGAACGCAGCGGTCATCAACAGCGGCAGGGAGTGGATCCCCATCATGGCCAGCCCGGCAAGGGCGATAAAGGCCACGTAGGAACCAATCATGTACACCTCGCCATGGGCGAAGTTGATCATTCCAATGATGCCGTAAACCATTGTGTAGCCAATGGCTATCAAGGCATAGGTGCTGCCAATGGTCAGGCCATTAACCAGCTGTTGGAAAAAATGATAGATCTCAGGCATTACAGCGCTCCTAAAAACCCGATACGCATTTCACTGGTGGAGTCATTTCCGGCTCGGTGCCCTGTTCTGTGACCAGGTTGCACAAAGCGTTTGCCAGCGAACCGCTGGTGACGGTTTTAAGATTTTCAGGTGAGCCAGCGCCCGGATCGCGGGTGACATGGCCCATAAACCTCGTAAAACAAAGCCCACTGCTTGCACAGTGGGCTTGTTGACCAGTAACGCCTGGCTTACTGAGGGGAAACTTCGGTTTTTGGTTTACCGAAGTGCCATTCGTAGACCACGAACTTGAAGTCCTTCAGGTCGCCCTTGGCGTCGAAGCTCAGGTCGCCCGTAGGGGTCTTGAAGGTACCGGCATGGATGGCCTCGGCCACTTTGGCGGTGTCTTCGCTCTTGGCGGCCTTGATACCGCCGGCAATGACCTCAACCGCCGAGTAGGCCGGGAACACGAACGGACCGGTTGGGTCCTGCTTGTTCTTGGCGAACTCTTCAACGATGGCTTTGTTGGCAGGGTCGGTGTCGAAGGATTTCGGCAGGGTCACCAGCAGGCCTTCGGAAGCGCCCTGGGCGATTTGCGAGATGGAGTCGTTGCCGACGCCTTCCGGGCCCATGAACTTGGCGTTCAGGCCTTTTTCCTTGGCTTGGCGCAGGATCAGGCCCAGCTCAGGGTGGTAGCCGCCGTAGTAGACGAAGTCGACGTTGGCTTGCTTGAGTTTCTGGATGATCGAGGAGAAGTCTTTGTCACCGGCGTTCAGGCCTTCGAAGACGGCAACCTTGGTGCCTTTCTTCTCGAGGGTCTGTTTAACGGCGGTGGCGATGCCTTCACCGTACTGCTGCTTGTCGTGCAGTACGGCAACGATCTTCGGTTTCACGTGGTCGGCGATGTAGTTGCCGGCTGCCGGGCCTTGGGCGCTGTCCAGGCCGATGGTGCGGAAGATCAGCTTGTAGCCACGGGCGGTGATTTCCGGGCTGGTGGCAGCCGGGGTAATCATGATCACGCCTTCGTCTTCATAGATGTCGGAGGCGGGTTGAGTGGAGCTGGAGCAGAGGTGGCCGACGACGAACTTGACGCCATCATTGACCACTTTGTTGGCAACGGCCACGGCTTGCTTTGGATCGCAAGCGTCGTCGTATTCCTTGGCCTCAAGCATCTTGCCGTCTACGCCGCCCTTGGCGTTGATGTCTTTGATGGCTTGCTTGGCACCCATGAATTGCATGTCGCCGTATTGCGTCACCGGACCGGTCTTGGGGCCGGCGATGCCGATCTTGATGGTGTCGGCTGCGAACGAATGGCCGGCAACCCCAGCCAGGACCATAGCGGCAAACAGTTTGGAAATCTGCTTAGTAGCCTTATTCATAGTGCTCCACTCTTACTGTTGTATTTTTTATAGTTCTAGCGGCCTTGTGAGCTGCAGAACCGGATCAGATATCGCGGATATCCCCCCGGCATTGCCCTGGCAACTGTACCGGTACAGTGTAGAGCGCCGGTTGATCGCTTGAAAAGCTGGCAGCTGGGGGCAAAACCTGGGTGTGTCGCTTAAGTGAAAGAAAAAGACAGAATTGCGCCGGGTTGCTGATAGCTTTCAAGGCATTCCGTGGCTTTCCTGGCAGTTTCAATCGCTACTTCATTTGCTACTGGGTTTTTCTGCCTGAGCGACGGGGCTATGATTGCGCCGATTTTTTACTCAGGTGAATTCCCATGACGCAAGAACCAAGCACCCTCTATGCCAAGCTGCTCGGTGAAACCGCCGAAATTTCCTGGAAGGAGCTTGAACCGTTCTTTGCCAAGGGTGCCCTATTGTGGGTCGATGCCGGCCTGGATTTGATCGAGGCCGCCGAAGGAATGGCCGAAGACAACCGTGACAAAGTCGCCGCCTGGCTGGCTGCAGGCACCCTTGGCGAGGTGTCTGCGACGCGGGCATTAGACCTGGTGGAACGGGATCCAAGCTTATGGGCGGTAGTGGTCTCGCCGTGGATCCTGATCCAGGAAAGGGCGCGGTAATAATGGCGCGCACGAAAAAGGTGCGTATTTTTCACGGAGTGAAGTGTGTAGCCGAGTAACCGCTCAACGCGTGATGGCACCTTGCCGTAGAGAAAGGTCACAGCCGAGGGTGACGTAAGCGTCACGGGAACAGTTGAGGGCAGAAGGAATGAGTGGCGCAATTGTTTCCGGGTATGACGCGGCGTGAAGAGAAGCAACGATCACACCACCACTCCCCGTGCCCGGGTCTCAGCGAATCGGCCTGACAATAGAAGGCGAGCCGATACGCCCTGGCGCCGGGTCTTTTGGCTGCGCAGCGTCGTTGCCTTCCACGCTTGGCAGATATAACGGATTGCGCATGGCAATGCCCTGCATCACGCCGATGATGTCATCGAAAGGCACCGCCGGGCTGAGCAGGTAGCCCTGGATGTAGTCGCAGCCATGCTTGAGCAGCAGCTCGAACTGCGCCTGGGTTTCCACGCCCTCGGTGACCACCTGCAAGTGCAGGGTGTGGGCCATGCCAATAATCGCCTGGACAATTTCACTGTCTGCGGTGGACTTGGGGATGTCCTGGATAAACGAGCGGTCGATCTTCAAAGTGTTGAGCGGCAAGCGCTTGAGGTAAGCCAGCGACGAATAGCCGGTGCCGAAGTCATCAATGGCCAGCGACACACCCAGGGCGCGGATCTGCCGCAACAGCGCCAAGGTACTGCTGATGTTGCCCATCAACGCGTTTTCAGTGACTTCCAGTTCCAGGCGGTTGGTGCCTATGCCGGCGAAGCGCAGGGCGTCTTCGATTTCATCGGCCAGTTCGTCACGCGCCAGGTTCAGCGCCGAGCAATTCACGGCCATGATCAGCTCGGTGTAGCCCCGGTCAGACAACAGGCTCAGGTCGTGACAGGCCTGACGCAATACCCAGTGGTCCAGCTCGGCGATCAGTCCGTTGTTCTCGGCGATGCCGATAAAGCGGTCCGGGGCCAGTAGCCCGTGTTGGGGGTGCTGCCAGCGCACCAGGGCTTCCAGGCGTGTGACCTTGCCCAGTTTCATGTCAAAGATCGGTTGATAAAACAGCACCAGCTGGCTGCGCGTTCGCAAGGCGGCGCGCAGTTCTTCTTCCAGTTGCAGCTCAAGAAAGGCACGGGTTTTAAGGTTGGAACTGAAGAAGTTCAAACAATTGCGCCCCGCATCCTTGGATTGGTACAGCGCCAGGTCGGCGGTTTTCAGCAGCTCTTCGCAGGTGTGGCCGTCCTCGGGGAACAGGCTGATACCGATACTGGTGGTCATCACCATGCGTCGGCCGGCCAGTTCGATGGGCTCTTTCATCTTCTGCATGATGCGCTGGGCCATGTGCCGGGCTTCGTCGCGGTGATGAATATTGACCAGGATGCAGAACTCATCGCCGCCAAAGCGTGCCACTACATCTTCATGGCTGCGTATCGAGCCCTTGATATGCCCGGCGAGCACTGTGAGCAACTGGTCGCCCGCGTCATGGCCCAGGCTGTCGTTGATACGCTTGAAATGGTCGATATCAAGGAAGATCACCGCCAGCATGCCTTGGTTGCGGGTTTTTTCCGCGACTTTTTCCGCAAAGATCTGATTGAAACCACGGCGGTTAAGCAGGCTGGTCAGTGCGTCGAAGTGGGCCACTTGTTGCAGCGAAGCGCGGGCCTGGTCGAGTTCGCTGAGCAGCGCGTTGACCCGACGCAGGTCACGCTCCTTGTGTTGCAACTTCTTGTCGGCCAGGGCTGCGCTGATGCTGCTGCCGATTACCAGCAAGGTGATCATGGCGACCGACAGGCCCAGTTGAATCGGGTTGTTATCCGCCGGTAACGAAAGATCCGCGCCACTGGGCACCAGCATTTGCATAGCCGCCATGCCGGTGAAGTGCATGCTCAGAATCCCGGCGCCCAGCACCAGGCTGGCGGCGTATTTGAGCAGTTGGTGAAACACGCCGGCACCGTTGCGCAGGTAACTGGACAGCAACAATGCGGCCAGGCTGGCGCCCATGGCAATCGCCACCGAGGCCAAAAACAGCCGTGTTTCGAAGTACACCTGGGCCTGGGAGCGCATGGCTGACATGCCCACGTAGTGCATCAACGCGATACCCAGCCCCATCCACACCGAAGCCACCAGGTACTGATGAAAGCGCAGGTGGGTATGACTGAGGGTCTGCATGGCAAGCAACGAGGCGATCAGGGCGATCAGCAGCGAGGCGAACGTCATGATCAGTTCGTAGTGAATGGCGATGGGGGCCTGGAAGGCCAGCATGCTGATGAAGTGGGTCGACCAGATGCCGCCTGCCAGGCAACCGGCACCCAGCCAGCGCCAATGGCGGCGGGCGGTGGGGTCTTCGACATGGCCCACACGTTCGGCCATGTCCAGGGTACCGAAACCCGCCGCGCAGGCGACCAGGTACGCCAGCAGCACCAGAAACGGGTTATGACTGCAGTTGAGCAATAAATGCCCGCTGTCTGGAAGGTCGGTAAAAAAATGCTGCCCCAGCCATTCCATAGCTTATCCCGTCACAGAGCCATGTCACTGCCAGCGGCGATGACCTATGAGGTCGAGTATAGAAGTCTCTCGAGATTTGCCATGAGTAATGGCGTTTTGATCTCAAATTATTTTGATATGCCGTCCATAGCGTTTGGTGCTAAGCGCTGATGGGCAGGTCGAGTTCGAAGTGCGGGGCTCCCAACGGGGCCAGGCCGAATGCGGCACGGGCAGCGTCGCAATCGACATTTTGCACGCCCTGGCTCCAGGACGCCTCGAACTCGCGACACACGCTGGAGCGCTGCTCATAAATTGAGCAGCTGGTGGCCTGTCCGACTTCACCTTCAAGGCTGCAACACCGTGCCGGTTTGCGGTCGGTGCCGATCATCGCCACGCGGCTGGGGTTGATCTGCACCACCAGGTCATCGGGCACCGTGCCCCCGGACGAGGCGCACTCACCCCAAAAGAAGGACACGCGAAAGTGTGAACAGCAGGCACCGCAATTCAGACACGGACTGGCTTCGGACATGGGCGTCATCAATAAGAAAGTAGGGTGGGGGTGTTACAGGAAGGCTCGCCATTCTATCCGTGCCATGGCCGTTGGGAAGGGGGGTACGCACTTATATTTTCGTGGGACAAATCCCCGTGTTGCCGGCTGAAATCATGCCCTATCAGCTTTACGAATCATTACAGACAACCCCGCCTTACCTGACTATGTTGCAGGTACCGGGCAGGATGCATCGGGCATCACAGCTCTCATAACAATAAAAGAGACGGACCCATGCAGAACTCGACCCAAGCGGCGAATGCCTGGCGCATTCTGTTCCTGCTGTTCCTGGCCAACCTGTTCAACTTCTTCGATCGCACCATCCCCGCGATTATCATCGAGCCGATCCGCATGGAATGGCACTTGAGCGACTTTCAGCTCGGTATCATCGGCACCGCCTTTACCATCGTCTACGCCATTGCCGGGTTACCGCTCGGGCGCCTGGCCGACACCGGCTCACGCAGCAAGTTGATGGGCTGGGGCTTGTTCGCCTGGAGCGGGCTGACGGCGGTTAACGGCATGGTCGGCAGTTTCTGGACCTTCCTGCTGGTGCGCATGGGCATTGGCATCGGCGAAGCCAGCTATGCACCCGCGGCCAATTCGCTGATTGGCGACCTCTTTCCCGCCCACCGCCGTGCCCGAGCCATGGGGATTTTCATGCTTGGCCTGCCGTTGGGCCTGTTGCTGGCGTTCTTTACCATCGGTGCGATGGTCAAGGCGTTCGACAGCTGGCGCGCGCCCTTCTTTATCGCGGCGGTGCCGGGGCTGATCCTGGCGGTGTTTATGTTCTACATAAAAGAACCCAAGCGCGGCGCCGCGGAAACCGTGCAGGTCTCCCAGGAGCGCGTCGACCGCCCGATCCGCCGCGTGCTGGCCGTGCCGACCTTCCTGTGGCTGGTGCTGGCCGGGCTGTGCTTTAACTTTGCCACCTATGCGTGCAACTCATTCCTGGTGCCGATGCTGCAACGCTATTTCCTCATGCCGTTGCAGGACGCGGCCGTCGCGACGGGCGTCATTGTCGGCCTGACCGGCTTGGTGGGCCTGACGCTGGGCGGCTGGATTGCCGACAAAATTCATCAGCGGGTCGCCAATGGTCGATTGTTGTTTGCCGCCTTCAGCTTGATCATCTCCACGGGCACCACCGCCTGGGCATTGCATGCCGGGCGCGTCGAAATCGGAGTGTTTGTCGCGCTGTTCAGTGTGGGCTGGTTGTTTGCCTACAACTTCTATACCTGCGTGTATACCGCGATCCAGGACGTGGTCGAACCGCGTTTGCGCGCGACGGCGATGGCGCTGTTCTTTGCTGGGCTGTATTTGCTCGGCGGTGGCATGGGGCCGGTGGTGGTCGGGGCGCTGTCCGATCACTTTGCTCATTCAGCGATGTATGCGGCCGGGGCGCAGCAGATGACCGAGGCTTATAAAGCGGTGGGCTTGCATGACGCCATGTACCTGATTCCGGTGGCGCTGTTCTTGACCATGCTTTTTCTGTTCCAGGCCTCGCGCAGTTTTGTGCGTGATGCCAAGCGGATGAAGGAAGGGTTGAGTGCGGTTGAGGTGCCGGCAACTGCGGTAACGGCGTGAGACCGAGTGATCGTTCCCATGCTCTGCGTGGGAACGCCGCTCTGGACGCTCTGCGTCCGCTTTAAAGTCGTGACGCAGAGCGTCACATGATGCATTCCCACACAGAGCGTGGGAACGATCTCTAAAAAGGCCCGCACTAAGCGGGCCTTTTACGTTCAGCGGTTTATCAACCTGCCACCAGCACCCGAATCGCTTCCAGTCGCAGTGCCGCTTTATCGAGCATGGCCAGGCCTTGCTCGCGCTGGTTGCGCAAGGCGACCAGCTCGCTGTCACGCACGGTCGGGTTGACCGCTTGCAACGCGGTCAGGCGCGCCAGCTCTTCGTCAGTATCTGCCGCGAGGCGACGCTTGGCTTCGGCGACACGCTCGGCGTGACGCGGGGCGATCTTCTCTTCACCGGCGTTGATGCGCGGGGTGAGTTGGTCGCGCTGCGCCTGCACGAATTTGTTTGCGCTGGCCCGTGGCACGCTTTCCAGCTGGTCATTCAAGGTCACGAACGACACGCGGCCCGACAAATCATTGCCGTTGGCATCCAGCAGGCAGCGCAAGGCGGCCGGTGGCAGGTAGCGGCCCAGTTGCAGGGAGCGCGGGGCGACCACTTCGCTGACATACAGCAGTTCAAGCAATACGGTGCCTGGCTTGAGCGCCTTGTTCTTGATCAGCGCCACGGCGGTGTTGCCCATGGAACCGGACAGCACCAGGTCCATGCCGCCCTGCACCATCGGGTGTTCCCAGGTGATGAACTGCATGTCTTCGCGCGACAGCGCCTGGTTACGGTCGTAGGTAATGGTCACACCTTCGTCGTCGCCCAGGGGGAAGCTGGCGTCGAGCATTTTTTCGCTGGGCTTGAGGATCAGCGCGTTTTCCGAATGGTCTTCGCTGTCGATGCCGAACGCGTCGAACAGGGTTTCCATGTAGATCGGCAGGGCGAACTGGTCGTCTTGTTCGAGGATGTCCTCGACCAGGGCATCGCCTTCGCCGGCGCCGCCGGAATTGAGTTCGAGCAAACGGTCACGACCGGTGTGCAGCTCCTGCTCCAGGCGCTCGCGCTCGGCACGGGCTTCGTCGATCAGGGCTTGCCACTCGCCGTCATCGGCGGCTTCCAGCAAGGGCAGCAGGCGCGGGCCGAACTGATGCTGCAAGGCGTTGCCGGTCGGGCAGGTGTTGAGGAAGGCATTGAGCGCTTCGTGGTACCACTGGAAAAGGCGTTCTTGCGGGCTGGTTTCCAGGTACGGCACGTGCAGTTCGATCACGTGTTTCTGGCCGATCCGGTCCAGGCGCCCGATGCGCTGTTCCAGCAGGTCGGGGTGGGACGGCAGGTCGAACAGCACCAGGTGATGGGAAAACTGGAAGTTGCGGCCTTCACTGCCGATTTCCGAGCAGATCAGCACCTGGGCGCCGAACTCTTCATCGGCAAAGTAAGCGGCGGCGCGGTCACGCTCGAGGATGTTCATGCCTTCGTGGAACACCGTGGCCGGGATGCCGGAGCGCACGCGCAGGGCGTCTTCCAGGTCCATGGCGGTTTCGGCGTGGGCGCAGATCACCAGGACCTTGGTGCGCTTGAGCATTTTCAACTGGTCGATCAGCCACTCGACCCGTGGGTCGAAACGCCACCAGCGGTTCTCTTCCTCGATGTCCGGTTGCGCCTGGAAGCTGACTTCCGGGTACAGCTCGGCGTGTTCGCCCAGTGGCAGTTCGAGGTATTCGTCCGGGTTGGGCAGCGGGTAGGCGTGCAGCTTGCGCTCGGGGAAGCCTTGCACGGCGGCGCGGGTGTTGCGGAACAGTACGCGGCCGGTACCGTGGCGGTCGAGCAGTTCACGCACCAGGCGGGCACTGGCTTCGCTGTCGCCATCGTTGACGGCGGTGAGCAGGGCTTCACCTTCGTCACCGAGGAAGCCTTGAATGGTCTTGTGCGCGGTTGGCGACAGGCGGCCCTTGTCCAGCAGCTCCTGCACGGCTTCGGCCACCGGGCGATAGTTTTCGCTCTCGGCGCGGAAGGCTTGCAGATCGTGGAAGCGGTTCGGGTCCAGCAGGCGCAGGCGCGCAAAATGGCTGTCCTGGCCCAGTTGTTCCGGGGTGGCGGTCAGCAGCAGCACGCCTGGAATTACTTCGGCCAGTTGTTCGACCAGCGAGTATTCGGCGCTGGCCTTGTCTTCGTGCCATACCAGGTGGTGGGCTTCGTCGACCACCAGCAAGTCCCAGCCAGCGGCGAACAGCGCGTCCTGGGCCTTCTCGTCGTCCACCAGCCATTCCAGCGCAACGAGTGCAAGCTGGGTGTCTTCGAACGGGTTGGTGGCATCGCTTTCGATAAAGCGCTCTTCATCGAACAGCGCAACCTGCAGGTTGAAGCGGCGGCGCATTTCCACCAGCCATTGGTGCTGCAGGTTTTCCGGAACCAGGATCAGTACGCGGCTGGCACGGCCCGAAAGCAGTTGGCGATGGATCACCAGGCCCGCTTCGATGGTCTTGCCCAGGCCCACTTCGTCCGCCAGCAACACCCGTGGCGCGATACGGTCCGCGACTTCGCGGGCGATGTGCAGTTGGTGGGCAATCGGTTGGGCGCGTACGCCACCCAGGCCCCACAGCGAGGACTGCAACTGGCGGCTGGTGTGTTCCAGGGTGTGGTAGCGCAGCGAGAACCACGCCAGCGGGTCAATCTGCCCGGCGAACAGACGGTCACTGGCCAGGCGGAACTGGATAAAGTTGGACAGTTGGGTTTCCGGCAGGGTGACCTGCTCGTTCTGCCCATTGAGGCCGTGGTAGACCAGCAGGCCATCGACGTCGTCGACTTCCTGTACGGTCATTTTCCAGCCTTCGAAATGGGTGATGGTGTCACCCGGCGAAAACCTCACGCGAGTAAGGGGCGCATTCCGTAGCGCATACTGGCGAGTGTCGCCAGTGGCCGGATAGAGCACGGTCAACAAGCGGCCGTCCTGTGCCAGAACGGTGCCTAACCCCAGCTCTGCTTCGCTGTCACTAATCCAGCGTTGCCCCGGTTGATACTGCTGCGCCATGCTGCCTGACTCCCGCCGTGAAAAAGCCGACTATGTTAACGGAACACGGCCCGGCGCCCAAGAACTCTGACAAAAACTACGCTGTTTGTATGGGCCGGCGGAAATTGAATCGACGGATGGCGGGCACTTGAGAGTGTCGACTGAGTCACAGCTTGGCACGCGGGTGCTCAAGTCGCCCTGCCACCCGCCGACAGCCTGTTGATCAGGAGAATAATTATCATGCTGCCACCCATGCTGCCCGTCAGTGTTGTGCCGGTCACGTCGCAACTCGACCCGGCACGCCAGAAGCCGGATATTCCGCCGGTGGTGCCCGTTCAACCGGGCTCCAACGAGAGCACGATCGACCTGAAAAAAGGCGATGCCGAGCAATCGACCTTTCTGCTGCGCGAAGAGCAGCGTCGCCAGCAGGAGCAGCAGAAACGCCGGCGCGAAGCCGACGACGACGCGGAGCAGCATTTGCCGATTCCCGGCGACTTGCTCAACGCTGACAACACCGTGCCCGTGGCGCCGCTGATCGAAGACGCGCCGCGCCAGGGCCTGTGGGTGGATATCGAGGTCTAACCGTTCAGTTCGCGCAGGGCCTTCACCAGCAGCTCAATATCGTCATCGGTGTTGAGCGGGCTGACGGAGATGCGCGCAACGCTGCTCAACCCACGTGCTTGCATGTCCAGCGGGGTGTAGGCCACGCCATTGGCGCCGATGTTGATGCGCTTTAACCCCAGGCGTTGTTTGAGTTCAAAACTATCCCAGCCGGCCAGGTTGAACGCGATCAAGCCTGAATGCGTGCTGCCCAAGTCGTGCAAGCTGATCCCCGGTATCTGACGCAGTGCTTCGCGGATTCGCGCGCTGGTCTGCAAGACTCTTTGCCATACCCGCTCAATCCCCAGTTGATTGATCTCGTGCAACGCATTGCCCAGGCCGGCCAGCAGGGCGAAAGAGACTTCGCTGGTTTCAAAGCGCCGGGCGTCGTTGCGCAGGTCGAAGCCTTCGGCGGTCCAGGGCGCTGAAAACACGTCGCGTTGGGCCGGGTTCAGATGCGGCAGAAAATCCGGCCTGATATACAGCAGCGCGGTACCGCGAGGCCCGCGCAGGTGTTTGCGGCCGGCAGACTTGAGCACATCGCACTGCAACGCTTGCACATCCACCGGCAGTTGGCCGACGGCTTGGCCCGCGTCGATGAAGTAGGGGATGGCATGCCGCCTGGCCACATCGCCGATGGCCTGGGCCGGGTTGATCAAGCCACCGTTGGCCGGCAGCCAGGTGAGGTCGATCAGCTTCACCTTGGCATCCAGCATCGCCTCCAACGCCACCGGGCAGGCCGCGCCGCTGGCATCGCACGGGATGACCTCCACCCGCGCCCCGGCTTGAATGGCCAGTTCCATGCTCGCCAGGTTACCGCCCCATTCGTGGCGCCCCACCAGAATTCGATCACCCGGCTGCCAGGGCCCCAGCGCCTGGAAGGCCATGCTCCAGGCCGTCGAGCCACTGCTGGCGAAGGCAATCGCTGAGGCGGGCGCATTGAGCAACTGCCCAGCGGCGCGGCGGGCCTTTTCCACTAAGATGGCACCCTGTTCTCCGGCCTCCATCGGGCCGTCGCGGGCTTCGCGTTGCAGCTGTTCGATGATGGCGTCGAGCGTCGCCTGGCTGGGCAAGGAGGCTCCAGCATGATTGAAGTGCACGAGGCCGGACTGGCAACCGGGCGTGGCTTCTCGCAAGTGCTGGATTTGCAGCGGGCTCATGGCTGCAGCTCGAAAATGGCGTCCACTTCCACGGCGACACCAGCCGGCAGACTGCAAACACCTACGGCGGTGCGCACGTGCCGGCCCTTGTCGCCGAGGGCGTTGACCAGCAGGTTCGAAGCGCCATTGGCGACCAGGCTTTGGCGCTGGAAGTCGGCGCTGCTGGCAATGAACACGCCCAGGCGAAGGATGCGCACCACCCGCGACAGGTCATCGCCCAGCGCATCGCTTAATTGCCCCAGCAGGCCCAGCGCTGCCAATTCCGCCGCTTGGGCGCCATCTTCATCGCTGAGAGAATCGCCCAGCCGGCCAATGTAGGCGGGTTTGCCATCGATCATGGGAATTTGTCCCGAGATGAACAGCTGGTGTTGGCTGATCACATGATTGATGTAGTTGGCTGCGGGTTGGCTGTGCGTAGGCAGTGTCAGGCCGAGGGCGTGTACGCGCTGGCGGATGGAGTCAGTCATGGTGGAATCCTCTGGTGTCAGAAGGTTCCAGCATGTTGGTGGTGGCGAGGGGCGACAAACGGATAGATCTCAACCGACGTATCTAAAAAACTCACGCGTCGGCACACGCTTGCTTCAACCACTGACTGAAGCATTCAGCCGCCTCACTGAGCGGACCCTGAGGGGCGATCAGCCAATAGCCGATGTCGCTGTGATAGGGCGGCCTGTCAAAGGCCTCCACCAGGCTGCCGTCGTGGAGCCTGCGTTCAATCAGGCGATGGCGGCCCATGGCGATACCCTGGCCGGCCACGCTCGCTTCGACCACGATGTTGTAGTCATGCAACATCACGCGGGGGTGATGATCGAGGTTGATCTGGTAATGGGCGGACCAATCGGTCCACTCGAAAGGGCGGTGCGAGGTCGCCATCAACAACGGGCCTGTGGCGACCTGTCTGGCCTTGAACGCCGGGCTGCATACCGGTGACAGGGTTTCGGTCATCAGGCGTGTGGCGAGCACGTCGGGCCAGTCGCCCTTGCCGTAGCGGATGGCCAGGTCAACTTCGGCCGTGGCGACGTTGGCCAATTGAATCGCGGGCAGCAATTCCACCTGGATATGCGGGTGGCGCTGTAGAAACTCGGCCAGGCGCGGCGCCAGCCACAGCGTGGCAAAGGACGCCAGCAAGCCGATACGCAATACACTGGCGCACGGCGCTCCCCGCTGGCTGCGTGTTGCAGCGGCGATGGCGTCCAGGGCAGGGCGTATTTGCGCGTAGTAATCTTGCCCGGCCAACGTCAGGTCGATCGCACGGGTTCGCCGGATAAACAGCGGCTTGCCCAAGTGGTGCTCGAGCTTATGTACCTGGTGGCTCAGCGCACTTTGGGTCACCGACAACTCGTCAGCCGCCTTGATAAAACTCAAGTGCCGTGCCACGGCCTCGAAGGCGCGCAGGGCCAGCAGCGGTGGAAGGTCGTTGTGCAAGGCCACCTGGATGCACCTCCTGGGCAGGGTAGAAAGTGCCGATTTTGGTCGATGGCCTGCATTTTGTCGCCCGCTTAATTGCCGTCGGGCGGGGCAGGCCGCATTATTGAGGCATTCTCGCCACGACGTAAGCCAAGCCATGAGTGATGACGACAAGCTGATCGACCTGAACGCCGAACGTGCCAAGCGCGTTCACGACCTTAATGACAAGCGCCTGAATGAAGTGCGCCAAGCCTTTGAGCAAGCCATGCCCTTGGGCAAGCCCAAGAAGAAGTCGAAGAACAAGCCGAAAAAACGTTGAAACGTCCTGCCTCTATTGATGCAGGTCAGTTATTCCCCTTCTTTACGCCCCGTTGTGGGCGACATTGATCCTGGTCAATTTCCCACTGTGCCTTCTCTATTAACTTAGCCCTATCGCAACAGGGCAAGTGCAGGAGGCCGGTCATGTTTTTCGATAATGTGGTTTTTGCCGGAGTGCTGACTGTTAGCCTCATGGTGCTGTTTTTTGTAGGGTTTGGATTTTTTATCTGGAAAGACGCGAACAAGCGTAAAAAACCTTAAGTCTTTCCGGGTTACATGAGCACGCAAGGCATTTTGGGCGACTTCGGTCGCCCTTTTTTTTGGCAAAACGCACCGCAGTTTTTGATCGTTCCCACGCTCCGCGTGGGAACGCATCCCGTGACGCTCCGCGTCACCCGTGCGCCAGTGGGACGCGGAGCGTCCGTGGCGGCATTCCCATGCAGAGCGTGGGAACGATCATAAAAAAAGGTGCGACCCTCGCGGATCGCACCTTTTTTTATTGCCGGCTGGCTATCAGTTGCCCAAAGCCTTGGACGCCAACCAGAACAACCCGGCCGAGAGGCCTACGGTCGCTGGCAAGGTCAATACCCAGGCCATCAGGATGGTCTTGACGGTGCCACCTTGCAGGCCGCTTTTGTTTGCAACCATGGTGCCTGCCACGCCAGAAGACAGGACGTGGGTGGTGGACACTGGCAGGGCGAAGATGTTGGCGAAGCCGATCATGGTGGCCGTGGTGATTTGCGCCGACATGCCCTGGGCATAGGTCATGCCTTGCTTGCCGATCTTTTCACCGATGGTCAGCACCACGCGCTTCCAGCCCACCATGGTGCCCAGGCCCAGGGCCAGTGCGACCGCGAGGATCACCCAGAACGGGGCGTACTCGGTGGTGGCGGTCAGGTCTTTGCGCAGCTTGTCGAGGTCGGACTTCTCACGGGAGTCCAGGCCTGGCAGCTTGCCGACCTTTTTCGCGGTGTCATCCAGGCAAAGCAGGTAGCGACGTACCTCGATGCGGTGGTCGGCCGTCAGCGAGTGGTAGTCCGAGACGCCCTTGAGGGTGCCCAGCAGCGCGTTGATCGTCGGTTCGGTCTGCTGCGGGTTGCAGCGGAACTTGCCCGGCAGGTCATCCTTCACGCTTTTGCCCAGGGCCAGGAATTCACCGAGGGTCTCGTGGTTGCGCTGGTAGAACTGGTTCAGGTGCAGGGTGGCGTCGCGGGTACGTTCGATCTGGTAAGTGGTGCTGCCCAGGTCCAATACGAACTGCGCCGGCACGATACCGATGAGCACCAGCATGATCAGGCCGATGCCCTTCTGGCCATCGTTGGAGCCGTGCACGAAGCTCACCGCCATGGCCGAAATCACCAGGACGAGGCGGTTCCAGAATGGCGGGTGCTTTTTGTCGTCAAGCTTGCGGCGCTGGTCCGGGGTCTTGTGCATCTTCGACAGCGGACGCCACCACTTCAGACCGATCAGTACCAGAGCGGCGACCAGAAAGCCCGCCATCGGCGAGAATACCAGGGACGCGCCGATATCCACGGCCTTCTGCCAGTTCACACCGTCAGCCAGGGGGATGTCGTTGATCAACGCGTTGGCCAGGCCGACACCAAGGATCGAGCCGATCAGGGTGTGGGAGCTGGAGGCGGGGATACCGAAGTACCAGGTGCCCAGGTTCCAGGTGATCGCTGCTGCCAACAATGAGAAGACCATTGCCAAGCCATGGCCGGTGTTCACATTGATCAGCAACTCCACCGGCAGCAAGTGCACGATGGCGTAGGCGACACCGACACCACCGAGCAATACGCCGAGGAAATTGAACACCCCGGAGAAGAACACGGCCAGGTGTGGCGGCATGGCTTTGGTATAGATGACTGTGGCCACCGCGTTAGCGGTGTCATGAAAGCCATTGATGAACTCGAAGGCGAGGACAAAGGCCAGGGCGAGCAACAGGCTCACTAGAACCCAAGCATCCAGTCCGCTGAATAAATCGATCATGAAGGTTTTCTGACCCGGTCGTAAGGGGGCGCGATTATGCCAGAAAACATCAGTAATCGATGCATTAGCTGCTCATCGGTAACAATCTTCCTGGAAAAAAACGCGGCAGGACGCACGCATCCCAGGGTTTTCGGGGCTTTGGCAAGTCTTTGATTTATAAAGCGCAGGCCGCAGAAGGCGGGCTTTAGTCATGAAAATGCCATGCCTGAAACATTTGTATGAAATTTCGTAGGTGGCTGTAGGTTACTGACCAGTGGACGCTAAAGCGGGTGCCCTCTGCCAGTACTTCACCGGCAGAGACAGCACGACCCTTAAGGCTCGAACCGAAGCGCTTATGGCTCCTCGGTCTTGAGTTCCTGCTCGATCTTTTGGATTTCCTGGGCAAATGCCTGGTCTAGCAGGCTGGCGCGTTTACGCCATGGCTTGCGTTCCGGCTCGGGTTGCGCGGCGTAGGTGGTGACTTCCCCGCCGTAGACATCCTTGTAACGTTGCTCCTGGCGCTCAAGTTCCGCGCGCAGTTCATCTTTCGTCACAGTATTACCTAATTGAGTTGAGTTTATTGATTGCGCAGCGTCATGCCTGAAAGTCGTGCTCGGGCGATTCCAAATAGAACAATAAAACGTTCAAATGGGTAAATAGGCCTGAGGGCAGTTCTTTTAAGCGAGTACTTGTGTCCGGCCCTGCATACAACCCGCAACGCCCGGTGAGCTCCACTCCCGATACATACCGGGCTGACCTCTGCACAGGTTGCATTATAGCGGCGCATTTGAATAACACTATCATCATGAAGTTAAAAAGCGTCAACGATGTGTCAGAGGTTTGTTACATGTTGGCGTCGGTATTTGTGAACACCGTCATCATCCTGGCAGGGTAAATGCGCCTGCTTTATAGATGCATCAGGCAAATCTGAAACCAGGGCCGCGAGGTGTGCGCCAGCGCCGGCCAAATTGCGATAATCGCATGGTCGTTCGATAATCGCCCAATGTTGCCGACGCTGACTTGTGCAGGGCGACCGGCACGGCTTGTAATAGCCGCCAACCCTCCCGTGGTGATAACAAGAGAAGGCCCCTTGAAATGAACGATCAATTGCGCAACTCCTTTGCATCAGTGGCGCCGCCGATCGTGGCTTCACCGGCCAAGCGCATCCAGGCATTCACCGGTGATCCGGATTTCATGACGTCCCTGGCCCGTGGCCTGGCCGTGGTGCAGGCATTCCAGGAGCGTAAGCGTCACCTGACCATCGCTCAGATCAGCCATCGCACGGAAATTCCCCGCGCCGCCGTGCGCCGTTGCCTGCACACCTTGATCAAGCTCGGCTACGCCACCACGGATGGGCGCACCTACTCGCTGTTGCCCAAGGTACTGACCCTCGGTCATGCCTATCTGTCGTCCACACCGCTGGCTGTTTCGGCCCAGCCTTACCTGGACCGCATGAGCGAGCAACTGCATGAAGCCTGCAACATGGCCACCCTGGAAGGCGATGACATTCTTTATATCGCCCGTTCCGCCACCACCCAGCGTCTGATCTCGGTTGACCTGTCGGTGGGTGGGCGCTTGCCTGCATATTGCACGTCCATGGGCCGCATTCTGCTGGCCGCCCTCGACGACGCTTCGCTGCAGGATTATCTCGACCATGCCGACCTGCAAACCAAGACCAGCCGCACCCTGACCACGCCGCAAGCGTTATTGGAATGCCTGCAACAGGTGCGTCAGCAGGGCTGGTGCATTGTCGACCAGGAACTGGAGCAGGGCCTGCGTTCCATCGCGGTGCCGGTGTATGACGCGTCCGGCCAGGTGTTGGCCGCGCTTAATGTCAGCACCCATGCCGGGCGGGTCAGCCGCAGCGAGTTGGAGCAGCGCTTTTTGCCGAGCATGCTCAGCGCCAGCCGTGAGCTGAGTGCGCAGCTGTTTGCCTAAGCTGTTCGGTGACCGCACAGATCCCGGCTGGCTCGATTGACGGTGTTTCCCTTGGCTTATTAATGTGCGGCAGCGCTCTGAGGAGCTGCCCAATAAGAATGATGACCCCAGGTCGTCAGCCCGCCATCGGTGTGGAATAAAAATAATGAATCAGCCTTCTGTCGGTACCACCCTGGACGTACAGTCCTTTATCAACACCCAGCCACTCTCGCGGTATCAGTGGCGCGTGGTGATCCTGTGTTTCCTGATTGTCTTTCTCGACGGCCTCGACACCGCCGCGATGGGCTTTATCGCGCCCGCGCTGTCCCAGGACTGGGGCATCGACCGCGCCAGCCTCGGCCCGGTGATGAGCGCCGCGTTGATCGGCATGGTGTTTGGCGCACTCGGTTCCGGCCCCCTGGCCGACCGCTTTGGCCGCAAAGTCGTGCTGGTCGGCGCGGTGTTGGTGTTTGGTGCGTTCAGCCTGGCGTCGGCCTACAGCACCACTGTCGACCAGTTGCTGGTGCTGCGCTTTCTCACCGGCCTGGGCCTGGGTGCCGGCATGCCGAATGCCACCACCTTGTTGTCTGAATACACCCCCGAGCGGCATAAATCCTTGTTGGTGACCAGCATGTTCTGTGGCTTCAACCTCGGCATGGCCGGTGGTGGGTTTATTTCGGCCAAGCTGATCCCGGCCTTCGGCTGGCACAGCCTGTTGCTGATCGGCGGCATCCTGCCGTTGATCCTGGCTGGAGTGCTGCTGGTATGGCTACCGGAATCGGCGCGTTACCTGGTGGTGCGCAATCGCGGCACCGACAAGGTGCGCAAGACCCTGGCCCCTATCGAGCCAAACATCGTTGCCCAGGCCTCTCACTTCAGCGTACCGGAGCAAAAAACCGTCAAGGCCCGCAATGTGTTCGCGGTGATCTTCTCGGGCACCTACAGCGCTGGCACCTTGCTGTTGTGGCTCACGTACTTCATGGGCCTGGTGATCGTTTACCTGCTGACCAGTTGGCTCCCCACCTTGATGCGCGACAGTGGCGCGAGCATGGAGCAAGCCGCGTTCATCGGCGCGCTGTTCCAGTTTGGTGGGGTATTGAGCGCGGTGGGCGTGGGCTGGGCGATGGACCGGTTCAACCCGCACAAAGTGATCGGCACGTTCTATCTGCTGGCCGGGGTGTTTGCCTACGCGGTGGGGCAGAGCCTGGGCAACATCACGTTGTTGGCCACCCTGGTGCTGGTCGCCGGGATGTGCGTCAACGGTGCGCAATCGGCGATGCCTTCGCTGGCGGCGCGTTTCTACCCCACCCAAGGCCGTGCCACCGGTGTGTCGTGGATGCTCGGCATCGGCCGCTTCGGCGCGATCCTGGGAGCGTGGATGGGCGCAACCTTGCTGGGCCTGGGCTGGAACTTCGAGCAGGTGCTCACCGCATTGGTGATACCGGCGGCCTTGGCCACGGCAGCGGTAATGATTAAGGGTATGGTCAGCCATGCCGATGCGACCTGAGACCGATCACTACCCCTGTGGGAGCTGGCTTGCCTGCGATAGCGGTGCTGAATTCACTCGCGCCATCGCAGGCAAGCCAGCTCCCACATTGACCCTGTTCCTTGCGATGGTTAGTTAAGCAACAATCGGTTCGATAATCGAACGCTCAGTCGATTATCGGATTGTTTGGCCTATTTCGCCGGCTTAATCTTCTAGCACTTCGGCGCCACCTCAGCGCCTTTTTCGATCAACACCGGGAGCCCAACCCCATGGCTGAAATCCTCACCCTGCGTGATGCGGTCAAGCGCTTCGTGAACGACGGCGATACCGTCGCCCTCGAAGGCTTCACCCACCTGATCCCTACGGCCGCAGGCCATGAAATCATTCGTCAGGGCAAGAAAGACCTGACGCTGGTGCGCATGACGCCTGACCTGATCTACGACCAGTTGATCGGTGCCGGCTGTGCGCGCAAGTTGATTTTCTCCTGGGGCGGCAACCCGGGCGTGGGTTCCCTGCATCGGCTGCGCGACGCGGTAGAGAAACAATGGCCGCAAGCGCTGGAGATCGAAGAGCACAGCCACGCCGACCTGGCCAATGCCTACGTCGCCGGTGCCTCCGGCCTGCCGTTCGCGGTGTTGCGGGCCTACGCCGGTTCCGACTTGCCCAAGGTCAACCCGCTGATCAAGACCGTCACCTGCCCCTTCACCGGCGAAGTGCTGGCGGCGGTGCCATCGGTGCGTCCGGACATCACCGTGATTCACGCGCAGAAAGCCGACCGCAAAGGCAACGTGCTGCTCTGGGGCATTCTGGGGGTGCAAAAGGAAGCGGCGCTGGCGGCCAAGCGCTGCATCGTCACCGTCGAGGAAATCGTCGACGACCTGAATGCGCCGATGAACAGCTGCGTGCTGCCGACCTGGGCGCTGACGGCGGTGTGTCACGTACCCGGTGGTGCCCATCCTTCCTACGCGCACGGCTACAACGAGCGGGATAACCGCTTCTACCAGGCGTGGGACCCGATTGCCCGCGACCGCGGGACCTTTACCGCCTGGATCGACGAATACATCCACGGCACTGCCGACTTCAGTGAATTCCAGGCCAAGCTGGCCGCCGCGCAGGAGGCTAAGTAATGGCTTATTCCACCAATGAAATGATGACCGTCGCCGCCGCACGCCGCCTCAAGAACGGCTCGGTGTGCTTCGTCGGCATCGGCCTGCCATCCAAGGCGGCCAACCTGGCGCGCCTGACGTCCTCGCCGGATGTGGTGCTGATCTACGAGTCCGGCCCGATTGGGGCCAAGCCCAGCGTGTTGCCGCTGTCCATCGGCGATGGCGAGCTGGCGGAGACCGCCGACACCGTGGTGCCCACCGGTGAGATCTTTCGCTACTGGCTGCAGGGCGGGCGCATTGATGTCGGTTTTCTCGGCGCGGCCCAGGTCGACCGTTTCGGCAATATCAACACCACCGTGGTCGGTGATTATCACCAGCCCAAAGTGCGTTTGCCGGGTGCCGGTGGTGCGCCGGAAATCGCCGGTTCGGCCAAGAGCGTGTTGATCATCCTTAAGCAATCGTCCCGTTCGTTTGTGGACAAACTGGACTTCATCACCTCCGTCGGTCACGGCGAAGGTGGCGACTCACGCAAGCGTCTGGGCCTGCCCGGCGCCGGCCCGGTGGGCATCATTACCGACCTGTGCATCATGGAGCCGGAGGAGGGCAGCCATGAGTTCGTGGTCACTGCACTGCATCCCGGCGTGACCCGCGAGCAAGTGGTCGCCGCCACCGGCTGGGCGATTCGCTTTGCTGACCAGGTGAGCACCACCGCTGAACCCACCGAGACCGAACTGACCGCCCTGCGTGACCTCGAAGCACGCACCGCCGCCGCCCATGGCCAAGCACCGGGAGAAGCCTGATGCGCGAGGTATTTATCTGCGATGCCATTCGCACGCCCATCGGCCGTTTCGGTGGTGGCCTGTCCACGGTGCGCGCCGATGACCTGGCGGCACTGCCGATCAAGGCGTTGATCGAGCGTAACCCGTCGGTGGACTGGAGCGCCGTAGACGAAGTCTTCCTCGGCTGCGCCAACCAGGCAGGTGAAGACAACCGCAATGTGGCACGCATGGCGCTGTTACTGGCGGGGCTGCCGGAAAGTATTCCCGGCGTGACGCTTAACCGCCTCTGTGCCTCGGGCATGGATGCCATCGGCACCGCCTTTCGTGCGATTGCCAGCGGTGAAATGGAGTTGGCGATTGCCGGTGGCGTCGAATCGATGTCCCGCGCTCCGTTTGTGATGGGCAAGGCCGACGCGGCGTTCTCGCGCAACATGAAGTTGGAAGACACCACCATTGGCTGGCGCCTTATCAACCCGCTGATGAAGGCCCAGTACGGTGTGGATGCCATGCCGCAGACCGCCGATAACGTGGCCGATGACTATCAGGTTTCCCGCGCCGACCAGGACGCTTTCGCCCTGCGCAGCCAGCAACGCACCGCCGCTGCCCAGGCCGCCGGGTTCTTTGCCGAGGAAATCGTTCCGGTGCGGGTCGCCCATAAAAAAGGCGAAACCCTGGTGGAACACGATGAACACCCACGGGACACCACGTTGGAAGCCCTGGCCAAGCTCAAGCCGGTCAACGGCGCGGACAAGACCGTCACTGCCGGCAATGCCTCGGGCGTCAACGACGGCGCCGCCGCGCTGATCCTCGCCAGCGCCGAGGCCGTCAAGCAACACGGCCTCACCGCCCGCGCCCGTGTGCTGGGCATGGCCAGTGCCGGAGTCGCCCCGCGGGTGATGGGCATCGGCCCGGTGCCGGCGGTGCGCAAACTGGTGGAGCGCCTGGGGTTGGCGGTCACCGACTTTGATGTGATCGAACTCAACGAAGCCTTCGCCAGCCAAGGCCTGGCGGTGCTGCGCGAGCTGGGTATCGCTGACGATGCGCCCCAGGTCAACCCCAACGGCGGCGCCATTGCCCTCGGTCACCCCTTGGGGATGAGTGGTGCGCGGTTGGTGATGACGGCCCTGCACCAATTGGAAAAAACCGGCGGCCGCAAAGGCCTGGCGACCATGTGCGTGGGCGTCGGCCAAGGCCTGGCCCTGGCGATTGAACGCGTCTGATAACTAAAAGAGGATTGCTCCATGAGTGACAAGCTCGGTTACCGGCGCCCGCAAGCGGGCACTCAACCTGATTACCTGCACCCGGCCTACCAGTCGACGAACCTGCGTTCGCCTTCACAGCCTTTGGTGTTCCTGCCCCATTCCTTGTCGGAAATCACGGGCCCGACCATCGGCGCCGAACGTATCAATGAGAAGGACAACGACCTGACAGCCCAGCATGAGGGCGAGCCGCAAGGCGAGCGCATCATCATTCATGGCCGTGTGCTGGACGAAAACGGCCTGCCAGTGCCGGGCATCCTTGTGGAGATCTGGCAGGCCAATGCCGCCGGCCGCTACAACCACAAGCGCGACCTGCACGATGCACCCCTGGACCCGAATTTCACCGGCACCGGGCGCACCGTCACCGACGCCGACGGCTGGTACCAGTTCCAAACCATCAAGCCCGGCGCCTACCCGTGGGGCAACCACCACAACGCCTGGCGCCCGGCGCATATCCACTTTTCGCTGTTCGGCCCCAGCGTGCTGACGCGCCTGGTGACGCAAATGTATTTCCCGGGCGACCCGTTGCTGGAATACGACCCGATCTACAACTGCGTGCCGGACACCAGCGCCAAGCAACGCTTGATCGCCAGTTTCGACCTGGAAAAAACCATTCCTTCCTATGCCCTCGGCTACCGCTGGGACATCGTCCTGCGCGGCCGCGACGCCACGCCGATGGAGAAATGAGATGACACTCAACGCGACCACGTCCCACACCGTCGGGCCGTATTACCACATTGGCCTGACCTGGCTGAACCGTGAAGATCTGACCGTCACCGCTACCCTCGGCGAACGCGTGGCAATCAGCGGCCAAGTGGTGGACGGCAACGGTGATGTCGTCAACGATGCCATGCTGGAAGTCTGGCAGGCCAATGCCGCCGGCAAATATGCTCACCCCGAAGACGAGCAGGACAAAGCGCTCGACCCGAACTTCGAAGGCTTTGGCCGCGTGCCGGTGGATGCCGAAGGGCGTTTTCGCTTTACCACCGTCAAGCCGGGCAGTGTGCCGGGGCTCAAGGGCACCACCCAGGCGCCGCATTTGGTGGTGCTGGTGTTTGCCCGTGGGTTGGTGAAGCACTTGCTGACGCGGATTTATTTTGACGGTGAGGCCTTGAACGGCGATGACCCGTTGCTGGCGTGTGTGCCGGCAGAACGTCGTGGCACCTTGATTGCCCAGGCGGATGCGGCAGGGGTTTATCAGTGGAATGTGATTTTGCAGGGCACAGATAAGGAAACGGTGTTCTTCGACTATTGAGTTGGCTGTAACGATCGTTCCCACGCTCTGCGTGGTAATGCATCCCGTGACGCTGCGCGTCACCCGCGAACGGCAGGACGCGGAGCGTCCCATGCGGCATTCCCACGCAGAGCGTGGGAACGATCATCCAGGCTCCACCTATCCAAAAGTCTGCTTGCGGAACAGGGTTGTTGCAAAGTATGTCTAGGCTATAACCGTTCCCACTGAGTAAAAAAACATGACAACAAAAACCAGCCACTACACCGGAGAAGAACGCAGCAAAAGAATCTTTGCGATTGTCGGTGCGTCCTCCGGCAACCTGGTCGAATGGTTCGACTTCTACGTCTATGCCTTCTGCGCGATTTATTTTGCTCCGGCGTTTTTCCCCTCGGACGACCCCACGGTGCAGTTGCTCAACACCGCCGGGGTGTTTGCCGCCGGGTTCCTGATGCGACCGATCGGTGGCTGGTTGTTTGGCCGGGTGGCCGACAAGCACGGGCGCAAGAACTCGATGATGATCTCGGTGCTGATGATGTGCGGCGGCTCCCTGGTCATCGCCTTTCTGCCGACCTACAACGCCATCGGTGCCTGGGCGCCAGCGTTGCTGTTGGTGGCGCGGCTGTTCCAGGGCTTGTCGGTGGGCGGCGAATACGGCACCACGGCCACTTACATGAGTGAAGTCGCGCTCAAGGGCCAGCGTGGCTTCTTTGCTTCGTTCCAGTACGTGACCCTGATCGGCGGCCAGTTGCTGGCGGTGCTGGTGGTGGTGATCCTGCAACAGATCCTCACCGAAGAAGAACTGCGCGCCTGGGGCTGGCGCATTCCGTTTGTGATCGGTGCCATAGCTGCCGTGATCTCCCTGCTGCTGCGTCGCACCCTCAAAGAAACCACCAGCAAGGAAATGCGTGAAGACAAGGACGCCGGCAGTATCGTCGCGCTGTTTCGCGACCACGGCAAAGCCTTCATTACGGTGCTGGGCTACACCGCCGGCGGCTCGCTGATTTTCTACACCTTCACCACCTACATGCAGAAGTACCTGGTGAACACCGTGGGCATGCACGCCAAGACCTCGAGCTACATCATGACCGGCGCGCTGTTCCTGTACATGTGCATGCAGCCGTTGTTCGGCATGTTGGCCGACAAGATCGGCCGACGTAATTCGATGCTCTGGTTTGCTGGCCTTGGCACGCTGTTCACGGTGCCGATCCTGCTGACCTTGAAAACCGTGACCAGCCCGTTTTTGGCGTTTGTGCTGATCACCCTGGCCTTGGCGATTGTCAGCTTCTACACCTCCATCAGCGGCCTGGTCAAAGCGGAGATGTTCCCGCCCCAGGTGCGTGCATTGGGTGTGGGCCTGGCGTATGCGGTGGCTAACGCGGTGTTTGGCGGTTCGGCAGAAGTGGTTGCGCTGAGCCTCAAATCCATCGGCATGGAAAACACCTTTTATTGGTACGTCACCGCGATGATGGCGGTGGCCTTCCTGTTCAGCTTGCGCCTGCCGAAACAGGCGGCGTACCTGCATCACGATCTGTAAGGGATGAGTTATGACGCTGCGCACGAGCAATCAACTGTTCGACGCTTATTTCACCGCTGACAGCATGGCCGAAGTGTTCTGTGACCAGGGGCGTTTGCAGGGCATGCTGGATTTCGAGGCCGCACTGGCCCGGGCGCAGGCCCGGGTCGGGTTGATTCCCCAGGCCGCCGTCGCACCGATTGCCCAGGCGTGCCTGGCGTCGCTGTATGACGTGGACGCCCTTGGCAGCGCGATTGCCACGGCGGGAAACTCTGCGATTCCATTGGTGAAGGCGTTGGGCAAGTTGATCGCCAGTGAGGACGCCGACGCCGAGCGTTATGTACACCTGGGCGCAACCAGCCAGGATGTGATGGACACCGGCCTGGTGCTGCAACTGCGCCGTGGGGTGGAATTGATCGAGGCCGACCTGGCTCGCCTGGGGGAGGTGTTGGCCGCCCAGGCTCAGCGTTACGCCACCGTGCCGTTGGCCGGGCGCACCTGGTTGCAGCACGCGACGCCGGTCACCCTGGGAATGAAAATCGCCGGTTGGCTGGGCGCGGTGACGCGCAGTCGCCAGCGCCTGGCTGAATTGAAACCGCGCCTGCTGGTCCTGCAATTTGGCGGCGCCTCGGGCACCTTGGCAGCGCTGGGCGAACACGCCATACCCGTGGCCGAAGCCGTGGCCGCCGAGTTGCAACTGGGCTTACCGGAACAACCCTGGCACACCCAGCGTGACCGCCTGGTGGAGTTTGCCAGCCTGCTTGGCCTGATCGCCGGTAGCCTCGGCAAGTTGGGCCGCGATATCAGCCTGTTGATGCAGACCGAAGCGGCCGAGGTGTTCGAGCCTTCGGCGCCGGGCAAGGGCGGTTCGTCCACCATGCCGCACAAGCGTAACCCGGTGGGCGCCGCAGTGCTGATCAGCGCGGCCACCCGCGTACCGGGCCTGGTGGCAACGATGTTCAGCGCCATGCCTCAAGAGCACGAACGCAGCCTGGGCTTGTGGCACGCCGAATGGGAAACCTTGCCAGAGATTTGCCGCTTGGTGTCCGGTGCCTTGCACCAGGCAATTCTGGTCAGTGAAGGGCTGGAGGTGAATGCCGAACGTATGGCACACAACCTCGACCTGACTCAGGGCCTGGTACTGGCCGAAGCGGTGAGTATCGTGCTCGCCCAACGCTTGGGCCGCGACACTGCGCACCATCTGCTGGAGCAGTGCTGCAAACGTGCGGTCGCCGAGCAGCGCCATTTGCGCGCGGTACTGGCGGATGAGCCGCACGTCACCGCCGAGCTGTCGGCGGCTGAACTGGACCGCCTGCTCGACCCGGCCCATTACCTGGGCCAGGCGTCTACCTGGGTCACGCGTGCGGTGACCGAACATTTTGCTTTGACTGCCTGAGGAGACCGCTGTGGCTTTTGTACAACTCGCCGAGGGCGAACTGCATTACCAACTCGAGGGGCCCGCCGACGCACCGGTACTGGTGCTGTCCAATTCCCTGGGTACCGACCTGCATATGTGGGATATCCAGATTCCGGCCTTTACCGAGCATTTTCGTGTGCTGCGTTTCGACACCCGTGGCCACGGCCAATCCCTGGTGACCGAGGGGCCTTACAGCATCGAGCAACTGGGGGCAGACGTGCTCGCACTGCTGGATGCGCTGGATATCCAGAAGGCGCATTTTTGCGGATTGTCTATGGGCGGCTTGATCGGCCAATGGCTGGGCATTCATGCCGGCGAGCGCCTGCAACGCCTGGTGGTGTGTAATACCGCGGCCAAGATCGGCACGCCCGAGGTGTGGAACCCGCGTATCGAAATGGTCCTGCGTGATGGCGCCGCCGCGATGGTGGCGCTGCGCGATGCGTCGATTGCGCGCTGGTTCACCGCAGATTTCGCCGCTGCCAACCCGCACCAGGCCAAGCAGATCACCGATATGCTCGCGGCCACTTCGCCCGAGGGGTATGCCGCCAACTGCGGCGCCGTGCGCGATGCGGATTTTCGTGAGCAATTGTCCTCGATCAAGGTGCCGACCCTGGTGATTGCCGGCACCGAAGACGCGGTGACGCCGCCAGGCGGCGGCCGTTTTATCCAGAGCCATGTGCAGGGCGCCGAGTACGCCGAGTTCTATGCAGCGCACCTGTCCAACGTTCAGGCCGGTGCTGCGTTCAGCGACCGGGTGATCGAATTTCTGCTGGCCCGCTGAGGAGCTATTTGTGGACGAGAAACAACGTTACGCCGAGGGCCTGCAGGTGCGCCGCGAAGTACTGGGCGATGCCCATGTCGACCGCAGCCTCAATGCCCTGACCGAGTTCAACAGCGAGTTCCAGGAAATGATCACCCGCCACGCCTGGGGTGACATCTGGACCCGTCCCGGCCTGCCTCGGCATACCCGCAGCCTGATCACCATCGCGATGCTGATCGGCATGAACCGCAGTGAAGAACTGAAGCTGCACCTGCGTGCCGCCGCCAGCAACGGCGTAACCCGCGCCGAGATCAAGGAAGTGCTGATGCAGAGTGCGATCTACTGCGGGATTCCGGCAGCGAATGCGACGTTTCATTTGGCTGAGTCAGTGTGGGATGAGTTGGGTGTGGAGTCTCGCCAACAAGACTGAATGTGAAAGGCGATCACCTGTGGGAGCTGGCTTGCCTGCGATTGCAGCGACGAGGTCTGACTGGGGACCGTGTTGTCTGCATCGCAGGCAAGCCAGCTCCCACAGGGGATCGTCACAGGTTTAAGGTATTAGTGGGAATCAGCATCCCACAGCCAATTCCACACCCCAGGCAGGTGCACCGGCTCGTTCACAGCCTTGACCGTACGGGCCAGCGCTGCGCGTTCCAGCGCGGCGTGGTCGGTATAAAACGGCTCGGCCGCGGTCTTCAAACCGTTGACCTGTGCGCTGTCCATCAGAATCTGCAAGTACTCCTGCATATGCCGCGCGGTGTAGCGGTTGATGTCATGAAAGGTCACCACTACCGGGATCACACCCTCCACTGTCGGTAGTTCACCCAAGGCGATGCGTTCGCGTACCACCGACAGTTGCCGATACAGGTTGGCGCGCCGACGCGGGCTGGCGTTGAAGCCCCAGATCTTGCCGTCATTGGCACTCAAATCCGTCAACAGTACCTGCATGCCGTGGCGTTGGTAGGCGGCGAAGGTGCGCTTGTCGTAGTTCCAGAAGGGGGGGCGTACCAGCACGGGGGGCGCGCCCGTGATGGCGGCAATGTCTACGGCGCCTTCGGTAAGGGTGTGTTCCAGCGTGGCGTCGTTCAACCAGCGATGATTGGTGTGAAACGCGGTAGCAGTGTGGAAGGCCAGGATATGGCCAGCGGCGAATTCTCGTTCCATGGTCTTGCGCCCCCGAGAGCTGCCGCCGGAGCGGGCCGCTTCGGTCTGCAAGAAGAACACCGCCTTGATCCCCGGCAATACCGGATTATTGGCCAGGTCCGCCACTACCGAACGGCTCGGATTGTTGTAGCCCGAGGCGCTTGGGCCATCGTCGAAGGTCAGCAAAAAGCGGATCGGCGCCTGGGCCAGCAGGCGTTGTTCGGTCTGTGGTGTCAGGGCGATGGGTGCGCTGATACAGCCCCCCAGGCTCAAGACCAGGGCAAACAAAGCGATTGCTGTAGCGAAGGATTTCATGCCGTGCAGGGCCCGAGTAAAGGCCGCTGCTGGGGGGATCAGCAGCGGCAGGCGCGCACCATACAGTAAGTGCTATGCCGGTTTACAGCAGACTGATCGGATAGCTGACGATCAACCGGTTCTCATCGAACTCGTTGTTGCTGTAGTCCCTGCGCATGCTCGAATTGCGCCAGCGCACGTTGAGGTTTTTCAGCGTGCCGCTTTGCACCGTATAGCCTACTTCGGTCTCGCGGCCCCACTCCTTGCCGTCGGTGATGGTGCCGGTGTGCACGTTGCTGCCGCTGATATAGCGGTTCATCAGGGTCAGGCCTGGTACACCGAGGGCGGCGAAGTTGTAGTCGTGGCGAACCTGCCAGGATTTTTCCTGTGCGTTGTCATAGCTGGAGTTGTAGCTGTCGTTGGCCAGGGTGCCGCCGCTGGTGCCGTTGACGCGCATCCAGGCACTGTCGCCGGTGAGTTTTTGCAGGCCGACGTAGAAGGTGTTGCCACCGTACCTGGCCGAGAACAAACCGGACCAGGTTTTGTTGTCCAGGTCGCCGGCGCGGGCGCTGCCGTCGTCCTTACCGTAAAAGAAGCCCAGGTTGGCGCCCAGGGTCCAGTCGCCCACAGGCTGGCTGTGGATCAGATTGACGAACTGCTGGCTGTAGATGTCCTTGAGCTGGGCATTCCACACGCCGACTTGGGTGCGTTTGTCGTTGAATGCGTATTCGGCGCCCTGGAAGTTGAAACGGTCGGAGGTGAAGGCGGTTTTGCCGAACATTGACATGTCGCTCATGCTGCCATCGTCCCGCGGGCTATTGGCGCGGAATTGGCCGCCATAGAGGGTCAGGCCGTCGATTTCCTTCGAGGTGATCTGCCCGCCACGCAGGGTCTGTGGCAGGGAGCGGCCATCGTCGGAACGCAGGATCGGCAGCACCGGCATCCATTCGCCCACCTTCAGCTCGGTCTTGGAAAAGCGCGCCTTGAATGCCACGCCCAGCCGGCCAAACTCATCGGCTGGCCGGCCGTCATGGTCCAGCGGCAGCAACTGCGTGCCGCCTGTGCCACGCCCGCCATCGAGCTTGAGCGAGTACAAGCCCAGCACATCCACACCAAAACCGACTGTGCCTTGGGTGAACCCGGACTTGGCGTCGAGAATGAAACTTTGCGTCCACTCCTGCGCGCCACCCTGAGCCTTGGTCGGGTTGGTGTAGTTGCGGTTGAAGAAGAAATTACGCAGGTTGAGGTTGGCGCTGGCGTCTTCGAGAAAGCCGTGATCCTGGGCGAGAACGGGCAGGGCAGAACTGGCGACAGCAGCCGCCAGCAACAGCTGGCGCGGTTGGAAAGTGCTCATGGTGTGAACCTGTTGTTATTGGGTTTATGCAGGTGGCGGCCATGGTGCGCGGCGGTGCGGGGGCGATGAAAGTAGGGGAAGGTGGGTTGTGGGCGATGATCGAACGCAAGTTGTAAGGGCAACAATGCAGGCATAAAAAAACCGCTTCCGGTGAGGGAAGCGGTTTTCACACCCGCGCTATCAGAACAACTTCAACGGCGGTGCTTGTTC
This sequence comes from Pseudomonas sp. CCI1.1, assembly GCF_034348165.1. Lineage (NCBI taxonomy): Bacteria > Pseudomonadati > Pseudomonadota > Gammaproteobacteria > Pseudomonadales > Pseudomonadaceae > Pseudomonas > Pseudomonas sp. CCI1.1. The sequence goes on from NZ_CP133780.1 coordinate 6,379,605, forward strand.
TTTCAACGGCTCGTTCTTCGCAGTCTGCTCGTTCCAGCCACCGCCGAGGGCCTTGTACAGGTTGACCTCGCTGGTGAGCTGCGCCAGGCGGTCGGTGATCAGCGATTGCTGGGCACTGAACAGTTGGCGCTGGGCGTCGAGGAAGGTCAGGTTGCTGTCGACACCAATGCGGTAGCGACGCTCGGCCAGGCGGTAGTAATCCTGGTTAGCCTCGACGAAGCCGCGCTGGGCATCCAGTTGCTGCTTGTAGGTCGCACGCGCGGCCAGGCCGTCGGAGACTTCCTGGAAGCCGGTCTGGATGGCCTTCTCGTAGTTGGCCACGTTGATCTCTTTCTGGATCTTCGAGTAGTCCAGGCTTGCGCGCAGGCTACCGGCGTTGAAGATCGGGATGTTGATCTGCGGGGCAAACGCCCATGTTCCCGAACCGCCTTTGAACAGGCCACCCAGGGTAGGGCTGGCAGTACCGGCGCTGGCGGTCAGGCTGATGCTCGGGAAGAACGCCGCACGGGCCGCGCCGATGTTGGCGTTGGCGGCCTTGAGGTTGTACTCGGCTTGCACAATGTCGGGACGACGTTGCAGCAGGTCCGATGGCAACCCGGCCGGCACTTCGCTGAGCAGGTCATCGGACAGCGGCTTGCTGGCGATATTCGCCGGCAGGCCGGTGCCCAGCAGCAGGGTCAGGCTGTTTTCGTCCTGGGCCACCTGGCGGGTGTAACGCGCCAGTTGCACACGGGCGTTTTCCACCGAGGTGCGTGCCTGGCTGAGGTCGAGGGCCGAGGCCACGCCGACTTCATTGCTGCGCGAGGTGAGCTTGTAGCTTTGCTCGAACGCGGCCAGGGTGTCCTGGGTCAGCTTGAGCAGCTCCTTGTCGGCCTGCCAGGTCAGGTAGGCATTCGCCACGCTGGCCACCAGGCTGATTTGGGTGCTGCGACGTGCTTCTTCAGTGGCGAAGTACTTCTGCAGCGCTTCTTCACTGAGGCTGCGCACGCGACCGAACAGGTCCAGCTCATAAGAGCTGATCCCAAGGCCCGCCGAGTACTGGCTGGCGATAGTCGATTCGCCGGTCTGCGACAGCTTGGCCGGGGTGCGCGAACGGCTGCCGTTACCGGTGGCCGACACGGCCGGGAACAGGTCGGCACGTTGGATCTGATATTGCGCCGCATAGGCGTCGATGTTCAGCGCCGCGACACGCAGGTCACGGTTGTTCACCAACGCGGTCTGGATCAGCTGTTGCAGGGCAGGGTCATGGAAAAACTGCTTCCAGCCTTGCTCGGCAGCGGCCTGGCTCGGCGCCTGGGCCGACGAATACGCCGGCCCCTGCGGGAACTGCGCGGCCACCGGCGCTTCGGGGCGCTGATAGTCAGGTATCAGCGAGCAGCCACTGAGCACGAATGCGGTGACGGCTAGGGAAAGTAGCGACTTGCTCATTGGCCAGCCTCTTTAGGAGTTTCAGTAGTGTCTTTCTTTTTGCGTTCGCCAGCGGCGGACACGGTTGCGTAGAACAGCGGCACCCAGAAGATCGCCAGCACAGTGGCCGTGATCATACCGCCGATAACACCGGTACCGATTGCGTGCTGGCTGCCTGAGCCGGCGCCGGTGGAGATTGCCAGCGGTAGTACGCCGAGCATGAACGCCAACGAGGTCATGATGATCGGGCGCAGACGCATGCGGGATGCTTCGATAGCCGCCTCGACGATGCCTTTGCCTTGCTCGTGCAGTTCCTTGGCGAATTCCACGATGAGGATGGCGTTTTTCGCCGCCAGGCCCACCGTCACCAACAGGCCCACCTGGAAGAACACGTCGTTGGACAAGCCGCGCATGCTGGTGGCGATCAGTGCACCGATCACACCCAGTGGCACAACCAGAATCACCGCGATCGGAATCGACCAGCTTTCGTACAGTGCTGCCAGGCACAGGAACACGACCAAAAGCGACAGTGCGTACAGGGCTGGCGCCTGGGAACCGGAAAGGCGTTCTTCGTACGACAGGCCTGTCCAGGCATAACCGACACCGGCCGGCAGTTCTTTGGCAATGCGTTCGACTTCGGCCATCGCATCACCGGTACTGTAGCCCGGTGCCGGGGTACCGAGGATTTCCATCGCCGCTACACCGTTGTATCGCGAAAGTTTGGGCGAACCGTAGATCCACTGGCCCGACGAGATAGCCGACAGCGGCACCATTTTCCCGTCGTTGCTGCGCACGTACCATTTGTCCAGATCTTCAGGCGACATGCGGCTGGCGGCGTCACCTTGTACATACACCTTCTTCACGCGACCACGGTCGATGAAGTCGTTGATGTAGCTACCACCCAAGGCAATGGCCAGGGTCTGCTGGATATCGGCGAGGCTGATGCCTTGGGCACTGGCCTTCTCGTCGTCAACGGTCAGCTCGTACTGCGGCTCATCGTTCACGCCGTTAGGGCGTACGCCGGCCAGCACCTTGCTTTGTGCCGCAGCGCCCAGGAACTGGTTACGTGCAGCCATCAGCTTGTCGTGGCCGACGCCACCCTGGTCTTGCAGGAACACGTCAAAACCGGTGGCGTTACCCAGCTCCAGCACCGAAGGCGGCACGATGGCAAATACCATGGCGTCCTTGAAGGCCCCGAAGAAGTAACCCTGGGCACGCTTGGCCACTTCGAACACCGACTGGCTCGAATCCCGCTCGTCCCACGGCTTGAGCATCACGAACGCAAGACCCGAGCTCTGGCCACGGCCAGCAAAGTTGAAGCCGTTCACGGTAAACACCGATTTCACTGCCTTGCCTTCGCCTGGCTCGCCTTCCTTGTCGTTCAGCAGGAAGGCGCGCATGTCGTCGACGACTTTTTGCGTGCGCTCAGCCGAAGCACCGACCGGTGTCTGCACCTGGGCGAAGATCACACCCTGGTCTTCCTCAGGCAGGAACGCGCTTGGAATACGGGTGAACATCCAGATCATGCCGGCCAGGATCAGCGCGTACACCAGGAATGCCGGGATCTTGTGCTTGATCATGCCGCCCACGCCGCGCTCGTACTTGAGTACGCCACGGTCGAAGGTGCGGTTGAACCAGCCGAAGAAGCCGCGCTTGGGCTGGCCGTGTTTTTCCGGATCAATCGGCTTGAGCATGGTGGCGCACAACGCCGGGGTGAAGATCAGGGCAACCAGCACCGACAACGCCATCGCCGAAACGATGGTGATGGAGAACTGCCGGTAGATCACACCGGTAGAACCACCGAAGAACGCCATCGGCAGCAGTACCGCCGACAGTACCAGGGCAATACCCACCAGGGCGCCCTGGATCTGGCCCATGGACTTGATCGTTGCTTCCTTGGGCGACAGGTGCTCCTCAGCCATTACCCGTTCGACGTTTTCCACTACCACGATGGCATCGTCCACCAGCAAGCCGATGGCCAGGATCATGCCGAACATGGTCAAGGTGTTGATGGTGAAGCCGCACGCCGCCAGGATCCCGAAGGTACCCAGCAATACCACCGGTACGGTCATGGTGGTGATGATGGTGGCACGGAAGTTCTGCAGGAACAGGAACATCACCAGGAACACCAACACGATCGCTTCGACCAGGGTGTGAACCACACCGGAGATCGATTCGGTCACGACCGGCGTGGTGTCATACGGCACCACCGCCTTCATGCCTGGCGGGAAGAACGGCTCCAGGGACTTGACTGTTTCGCGGATGGCCTTGCCAGTGTCCAGTGCGTTGGCACCGGCCGCCAGCTTGATCGCCATACCCGAAGCCGGCTTGCCGTTGAACTGTGCACTGATGCTGTAGTTCTGGCCGCCCAGTTCGATGCGCGCGACGTCACCCAGGCGAACCTGGGAGCCGTCGGTGTTCACCTTCATCAGGATCTTGGCGAATTCCTCGGTGCTTTGCAGGCGCGTCTTGCCGATGATCGTGGCGTTCAGCTGGGTGCCGGGCAGGGCAGGCAGGCCGCCCAGTTGGCCGGTGGCCACCTGCACGTTCTGGGCCTTGATGGCATTGCTGACGTCCACTGGCGTGAGCTGGTAGTTGTTGAGCTTGGCCGGGTCGAGCCAGATACGCATCGCGTACTGCGAACCGAACACCTGGAAGTCACCCACCCCCGCGGTACGGGAGATCGGGTCCTGGATGTTGGACACGATGTAGTTGGAGAGGTCGTCCTTGGTCATGCTGCCGTCTTCCGACACTAGACCGATCACCATCAGGAAGTTCTTCACCGACTTGGTCACACGGATACCCTGTTGCTGCACTTCTTGCGGCAGCAGTGGGGTGGCCAGGTTCAGCTTGTTCTGTACCTGGACCTGAGCGATATCCGGGTTGGTACCCTGGTTGAACGTCACGGTGATGGTCATGCTGCCGTCGGAGTTACTGTCCGAGGAGACATAACGCAGGTTGTCGATACCGTTGAGCTGTTGCTCGATGACCTGCACCACGGTGTCCTGCACGGTTTGTGCGGACGCACCTGGGTAGGTCACCTGGATATCAATGGCCGTTGGCGCAATGGCCGGGTATTGGTTGATGGGCAACTTCAGGATCGAGAGTGCCCCGACCAGCATGATCACCAGGGCAATTACCCAGGCGAAAATGGGACGGTCGATAAAAAATTTCGACATGGATTACTCCCCTTGACCAGCAGCGGCAGCAGGCGCTGCGGCAGTACCGGCGGGTTTAGCGTTGGAGGCTTCCGTGACCTTCACCTCGGCGCCTGGCTTGACGTACTGCAAGCCTTCGGTGATGACGCGATCACCGGCATTGAGGCCTTTTTCCACCAGCCAGTAGGCACCGGCGGTACGGTTGGCAACCAGTTCACGTTGCTCGACCTTGTTGTCCTTGTTCACGATCAGCGCCGTCGGAATGCCGCGCAGGTCACGGGTCACGCCTTGTTGCGGAGCCAGGATGGCCTTGCTGTTCACACCGGCCAGCAACTGGGCGTGTACGAACATGCCCGGCAGCAGCACGTGGTCAGGGTTGGGGAACACGGCACGCAGCGTCACGGAACCGGTGGTCTGGTCGACCGACACTTCGGAGAACTCCAGCTTGCCGTCCTGGGCGTAGGCCGTGCCGTCTTCCAGGGTCAGCTTGACCTTGGCAGCGTTGTCGCCGGCTTTTTCCAGTTGGCCACTGGCCAGATCGCGACGCAGCTTGAGCATTTCAGCCGAAGATTGCGTGACGTCGACGTAGATCGGGTCCAGTTGCTGGATCACCGCCATGGCGTCGGCCTGGCCATTGCTGACCAGTGCGCCTTCGGTGACCGAAGAACGGCCAATACGCCCGGAGATCGGCGCGTACACCTTGGTGTAGCGCACGTTGATCTGGGCGGTTTGAACGTTTGCCTCAGCAGTCATGCGGTTGGCGACGGCAGTGTCGTATTCCTGACGGCTGACGGCTTGTTCATCGACCAGTTGCTTGTAGCGATCGGTGATGGACTTGGTCTGGGTCAGGCTCGCCTGTGCGCTTTTGAGCGTGGCTTCATACACCGACGGGTCGATCTGGTAGAGCTGTTGCCCTTCCTTCACGTCGGCGCCTTCCTTGAACAGGCGCTTGAGAATGATGCCGTTGACCTGCGGCCGAACTTCCGCAATGCGGAAGGCCGTGGTGCGGCCTGGCAGCTCGGTGGTCAGGGTATAGGCTTGCGGTTGAATGGTGACCACGCCGACCTGAGGGGTTTGAGCGGGCGGTGCCGCTTCTTCCTTTTTACATCCGCTGAGCAGCGATGCCAGGGCGACGGCAGTGACCAGAGCGGTAACAGCTGGCTTAAGTTGCATGAAGATCCTCGGGTCAGGCGCGCAAAGTGCGCACAAGAAGTGTGGAAGGGTAAAAAACAAGCCGTGAGTGGATAAGTAGCTTGCTACGCAATATACTTACGTTCATGGTTGTTTGTAAACTCTTGACAGGCTTCGCGCAATGCTGACAAAGCACCGCTGCAAGCCTCGATTCTAGTACGTTCGGCGCCCATGACGGCGTCGTCCCACAATTATTCAGATGATGGTCAAGTACCATCCACAGTGTCCTGATTGAGGTTTTACTGCCATGGTTCGTCGCACCAAAGAGGAAGCTCAGGAAACGCGCAGCCAGATTCTCCAAGCCGCCGAGCAAGCCTTTTATGAGCGTGGCGTGGCGCGCACCACCCTGGCGGACATCGCCGCGCTGGCAGGGGTGACGCGCGGGGCTATCTATTGGCATTTCAGCAATAAGTCCGATTTGCTCCAGGCCCTGCTCGACACGCTGCACGAACCGCTGGACGAACTGGCCCGGGCGAGTGAAAGCGAGGATGAAGCCGACCCGCTCGGCTGTATGCGCAAGCTGCTGATTCATCTCTACCATGAAGTGGCCCTGGACCCGAAAACCCGGCGCATCAACGAGATTCTGTTTCATAAGTGCGAGTTCACCGATGAAATGTGCGACATGCGCCGCCAACGCCAGACCCACACCCTTGAGTGCAACCTGCGCATCGGCTTGACGTTGCGTAACGCGGTCCATCGCGGGCAACTTCCAGCCACGCTGGATACCACCCGTGGGGCCGTGTGTATTCATGCGTTTATCCACGGGTTGATCGGCCAGTGGCTGCTGGTGCCTGACAGTTTCCAATTGCATCAGGACGCCGAGCGCTGGGCGGATATAGGGCTGGACATGCTGCGCCTGAGCCCCAGCCTGCGCAATTGAAACAAAATGCGTAATTGCAACCCGTTGTGTCAACAGTAAAGCCTAAAGACAGTCAATCGTCCTTCTGCCTGATTTGTGGGGTGACTTTATATACGGCCTGGCGAGCGGTTGATAGGTAGCCGGCTAAGTATTTTGTAGCGATATTGTTGCCGTTCTGTGAAGCGATGTTTCCAGGGGGCTACAGACAGGCACAAATGTAGGAGGGGGACTTGCCTCTGATACTGTAGGAGCGAGCAAGCTCGCTCCTACAGTATTTGCGGATGACGTTAGATCGGCAGCGTCGGGTAGTCGATGTAACCTACCGGGCCTTTGCCATAGAAGGTCTCCGGATGCGGCTCGTTCAACGGCGCATCAGCCTTCAGTCGCGCCGGCAGGTCCGGGTTGGCGATGAAAGGAATACCGAAGGCCACTGCATCCGCCTTGCCCGCCGCCAGCCAGGCATTGGCGCTGTCTTTGGTGAAACGTTCGTTGGCGATGTACGCGCCGCCGAAGGCTTTTTTCAGCTGCGGGCCAAGGCTGTCTGCGCCTTCTTTTTCACGGGAGCAGATAAAGGCGATACCGCGCTTGCTCAGTTCGCTGGCGACGTAGGTGAAGGTCTCGGCGAGGTTGTCGTCGCCCATGTCATGCGCGTCAGCACGCGGTGCCAGGTGCACGCCCACGCGGCCGGCGCCCCAGACTTCGATGGCGGCGTCGGTGACTTCCAGCAACAGGCGCGCACGGTTTTCCAAAGAGCCGCCGTACTGGTCGGTGCGCTGGTTGGTGCTGCTTTGCAGGAACTGGTCGAGCAGGTAGCCGTTGGCGCCGTGGATTTCCACGCCGTCGAAGCCTGCGGCCTTGGCGTTCTCGGCGCCGGTGCGGTAAGCGTCGACGATGTCGGCGATTTCAGCGGTTTCCAGGGCGCGCGGGGTCGGGTAGTCGGCCAATGGGCGAACCAGGCTGACGTGGCCTTTAGCCTGAACCGCACTCGGAGCCACCGGGGTTTCGCCGTTCAGGTAGGACGCGTGGGAGATGCGGCCCACATGCCACAACTGCAAGAAGATCTTGCCGCCCGCGCCATGCACGGCCTTGGTGATGTTGGCCCAGCCGCGCACCTGATCGTTGGACCAGATGCCGGGGGTGTCCGGGTAGCCCACGCCCATGGGCGTCACGGAAGTGGCTTCGCTGAGGATCAGCCCGGCGGATGCGCGTTGCACGTAGTACTCGGCCATCAGTGCGTTGGGTACGCGGCCGGCATCCGCGCGGCAGCGGGTCAGCGGCGCCATGATGATGCGGTTCGACAGTTGCAGGTCGCCCAGTGTGATCGGATCGAAAATAGTCGTCATGGGAAAAACACCTTCTCTTTCAAGTTGATCAGTGGGTCGCGGGGGCCAGGTCGGCATTGGCGCCCTGACGGAAAGTGATCAGGGTCACCAGCAGCGCGAGGATGGCCAGCGCCGCGGCGGCCAGTGGCACGCGGGTCAGGCCGAAACCGTGGGCAATCACGCTGCCACCGACCCAGGCGCCGAGGGCGTTGCCAATGTTGAAGGCCCCGATGTTCAGGGTGGACACCAGGTTCGGCGCGGCCTTGCCGAAGGTCACCACGTTGATTTGCAGCGCCGGCACGGCGGCGAACGAGGCGGTGGCCCACAGGAACAGGGTGATCTCGGTTGGGATCACCGCAACGCTGGTCCAGCTCAGCACCGTGCAAACCACCGCCATGCTGATGAACACGCCGATCAAGGTGGCCGCCAGGCGCTTGTCTGCCAGTTTGCCGCCGATGATGTTGCCCACGGTGAGGCCCAGGCCGATCAGCAGCAGGGTCCAGGTCACGCCTTTGGGCGACACGCCAGTGACATCGCCGAGCAGCGGCGCGACGTAGGTAAAGAGGGTAAACATGGACGCGGCAAACAGCGCAGTCATGCTCAGTGACAACCAGATACCGGCGCCCTTGAGGGCGGCCAGTTCGGCACGCATGTCGAGTTTTTCTTCGTCACGCTTGGCGGGCAGGAAGCGAATAAGGCCGATCAAGGCGATCACGCCAATCACGGTCACGGCCCAGAAGGTCGAGCGCCAGCCGGCTTCCTGGCCCAGCGCCGTACCCAGGGGCACGCCCAGCACGTTGGCCAGGGTCAACCCGGTGAACATCAGCGCCACCGCCGACGCACGTTTGTTGGCCGGCACCAGGTTGGCCGCCACCACCGAACCAATTCCGAAGAAGGCTCCGTGGCACAACGCCGTGACCACACGGGCAAACATCAGCACGTTGTAGTCGCTTGCCAGGGCGCAGAGCAGGTTGCCGATAATGAAAATACCCATCAACGCTACCAGCGCCGCCTTGCGTGGCAGCCTGGCGGTGGCCAGTGCCATGAACGGTGCGCCGATGGCCACGCCCAAGGCGTAACCGGTGACCAGCCAGCCGGCGCCGGGAATTGACACACCCAGGTCTGCCGCCACATCGGGCAGCAAGCCCATGATGACGAACTCGGTGGTGCCGATGGCGAAGGCGCTCAGGGCCAGTATGAGTAGCGAGAGGGGCATGTACGTGTCCTTGGTGATTACGGTGCGCTGAGTTCGGTAATGAGCGCAGTCAGAAAGGCTTGGATCACTTCCTCATTGCGCTTGAAAAAGTGCCACTGTCCAGCCTTCTGGCTGCTGATCAGACCCGCACGTTGCAAGGTGGCCAGGTGGGCCGACACCGTCGACTGGGACAAGCCGCAGCGCTGGTCGATCTGCCCGGCGCAGATGCCGTATTCGTGGTTGTGCAATTGCTCGGGGAACTGCACTTTCGGGTCTTTGAGCCAGGTGAGGATGTCTCGTCGTACTGGGTGCGCCAGGGCTTTTATTATTTCGTCGAGGTCGATGGACATGGCAGGGTGCTCGGTGTCGTAAAGCGTTATATCGCGATAAGGCGAACTTTAGATCGTAATATCCCGATATACCAATATGATTTTGATCTGAGGCCAGGTCGAATCGGTATATCGGGTTATAACGATATGTTGGTGGCAGTGGTAGACTGCGCGGCATGAATTATCTCGCACATCTGCACCTGGGCGGCCAACTTCCTGCGCAATTGCTGGGTAGCCTTTATGGCGACTTCGTCAAAGGCCGCCTGCAGGGCCAGTTCAGCCCGCAAATCGAAGCGGCGATCCAGTTGCATCGTTCCATCGACCGCTTTACCGATAGCCATCCGCTGGTGGGCGAGGCCTTGTCGCGCTTCAGTCTGACCCGCCGGCGCTATGCCGGGATCGTCCTCGATGTGTTTTTTGACCATTGCCTGGCGCGGGATTGGGCGCTGTATGCCGACCAGCCTCTGGAGCGTTTCACGTCCCAGGTGTATCAGGTGTTGGCGGCTGAACCCGCGTTGCCGGGGCGGCTGGCGCAGATTGCGCCGTATATGGCCGCGGATGATTGGTTGGGCTCGTACCGCGAGTTTGCGGTGATGGACCAGGTGCTGCGCGGGATTTCGCGGCGGCTGACGCAGCCTGAGGAGTTAGGATATGCGATGCAGGAGTTGCGGGTTTTGTATGAGCCCCTGAGTGAGGACTTTCGACTGTTCTACCCAGAGTTGCAGAAATTTGCACAATCTCAACTGACTACATGAGAGCTGAATGTGGGAGCTGGCTTGCCGGCTCCCACATTTGGATTGTGTTCACATTGCTTCAGGCTGCGAATGCAGGTCGAGCAGCCACTTGCTCTGCTTCCGGCACTGGCCCAAACAACGCCTTCTGCACCGCTTGCTGCGCCTGATACGCCAACGCCGCACGTTCCTGCCCAGTGCAGGCAATCGGCTTGAGCACATGAATCTCTACATCGCCCTGGTCATTGGAAAACAAGCGCATCAGGTGCGAGAGCAAATCATCATGGCCAATAAAGGGCGCCAGCGGGTCGACCTGGCCGTCGCGCAGATACCGAATCGCCACCGGCTGCAGCGACACATCCGCATCGATCGCGCTGGCCAGCAAGCGCCCGTGGAACGTGCGCAGGCCGCGACCGTCGGTGGTGGTGCCTTCGGGGAACATCAGCAAGGGGTGCTGTTGTTCCAGATGACGGGTCATCTGCTTGCGAATCAGTTGGCTGTCACCTGAACCGCGACGAATAAACAGGCTGCCAGCCTTGGCCGCCAGCCAGCCCGCCACCGGCCAGGTACGTACTTCGGCCTTGGACAAAAACGACATCGGCGCCACCATGCCCAGCAACGGGATATCCGTCCAGGACACATGATTGCTCACCCACAGCATCGGCGTTTGCGGCAACTCGCCATGCACCGTCACGCGAAAGGGCAGGGCGTTGGTCAGCCGTGCCATGAAGAAGCGCGACCAACGCTGGCGCCGCACCATCGAGTTAGCCACCCCCAGGCGCTCGAACAGGCCGAACACACTGGCCATGCTCAACCCCAGCCCCACCACCAACAGCACGCGGGCGATGCGCCCGTAAATGCGCAGGCGGTTCATCACATGGCCGCCTTGAAGTGGCGCGCGTAACGCGGGCACAACTCGTCGCGCTTGAGCAGGATAAACACGTCGGCTACCTGGAAGTCTTCATCCCAGCACGGCTCGCCGCAGATCTTCGCGCCCAGGCGCATGTAGGCCTTGAGCAGCGGCGGCATTTCGGCGATGACGTTGGACGGCAAGTCCAGGGCCGGCAGCGGTTTTTTCGGTTCGGCGCGCAGGTGTTCGTTGCACAGGTAGCGCTCGCGCAAGCGCTGCATGATCGCGTGGGCCTGGATGCCGCCATCGTGCATCGGGATGCTTGCGCAGCCCATCAGGTAGCTGTAGCCACCCTGGTTGAGTACCTCGGCCAACTCGCCCCACAACACCGCGATGGTGCCGCCATTGCGATAGGCCGGGTCGACGCAGGTGCGGCCAATCTCCAGAATCGGGCCCTGCAAGTGCAGCAGGCCATGCAGGCTGAATTCTTCTTCGCTGTAGAACCGGCCCAGGGTGCTGGCGGCCTGGTGGTCGAGCAGACGGGTAGTAGCGACGAGTCGACCGCTGTTCAAATCCCGCACGCCGATATGGCTGCAGTGAACATCATAGTCATCCATGTCCAGACCCAGTTCCGCGCCTTTCAGCTTGGCGTTGAACTCGCCGCTGAACACGTTGAACCGCAGGGCCTGGGCTTCCTGCAATGCCTGTGCGCCTTCCAGGCGTTCGGCTTGCAGACGGCGTTCATTGCCTTTGTCGCTGATGCGGGCGATCTGAGTCATAGCGAGTCTCCGGGTGCCGGCCAGGTTGCGGCCAGTCGACTTTGTTGTCCAAAGTCAGGCTATGTAGCCTCGGTGTCAGCTCCATGAAGTTACGGTGACGGTTGGATGACAGCCCCCTTGTCGCAAATCTGTCACTGGCGTGAGCTAGGCTCGCGGGCTTGAATGCCCCCCTTGAGTTTGCGTCCATGGTCCGAGGCCTGTTGTGCGTTGCCCTATTGTTTGTCGCCGTGAATGCTCGCGCTGAAATCTGGCCTGAAAAGGAGTGGGCCGTGGGCACAGCCCTCACTGGTCCCGCTGTCGATGCCCTGAACGCCTACGCTTTCCCACCCCGTGACGATGCCACCCGCAACGGTATTCGCACCGACGCGTTGCTGGTCATTCGGGATGGCGAAATCATCTATGAACGCTACGCCGCACCCACCACTGCCAGCACACCGCACCTGACCTGGTCCGTCAGCAAAAGCCTGATGGCTACCGTGCTGGGCGTGGCCTATGGGCAAGGCCGCTTCAAACTCAGCGACCCTGTCGCACGTTTCTACCCGCCGATGAAGCAGCACCCTAAGGTAACCATGGCCGACTTGCTGCACTGGGCCTCCGGGTTGGATTGGCAGGAAGACTACGAATACGCCCCGCTGAAGTCTTCGGTAGTGGCGATGCTCTACACCCGTGGCCACACCGACATGGCGCAATTCACGGCGGATACCGAAGCCGCCGCCGCCCCCGGCCAGGTTTTCCGCTATTCCAGCGGCGACAGTAACCTCTTGTCCGCCGCGCTCAAGGGCATGCTCGGCCACAAGGCTTACATGAACTACCCATGGGACGCGCTGTTCCAGCCCCTGGGCATTCGCGACGCAACCTGGGAAACCGATGCGGATGAAACGTTTGTCGCGTCGTCCTATGCCTATCTCACAGCCCGCGATCTGGCACGAGTAGGGCTACTGATGGCGCGGGATGGGCGCTGGGGCGAGCGACAACTGCTGCCCAAGGACTGGGTCGCCTTCAACCGCCGGCCCTTCGATCGCTACAAAGCCGGCCAGGATGAAGCCGTGCCGGGCGGCCATTGGTGGCTCAACACCGGCGCCCCCCAACCCTGGCCCGACGCACCGGCCGCCACCTTTGCCGCGCTGGGGCACTGGGGCCAGGCGCTGTTTGTGCTGCCCGATGAACACCTGGTGATCGTGCGTTACGGCGATGATCGGGATGGTAGTTACCGGCATAACGAACTGCTCAAACGAGTGCTGGCGGCGGTGCGCTCATGATGCGTCGTCATCCGTTCATCAGCGTTTTACTGGTGTTGTTTATCGCACTCTTGGGCTGGGTTTGGCACGAGCGCGTCAACCTGCAAGCCTTCCCTGACATCATCGCGGCGTACACCGCCAAGGAGTATTGCTCGTGCCGGTATGTGGCCAACAACCCTGCGCAGTATTGCCTGGGGTATGTGAAGCAGTACGTGCCAACCAGTGCGTTCACTGACTCGCCGGAACGCAGTGAAGTCACGGCAAGCGGTTTAGGGCGTACGCAGACGGCGCGGTGGTTGGGCGACCGTCAAGGCTGCCGCCTCAACCCCTGACACACCCAAATTCCCCTGTGGGAGCTGGCTTGCCTGCGATAGCGCCAGGTCAGTCAACATCACGGGTGCCTGTGCCGCCGTCATCGCAGGCAAGCCAGCTCCCACATTTAGATTATCTGCGTGGGTTCTCGGAAAAAGAACCGGCCCTGAGGTTCCACAGAGTGGAACCACCTTTGATTGTCCTCACGCGCACATCGCGCTTAGCTGTCGATGTGTCGCCAACAAGAACGGGACCACCCGCCTGTGAGGAGAATCACCATGCGCCCGCACCAGCACATCCTGGATTGGCTCAGTGACGTTGCCAGCGACTTGCACGCTGTGCGTCACGATATCCACGCCCATCCTGAGCTTGGCTTTGAAGAGAACCGTACCTCTGCACTGATCGCGCAGTCATTGCGGGAGTGGGGGTATGAGGTGCATACCGGCATCGGCAAGACCGGTGTGGTCGGCGTGCTGCGTAACGGCAACAGCTCGCGCACGTTGGGGATTCGCGCCGACATGGACGCCTTGCCCATCATCGAAAATACCGGCGCGGTCTATACCAGCCAGCATGCCGGCTGCATGCACGCCTGCGGCCATGACGGCCACACCACCATGTTGCTCGGTGCCGCGCGTTACTTGGCGGCGACGCGGCAATTGGACGGCACTTTGAACCTGATTTTCCAACCCGCCGAAGAAGGCCAGGGCGGTGCCGAGGCGATGTTGGCGGATGGACTGCTGGAGCGTTTTCCCTGTGATGGGTTGTTCGGCATGCACAATATGCCGGGTTTGCCGGCGGGGCATCTGGGCTTGAGAGTTGGCCCGATGATGGCGTCCCAGGATTTGCTTACCGTGACCCTCGAAGGTGTCGGTGGCCACGGCTCCATGCCACACCTCACTATCGATCCACTGGTGGCGGCAGCCAGCATGGTCATGGCTCTGCAAACGGTGGTGGCGCGCAATATCGATACCCAGGAAGCCGCCGTGGTCACCGTCGGCGCCTTGCAGGCCGGCCAGGCGGCCAACGTGATTCCCCAGCAAGCGTTATTGCGCCTGAGCCTGCGCGCACTCAACCCCAAGGTGCGTGAACAAATGCTGGAACGGGTCAACGCGATCATCCAGACCCAGGCCGCGAGCTTCGGCTGCACGGTGCAGATCGAACACCGCCCGGCCTACCCGGTGCTGGTCAACCACGCCGAAGAAACCGAATTCGCCCGTCAGGTCGGCGTGGCCTTGCTCGGTGCCGACGCCGTGGACGGCAACACCCGCACGCTGATGGGCAGCGAAGACTTCGCCTGGATGCTGCAACGCTGCCCAGGCAGTTATCTGTTTATCGGCAACGGCGTGTCGCGGCCGATGGTGCACAACCCCGCCTATGACTTCAACGACGACATCCTGCTGACCGGCGCAGCCTACTGGGGCGCGCTGGCCGAGAGCTGGCTCAAGCCGGCCTGACGACCTCTTTTTTCTGCCGCTGGACCCTTTCCCTGATCGGTTGAATGGAGTGTTCCTCATGCAGACTGCAAAACCTGGTGTTTCGCGCACCCGCCAAGTGGTGGCGGCGGTGATTGGCAACGCGTTGGAATGGTATGACTTCATCGTCTACGGCTTTCTCGCCAGTATCATCGCCCGGCAGTTCTTCCCCTCGGAGGACGAATACGCCTCGCTGCTGATGGCCCTGGCCACCTTCGGCGTGGGCTTTTTCATGCGCCCGGTGGGCGGCATCCTCTTGGGCATCTACGCCGACCGCAAAGGCCGCAAGGCGGCGATGCAGTTGATTATCCGGTTGATGACCGTGTCCATCGCGCTGATCGCCTTCGCGCCGAACTATGCTGCCATCGGCATGGGCGCGCCGTTGCTGATTGTGGTGGCGCGGATGCTGCAGGGGTTTGCTACCGGCGGTGAGTACGCGAGTGCCACGGCATTTCTGGTGGAAAGTGCACCGGCCCATCGCAAGGGATTGTATGGCTCCTGGCAACTGGTGGGGCAATGCCTGGCGGTGTTCGGTGGGGCAGCGATGGTGGCGCTGGTCACGCATTTCTTTTCGCCCGAAACCCTCGACTTGTGGGGCTGGCGCCTGCCGTTTGTGCTGGGCTTGCTGATCGGCCCGGTGGGGTTGTGGATTCGTCGGCACATGGAAGACCCGGAAGAGTTCATCGAAGCGCGCAAGCAAGCCACTGGCCCGGCGCCGAGCCTCATGCAAGTGCTGCGTGAGCATCGGCGCAGTATTCTGGTGTCGATGGGGCTGGCCTGCGGCGCGACGGTGTCGTTTTATGTGGTGCTGGTGAACATGCCGACCTTCGCTCACAAGAACCTTGGCCTGCCGCTGGACCAGGTGCTGATGGTGCAGATGTTTGCGGTAGCGCTGATGACTGTGGTGATTCCGTTGTCCGGCCTGCTCTCGGATCGATGGGGACGGCGGCCGGTGTTGATGGCCTTCACCTTGGCGTTCTTCGTGATGGTCTACCCGTTGTATGTGTGGGTGGCCGCCGCGCCGTCTATCGAGCGCCTGCTGGTGATGCAGGTGATGTTGTGCACGGCGATTGGCGGGTTCTTCGGGCCAGCGCCGACGGCATTGGCCGAGCAGTTCCCTATCGAGGTGCGCTCGACCGGTGTGTCGGTGGCCTATAACGTGGCGGTGATGGTGTTCGGTGGTTTCGCGCCGTTGATCGTGACCTGGCTGAGCAAGGTACTGGGCACGCCGGTGGCGCCCTCGTTTTATGTATTGTTTGCGTGCGTGCTGACGCTGCTGGGCACTTACTGCATGCGCGAGGCACCCCGGGCGAGCAAACCGCTGCCGTTTTCCAGAGAGGTGAAGCCTTGAGTATTGTTGATTGGGATGCCACTGAACTGTCGCGGGCCATTCATGGGCGGCAGGTGTCGTGCGAAGAGGTGATGCAGGCGTACCTGGCACAGATTCAGCGCTTTAACCCTGGCGTGAATGCGCTGGTGTCGTTGCGCGACAGCGAGGCCGTGCTGGCCGAGGCGAGGGCCTGCGATCGTGAGTTGGACCAGGGCCACTCCCGTGGCTGGATGCATGGCATGCCCCAGGCCATCAAGGACCTGGCGGCCACCCGGGGCTTGCGCACCACCCTGGGCTCACCGCTGTTCGCCGAGCATGTGCCGGGCGAGGACGCCATCAGCGTGGCGCGGGTGCGGGCCAGTGGCGCGATCATCATCGGCAAGACCAACGTGCCGGAGTTCGGCCTGGGCTCCCACACCTACAACACGCTGTTCGGTACCACCGGCAACGCCTATGACCCGCGCCTGGCGGCCGGCGGCAGCAGTGGCGGAGCGGCGGTGGCCCTGGCGCTACGCATGCTGCCGGTGGCCGACGGCAGCGACATGATGGGCTCGCTGCGCAACCCGGCGGCGTTCAACAACGTGTTCGGCTTGCGCCCCTCCCAAGGGCGGGTGCCCCACGGGCCGATGCCGGAACTGTTTGTGCAGCAACTGGGCACCGAAGGCCCGATGGGGCGCAGCGTGACGGATGTGGCGCGGTTGCTGAGCATCCAGGCCGGTTACGACCCCCGCACGCCGCTGTCATCCCAGGCCGATCCGACGGTGCTTGGCCAGCCGTTGCTGCATGACTTCAAGGGTGCGCGCCTTGGTTGGCTGGGGGACTACAACGGTTATCTGCCGATGGATGATGGCGTGATGAGCCTGTGCGAAGCGGCGCTGGATGATTTCGCCAGGTTGGGCTGTGAAGTGCACAGCTGCCAACCGGACTTTTCCATGGCGCGCCTGTGGCGCTGCTGGTTGGTACACCGCCATTGGCTGGTGCACGGCAACCTCGGCGCGGCCTATGCCAACCCGCAAAAACGCGCACTGCTCAAACCCGAAGCGCAATGGGAAGTGGAGGGCGGCCAGGGCTTGAGTGCTCAGCAGGTTTACCAGGCGTCGGTGGACCGCAGTGAGTGGTACCGCGCCTTGGGCAAGCTGTTCGAACGTTACGATTTCCTGCTGTTGCCCACCGCCCAGGTGTTCCCTTTCGATGCACAACAGCCTTGGCCACGCCTCGTCGGCGGGCGTGAAATGGACACTTATCACCGTTGGATGGAGGTGGTGATCGGCCCGACCCTAGCCGGTTTGCCGAGCATGAGCATTCCGGTGGGCTTCAACCCCCAGGGCTTGCCCATGGGCCTGCAAATCATTGGCCCGGCCCAGGCCGACAGGGCCGTGCTGCAATTGGCCTACGCCCATGAACAACTGACCCAATGGGTACAATGCCGGCCACCGGCGTGCCTTGCAACGACCCGTTGAGCGCTGACCGGGCCTGTATCTTGCTGTGAAAAAAGATCATCCACCGGCAACAGGGAGATCGAACATGGAGACAGGCACCGTACGCTCGGTTGAACGCGCACTGGCAATTGTCGAGTTGCTGGGCGAGCACCAGGCCCTGGGGCTGGAAGAGTTGCACTACCTCACGTGCCTGCCCAAGGCCACGGTGTCGCGCATGTTGCTGACCTTGCAGGAACAGGGTTGGGTCTATCGGGGCCTGAGTGATCGACGTTACCGCCTGCGTGCCCGGCGCTTGTTCGGCGATACCCAGCAACGCTTCAAACGCCAGGTGGTGGAGAGCGCCGCCCCCTGGTTATTGGAGCTCAGCGAGCGCACCGGGCTGGTGGTGGATTTGTCGTGCTTCGATGGTGAGCGCCTGGAGGTCATGGAGAGTGCGATTCCCAGTGTGTTGCGCAAGCTGTACCCGAACAACTGCCAGATCGTCGGCCAGTATGCCAGCCTGTTCCATTCCGCGATGGGCAAAGCCTGCTTGACGCAATTGCCGGCCGAAGAAGTACATCGCCTGGCAGGCCGTAATCATGTGGCGGCAGACGAGCACTATCGCGCATGCGAGCAAACCCAGCACCAGGGCTTTGGCCAGCGTACCGAGGGCTATTGGGAATATCCTGTGCGTTTGCCGTTCCTGATCCGGGCGGTGGCGCTGCCGGTGCGCGCCAATGGCCGCCTGGTGGGGAGCATGGCGCTGCATTGGCCAATGCATCAGGCGCCGGTGGAGCGGGTGTTGAATTTGCATATGGGCAGCCTTGAACAGGCGGTGTGCGAAGTGCAGCGAACGCTGGATTAAAAACACCGCAAAACCCTGTGGGAGCTGGCTTGCCTGCGATGGCGGTGTGCCAGGCGAGAAATGGTTGACTGATACACCGCCATCGCAGGCAAGCCAGCTCCCACATTTGAATTTGCGCCGGTTGTGAGATTGCGCTTAAGGTTCGCCCAGGTTTTTTGCCCCATGAGTCTTTATGTTCAATGTTAAACCTCTGGTCTTCGCGCTGCTGACCTGTGCTGCCGTGCCCGCCCACGCCGACTGGTACCTGGATAACGAATCCTCACGCCTGTCCTTCGTCACCACTAAAAACACCGAAGTGGCTGAAGTCCAGCGCTTCCTGGTATTGCATGGCAAGGTCGACGCCAAAGGTGCGGCTCGGCTGGAAGTGGAGCTGGACTCAATCAACAGCGGCATCCCGCTGCGCGACGAGCGCATGCGTAAAGAGCTGTTCGAGATCAAGACCTTCCCCGAAGCGCAGATCAGCGCGCAAATCAATCTGCAGCCCATCAATGACCTGGCATCCGGCGCGCAGTTGGAATTGCGCCTGCCCTTGAGCGTCACGCTGCACGGCAAGACCCAGACCTACAGCGCCGAACTGCTGGCCACGCGCCTGGATGAGCGGCGTTTCCAGGTGGTAACCCTGGAGCCCGTGGTGCTGCATGCCGAAGATTTCGACCTGGCGCCCGGTGTGGCTACCTTGCGCAAGGCGGCGGGGCTCAAGTCGATCAGTTTGTCGGTGCCGGTGGGTGCGGTGCTGATCTTCACGGCGCGCTGACATGAGCGGCGCGGTGTTCCCGTGGCGCAGCGCCAATCAGTTCGAATTGCTGATCGACGGGCCGAATTTCTTCCCGCAGATGCTGGTGGGCATCGCCCGGGCTGAGCAGCAGGTTGACCTTGAGTTGTACCTGGTCGAAGCCGGGGCCTGCGCCGAGGCCATGGTGCAGGCACTGGTGCTGGCCGCTGAACGCGGCGTGCAGGTGCGTTGCCTGTTTGACGATTACGGCAGCCTGGCGTTTACCCTTGGGCTGCGCAAGCGCTTGACCGACGCAGGCGTGACGCTGCGCTTTTACAACCGCCTGAATTGGCGGCGCTGGATGCGCAACCTGTATCGCGACCATCGCAAGCTGCTGCTGATCGACCAGCGCATTGCGGTGGTCGGCGGCACCGGTGTCACCGACGAGTTCTGGACGCCGGGGCAAGACACCGCCGACTGGCATGAAGTGATGGTGCAGATCAGCGGCCCGCTGGTGCTGGACTGGCAGGCCCTGTTCGATCGGCAATGGCACGCTAACGCCGCGCGCCGTGAATGGAAACCGGCGACCCATTTTGGTTTGCCCCGCTTACCCAAGGTGCCCGCCACCGGGCCGGGGCTGGGTCGCGTGGCGTATGCCGATGCGCGTCAGCACCGTGACATTCTGCAATCGTTGATTCGCGCCTTGAACAGCAGCAAATCGCGTATCTGGCTGGCGACCCCATACTTCCTGCCCACCTGGAGCGTGCGCCGCGCCTTGCGCCGGGCGGCAGGGCGCGGTGTGGACGTGCGTCTGTTGCTCACCGGCCCGCGCACCGATCACCCGTCGGTGCGTTACGCCGGGCACCGTTATTACCCGCGTCTGCTGCGTTCAGGGGTGCAGATCTTCGAATACCAGCCGTGCTTCCTGCACCTGAAGATGGTGCTGGTGGACGATTGGGTGAGCATTGGCTCGTGCAATTTCGACCACTGGAATTTGCGTTTTAACCTGGAAGCCAATCTTGAAGCGCTGGACCCGGGATTGACGGCGGCGGTGGTGGGCAGTTTCGAAGCGGACTTTGCCCAGAGCCAGGCGGTGAGTCTGGAGGCATGGAAGGCGCGGCCATTGTGGCGGCGGGTAAAGCAGCGGGTGTGGGGCTGGATTGATCGGTTGGTGGTCAACCTGCTGGATCGGCGCGGCTAGTCGGGCCAACTCAATCAACTGTGGGAGCTGGCTTGCCTGCGATAGCATCACCTCGGTACACCTGACAAACCGAGGTGCCTGTATCGCAGGCAAGCCAGCTCCCACAAAAGCCAGCTCCCACAGCGACCGTGTTGACAGCTTCAGATCAGAGCAGTTCGAAGGTTTGCTGCTGCACATCCTGGGAGTCCAACCCGATCTGTACATTGAACTCACCCGGTTCGGCTGCGTACTTGAGCTGGGTGTTATAGAACTTCAGGTCGTCCTCGGTGAGGGTGAAGTGCAGCGTGCGCGCTTCGCCAGCCTTGAGCATGACCTTCTGGAAGTGCTTGAGCTCCTTGATCGGGCGGATCATCGAACCGGCCACGTCCTGGATATACAACTGCACAACCGTTTCGCCATCGACCTTGCCGGTGTTCTTCACGGTGACGCTGGCGTCGAGCTTGCCGGTCTTGTTCAGCGTGGTGGACGACAGTGCCATGTCCGACAGGCTGAACGTGGTGTAGCTCAGGCCATAGCCAAACGGAAACAGGGGACCGGTGGTGTCATCGAAGTACTGTGAGGTGTAGTTGCCCGGCTTGCCTGGGGTGAATGGCCGGCCCACGGTCAGGTGGTTGTAGTAAGTCGGAATCTGCCCCACCGAACGAGGGAAGGTGATCGGCAGTTTGCCCGACGGGTTGTAGTCGCCGAACAGCACGTCGGCAATGGCGTTGCCGCCTTCGGTACCTGCGAACCAGGTTTCCAGGATCGCATCGGCCTGTTGGTTCTCTTCAAGAATCGACAGCGGACGGCCGTTCATCAACACCAGCACCAGCGGTTTGCCGGTGGCTTTGAGGGCCTTGATCAAGTCGCGCTGGCTTTGCGGGATGTTCAGGTCGGTACGGCTCGACGATTCGTGGGACATGCCACGGGACTCGCCCACCGCCGCAACGATGACGTCGGCGTCGTTCGCCGCCTTCACCGCTTCATCAATCAGCACCTGGGCAGGGCGCGGGTCATCCACCACTTCCGGGGCATCGAAGTTGAGGAAGTTGAGGTAGTCGAGCACCGCTTTGTCGCTGGTGATGTTGGCGCCACGGGCATAGATCACTTTGCCTTTTTCGCCGATCACGGCGTTCATGCCGTCGAGCAGGGTCACCGACTGCGCAGGCCGGCCGGCAGCAGCCCAACTGCCCATCATGTCGATGGGTGCCTTGGCCAGCGGGCCGACCAGGGCAATGGTCGCGGATTTTTTCAGCGGCAGGGTGTCGTTGTGGTTCTTGAGCAACACCAGGCTGCGGCGCGCAATGTCGCGGGCCTCGGCGCGGTGCAGGCGGCTGTCGGCGTAGGTGTCGACCGGGTCATCCTCGGCCTTGCCGATGCGCAGGTATGGGTCCTTGAACAGGCCCATGTCGTACTTGGCACCGAGCACTTCGCGCACGGCGTTGTCGATGTCGCTCTGCTGGATCTCGCCGGACTTGAGCAGCCCCGGCAATTCCTTGCCGTACAGCGAGTCGTTCATGCTCATGTCGATGCCGGCCTTGATCGCCAGCTTGGCGGCTTCACGCCCGTCCTTGGCCACGCCGTGCTTGATCAGCTCGAAGATCGCGCCGTGGTCGCTGACGGTCAGGCCCTTGAAGCCCCAGTCCTTGCGCAGCAGGTCGTTCATCAGCCAGGTGTTGGCCGTGGCGGGCACGCCGTTGATCGAGTTGAGCGCCACCATCACGCCGCCGGAGCCAGCCTTGATCGCTGCGTGGTAGGGCGGCAGGTAGTCCTGGTACATCTTGACCGGGCTCATGTCGACCACGTTGTAGTCGCGCCCGCCTTCCACCGCGCCATAGAGGGCAAAGTGCTTGACGCTGGCCATGAGGCTGTCGGCATTTGCGGGGCTGGTGCCCTGGAACGCCTTGACCATGACTTCGGCAATGCGTGACACCAGGTAGGTGTCTTCACCGAAACCTTCGGAAGTGCGGCCCCAGCGCGGGTCGCGGGAGATATCGACCATCGGCGCAAACGTGATGTCGAGGCTGTCGGCGGCGGCTTCCTGGGCGGCGATGCGCCCGGAGCGGCCAATGGCGTCCATGTCCCAACTGGAGGCCAGGGCCAGGCTGATCGGGAAAATGGTGCGGTGGCCGTGGATCACGTCATAGGCGAAGAACATCGGGATCTTCAAGCGGCTGCGCATGGCCGCGTCCTGCATCGGACGGTTTTCCGGGCGGGTGATGGAGTTGAACGTGCCACCGATGCGACCGGCGGCGATTTCCTTGCGGATCAGCTCGCGGGGCATTTCCGGGCCGATGCTGATCAGGCGCAATTGGCCGATCTTCTCATCCAGGGTCATTTGCTTGAGCAGGTCGCTGACGAAGGCGTCCTTGTCGTTAAGCGCAGCAGGCTTTGTTTCTGCCCATACGGGGTGGCTGGCCAGAGTGGCAACAAGGCCGAGCAAACACAGCTTTTTCATGAATATCCTTTTTCGGCGACTGCGCAGCATTCAGAGAGATGCTGTCGGCCAAAATGTGGGGAACGTCTATTGTTGTTCGGGTGTTGTTCAGATAAATGCAGCACACTCTGAACTCTTTTTCGCGCTGGGCATCTTTGTAGCTGATTGGCTCGAAGCATTCCAGTGGTGGCGGATTATGCCCCAAGCGCGTGGTTTATAGGGTTAGTCGTCACATTCCATCAGATCGGGCAGGAGAAACACTATGCAAGCAGCACACACTTATCGCTGGGGCTTCAAGGCTGCGGCGCTGTTACTGATCAGCAGCGTGCTGAGCGGTTGCGGCATCAACAACATCCCGACCCTGGACGAACAGGCCAAGGCCGCCTGGGGCCAGGTGCAGAACCAGTACCAGCGCCGTGCCGACCTGATCCCCAACCTGGTGGAAACGGTGAAGGCGTATGCCGCCCACGAACAGGAAACCCTCACCGCGGTGATTGAAGCGCGGGCCAAGGCCACCTCGATCCAGGTGGATGCCAGCACCCTGGACAACCCCGAGAAGCTCAAGCAGTTCCAGCAAGCCCAGGATGGCCTGAGCGGCGCACTCAGCCGTTTGATGGTGGTGTCCGAGCGTTACCCGGACCTGAAGGCCAACCAGAACTTCCTGGCCTTGCAATCGCAACTTGAAGGCACCGAGAACCGTATCGCTGTGTCTCGCCGTGACTTTATCCAGGCCGTACAGGCTTACAACACCGAGATCCGTACTTTCCCGGGCCGCCTGTGGCACAGCGTGATGTACAGCGATTTGCCGATCCGCGCCACGTTTGAAGCCACCAGCGCCGATGCCGATAAAGCGCCGCAAGTGAAGTTCAAATAAGGCTGCACTGAGGTGTCGATGCGTTTATTACGGATAGGCCTGGCGCTGTGGCTGTTGGCCTGCGTGGGCGTGGCCCAGGCGGCACTGAGCTTCCCGGCGCTGACCGGGCGGGTGGTGGACAGCGCGCAGATGATCGACCCGGCGGTGCGCGAGCAACTGACCCAGCAATTGCAGGCGCTGGAGCAGACCTCGGGCGACCAGCTGGTGGTGGTCACCGTGCCCGACCTGCAAGGCGTGCCTATTGAGGATTACGGTTATCAACTGGGCCGCCAGTGGGGCATTGGCCAGAAGGGCAAGGACAACGGCGCGCTGTTGATCGTCTCCCGTGATGACCGCCAATTGCGCATCGAAGTCGGCTATGGCCTGGAAGGCGTGCTGACGGATGCGCAATCCTGGGTGATCATCAACCAGGTGATCCTGCCCAAGTTCAAGGCCGGCAATTTCAGCCAGGGCATCAGCGACGGCGTGGCCGCGATGATCCAGGTGGTGGGCGGTGAGCCCTTGGCGGTGCCGGCTCATGTGGCGGATGCGAACTTCGCCATGGATAATCCCGGGTTTTCCATCGGCCTGTTTATTCTGCTGATCGGCGTGCTGTGGCTGTGCAATCGCATGGGCTTGCCGGTGGGCGCTATCCTGCTGGCGATTCTCAACAGCAGCGGGCGCGGCGGTGGTGGGGGCGGCGGTGGCGGTGGTTTCCGCGGCGGCGGCGGTGGTTTTGGCGGTGGCGGGGCTTCGGGCAGCTGGTAATGACAATAACGAGAATAGAGCATTTACAACCATGGCATTACTGACTGAACACGAGCAGCGCCAAGTCGCCGAAGCGATCGCCCGGGTCGAGAAAACCACCGACGCGGAGTTGGTCACCGTGCTGGCGGCGCGCGCCGACGACTACGCCTACATTCCGTTGCTGTGGGCGAGCTTGATCGCGTTGGTGGTGCCGGGCGTGGTGCATTACCTGTCGGGTTACCTGACCATGTACACCTTGCTGGTGGCGCAGTGGGCGACGTTCATTGTGCTGTGCCTGGTGTTCCGCTTGCCCAAGGTCACTACTCGGCTGATCCCGCGTTCGGTACGCCACTGGCGTGCGTCCAACCTGGCGCGGCGGCAGTTTCTGGAGCAGAACTTGCACCACACGCTGGGCAGCACCGGGGTGCTGATTTTTGTCAGCGAGGCTGAGCGTTATGTGGAGATCCTGGTGGACGAGGGGATTTCCAAGCGCCTGGATGACAGCAATTGGGACGCTATTGTCCAGGCGTTTACCCAGCAGGTGAAACAGGGGCAGACGCTGGCCGGGTTCATCGCCTGCGTTGAAGCCTGTGGCGAGTTGCTCAAGGTGCATGTGCCCGTTACTCACACCCGCAACGAACTGCCCAATCGCCTGGTCGTACTCGAATAACTGCTTTCTGTGGGAGCCGGGCTTGCCCGCGATGGCATCGCCTCGGTTTGCCTGATTAACCGAGTGGCCTGCATCGCAGGCAAGCCAGCTCTCACACAAGGCAGCATCCTTATTCGGGTTGATTGACCGTTGATCAAATAACCCCGTGCCCTGAACCCCCATCCCGCCTAAAATGCCCGGCATTCTTTACCCGAGGCGTTTTTGTTCATGTCCGTCACCGCTCAACCTGCCCGCCCTGCGCCGGATCATCATGCCCAGTTCATCGAACTGTTGAGCGCAAGCTTGGCCCAGAACGCTTTTATCAAGCTGGTGCTGGCCAAGTACGTCGGTGAGGAAGCCGAGTTGCAGCGGCTGATCATCAAGCCGGTAGTCGTCAAGGACCGGCCATGCCTGTCGTTCGTCTATCGCTACAAGACCCGCGATATCACCAAGAACTTCCCCTTGGACGACGGCGTTGCGGCGATCGGCGAGCTGTTGCCCAGCTCGTTCAAGAACGCGCACTTGCTGGCGCTGACCGACGAAGCCCAGTTGGAATACAGCAAGAAGAACAAAAGCTCGCTGTTCAAAAGTAAACCGCAGCAACTGCGCGAGGCGCCTTCGGCTGAGCATAACCGCGAAAAAAATCGCTTCCTCGACCTGAGCCGGCCGTTCCTCGCCGACCTGGGCGTGACCGACGCCAAGCAGACGCTGATCCCCTCGATGTCGCGCAAGTGGAAGCAGATCAACAAGTTCATCGAAGTGTTCAGCCATGCGCTGACGTCGTCGCCGTTGCAGCTCGACCGCCCGGTGCGTGTCGCCGATTTCGGCTCGGGCAAGGGCTACCTGACCTTCGCCATTCACGATTACCTGCGCAATACCCTCAAGGCCGAGGGCGAGGTCACCGGTGTCGAGTTGCGTGAAGACATGGTCACCCTGTGCAACAGCGCCGCCGCACGCCTGGAACACCCGGGGCTGGTGTTCAAATGCGGCGATGTGCGCAGCGTGGCGCCCAGTGAGCTGGACGTGATGATTGCCTTGCATGCCTGCGACATCGCCACCGACTACGCGATCCACACCGGCATCCGTTCCGGTGCGTCGATCATCATGTGCTCGCCGTGCTGCCACAAACAGATCCGCCTGCAGATCCAGAGCCCGGCGCTGCTCAAACCGATGCTGCAATACGGCCTGCACCTGGGCCAGCAGGCAGAAATGGTCACCGACAGCCTGCGTGCATTGTTGCTTGAAGCCTGTGGCTATGAGACCAAGGTGTTCGAGTTCATCTCGTTGGAACACACGAACAAGAACAAGATGATCCTGGCGGTCAAACGTGCCGAGCCTGTGGACAACGCGCAGCTATTGGCAAAAATCCAGGAGCTCAAGGCGTTCTATCACATCACCGAGCACTGCCTGGAAACCCTGCTGCGCGGGGATGGCTACCTGGCTTGAAATGGTCGCGGTTCCCTGTGGGAGCTTGCTCCCGTGACGGCCCCGGCGGCCAGCGCATATCTACCTGACGCCCCACGATCCAAATGTGGGAGCTGGCTTGCCTGCGATAGCGGCCTGACAGCCGACGCCTATCTGCCTGACACCCCACAATCCAACTGTGGGAGCGGGCTTGCTCGCGAAGGCGGCCTGGCAGTCAACACCGTTGGATTGTGTGTATATCCATTCCTGCGGTAACGGCCACCTAGGGTTCCGCTCTGACAGCGGCTCACTTTTGAAAAGCCGGAATGCCGGCCCAGACAAAAGTAAGCAAAACGCTCTTGCCCCACCACTCGGCACCTCGCTTAGGCTCGGTGTGCCCGTAATCCGCCAGTGAGTTGGGGGGCCGCCGCCACGCGCCATCCATGGCGCGGGGCGGCTAAACCGGCATCCCTGCCGGTTTACCCCCCAAATCCCTGTCGAATTCCGGCCAGCGTGGTTTGACGGGGCGCTTGAGATCAAAAGCAGATCAAGATCAAGAGCGGCTCGCTTCGCATCGTGGTTATCGTCGACCGTTACAGCGTTGTGTAGATACTTTTGGCTATCGCAGGCAAGCCAGCTCCCACAGTTGGAATACGTGCGTGCTTAGAAGAAACGCGTCACGCTGATCTTCGCATCACGCCCTTTCGTGTACGCCCGGTCGCCGCTCAAGGCCGGGCGGAAGTTTTTGTTGAACAGGTTGTCTACCGTGAAGTTCACCTCGGTGCCTTTGAGGTACGCCTGCTGCGGTGTCCATTTGGCGAACAGGCCCTGGGTGTTGTAGCGCTTGTTGCCGTATTGGTCGTAGAACAGATCGCCGATGCTGGAGCCCGGGCCGCCCGAGTATTTGTCGCTGGGCAGGCGGTCGGTGGCGCCGATGAACTGGCCCATCCAGCCCACCTGGGCATCCCAGGCCGGGATGTGGGTACCCAGTACCAGCACCCATTTGGTCGGCGGGATGTCTCGTGCGGCTACGTCCGGGCCCCAAGGATTGGTGTAGGCGCCTTGGTGCTGGCCCTTGGCATAGGCGAACGACACCGAGCCAAACAGGTAGGTGGAGTTGTAAATCGATTCGAGCTCAACGCCCTTGATGGTCAGGCTGCCGATATTGCGGTAGTTGGACATCGGCCCAGGCGGGCAAGCTGAAGCGATGCTGCCGCCATTGACAGCCTGGTTCTGGCAGCCCACGCCGGTGGCCTTGAAGATCTCGTCTTCGACCTTGTTGTGAAACAGGGTGGTGCGCAGTTGCAGGTTATCGTCCTGGGCGATCAGGTTGTCGAAGCTGGTGATGTTGCCCAGGGTGATCGAGGTGATGCGCTCCGGGTCCAGGTCGACGCTGGTGGCGGTGCGACTGCCCACGCCCTGCACTTCGTATTGTTCGTCGATCACCGGGGCGCGCCAGGTCTGGCTCCAGTTGGCGAACAGCCCCACGTTCGGCGTCACGGTCCAGAACAGCGCCAGGCGTGGCGACCAGCCTGTGTAGGTGCGGTCGCTGTAGTCGTGACCCACTGCCGGGTTGGGGTTGTTGTAGTAGGGCGCATCGTTGCCTTCGCCGCGGTTGCGCACATGGTCATAGCGCAGCGACGGCGTGATCGTCACGTCGCCCAACGTCACCGCGTCCTGGATAAAGAAGCTGTTGGTATCAACTTTGCCGTGGGGCATGAAGCCTGGCTGGAAGTGCCCGTAGTTGTAGCGCGGCGTGTTGTAGGTGGCGCCGGGCATCCACATTTCGGTTTCGCGGGTGTGCTTGCGGATTTGCCCGCCAACCGTCACGGCATGCTGCAAGGGGCCGGTGTCAAACAGGCTGACGTTGCGGATGTCCAGGAGCTTGTCGGTGTAGGCGGTGTCCATCTTGCGCCCGCCGGTGGCCAACTGGAAAAACGCCGTGGCGTCACGCTCATCGGTCTGCTCGGTGTTGGACTGTGAGTACTTGATGGTCAAGTCCACCAGCGGGTTGTCCAGCGGCTGGTATTCATACTTGCCCGACCAGGTGGTGTCGACCGTGTCACGGTGGGCGAGGAAGCGCTTCAACGCGCCTTCGTAGCCGTAGCGGTCGATGTTGAACTGGGTTGGCGGCGTGGGGTAACTGGCGGCGGAAAACGGGGTCCAGCGGTTGCTGTGGGAACGCGAGTATGACAGCCCGACACTGTGCTCATCGGTAAAATGCGCGTTGACCTTGAACAGCTTGCCGTCCACATCCTGGGCGCTGTTGGGCAAGCGCTGGGGGTTGATCGGGTACTCATTGTTGTCGTTGGGCAATTTGGCGGCCACCTTCATATCGCCGCCGTCGCGTTGGGTCAGGTAGGCCAGCGCATCGAAACGGCCGTCGTCGGTACGGCCATACACGGCACTGCTGTAGACCTGTTCATGGTCGTTGCTGGAGTAGCCATATTTGAGCATCGCACCGCTGTTGCGGCCGTCCTTGAGCAGGTCCGGGGCGTCCTTGGTGACCATGTTGACCGTGCCGCCGAAGCCGCCATTACCGGTGAACGGCGAGTTGGGACCTTTTTCCACTTCGATGCGCTTGATCAGCTCGGGCTCGATAAACACTGTACCTTGCTGGTAACGCTCAAAGCCCGTCTTGGTGGCACCGTCAACGGTCAGCGGCACGTCTTCGGCATCGCCGAAACCGCGGATGTTGATGGTCTGGCCGCCGGGTTTCAGCGAGCCGCCCTGGCTGACACCGGGCAAGGTCTGCAACAGGCTGGGAATGTTATTGGACTGGTAACGGTCGATGTCGGCCTGGGTCAGGGTGGAGCGGTTGACGGTGCTGGCGTTCACCTCGTTGCCGGTGCCGATCACGCTCAAGGTGTCCAACTGGATTGCGCCACCGGTGGTGGTGGTTTTACCCTCATCGGGGCGCACCACGTAGGTACTGCCGACCTTGAGCAGGATGAGTTCACCGTTTTTGAGCAGGGAGCGGATGGCCACTTCCGGGGTGTAGTCACCGTTAAGCGCCGGGGCCTGCACATTCTTGAGCAGGGTTTCATCGAACAGCAGCTGGATTTTCGCCTGCTGGGCCACCTGGCTCAGGGACGTGGCCAGCGACTGGGCAGGCAGGTGCAGCTTGAATGACTCGGCTTCGGCGCTGAGGCTCAAGGCCAGGCACATAGCCATGAGTGTCGGTCGAAGAAACAGGTGCGAAGCGTGACAAGGCGCGCGAAACATGAAATCCCCCGGAGCGGCTAAATAGCCAAAAAGGTGTGCGTATCAAACACGGACAGGAGGAAGACGGGGCAGGCAAAAAAAACCACACATGCGAATGCAAAATATTCTCATGTGTGGTGTTGCCGCCTATTTGCTTGGCTCGATTCTCATAATGCCGTCCGCCGAGAGTACGGTTTTCACCGGCAACAGCGCGGGCAAGGCATTGAGCAGGGCGTCCGGGTCATTCACATCCAGGTTGCCCGAAACCTTGAGTTGCGCCACGGCCTTGCTCACCTGCAACGACGCCTGTGGACGGTACAGGCTCAGTTCGTCGATCAGGCTGGCCAGCTCGCGATTGCGAAACGACAAGTGCCCGCTGCGCCAATCGGCGACCTCTTCGGCGCTGAGGCTTTGCGGTTGCACGATGCCTTTGGCGTAGTTGTATGAGGCCCGTTGCTGGGCGCCGAGCAGGGTGACGGGGCTTTTGCCATTGGGCGCGAAAGCGACCTGGCCATGGGCAACGCTGACCACCAATTGCTGCTGCCCTCGGCGCACATCGAAAGCCGTGCCCACCACCCGTACGCTCGACTCGCCGGCTTGCACGTAGAGGGGGCGTTCCTTGTCGGCGGCCACTTCGAGGTACAGCTGACCTTTGTCCAGGTGCAGCACCCGTAGATGGGCGCTGAAGTCCACGCGGATATGGGTGTTGGCATTCACATACAAGGTACTGCCATCCGGCAGATTCAACGTGCGCATGCCCTTGGCCTGGGTGGCAACCTGGCTGTGATACAGCTCGCGCGGTGCGCCGATAGAGGTCGCCAACACGGCGCACACCAAGGCAGCGGCCACCGCCAGGGCAGGGCGCCACAAGGCGGGCTTGCGCTTGGGCAGTGCCAGCGGTTTGTTCAGTTGTTGCAACTGGGCGAGGTCGGCCCATAACTGTTCGAATTCGGCATAGGCGCGCCCATGGTCGGGCACCGCCTGCCAGGCGGCAAAGGCTTTACGGTCGGCGCGGCTTACTTCGTTGCGGTTGCGTGCAAACCAACTGGCGGCCTGGGCATCGATGGAATCGCTCGCTTGGCTGTCCAGCGCGTTTGTGTCGCTCGGGCGGTTCATTCTGGCTGCTCCGTGCCGGTGTCGGGTTGAAGGCGTCGCTTGCAGTGCAGCAGGGCAAAGGCGATGTGCTTTTCCACCATGCTGGTGGAGATGCCCATGCGCGTTGCGATCTGCGCCTGGCTCAAGCCTTCGAAGCGGTGCAGCATAAGGGCTTCTCGCCGGCGGGGCGAGAGTTCGGCGAGGACTTCTTTCAACTGTTCCAGGCGTTGCAGGCGAAGGGCGGCGGCCATAGGGTCGTTGTGCTCGTCGGTGACCGGCTCGGCATCCATTTCGGCGTGATCAGGGTGGACGGTTTGCCGTACCTTCTGTTTACGCCAGTGATCGCGCAGCAGGTTGCGTGCCATCTGGAACAGAAACGCCCGTGGCTGCTCGACCTTGGCCCGGTCGCGGTAGCCCAGCCATTGGGTAAACACATCCTGGGCCATGTCTGCCGCATCGCTGGCGTTGTCCGTGCGTTTGCGCAGGAAATACAGAATGTCTGCATAAAACCCGCGACAGGCATCGGCCGACGACGGGTCGGGCTGGGGACGAGACATGGATATCCTTCTTGACGAAGCACGATGTGGAAAAGTTGCGAATGATATCGAGAATTATTGTCATTTGTCTCCGGCTAAATAGATCTCCCGTGTTTGGCTGGAAAAAATTGAGGCATGGCCTTTAATCCTACAAGTTTGGGAGCGATATCCCACTCAAAGGAGAAAGTCATGGCTGGATGGTATGAGTTGAGTAAAAGCAGTAACGGGCAGTTTCGTTTCGTGCTTAAGGCGGCGAACGCAGAAACCATATTGACCAGCGAGCTTTACACCACCCGCGGTGCTACTGAAGCCGGCATTGCTTCAGTGCAGGCAAACAGCCCACATGATGAACGTTATGAGAAAAAAGTGGCCAGCAACGGCCAGCCGTTCTTCAACCTCAAGGCTGCCAATCATCAAGTGATCGGCAGCAGTGAGCAGTACACCTCTACAGCCGCACGAGACAATGGCATTGCCAGCGTCAAGACCAATGGTTCCAGTGTCACTATCAAGGACAAGACCTGACGGTTGTGCAAGAAGGCCTACGCCCGGCTCGCGAGAGCCGGGCGTTTTTTATACCGATGACAGCAACGCTTTGAGCTGTCCGATCCCTGCTTCGCCCAACGGGAACACCGGCAAGCGCGGATGACCCACCTCCAACCCGGTCAAGCGCAACCCGGCCTTGATCGTCGCCGGCAGCCCGCCTTTGAGGATGAATTGCAGCAAGGGCAACTGTCGGTAGAACAGCTCCCGCGCCTTGTTCAAATCATCGGCCAGTACGGCCTGATACAAGCTCAGGTTCAGTTGCGGGATCAGGTTCGGCGCCGCGGTGCACCAGCCTTTGGCGCCAGCCGCGAAGGCTTCCAGCGCCAGCGGGTTGCAACCGTTGTAGAACGGCACGTCACTTTGCAGTTTCAACTGGTGCATGCGCTGGATGTCGCCAGTGCTCTCCTTGACCATCGTCACGTTCTCGACCTGCTTGAGGATGCGCAGGATCAGCTCCACCGACATGTCGGTGCCGCTGGTGGCCGGGTTGTTGTAGAGCATGATCGGCACGCCGATGCTGTCGCCGATGGCGGCGTAGTGAGCGAGGATTTCCGCGTCACTGAGTTTCCAGTACGAGGCCGGCAGCACCATGACCACATCGGCGCCGTGCTCTTCGGCGTAGCGGGCGCGGCGCACGGCCTTGGCGGTGGTCAGGTCGGACACGCTGACAATGGTCGGCACGCGCTTGGCGACTTTCTTGATGCTGTAGGCGCTGACTTCATCCCACTCGGCATCGCTCAGGTAAGCGCCTTCGCCCGTGCTGCCCAAGGGCGCAATGGCGTGGACGCCGCTGTTGATCAAGCGGTCGATGGAGTGCCCGAGGGCGTCGAGGTCAACGCGGTGGCCGTCGGCACTGAAGGGGGTGATGGTGTAGCCGATAATGCCGTGAATGGTTGGGTTGGACATGGGAAAAACTCCGGTCGAAAAGGGGGACAATCAGTTCAGGCAGTCGGCGTGCTTGCGCAGGTTTTGCCGGGCGTAGTAGTTGAACGCGGCGCCGTGGCGTTTGGGCTTGGAGATCCAGTCATGGGCCTCGCGCCCCAGCTCCGGCAGGATCGGTTTGACGCTGCCCGCAGACATCGCCAGCAACTGCAACTTGGCAGCCCGTTCGATCAGTTGCGCAATCACGCAGGCTTCTTCGATGTTGGCCCCGGTGGACAACTGCCCGTGGTGCGAGAGCAGGATGGCGCGCTTGTCGCCCAGGGCCGTGGTGATGATTTCCCCTTCTTCGTTGCCCACCGGCACGCCGGGCCAGGCCTCCAGGAACGCGCAATCTTCGTACAGCGGGCAAAGGTCCATGTGCGACACCTGCAACGGCACTTCCAGCATCGACAGCGCGGCAATGTGCGTAGGGTGCGTGTGGATGATGCAGTTTACATCCGGGCGGCCGCGGTACACCCAGGTGTGAAAACGGTTGGCGGGGTTGGGAATGCCATGGCCTTCCAGTACTTCGAGGTCTTCGTTGACCAGCAGCAGGTTGCTGGCGGTAATTTCATCAAAACCCAGGCCCAGTTGCTGGGTGTAGTAGGTGCCGGGCGTCGGCCCACGTGCGGTGATCTGCCCGGCCAGGCCGGAGTCGTGGCCGTACTCGAACAGGATTCGGCAGGTCAGCGCCAGCTTTTGCCGGTCGGTCCACGTATTATCTGCCAGGCTGTTTTGCATCTGGCTCAGTGCTTGCTTGACCAGTTGGTCTTTTGGGAGTGCTAATGTCTTGGCCATATCGGTGTCCTTTGGATGGTTCAATGGACGTCGGATTTGCTGGTCGCCCGCTGCTCGCAAGGTCGTTGGGTGAGTGCAAATGACACTAAAGATGCTATATGACACTTTGTGTCATTGGCAAGCCTGTCTCATCGCTTTCTGCATGGATTAACCGCTGCAAATGTCTATCCGCTTGAAAATATTAAGAAAAAAACTTGGCGTAACCCTGGAGGCCCTGGCCGAAAAATCCGGGATGACCAAGAGTTACCTGTCGAAAGTCGAGCGCGGGCTCAATACGCCCTCCATCGCCGCGGCATTGAAACTGGCCAAGGCTCTGAACGTGAAGGTCGAAGAGCTGTTCAGCGAAGACAACGTCAGCCTCGACAGCTACAGCCTGGTGCGCAGCCATGAGCGGCCCGACACCTCGCCGGGTTATGCGGTGCTTGCCCACCAAGTCAGCGAGCGCAGCCTGCTGCCGTTCATCATTTATCCGCCGGCGGAGTTCACCGACAAGACCTTCAAGGAGCACTTGGGAGAGGAGTTTTTATTCGTGCATGAAGGCCAGGTTGAGGTGGATTTCATGAGTGAGCGCGTGCTGTTGGCGCGCGGCGATGCACTGCATTTCAACGCGCAGAAACCCCACCGGATTCGCTCGGTGGGAGAGGTGCAGGCGCAGTTGCTAGTGGTGGTGCACAGCGCTGAGGAATGAGGCTGATCCCGACTTGAAATGCAGTCAATGTGGGAGCTGGCTTGCCTGCGATAGCGGTTTATCGGTGCCCGATCTGTCGCTGACCCACCGCCATCGCAGGCAAGCCAGCTCCCACATTTTGCTCAGCGTTCCACAGGGACGGACAATGCCGGATTACCCAGTGGGTGCGTACGCGCTGTAAAGAACCTCAGTTCCACAGCAGAGCCCTCGAACAACTCCAGATACCGCCGCTTCTGTTGGCGAATAAACCCATCGCTGCGCCCCGACACCGAGATCGCCAGGGTGTTGATGCTGGCCTGGCCGATAGCATCCACCAGGTGTTTATCCTGCGGCCCCAAGTCATGGCCGAAGATGCACAGCGCGCCTTCATGGCTCAACAGCTGTTCATAACAGAACGACAGATAATCCGAACTGCGGATACTTTTGAGTTTCTCCTCCACCTTGCCTTCACTGACAAACAGCGGCACATCGTCGAGGGTCTTGATCGTGTTGTTGATGGCAAAACTGCTGAGCAGGGTGCTGTCGGTGGACGGCAATTTGCGCGCCGTGCCGTCGAGGTTGCGCACCAGGTGCAGGCCGCCGTGCAGGTACAGGATGCGGGTGGCGTCGGTGTGCGTATTGCGCAGGTCGAAGCTTGAGTCGGCGCTGCGAAACAGGTCGTCAATGCCCGGTGCGTGCAGGGTCGCCCAATAGTTGAGCAAGTCGTAGTTACTGGTGAAGACGGTGGCGTAGGTGGTCAGCTCCGCGTTGATCGTCGTCAGCGTCGACGGCTGCACCAGGCGCCAGGGAATGTGCACGGTATGAATGGTGTTGATCAGCGCTTCCTTGATCGCGTAGTAACGGTTACGCGGCGCCGCCGAGCTGACCGCCAGGGCCTTGTTGACCCGGCTGGTGGTTTTCAAGGCGCCCAGCGCTTGCTCGAAACTGCGGGTCTGCAAGGCGTCGAACACGCTGAGTTCGGAGGCGCTCAGGGGTTTTTCTTCGACGGTACGGGCGTTTTCGAACAGCGAGTCGTAGGCAAAGTCTTCCCAAATCGTACGGCTGGCGCCGTTACCGATCAGTATCCCGCTGAAGTCGACGGCAGCGCGCAGGGCACTCCAGTCTTCAAGGTGGGCGTCAATATCCTGGAAATCCTTCATTGCGGCGGGTCTACTCGAAATCGGCTGGGGGGTGACTTTATCACGAGCCGGCATTGATCCTGATCAAGATGCGCCACGCGGTACAGGTTGATTCTGTCGGCATAAAGCCTTTGAGGATTGATCATGAGCAGCACGTTCTTCATCCCCGCCGTCAACATCATGGGTATCGATTGCCTCGACGAAGCGATGACCGCCATCCGCAACTACGGCTTTGACAAGGCGTTGATTGTGACCGACGTGGGCCTGGCCAAAGCCGGTGTGGCCGGCATGATCGCCGAGAAGCTGGCGATGCAGGATATCGACTCGGTGATCTACGACGGCGCCAAGCCCAACCCCAGCGTGGAAAACGTCGAAAAAGGCCTGGCGTTGCTGCAACAGAGCGCCTGCGATTTCGTCGTGTCCCTGGGTGGCGGTTCGCCCCATGACTGCGCCAAGGGCATTGCCCTGTGCGCCACCAACGGCGGGCGCATCGGCGACTATGAAGGCGTCGACCGATCGAGCAAGCCGCAACTGCCGCTGGTGGCCATCAATACCACCGCTGGCACGGCCAGCGAGATGACGCGTTTTTGCATCATCACTGACGAAAGCCGCCACGTAAAAATGGCCATCGTTGATCGCAATGTCACGCCGTTGCTGTCGGTCAACGACCCGGCGCTGATGGTCGGCATGCCCCAGGGCCTCACTGCCGCCACGGGCATGGATGCGCTGACCCACGCCATCGAAGCCTATGTGTCCACCGCCGCGACACCGATCACCGACGCCTGCGCGATCAAGGCCATCGAGTTGATCAGCGCCAACCTGCGCCTGGCGGTCCGCGACGGCACTGACAAGGCCGCACGGGAAAACATGGCCTATGCGCAGTTTCTCGCCGGCATGGCCTTCAACAATGCGTCCCTGGGTTTCGTGCATGCCATGGCTCACCAATTGGGCGGCTTGTACGACCTGCCCCACGGCGTGTGCAACGCCGTGCTATTGCCCCATGTACAAAGCTTCAACGCCAGCGTCTGCGCCAAACGCCTGAGCGACGTGGGCCGCGCCCTTGGTGCGGATATCAAGGGCATCACCGCCGAGGAGGGCGCCCAGGCTGCCATCGCGGCGATTCGTCGGTTGTCCCAGGACGTGGAAATCCCTGCGGGCTTGCGTGAGCTTGGCGCTAAGTTGCAGGACATTCCATTGCTGGCCAGCAATGCGTTGAAAGATGCCTGCGGGCTGACCAACCCACGGCGGGCGGACCAGCGTCAGATTGAGGAGATCTTTCGTAGCGCGTTTTGATCCGAGCTGCAGCGGGCAAGGCATACGCATGTGCCGCCCGCCAACGCCACACACAACACCGCCAGCGGCCACGCCTGCTGGCTCACCAGTAGGCTTGCCGCACCGCCGATCATGGCTGCCATCAACTGATGCACAAAACCGCCGAGGGCCATGGCGTAGGGGCCGCTGATGGGGGCCTCATCATTGGCGAGAGATAAACTGATAGGGTAACTGATCGACTGCCCCAGCACCGCCACGCAATAGGGCAACCACAGCAGCACCGCGAGCCCACTGGCAAGCACGCTGCCTAGCAACATGGTCGCCGTACCGAGCAGTACCAATGCAACGCCTGCACGCATCATTCTCAAGCGACCTGTGCGTGCAACGAAGCGATTGACCATTAACGCACCTGCCAGGTAAGCCCCACTGATCGGCCAACCCAGCCAGCCGTATTCCATTGCGCTCCACTGAAAACCTCCCTGAAAAATCAACGGTGCGCAGGTATTGAATGCAATGATCACCCCATAGCCCAAACCGCCGGCCAGTGCGGCGTGCAGAAAGGGAGGATGTCGCGCAATCGCGTTGTAAACACGCCAAGCGCGGACCGGGGAGCCAGCTTTTGCTTGCGTCGCAAATACCACCCGCTGCAACACCCCTATCAAAGCGACAGCCCCGATTGCCAACGTATAGAAAATTGCCTTCCAGCCAAACGCCATTTGCAATAACGAACCCACGAATTGGCCAATACCCAAGGCGACCACGAAGGTCATCCCTAGCCACGATAGTCCTTTGGCCAACTGTGCACCGCTGAAGTTGTCGCGCACTAATACCCGTGCCATGACGGACATCCCACCAGCCCCCAAGCCTTGAAGCAGGCGTAAGGCTAGAAATGACTCAACATTGAACGCTGATGGGATCGTCGCACTCGCCAGGGCATACACCGCCAAGGCTGCAAGTAACACCGGTTTTCTGCCAAGTCGCTCAGCCAGACTACCCCACAGCAGCATTGGCAAGGCCATGCCCACCAGATACACCGCTAGAGCCAGAGCAACATGCTTTTCGACGGCTAAAGCTTGCGCGATTGCTGGGACTGCGGGCAGATAGCTGCTGATACCAGCTTGAGCGAGGAAGGCAGCACTACAGGCGAGGAGGAGAGCGATATTGCTTTTCAATAAAAATCGTCCTATATCCTAAGTAAGGAAGAAACTGCTAGTTCGGCATCGTTTACACAGTTTTTAATCCGTTTCAGTAATCGTGGCCATTAATGAACGTCCCCATTAGGTAGCTTCTGACTGGGAGTGCAAGCTGGTGCTGGTTTTTGAGGCCGTGGTTAGTTGGGTTAGCTGTGCGCAAAACGACTCTATCGTTGTAGGGGACATATCTGCTCGGAGCGTTATGCGTACGGCTGATTTTCCTTTTGGCACTACCGGAAAAAATACAGCAGATGTAAAAAAGCCAATGTCCGAAAGTCGGGTGGCGAGCTCATTCGCTTTTTCAGCTTCTCCACAGTTAATTAAGCGTATGGCAGTCTGGGTGCCGTGCTGCTCTGTATATATTAATTTGTCAAATAGTTGAATGTTAAATTGAAGTTTTTCTTGAAGCTCGTATAGCTCTTCAGTCTGGTGTATTTTTAGCGACGCCAGCCCAGCGCCAATAGCCGCTGAGTTCAGACTTTGCGACCAGTTGCTCGGGCCACCATAACGGTACATCAGACTTTTTTGTCGTTCGCTGCCAAACATGATCAACCCGCCGCTAGCACCGAAAGACTTTCCTAAGGACGCGACTATTAATGTCTGATCGTCTTGCGCATGCATAAATGGCCGGATGTAACCACGTCCTCCCTCTCCGAATGCCGACAGCGCATGCGAGTCGTCCATATAGAGAAATAGCCCATAACGAGCTTTTAAGTAAAGTAAACCGTCAACGTCCGCAACGCCGCAGGGTTTTGGCCTCCCTTATTCCCTGCATCGCACCTTCTATTATGGCCGGGTGGTGATCGAGCCCAAGGTATGAGGTTGTGCAGAAGTGATGGAAGTCGCGCCCATATTGATCTGTCAGGTAATTATTGCTTTTGACGGTGACATTGAGCTCGCATATTCGCCCGCTCTTTGCCGAGTGCCAGTCCGTTTCGGCCAATGCTATGAGTTTTTTGTAATTTGAGAATTTGTGTGTGAGTGATGAGTTTTCCATTTCTCTAGCGTCCTTTGGGGGGGGGCTGGAAAACACTATCGGGAAAATTTTGATTCGATAAGTCAGACGATTCCCAGGCACGATAGTCCGGATGGAGTATTTCGTGTAGGTCCATTCCTGCTTTTAGGATGGCACAGTAATGTCATTCGATAGCTGCATACAATGTCCTGGTGTGTCAATGGACCTGAAGGGGGGTGATATCATGCGATTTAATGGGGGTGTGCGTCAGTAAATTGGGTAAGGTGCCGGCGTGCAGGGCGGATGTGCCGGTAGCCTTCAAGAGGCTCGTCTATCGACTCGCCAAGTCAGTGGGATGAAGGAATATTTGATGAGAGTTCTGTTATTCGGCGCCACCGGCATGGTGGGCCAGGGTGTGCTGCGCGAGTGCCTGCTGGCGGCCGATGTGCAGGAAGTGGTAGCCGTCGGCCGCACGCCCCTGACTCAGGAGCACGGCAAGCTGCATCAGGTATTGCACAACGACATGCTGGATTTCCAACCCCTGGAAAACCTGCTGCAGGGTTTTGATGCCTGTTTCTTTTGCCTCGGCGTTTCGTCGGCGGGCATGAAGGAAGCGCGCTACACCCACCTCACCTATGACCTGACCCTGGTGGCGGCCAGCACCCTGGCGCGGCTCAATCCGCAGATGACCTTTATCTATGTGTCCGGCGCCGGCACGGACAGTTCCGAAGCCGGCAAGTCGATGTGGGCGCGGGTCAAGGGCAAGACCGAAAATGCCTTGCTGCGCTTGCCGTTCAAGGCGGTGTATCTGTTCCGCCCGGGGATCATCCAGCCGTTGCACGGTGTGCGTTCGAAGACGCCGTTGTACCAATCCTTCTATAGCGTGCTCGGGCCGGTGCTTTCGTTTGTGCGGCGACTGAAACCGGATTGGGTGGTGAGCACCGAGACCGTCGGCCGTGCGATGTTGCAGGCGGCCAGCCAAGGCGCGCCGCAGCCCGTGGTGGAGCAGGCGCAGATCAATCGCCTTGCGGCTGAGCGCCGCTGAACTGAATCAGCGCAACGCCGCTGATCAGCAGTAGCGCGCCCAACACCCGGGAGGTTGTCAACTGACGTTCCACCAGGCCGAACAGGCCGAAATGGTCCAGCAGCAATGACGCGAGAACCTGCCCGGCCATGGCCAGCGCAATGAAGCCCGATGCGCCGAGCTTGGGCAGCAGCATCAACGCCAATGAAATAAAACACACGCCAAAGGCACCGCCGGCCCACATCCACAACGGTGCCTTGCTGATAAAGGCCAGGCTCGGCAGGGGTAAACGCAGCGCCACAATCACCGGCAGCAGCACGATGATGCTCACCAGTAACGAAGCCAGGGTGGCCCACAAGGGATGGCCGAGGCCGCGCCCGAGGTTGGCGTTGATCGCACTCTGAAACGGCACCACCGCGCCGGCGAACACCGCCAGCGCTAACAAACCTACCCAATGCAACACAGTCATCTCGGCGCTCCCAAAGGTTTTGCTGGACTCTAGGGTATTCGTCGCGCAAATTTAAATTCCGAATTATTATGCCGAGCATGCAGCTGATGAATGATCTGCGTCGCATCGACCTGAACCTGCTGGTGATCCTCGACGCTTTGCTCAGCGAGCAACACGTCACCCGCGCCGCCGAGCGCCTGCACCTGAGCCAGCCGGCGGTCAGCCATGCGTTGGCGCGGCTGCGCGATATGCTGGGCGACCCGCTGCTGATGCGTCAGGGCGGCACATTGGTGCCAACCGCCCGAGCCATGGAATTGGCGGCGCCATTGACCGAAGCCCTGGCCCAGGTGCAGGCCTTACTGGCGCCGAATCGTTTTGACCCCACTTCTGCCAAGCGCCGCTTTCGTGTGGCGATGTCGGACTACAGCGCGGCGATATTCCTGCCCGGCCTGGTTCGCCTCCTACGCCATGAAGCGCCCGGTATCGACTTGCAGGTCATCCAGGCTAGCCGCGAAGGCATGGTTGAGGGTGTACTCAATGGCGATCTCGACCTGGCTGCGGGCGTATTCCCCGACATGCCCGCCGAAATGCGGACTACGCCGCTGTTCGAGGAGCATTACACCTGCCTGGTCGACCGCGATAGCCTGGCGCCCGCCGGGGTGCTGGACCTGCCGGCCTATCTGTCGCGCCCCCATGTACTGTTGGAGATGCGCGGCAGCGGCACGCCGGAAATCGAACGGGCGCTGACGGCCATTCGTGAACGCCGCCATGTAGCCATAAGCCTGCCGCACTGGGGTGTGGCGCCGCAGTTGATCCAGGGTACGGACCTGATTCTGACGGTGTCGTCCCGGGGTTTGATAAATATTGACGCTCGGCAATTGCTGGCCGTGCCACCGCCGTTTCATATTCCGTCGTTTGCCTTTGAGCTGGCCTGGCATACGCGGCGGGGTGGGGATGTGGGGTTGCAGTGGTTGATTGGCAGGCTGGTGGGTGTATTGTCCGCAGACCCACGATAACGCGAGAACACCTAGATGCTCAGCGGTTTCAACCATCTGACCCTGGCCGTCA
The DNA here is from genome assembly GCF_034348165.1 of Pseudomonas sp. CCI1.1. Taxonomy (NCBI): domain Bacteria; kingdom Pseudomonadati; phylum Pseudomonadota; class Gammaproteobacteria; order Pseudomonadales; family Pseudomonadaceae; genus Pseudomonas; species Pseudomonas sp. CCI1.1. The sequence goes on from NZ_CP133780.1 coordinate 6,420,906, forward strand.
CCGATGTGCCGCGCAGCGTCAGTTTCTATCACGATCTGCTGCGCCTGCAGCTCGACGCAACCTGGGACAACGGTGCCTACCTCTCACTGCCTGGGCTTTGGCTGTGCCTGTCGCTGGACCCGTTGCGCTCGACTGCTCCGGCGGTGGATTACACCCACTATGCCTTCACTGTCGATGCTGCTGATTTCACTCCCTTGGTCGAACACCTGCGTGCTGCCGGGGTACAGGAATGGCGAGACAACCGCAGCGAAGGCGCATCGTTTTATTTTCTCGATCCCGACGGCCATAAGCTGGAGGTTCATGTCGGCGATCTGGCCTCGCGGCTGCAAGCCTGTCGCGCCCAGCCCTATGCTGGAATGAAGTTTTACCCACCGCGCTGAAACATGCAGAATCAATCACCTTTTAGCGTCTGTCGGAGCGTCTATCCATGACCCCATCCTTGCTGCTCGCCGTGCTGGCTTCGGGTTTTATCTACGGCATTACCCCAGGCCCCGGTGTCCTGGCCGTATTCGGCATCGGTGCGGCTCGTGGCCGGCGTGCCGGGGCAGGATTCTTGTGCGGTCATTTGCTCGGCGATGTGGTGTGGTGCAGCACGGCGCTGATAGCCATCGTCGGTGCGCGGGAAGTCGGCAGCAGTGCCTTTGATGTGCTCGGCGTACTCAGCGGGGTGTATTTATTCTGGCTCGGCTGGCGTGCGATCCGCACCCAGCGGCGCAATAGCGATGCCCCTCAGGGCGCGGCGCGCCATCCGTTCTGGCACGGTATTGTGTTTGGCTTGACCAACCCCAAGGCCTACCCGGTCGCCGTGGCGACGTTCACCGCGTTACTGTCCAGCCGAGCCGAGTTGTTGACTTGGTCGATGTTGCCGACGTTGATTCTGCTGAGCTTTATCGGTGGCTTGCTGGCCTACGCGATCCTGATCGGCGTGGTGGGTGCCCAACGGGTGCGCACGCTGTATCAACGCCATGAAATCCTGATCACCAAGCTCTGCGGCGTGATGTTTATCGGCTTCGCCCTCAATGCCCTGGCGCACGCATTGCCGGGCCTGTTCGGCAGCAAAGCGGCCTGAGGCGACGACGACCGTTCGTCGCACAGGTAAGTTTTTTCTAAACCTTTACCGCCGTGAAAATTCGAATTCAGGGCGGGTTGTATGCTCCCGCGCCTATTTTTGCCCTGGAGGAACCCATCATGAGCCGCATGGCTACCCGGTTACGCACCGCCAGTTTCGCGATGCTGCTGGGCCTCGGCGCCAGCAGTGCTTTCGCCCAGTCGCCTGCAGAATTCATCGAGCAGGCTTCGGCCAAAGGCATGGCCGATATCGAAACCAGCCGCATGGCCCACGCCAAGACCTCGTCCCAGGAAATCAAGGACTACACCATTGAGGTTATCAACGAGCGCACGCTGGCCAACCAGCACTTGGCGGCGATCGCCAAGAAGCTTGATTTGCCAGTGGCCCCACGGGAGAAGATCGTTGATAAGGCCGAAACCCTGATGCCTGAACTCAAGGACGGCGATTCGTTTGACGCTGCCTATACCGCGCAGCAGGTCAAGGAGAACGAAGACGCCATCGCCCTGTTCAAGAAAGAAGGCGCTGCGTCGGATGTGCCAGAGATAAAGGCACTGGTGGATGAGACGCTACCCAAGCTTGAAGAGCGCCTGCAAAAAGCCAGGGCCCTGGCCTCGACCTACGGTAAGGGCCATCAAGGCGACGGTTGAGGCGACTACTGGAAATGAAAAAACGGCGGTTGGAGAGGATCCAACCGCCGTTTTCATATCAACAGGACTGTGGGTTTTTCTGCCGTGCTTTTAGGAGCGAGCCTACGGTATCTCAAGGCGGCGAGCGCAAGACTGGGTTTTTACCTGGATAACCCCTATGACCGCATATGCCACCTGCGACCTGCGCACACTTTATCACCTGACCGAAGATCACTATTTTTCTGCCACCTGCGGCCTGCATCGCCGTTATAGCGCGGCTATCAACGCTTATTTCGTTGACGTATGTTCTGGCCTGTATGACTTGTTATTTATTCGCGTGGGCAGCGCTCCATTGGGCGAAGCTTTTGCTGCCCCGTTGGGCTTGATCCATGGTTCCGTCCTTGCAATACGCATTGTGGTTCATGAGGAAAAGGTCGCTGAGCTACGCGAGGCGCTCTGCGCAATCGGTTTCCAGCCTGCTGAACAGACAACCGCGATGGTTCTCGAGCTGTCGCGTTTTATTCCAAGGATGAGCGAGGGGACTCTACAGGTCTGCCTGACGCGGGATTTGAACGAATGGGCGGGTCCAGTTGGCAGCGCATATTCGATGCTTCCCGAGGTCGTTGTGAACTATCAGGCACGGCACCAGAGGGCGCTTGATGCGGGTGAGGCCCTTTACCACTTCACCCTGTCCGCCGAGGGGCGTGTGAGCTGTTCGTTGACGTTGTCACTGTGTGAAGGCGAGGCCCGTCTGAATGATGTCGGCACGCTCAAGGGCTTTCGTGGAAGAGGCTATGCCACTTGCCTGATTCAAGCTGCCCTGCTTCACGCCTCGAGCCTGGGGGCTCACCGATGTTTTCTCGAGGCCTCGACGGAGGCCATCTCGCTGTATCAACAGTTGGGCTTTGCACGTTTGTTCGAGTATCAGGCTTTCACTCGCGGAGCGCTCGCTGACCGGTAATCAAAAAGCCATTTTTGCCTGGCTGCGATCCTCAAGCGTCAGTAGATACTGCTTGGCCTCAAGCCCTCCGGCAAACCCGGTCAGCCCGCCCGAAGCCCCCACCACTCGGTGGCATGGCGCAATGATCGAGATCGGGTTGCGCCCATTCGCGGCCCCGACTGCGCGCACGGCTTTGGGGTTGCCGATCTGCTCGGCGATCTGGCTGTAGCTGCGGGTTTCGCCGAAGGGAATGGTCAGCAGTGCCTGCCAGACCTGCTTCTGGAAGTCAGTGCCGGCGAAATCCAGCTCCAGTTCGAACTGGTTACGCGTTCCGGCAAAGTATTCCTTCAATTGGCGTTCGGTTTCTCGCAGCACCGGGCTGTCGTTGGCCTCAATCAATTCACCCAGGCGTACGCGATTGGCGCGTTCTACTTCCCAGAGGATGGCGCTGAGTTTGCCATCGCGCGCCACCAGGGTGAGTTCACCGACAGGGGAAGGCATGAGCTTGTACTGGTAGGTCATGAGCTGTTTCCTTGAAGGGCGTTGAGGGGGGACGACGCCACTGTAGTTCCACCAAGGGGTTAGGGAACTACGTTTCTTGCGGTCAAATTCTTCGCCCCATTAGAAATTCCAGTAAACCCAGTTGGAATAATAGGGGTACCCGTAGAGCCAGGCGATAATGTAAAGGGCCTTGAGTACTGACGCGGTACCTAACATGAACATAGAAATGACGTTGAGCAGGGTGACAAACAAAGCGAACACAGCCACGCGTGGGGTTGCGTGACGCCAGGCAAACCTCACGCCATACGCTGACGCGGCAATCACTCCTAACTCCAGCAAAAATCTAAGGGGGAAGGGGAAGGGCAGCCGTACAAACGAGATCAGCAGCGGCAAAACCAACACCCAGCCGACTACTTGGCGCAGGATGATGTTGGGTGTGGTTTTTTGGGTGTCCAGCATTGCCATATTCCGAACTCTGGGCCGATGAGCCTACATTATCGCGCGGTGTTGCCGGCCTTGCCGTAAGACTTTGCTTAGGCGTACCTACCGCTCCTGCTGCAATACCTGGAGCGCTGCGGATGCCAGAAAAGAAATCCCGAGCAGCTTTTTTTCCTGTGGATGATTCAACACAAGGTGCTTCACACCCTCAGGCTCGACTGCCGAGGACCAGATGGGCGCTGCAGAACAAATTTCAGACATAAAAAAACCGGTCACCAAGGACCGGTTTTTTGTGCATCCTGCGTCAGAACCTTCCTGACGCCAGCGCAAATCTGAGTGGAGCGGGTAGAGGGAATCGAACCCTCGTCGGAAGCTTGGGAAGCTACTGTTCTACCATTAAACTATACCCGCTCAGAACGGCTGACTTTGTACCAGATGTTCGGCTGGATTTGAAGTTTTTCTTTGAAAAATGTGAGAGTTGCGTGTGGCGAGGGAGCATGCTCGCCACAGTGTCAGGCTTGATCTCAAAGCGCCCACGCATGTTGCGCCTGGCCCTGGCTATACCGCAACGGGCTGGCGGGCCGCTGCCCTTTCAAGAAGCCCACCACGGCCTCACGGCTATCGCGGCACGCGGCTTTATGTTCCATGTCCAGGAAATGCCCCGTTGCCTGGATGGTGCTGAAGCAGCTCTTGGCCACATGCTGGCCAAACAGCTTGGCGTCGTCTGCGCTGGTGTATTCGTCCCACTCGCCGTTCAAGAACAGCACCGGAATGTCGATTTGCCTGGCCGCCTTGAAGTAGCACTGCCGGTCGCTGTTGAGCACGTGGCTGATGTGGAAGTGCATTTGCCCGTATTCGTGTGCGGCCAGGCTGCTGACATGGCGGTAATTGAAGCGTTTGAACAGCGAAGGCAGATGCTTGCCAATGGTGCTGTTGACCAAGTGGCCGACACGGTCGCGGTCGAGGTTGCCCAGGTAGTCGACGCCTCGTTCGAGGTAGTCGCGCATCGGCGCATTGATTACCGGCGAGAAGGAGCTGATCACGGCTTTTTCTATCCTACGGGGCCGGTGTGCAAGGGCGACCAACGTGGCGGCGCCGCCCCAGGAGAAGGACAGCACATGTTCAGCGGCGAAGTGGTCGAGCAGTTCCAGGAGGATCTGGCCTTCGACTTCCTTGGTGAGCATCTGCTCATGACGGTTATGGATTTTGGAACGGCCAGCGTAGGGCTGGTCGTACAACACCACATTGAATTGCGGGTACAGGCTTTTGACTGTTTGAGCGAAGGACGCCGTGGTCGCCATGGAGCCGTTGACCAGGACGATGGTCTTTGCCGCCGCGTCCGCGCGATAGAACTCCGTGTAAACCCGATACTGACCCTGTATATCCAGCACAGCGATTTCTGGCCTCATGTCGTAAGACTCCTGGCAAGCGGGTAGTGCGCGCAAATCACTTTGCACGTGCTTTATGACAGGTAGGCATACGCCTGGAAAATGAAGGCTCACGTCGGTCCGATGACGGCTGGCCGGCGGGTGTTGTTATGGCGGGCGGTTTGCCGGGAGGGCCCGACGATCAAGCACGGGCGCGGCAGGTGTTTCTTGGAGGTTATAGGGCGACTCATCAGTCATCATCTGGCTGAAGCCTTGATTCAAGCAGCACCGAAGGCAGGTCGCAAGGTAAGCGGTTGGTTTTTTGCCATCACCGGCTGAACGGTCGTCAGATTAGTCGGATCTCGTCGTCAGTCAGTGGCCGATACTGACCCGGCGCAAGCGAGGTATCCAGCACCAAGGGGCCCATTCGCTCGCGGTGCAGGCCGATTACCTTGTTATCAAAATGCCCGAACATGCGCTTCACCTGGTGATAGCGGCCTTCGACGATGCTCAACCGGGCCGTTCTTGGGCCCAGCCGTTCAAGTTTGGCAGGTTGGGTAGTGAGATCTTCAAAGGCGAAATACACCCCTGCCGCGAACTTCATCGCATACTGCGGGCCTATGTCCTGTTCGGTTTGCACGTGGTACACCTTGGGCAACTTGGTCTGTGGTTGCGTGAGGCGCCGTGACCATTGGCCATCGTTGGTGATCAGCATCAGGCCGGTGGTGTTGAAATCCAGGCGCCCGGCGATATGCAGGTCGGCTTTGTCCGGTTCGTGCAGCAGGTCCAGGACCGTGGAGTGTTGCGGGTCCGACGTGGCGCTGACGCAGCCCTGGGGTTTGTGCAGCATGAAATAGCGTGCCGGCTTGCCCGCTTGCAGAATTTCACCGTCAACGCAGACCTGGCTGAACTCACGTACGTCATGGTGCGGATCGCTGACTGCAACACCCTCGACGGTCACCCGGCGCTCCACCAGCAACAAGCGCACTTGTTTACGATTGAACTGTGGCAAGTTGCTTAGGAAGCGATCAACGCGCATGGCGGTTACGCAACTGTTCGTCCACTTGGGCGCAGCGTGGGCACAGGCAGGCTTTATTGCGCACCTCATCCGGCAGGGCTTCAAGCACCGCCGGGTCGATGATGACGCTGTAGCACCAGCAGGCTTGATCGGCCGTGCGCGGATCGGCCAGGGAGCAGTCGTTGCGGGCACCGCAGGCGGGGCATAGGGTCGGTGTGGTCATGGGTCGGTTCAGGCAGGCATCGGGTAGGACAGCGGTAGTTGTTGCACGATACAGCGCGGCTGGGCGGCATTCCATCATCATGGGTTTTTGACAGACCTTCACTTCGTCTGAAACAGATGTTTCCACTTGTGTCGCGAACGCACCAGATTCGGTTTTTGATGTCAGATGTTTCGTCATTCAGTGAAAGCTGAATGCCGCTCGCCAGCGTCGCTGGAGGAGCTCTTCCGCGGTCCAGGAGGCCGCCATGTATCGACGACTGCTGCTCATCGCTTTGCTCGGCCTGACCCTTTCAGCCTGCGTGCCCTATTACGATGGAGGCGCCACCTACTATCGCTCCGAGGTCTACACCGCGCCGGCGCCAGCCTATTACTACGGCGGCCCGCGTTATTACCCTTCTGGGCGCAGCTATTACGCGCCAGCGCCTCGCTACTATGCGCCACAGCCTCGCTACTATTCGGCGCCGCGCTACTACCAACCAGCCCCGCGCTATTACCCTCGCGCCGGCTACCGACCCTACCCCAACCAGGGGTGGGGCGACCGCTGGGGTAATGGCGGGCGTGGACGCGGTTCCGACCACGGAGGTGGTCGCGGCGGTCACCGTTAAATATCTTGAAAAACAAGCGGCGCATCATGCGCCGTTTTTTATAGGTACCGTATGTCCGTACTGTCAGATTTAACAGCTATCTTTGAGGCGCTAGCTGTACTTCACTAACGAGAAGCCTTGTGCTTTTGCGTGGTGAGACTGAGCAGATGGAATCCCTATGTTCAAACAATTGATTTGCGTGCTCCTGCTGATGAGCTGCTTCATTGCATCGGCAAGTGCGGAGCAAGGCTGTCCTTATCCGTCGCAGATCGTGTACGCCGATGGCCATTATCGCGCCCAAGACAACGGCCTGCGCTGGCAAAGTCCGAAGGTCGCGTCGCGTGGTGTTGTCGACGGGTTCATTGGCGCAGTCTTCATGCCGGGCGACGGCGAGGAGAGAGGAAACGGCTACATGGACAAGTGCATCTACCGCACCAACTGGAGCGGGGTAGTAGTAGCGTTGAGGCCAAGCAGGGGCAATGAGATTATCAACATGTCGTTGACCAGCTCCTTGTATTGGAAGCTGCAGCCCGATGCGTTCGAGTTGCCGGTGTATACGTGCGTGGACAGCCAACCGGACAATTGCAAGTTCAAGGTCAACGACAAACGTACAGACCTGTCAGTAGTCAGATAAATCTGCCAGAGGATTTCTACCTTCCCAGGCCTTGTCAAAGTGCGCCTGCACCACCGCTTCCGGGAGTGTGTTGATATCCGGCCAGTGCCAATGAGGCGCCTGGTCTTTGTCGATCAGGCGCGCCCGCACCCCTTCGGCAAATTCCGGATGACGGCAGCAGTTGAGGCTCAGGGTGTATTCCATCTGGAACACCTGGGCCAGGGATAGGTGGCGGGCGCGCTGGAGCTGTTCCCACACCAGATGCGCCGTCAGTGGGCAGCCCTCACTCAGGGTTTTGCCGGCCCGGCTCAATAGCGGGTCGCTGTGGTCGCGCAGCAGGTTCAAGGCGCGCCAGGCACAGCGTACATCTCCTACATCCAGCCATTCGTCGATCTGTGTGCGGCGTGGTAGCCATTGCGCGTCGGGTTGATCGCTGATCGCCTCCTGCGCCAGGGCCTTGAGCAAGCTGTTGAGTTGCATCGCGCTCTGTTCCTGCCAGTTCAGCTGCAGCAGGCCATCGAGCAATTCGTCTTGCTGGTCATCACGCAGAAAACGGTCTGCCAGGCCCAAGTCCAGCGCGTCGCGACCGTTGATATGGGCGCCGGTGAGGCCCAGGAACAGGCCGAGCTTACCCGGCAAGCGGGACAAGAACCAACTGGCCCCCACATCCGGGTACAAGCCAATGCTGATCTCGGGCATGGCCAGACGACTGCTTGGCGTAACGATACGCACGGCGGCGCTTTGCAACAGGCCCATGCCACCGCCCAAGACATAACCGTGGCCCCAGCAGATCAACGGCTTTGGGAAGGTGTGCAGGCGGTAGTCAAGACGATATTCAGCGGCAAAAAACTGCGCGGCCAGAGCCGGAACTTCGCCGGGCTGCTCACGGCAAGCCTGAGCCAGGCTGCGCACTTCGCCACCGGCGCAAAAGGCTTTGGGGCCGTTACCGCGTAGCAGCACGCAGACGATCTGCGGGTCTTTGGCCCAGGCCTCCATGCGCTCATCCAGGGCCAGAATCATTGGCAGGGAGAGGGCGTTAAGGGACTTTGGCGCGTCCAGGCTGGCGATACCGATGCGAGCGCCGCCACTGCCGGTCAGTTCTTCGAAATGCAGGTTCATCGTGACCTCAATCGAGAAGGTGAAGGATGAGTATGATCCCTTCGTGGGAAAGTGCCGGTGCTGTGTCAGATCAATTGACAAGCGGGGTCGGCTTTCCTAGGGTTCGCCTCATTCTTTTTTACAAGACAATTCAACTATGACCGATGGCGACCGTATCAAACTCGAACCCAGCTGGAAACACGCTCTGCGTGAGGAGTTCGAGAAGCCTTACATGGGGCAATTGCGCGAGTTTCTGCGCCAGGAACATGCCGCAGGCAAAGAGATCTACCCGCCCGGCCCATTGATTTTCAACGCACTCAATTCAACACCGCTGGACAAGGTCAAGGTCGTGATCCTCGGCCAGGACCCCTACCACGGCCCTGGCCAGGCCCATGGCCTGTGTTTCTCGGTGCAACCGGGCGTGCCGGCGCCGCCGTCGCTGGTCAATATCTATAAAGAGCTCAAGCGCGACCTGAACATCGACATCCCCAACCACGGCTACCTGCAAAGCTGGGCCGACCAGGGCGTGCTGATGCTCAACACCACCATGACCGTGGAGCGCGCCAACGCCAACGCCCATGCGGGCAAGGGTTGGCAGTTCTTTACCGATCGGATTATCGAGGTAGTCAGCGAGCATCAGCCGCACCTGGTGTTCCTGCTGTGGGGCGCCCATGCTCAAAGCAAGCAGAAGCTCATCGACGCCACCAAGCATCTGGTGCTGACCTCGGTGCATCCTTCGCCGTTGTCGGCGTATCGCGGGTTTCTGGGCTGCGGGCATTTCAGCCGGGCCAACAAGTTTCTCGAGCAGAATGGCGAGGCCCCCATCGAGTGGCGTTTGCCACCCGTCTGAGGCCTGGCACATTCAACATGTGGGAGGTTTTAGAGGGGGGCGGGCTGACGGTTCCAGTGCCGAAACAAAGGCTCGGCCAAGAACAGCACGAACAACAAGCGCATCACCTGCATCGCCGTCACCAAGGGCACCGACAGCTGCAGGGTTTCAGCTGTCAGGCTCATCTCAGCGATACCGCCTGGCATCATGCCCAGGGTCAGTGATCGCAGGTCGAGGTGAGTGAGGGCGCTCAAGCCCACCGCCGCTAACGTCGCCAGCAGCATGGTCAATGCCGTGCCAATCAAAGTGCGGCCCATGAATGAGGGCGCGCGACGGAAGAACTGCCGATTGAAGTGGCAGCCCAACCCGCTGCCGATCAACCATTGGCCGATCTGGCTGCCGCCGTCGGGCAGGCCAATGTGTAAATCCCAGGTCACACTGGCAATCGCACTCACCAACAATGGCCCGAACAGCCAAGGGTTGGGTTGGCGCAAGCGTTGCCAGCCCCAGGCAACCAGCGCACCCACCGGAAACAGCAGGGCCAGCCACGCCCAGTCCACCGGCGCCGGGTGAAACTGCGGTGCGCCGCCTCCGAGCAAATACTTGAAGATCGCCGGCACACACAACACCACCACCAGCACACGCAAACTCTGCCCGGCCGCAACCCGGCTGAGCACCGCGCCGTTGCGAGCGCCCAGGTTGACCATCTCCCCGGAACCGCCCGGCATGCTGGAGAAAAACGCCGTGGCGCGGTCTTCCCCGCTGCGGCGCATCAACCACACGCCGACCACACTCGACAAGCTGGTGACCAGTGCACCGAAGAAGATCAGGCCGAAGTGGCTCATCACCTGCTCGATCACCAGTGGGGTGAAGTGCAGGCCAATGCCGATGCCCACCACCCATTGGCCGCATTTGCGCCCGCCGGGAATCTCCGCCAACTGCCAGGGCGTGAGGCAACGCACCAGGATAATCGCCAGCAACGAGCCGACCATGTACGGCAACGGCCAGCCCACCAGGCTGGCCAGGTAACCGCCGGCCAGGCCGACCAGCGGTGTTCCCCACCAATGTTTAAAGGTGACCTCAGACATCGGCCAGGGCACGACGCTGTTGCACGCGTTTACGCCAGATACGCAGCAGCGGTACAAGCAGCATGATTGCGGTCAGCACCCAGACGCCAAAGGTGATCGGGCTCGACCACAGGATTTCCAGCGCACCGTTGGAGATCGACAGCGCACGGCGCAGGTTCTGCTCCATCAAACCGCCGAGGATAAAGCCCAGCAGCAGCGGCGACAGCGGGAAGTCCAGCTTGCGCAGGATGTAGCCGAAGATGCCGATGGCGATCATCAGGAACAGATCGAAGGTGGTGGCATGCACGGCGTACACGCCAATCGCGGTGATGATGGCGATCACCGGCACCAGCGCCCAGTTCGGCACGGCGAGGATACGGGTGAAGATGCGGATCATCGGGATGTTGAGCACGACCAGCATGATGTTGGCGATGAACAACGAGGCGATCAGGCCCCAGACAATGTCCGGTTGCTGTTGGAACAGCAGTGGGCCGGGAGTGATGTTGTACAGCGACAGGGCGCCGATCATCACCGCTGTGGTGCCGGAGCCAGGAACGCCGAGGGTCAGCATCGGCACCATGGCGCCGCAGACCGATGCGCCAATGGCGGTTTCAGGGGCGGCCAGGCCGCGCATGTCGCCTTGGCCGAACTTGCCGCTGGCGCCTGCGATGCGTTTCTCGGTCATGTAGGCAACGGCCGAGGCCATGGTCGCACCCGCACCCGGCAATACGCCGATGATAAAACCCGATACGCCGCAACGAAGGTTCACGGTCAGTACCGATAAGGCTTCCTTGACGTTGAACATCATGCGCCCGGTGGCTTTCACTGCTTCCTGGCCACGGTGGGTTTTTTCCAGCAGCAGGAGAATCTCGCTGATGGAGAACAGGCCGAGTACCAACACCACGAACTGGATGCCATCGGTCAGGTGAATATTGTCGCCGGTAAAGCGGTACACACCGCTGTTGGCGTCGATGCCCACGCAGGAAAGGAACAAGCCGATCAGCGCCGCAACAAAAGTCTTCAGTGGTTTGTCACCGGCCATGCCGCCCAGGCAGACAATCGCAAACACCATTAAAACAAAATATTCCGCCGGGCCGAACGCAATTGCCCACTTGGCCAGCAGCGGGGCGAACAGCACCATGCCGCAGGTGGCGATAAACGCGCCGATGAACGAACTCCACGCCGACAACGACAGTGCCACGCCAGCCAGGCCTTTGCGGGCCATCGGGTAGCCGTCGAGGGTGGTCATCACGGTGGAGGCTTCGCCCGGGATGTTCAGCAGAATCGAGCTGATGCGGCCGCCGTATTCACAACCCAGGTACACGGCTGCCAGCAGGATCAGCGCCGACTCGGGCGGCAAGCCCAGGGCAAAGGCGATGGGGATCAACAGTGCCACGCCGTTGATCGGGCCCAGGCCCGGCAACAGGCCGACCACGGTGCCAATCAGGGTGCCGCACAACGCGGTCACCAGGTTATAGGGGCTCAGCGCAACGCCGAAACCCTGGCCCAAATAGCCAAAAGTATCCATGTCAGTTCTCCAGAACGTCGAGCAGGCCGAGGGGCAACGGTACGTCCATGGTTTTATCGAACAGCAGATAAAGACCGACGCTCATCAAGGTGATGATCACCACGCTGGGCAACCAGCGGCCGCCGTACAGCCGTGCCATCGGAATACCGATCAGCATGCTGCTGAGAATGAAACCCAAGGATTCGAATGTGCCGGCAAACACCAGCAGCAGGGCCACACAGATGCCGATCTTGATCAACGTGGGTTGATCCAGCGCGGGTTCATCGTCGGTGTGTTTGGTCGCCTGCGGGCGAATCATCATGTAGATGAGCGCCAGGCCCATCAGCCCGAGCAGCAGCAGGGGAAAGGCCCTGGGCCCTACAGGTTCGTAGGAAAAGGCCGCCTGATACGGCCAGGCCATGAGCGCCAGGCCGATACAGGCCAGTAACAGCGCGGCAGCGAAAATGCGTTGTAAGAGCATAGAAAACTCCAAGGCCCCTGTAGGAGCGAGCAAGCTCGCTCCTACAGGGGCATTACACAAAAAAAGGAGCGATTACTGGATCAGGCCGAACTCTTTGGCCAGCACTTTGTAGTCAGCCACCTGTTTCTTCACGTAGGTGTCCAGCTCCTGGCCCGTCATGGCGAACGGGAACAGCTCGCGCTGGTCACGCAGCTTGGCGAACTCCTCGGAAGCCAGCAGTTTGTCGAAGGCGTCTTTCCACCAGGCGTAGTCGGCATCGCTGACCTTTGGCCCCAGGTAGAAGCCACGCACCACCGGCCAGACGATGTCGTAGCCTTGCTCTTTGGCGGTCGGGATGTCCTTCATTTCCGGCTCATCCAGGCGTTGCTCGGAGAACACCGCCAGCAGGCGCATATCGCCGCTCTGGATATGCGGCATGGAGTCGGAGATGTCGGTACTGCCCACCTGGATGTGCCCGCCCAGCAGAGCCGTAGCGATTTCACCGCCACCCTCAAGGGCGACGTAACGCAGTTCGCGCGGGTTGATTCCGGCGGCCTTGGCGATCAGCGCGGTTTGCATCCAGTCTTGGCTGCCGACGGTGCCGCCGGAGCCGATCACCACGCTGCCTGGGTCTTTCTTCAGGGCTTTAACCAGGTCATCGAGGGTCTTGTAGGGCGAGTCGCTTTTCACCGCGATGGCGCCATAGCTGGTGCCCACTGCCGCCAACCAGCGCACAGCGCTTTCATCAAAACGGCCGAACTTGCCCTGGGCCAGGTTCAGCAACGAACCGCTCGACCAGGCGACCAACGTGCCGGCATCTGCAGGGCGCTGGGCGACGACCGCGTTGTAGGCCACCGCGCCCACGCCGCCTGGCATGTAGGTCACACGCATCGGCTTGGTCAGCAGCTTCTGGTTCACCAGCGCGCTTTGCGCCAGTTTGCAGGTCAGGTCAAAACCGCCGCCAGGGGAGGCCGGGGCGATGCATTCCGGACGCTTGGGTTCGTCGGCGGCCAGCAGTTGGCCGGCGAACAGCATGCAGCCGGCGGCGAGGGCAAATTTACGCAGTGAAGGGGTCATGGCGATCTCCATCGTTGTTGTTATGAGGGGTACTACCAAAGTGCGACGCTATAGCTGACCAGCAAGCGCATTTCATCCGCATCACGGGCCGAGTAGTTGGAACGATAGGTGGCGTTACGCAGGCGCACGGCCACATCTTTGAACGTGCCGCTTTGCACCACGTACTTGATCTCGCTGTTGCGTTCCCACTCCTTGCCGGTCTCGCCGTTCTTGAGCTTGATGTTGTCACCCGAGAGGTAACGGCTCATGAAACTCAAGCCAGGAATGCCCAGCTTGGCGAAGTCGTAGTCGTAACGTGCCTGCCAGGAGCGTTCTTCAGCGCCGGCAAAATCGTTGATCTGCACGAAGTTGACCAGGTACGGGTCGCTGCCATCCACATATGGGAAGGCGCTGTCGCCGGACATGTGCTGGTAGCCGGCGCTGAGCTTATGGCCATTGAGGGCATAGCTGAACAGGCCGTTGAGGGACTTGTTGTCGATATTGCCGCCGCGGGCCGAGCCGGTGTCATCGCTGATGGCCAGCCGCAGGTCGGCGGCGAAAGTGCCAGGGCCCATCGGGCGTGATGCGACCATGCCGAAGAAGTGTTGGCGATACACGTCGTCGAGTTGGGCGAAGTGGTAGCTGCCGGTGATCTTGTCGGCGAACTTGTAGTCGACGCCACCGAAGTTGAAGTGCTTGCCGGTGGCACCGCTGAGGAAGCGGCTGTTCTTGTTATTGAGCGCGATGTCTTCGTAGTTGGTGTCGTCGCGGTCCTTGGCTTTGTCCAGGCGGCCACCGGTGAACACCAGGTTCTTGAATTCCTTGGAGGTGATCAAGCCACCGTTGAAGGTCTGCGGCAGGATGCGCCCGTCGTTGGGCTTGAGGATCGGCAGTTCGGGGATCAGCGAGCCGATTTTCAGCTCAGTCGCCGAGATTTTCACTTTGCCGGTCAGGCCCAGCTTGGCGTACTCGTTGGCGGCGCGGCCGTCATCGTGGGTCGGCAGCAGGCCGGTGCCGGTGCGGTCGGGGCTGGAGTCGAGCTTGACGCCGAGCATGCCCAGCGCATCCACGCCAAAGCCGACGGTGCCGTCGGTGTAGCCTGATTGCAGGTTGAGCATGAAGCCCTGGGCCCATTCGTCGCGCTTGGATTGCTGGGCACTGGTACCGTCGCGAAAGTCGCGATTGAAGTACATGTTGCGGGTTTCCAGGGTCGCGCTACTGTCTTCGAAGAAGGCAGCCTGGCTGAGCGGCGCAAAGCCGGCAAGGGCAGCGGCACTGGCGAGGGCGGTGTGGGTCAGACGGCAAGAGCGAACAGGCGGGCAAGCCTGTGGCTGGGTCGACAGCATCGTGGTGTACTCCGTTATTGTTCTTATTTTGGCGAAAACGCTTCGAGGCGTTTTTCGGGCGCTACGGGTCAGGCAACTCGGCGGGCATAGACCACCGTGGTTGGATGCTAAAGGGCGAAGCTTTCACTAACCTTTCAATCGCCTTTCAATGTTTTCGGGCTTCACAGGCCAGGTTGCGGCTGTAAACTGCCGGGCAAAGCGTGGCGCCGACCACCCCTGAATGAGGTAGAAATCCATGCGTGTCCTCCTGGTTGAAGACCATCTGCAGCTCGCCGAAAGTGTCGCCCAAGCGCTCAAGAGCATGGGTTTGACCGTTGATGTGTTGCATGACGGCGTGGCGGCGGACCTGGCCTTGAGCAGCGAGGAATACGCCGCGGTGATCCTGGACGTAGGGCTGCCGCGCCTGGATGGTTTCGAGGTGCTCGCGCGTTTGCGGGCACGTGGAAAAAATCTGCCGGTGCTGATGCTGACTGCTCGCAGTGATGTAAAAGACCGCGTGCACGGCCTGAACCTGGGCGCCGATGACTACCTGGCCAAACCGTTTGAACTTACGGAACTCGAAGCACGGGTCAAGGCACTGTTGCGGCGCAGCGTGTTGGGCGGCGAGCGTCAGCAAACCTGCGGTGTGCTGGTGTACGACCTCGACACTCGGCGCTTCACGGTCGCAGGCGAGCTGATGACCTTGACCTCCCGAGAACAAGCGGTGCTCGAAGCCTTGATCGCCCGGCCGGGGCGCGTGATGAGCAAGGAACAATTGGCTTCCCAGGTATTCGGCCTGGACGAGGAGGCCAGCCCCGACGCCATCGAAATCTACGTGCATCGCCTGCGCAAGAAGCTCGATGGCCAACCCATCGCCATCGTCACCTTCCGCGGCCTTGGCTATTTGCTGGAAGCCCGTGATGCATAAGCCCAGCAGCCTGCGCTGGCGCTTGCTGTGCAACCTTGCGTTATTGCTGGTGTTGTTGATGCTCGCCAGCGGCATGAGCGCTTATTGGAACGGTCGCGAAGCCGCCGACACCGCTTATGACCGCACGCTGCTGGCCTCGGCACGCACCATTGCCGCCGGTTTGACCCAGGTGGACGGCACCCTCAGCGCCAATGTGCCCTATGTGGCCCTGGACACCTTTGCCTACGACAGTGCCGGGCGCATTTATTACCAGGTCAATGATATTGATCAGAAACTGATTTCCGGTTACGAAAACCTGCCTGGCCCGCCGCCCGGCACGCCCCGCACCGACGATTATCCAGCCTTGGCGCGGTTCTATAACGCCATGTACCTGGGCCAGCCTGTGCGCGTGGTGAGCCTGCTCAAGGCCGTCTCGGAGCCGAACATGAACGGCATGGCCGAAATTCGTGTTGCGGAGACCGACGAAGCCCGGGTGGCCATGGCCCGCAGCCTGATGGCCGACACCTTGTTGCGCCTGGGCATGCTCGCCATCGGTGCGTTATTGCTGGTGTGGTTCGCGGTGAGCGCCGCGCTGCGCCCGCTGGAACGCCTGCGTACAGCGGTGGAAGAGCGCCAGCCTGATGATCTGCGGCCCCTGCCCTTGGTGGAAGTTCAGGACGAGTTCGGCCCACTGGTACGCTCACTCAACCATTTCACCGAACGTCTGCGCGGGCAGTTCGAGCGCCAGGCGCAGTTTATTGCCGACGCTGCCCACGAGCTGCGCACCCCCCTGGCGGCGCTCAAGGCCAGGCTGGAACTGGGCTTGCGTGCCGAAGAACCCGCCACCTGGCGCAACACCCTGGAAACGGCCGCCCAGGGCACCGACCGGCTGACGCACCTGGCCAATCAATTGTTGTCCCTGGCCCGCATCGAAAACGGTGCCCGCGCCATTGCCGAAGGCGGTGCGCAACTGCTCGATTTGAGCCAATTGGCCCGTGAGCTCGGTATGGCCATGGCGCCGCTGGCCCACGCGCGGGGCGTGGCCCTGGCGCTGGAGGCCGACGAGCCGGTATGGCTGCGCGGCGAACCGACGCTGTTGAATGAGCTGCTGAGTAACCTGGTGGATAACGCCTTGGCCCATACCCCGCCCGGCGGCAATGTGATTCTGCGCGTGACGGCCCCGGCGGTGCTGGAGGTGGAGGATGACGGCCCCGGCATCCCGCTGGATGAGCGGGACCGGGTATTCGAGCGCTTTTATCGACGCAGCCAGCAGGGCATGGGGTCGGGCTTGGGGCTGGCGATTGTCGGGGAGATTTGCCGTGCGCACCTGGCGCAGATCAGCCTGCATGATGGCGAGCTGGCGGGGCTTAAGGTGCGCGTGAGTTTTATCGCGGGTTGATCAGTAAAACATCGAGCGCGCTTCGTCCAGTTCGCTGCGCAGGGCGTCGCTGTGCAGGTCTATGCGTAACTTCGTGATGGCCGGCAATGTGGCAATCGGCGCAGTCCCCAGGGGATGGTCGGTGCCGCGGTGGCAGTACAGCGCGGCGACCTGCACCAGGTCGACGTAGTCCAGGCTTGCAGAGTCGCGTGTCAGGTCCAGGTATTGGCCTGGCACGTTCACCAGCATCTCGGGAAAGTCCCAGACCCGCAGCAGCTTGTCGCCCAGCACCGGGTGGATGCTGTCGATGACGTGGTTGAGGCTGACGGGGTCGGCCAGCAGCTCATAGTGATCCTCGGCATAGGTGAGGATCGGCAGCACGCCGATCTGATGCACCAGGCCACCCAGGGCCGCCTGGTCTGGCTTGAGGTGGCTGTGGCGACGGCACAAGGCGTAGCTCACGCCCGCCACCTCCAGGCTGCGGCGCCATACGTCGCGCATTTTCTGTTCGACCACCTCGGAGCGGGCGTGAAAGATCTGCTCCATCACCAGGCCGATGGCCAGGTTGCTGCTGTAGTTGGTACCAAGCCGGGTGATGGCGGTGTGCAGGTCGGTGACTTCCTGGCTGGCCCGTAGCAACGGGCTGTTGACCACTTTGATCAGGCGCGCCGACAGGGCCGTGTCACGACTGATCACTTTGCTCAGGTGGCTGATGCTGATGTCCGGGTCTTCGGCGGCCTGGCGAATTTTCAGGGCCACCTCCGGCAATGTCGGCAGAACCAGGTCATCGTTGTCGATGGCCGTTACCAACGCTTGTTGGACTTTTTCCGCCAGCTTGTTCATTCATGCTCTCTAGGGTGCTGCAAAAAAGTACGGCGATTAACGCTGGATCTCGCGATCACGGTCCAGTTGGTAGGGCAGGTCAAGCAGGTGCAAGCCCGGGCCCTCCAAGGTGCCCAAGCGCACGTCGCCACTGTCGGCAGCTTCGGCTTGCAGCACAGCGAGAAGTTCAATCGACTGGTCAGCTTTTGCCGCGATGACCACTTCGCCGATTGCGCTGTTATGGCTGGGGGAAAACAGCGGCGTGCCTGGCTCGGGAAGTTCGTCGGCCTCCAGGCTCAGGCGATACAGGCGCCGCTTGAGTTTGCCCAGGTACTGCATGCGCGCGACGATTTCCTGGCCGGTGTAGCAGCCTTTCTTGAAGCTGACGCCACCCACGGCCTGCAGGTTGAGCATCTGCGGGATGAACAACTCGCGCGTCTGGGGCATCACCTGGCCGATACCGGCACGGATCTGACCAAGCAGCCAGGCATTCAATTGAGCTTGTTGCAACTGCGCGGCCAATTGGCTGCGCACGGCGTCGGCGTGTTCGGCAGGTACCCAGAGTTCGGCACGGCCCGGGGAAACGCGGACGGCGATCAATGCTTCGTTGCGCGCCACGCTATCGGTCTCGACCGGCAGCGCGAGGCCCAGGGCGCTCAGGGCCGCGTCTGCGTTCGCCAGGCCGAAGCGCGCCCAGGCAGCGCTTTCGTCGGTGAGCTTGGATTTGGAGAACACCGCGTACTTTTTCAAATCTGCCAGCTGCGGTTCAAGCAACTCGGTGGCCATGGCCAGGAGTACGCCATCACCCTGCAGCAGGATGCGGAAGC
Source organism: Pseudomonas sp. CCI1.1 (assembly GCF_034348165.1). Taxonomy (NCBI): domain Bacteria; kingdom Pseudomonadati; phylum Pseudomonadota; class Gammaproteobacteria; order Pseudomonadales; family Pseudomonadaceae; genus Pseudomonas; species Pseudomonas sp. CCI1.1. The sequence goes on from NZ_CP133780.1 coordinate 6,439,560, forward strand.
TCGACTGCATCCGGCCTTTTTGCGTGCAGCGCGCGCCCAGGCTGGCCTGGGTTTCACTCAGGTAATTGAGGTTGCAGGTCAGTTGGCCCTGCAGGAACTTGGCAGCATCAGAGCCGCGGACGGCGAGAACGCCTTCGTGGGACAGGGAGCAGAAAAAAGCGGAGTCAGCCATGGGTCATCGCAGGTCAAAAAGTCATGGGTGCATCATAGAGGGGCGTCCGGCAAATGCATAGTTTCGTCGCGGTCGACCAAAGCCGACTGTTCCGGTGTCGCCTGGGCTGTATACTTGCGCTCTATTTTAGGAGGGCTCCATGGTCGAAGATGTAGAAATCAATCGCCTCTACTGGCACAGCCGTCGCGGCATGCTGGAGCTGGATGTGTTGCTGGTGCCTTTCACCAAAGAGGTGTACGCGACGCTCAATCAGGTGGACCGCGACCTCTACGTCAGGTTGCTTACGTGCGAAGACCAGGACATGTTTGGCTGGTTCATGGAGCGCGCCGAATCCGAAGACCCGGAGCTGCAGCGCATGGTTCGGATGATCCTGGACCGTGTCCAGCCCAAGTAATCGTTTCGAATGCCGCTGGCAGGCCTCGCGGCTGTTGCTGGCGGCCTATGTGCTTGCCCAACTGATCGCGCTGGGCAGCCTGCTGGTTCTAAACCTGCCTTACTCAAGCCTGGGCATCCTGTTATGCCTGGCTCATTGTGCCTGGGTGTTACCGCGGCAAATTCTGCTCACTCACCGTTCGTCGATTCGTGGCCTGCGCCGTGACGACGATGGCTGGCAATTATGGAGCGCCGCACGCGGGTGGCACCCTGTGCAACTGCGGCCCGACAGCCTGGCGTTGCCGCTGATCGTGGTGTTGCGTTACCGGGCGCAGGGTGAACGGCGAGTGCGGTCCATCTGCGTGCCAAGGGATGCACAGGCCGCCGATGTGCACCGGCGCCTGCGGGTACGCCTGAAGTTCAGCCGGCGTAGGTGGTTGGCACCAGGATAGTGTCCCGGGCTTCGGGCAGCATCTGTGGATAGTCGAGGGTGTAATGCAAGCCGCGGCTTTCCTTGCGCTCCATGGCCGACCGGATCATCAGCTCGGCCACTTGGGCCAGGTTGCGCAATTCGATCAGGTCGCGGCTGACCTTATAGTTGCTGTAGAACTCGTCGATCTCATCCAGCAGCAAGCGCACCCGATGTTGCGCCCTTTGCAGGCGCTTGTTGGTGCGCACGATGCCCACATAGTCCCACATGAAGCGTCGCAGCTCGTCCCAGTTGTGAGCGATGATCACGTCTTCGTCCGAATCAGTGACCTGGCTCGCATCCCAGCGGGGCAGGGCGGCTGGTACCGGGATGCGCGGCAGTTGCTCAAGAATGTCCGCTGCCGCCGAGCGGGCATACACGAAGCATTCGAGCAATGAATTGCTGGCCATGCGGTTGGCGCCGTGCAGGCCAGTGAAGCTGGTTTCGCCGATGGCATACAGGCCCGGCACGTCGGTGCGGCCATGCTGATCGACCATCACGCCACCGCAGGTGTAGTGCGCGGCCGGCACCACGGGGATCGGGCCCTTGGTGATGTCGATATTGAAGGTCAGGCAGCGTTCGTAGACGGTCGGGAAGTGGGTCTTGATGAAGGCTTCGGGCTTGTGGCTGATGTCCAGATACACGCAGTCGATACCCAGGCGCTTCATTTCGTGGTCGATGGCGCGGGCGACGATATCGCGTGGTGCCAGCTCGGCGCGTGGGTCGAAGCGCTGCATGAAGCGTTCGCCATTGGGCAGCTTCAAATGTGCGCCTTCGCCGCGCAGGGCTTCGGTGATCAAAAAGCTCTTGGCCTGCGGGTGATACAGGCACGTGGGGTGGAATTGGTTGAACTCCAGGTTGGCGACCCGGCAGCCCGAGCGCCAGGCCATCGCAATGCCGTCGCCGCACGCACCGTCGGGGTTGCTGGTATAGAGGTAGACCTTGGCGGCGCCGCCCGAGGCGAGAATGGTGAAGCGTGCGCCATAGGTATCGACTTCACCGCTGGTGCGGTTCAGTACGTAGGCGCCCAGGCAGCGTTCGCCCGGCAGGCCCAGGCGTTTTTCGGTGATCAGGTCGACGGCGACGCGCTGCTCCAGCAATTGGATGTTGGGGCGTTGGCGGGCCTGATCGAGCAGGGTCTTGAAAATCGCGGCCCCGGTGGCATCGGCAGCGTGAATGATTCGGCGATGGCTGTGGCCGCCTTCGCGGGTCAGGTGGAACTCAAAGCCACCGTCGTCGCTGCCGGCATGTTCATCGCGGGTGAAGGGCACACCTTGGTCGATCAACCATTGGATGGCTTCCCGGCTGTGCTCGACGGTGAAGCGCACGGCGTCTTCGTTGCACAGGCCACCGCCGGCGTTAAGGGTGTCTTCGACGTGGGATTGCACGGTGTCTGTGTCGTCCAGCACCGCAGCCACGCCGCCCTGGGCCCAGAAGGTCGAGCCGTTGGCCAGGTCGCCTTTGCTCAAAACCGCTATACGCAAATGGCTGGGCAGGGTCAGGGCCAGGCTCAAGCCGGCGGCGCCGCTGCCGATGACGAGGACATCGTGTTGAAACTGTTGGCTCATTTGACGGATTCCGCAAAAAGCGATCCAAAGGGGGGCGCAAACAGGACGCCTGGATCGGCGAATCAAAGGGTCACACGGGCCACTAGTATATAGAGGGGTGGAGCGGCACAATAGCCACGCCTTCGTGGCATTGTGAGATTATGCTGCGCAGCGTTGGGAAACGGCCGGTTGGCGGGACGGGAACTTTTTGCATAAGCCCCGACTCAATAGCAGGTTGCCCGAAAGCTGGGAAAACGTTGAGTTTATTGGCCCGTCGGGAGCATTGGACGCGTCACGAAACCGGCGACAAGATTATTCGCGCAGCCGGCACCGACCGTGCTGCGTTTTTCGTGTGTGCCAAATCAGTGCATGCCGGAAACTTGCTTGAAGGGGGAGAACTTTTGCGAAAAGCCCGAGTCTATGTTTGCAAGCCTGATCGTTTAGTTATGCAAGCCTCCTTCAAGTACAACGAGGAGTGTTCATGCTAACCCAGGAAGAGGATCAGCAGCTGGTCGAGCGCGTACAGCGCGGTGATAAGCGAGCATTTGATCTGCTAGTGCTGAAATACCAGCACAAAATTCTCGGGTTGATCGTGCGGTTTGTGCACGACACCCATGAAGCGCAGGACGTTGCACAGGAAGCCTTTATCAAGGCTTACCGTGCACTTGGAAATTTCCGCGGTGACAGTGCGTTTTATACGTGGCTGTACCGCATCGCCATTAACACGGCGAAAAACTATCTGGTGTCACGCGGTCGCCGCCCACCAGACAGTGATGTCAGTTCAGAAGATGCAGAATTTTACGATGGTGATCACGGCCTCAAAGATCTCGAGTCGCCGGAGCGTGCATTGCTGCGCGACGAGATCGAGGGCACCGTCCATCGCACTATTCAGCAACTGCCAGAAGATTTGCGTACGGCGTTAACTTTACGTGAATTCGATGGTCTGAGTTACGAAGACATTGCGAGCGTCATGCAATGTCCGGTGGGGACTGTGAGGTCACGGATTTTCCGGGCCCGGGAAGCCATCGACAAAGCCTTGCAACCGTTGTTGCAGGAAAACTAAAGACAGCGGCGACAGCCAAGAGAGGAACCGCCATGAGTCGTGATGCCCTGCAGGAATCGCTGTCCGCAGTGATGGATAACGAAGCGGATGAACTGGAACTTCGTCGAGTGCTCAACGCATTTGATGACGCCGAAACCCGTGATACCTGGTCTCGTTACCAAGTCGCTCGGGCGGTGATGCACAAGGATCTCCTAATCCCTCGTCTGGATATTGCTGCGGCCGTTTCTGCTGCACTGGCGGATGAAGCCGTTCCGGCAAAAGCCTCGCGTGGTCCATGGCGTAGCCTGGGTCGTCTGGCAGTGGCCGCCTCGGTGACCGTTGCTGTGTTGGCAGGCGTTCGCCTGTACAACCAGGACGAGATCGCAGGCAACGAGCTGGCCCAGCAGACTCAGCAACCGGTCATGGCCGGTCCGCAAGTCAAAGGCCCGGCCGTGCTGGCTGGCTACAAGGAAAGCACTGATACCACCGGCCCTATGGCCAATGGTGTACTTCAGGGGCAATCCGGCTGGCAAGATCAACGCCTTCCAGGCTACCTGCGTCAACATGCGCAGGAATCGGCCGCCAAAGGCACTGAAAGCGCTCTGCCATACGCTCGCGCAGCAAGCCAGGAAAACCGCTGATTCGCTAAGGAGCCCTATGCGCGCCATACCGCTCCTTGCGCTTTTGCTCAATAGTTGGTTTGCACTATCCGCCCATGCCGATGAAGCCCAAGACTGGCTGACTCGACTTGGGCGTGCAGAGCAGCAGCAAAGCTTCGAAGGTACGTTTGTCTACGAACGTAACGGCAGTTTTTCAACCCATGACATCTGGCACCGCGTCCAGGATGGTCATGTCCGTGAACGATTGTTGCAACTTGACGGCTCCGCCCAAGAAGCGGTCAGGGTTGATGGTCGGGCACAATGTGTCAGTGGCACGTTGGTTGCCGGTCTCGGTCATTCGCCTGAGGCACCCTCGCGTATTCTTGATCCAAAAAAACTCACTTCATTCTATGATCTGGCCGTCATTGGCAAATCCCGTGTGGCCGGTCGTAATGCGGTGATTGTGTCGATCAGCCCGCGTGACCCCTACCGTTATGGGTTTGAATTACACTTGGACCGTGAAACTGCGCTGCCGCTCAAGTCCTTGCTGCTAAATGACCAGGGGCAGTTGCTGGAGCGTTTTCAGTTCACCCGCCTGGATACTTCGGCCACTCCTTCTGAGCAGAGCTTGCAGCCCGGCAGCGACTGTTCGCCGGTAACAATGTCCGCCGCTAAATCTCCTGACATGTCTGCCACGCAAAAGTGGCATCTGGACTGGCTACCGCCTGGTTTCCAACAGATCAGCAGCGCTACGCGCAAAGATCCCCAAACGAAATCTACCGTCGACAGCCTGATGTATGACGATGGGCTCGCGCGTTTTTCGGTGTTTCTTGAGTCAGCCAACGGCGCTGATGCAAATGAAACCCGCGCTCAGCTTGGGCCGACCGTGGCAGTATCCCGGCGATTGAATACGGTGGATGGCGAAATGATGGTTACGGTGGTGGGCGAAATTCCCATCGGCACCGCTGAACGTATCGCGTTGTCGGTGCGTGGTGAAAAAGCCGCCGCCAAGCCCTGAGATTGTTAATCTTATGTTCATCCTGGTCTATCAATCTGGGCCCGAATTTCGTTGGGTGCTGGGCGTATGAAATCTCTGGACAGCATTTTCACTTGCAAAAACTTCCCATGTTTTTTATAGGTCAGGGTTTGATGGCTCTGGCCTTGTTTGTTCGCGGAACAAAAATGCCACTCGCAGTATCCGGCGTTTATTGAACCCTGTCGCTTAACCCTGCTCGTCGTAACGGGAGCTGTATGTCGATACCACGTTTGAAGTCTTACTTATCCATAGTCGCCACAGTGCTGGTGCTGGGTCAGGCCTTACCTGCGCAAGCGGTCGAGCTGCCTGATTTCACCCAGCTGGTGGAGCAGGCCTCGCCTGCCGTGGTGAACATCAGTACCACGCAGAAGCTGCCGGATCGCAAAGTCTCGAACCAGCAGATGCCCGACCTGGAAGGCTTGCCGCCCATGTTGCGCGAGTTCTTCGAACGCGGGATGCCCCAACCTCGCTCTCCCCGTGGTGGCGGTGGTCAGCGCGAAGCCCAGTCCCTGGGCTCCGGCTTCATCATTTCGCCTGACGGCTACATCCTCACTAACAACCATGTGATTGCCGATGCCGACGAGATTCTCGTGCGCCTGGCCGACCGCAGTGAACTCAAGGCCAAGCTGATTGGCACCGATCCACGTTCCGACGTGGCTTTGCTCAAAATCGATGGCAAGGATTTGCCGGTGCTTAAGCTGGGCAAGTCTCAGGACCTGAAAGCCGGTCAGTGGGTGGTCGCGATCGGTTCACCGTTCGGCTTTGACCACACCGTTACCCAAGGCATCGTCAGTGCCATCGGTCGCAGCCTGCCAAACGAGAACTACGTACCGTTCATCCAGACCGACGTGCCGATCAACCCGGGTAACTCCGGTGGCCCGCTGTTCAACCTGGCCGGCGAAGTGGTGGGGATCAACTCGCAGATCTACACCCGCTCCGGTGGCTTCATGGGCGTGTCCTTCGCGATCCCGATCGATGTGGCCATGGATGTCTCCAATCAGCTCAAAAGCGGCGGCAAGGTCAGCCGCGGCTGGTTGGGCGTGGTAATCCAGGAAGTGAACAAGGACCTGGCTGAGTCCTTCGGTCTCGACAAGCCGGCCGGTGCCCTGGTTGCGCAGATTCAGGACAATGGCCCTGCGGCCAAAGGCGGCCTGAAAGTGGGCGATGTAATCCTGAGCATGAACGGCCAGCCGATCATCATGTCGGCAGACTTGCCTCATTTGGTCGGCGCGCTCAAGGCCGGCGGCAAAGCCAAGCTGGAAGTGATTCGTGACGGCAAGCGCCAGAACGTCGAACTGACCGTTGGGGCAATTCCGGAAGAAGGCGCGACCCTGGACGCCCTGGGCAACGCCAAGCCAGGTGCCGAGCGCAGCAGCAACCGCCTGGGTATCGCCGTGGTTGAACTGACCGCCGAACAGAAGAAAACCTTCGACCTGCAAAGCGGTGTCGTGATCAAGGAAGTTCAGGACGGCCCAGCCGCCTTGATCGGCCTGCAACCGGGTGACGTGATCACCCACTTGAACAACCAGGCAATCGATACCACCAAGGAGTTCGCCGACATCGCCAAGGCGTTGCCGAAGAATCGCTCGGTGTCGATGCGCGTCCTGCGTCAAGGCCGTGCCAGCTTCATCACCTTCAAGCTGGCTGAGTAATCCGCTAGACCTATAAAAAAGCCCCGCTGCCGGTTAACGGCAGCGGGGCTTTTTTGTGGGCGGCGGGTTCAGCTCATCATGCCTTTCACCAGGCGCTCCTGTTCGATCAGCTCACGCTGACGGGCGTCGATGCGCGAGGACAGCGGGAAGTTATTGCCAGCACGCCGCTTGGCAAAGTCCAACTGCTGGATGGCTTGCTGGAAATCCCCCACCAATGCGAAATATTCAGCGCGAGCCTGATGCAGGCCAATAATGTTGCCGGACAAACCGCGTGTTTCAGCAACCTGATACCACACGTCCGGATCGTCCGGCCGCGACTTGAGTAGCCCGTCCAGCGCCTTTTCTGCATCGGCGGTACGGTTCTGTTTAAGCAACAGATCTACCCGCACCTGGTTCAATGGATAGTTGCTGGGGTACTGGGTGAGCATGCGGTCGGTACGTTGCTGCGCATCCGGCATGCGGTTGCTGGTGATGTCCAGTTCGATTTGGGCCAGGTTGTAGGTGATGTCGTTAGGCGCCTTGGCCAGCAACGGCGCCAGGCTTTCCCGCGCTTCCTTGAGTTGAGTACCCTTGATCTGGGCGATGGCCAGGCCATAACGCGCTACATCATTTTTAGGGTTTTCATCCAGCTGTGCCTGGAAGCGCTTGGCGGCCAGACCTGGCGTGTCTTCGTATTTGAGCTGCACCCGTGCGCGAATCAATTGATAGCGCAGGCTGTCTTCCTTGCCGCCAGGTTTGGCTTGTTCGGCGCGGTTGCGGGTGTCGGCGATACGCGATTCGGTTACCGGGTGAGTCAGCAGGAATTCCGGTGGCTTGGCGTCGAAGCGGTATTGGCGCATCAGCCGTTCGAACATGGTGGGCATGGAGCGCGGGTCGTAGCCGGCTTTCTCCAGGTTGAGAATACCGATGCGGTCGGCCTCTTGCTCGTTCTGGCGGGAGAAGCGGCGCTGTTCCTGGATCGCGGCGGCTTGTGAGCCGGCAATCGCGGCGATACCGGCATCACCGGCACCCGCAGCAGCGGCGATAATGCCCCCAAGCAGGGCGGCCATCATCGGCAGTTGCATGCGTGATTGCGCTTCCACGCCTCGGGCGAAGTGGCGCTGGGACAAGTGTGCCAGTTCGTGGGCCAGTACCGACGCGTATTCACCTTCGGTCTGTGCATTGAGAAACAGGCCGCCGTTGACCCCGACGATCCCACCGGGAGCCGCAAAGGCGTTGAGCTGTGGGCTGTTGATCAGGATGAATTCCAGGCGCCGGTCATTGACCTGGCTGGTCTCCACCAGCTTGTACACGCTGGTTTCAACGTAATCCTTGAGTTGCGGGTCGTTGAGTTGCGAAACCTGGCCGCGCAGGTAGGCCAGCCAGGCGCGGCCCAGTTGGTATTCCTGTTGCGGCGAGACAATGGCAGAACTGGCATCACCAAGTGACGGCAGGTCGTCAGCGAAGGCCGGGGAGGCCAGCAGGCAGGCCAGCGTCAGCAGGGTAGGGCGCAAAAAAGTCATGCACAAAGCCTTTCGACAAAGAGCTTACTGTAGCCGGACACTGAGCTTGGGACCAGATATTCTAAGCAGCCCGAATGTTTGCCTGGAGTAACACCATGACCGACGCTGTAGCCTGTGACGCCGAACTCGACGCCAGCGGTCTGAACTGCCCTTTACCATTGCTCAAGGCCAAGCTGGAGCTCAATAAAATGGCCAGTGGTGCCGTGCTCAAGGTGACTGCCACCGACGCCGGCTCCCAGCGTGATTTTCGCACCTTTGCCAAGCTGGCCGGCCACACCCTGGAGCATGAAGACGCCGCCGAGGGTGTGTACCGTTATTGGTTGCGCAAGGCCTGAAGGCCTTATCGAGGCAAGATCAAGCCTTGTTCAGCGCCTGCGCTGCCGCCAGAACCGCATCAACATGGCCCGGCACTTTCACGCCGCGCCATTCCTGACGCAGGACGCCTTGGCTGTCGATCAGGAAGGTGCTGCGATCCACGCCCAGGTATTCCTTGCCATACAGCTTCTTCAACTTGATTACATCAAACAGCTGGCAGACCGCTTCGTCCTTATCGCTGATCAGCTCGAACGGAAATTCCTGTTTGCCCTTGAAGTTCTCGTGGGACTTCACGCTGTCACGCGACACGCCGAACACTTCGGTGTTGGCGGCCTTGAACGCGGCGTACTGGTCACGAAAACCCTGGCCTTCGGTGGTGCAGCCAGGGGTGCTGTCCTTCGGGTAAAAGTAGATCACCACTTGCTTGCCCTTGAAGGCTGCAAGGCTGAAGGTCTGGCCGCTGGTGGCCTGGGCCTCGAAATCGGCCACGGGTGTGTCGATGGCTACCGGCATAGAGAAGTACTTCCTTACATTGGGTTCTGTGGGCGCCATGGCTCAATCAAGGCGTCGAGGTTCAGGGCATCGGCGAAATCCAGGAACTGGTCGCGCAACCAACTGATCTGTACACCGGCCGGCAAGGTCACGGTAAAGGTGGCATTGAGCATGGTGCCGCCGGTTTGTGGCGCCTGGTAGGTGTCACAGGTCAGGTTTTCCAGCTCGACGTTGTGGTCGATAAAGAACTGGCACAACTCGTTGACGATGTCCGAACGGTAGGCCGAGCTGACATAGGCTACGTAAGGCAGGGCCTGGGGACGGTTTTCCAGGGCAGCGCTGCGTACCACGTTGACGGTGAAATCATGCTTCTTGGCCAGGCCTGGCAGGCCGGTTTCCAGACGCGCCAAGGCATCCCAGGAGCCAGAAATCTGCAGGACCAGCGCACTGCACTCGCCATGGCGGGTGAGGCGGGAGGTCACGACGGCGCAGCGGTTCTCATGGCTGGCGCGGCACAGGACGTTGGTCAGCTCCATGGGGTTGGCGCCGAGGGCACTGATAACAAGGAATTGTTCGCGAACTGTGGGGGTGGACATGCAGCCTTCCTAAAGCGATGAGCGGTCGATACCGTGTGGGCGGTATCGATCAAAGGATCAAGGGTAGCGAAAAGCGTCGCCAAGGGCTAGGAGGTGGCGTTTTCATTGCGTGATCAGCCCGCTTCGGGCGGTGCTTTGGCCTAATGATGGCATTGCCCGTCGTTTAGTTGCGCCAGAACGCATCCTCACGCGGTACTTCGCTTGTACAAGCATCTTGGCGCCAGTACCATTACGGCTCTCTTTTTCCGGCAGGAGCGGTTGCATGATTGCGGGCAGTATGGTGGCACTGGTCACACCCATGGATGCACAAGGTCGTCTCGACTGGGACAGCCTGGGCAAACTGGTGGACTTCCACCTGCAAGAGGGCACCAACGCCATTGTGGCGGTCGGCACCACAGGTGAATCGGCCACCCTTGATGTGGAAGAACACATCCAGGTGATCGAATTCGTGGTCAAGCGCGTAGCGGGCCGCATTGCCGTGATTGCCGGTACGGGCGCCAACTCGACGCGTGAAGCGATCGAGCTGACCAAGAACGCCAAGAAGGCCGGCGCCGACGCTTGCCTGCTGGTGACTCCGTACTACAACAAGCCGACCCAGGAAGGCTTGTACCAGCACTTCAAAGCCATCGCCGAAGCCGTGCAGATCCCGCAGATCCTCTACAACGTACCGGGTCGCACCGCGTGCGACATGAAGGCCGAGACCGTGATCCGCCTGTCCACCGTGCCGAACATCATCGGCATCAAGGAAGCCACCGGCGACCTGCAGCGCGCCAAGGACATCCTGGCCGGCGTGAGCAGCGACTTCCTGGTGTATTCCGGTGACGACGCCACCGCTGTCGAGCTGATCCTGCTGGGTGGCAAGGGCAACATCTCGGTGACCGCCAACGTGGCCCCGCGCGCCATGAGCGATATGTGTGCCGCCGCCATCGCGGGCGATGCAGCCACCGCGCGTGCGATCCACGAGAAGCTGATGCCGCTCAACAAGACACTGTTTATCGAATCCAATCCTATTCCCGTGAAGTGGGCGCTGTTTGAGATGGGCCTGATGCCGGACGGTATCCGTCTGCCGCTCACCCGCCTCAGCGAAGCCTGTCACGAACCGCTGCGACAGGCCCTGCGCCAGTCCGGCGTCCTGGTTTAATTGAGGAAGCACTACGCATGAAGCGATTGGCCGGACTTTCCGCACTTGCCTTGATTATCTCCAGCACCAGTGGCTGCGGTTGGGTATGGGGCCCGGAAGGCTACTTCCGTGACCGCGGCAGCGATTACCTGGAAGCGCAAGCAACCAAACCGATGCAACTGCCGCCTGATGTCAATGTCGCCAAGCGCCTTGACCCGCTGCTGCCGATTCCACGCAACGTTGCCGACGACACGGTCAAGGGTGAGTACGTAGTGCCACGCCCACAACCGATTATGTCCGTGGCCGATGCCAGCGACTACAGCCTGCAAAAAAGCGGCGACAATCGTTGGATCGTGGCTCAGCGTCCGCCTGCCGAAGTCTGGCCGGTGGCGGTGCAGTTCTTCCAGGACAACGGTTTTAGCATCGACCAGCAACGCCCGCAGACCGGTGAGTTCACCACCGCGTGGCAGCAAGGTCGCGAGCTGTCCGCCAACATGGCCCAGCGCCTGCTGGCGGGCGGTGTTGCCGCCGACAGCGAAGCTCGTGTGCGTGTGCGCATCGAGCCAGGCGTGCAGCGCAACACCAGCGAAGTCTATGTGGTCAGCGCCGAGCGTCCTGCAGGCAGCACAGCCAACGTCGATTTCACTCCACGTTCGGTCAACACGGGTGTTGACGCCGCGCTGGTCGACGAAATGCTCGCCAGCATGAGCCGTATTTCCGAGAAGGGCGGTTCCGTATCCTTGCTCGCCGCCCGTGATTACGACACCCCTAGCCGCGTCAGCCTCACCGAAGACGGCAGTGGCAACGTCGTGCTGAACCTGGGTGAAGACCTAGACCGTGCCTGGGCCAGTGTTGGCCGCGCGTTGGAGCAGGGCCCTTGGCGCGTTGAAGACATCAACCGCAGCCTGGGCCTGTACTACATCAACGTGGCTGAAAAGGCTGAGAAGAAGGACGACGAGCCAGGTTTCTTCGGCAAATTGTTCGGCAGCGCGCCGACCAAGGAAGAGATCGAAACCCGTGCCGAGCGTTATCAGGTTCGTTTGAGCAAGGTGGGCGAAAGCGTGCAAGTCACCGTCGAGAAGAACATCAACACCGTCGCGCCAGCTGAAACAGCGCGCAAAGTGTTGGGGGTGATTCAAGACAACCTGGGCTGATCCGATGCGTTTTGCCGTTCTCGGCAGCGGTAGCCAAGGGAACGGTACGCTGGTCGCCCACGATGACACGTATGTGCTGGTCGATTGTGGTTTCTCGTTAAGAGAAACCGAGCGACGCCTGCTGCGCCTCGGTGTTCACCCGGCGCAGTTGAGCGCGATTCTAGTGACCCACGAACATGCCGACCACGTGCATGGCGTGGGTTTACTGTCTCGGCGCTACAATCTGCCGGTGTACATGAGCCGCGGCACGTTGCGCGGGATGCGCAAACCCATCGAGCCGGCAGGTTTTCTGGCTGGTGGCGAGCAACTGCAAATCGGTGCCCTGAGCATCAATGTCGTCGCGGTTGCCCACGATGCCCAGGAGCCGACGCAATACGTATTCAGTGACGGTGAGCGGCGCTTCGGTGTGCTCACCGACCTGGGTTCTTATTGCGCCAAGGTGCTGGAGGGTTACCGGGACCTCGATGCCTTGATGATCGAGTCCAACCACTGCCGAGACCTGCTGGCACGCGGTCATTACCCTTACTTTCTCAAGCAGCGGGTGGGCGGCGAGCTGGGACATTTGAACAACCACCAGGCCGCATACCTGGTGTACGAGTTGGGCTGGCAAGACCTGCAACATCTGGTCCTGGCTCACCTCAGCAGCAAGAACAACCTGCCGACGCTTGCCCGGCAATGTTTTGTCGACACCCTAGGGTGCGACCCGGACTGGCTGCAACTGGCCGATCAAGATTCAGGGCTCGACTGGCGACACATCGCCTAGCCCACCTTACTCAAAGCGGAGCCCATCATGGAAAAACGTGAAGAACTCTACCGCGGCAAAGCCAAGTCGGTGTACAAGACCGACGACGCCAACCGCCTGATCCTGCTGTTTCGCAACGACACCTCGGCGTTCGACGGCAAGCGCATCGAACAACTGGATCGCAAGGGCATGGTGAACAACAAGTTCAACGCCTTCATCATGCAGAAGCTCGAAGCGGCCGGTATCCCGACCCAATTCGACAAACTGCTGGGCGACAACGAGTGCCTGGTCAAGAAGCTCGACATGATCCCGGTGGAATGCGTCGTGCGCAACTACGCCGCCGGCAGCCTGGTCAAGCGCTTGGGCGTGGAAGAGGGCCTCAAGCTCAACCCTTACACGTTCGAACTGTTCTTGAAGGACGACGCCAAGGGCGACCCGTTCATCAACGAATCCCACGTCGTGGCGTTCGGCTGGGGCACCGCTGAGCAACTGGCGCGCATGAAGGAGTTGTCCCTCAAGGTCAACGACGTGCTGACCAAGCTGTTCGACGACGCCGGCCTGTTGCTGGTGGACTTCAAGCTCGAATTCGGCGTATTCCACGACGGCTCCATCGTCCTGGGCGACGAATTCAGCCCGGACGGCTGCCGCCTGTGGGACAAGGACACCAAGAAGAAGATGGACAAAGACCGCTTCCGCCAGGGCCTCGGTGACGTGATCGAAGCTTACGAAGAAGTCGCCAATCGTCTCGGCGTACCGCTGTAATCGACGCAAGCATCTGATAGAACGGAAAAAAATCACCTTTGGGGTTTGCTTCCGCGAAACACACTGTTATGATGCGCGCCGTTGGAGAGATGCCAGAGTGGCCGAATGGGACGGATTCGAAATCCGTTGTACCTTCACCGGTACCTAGGGTTCGAATCCCTATCTCTCCGCCATATTTAAAGGCCCCGAGCGCTTAACCGCCTCGGGGCTTTTTTGTATTTGGGGGAATCCTGGGGGAATGGCTTCTCTTGCGATTCCCCCAAGCCACCTTCAATATCCGCAAATGGCCTATTACGAGAAGCGCGGTGACGCCTGGCGAGCCCAGATCCGTCGCAAGGGATACCCGACACTTTCAGCAACCTTCGATACCAAGGCAGAAGCCCAGAGATGGGCGGCCGAGATCGAGGGCGATATGTCACGCTCACGATTCGTCGACACTCGCGAAGCTGAAAGCACAACGCTTGCCGAGGCCCTGACGCGATACGTCAACGAGGTCAGCGAGTCGAAGAAGGGGTCGGCCCAGGAGAAGGTGCGCGCCAAGAAGTGGCAGAAGTCGGCCTGGGGCGAAAAGTCCCTTGCCGCGATCCGCTCCAGCGACATGGCTGCGTACCGGGATGCCGAATTGAAGGCCGGGAAGTCAACTGCCACCGTGCGGCTGAACCTGGCGCTGATCAGCCACCTATATACAGTTGCGTCAAAAGACTGGGGTATTCAGGGCCTGAAGAACCCGTGCACAGCTATCCGCATGCCGAAGGGAAGCAAGCAGCGGGAGCGCCGTCCGACCACCGCCGAGTTAAAAGCGCTTCTCAAGCATTCGGGCGATATCAACGCTGAGCTGCCGGTGATTATTGAGCTGGCAGTCGAGACAGCGATGCGCCGGTCTGAGCTGGTCATGCTGCGAAAGGATCAAGTTCGGGGGAGAGTTGCATTCCTCGAGGACACGAAGAACGGCGAGCGCCGATCCGTCCCACTGTCAAAGCGGGCGGTTGAGCTCTTAGATGGGTTGCCGACGCCGATTGACGGCGGCAGGTTCTTTCATTTGAAGCTGGACAGCGTGAGCAACTATTTCGCCCTGGCGTGTGAGGCAGCGAAGATCAGAGACCTCCGCCTTCACGATATGCGCCACGAGGCAACGAGCCGCCTGTTTGAGCGCGGCCTGTCCATGATGGAGATCGCAAGCATCACCGGTCACAAAACCTTGTCGATGTTGAAGCGATACACGCATTTGTGCCCGAACGACCTGGCCGAGAAGCTGGGATAGCCCCAGCATCAGGCCACACCCCGCAAGGTCGGTGGCGGCAACCGCTTCCGTCCGACCTTCGGAGACTTGTTCTCCCCATCGCGGCACGCCCGCAAAAACTCCCGCACATCCTCCTTCAGCCAGCAATGCCTGATGCCCATCTTGAAACCCTTGGGCAGCCACGGTACGCCCCGGCGAATTCCCTCCCTGACAGACGCCTCAGTCCGGCCAAGCATCTTGCCGAGCCCATCCACAAATACTATTTCGGCTTCATCTCTCATACAACCTCCACAGCCTTGAATTGGCCCGGCATCCAAAGCCTGCTCGGCTCACCACGGTAGAAGCTGACGTAGCTCCCTCGGTTTGATGTCAACTTGCTGACCCTGTGCCAGCGTCCGGTGTTGTCTTGGATTCGGTGGGTGGTCATGGTTTCGCCGCCATGCAGCCTTTCGGCCATGGGTTGTACTGCTTGTCCAGGTACTGCCAGGCACGCCAAGCTGCCTGCGTTGAGTTGTTGGCGTACTCGCCCCAGCCGCTTGAGTGCAGTTCGCGGCCGGTACTCATTGGCGGCCTGGTTCTTCGGCAGAACTCTTCAAAATCCTTACGCTTGCTCATGCCTTCCTCCCCGACTTCCGCGCCCAGCGCTCAGTCGTCACAGTGATAAAATTGCGGATGCCGGTCAGTACCTGGAAAATCTCGCCGTCGAATTCGATGAACAGTCCGGATTTCCTGCGCTCCGGTACGCGGTCGATCACATCCAGTAGGCGACCTACGCCGCCGTCTTCTCGCCGTTCGTGCACGTCAAAGTTGGGCATGGCGCGCCACCTCGATAACCTGGTGGATACCTTTCGCATAGTCAGCGGGGTGAACCTGCGATGCGGCCTCGAGGTTGATCACCATCGTCTCCACCGGACCGCGACCGTCGAACATGCACTTGGGCAGATGGGATGCCTGCTCAATCATCTGCGCGGCGAACTTTCGTCCTTCCCATATTTCTATCTGAGACATAGGGGGTGTCCTTGCCGCGCTGGGCGGCAGAAGGTGGGTTAAGGAAGGGCTGCGATCATGCCTTTGTAAAATTCGTAACCGCCGGGATGGCCCAAGTCCTCGGCGACCTTCAAAACTTTCAAGGTTGGCCAAGTTGGAACCAGCTTCCAGTTGTCGTTTTCATCGCCTCGCTTCCGCGTATTCCATTTGGCAATCACACTTTTTCCGTCGTGGTCGCTTATGACCAGGTGGCAGCCGGTGCAGATCACGCAAGCCGATCCATAGGGCCTGGATATTTTTGCGTCTGCGGCGCACAGCGGGCACGGAAGCAATCCCTCGAAAGCGGCAAGTGCTTGGTCGTCATTATTTATTTCAGGCATGCAGATATCCTCGCCCGCCGCTCACCGGCAGGCATGTAGGGGGATTGGGGTTAGGAACTGATCGTGATGCCGACAGCGTCGATTGCTTTAAAGCAAGCGTTGCGCATTTGAATTTTGGCGTGGTGGGCATCCAGCCAGCTATCATCGATGGCGTCTTCTGGCGGTTCAGGCGAAGGCCCAGCCGTTGGAAGTTCCACCACCAGCGTCTCGCGGGATGCGCTCCAGCCAATCCAGCACATGCCGACGTACAGATTGATGTACTCACCATTTGTCCGCTTCGACAGACTTGCTCCCGGGAACCTGGCCAAGTGCCAAGCTTCGAACTTTTCCTGCGCTGTCTGCGTCATGGCTTATTCACCTTGTAGATGAAGACGTAGGCGAACCAGAGGGTGGCAATCATGGCGTCAGCGCCTGCCAGTACGTCGATTGTGTCTCTGATGTCTTCACGAGCCCTTTGCGCTTCAGGCGCTGGCAAGCCTTGCTCACATCTTCGCGGGTTGCCCCCACTGTTCCGCACATTGCCCAGGCAGTGGAGCCTTGCACGCTGCGAAGGTGGTTAAGGACTCGCGTGTCGAGCGCGATTCGCCCAGTCATAACTCCGCTTGGGCCTTTCATGATGTCACCGATTTTCGGTAGCCCGCGTCATGGAGTGCCTTAGCCAGAGCGTCCGGCCTGTATGGCAGGCATGAGGATATTTCTTGGGCGATCTCTGCAATTGCAGCTTCACGCTCTTTCGCTGCGATCTGCTCGGGCGTCAGGATGGGGCGTAAGTGGCGCTTGGTTGCGCATTCGACATCGCGGGAGTTCCCGCCGTCATAATCAAAAGTGAAGGCGGCGACCATATCGCCGGCTGGCCCCTCGTAATGAGCGATCACCTTGACCGTATGACCATCCTCGAGATCATCCTTAAACTGTTCGTCGAAGCCAAGATCCTGGAACTGGCATACCGTCCCAACAGGCGGAAGACCCTCGCCGGTCCAGGCATTTACATTTTCTTCAGGCATAGCGATTCCTTTGCCGCTATAGCGGCTGACTTTGAAGGGGGAGGGGTTACAGGTTTTGCGGGTGGAGTACGGATGTACTCCTATCGGGATTTGAGCAACTCGGTCAGCTGTGCGTCGGCCGCCTGCATATCGGCCATGGAGCGGAACCCGATATTAATGGCGTACTTTCCGCCGCCGGATTCAGTCGTGTAGAAACCGGTGCTAAGCGCGTCCACCACCGCTACCGGCGCGGGATGCTCGGCGTAGAGCGGGACAACCTTGAAGTCCGGGTCTTGCTCGTACTTCCACAGGCGGCTCTGGTTGCGCAGTGTGAAATAGAACTCTCCGTTATCCGTCCAGTGAATATCCCACGCCACCGGCTCGCCCTGGGGCTGGGCGGCTTCCAGTAGCACAAGAACGTTCCGGTACGACTTACGCAGCGTTTCAAGCTCAGCCGAAAGCGCGGCTCGATCAGCGGCCAGCTTCACGTTATCTGCCTCAAGACCTTCCGCAGGCTTGGCAGGGGCATCCAGCAGGGCGCGCAGTATCCAGACAACACCGCGAGCGCTTTCCGCGTCCGCACCATCGCCACCATCATCGAACACTGCGGCCAGCTTCAGCGCTTGCTCAAGAGACTTTCGCGACACGCCGTCAATCGTTTGGTTGTGGCTCATACAGCCTCCCTTGTTACCAGATCATGGGCATCCACAACGGTCATGCCGAGCTTCTCGGCGATCAGCACTTCCAGCTTTGCGCCCTTTGAATGCTCCCAGCCGGGCAGGGTGGCCACGGTGTCGCAGTCCATCAGGGCGGCAATGTCGCGGAGCATGCAGTCGTTCCAGGTGCCGCCGTCGGGGTTGAGTTCGGCGGGGTTGGTGATGGTGTGTCCGCCGGCGCGCAGGTTGGTAGTCATGGCGTGGAAGGCGGCAAAGTTGAGGCCGGGCAGGCCGGTCATGGGGCCGCTGAGGTAGATGCGCTTCATGCTGCCTCCTGCGACGATTCTGAATTTCTATTTTTAGCAGTCATGCGATATCCTCGAGTAAAGTTTCGATCAGGCATTTATCGAGTTCAGGGACGGTTCCATATGCAGATAATTAGTATTTTTAATAATAAAGGCGGAGTGGGTAAAACTACTTATATTTATCATATTGCCCACTTATTAGAACGAGCTGGCCAGACCGTGCTTTTGGTAGACCTGGACAGCCAATGTAACCTTTCTTCCTATTGCCTATCGGATCAAGAACTGGAACGAAGCTGGCGTTCAGAGCGAGGTAATAGTATATGGAATGCTATTGAAAGAGTTTCCGTTGGCTTGGGCGATATTAGGGAGCGCCGTCCAACTAGATTAGTAAAAGACCATGCATTCGGAGCATATGAAAATTTGTATCTCGTTCCGGGCGACGTGATGCTGAGTTCTTATGAGGACCGCCTTGGTGATACTTGGAGCGCGGCCCGAGGCGGCGACCAGATGTCGCTGAGGGTTCAGTCTGCAATTTATCGCTACATTCTTTGGTGTGCTGAAGCTGTTTCCGCTGATGTGGTGTTACTTGATCTAGGACCGAATCTAGGTTCGTTAAATCGCGCAGTGTTGGCTGCTAGTAACTATTTCATCACTCCGGTTTCTCCTGACCTTTTCTCTATTAGAGGTACAGAAAATCTCGGTAGCAAGCTAAATACCTGGCGGTCCGGCTGGGATCAGTGCAATACCTATAAAGATTACATTGATTTCGAACTTCCCGGTGGGAAACCTTGCTTCTTAGGCTATGTGAAACAGCAACACAACGTGCGTGATAATGAAGCAGGAATGACCCGAGGATGGAATCTTTTCGGCGAGCAGATTGAGGATGCCGTCCAGAGAAATATCGTTGCGAGGCTTGATCCACTTGGACAAGTGTTTCGGTGGGGCGATGGTCGCTTTGATTTGGGCGGTATTCCAAATCTTCACAGCTTGGTCCCGTATTCGCAGGAAGCAAAGAAGCCTATTTTCGATTGCAACGGACGAGATGGGTTGACTGGTGCTCACATTTCCAGGGCCAGAAACTCAACTCGGTTTTTTGAACCGATGGTCGAGACACTTCTCCAGGTACTAGACTAGAGTCGTCATGCCTGCCGTCCAATTCTTTCAACCAGGTCACTCACATAGGCCGTAGATCGAGCTACAAAGCGCTACTGCCGGGTCGGCGCGGATAAAGTCATATTGGCGGCCGCCGTGAGAGGTTTCTGCCCACTTAACCCTGGCATGGATCCCATGGGAGAGAGTGCCAGCCTCGGCTGCTGACTTTGCACCGAGGTCCGATGCAGGAAAGAAGGTGGCCACCTTGGTCTTACTGACCTTCGATATGAGCTGCTCCCACTCTGCGAGCCGCTCAAGCTCTTCTGGAAATCGCTTGCTGATTTCCAGAAGTTCATCCTTTCCCGCGTTTATGCACGGCATGCACCCGACCCTGCGCATACCCATCTCGTACAAAGGGTTTGACCTTATCCCATGCTTTCGGTGCATTTCGAAGCACTGCTCAGCGCTCCAGGGAAGAATTGGCCTGTAGTTCCACAGCTCGGCACCATTGTCCCTGGTCATTACATGTTCAGAGGCCGGCAATAGCGCGCGCTTCGCACCTTCGTCGGCTCGGACACCCTGCCAGGATTGCACGTCGTCACCAGCATCGAGCAATGGAAGGTGGACTTGCTTCGTCAGTTGGTCGCGCTTCAGTTCTTTGGAGCAGAAAGCGACTTTGGTGGAAGGAAACCGGCCGTGAACCATGCACATATCGAGGAACGGGTTGCCCGTTGTGTAAAGTAACTGGAGCGCTTGCTCGGCGACCTCTGCGGTCCACTCGTATCGCCCTTGGTTCTTATGTGTGCCCGCGATGACGTTGCGCATCATCTGCCGACGCCCTTCGATCTGCTTCGTGAAGTCTGCGCGTATCCAGCGGATCGGAACACCAGTGACCTGCTCAACGTACCTCACGTATTCATAGGTCGAGGGATGTTCGTTGCCAGTGTCCGCGAAAACTGCCTGAAGGTGTTCGACCTCCTGCTCTAGGGCCAGCAGGAGCATTGCGGTGCTGTCTTTCCCGCCGCTATAGCTGATGACGTTGTGTTCGACGGTCATATTGAATTCCATGTGCGCGCCTGCCTCGCCGGCTGGCGTGATTCGTTGATATGGGGTATTACGGGTGACCGGCATGGAGCCGGATCAGGCAGCGCTGGCGGTTTCTTTGATTGCCATGATGGCGTTTGCGGCGTGTCGCACGTAGTACAGGCGAGCCATCAGATTTGGGCACGGCTTGCTGATCGTCGATTCCCAAAGGTCTCTGCCACCGATCAGTTCTTCGTTACCCAGGAGAAAATCGTAGGCCAGGACCGTCTCGCTTTCCCGGCCATCGGCGAAGCCCTCGACCTCCTCAACTACGTCGGCCAGGTCGGCGAAAGGAAGGCGCTCGTCTTGCGCTTGCTCGCGCTCGCGCATCCACTCGACCAGTTGTTCAGCCTGCTCCAGGGTGGCGCCCTTGTTCGGGATGTCGGTGATCCATTCAGGAACTTCATCGTCCGGCAGCTCATGCTCAATTCGGCCGGCTACGCACTCGCACACAGTGTCGCGGATCGCGTCGAAGTCGATCACCGCGCGCTTGATGTCGCCGTCCAGCTTCTCATGCAGATAGCCGTCGCTCTGATGGCGCAAGAAGTTGATGCCGTAGCTGGCGCCGACGTGGAAAACGAGCGGGCCGATATCGCCCATCATGCTCATGCCGAAGCGGGTAACGCAGATGTCGAAACCGTAGCAGCTACTGCCTGGCCGTGCGCAGCGCCAAACCTCGACGCCGTTTTCGTTCACCAGTTGAGTGTATTGGTGTTTGGCCAGGTCTTCCGCGACCCGGGCGGCGAGTGCGGTACTTTCATGCTCTTTCATGAATTATCTCCAGTCAGGCGCCGCCCTCCGGTTACCGGATGCAGCGAGTAGGGTGGGTTATTCGTCGTGGCAGATGCGAAGAGCTTCGCGGTTGTATGCGAGCTGCAGTTTTGCCGACACGTTTTCAGGAATCACGTATTCGTGTCGTGGTGGCGATAGGAACTGCGCCGATCCTGCTGGGCCAAGGCCGTGCAGGTGGTGAATCATCAAGGTCATGGCCTCGCCCTGTTCCTCGATTCCGTTCCAGGCCATCAGGTCAGCCAAGGCTTGGCGGGTGCCGGCCATGGTGTGGAGTCGCAATTCTTCCTCGCCGCGAGTCTTTCGCCTCGCCGCAGTCTTTGCTGATCGTTCTTTCTGCGCGGCAGCCATGTCCTACCTCTTCTATTCCGCTGGCCGGCAGTGCGAGCCAGGTTTGACGTTTGCGTTGCTGGGGGCGGGCTATGCGGCGCATGAATCGACCTTCACCTGGTGCCAGGCGCCGACCGCTTCGAAGATCCGCGCAGCGTGCGCCTCATCCAGCGACATCGCTTCAGGAATGGCGATCCAGCCCGAAGCCACTATCTGGCCTTGATTGGCCTCGTCGCGCAGCTTCATGTAGCAATGCTCGATCACGTCTTCCAGATGGTCAGATAGGTAGATGCCCTCGGGCGCAATCTCCACCGACTTGCTGTAGCGGTCGCCGCGGGCGTCGATGCAAAGCGCGCTCAGGTAGATCGTCCAGCGGTGGGGGATACCGCAAACGGCTTGGCCGATCTTACCGGGAGGGATGTTCTTCAGCGATTTGTAGTTGATCATGCCCTGGCGGCCGCTTGGATCGATGTTCACCACGGCGACGTGGTTAGCGGCGAGCAGCGAACGGCAAGACCGGTCAATGCGGGCTTTGAGGTTGTGCGGCTTGCGCTTGCTCATAATGCCTCCGCAAGTTTGCGCAGCGCGTTACGCTCGGCCCGGGTGATGGGCGGCTTGCGGCGCTTGAGTATGGTTTCGGGATCGATCTTGGTGGAGCGGGGCGGTGGTAGCGGTTTGCGTGGCGGGCTTGGCAACTGCGCGACTATCCCTCCAGCAGCCAAGAACTGCGCCGTGCGCTCCGATATCGAGTAAGCGTCCTGGCGGTGCTGCTCTACCAGGCTGAGGTGGTTACTGATCATGCTGGCCTCACTTGATGCGGATGGAACTGTCGCCGCGCTCAAGGTGCGCCCAGCCCGGTTCGGGGATAAGTTCGTGTTCCGCATCTTCGCCAGCGGCCATACGCTTGCGCACCGCCTCGTTGTGATCGCGGATTTCCTTGAGCTTGGCGGCAATGGCCTTTTTATCCGGGGTGATGCTTGATTTCACAGACGTCAATTCGTCTGGCACTGCATCTTCGTTGTCTACGATCACCCGTTCACTTCCCATTGCCAGGGTGATGGTGAAGAGTGGGCGCTTGATCGACTTGATGTTGGCGGCTTCCATGTTGCGGCGCAGGTAGTCACTGATCTGCGACACGCTATTGGATTTGATCCGCTTGAGTTCGGCCAAGCGCTCGATTTCGTTGTCGATGGCCGTCACGTCGCTTTCGATATTGCGACGCAACATGACGATATTGTCAGCCTTGATGTTGAAGTCGCCTTGAACCTCGTCCATGGCGTTCTGCAAGGCCTCTTTCAGGCCCTCATCATCGGTGTCGGCCATGGCCTGGAGTTCGGCGAGTTTTCCGGTCAGTGCGTAGAGTTGCGTCATGCTGCTGACTCCTGAGTGAATTTAGGGGTGAGATCGCGAAGCTCTTTGGCTATGCGCTTGATGGCGGTGTCGTCGTTTCGCGCGGTAAGCCGGCGAACTGCATGGTCGTGGAGCTTTTTCAGCTCCTGCATCGACTGAGCGCCCTGCATGGTCTCGACCACCGACTTGATGTAGTCCAGGCGCTCCTGCTTCTGGCGCTCGATCTCAGCATCCCGGTCCTCTGCCTGCTCGATTGCCTGCTCCGCCTGGAGCTGCTGCACGTAGTCCTGGTCATCGAACAGGCCAAGGAACACGTCCGCGCTGAAGCCGAGCATGGACAGCGCCTTCTTGATGGCATCTGTCAGCGACTTCTTCGGCGCTTCGCCGTCGGTCGTCATGCCGTAGCTGGTCTTGTACTGGTAGCGGGTGCAGCCGTATTGCTCAATCTCTCCGCGCTTGTCGTCCTGCATGAACCAAAGGGCAATTTTCACCGTGTGCCCGATCTCGCGACCGATGCAGGCGCGCTTGTCGCCTTCGCCGATGAAAATTTCATGACCTTCATCGAAGCGTTCTTCGACAATCCGCCAGCCCCAGCCAATGCCCACAGGGCCAAACAGTTCGGTGGCCTTCATGACCATCGCAGTACCGCTCAGGCTGGTGATGTCTTGGCCGTTGACCTTGGCTTTTTTGGTAAATCTGGTGTCGGTTTTATCGACCTTGCTCCAGATCTGCATGTTTTTATCGGACATGACTATCTCTCCGCGCCACCGGAGAGGGGCGCTGTGAAGGGGGTTATTGGGTGGCTTTGTTTATCAGGTTGTCGTATGCCTCGACGCGTTCACGCAGAGACGGGACGGCATCAACCAGGCCGCGAAATATTGTTGCGGCATCTATAAGGGCCAAAAGAAGCTGGGGAGACATAGCGATCAGCTTGGCGTTGGCCTTTTGAACAGCAAACCCTAGCTCGATATGCTCGCCGTCGACCGAAGTTACTCCGATAGAGCAATCGCAAATATTCCAACCATCGCTTGAGTCGGCTTTCGTTCCATCGCCGCTATCAGCGCCAAGAGCAGAAAAAACGCCTGTTGAATTTATTACTTCCCACGGGCCGGGCGTGTGCTTGTTCATGGTGGTCACCTATTGAGTAATGAGCCCGCCGATAGCGGGGCCCAGGAACAGGACGGTGTAGAAGATCAGGCCGGTGATGAAGAAGGCCCAGCGGATGGCGCGGCGCCTGTGCTGCTGGTGGGTGGTCATGCCTTAACTTCGTAAGCCACGGTCCACTCACCACACAGGCAGGCCCGGCGGCTCCAGGCGTGGACGTTTTCGATACCAGCGTCATAGGCCAGCGACAGGGCGCCCAGCCAGGAAGCGTGGGTAAATGCCAGGGTCATGGTGTTCACGGTGCAGCCCTCCGAATGTCAGCCAGGAACGCTTCGGCCTGCATTTCGTAGAGACGGTGCAGGCGCTGGACGTAGTGGCTGTGTTCTTGTGTGTCGATGGCGCCGAGCGAGTGGGCCATTTCAACGGCCATGCTCGTTTCAGCGTGGAGCTGAGCCGATGAATCACCGGCCTGCAACTTGGTGAAGCGTGAGTCGATGATTTCCAGGGCAACCCTGTGGTTACGGCTCATGCTGCCCACCGTTGCCGGCGCTTGCGGCTGTCAATCTCATGCCACAGCGCCAACGTGATCTGTGGGCCGTACTGGTGAGCCAGCACCGGCAGTTGATAGTCCGGCACGTCCATCCGGACGCCGTCCTCGTCGTAGCAGATGCCCGACACCAGTTTGAATTCCAGCTCGCGGCAGCCCTGGGCGTCCCAGTCGCTGTTCCAGCTGGCCGGGCAAGGCGGCTCATTCACGCAATGGGTCACCTCCACCTGGAGGACAAACCCCTCAACAACTATTTCGTGTTCCATGGTTGCCTCCAGGCTTGGTTATTCGGTGGGTGGTTGCGGTAATGGCTGCCAGTGGGTCGGCTTGATCTTGTGCCCCCAGCCAACTGCGACGTACCAGATGTCGTCGTAGTCGAGGCTTTCAGGGGATGCACACCGCTTCTGGTGGTTGAGCTCCGCAGTGGTGAGCTGCTGGGTGCCGAGGACCGTCACAAAGCAGACCAGAACTTTTTCGTTGTAATCGGGCAGTCTGTCGCTGCACTTGATCCAATTGCTCATGGAGACCTCCAGTATTTGGGGTTAGGAGATAACGATTGATGCCAAATAAGCTCGGCACTCCCGAACACGGTCGGCAGCGGTTTGGAGTTCAGCACCAAGCGCCTTCAGTGCACCCAGGTGAATCATTTCCCGTCCGCGAATCAGCGTTCCTTGGTAGTTGTTGCGGCTGTCACAGGTGGACACCGCCACAGTTACGCCATTGACGCTGACCGAGTAGCCAGATTGCCCAGCGTGCCCACGAACAGTAGCGAGCCGATCGGTTGCGGCCTGGTAGGACTTTTCGGCTGACTCCAGAGCTTTAACCGCCTCCGTGATTGCCTCCGTGTATTTGCTCATGACTCTCTCCATTCGTTGGCTCACCTGTATTCGTCAACACTCATGCCTCCCGCTGGTTGCCGATGGGCGCGGGGGAGGAGTGCTGACGTAATAGAGGTGGGGAAGGGGGGGCAGATGGCCGGAGCTGATCCCGGCATGGCTATTAGCGGCCTTAGTGACACCGGAGTTTCACCGGGGCGAAGGTTTCAGCCGCTTATTCTTGGACTCGCCGTGGCCATCTGGGCGCTTACTCACTCTACCGGCCACGATTCCCGCGATCCCTCAGGTCTTACACTTGCCCATCAGCCTGGGCATTCATCTGCTTGTTGCGGTGATGCAGGTGGGCGGTTATAGGCCGCATTTTCGTCCGCATCGGGCTGACACTCCGTGATCACGGCTACGCTTCCGAGTGGTTACGGCAGGCTCCGTGCAAAGTGTCAGTCCGATGCGGTCTCACTCTATGGCCGTCGCGGCTACTCAGTGAGAGGCACTCGGGCAGTTAACGACAGGCTGTCGTGTTTGCTACAGGTGCCGGTACTGAGCTGATGTTCTTCCGTGGTTTTCGTGAAAACCGTGCTCTACCTCTGCGGCCTTTCGTGCTGTCGCTGCGTCTTCAATATTGCTGAACATGCCAAGGTATATGTATTTGCCATCTACTCGGATCTGAGCGAGCCATTTCGAGTAGCGCTTATGCCAGCAAACGCCGGTGACGCCGCTCTTGTTGCCGCTTTGTTTGCGCTGGTTTCTGCCGTTCTGCTTGTTTGAGACCAGCCGCAGGTTGCAGAACCGATCATCCGACCTGATGCCGTTGATATGGTCGATCTGGCCTTCAGGCTGCTCGCCGGTCATATAGAGCCAAGCAAGTCGATTTGCACGGTGCTTAATAGCGTCGATACGAATCACCAGATACCCCTCAGCATCAAGGGCTCCAGCAGATGATCCATCGCGCACGCCCTGACGACCTTTGTGGCGCATGGCCCCTGTTTCTGGGTCGTAGACAATTGCCTGCTTAAGCCGCTCCAGCGTAAGGAGCGAAGTCATTGAGGTCATAAGTAGACTCCGGTTGTTTTCCCGCTGCCCACCGCTCTGGATGGGCATCAGTGAATAGGTCCGTCATGCTGCGAACAGCTCTTGCTGATGCGGCTGAGGCGTGCAGCGCTGGATTCCGGCCCGTATGGCTGACTCCAGCAGTTCGGCGTCTTGCTCAAGCTCAGGGAAGGCTCCGGCGAACTCGCTCACTGCGGCGCGAAGTGCTGTCGCCTCACGCTGCAGCGTTGGGAGCACGATGCTGCGCATGTTGCCGACGGTGCGCAGGTCAAGGCTGCATTCCCAGCAAAGCCTGATGTAGTCGAGCATGTACTTCGGCATTTCACTTCCTCCGGTTGTCATCCCAAGCAGCCCTCGCGAGAAGGCTGCTCAGTGATGCTTTCCGCCGTGACCCGCTACTGGCGTCGGTCACCGGCTTGAATCAAATGTTCTTCCAGCCGCGGGCCTTTCGGCTTGTTCTCCCGCTGGATAACTGTTCTTGGCGCTTTACGCTGCACGCCCGGGTCAGTTGCCAACCCTCTGGACCGTTGAGGCCGGTTCATCGCTGCCTTTGAATCTGGGCCGGTGGTGATCCGGCAAGGGTGAAGCTGTGCGACTAAAGAGCGGCGGGCTGTGAGGCCCTGGCGAGTCCCTGTTGGGTGACTCGATGGGGTGAATATGTACCAATGGTTCATATTGGTCAAGTACCAAAAGTACATATTTTTGTCGGGGCGCAAAAAAACCGCTCAGTGGGGGTCGAGAAAGGGGGAATGAGGGCTGCTACAATCGGCCCACCCCAGAGCAGGAGCAGGAAATGAAACGGATAATTGCCCTATCTATATTGGTCTCTATAGGTGGTTGTGCGAGTGCGCCCCAGGTCACGCAAAGTGATTTCACCTATAAGGATATTTCAGATTATGGAGGCGTCGGCGTGCGAGCCACCTCCCCGTCGGCTGGGGTAGCTATAGATATTTCGGCATCATGTATCGAGGGCGATATCCATTATTCGATACGACCAATGAGTACAGAGCCATACAGGGCAGCCGATAAACGCTGGTCGCTCATCATGGGCGGAGCGGGGTTTTTGAGGGGGCCGGTTGATTTCGATAGCGAAGCGCTGTTCAGGGCCTCGATTGCAACGCTAGAGGCGGTCAGTCCGCCAGCGTTGTTCGGGGGTAGCCAGCGCGTCAAGATCTCCAATTATCAGATAGAAGCAATCCCGGATCTTTGCAGGAAGAAGCGCGGAGAGCACGTTGCCCATGTTCGCGGTCTCGCAGACAAAGACCGAGCGAAGGACGAACAGTTAATCTCAGAAGTGGTTGGTCGGACCGGGGTACAGCCCATGCTCATCGGAAAAAACCAAATGAGCTTCAACAACCTAATGTCCTTTCTTCAGGAGTCGGGAGTATCCAAGCACAAGGGAAAATTCATATGGGTGAGCGATGGTGATTACAGAATCGCACAGGTTGTTGGCGGGAGAGTTCTGCTTATCAGCATGACAAACCCCGGCGCTTTTCCAGCGATCACAATTATCACTGACAAGGAAGCGCTGGAAGGACAGCTCTGGTCTTCGGTATCGCAAGGACCGCTGGAGCTGATAGGCATGTCTTCCTACAAGGCAGTGCTTGGAGCGAGCCGGCAGACAATCCTGTTCAAGTCGATATAGGCAGAGGATGGCCCGGTGTTGCGCCGGGCTAAATATTTAGGAATTTGATATCAAAGCATTCCACCCCGCCAAACCACACGCCCAATAATGCGCACCTCGTTTATTTCTCCGTCACGTAGCGTCTCGTCGCCATAGCGCGCCTTGTCCGGGTTGTCGCTGCGAATGATCCAGCCATCGAAGTCTGATTTGACCAGGCGCTTCACGATCGTACCTTTTGACTCGCTCTGCATGGCGAATATCTGGCCGTCCCTCGGTTCGACCCGCGATTCGTCAACCAGCAGCACGTCGCCGTCATTGATTGTCGGCTCCATGCTGTGCCCGTTCGCATAGATCACGTCCAGGTTCTTCTGGTTGAGGTTATTTGCGCGAAGCCAGGCCGACTTAAACGCCATGACACCGCGGATCTCGACGTGCGGGTTGTCGTCTCCGTCGCCGGTTGATCCGCGTGCCGTCAGTTGCAGGACGCCCGTGTAGCCGGATTCATCGTTCAGGTCGAAGCTGCGCGGGGGAGTGCGACCCTCAACAATCGCCGGACGCGCAGATTCGCGCATTTCGCCACGACCATATTCCAGCCACTCCACCCGCACGTTAAGAGCTGTGGCCAGGGCGAGCATCTTGGCCCCGCCCGGCATCGACTCACCGTTAAGCCATTTGCTGCAGGCCTTCGGTGTCACTTTCGCCATTTTTGCCAGGCGCACACCCGCGCCCCACTCAGGAATCCCGGCCTCGGCGAGGGACTGCTTTAAGCGCGCTACGAAAGAATTGCGGATTTCTTCTATTTGAACCATGGGTTCATGTTCTCACGCGCTTGCATGTACTTTCAGTTCCGACATAAGATGTACCGTAAGTTCATATTTGACTCGGAGGCCATATGCGGCCGCTCAAGAAATCGATTGATGATGCTGGTGGTGTTCCTTCCGTGGCGATGGCCTGCGGGAAGACCCCGCGCGCTATCTACAAATGGCTTGTTGCCGACGCGCTGCCGCGCACCGAGTACACCGGCGAAACCCAATACGCCAAGAAAATTGCAGAACTGGCTGCCGCCAACGGCAAGCCGTTCGAGCCTGCCTGGCTGCTCGCCGAGGCACACCCAAAGAAATCAGCTGCATAACCCTTTCGAACAACCAAGGAGCCTCACCAATGGCATACGACGACACACGCCACCTGAAAGACCGGGAGATCAAGTCCCGCTATGACGATGAAACCTACGAAGCGTTAAAGGCCGTGGCCCGCCTGCACAAGCTGCAGTTGGCCGTGTTTGTGCGCATGTGCGTCGAGGAGAAGTTGGAAAGCATCGTTGAACCGAATGCTACCGGTAAACACATGCAGGCCTGAAGGCCCTGAAGGAGGCTATGTGCCTGAAACCACGATCAGCCACGGGATCGATGGGCGCCTCTACGAGAAGCTTGAACGTTTGGCGAAGGATGCGGGCATGACGCCCGACGAATACGCCGCAAAGCTTGGAGCAGAGCGTTTTTTCGAGAAGACCAGGCCAAGAGGCGCCGGAAAGATCCGGCATCTGCCAACAACAAGGCGAGAACCGCCGAAGCCCGGAATAGGGCCTGAAAAAGGAGGGCCTGATGAAGACCCCAGCCAATAAACCCAAATCGCAGGCACAAAAAAGCCGGGGCGCAATCCCGGCTCTTTTTACAGCGCTTGCAAATAACGTTTCAACGTGGAGCTGATTATGCATACGTCGAACACTGATGTACAGGCCCTCAATAATCCCGCGCCACGTTTTCTGCAATCGCAAAACGTGGCGCGGACAATGTCATCCGTAGATCTTCGCGACCTTGTAAACGATGCCCGCACCCGTGCAGGCGAGTCAAAGGTCAGAAACGACCAGTTCATTATTCGCGTAGAGGACGAGTTATCCGGCGAGCTGGGGGTATGCAGTTTTATTGCACACCCCCAAAGCGGGGTAATGATGGCCTCGTACGACCTTACCCTGGACCAATGCACCCTGGTGGGAATGCGTGAGTCCAAGGCTGTTCGCCGAACGGTCCTGAAAAAGATCAAAGATCTGGAGGGGCCTAAGCAGCTTTCCACTATCGAAATCCTGCAGATCGCCATGGAGTCTGAAAAGGCCCGCTTGATGCTCACTGCCCAGGTCGAGCAGCAGGCAACCAAGATCCATTCCTTAGAGAACCTGTTCAAGGAAGGCATGACCCACACGCAATTCTGCAAGGGCCTCAATGGGGTAAACGTCATGCAGGTGGGTAATTACCTGGAAGGGCGCAGTTGGCTCTACAACGAGAGCAAGTCTGGCACCCGTCACCGTGTTGGCTCGTACGCCCGCGATAAGTACATGACCGAGCACCAGGTCGAAGTCACCCCGCACGGCAAAGAACCGTTCATCTCCTACACACCCATCCTGCTGAAGAAGGGCGCCGCACGCCTGTACGACCTGTACCTGGCCGGCGAGCTGCCCATGAAGAAGACCTGGGACGGTCTGTTCGCCCACGACAAGGCTATGCGGGGTGCGGCATGAGCGATGTACCGCGCCAGTTTAAAGGCGTGTGGATTCCTGCTGAGGTCTGGCTGGACCGATCACTGTCGATCACTGAAAAGGTGATGATGGTCGAGATCGGTAGCCTGCAAGATCCTGTACGGGGCTGCTACGCCAGTAATAACCACTTCGGCAGGTTCTTTGGCCTGTCGAACTCACGCGTCTCTGAAATCATCAGCTCTCTGACCGGCAAGGGCCTGTTGCGGGTCGAATTGATCCGCGATGGGCGTCAGGTTGTAGAGCGTCGCGTGCGCCTGACCGACCTATTCGGAAAGTCGAATACCTATTCGGAAAACGCTTCGACCCTATTCGGGAAAGGCGGTGACCCCTATTCGGAAAAGGCGCAGGAGAGTAATACAAAGAGCAACAGTACATCTGAGGGTGAAAAGCGCGGCTCAGCCAAGGCTTCCCCGTCCGCTTCGCGCAAGGTCTCAAAGTTTGATCCTCTGATTGCACGACCTTTCAATGTCAGCGAATCAACGTGGGCTGAATGGTGCCAGCACCGCCGAGAGATCAAGAAACCGCTGACCGCCACCACCTGCGCCAAGCAAGCCAAGACCCTGGCAGGTCACCACGACGCTGACGCTGTGATCAACCAGTCCATCAGCAATGGCTGGACGGGCCTGTTCCCTGACAAGGTTGTGACGGGCCGCAAAACTGTCAGCAACGGCCCGGACTACTACGATCAGTCGTGGCGCACCGATACGAGTGATGACCTATGAAAACAGTCACTCAGATGATCCCAGGTGCAGCACGGGCCCTGGCCACCGCCACCCCTTATCAGGCCCCGGCGCAAATCGGCACCCAGCTTGGCGTTGTGGATGACGCCACCGGCGAAGTGGTCGAGCGCCTGTTTCGGCAGTTGCAGGCCATATTCCCGGCGCACAAGCAGGCCTGGCCCGACGACAAGGCCAAAGCCGCCGCGATGCGCAACTGGACAATGGGTTTCATGGCCGCCGGCATCCGCACGCTGGAGCAGATCCGTTATGGAATCGAGCAGTGCCGGAAAAGCGGCTCACCGTTCGCCCCAAGCGTCGGCCAGTTCATAGGCTGGTGCACGCCCGGCCCTGAGGCGTTCGGCTTGCCAGCGAGCGCTGACGCATGGGTGGAGGCATTGATGGGCGTCTACAGCCATGAAGGTGTGCGCGTCGCGGCCAACGAGACTGGAATATTCGACCTGCGCACCGCAAAGCAGGAAGACAAGGGCCTACGTCAGCGCTTCGACCACAACTACGCCGTGGTGATCCGACGCGCCCAGGAAGGCCAGCCGCTGAACGGGAAGATCCTCACCGGGATCGGCCACGACAGCCAGAAGACCGCCTTCGAACTCGCCAACGAACTCGCCGACCAGCAGGTCCAGGCAAAAATCATTCAGCAAGGCATCCCGGCCGACGGCAAGTCCGCCCGCGAGTTGCTGCTGGCAAAAATGAACATCAAGCGCGAGCTGGTGTGCGGCGCGGAGAAACGAACATGAGTGATATTTGCGACCAGGCTGACGATGTAATCGAAGAAGCCCTGAATCGGTCCCTTTCCCAGATCCCTCGCTACACCGGTATCAGCGCCACAGAGTGCGTGGGGTGCGGTGAGTTGATCCCGGAGGGCCGTCGTGTGGCTATTCCGGGGGTGACGCTTTGCACGCCTTGTGCTGAGCGTGAGGCTCTGGCTAAGAAGGGAGTACGGCGGTTATGAGCGAATTTGTTGAAGTTAAGACGCCAGACCTGTCGGGCGCGGCGCTGGATTGGGCTGTTGCGAAGGCTGAAGGCGTTGCGGTTTCTGTCCGCGCACCAACTCCACCACTGCTTGGCGCTGCATGGCTATCAATTGGTGATATGGGGTGCACTTTCCATCCATCAACGGATTGGAGATGCGGCGGCCCGCTGATCGAGAAGTACAAGCTCGACATCGGCGCTCCACTCGAGAACAAAAACGGCCCTTGGAATGCAGCCACTGAATGGGGGCACCCCTTGGGCTACAAGGGCTGCACCCCGCTGATTGCCGCCTGCCGCGCCATCGTTGCCTCGGTCCTGGGCGAGGCCGTAAGCGTGCCAAAGGAGCTTGTATGAGCGAAATCACTAGAGCCGCAATCGGAATGCCATTCAGCATGGCGATGGAAAGCGAGTTGTCCCGCCGTCAGTTCCATTCCATCGCCCAGGCGCTCCTGGCCGAGCGCGACCGTCTCCGCGCCGAAGTAGCCGGCCTACGCACCGGCTACGAAGCCTACGAGCGGGTGAATGCTGAGTTGAGAGCTGAGTGCGAAAAGCTGCGTGCGTATGGCGAGGAGTTTGCATCGCTTGCTGAGCGCCGCCACGAAGAGGCCGATGCGTTGCGCAAGGATTCCGAATCCTATCGCTTGTTGAGCTTCTGCCATGGGCAGGGAACGCTGGAACTGGTTCGGTCTCACCATGAGTTGTGCGCCGAGATTCGCCGATTGAAAATTCTCGCCGGCGAGCCAGTGCCGCCAACTCCCGAAGAGTTCATTGGGCCAAGCCCTGAAGGTCCGACGGCGCGCATCCGCCGCAAGCTGGCCGCCATGGGCAAGGGAGAGCCGTCATGAAGACCTCAAAAGCCCTTGAAGGCTTCGCCTACTGCGCCTTCCCTGTCCTTCTCTCGTCAATCCTCATCGGCCTTGTACTGGCGGTGTGGATGGCGATTTATGCGGGGGTTACCCAATGACCAACCTGCAGATCCGTAATGAATCAGACCGTGCCCGGGTGATTGGGCATATCGCTGGAATGGATATCACCAAGCCCAAGAAGCTCGCCATCACCGAAGTGGACCGCAGCGGGGAGCAGAACAAGGCCCTTCACGCAGCCCTGGCCGACATCGCAGCCCAGGTGGAGCACGCCGGGAAAAAGTGGGACGTCCTGATCTGGAAGCGCCTGCTGACGGCCGCCTGGCTGCGTGAGTCGGGCGATCAACCGCAGATGATACCTGCGGTAGACGGGAACGGCTTCGACGTCATCTACGAGCGCACAAGCAAGCTCACTGTGAAGCAGTGCGGGGAGTTGATCGAATGGGTTTTTGCTTTCGGCTCCGAGCACCAGGTGCGCTGGACGCAAAAAGATCACTGGGGTGGCCGCTATGACTAACAACTTCAAGCCGGGCGATCTGGCTCTTGTCATCTCGGGCGGGTATTTGGGCGAGACCGCAGAACTGGTGCGATTCGTAATGCCTGGCGACCTGATCGTGTCGCCCACCACGGGCAAGGTTTACGAGTTCAGGCCGGCTGCCGGGGTTGGCGGATGGCTGTGCAAGTTCAGATACATGCACGCGGTAAAGCACGAAAAGAACCTGATGCCCTTGCGCGGCGACTTCACCCATGAGCAGCAGAAAGCCAAGGAGGCTGTATGACCATCGAACGGAAGCCGGCCAAGCCGAAGAAATGCCGCGTCGCTGCGTGCAGGGCCTCATTCGTGCCCTCGCGCATGGGCCAGGCGGTGTGCAGTCCAGCGTGCGCGCTGATCGACGGGCCGAGGCATGCGCCAAAGGCACGCAAGGCCCTGGCCGACATCGAGCGCAAGGACATCAAGGTCCGAAAGGAGAAGCTGAAGAGCAGGGCGGATCATGCCAAGGACACTCAGCAGGCCTTCAACGAATGGGTGCGCCTACGTGACGCCGATCTGCCTTGCGTGAGCTGTGGTCGCCACCATGACGGCCAATATCACGCTGGGCACTATCGGACTGTTGCGGCAAACCCAGCCATCAGATTCGAGCCGCTGAATGTCCACAAGCAATGCGCTCCATGCAACAACCACAAGTCGGGCGACATCGTGAATTACCGCATTGAGCTGGTGAAGCGTATCGGCGCCGAGGCCGTGGAGTGGCTGGAAGGGCCGCATGAGCCCAAGAAGTACACCATCGAGCAACTGAAGGCGATGACCGCCGAATACCGGGCAAAGACCAGAGAGCTCAAGAGGGCTGCAGCATGAACTACCAAAACGTCATTTCTGCAGTCGTCCGCGCTCTTGCAGCGGAGACGATCAACAGCGCAGGTGGGTGCAA
Source organism: Pseudomonas sp. CCI1.1 (assembly GCF_034348165.1). NCBI lineage: Bacteria > Pseudomonadati > Pseudomonadota > Gammaproteobacteria > Pseudomonadales > Pseudomonadaceae > Pseudomonas > Pseudomonas sp. CCI1.1. The sequence goes on from NZ_CP133780.1 coordinate 6,474,017, forward strand.
CGTCGAGCCGCGGGTGCAGACCAGCAAGCTTAAAGGCGAGATCACCGGCAAGGATGCGGCACTGCTCGCTGACTGCATCGTGCACAAACTTCTGCACGCCCAGCTTTCCCCGCGGCACTGGAATGCATTGGTGGCTAAGTACAGCACCCACCGGGGGCGCAAGATCGATTCCATCGGCCGTCTTGTTGCGGTCGTGTCCTCACCGGCGCCGCTGCGCTTCACTCAGCAGGCGGTGCTGGTCTGGGCTGTGCCGCAGCAGTCGAAGGGCATCCGGCGTGCAGTGGTCGAAGTCAAAGCTCCAAAGCATCGCGAAAACAAGGATGAGGGCCAGTGGGATTGGCGCAATAAAGCGGCCGACGCAGATATTGCGCGAGCCAATAAGCACGCCAGGTCATTGGCCGAGACGAAGCCGGGAGAGATGATCGTCCTTGCCGAGTCGAACTACGACATGACGAACTGGGATACCCAGGGCCTGACCGAGCGCACCTATCAGCGCTGGAACAAGAGCATCAAGGGCGCACTGGAGTCGATGGTGGACGAGGCTTTGGTCGATGCACAGCACATGCTTGAGGCCGTAGGGGTTCTGTCTGGGGAGGCCGCATGAAAATAGTCCCTCAAAAGGGCTTGCAATATCATGTCGCCATGTCGCATTATTCACCCATCCTGTCATTCCTGCGTGTGTAGGAGTGACTAACAAGAACCCGGCCACTGCGCCGGGTTTTTTATTGGTGCGCCAGGCATGGCGCGTTGCGCGCAAGCGCAACCAGCTTGGCTGTGGTGGCCACGCTGGTGACTGGGAGGTGAAAGTCCTCTACACACCCGGCAAGGGGAAGTGTTAGCCAGAGGCAAGGGTGTCGCGGGTGACTGCGAATCTGAAGGAAGCCCGAGGCAAAATGCTGGCCTGACGAACAGGAAGCGGATAGAGGCGGCGCAGCGGGGTAAGAAGGCCAAAATCTTCAAAGCCCAATACTTGCACGGAACGCTGTGACGTAGATCCGACAGGCATAAGCAGGAAGGTCGCGCGAATTACCCTGGGAGATCTGCACGTTTGCCAGTGTGCTACCGAGCGTCGAGAGGCGATGGGATGAGCGTGCAGAAGTCAGCCGAAGCCGTAGTAAGTGGCGAATAACCGCGCCACCAAGGGCCGAACAGGTTATGCCGCCAGTAGGCGTCAGAGTCTCGTTGAATACCGAAATGCAGAAATTTCTCCAAGAGAAGACTGTGACTCCGAGTCCCGGACAGAATCCGAGGATGACGGCTGACAGCGCAAAGGTATCGACGGCATCTGTGACGTGGACGAACGCGGAGCCGGACACGCTGATGGCGCGGGTGCTTGCACCGGCCAACCTCAGACGTGCGTATCAGCGCGTGGTCAGCAACAAGGGCGCGCCGGGTGCCGATGGCATGACGGTCGACGACTTGGCGGACTACGTGAATCAGTATTGGCCGATCCTCCAGAGGAGGTTGCTGGCCGGCGAATACCACCCGCAAGGTGTACGCGCCGTCGACATCCCCAAACCCAAAGGCGGCACCCGACAACTGGGCATTCCCTGCGTCGTGGATCGCCTGATCCAACAGGCACTGCTGCAACAGCTCACGCCGATCTTCGACCCGCTGTTTTCGGATTACAGCTACGGCTTCCGTCCGGGCAGAAGCGCCCACCAAGCCATCGAGACAGCCCGCGCCCATGTGGCGGCAGGGCATCGCTGGTGCGTGGAACTCGATCTTGAGAAATTCTTTGACCGGGTCAACCACGATCTCCTGATGGCGTACGTGGCGCGCCAAATCGTAGATAAACGCGTGCTCAGACTGATCCGGCGGTACCTCCAAGCCGGTGAGATGTCGGGTGGGATCGCCAGCCGACGGCAGGAAGGGACGCCGCAAGGCGGCCCGCTCTCGCCGTTGCTGTCGAACATCCTGCTCAACGAACTCGACCGCGAGCTGGAACGGCGGGGTCATCGCTTCGTGCGTTATGCCGACGATGCGAACATCTATGTGCGCAGCCCTCGTGCTGGCGAACGAGTGATGGCCAGTGTTGAGCGCTTCCTGAATCAGCGCCTGAAACTAACGCTGAATCGGGATAAGAGCCGAGTAGCCGGGTCTTGGATGTGTGATTACTTGGGTTACGGGATGAGCTGGCATCAGCAACCGAGACTGAGAGTGGCGACGATGAGCCTGGGTCGCTTGCGCGACCGGCTCAGAGAGCTGCTACGTAAAGCGCGGGGCCACAAGGTGGCGACTGTCATCGAGCGGATAAACCCCGTGCTGCGCGGATGGGCGGGCTACTTCAAGCTGAGCCAGAGCAGACGGCCACTTGAGGAATTGGACGGCTGGGTGCGTCACAAGCTTCGCTGTATCGTCTGGCGTCAATGGAAGCGGCCCTCTACGAGGGCGCGCAACTTGATACGCTTGGGACTTAATGCGGCGCGGGCGTGGAAATCGGCAGTCAATGGCCGAGGCCCATGGTGGAACTCGGGAGCGCCCCATATGAATCAGGCGTTGCCGAAGAAGCTGTGGGACCGCCTCGGGCTGGTCTCGATACTGGATACGATAAACCGACTTAACCGTATAACCTGAACCGCCGTATACGGAACCGTACGTACGGTGGTGTGAGAGGACGGCGGATGTGAATCCGCCTCCTACTCGATCCTGAGTTTTACTGCAGCCAGGGCAGCCTCACGGAAGGCCTGGACGCTGATAAGCCGGTAGTGCAGCGCTACGGAAAAACACCGGCAGCCCGCGCACCCTGACCTCACTGTGCTTACAGGGTGGCGCGAGACAGGAATGGCGAGATCGATGCATTAGGGCGTTGACGCTTGGATCGTCTTTGGCTGACAGCGGGAAAGACCGCGCACCTATTCAGGGCCCCGACATTGATCGGGGCCTTTCAGTTTTCGGCTCCACCACACCCATTGCTCCGAGCTGGGAGTGCTGTGTGAGTCGATTCAATTCCGCAGGCTTTGGCCTGTTGTATCCCTAACTCCCTGACGGGGAGGAACCGAGATGTCCAACATGCCAGACAAACCAGACACTTGGGCGATAGCGCTTGCGTGGTTGAGCCAGCATTCGCCGATCCTCTATGCGGCTGCGTTGTCCTGTGCGATGGCTGTCCTGCGAATCACCTACGGTGGCGGCACACGTCGCCAGATGATCGTGGAGGGCGCCATCTGCGGTGGCCTGGCCCTGACCATCATCAGTGGGCTTGAGTTCTTCTCGCTCCCACAGAGCATGGCTACCTTCGTCGGTGGCTGGGTTGGCTTCCTGGGCGTGGAGAAGATCCGGACCATTGCCGACCGGGTGACTGACTTCAAGCTACCAAGCCGAAAGGTCGATTAATCCGCGCCACGTTTTCACAACCGCCGTTTCGTGGCGCGAGATAGATCAATTTATGACCACATCAAAACCGCGAAATTTGCCAAGGGTTCAGATCCGTGGCGGCCAGGTCGTATCGACCGACAGTTTGTCGAACATGGTTGCCAACATAGGCACCAACCGAGATAAGCGCACCCACAACGTATTCGGCTTTGAGTTCGTCAATCAGATCGAGCTTGAAGCGGCGTATCAGTCGAACTGGATTGCCCGCCGTATCGTGGACAAGCCGAACGAGGACGCACTGCGTGAGTGGCGCACATTCAATGGCAAGCAGGCCAAGGACATCGCAAACGAAGAACGCCGCCTGGGTGTACAGCAAGCCTACCTTGATACGTGCTGCTGGGCAGACCTGTACGGTGGTGCCGCGCTGCTGATGGTGACTGGGCAAGACCTGAGCGAGCCCCTCGATCTCAAGAAGATCGGCAAGGGCGACCTGAAGAACCTGGTGGTACTCGACCGCTGGGACATCCAGCCAACTGAGTTCAACCTGACTGACCCGCTCAAGTCAAACTGGATGCTCCCTGAGTTCTACATGATGGTGAACGGCGAGCAGCGCATTCACTACAGCCACATCATCCGCCGCACTGGGGCTCGCCTGCCGCGCCGTATGCGCATGTTCGAGCAAGGCTGGGGTGACAGTCGTCTACGTCGCTGCATGTCTGACCTGCGCGATGTGGTGGCTACCAAGGGCGGTATTGCTTCCCTGGTGCTGGAGGCCAACGTTGACACGGTCAGCGTGAAGGGTCTGCAAGGCGCTCTTGCCAGTGCTCAGTGCGAAAAGATCACAGAACGCTACCGACTGTTCGGCATGATGAAGTCCCTGGTCAACCTTGGGCTTCTGGATGCCGACAACGAGACCTACGAGCGCAACAGCATCTCGTTCTCAGGCCTTAGCCAGATCATGGAGCAGTTCATGGTGTGGACTGCCGGCGCGGCAGAGATGCCCGTCACTGAGTTGTGGGGGCAATCAGCCTCGGGCTTGAGCGCCACCGGTGAAGGTGACCGCAAGACCTACGAAGGCACCATCAAGGGTAAGCAGGACGGCCAGATGCGTCTCGACCTTGAGGCGCTTGATCAGGTGCTTATCCGGTCGGCCCTGGGTGACTACCCCGAAGATCTTGAATTTGAATGGAAGCCTCTATCCCTGCCTACAGGGACTGAGCAGGCCCAGGAAGATCTGGCAGAAGCCCAGGCCGACGCGCTGAGCATTGAATCCCGAGTCATTCGCCCGAGCCATGCCATGCGCCGCGCTCAGTCGAAAGGCACGTACGCCATAACCGACGAGCAGATCGCCGCCCAAGAGAAGATCGAGAAGGATCAGGACAATGGAATCGGCGACGACGGCAAAGACCTCCCAGGTTTCGACCTTGGAGAGGCTGAAGGCGACAAACCTGGCGATTCTGGAGCAGCGGAAAAAGAAACCCCGCGCCCCTAAGCCTGTTCTGCCAAGCCAGGAGGCTGAGCGCTACTACAGCGGCCAGCTTCGAGGGATGGTTAGGCTGATGGCTGGGGAGCTGGTTAAGGCGCTTGAGCCTGAGCTGAAGCGTTTGAAGCGTGACTACATTGCGGATGCCAAACCGACCATGGACGGCTGGACTGATGAAGTCCTCGCGGCAATACGCGGGGTTTCGCGCAGGTTCAGCTCGTCCCTGTTCGAGTCGCAGATCCAGCGGGTGGCGGCCAGTACTGTCAGCCGAGCCGAATCCGATAACGCCGAGGACTTCCGCAAGTCTGTCAATCAAGCGGTCGGCGTCGACTTCCAGTTGATCACCCGGCCCAAGGGCATGCAGGACTATCTGGAGGCCTCAACCGCCGAAAACGTCAACCTGATCAAGTCTATACCCGACGAATACTTCAAAAACGTCGAGACGATAGTACTGGGCGGCATGAAGGATGGTCTCGCACCTACCGCCATCGCCAAGCAGATACAGGAGCAGACCGGTGTAAGTGCCAGACGGGCCAAGCTCATTGCGCGTGATCAGGTGTCGCAACTCAATAGCGACCTGACCCGCCAGCGACAGGCAGCAGCGGGGATCGAATTCTACAAGGCGGTGGATGCGGGCGATCAACGCGTATCTGGCGCACCAGGCGGTAAATACCCGAACGCCAAGATCAGCTGCTACGGAATTGCCCGCCAGGACATTGGCTACGGCCCAGGCGTCTACAAGGTCGCTGACGGTGCCCCGTGGGGTGGAAAGACTGGCCTACACCCTGGAAAGCATCACGTTCTCTGCCGCTGCATCGCCATCGCCATGATCCCGGGCGTGAACTACTTCCCCAAAGACGGGTAACCCAATGCAAAGAATGACCATCGATGAAGCCTTCAAGCCTACGTCGCGAACGCTCACGCCTGAAGGATTCCTTTGCGTGAAGGGCGTAGCGGCCCGCGCAGGGGTTTATCAGTACCTATCGAGCGAGCTGGATCTGGACGGCCCCGAGCGAATCGTGAACGTCTACCGGTCGCCGGAAGAAGTGTTCAAGCCTGAGTCGATGGCGACCTACCTCGACAAGGACGTGACCAACGATCACCCGGACGACTTGGTCGACTCGACCACCTTCAAGGAAGTGTCGGTAGGTCATGTGCGCGGTGTTGAGCGTGACGGGGACAACCTGGTGGTGGACATGATCATCAAGGATCAGTCAGCCATCGACGACATCCAGTCCGGCAAGGCCGAACTATCCCCCGGCTACCTCGCTGAATACGTGGAAGCCCCTGGCGTTTCCCCCGACGGCACCGCCTACGAATACGAGCAGCGTGACATTCAAATCAATCACAACGCCGTTGTAGCAGCAGCGCGGGCCGGAAAGGTCGCCCGCATTTTTGACCACAAACCGAAAGGTATTACCAATATGGCGACCCGGAAAGTCTTTCTGGACTCCAAGAAAAGCCGCTCGATCATCCTGGACGAAGAGGCAGCAACGGTAGTCGAAGACGCCGTGGCAGCCTTGCAAAAGTTCGCGGACGAAGAAGCGGAGCGCGCAGACAAAGCTGAAGCAACCAAGGACGAAGCCGAAGAGAAGCTGGAAGAGGCCAAGAAGGAAACTTCCGACGCCGCTATCGGCCTGCGCGTGAAAGCAACCCTCGACACCATCGCACTGGCAGCCAAGGTCGTTAAGTCCTTCGACGCCAAAGGCCTGGTCTCCCCCCTGGAGATCAAGCGCGCCGCGATGGCCCAACTCAAGCCGACTCGCGACTGGGCTTCCAAGTCCGAGGCCTACGTAACCGCCGCATTCGACGCTGCGGCTGACGAAGCTGAAGAGAAGAAAGCCGAGGACGAAGACGACGATGACGACAAGTCGAAAGTCAACGACAGCCTCCGCCAGTTCGCCAAGGACGCAGCCGCGCGCGGCCTGAAGCCGACCCAAGACGGCACCGACGCCTACAACAAATTCCTGAGTGGTGGCAAATAATGGGCATTGCAATTGATACCTTCGGCCAGTACGCCGGCAAGGCCTACGAGGGCCAGATCAATGACCTGAGCATGGCGGATGTCACTACCGCGGTTGCCACGGTCGCCATCCCGTTCGGTCGCGTCGTCGTGTCGGACACTGCTGATCGCTCGGGCAAGCTGCCTGCAGCCGGTGCCGGTTTCTTCCTCGGTATCTCGGTTCGTAAGCCTGTGGGCGTGAGCGGTAGCTACCTCACCGGCCAGGTCTCCGATAGTGGCAACGCAGTCGGCGGCTACCGTGCTGGCGAAGAGGTCAGCCTGTTGGCCCATGGCCGCATCTGGGTCAAGACCCTGGCCGGCGCCGTCAAGGGCGCCCAGGTCTACGCCCTGCCGACCACTGGCGAGATCACCAACGCCGCGACCGCTGGCAATCACGTCCTGGCCGGCTGCACGTTCCTGGCGGCCGCCGCCGCCGGCGAACTGGTGCTGGTACAGATCAAAGCCATCGCGCCTACCACCATCGCCGCTTAAGGATCAGATCGAATGAAGACTTTCGACGCTTCCCCCCAGGCGCAACTGGGCTTCCTGATTGGTCAACTGACCTACGTTGAACAGGAAGTCCTGCGCCAGCCGTACCCGGAAATCAAATACCCATCGATCCTGTCGGTGGACACATCGGCCCCTGACTACGTCGAATCGATCGCCTTCAAGGTGCTCGACTACAAGGGCGAGCCAGCGCCAATCGGTGACACTTCGCACGACTTCCCCCTGGCCGAGATCGCGGCCAAGGTCGGTGGCGTGGACGTGGTACAGGCTGGTCTTGGCTATTCCTACAGCCAGATCGAAGTCGGCAAGGCCATGGAAATGGCGAATACGGTCGGCTTCGGCGGCGCCATCAACTACCTGGCCGAGAAGCCAATCGCGACCCGCACCCTCACCGAGCAGTGGCTGGACCGTGTTGCGATGGTTGGTGATGCCCGTTGGCCATCGCTGGCCACCGGCGGCCTGATCAAGTATCCAGGCGTCCCGGTCTTGGCGACCGGCACTTTGCTTGGCGGGGCAAACAAGACGTTCGCTGCGATTCTGGCCCAGGCGCCTGATACCGCGGCGCAGGAAATGCTGACTCTCCTGAACAGCCTGATTCTCCGGGTCTTCGCGACTCAGACCAACAGCATCTTCCGGCCGACCACGATCATGCTGCCGCTGTTGCAATACGGCATGCTGACCACTTTCCGCATTCCAAACACTGCGGAAACGTTGATCAGCTACCTCGAGCGCGTGCTGAAAATCACCTTCGAGCCGATCCTGCAGCTTGCGGGTGCCGGCGTTGGTGGTACTGACAGAATGATGGCGTACACCAAAAACGCTCAGTTCGCGAAGTTCCACCTGCCGATGCCGTTCACGCTGAACGCGCCGATCCCATCGCATGGCGGCCTGAAGTTCGAAGCTGCTGGTGTTGTCCGCACCGCCGGTACCGAGCTGCGCGTTCCGCTGTCCCACGCCTACGTTGACGGCATTTGAGGAGGTCACATGGCTGCGAAGAAAAAGCAAACCGGTGAATCCTCTTCGTCGGAAGCGACGGTCTGGACCAACGTCAGCAAGAACCCGGTGATCCTGCGCGACGGCAGCACTGTTGGGGCTGGTGACCACACCACCCCGGAGCAGGCTGAGTTCGCCGAGGGCTCACTGTGGGAAGAGCATGGCATCCTGGTCTCTGGCGCGCCGGTGCTCATGGATGACGGTGCCGACCAGATCGCGGCGCTGACCGCCGAAGTCGAAACCCTCCGGGCTCAACTGACTACCGTCGGTGGCGAGAAAGATGCGCTTCTGGCTGAAGTCGAAGAGCTGAAAAAGCAGATCCCTCCGAAAGAGTGATTTGAGCAGAACCCAAATAGCCCCGCCCAGTGCGGGGCTTTCTCATTACGGAGTTTGTTACATGGCCGAGCTGACCATTGAAGTGACGCCGGCGATCATTGCGGACTTCCGAGCGTTTTACCCTGAATTTTCTGATGTCACCGCCTGGCCTGATGCATCCATCACCCGGGCGCTGTACATCGCACGCGGCGAGTTTGGCGGCTGTGGCTGTGCTGGATGGGGGGATTACAAGCCCTACTCATTCCTCCAGCGCGGCTGGTTCGCCCTCGCTGCGCATTATCTGACCTGGAACAAGGCGACGACCGACGCCACCAAGGCAGACGGAAGCGCATCGACTCCCTATGCGCAGTCAAGCAAGAGCGTACGCGATGAGTCGGTGTCCTTCGCAATTCCAGGCGCTAACGCCTCGCTGACGACATGGGAGGCGGCGGTGGCCCTTACCCCATACGGGGTCGAATATCTACACCTTCTCTCCAGGGCTGGTATGGGGGCTATCTGCGTATGATCGAGCCAACCGTAAGCATGGTCGGGAAGCAGCAGGTCGAGGAAGCGCTTAAGCAGCTCGCCAAGCGACTCTCAGGCGAAACTCGTGTTCTTGCTGGTGTTCCTGAGGGGGCCGGTACCTACGAGGACGGCCTGACCCTGGCGACTATCGCAGCGGTGAACAACTTCGGCTCGGCAGATGGCCGCATCCCGGCCCGCCCAGTGCTTGAACCAGCAATCACGAAGGGAGCGCCGCAGTACCAGCGCCTTGCCGAGGTGATGATCCCTAAAGTGCTCAGCGGCGAAATGGCTATGACCCCCCTGCTTGAGCAGATGGGCCAACTGGCCGAGGGTCACATCAAGCAGGAAATCACCGACATTGACAGCCCGCCCAACGCGCCGTCGACCATTGCCAGGAAGGGCTCCGACAGTCCGCTGATTGATACCGGCGCCTTCCGCCAGTCCATTCGTTACGTCATCGCCGAACAGGGCGACCAAATTGAAGAGGGCTTGTAATGGGCCTGAACATGCGCGGCCACGTCAGCGGGCCATTCATCACCCACAAGGGTGTAGTGCTCAACCGCTACTCCAGTGAGATCGTGGACTTTGAGCCGGTGCTGGCCATCACCTACACAGACACTTTTGACGCCAACGTGCAGCCGGTCAGCGACAAGGAGATCGAATTCCTCCAGATCGGCGCCGAGCGCATCAATGACGTTCGGGTGATCCACCGCAACGACGGTAAGGGTATCGAGGCTTCGACCCCTGGCAAGCTGGCCGATATCCTGGTGTTTGCAGAGACGCCCGACAAGCCTGCCACCTGGTGGAAATCCATCGCCACAGACTTCAGGCCCTGGCACAACTTCTGCCGCGCCGTGGTGGCCAAGCTTGACCCTGCCGAGATAGCCAGCCTGGAGGCGCATACAGATGCTTGACTCCAAATCGCTATCCAAGGCGGTTTGTCGGATTGTCGTGGCTGTTACTGGGCTTCCGGCCGACAAGGTGATCCTTGCGGACAATAACACCGCGGCCCCTTCTGGCAGCTACTGCGCCGTACGACTGCAAAACCCTGAGCAATTCGGCCAGGCGCTCAACTCGCAAACCAACGTTCCTGCCCAGGACGACCCTCAGTACGAGGACATCATCGCCAAGGTGGCTACCCAGTTCACGCTGGGGTTCAGCATCAACTTCTACCGGGCGGGCGCAGTGATGTATGCCGCCGCCCTGTGTGAGGCGAACAAGCGAGAACCGGTGAAGGCCATCCTGCGCGCCGCGAAGCTTGGCTGGTCACGCGTGTCACCAATCAACAACCTGACCGGCCTATATCAGGCCGCCATGGAAGAGCGATCCCAGCTCACCCTCTACCTGTATGGCGAATCCATCGCAGAAGACCGCGTACAGCGGATCTACCGCGCCGGCTTCTCTGTGGAAACCGAACAATCTGGCGCCATCGCGCAAGGGGAAGTAAATGGCTTATCCGGCTGAAGACATCATCAACATCACCACGCTGATCAACTCGGCCGGGCTTGGTACTTCCAATTTCGGCGCTGGCATGGTGTTCGCGGACTTTGATTCGTCAAGCGATGCGACTTTCGTGACAGGCACCTACCGCGACTACGGTTCGGCCGCTCAGGTGGCTGCTGATTTCAATATCGCATCCGACCCTTATAAGGCAGCAGAATCGTGGTTCTCTGCCATTCCGAAGCCGAAGAGCTTGCGGATCTACCTGCGCATCGAAGAAGACACCCCAGTCGAGTCGCTGAATGACGCGATCAACAAAGGCATCTGGTTCTATTGGTTTGAGTTCGAGACCGGGGTTCGCGCGGTAGATGCTGATGTGCTGGCCTTGGCTGCTGCCGGCGATGCCGCTGGCAAGTTCTTCGCCTTCACCTCGAACCAAGCCACTATCCGTGATCCATCCGTCACTACCGATATCGTCAGCAAGGCCGTGACCCAGGGCTCGCGCCGTACGTTCGTAGCCAGCCATGCGAGCGAGCTCTATGAAGGTTTCGAGATTGCCGCGGTTTTCAGTCGTGTCAATTTCAACGCGTCCAACTCGACAATCACTGGAGAGTACAAAAAGCTCCCAGGAATCGACGCCGAGAGCCTGACGCCTACCGCCTACAGCACCATGAAGTCGAAAGGCGCCGTGTTCTACACCGTCGTCGAGACAGGCGGTGAGCGAGACAACGGGCGGATCATCAACTCGAAGACCACGTCCACTTTCGGCGAGTTCATCGACGATGTGTTCAACCTCGATGCCTTCACCAACTTCATGACCATCGCGCTTTACAACGCGCTGACCAAGGTTCCGACCAAGCTGCGCCAGACCCCTGCCGGACAACAGATCCTTATCGATGCTGCCGCACAGATCGGAGAGAAGTTCATTGATAACGGTTACCTGGGAGAGCGTTTTTACCTGGATGACCAGACCGGTGAGCAGGTGCTGAGCCGTGGCTACGAGATCCTGACCAAGGCTGAAGACATCCTGCTGATCTCCGATGCCGAGCGGGCAGAGCGCGGAGCGGCGCCGATCAACATGCGCATCTTCCGTGCTGGCGCCATCCATACCGTCGACCTGACGGCCAACGTTGAATAAGGGGCGCTCACATGTCTTTAGCTGATCTTTCTGTAGAAAACACCATTGTGGTCATCACTGGCGTAGGCGTGCTGGACGACTGGGGCCGCACCGACCCGCCGTTCACGATTGAGAATATCGATGACGTGGCGAACCTGAGTCGCGGACTGGGTGGTAACGCTGTTCGGTTCCATCGTAAGAACCCTGGCCTGCGCCTCACTGTGAACTTCATGCCTGGCAGTCCTCAAGCGCTCGCAATGCAGGCCCAGGTAACGGCCCGGGCTGAAATCTCAGGTTCTTATGCCTCAATCTCCGGCCTTGAGGGTAGCGTGTTCTCTGAAGGCGTTATTACTCGCGGAAAGTCCATGGCTCGCGGCGGTCCAGGCATGAATGACGCCACCTTCGTGATCGAGTTCAACAAGGGCAATATCGTATGAGCCAGGCTGAATCCTATATCCGCACCATTGAGCATGACGGTGTGACCTATCGCTTCGGTATGCCAAGCGCAGAGAAACAGCGGGCGGTTCTGTTCCGCCTGGGCAAGTACGGTGTAGAGCCAATGATCAAGGGCCTGGCCCTGGCCGAGCTTGGCAGCGCGTCCTCGTTCATCGTTGCCGGAGGCATCGTCGGCTCTATGCTCTCGCGCATGCCGGAGGATGACTTCAACTTCGTCTGCGACTCTATGCTGGGCAAGCTATTCAAGGAAGGCAGCCAAACGCCGCTGACCATGGAAGACTTTTCCGGCCGTCTGAAGACCTACTTCACGATCGTTGTGCTGGCCCTGGGGAATGCCTTCGAGGATTTTTCCGGACTCCTGACCCCCTTCCAGAAATCTACCGCTTCAGCCGAGGCGCCGGATTCGAGTCAGGAGAGCGCCTAAACCCGGCTGTCGATTGGGAGCTGTGGCGCCCTTGCGTTGGTATACCCGGGCTTTGTCCGCCGCTGTGCACGTATAGCCAGCTCACGGACGGCACTCATTCACTGGGATGGGTAAAACGGGCCAACCTGGTCATGGATGAAATGATCTACGCCCGCCACCTGGCTGAAGCCAATCGACCGAAATAGCCCTGCACTCGCGGGGCTTTTGTTTTTCAAGGGGCTGAAATTTGAAAGTTCTCGAAAGCTTCTTGATCGCCCTCGGCATGAAGGTCGATGAAAAGTCATTCCAGAAGGCTGATGCGGCGTTTGGTGGCCTGACCAAATCAGCCCTACAGCTTGGCGCTGTGTTTGCCGGGAAGCTGGCCATCGACAAGGTAGTGGGCGACTTCAAGCAGGCCGGTACCGAGCTGAACAACTTCAACAAGCTGACCGGGTTGAGCACCCAAAACGTGCAATCCCTCGGCCAGGCATTGAAGGCCCAGGGCGGCAGCGCCTCTGATGCCTTCTCTGCAATGAAGAAGATTCAGGACCTGATGGCATCACCGATCACCGGTGACACCGGATGGTTTGGTGACGTGGCTAAGCTCGGGCTTAACCCGGACGTGATCATCGGCGCGCAGAACACGGCTGACGCCCTGGCCGGTATTGCTGGCGAGTTCGAGCACATGAGCGCGCTCAACCAGCGCCTCGCGGGCCAGGCCCTGGGTTTGGATGACTCCACGGTTCGACTGCTCATGCGTGGCCGCGACGAGGTGGAGAAGCAGTTGGATTCCCGCGGCAAGCTTGCCGTGATGACCCAGAAGCAAATCGATGACTCTGCGCGCCTGACGAAAGCAACCAGCGAGCTTGACCAGGTGTTCACCGATATCGGCAACACCATTGCGGGCGAGCTAACTCCGGCCCTGGCAGATATGGCTGAGGATTTCGTCGCCTTCTACCGAAACAACAAAGAGCTCGTCGATTCTGGCTTGAAAGAGTTCTTCGGTGGCCTGGCTGACAACATTGAGCTTGTCGCCATTGCCATGGCACTCCTGGGTGGAGGTGCTGCGCTCAAGGGCTTGGCCGCTCTGCGCGCCATTGTTGGTCTTGGCGGTGTTGCTGCCGCCGGTTCTGCTGGTGGCGCAGCGGCTGCTGGCGGCGCTTCTATGCTCGCGGTTGCCGGAGGAAGTGCTGCGGCGCTTCTGTACTCCAGCAGCTTGAACAGCGGCGAAGACACAGAGCTGCTGAACAACCGCCTGAAAAAAGGCGGCGGCGAGGCTATTGGCGCTGTCGTGGACTACTTCACGTCCAAGGGGTGGACCAAGGAGCAGGCCGAAGGGATCGCCGCCAACCTGGAGGCTGAGAGCGGATTCAAGGCAAACGCCACCGGTGACGGCGGTCAGGCATACGGACTGGCCCAGTGGCACCCAGATCGCCAGGCCGAGTTCGCCAAGCAGTACGGCAAGGACATCCGCAAATCTACTGGCGCCGAGCAGCTTGAGTTCATCAACCACGAGTTGACCCGGGGCAACGAGAAGTCGGCCGGCACCAAGCTACGCGCCGCGACCAGCTCCTACGATGCCGCCTCGATTGTCTCCCGCGAGTATGAGCGCCCGGCAGACGCTGCTGGCGAGGCGTCCAGGCGCGGAGCAAGCGCTGCTGGATACACCGACAACCGCGTGTACCACATCAGCGGCGCCGACACAGAGAAGGTCAAGCAGGTACTCAACGAGCAAATGGGTCAGATGACCGAGCAGACCATGCAGGACTTCAAGAGCCCAGAACTATGAGCCTGATGAGCATATTCACCAAGACACTGCCAAAGATCGGCCCTCTTGAGTTCGACGCGAAGCTGGAAGGGATCACCAGCAAGGCGATCACCCTGACCCAATATCCGGTCGAGTTCGGCGCCAACACCAACGATCACGCGATTCTCATGCCGAACCGATACCTGCTCACCGGAGCCGTATCGAATAGCCCTCTCGGCCTCGGCCTGGATGACATTGGCATGATGGGTGCCGGCGCCATTGCTACGGCAGTCGGCGGTGTTGGCGGGGCGGCAATCACGGCTGTGTCGGCATACCTGCTGTCTGGCGGTGATGACACCCGGGCGTCAACTGCCTGGGCATCTCTCACCGCAATCATGGAGGCGCGCGCCAAGTTCGATCTGGACACGGGCAAGGAGATCATGCGCGACATGATGATCATCCGGCTTGATGAGCGTACGCGGCCTGAGAATGAGGATGGCCTAGTGTTTATCGCTGAGCTCCAGCAGGTTCGGATTGTTCGCTCAACGGTTGGTCGAGGCGTCACGTCGGCTGACCAGCTCATGAAGAACGACACGGTGTCCACCCAGGGCGCCCCGATGATCTCCGCCGGCGATGCTGCCGTAGAGGTAATGCCATGAGTCGTTACAGCGTTGCCGTCCAAGCACTGCCGGCTCAGACCTTCACTGCGCGCCTTGGCAAAAACACTGTGACCGTAGAGCTGCAATGGATGGCACGGTTTGAGGTGTTCCGCGTAAACATCCTGACCGCCTTGGGCTCCCCCCTCACGATGGGGCGATTCCTTCTGCCGAACATCGACCTTCTGGCCGGCCTTTACCCGCCGCCATCCATTTCCTACGGGTCGCTCGTCTTGGAGGGCGATCAGGCAACGCCCGATAACCTGGGTATCGACAACGTTCTGGTGTGGTCAGATGAATGATGAAATCTTCCTTCGCAATTACCGACTGAAGATCGGGCGCAGCACGGGCTCTCGTGTTTACGAGATGCGGCCCAACGAAACAATCCAAGATCAGGACGGGCTGCGCCTCACATTTCAGGTCACGCACTTCGCCGGCGGGGCGTTCAGCGTTGCCGAAATAACCATCTACAACGTGTCGCGCTACGCATCCAGGCAGATGCTTGGTGACGGCTCAACGGGGAAATACGAGTTCATTTCCTTGGAGGCTGGATACGACGGGCTGTTTGGTTCGATATTCGTGGGCCAAATCACCAACGTTCAGATTCACCTTGAAGATGGCGGCTCTACCCGCGGGATTCGCTTCTTCTGCAAATCTTCCGCGAAAGAGCGCGATCTAAATCTGATCAATTTAACCCTGGCGCCAGAGACGGACCCCGTACAGATCATTGAGGAATGCGCTTCAGTGTTCGGCGCCGAGATCCAGTTCTACGGAGATTTCTCAGGACTCAAGCGCCGATCGCGTGGCACGGTCCTCCAGGGCAGCCCTACCTCCTGCATGAATGAGCTTGGCGAGACCTTCGCATTCGATTGGATGGTCGAGAACGGCTCCATCAAGATCATCAAGCGCGACTTTGCGCTGGACAATCAGGTCTACGTGATCAGCTCCGGCACCGGGATGATCGGCTCGCCAGTGGTTAGCGACACCGAAGTAGGCATCCGCTACACGCTAAACCCCAAGATCAAGCTCGGCGACACCATCAAGCTTGAATCCATGGCCCCTCGCTTCGAGTTCTCTGGGGCTTTCTTTTACGACGTGCCTCGCACCATCGGCGAGGGCTATTACAAGGTCAACTCACTGGTGTTCGCGGGCGACTCCCATGGTGACCAGTGGGAAAGCCAGATCAGCTGCCTACGCCTCAGCGCGGCGGCCCAGGCCGGAATTTCAGAAAGGGCAACGCGATGAGTGATCCGCTCTCCTCAAGAACGCAGGCTGAATACTCCAAGATGCTGCGAGGCATATTCGGCGAGTACCTGAAAGACAACATGCGCACCAGCGTGCCAGGCCATGTCCTTAGCTTCGACCCGGCCACGCAGATGGCAGAGGTTCAGATCGGCCTGATGCTGGAAGACCGCCTTGGCTCGCAGCAGCCACGCCGCCCAATCATCCATGTTCCAGTTCAGTTCTGGGGAGCCGCCGGCGGCACGCTCGAATGCAGGGTCGCCAGCAACACCGAGGGCGTCCTGTTCTTCTCCCAGGAGTGCATTGACTCCTGGGTCGACCAGGGCGGCGTGGCCGTTAAGTCGGAGCCTCGCCGGTTCTCGATCAACGATGCCTACTTTATCCCTGGCATCCGATCTATCCCTGGTGCGATCACGAGTTTCGCAAATGACGGAATCCGCTTACGAAGCAATGACGGCTCTCGGTATGTATGGCTGAAAGATGATGCCTCCATCGGGCTCAGCAATGGGGCTGGAAGCATCACCATTGGCGCTGACGGGGTCGTAAACATCAACGGCGTGACGATCACTCCTGCGGGCCTGGTCCATACGGCGAATGACGTGCAGGCGGGATTAATCAGCTTGAAGCTGCATAAAACTTCGCAGGTTCAGCCTGGCAATGGAGTAAGCGGAGTGCCAATCCCATGACGGTACGAAAACTGGACGCCGACGGCGACTTGGCACTAGGGCCTCAGGAATTCCTGACAGGCTATGCCGCCGAGGAAGTCGCGCAGAACGTGGTAACCCGCCTCAAGTTTTTTCTCGGCGAGTGGTTCCTCGACACAACGGACGGAACGGACTGGTTCGGCAGCGTATTGGGGAAAGGATCGGTCCTGGCGTCTCGTGAGTCGGTGATTCGCCGCCGCATCCTGTTAACGCCCGGGTGCGCGGGCATGACCTCGTTTAGCCTTTCCACAGACATCGATACACGACAACTCACCGTCACCGCGTCAATCGTCAGCACCTCAGGCGATAACGCAGAAATCAATTTTGTTCAGGCGGTCGTCTAATGGCTCAGATCACGGACCAAGGAATCACGGGGCGCTCTCTGAACGAGTACCTCGGCGACATTAAAGAAAAGACGCTTGCGATTGACCCTGAATGGAACATTGACTCAGACAGCCCTGACGGTCAGCGGATCGGCATCGAAGCCGAGACGTTCGCCAACCTTGACGAAGCAGTGGTAGGAGCATATCGCAGCAAGGACCCGGACAGCGCAACAGGTGAGGCGCTGCGCAACATCGGGAAAATCTCAGGCATACCGATTCGCGATGCCACCTACTCGGTAGCTCCGATCACTGTGACTGGGCAAACCAGCGCCACCATCCCGCAAGGCTCGCAGGTTCGTAGCCGGGTCGATAATACGGTGTGGCTCACTACAGCCGTTATCGTCATAGGCATCGGGCAGACCGCCAACGGCTTCGTTACATGCACAACCCCGGGCAGGGTGCTTGCTTCTCCTGGCGAGCTAACCATCATCGGCACCCCTATCAGCGGATGGGCCTCGGTGACGAATGGCGAGGCAGCCGCCGGCGTTCCAGCTGAAAGCGACGAAGACTTCAGAATCCGCAGGGCTGACGGCGTCTTGCGTGCCGGTAGCAATATGCGTGACAACATGCACGCAAATATCGCCAGTGTTTCCGGCGTGACC
Source organism: Pseudomonas sp. CCI1.1 (assembly GCF_034348165.1). NCBI lineage: Bacteria > Pseudomonadati > Pseudomonadota > Gammaproteobacteria > Pseudomonadales > Pseudomonadaceae > Pseudomonas > Pseudomonas sp. CCI1.1. The sequence continues at coordinate 6,491,907 of NZ_CP133780.1, forward strand.
GATGTCCAGGTCCTGGAAAACAGCAGCGTCTCGCCTTTCGATTCGGATGGTGTTCCCTACACAGGCATCGCCGTGATTGTGAACGGAGGTTCGGATGCTGACATCGGTCTGGCCATGTACCAGAAGCATAACCCTGGCACCCCCATGCTTCCGCGCTACAACTCAAAGACGGATACGTGGGTCGATGCGCCTGGCGCCAACGGTGTAAAGGTCGACGTAGTATCTCCGGTCACTGGCAATAAGAGCGTGATGACTTTTCAGCGCGCCACGGGTCTGCCGATTTTCGTGGCAATCACGGTTCAAAAGGAGGGCGACCTCCCATCGGACATTGAGGATCTGTTGAGGGCGGCCGTAATCGCTGACTCGACGCGCAGTCTATTTAGTGGCGAGACCTCCACTGGCTTTAACCGTGGCGGCTATGACATCGGCGAGAAAGTTCCGCCCGGCCGCCTGTACACGCCGGTCAACAAGGTGCTTGGCCTTTACGGGGATAGCTACATCACCTCGCTGACGATTGGCTTATCTGCCTTGGCGCAGGGGCTGACGCCAATTCAGCCAACCATTTCTCAGATCGCCACCTTCGACGCTGAAAATATTTCGATAACGGTGCTTCCATGAGCATGGACCACGTCGAGCGCGCCAGGTCGCGCATCATCAATGAATATCGTGATAAGCAGCGAATGGTTAGATGGCTGACCATCACGCCAGAGATCGCCAACGAAAGACTAGAGGGCGCTCTCGACTTGGTCTACGGCAGCTACGACGTGGATACGGTTTCCGGCGAAATGCTTGATGTAATTGGGCGGATTGTTGGTGTCGCGCGGCCAATACTACGCGCGGCCGAGTTCGACGTTTTCGGGTATGCAGGGAACGATAGCTATACCAATTACAATATCGCTCCCTATATTGGAGATGGCGAAGCTATTGACGCTCCGCTTAATAATGATCTCTACCGAAAGCTGATCAAGGCGAAGATCGCCAGGAACATCAGCGACGGAACTGCAGACAGCATCATCCAACTCCTTGAAATCATCATTGGGGTTAAGGTAACAGCGCTCGTCAATAACGGTGACAAGTCGTTCGATATAGGTGTCGCTTCCGCCCTGGACAACACCACGCTGTACTTGATCGATAACTTTGACATCATCCCCCGCCCCCAGGGCACGAGGATCGGACAGATATTTATTCTGCCCATCAACATTGATGAAATCGAAGCCTCTTCTTCGCACATTTACGAATATGCAAATGTGACACTCCCTGGAGATTTAGCCTGATGGCAAGACAGCCCTTCAATAATCGCTGGGCTCAAGGCGTTGAGTCCCAAGATAACCTGAACACCTTCAAGGCCCCTGGCGATGTGAGAATAAACTCTGGATGGGAAGGCGGCCAGGACAAGGACGCGCCGCCGGCGGGGCAGGAAAACTGGTGGCATAACCGAGTGGACACCGCCTTGCAGGGTGTTGAGCGAAACGGCGCCATGTCATGGCACCCTCAGGCCATCTACGGGATGGGCGCGCCAACTTATGGTCCCGATGGTAACTATTACGAAAGCATCGTCGCCGACAATACTGGTAACAACCCTTCCTCAACAGCCGGGTTCTGGCGTTACTGCGGACCTTCATTTTTTTCAGGTCACGTTCCTGGCGATCTGAAGATGGTGGCGCACAACAACATCCCTACTGCTGGGTGGTTGAAGTGCAATGGCGCAATCCTCTCCAGAGCATCGTATGCACTTCTTTTTGATTCCATAGGGACCATTTGGAATTCCGGAGGTGAGACATCGTTGCAATTCAGGCTGCCTGATTTCAGGGGGGTGTTTCTCAGGGGATTCTCTGACGGAAGCTCGATTGACTCTGGTCGCGCATTTGGGTCTTTTCAGGCGGACGAGTTGAAGTCTCACCGGCATGAACTCCGCAGTGACTTGATAGGCGCACAGCCTCTTCAGGGGGGGACGCCTGACGCAAGATTCAACCAGGCAAATGAACTTCTCGGCTACACAGAAAACACCGGCGGCAGCGAAACAAGGCCAGTCAATCGAACTGTCAGTTACTGGATTAAATACTGATGAATACAAAACTTCAGGCGGGTCAGCGACTGGTTTACCAGACTGATCAAGATGGTTTTTTTGTCGGCACAACTGTGGCAGACCCCGACCCCAAAAATCCTGGGGTCTGGCTGATACCTGCGGGATGCGTAGAGCTGGCTCCGCCACCTATTGGGTCTGGAAAGAAAGCCATTTGGTCGGGCTACAAGTGGAAAGTCATTGATATGTAGGTGAACTATGGAACGCAAGCGCAAACGTCACTTCAGCGACAAGATGGAAAAGTTCTGTCTTGCCTACGTCGAGACAGCTAACGCAGCCGAGTCCTATCGAATCGCCTACAACACTGAAAACATGGCCACGGCCACTATCGGCCGTGAAGGCTACAACACCCTACAGAAGCCCCAGGTCCAGGCCAGGCTCGAAGAATTAAGGAAGAAAGTCATGGAGCGTCACGAAATCACCGTGGACACGCTCCTTGCCGAGCTGGAGGAGGCCCGGAAAGCGGCGCTGGGCGCGGAAACGCCTCAGACATCCGCCGCTGTATCGGCCACGATGGGCAAGGCCAAGCTATTGGGCCTGGACAAGAAGATCGTGGAGCTCACCGGCAAGAACGGCGCACCGATTGAAACCAGCTCCACGGTCACGGTTGACCATAAGGCCCTGAGTTCTGTGCTGGACTGCCTATGAGCAAGCTGCTCGACTGGGATGTAATGAGCAGCGCAGAACGACAAGCAGCAAAACTTATCAGCGAGCACTCGCCGCTGTCGTTCATGCGCGTATTTTTCCAGCTGAACCAGGGCATGAAGATGCTCTGCAACTGGCACCATCGCTACATGGATCACACGGCCCTGAGGGTGCTGTCTGGTGATCTCAAGAACGTAGTATTCAACATGCCGCCTGGGGGCACGAAGACCGAGTTCTGGTCAATCCATGTGCCTTCATACGCCATGACCAAGTTCGACCGCACGCGCACGCTCAACGTCTCCTACTCCAAAGCTCTGGTAGAGGAGAACTCGAACCGCATCAAGTCGATAATCACCAGTGATGAATATCAGGATTTGTGGCCGTGCGACCTGGGGAAGGCCGACGTGGCCAACTGGGTTATCACCGATGATCGTGGGCGCAACAAACACCAGATGTTCAGCCGCTCCACTGGCGGACAGATCACCGGCGTGCGCGGTGGCTACATCTCAGAATGCTTCACCGGATTCATTAACCTGGATGACCCGGAAAAGGCCGACAGTGCTTTTAGCGCGACCATGCGCGCCAAGGCCCAGCGGATTGTCACCAACACTCTGCGCAGTCGTAGGGCTTCGCCAGATACCCCTGTCATCTGTACCCAGCAACGCCTGCACACGGACGACGTGTCGGGCTTCCTGCTCAAGGGCGGCATGGGTCTTGATTTCGCACACATCAAGGTTCCTGCCTTGGTCACTCGCGATTACATCGCAAGCTTGCCTGATGAGATCCGCGAACACGCCGAGCGCGATGTTTTCGGAAGTCCGTCAATCGTCCGCGGCGGCGTCGAGTACTGGTCTTACTGGCCAGCCAAGGAAACCGTCGACGACCTGATGGCCCTTTGGGACAGGGACCCGTACACCATGGTCAGCCAGTACCAGCAGGAGCCCGTAGCTCTCACTGGCGGCATGATAGATGCCGACTGGTTCAAGACCTACGAGCAGCTGCCGTTCCTGGTGTGGCGCGGCGTGTACGTCGACACCGCGCAGAAAACTGGGGAGCAGCACGACTTCTCGGTCTTCAACCATTGCGGACTTGGAGTCGATGGGAACCTCTACATCATTGAGGTGCACCGCGGCAAATGGGATGCAGGGGATCTTGAGACGGAAGCGCTGCGCATCTGGCAGAAATGGAAAGACTGGGACCAGTTCCGACCTGCAGCACTCAGATACATGCGCGTCGAGGACAAATCGTCAGGCACTGGCCTGATTCAAACCATCAGCAAGAAGGGCTCTATTCCAATCGAAGCTCAGCCGCGCGGCCCAGCAGCCAACAAAGTTACCCGCTGCATGGATGCGGTGCCTTGGATCAAGTCCGGTCGGGTTTTCGTCCCGGCAATTTTCGATGACCAAGGACGAAAGATCGAGCACGTCAAGGACCATCGAGGCGAAACAATCGCCAGCACCGAATGGGTCGCCCCTTTCCTTACGGAAGCATCAGCCTTCACGGCCGACGACAGCCACGACCACGACGACCAGGTAGACACCATGTTCGACGCAGTCGCGGACATGCTCATCAGCAACAGCGGCGACTTCTTCTCCGGCAACTGGCTTTAAGCGAAAACCCTAAACCGCCCCAACTTTCGTTGGCCGAACTCGGCTGCGCTCATTAAACACGCCCCAAGGAAACGACATGACTGACCAGACTCAGCGGCTTGAGATCGCCACAGTTCGCGCGGAGATCGGCAGCAACATCACTTATAAATTCAATAACGACGCTCTAGACGCTGCTGAAATTCCGACCGACTCAGGCCCAATTCCGAATCTCAAACAGGTAATCCGGGATATCAAAGAAGAGGCTCTTGACGAAACACTGCGTGCTGAGCTTTTCGCAGCTGCAGGTGCGGGCATGGTTGGCTTCGACCCGGCACTGTCGTACCCGCAAAATACAGTAGGATCCGCAATTCTGTACAACCGCAGGAAGACGGTAAAGTCGTATGGCGCTGTAGGTGACGGCATTACAAATGACACGGCAAAGGTACTGCAGGCAATTACAGATGCCGGCGAGAACGGCATTGTCGTATTTGACAGCAACGCGGAATACTTGGTTAACGGTGGATCGCTTATTCAACTAACTGGGCAGCAGTGGGTCGGTGGCGGCGGGCAACGCTCAACGAGATTAAAGAAAGCATCTAACGGCGACCTCGTACGAATGGGAAATCTCGCTGCGATTTCTGATATCACACTAAACAACAATGGCGAGAACTTTACAGGTAGGGGTATTTATATCCCTTCTGGTTTTTCTCAAACTCTATTCCGCGTGCGCTCCGTTCGCTCAAAGGGACCGAGCCTTGAATTTGCTGTTGACGCCGGAGGAGGCTGCAACGTTGTTGCCTTTGAGGGCGACACAATTGATCAAGACACCGTTGGCGCAATTAAGTTTGCTGGCGATACAGGGCCGCACCCAAGGTTGCTTAATGGGATTTGGCTGAGCGGTGGGTTCCTCGATATTGCTTCGCCGGGTGCGGGTAACGGTTGCAGCATGAGCAACTTCTACATCCGTAATATCAAGACTGTTGGTCCTGTCGCAACAGGAACCGCGCTGATGCATTTCTCTAATGGCCGCTTCGCCACAATTGCAGATACTACCGTTTTATCCGGTTCGGATATCACGCTGGTTGGTGTTGCTTTCAGCGGACCGGTCCTTCTCCAGAATATGCAAGGACTTCGTTCAGAGGCATGTACATTTGGGGCGGGCATAACCGAAGACGCCGCGACGTGCCGATTTAACTCTTACAGCGATCAGACTAAAACCTTTTCCCCGACCTGGTCACAAGCATCTGGAAGCCAACCTTCGATAGGCAATGGTTCATTGACCGGGAAGTACACTAGGCAAGGATTTTTAGTAAAATTCGAGATGACGCTAACCGTTGGATCGACAACTACTTTCGGTAATTCGTCAGGCCCGTACCTGTTTAGCCTGCCTGTAGGCGGAAGCCAAAACTCTGCTCAAAATTTCTTAGCTGGGTGGTGCTTCGATGCATCAGCCTCCACAGACTTCCCAGTAAACGGCCAGATCGCTTCCGGAACCAACACTCTGACGATTTCAAGGAACGGGGCGGGGGTTCGAGACGGCTTCCCCTTCTCGTGGGCGGCCGGAGATTCAATTAACGTAAGCATCTGCTACATGGCTATATGATTAATGGCGCCGCAAAGGCGCCATTATAATTACTTCATTTTAATTGCTTCTATTAGCGCTGGAACTATTTGCTTGCTAACGCGCATAGATCCGGCGATTGATAGGTGTACTAAATCTGAATACATCAGATCTCCATCCTGAAATTTTCGACATGTCCCGTCAGGACATAATGAATCTGATGGATCGATATAAAGTGTACCCTTAGTGCTTTCGGCGAAGATGCGAAGCCTTTTGTTGATCTCAAAGGCTGGCGATTCTTTCGGGTCGAAATTGAAACTCAAATCACAAGGCTGTGATATGAATCGAGGGCGTAGCAAGCATGACGCTGCTGAATGGCTTGAGTTCGTGTAAGGCTGAACGCCAACTATTATAAGTGGGCGATCTCCAATTTCTTGACGAAACTCGCCGAGATTCTTAATGATGAAATCAATGTAAGCGTTATCATCTTTTAGCTCTATGTATTTGCTGTTTTTGTCTCCAAGCATATTCCTATATACGGTCCAGGCAGACGCGTATATAAGCGGCTTTCTATCAGATTTTATTGTGTTCAGTACCTGCTGGTAATGATCCAGGCATGGCGTTGCTATAGCGCCGTTTTCTATTTTTGTATAGTTAGTTGACAGATAGCATCCCTGCCTGAATTCATAGAATAAGCGCAACGCTTGAAACGAGAGGCAGAGAGCCAGCCACCGGTAGAATCCAGGCTCTCACACCGAAGGATTCAAGCGCAGATGACTACGCATTACCGGCAGCTGACTCAGGGACAACGTTACCAGATTGAGGCTGGCTTGAGCGCCGCAGAGAGCCAGGCGAGCATTGCAAAGCGGGTCGGCGTGCATCCCTCGACGATCAGTCGCGAGGTTCGCCGCAACAGCACCCAGAATATCTACAAGGCTGTTTCTGCGGCCCATGAAAGTGATGCTCGTCGAGCGGGTGCGCGCAAGTTTTGCAAGCCGGCGACATGGCTCAGCCATCATCTCCCGGTGTGGCTCAAGCATGGCATGAGTCCGGAGCAGATCGCCCAGCGGTTGAAGCAGGAGCAGCCAAGCCGGGCGGTCAGCCATGAGTGGATTTATCGGTTCATTGCCGCCGAACAGCGCGCCGGTGGTGAGCTTTATACCTATCTGCGACATCGCCGAAAGCGCTACCGGAAACGCTATGGAAGCCACGATCGGCGCGGGCAGCTGCGTAATCGCGTGTCAATCAGTGAACGCCCAGCCGAGGTCGAAAGCCGCGAGCGCCTGGGGGACTGGGAGGGCGATACGGTACATGGACTGGGCGGTAACCTGGTGACCCTGGTTGATCGCAAAAGCGGCTATCTGAGCGCCTATCCGGTCAAGCGCAGAACGCGCCGGCAGGTAACGCGGGCGATCAATCTGATGCTTCAGGGCCATGCCGCTCACACGCTGACGCTGGATAACGGAAGGGAGTTTGCCGGGCATGAACGCATCGCGCTACGGAGCCAGTGCCAGGTCTTTTTTGCAGACCCCTATTCATCCTGGCAACGTGGCACCAATGAAAACACCAACGGTCTGCTCCGCCAGTATTTCCCCAAGGGCAGCGACTTCAGCAAGCTGACCGTCGAAGCCGTCAATCGGACAGTAGCGAGGATCAATCTACGCCCGCGCAAGCGCTTGGGCTGGAAGACGCCGTACGAAGTGCATACAGGGGTGAGCGTTGCACTTATGTGTTGAATTCAGGCTGTCTAACAAGTGACGCCACTTGAATATTCTCAGGTGCAAGATAGTGGTCCAGGCCGCTAGCGTACTGCAGGGCGAAGCTATCGCCTACCAGGTACGCGTCAGGCTCGCTCTTTTTTGCACCTAATTTTGCAAAATTATCAAACGGATAGCCGCCATAATTCTTGGTGTGAAAGTTCGCGGGATCGTCCGTAATACTTTTATAGGCTTGTGGCGTTCTGAAACTGTATCCACCGGACGCTACTGTTTTGTAAGCCGCAAATGAAATTAAAGAAGCAGCTACAACTGTAATGCACAAGCCGTAAATTATTTTTTTTGACTCCTTCGACATGAAGGCTTTTTCAATAGTGTGGTGCATGATTGCGCCGAAAATAATTGCTATTGCAAGCAAGCAAGCTTTCTCGACAGTTTCCAGATCTCTGAATATATAGTATTTGTAAAATACAATAATAGGCCAATGGACTAGATAGACGGAATAGGATATTAGGCCGATATACACCACAGGCTTGACACGCATAGCCTTGCCCAGCACAGGAGACCGTCCGGCATAAATGCACGCCGCCGCACCAAGGCAGGGAACGAGCGCGCGCAGGCCTGGAAACGGGTCGGTCGAGTCAATGAGAAAAGCTGCTGCCATGATAAGCGCCACGCCCACCGCAAGAACGCATGACTCGACAGCTCTTCCTGCGCGGTGGTTGTTGACGAATACCAGCAGCGCGCCAATGGACAATTCAAATACACGAAACGGCATCATGAAGTATGCAGCTGATGAATCGTATGACAGCATCCACTGAGACGCAGCCAGAGACAATACAGTCATTACCGCCAATAGGCCGGCCAGGAATTTCGGAGATACCTTTAGCGCCGCCCAAACAACGAATGGCCAGACCACATAAAATTGCCATTCTGCCGCCAGCGACCAAGTATGCAGCAGGGGTTGTGTCAGGGCGTCAGCATCAAAATACCCTTGGTGCATCCAAAAATAAAAATTAGAGGCTGAAAATATGGCGTAGCTGCTTGCGCTGGCAAGCGTGCTGAATGAGGCTGGATCCATTAGCAGATATCCGGCACCCAAGCATATAGCGACAGTCGCAAGAAGTGCGGGGTGCAGACGAAGCAATCTTCGGATGTAAAAGTCAGAGAATGTGAACCGCTTCTTCGATATGGAGTTTTTTATAACTTCCGTAATTAGAAATCCTGAAATAACAAAGAAAACATCAACGCCAATGAACCCTCCCGGCACACCAAGGCCAAAATGGAATAGAAGTACAAGAACAACTGCGATTGCTCGCAGACCGTCTATGTCTGGTCGGTAACTTGTATTCGTGCTTTGCATGAATTCCCTTTCTCCGGCAGTGCCTGGGCAGATTTATATCGCGGCGATTCTACAAGCGATTGTCGAGCGTGTCAGTCAAGAAAAAACCTAATCAAATGCCAAGCCAAAAATTTGCGATTGTTGCTACTGGAGAAAGCCATGCCCATCACTGAGCAGCAACTGCTGCAGATCCTCCCGAACGCCGGCCGCAATGCCGGCGTTTTTGTTCCTGCTTTGAATACGGCCATGAACCACTACGGCATCGTGGGAACCGCGCGCGCCGCGGCGTTCATTGCGCAGATCGGTCATGAGTCCGGACAGTTGCGCTGGGTGCGGGAGATCTGGGGCCCCACCGCGCAGCAGCTCAAATACGAAGGTCGTGCCGATCTGGGCAACACCGAGAAGGGTGACGGCTCCAAGTACCGTGGGCGGGGTCTTATCCAGGTCACCGGCCGGGCGAACTACAAGGCTTGCGGCGAGGCCCTGGGCCTGGACCTGATCAACAAGCCGGAGCAGCTGGAGTTGCCGCAGCACGCGGCCATGTCGGCGGCCTGGTTCTGGTCGACGCGCGGGCTGAACACGCTCGCGGATCAAGGGGAGTTCGTGAAGATCACTCGGCGCATAAACGGAGGCGTGAACGGGTTGGCCGACCGCCAGGCGCTGTACGAAAAGGCGCTGAAGGTGCTGGCATGACGCTGGTGCAGAAGCTGGCCGGCCTGGCGGTACTGATCCTGTTGCTGATGGCCACTGCCGCCGGCGTGACCTGGGAGGTTCAGGGCTGGCGTCTGGGCAAGCAGCTGTCTGAACAGCTATCCGCGCAGAGCGCGGCGCACCAGGTTCAGCTCGACGCCATCACCAGCGAGGCGTGGCGGCAGCAGAAGGCCGAGCAGGACAAGCGCCTGTCCATCGAGCAACAGCTCGCGACCCAGGACCAACAACACACCAAGGAATTATCCGATGCCCAGCGCAACCAAGCTCGCCTGCGTGAGCAGCTTGCTACTGCTGATGTCCGGCTGTCAGTCCTACTTGCCGAGGATCCAGCCAGTAGCTGCAACGTGCCTACCACCCCCGGCGCCGTCGGCGTGGTTCATGCAGCCCGTCGAGCCCAACTTGACCCAGCGCATGCGCAACGAATTGTCGCCATCACCGACGACGGGGATAACGCCATAATCGCCTTGCGCGCGTGCCAGGCCTATGTCCGCGCAATTGCACGATGAGTGCGTTGAGCTAATATTGCCGGGTGCGCTCTGACTTCGATCATTTTGGTAACTGAAGGGCACCATGGATAAGCGGCTTGCGGGGCTGTCAATACTGCTCACCCTTGGATGGGTCGTCACAGTGGCGTCTGTCATGTGGTATTTCTACGACAATTAACCTAAAGGTCGTATCACTTCTGGTCCCTTATTCCGCACGTTACCCACGGCCATGCTGACCTTGAACCATTCGAACACTTCGGACGGCTCGCCCTGGTGCAGGACCATTTGCTCGGCGCGCTCCTTGGGCGTGGCCGGGTCCAACCATTCCCGCGCCAGGTCCGGGGTAAGCACCACCGGGCGGCGGTCGTGAATGTCCACCATGCCCCCGGCACTGTCGGCGGTGATGATCACGAAGCCATCATGCTCGCCAGGTCCTTCATCAGCGTCCGGTAGCTGGCCAATCGCAGCGCAGAGTATCGGGGCACCATCCCGCCGGCGGATAAGGTACGGCTGCTTCTTGGGCCCACCTTCGTCTACCCACTCAAACCAGTTATCGATTGGCGTGATCGCCCGGTGCGGCCAGATCGCCCGGAAGAACGGGCCGTGGGCTACCTTCTCCACGCGGGCATTGATCGGCGCTGCCCGGTCCTTTGCCCAGTGCGGTCGCCAGCCCCAGCGTACCGGGTCGGCGTGGAGCAGGTCGCCCTGTAGGTGCAGCAGCGCAACCGCGGTTGTCGGTGCAACGTTGTACCGCTCAATCGGCTGATCGCCCACGGAGTTCGCCAGCGCATTGGGCATACTCAGCGCTGCAACGAAGTCGTGGATTCCCCTGTACTGCGAAAGTCTACCGCACATAAGCATCTCCGCTCGTCGGCCCCGATGAACAGCCGGTCCCCGGCCAATCTCTACACTGTAGACACTGGCTCGAGGTATTCGTCATGGCGATCAACATTGATCAGGTGAGCGCAATGGAGGCATGGTTTGCGCTGCGTAACGATCCAACCTTCATATCGGCCACGCCTGAGGAGCGCTACGAAACGCGGCTGGCCCTGGCTGACGACCTCAAGCAACAGGGGCTGATCAACGATGGTGAGTGGCGAGAGCTGACTGAGGAAGCAGTTGCGGCCTATGCCGACGAGCTAGGCTAATGGCTGCTTGTAAACGCTAAGCTCAAGCAGCAATCGCTGGTTTTCCCTGAGAAGGTGGTCCCTCTGTTCCGTGATTATCGCAAGCCCGTTTAACTTGCGGCCCTGGCGTGAGGTTTCCAGGTTCAGGGCAGCAACTTGGGACAGTGCGGCTTTCAGGGCGGCCTCGGCCTGATCCTTTCCCGTCATCAGCAGGTCATTCATCTGCACCAGGCCGGCGATATTCGCCCGCGCTCGACGCAGCATGCGCTCGGTCTCCACCAGCTCATCTACAAGGATTGAGCATTGGTGCTGGTACATTTCCAGCGGAGTGGGGCAGCCTAGCCAATCTTCGGTGTCCATGTCTACGTTCATAGCGTGAATCTCGGATACTGTATGTGCGTACAGTAATCGAGGTTTTATCCTGGCGCGATCTCAGCCGACGAACTGTAGATCCGCGAACAGGCCGCACTCTGGAGGTGAGAATGGTAAAATTCGGGGGAGGGGGAAATTCGGGGGAATCACTCCCCCAAAAGATGTGGAGAGGTGTTGTGTCGTGGTGCGTTTAAAGTGAGGGCCTGAAGGGGTCCTGAGGAATTCGCGCCAATGATCATTCGGAACGAAAACGGATTCGAAATCCGTTGTACCTTCACCGGTACCTAGGGTTCGAATCCCTATCTCTCCGCCATTATTAGAAAAGCCCTGTAATTCAATGAGTTACGGGGCTTTTTGTTTTCCGATTCTACTACTCGTTTCTACTACTCCAGTCCGTCAGATTATTCTGTGTAGAAGATCTTTGATGCCGTGGAGTTTTGCATCAGATTGATTGAATGCGTGCAGTCTGATCGATTCACATAGCTCTCGCTGCTTCTAGCAATCTCCTCTCCATTCTTAGCGTAATAGATCCAGTACCACTGCCGAGAATTGTCTTTTTTCTGCCAGTAGCACGGATACGTAACCTCTCCCATTTCCTACTCCTTCTATTCAGGTGGACACCATGTCCAGCGTGAAGCGTAGGCGAGCATTCCCGTTCTACCAACGTTCCACCCCCCCCCCAATTCTTGGCGGGATGCTATACTTCCCTTTAGGCATGACGCTTCACCTCAAAAATATGGAGTAGGGAATGGTTCGGAAAATTGTCGCAGTCGGAATGCTGGGTTTCTCAGGATTAGCTATGGCGCAGTGGGGTGATGTGGAATACACCGCCACGTTGAAAAAGGAATACATCTACTGCGCTAGCCAAAGCTCGCTAGACGAATTTGGGGCCTTTGCGCAGGATGGGGATGAGGGCGGAGCGAACAAGATGGTCAGTGATGGTAAATGCCGTATCAGCTCGGGAATGAAGGTGCGGGTGTTCCAGGAGAATGACTATGCGGCGAGCTTCCTATCGCCCAGTGGGAAAGCTTTCTACACCTATAAAAAATGGTTGAAGAGGTAGTGAAAAAGCTGCTGAATCAGCGAGGGTGGAAATGCGCTTAGTACGCGAATAAAAAAGCGAATTTGCATCCTTTTTAAATCGGCAAATATGGTCGCTTTGGGGTGGCTCGCTGGCTACCCCTGACTCGGAGCGGGAAGAATCGCTAGGACGCCTCAGAGGGCCTGAAACCGCCTAGTAAAGACGGTTCTAGAGGGTATCCAACCTTATGCTTCAGCGGTCTTCATCGCTCGCTGAACTGTACTCAGTGACACACCAAGACTTTCAGCCGTCTTCCTGAAGCTCAACCCACTACCTACAGCAGCACGTATCTGTGCATCATCAACCGATTTAGTCCGGCCTTTGTAAACGCCTGCAATCTTCGCTTTGGCTATACCTTCGCGTTGACGTTCTTTGATCATCGAGCGTTCAAACTCAGCCACAGCGCCCATCATCTGGAGCATGAGGTTCTGATACTTATCATCAGCCCCAGTGAAGTTTAAATTCTCTTTCTGGAATTGGACGGCTACTCCCTTCGCGGTGAAGTCCTCTACCAAGCCTAAGAGGTCAGACAGGCTACGTGCCAGCCTATCAATAGAGTGGACGTGTACCGTGTCACCCTTGCGAACGAAACGCAGCATTTCTTGCAATGCAGGACGCTCGGTGGTGGCGCCGCTTACCTTGTCAGTGAATGTCTCGTCTAACGTCAAACCATCCAACTGACGAGCTGTGTTCTGATCAACCGATGAAACCCGGACGTAACCTACATTAGCCATTTCCCTTCCCCTGTATTCATTTGCCTCTAGATGTAGCTATTGTCTACGTATTCAATATTCAATGCAACCCTATTGAATACACTTTTAAGGACTTGATCGTATTCACCGACAAGTGGTCGCTAGGGTGTAGCCTATTGAATACAGCTCCGGTTCTCCTTGCCTGCCAGAGGCTGGAGTGGCAGTCTGCTTTCATTGGAATAATCTCGAGAGAATGAAATGGCTGTAGATAGAGTTGAAGCTGCCCTGAAGACCCTTCAAAGCCTCCTGCTCCAAGGAGAGGTGATTAACCACTCTTCTGTTCAGTTGCGTCTAGCGGCTTTAGTTCATCGCCGTGTAATCGTCGCTACAACCTCAATGCGGCTTATCATTTTTAAAAGACGTCTCATAGGCGGCTATCAGATGATTGACATTCGCTTGCAAGACCTGCGCGATGCATCGATCAATGAAAATCTACTAGAAAAATACTTTGGCGCTGTATTTACAGCAATAACCATTGGGCGAGGGACACAACGAGTTTCAGGCCTAGAGGTTAGAAGTGCGAGGGCGCTTTATGTGTTCTGTCAGCAGCAGGAGCAGGAGTGGCGAGAAAAGAACCGTGTACGTTCAATTGAAGAGGACAGAGCGAAGTCTGGAGGGATGATCCTAGGTCCCCTTGGCGGTCACGCACCTGAAGCGAAAACTCCTATGGAGGAACCGCTGTCCCGTTTGACGAAAGCTAAGGCTATGTTGGAAAAGGGACTGATTTCAGATACTGAGTTTGAGACCATCAAAGCACGTATAGTTAATGATTTATAAAGAGTAGGGGCGGAATATGAGTCAGGTAATGTGCCATTGTAAGAATTGCCAAGCGAACACCATAGGATTGAAAACAGGGTTGGGCGCTGCTGGGCATATCTTTCACTTACTTGTCATTGTGGTCGGATACCTCCTCGTAGGCCCCTTAGTATTAGCGTGGGTGATTATCTACCTGCTATTCATAGCGGTCACAGGTAATACGCGTTGCACCCAATGTGGGAAGATGGCTAAGAAGCTGTAGAAGAGTTAAAGAATTTTCTATGGAAAGAAAAATTTCGGCGACTAAATTAGCGAGGGAACGCATCGTGCTAAACAATTGGCGTCAAGAAACTAGCAAACAAGCGGTTTACAAGGAAGAAGGGGGACTCACGCCCCCACTCTTCAATTTGTTCTATTCCTGCTTCTGGGTCTGCGGAGGGAATTTCGCCAACAGGATTTGCATTGTGTAATCCACGCTCTCAGTAGGCTTGCTAGCTTCCAAAAGTAAGTCGATGTAACTTTGTAACTCTGCGTCTGACAGCTTTGCCGATTCTATTTGTTTAGGAGTTTCAGGCTTCGGTGGTTCAGGCTCCTGAATTCAACACATAAGTGCAACGCTCACCCCTGTATGCACTTCGTACGGCGTCTTCCAGCCCAAGCGCTTGCGCGGGCGTAGATTGATCCTCGCTACTGTCCGATTGACGGCTTCGACGGTCAGCTTGCTGAAGTCGCTGCCCTTGGGGAAATACTGGCGGAGCAGACCGTTGGTGTTTTCATTGGTGCCACGTTGCCAGGATGAATAGGGGTCTGCAAAAAAGACCTGGCACTGGCTCCGTAGCGCGATGCGTTCATGCCCGGCAAACTCCCTTCCGTTATCCAGCGTCAGCGTGTGAGCGGCATGGCCCTGAAGCATCAGATTGATCGCCCGCGTTACCTGCCGGCGCGTTCTGCGCTTGACCGGATAGGCGCTCAGATAGCCGCTTTTGCGATCAACCAGGGTCACCAGGTTACCGCCCAGTCCATGTACCGTATCGCCCTCCCAGTCCCCCAGGCGCTCGCGGCTTTCGACCTCGGCTGGGCGTTCACTGATTGACACGCGATTACGCAGCTGCCCGCGCCGATCGTGGCTTCCATAGCGTTTCCGGTAGCGCTTTCGGCGATGTCGCAGATAGGTATAAAGCTCACCACCGGCGCGCTGTTCGGCGGCAATGAACCGATAAATCCACTCATGGCTGACCGCCCGGCTTGGCTGCTCCTGCTTCAACCGCTGGGCGATCTGCTCCGGACTCATGCCATGCTTGAGCCACACCGGGAGATGATGGCTGAGCCATGTCGCCGGCTTGCAAAACTTGCGCGCACCCGCTCGACGAGCATCACTTTCATGGGCCGCAGAAACAGCCTTGTAGATATTCTGGGTGCTGTTGCGGCGAACCTCGCGACTGATCGTCGAGGGATGCACGCCGACCCGCTTTGCAATGCTCGCCTGGCTCTCTGCGGCGCTCAAGCCAGCCTCAATCTGGTAACGTTGTCCCTGAGTCAGCTGCCGGTAATGCGTAGTCATCTGCGCTTGAATCCTTCGGTGTGAGAGCCTGGATTCTACCGGTGGCTGGCTCTCTGCCTCTCGTTTCAAGCGTTGCGCTTATTCTATGAATTCAGGGCTTGTTAAAGTAGGCGTGGCTGAGCGCCTTGTCCTGCCGCGTGACGGGGAATAGCAAAGATTTCTTAACCATTATTTAGCCCCCAGGTTGGCAAAGAAGTCTTGTGCCTCTTTTGCTGCATCAGCGCGTAGCTTGGCTTCACGATCAGCAGCTTTTTTAGTCTCTTTATCAACTTGAGCTTGGTACAGCTGTTCCTCTAGAATTTGCTGCTGCTTTTGTTTCTCTACTACCAAGTCATCGTTATATTTAGCCGTCGTTTCAGTGGCAACGTCCTCCAGAAGCTGTTGGATATTTTCTTTCAACAGGAATACGGTGAACCCCCCTGTTGTGATAGTTGGATGATTCTCCGAAAGCACTCGGCCAGCAGCGAAGAGCTTTTGCAGCTTTGGCATTAGAATTGGGACCGGCTGGCTATAGCGATCAACCGCTGCATAAGATCGCAAGAAGAGGAACTTCGCGTGCTCGATTCGTTGATCTAGCACCTCTTGTTGAAAAGTGAATGCGCCCAAAGCTACGTGTTGTTTTGTATTTTCCATCTTTATTTCCTTTTGTGGTTGCCGTGATTGGCAGTTTTTGGGCAATAGTTCGCCCGTTGATTGCTCTCTAACAAGAGCAGAATCTATTAGTTGTGGATGTGCCTTTACAAAGGCGGGAAGAACATCTTACGGCTGCGCTAACGCTTAGCCTACGTCAATTCACTACACTACGTTTCGTTCTTTGACTTACTATATCTATATTTAAAAAAGACTACGCCCTAGTGTCTCCCTGTCTACCAACCTATAAGAGCCATATATAATGACCTTCACAGCGTAGACAGCTGTGTTGTCAGGTTGTCTACCCTAGTGTCTCCCTGTCTACCATATATTAGGGATCAGAATGATCCTGATGGCATCGCCGCTTCCAGTTCTTTAGCTGTTGAAGCTAATGTAATACCGGATTCAAACCCAAAGGGGGTAATATAGAAGCGTTGAAATTTGGTTTTCCGTTGCTTGCAGTTCATATTCAAAAGTGCGTTTGCCACCGACACATCTGAAAGAGAATGCTCGAATTCATCAGCGTAGTTAGCCTTAACCCATTTTACCGTCAGAACTTTATTGCTTTCGGCTACAGCAGATAGCACGTCTTCGAGTTTATCTGTCGTGGAGAATCCCATAAGCTCCTGTTTGCTAACGGTCATAGGAGGTGCATCAGTCGGACGGTGTTTGGCTAAGTCCACCTGCTCTAGGTAATCACGCACCAGTTGAAACCCACCGTTCAAAAGCCACGGTTTGAGTGATTCGTTTAGGAACGAGGCTGTTTCCGCCACATCTTCACGATGGCGAATAAAGCCAGGAATCCAGAACCTCCGATCACCCTTTTCAAGCACTAGCGGTAGATGGTCATTACTGGTGATAATAAAATTAAGATAATTTTCAATTGTGATTGTTGGCTTATGTTTACGATGCAGTGGGATGGTAGAGTTACCTTGAAAACTTTTTAGTGCATCAGTCGTGCTTTTTTTCGACTTGTATACTTCATCTATTAGCAGGCACGTCTTTGATTCCACGACATCATTGAAATCGCCCGTAACGTCCTTTAGGCCGCACACAGCCACTGAGGATTTACCAAGCAGACCAGCCAATAGAGTTTCAACCAAAAATCCCTTACCGACTCCGTGTTCTGAGCGAAGAACGGGCGTTGCAATCATACGTTCCTCGGGTTTACGCACGGCGTGAGATAACCACCAGCAGAAGTAATGTCTCTCCAAATCAATTGGAAACCAGCGCTCCAAGAACTCAATGAATGGTGCTACCTGCTCTTTTGTAATCTTTGCTCCGCTGGGTTTGATTGTTGGGGGCTGCCACAAATTAATAAGTCCGCCTGCAAGAATCGAACCCGCGTTTGGCTGAAAGCCTTCACCATAGGCCCAAGGTAAACAAGCCAGCAGATACTCAGTGTTATGCTCCGCTCCACCCTGTTGCTTGTAAAAGTGAGAAATAATTCCCGCGTCGGCTTGATCGATACCTGTAACCAGATCCCGAAAGCGTGGATAAGAGTTGTTAGATGGAACTCGAACAAATCGTGCTTTTACTGCATTGATGGCGCTGTTATTGGGAGTGGGTGCTACGTTGGTCATTAATTGATACCTCATCGAATGGGCTAGGACGGTTGTTTTTGAATAACGAGTTGTAAAGAGAAGAGATCAAAACGTTAAGAGTGTGATTCGGCGAGCCGTGTTCATAATAATTCATAATCTCTAAAAGTTCTTTTGCGGCTCTATCATTTAGGTGTGGTCGCATACGTCAGGCCGCTCCTTGTATCAGTAGTTCGAGGGATTGGTTAAATTGTTTTACTTCCTCGGGGTTTTTAAGGGCCTTCAAAGCCGCCTTGATACTTAGACGGACTTTCTGTCTTGCGGAAAATAAACGCACAGAGCACGTATTACTGCACATAAAATTGCCGTTGTGGCTTGGTTCAAAATCACGCTGGCATACTTGGCACTGTTTCATGAGGTTTCCTCTGGTTGTGATTGCTCGACATCAATTGTCGATCTATTAACTGAATGATTATGGTTTGGGTGTGTTCCTTCCTTTAGTAGATTATTAATTACATTAAAGGCTACCTTTGTGCCTTCGCCGGGGTATGTCTTATGTCGCCAATAATGAAAAGAGTTATGACATTTCTGGCTGCAAAGAACTTTTGAGCTTCGTGTGGTTAGCATTTCACTCCCACACCATTTACATTGCTTTATCAATTTCATGGGCGTTATTAAGCCCTCCGGTATTGTTTGGAATATTCAAGAATATGGGATTTCAAGCAAAACAAACCGCATTCGGACTAAATCTATAGCGCGAATTGTGGTTTGAAACTCAGGGTTTTTTAAATGACCGCTATTGTAAAGAAGGAAAACAATAGCCGCCTACACTGACCCAATGGGGAAACTCTACTAACACCACTAAGTCGAATGTTCTTTTAACGAGGGGTATGCGAGATGGGTGAAGCTGAAGTAAATCTTAACTCGTAATTATTTTCTTATGGAGAGATTTTAGCAAACTTTATGTTCGAATTGCAAGCTTTTGGAAAAATAATTAAGACTATTTAGTTATATATATGTAACAACTTATTACTTGTCATAAAGTTCTATTTGCACAACTTCATTTCACTAGCCGACCACCCCTTTACTTTAGAAATGGGTCTGGAGCTTTCCAAACTAGCCATTGAATTCTATGGGTAGGTTAGCCCAGAATCAATTTGTAAGGTGCTTTGAGGGGAGTATCACGATAGCTCAAATTTATACGATAGTAGCTGAATCACTTTGGCCTTTTGTTCAAGGCTTGGCCCTGCCGAATACAGGTCGAAGGTGATCATTCCGGTTTCATGACCAAACAATGCAGGCATTACAGACATATCTGCTCCAGCCCGATGCACCTCAGTGATTGCGGTTTTGCGAATTGAGTGCAGCACAAATGACTTATCAAATTTTGCAGCAGTCTTTAAACGTCCAAAGCGTTTTCCTACAGCGTCAAGGCGATTACCGTATTTGTTGCTTTCCCCGAGTGCTCGACCTTTTAACAGGTATCCGTCTTTTGATGCATCTAGTAGAGACTGGACAAGCGGGGCAATCGCGGTATGGATTGGAACCTCACGGACACCGGCCTCTGTTTTGCTCTCTAAAATTGAGAACGCAATGGGTACGCCATTCTTGAGGGTGATGGTGTCGCGGTGGACTCGACCTATCTCTTCAAGCCTTGCACCTGTGTAGGCTGCTAGAACAATCAGGTCAGCCAGAGGCTTGTCTTCCTTCTCCAAGGCAGCAGCATGCAATCGCTCCACGTCCTTGCGAGTGAACACGGCCCAACTGACAGACTCTCCTTTGACTACAGGGAGGTCGTGTTTCTCAAACGGGGAGGGCTGGCCTTTGTACTGCTGGCGCCAGTCTTCATCGTACTTGATGGCCCATTTCCAGAATGTGTTACCTGCCCATATGTGCTGCTTTTTAGTTTTAGACGTGAGTGGCACGCCCTTAGCGTCCGTTAGCTGATCTAGGTATGCAGACACGAGGTCAAAGCTAATCGGTAGCCCTTTCTCACGTACGTAGGCACTGAATAGCTCTACGCGCTTCACTAAGGTGTCGATGGTCTTGGGATCTTTGCCAACCTTCTCAAGAAACGCCCTCAGCTTCAGCACACGGGCTGGAGTGATGGGTGATTTGGGCTTATAGCTTTGAGGGTCGGTGGCAAGCTCCTGCATGTCCTGACGCTCATCCGGCGATAGGTCGTAATACTCAGCTGTAATTTCCATGTGCAGCTTCGTGAAAGCGTCAGAAATCTTTGCTCCAAGGTCAGCGCCTTGTCCGGGCGTGAGTTTTTGGCTCAAACCCTCTAGGTATTCGTGGTAGGTCGCTATAAATGCTTCGACCGGACCTTCCATGCCACCGTCATAAAGTTCCTGAAGGATGGGAGCTATCGATTCTGTGTAAGCCAGGATGTCAGGGGGTGGAGTGGTGGCATCCTTAGAGCGGGGCATGAATAGGGTAGGCAGCCACTTTTCCTTATTGCTCTGGTTCCGCCGCGTTAGATCCTGAACTTTCTCTTTCCATTCATCCCGCTGCGACAGCTTCCTGTCTCTGGCAGTGTTGATATCTGCTTTCCACCTAGCGAGCCAAGCTAGGCGGCGTTCCATGGCTTCAGAGCGTAGGCCTGTCTTCAGCGATTGGATTAGCACCTTGCGATTGTCAAAGGCCAACTGCACGTCTTTAGGAATGTCGAGACGTACATACCAAGTGGATTCGCCTTTCTTTTGGAAAATATGGTCTGCCATGAGTCGCCCTCGGATGAGAGCCGGATTCTACTACTATTTTCTACTACTATACGAGCTTGAAGCCCTGTAATGCCGTGGTTGCTGGGGTTGAAGAGTGGTTTTCGAGAGTCCCTATCTCTCCGCCATTACATAGAAAAAGCCCCGCAGCTGAATAAGCTGCGGGGCTTTTTCATTTCCAGTCTTTATCAGCGACTGCTTCAGGGATATTTTCCAGTCCTGCCTAACGCTGATCAAGGCGCTCAGACGCTTTGCGATAAGCTTGATCACGCTCACGTTTATCAACGGCGACCACGAACACCGTAATTTCCTGATCGATCACTTGATACACCAGCCTGTACCCGCTACTACGCAGTTTGATCTTGTAGCAGTCAGGCAGGCGATGTAGGCGATTAGCCTCAATACGTGGGTTGTTCAGGATTTCGACCAGCTTCTTTTTGAGTTGCTGACGGAGGGTGTCACCGAGCTTTTGTCATTCTTTCAATGCACGCGCATCAAAATCAAGGCTATAGGTCATCCAAAGAAACCCTTACGCGTTGAGGCGATGCAAGACGCTCACGTACGGTCGCCATCAAGGCTTCATCCTCTTCAGTCATCAGCACAGGCTTAAATGGCAACTGGCCGCGTTCGGCAACATATTGCAACGCCTGGCGTATCAGTTCGGAAGGGGTGACACCAAGTTTCTCCAGCTCCAGGTAGGCACGAGCTTTCAGGTCGTCATCGATACGGATGTTGATAGATGCCAAGGGATAGCTCCTTGTGTAATGACGTTGGTCATTACATTGGAGCAATCGGGTTTCATTGGCAAGTTTGTCTGGACATACGGCAGTCGCTCTCATCTGTTGATCCTACTTTTTGGCCGTCGGCTTTGCCGGGCGCTTTTTATCGGTTTCCTTCACCGTTTCCCTTGGTCTTCTCTTCGCCTCTTGCTCTGTTACGTATTCACCAGTGACCGCATCGCGATATCTCGTTGGCATATCAGCACCCTTGACAGTATGTCGCCACGGCGGCGACCTTTTGAGGCTAGCTTGCAGGCTTATGCACACAAGGTTCCTGGTGGGGATTCTGGTTACCAAGCTTTTCCGAAACAGGTGCTTACGTTGTGCAGGTTTGGCAGTTTTCGTGCAGGGTTGCGTTGGCTGGGGTTACATCATGAATAAGATCACCGCTGATTCTACCGAAGGGCATGCACGCAAAATCTTTTGCGTAGCCGATGATGTCGGCACCGAAGAAACCCTTATAAACGCCACCGAAACCCTCTCATCCGCCCTTCAATCCGCCTACCAATGCGCCGAAGATCCAGTCAGCACGCAGTCGCCCGTGATCATGGCCCTGGCTCAATTGATCGAGAACGCGCAAGCCTTGGTGGATGCTGTCCTCGAGCATGATTTCCCCACCGCCAAATAAATACCTGCTCCCTGAAACGAAAAAAGCCTGCTGAGCTCAATGCTCAGCAGGCTTTTTCGCGCCTACAACCCGGTCAGGCTGGCTGCGCCACCAGGCTATTACTCACCTTGCGTCCCAACACCAGCACGGTCGCAAATCCGAAACCCACCAACACCGTGGCCAGGCTCAACAAAACCGAGCTGCCCATCTGATCGACGATCCGCCCGCCAAAGAACGAGCCCAGGGCAATGATCACCTGAAACAGCGCCACAAACAGCGGCATACCACGCTCTACGTCCTTGGGCGCCACGACGAACATCCAGATGCTCGCGCAGGCCGGGAACGCGCCGAAGGCGAAGCCCCACAGGGCGATCAGCATCGCCGCGCCGGTCATGCCGGTGGCGAAGTAGGGGAACAGCGCGGTGCTGGTGCCGATCATCAGTGCGACCAGCAACAGGGTGTTGCGTACGCTGCGGTTGGCGGCAAAGCCGGCGAAGATATTGCCCAGCACCCCAGCCACGCCATACAGCAACAACAGCGAGCCAATCGTCGGTCCGTCGAAGCCGGAGCTGTGTTTAAAGAACGGTGCGACATAGGTGTATGCGGCAAAGTGTGCGAGACCGATCAGCAGCACGGCGATCAACCCGACCCGTGCTTGTGGGTTGATAAACAAAGCCGGCAGGTCACGGATCTGAATGGCTTTCTCCGGGGTGAGTCGCGGCAGCAGGAAGATCTGCGCCAGCAGTACCGGAATGCCCACCAACGCCGTGACCAGGAAGGTCATGCGCCAGCCCATCAGGCCGCTGAGCCATGTACCTACCGGCACGCCCAACACGGTGGCCAGGGTTACGCCCATCATGATGATCGAGGTGGCTTTCGCAACCCCCACGCCTTTGGGCGCCAGCCGCCCGCTGAGGGCAATGGCGGTGGCCCAGAAGCCGCCGATGCTGATGCCGAGCAATACGCGGCCGAACAGCAGTAGGCTGAAATCGGTGGCAAAGGCCACCACCGAGTTGGCGATGATCATCACCAGTGTCAGGCCAATCAGCAGGTAGCGACGGTCCATGGCGCCAATGCTGACCGACAGAAACGGCGCGGCGAGGGCGGCCATGATGCCGGGTAATGTGACCATCAATCCGGCGTGACCGGCACTGATACCCAGGTCGCTGGCGACGTCGTTGAGTACGCCCACCGGCAGGAATTCACTGGTCACCAGGGCAAAGGCACCCACGGCGACCGAAAGAATCGCCAGCCACTGCTGTTTGACGCTTTGTTGATTATGTTCGGGAAGGCCGTTAGAGGCCTGGCTCGCGCTTGGCATGGTGTGGGATTCCAAGGTGAAAGTCGCCTGAGGTCAGACGCAGGAGAGGGAAGCTGGGGGCGATTATAGGAATCAGTGTTGGCAATCGAGCAGGCGCTCGTTTCGATAGTAATCATCAGTGCTATCGATGTGAGGTTTTTGAAGAGTCCTCACTCAGCATCACAAACGAAAAAGCCCGAAGTTGAGTCAGCTCCGAGCTTTTCCGGTTATGACGATGTTTAAGGTGCAGGGGGGAGTTTTATTTTAGCTAGCCAGCGCGTTCAGTACATGTACCGGGTCGTTATGGATAGCTTTCAACAACGCCTTTGCCGGCCCAGTAGGTTCGCGACGACCCTGCTCCCAGTTGCGCAACGTACCGAGCTGAACGTCAATCAGCGCTGCGAATTTAGCCTGGGTCAGCCCTGTTGCCTTACGGATCTCTTTAACTCGCATTGAGTCGACATGAAATTCACGGGATGGCTCCCGTTCTCCGCGCAGGATCTCGTTCATCTCTTGAACGCTTTCCATCAATTCATCAAAAAGTCGGCTCATAGCTATCTCCAGTGCTCAATCGCAGCCTTCAGTGACTTGCGTTCGTCGGCGCTCAAGTCCTGCTGTTCATTTTTGGGATAGATCATCAGTAAAACAATCTATGATGCCGAGGCGAAGTGGTAATAGATCACACGTGCCCCGCCTCGTTTACCATGGCTCTTGGCTGCTACTCGTATTTTGCGGATACCGCCCGTACCCTCAATCACATCGCCTGCAGCGGGATTCACTACAAGCACGTTCTGAAAGGCCGTGTAGGCATCTTCGTCGATCAATTCTTTAACGCGACGTGTGAAGACCGATGTCTCAATGAAAATCATCGCTTATGTACGCCATTGGCTTAGTTCGCTGCAATCCTAGCCGTGCGCGCTTCGGTGCGCATCCGGTGAGTTGTAACTGCTTTTTGGCGCACTCGGATGCGGCCAATTATGTTCTGGCCAACCGCTCCAAAAGGCACTCAATAAACACCCCCTCCGCCCGACTCATCTTCTGCTCCCGGTTCCAAAGCACGTGAATATCCACATCCGCAATGCCCTCATCCGGCGGCAGCCGCCAGAGCAGCCCGTTCTGCACATCTTCGGCCACTACATGCACCGGCAGGCATCCCAGGCCATACCCGGCAATCACCAGGCGCCGCACTTCTTCCAGGCTGGATGACGACGCCACAATCCGCCCGCCGAACCCTTGCTGATCACGGAAAATAGTCAGCGGCGAGAGCATCCCGCCAATCTGGTCGCTGGTAAAGCTCACGAAATTTTCCGATTGCAGATCCCCTTCGACCAACCCTGTGCGTCCGAACAATGGGTGGTGTTTCCCACAAAAAAACGCATAACGCTGACGCAGAAACAGATGCTGTTCCAGGCGCGGTTGTGGCCGGCGGTTGAGGCTGAGCCCCAGGGTCGCGGTTTTTTCCAGCAGCGCGGCAACAATGTCGGAGCTGCGCATCACTTCGACCTCCAGGTCTACCCGTGGGTGCTCGCGATGAAAGCCTGCGAGAAAGTCATCGAAAGTGTCGGAATTAATCCGGCTGATCATCAGCAAGCGCACTTTGCCGATCACTTCATCACCCGGCTTTTGCAGGGCGTTGCTCATCTGCGAAACCTGGCCGTACATCTCCCCGGCAATGGCGAAGATCTGTTCACCCGCCTCGGTGAGTACGAAGCGCGGGCCACGGCGCAGGATGAGCTGGCAATCCAGCTGTTCTTCCAGGCGCTTGAGCGCCTGGCTGATCGCCGGTTGCGTCAGATGCAGGCGGGCAGCAGCGCGGCTGATGCTCAGTTCCTGGCCGATCACGCGGAAGGTGCGCAGCAGGTTCCAGTCCAGGCGGTCGTTGAGCAGGGGGTGAATATCGCGGCGGGATTCGGGCATGGCATCGCTCGATAATAAGCAGTTTTTATAATTAAGATAATAAATAGAAAATTGACTAATCATAGCCCCAGGCCGAAAAATCGGGCTTAACGAGCGCCACCAGAGCGCACTGGTTTGATCTTCTCCTGCCAAAAAAATAACCAAAGGAGCCAGCCCCATGAAGCCTTCTGCTTCGCCGCAGCCTCGCCGTGCCGCGGCCGCCGCCTTTATCGGCACCATGATCGAGTGGTACGACTTTTACATCTATGCCACCGCCGCCGCGCTGGTGTTCGGTCAGCTGTTCTTCCCTTCCGACGATAGACTGTTCAGCACCATGGCCGCCTTCGGCACCTTCGCCGTGGGCTTTTTCGCACGGCCGTTGGGCGGCATCGTGTTTGGCCATATCGGCGACCGCATCGGGCGCAAGAAGTCCCTGGTGATTACCCTCGTGATGATGGGCGTGGTGACGGTGTGCATCGGCCTGTTACCGACCTATGCGCAGATCGGCGCTGCCGCGCCAGTGCTGCTGATACTGTTGCGAGTGGTGCAGGGCATTGCGGTCGGCGGCGAGTGGGGTGGGGCGGTGTTGATGGCCGGGGAACATGCGCCAAAGGGGCGACGTAACTTCTTTGCATCTTTCGCGCAGTTGGGCAGCCCGGCCGGTTTGATTCTGTCCTTGCTGGCGTTCAGCGCCGTCACTCGTCTGCCGGAAGAAGACCTGCTCAGTTGGGGCTGGCGCCTGCCGTTCCTGGCCAGCGCCTTACTGCTAGTGGTCGGCCTGGCGATTCGCCTGGGTGTGAACGAGTCGCCGGAGTTCCTTGAAGACAAGGCCCTAGCGGAAAAGGCCCGTGCTATTAAAAAGGACCAAGCCCCCGTCCTCGAAGTGCTGAAGACCGCTTGGCGCCCGCTATTGCTGTGCATTGGCGCCAATACGTTGGGGATTGCCGGCGTGTATTTCACTAACACCTTCATGATTGCCTACAGCACTCAGCAATTGGACCTACCGCGATCGCTGATCCTGGAATGCCTGTTCTTCGTTGCCATTATCCAGTTCTGCGTTCAGCCATTGGCCGCCTGGGTGGCGGAGAAGGTCGGCGCTACGCGGTTCCTGTGCGCCATGTGTGTACTGGCAATGGCTTCGCCGTATCCGATGTTCGTCTTGGTCAGCAGCGGCCAGGCGCCCTTGATCATCCTCGGCATTGCCTTGGCGGTGGTGTGCATGGCGTCGTTCTACGCCGTCATCGCAGGTTTTGTCAGCGGCCTGTTTGAAACCCGTGTGCGCTACACCGCGATTTCCCTCGCCTACCAGGTATGCGGCGCGTTGGCCGGTGGTTTGACGCCGCTGATCGGCACCTGGCTGGCTCATCAATACCTGGGCCAATGGTGGCCGATGGCAGTGTTTTACAGCGTGATCGCGGCGGTCTCGTTGGTGTGCGTGCTGGCCTTGTCCCGCCGCCACGCCACGGCTCACCGCCTGGAAATGGCACACAGTTGAGGGAGTCAGTAATGTTGAAGATTAATGGCGAGCGCCTGTGGCATAGCCTGATGGACATGGCCGAGATCGGCGCGACGGCACGCGGTGGCAGCTGCCGTCTGGCATTGAGCGCTGAAGACAAGGCCGGTCGTGAGCTGTTCAGCCACTGGTGTACAGCCGCTGGCCTGACGTTGAGCGTGGACGCTATTGGCAACCTGTTCGCCCGCCGCGGCGGCACCGATAAGGACGCAGCCCCTGTGATGATGGGCAGCCACCTGGATACCCAGCCCGAAGGTGGACGCTTCGATGGGGTGTACGGCGTGTTGGCTGGCCTGGAGGTGATCCGCAGCCTTGACGACCACGGCATCCAGACACGCAAGCCATTGGAAATTGCAGTGTGGACCAACGAGGAGGGCGCCCGTTTCACCCCGGCCATGCTGGGCTCGGCGGTGTTCACCGGCACGCTCGCCCTGGACAAGGCACTGGCAACCGCCGATGTAGACGGTATCAGCGTGAACGAGGCGTTGCGCACCACCGGCTACAACGGTGAGCGCCCGTTGGGTGGCGCAGTGGATGCGTATTTCGAGGCGCATATCGAGCAAGGCCCGATCCTGGAAGACAACGCCAACAGCATCGGCGTAGTCACCGGTGGTCAAGCGATTCGCTGGCTTGATGTACGGGTCGAAGGCATGGCCGCGCACGCCGGGACCACGCCGATGCCGTTGCGTAAAGATGCGCTGTACGGCGCGGCGAAAATGATCCAGGCCCTGGAAAATCTCGCTGCCGATTTTGCCCCGCAGGGCCTCACCACTGTGGGTGAACTGAGCATCGCCAAGTCGTCGCGCAACACTATTCCCGGCTTGCTCAATTTTACCGTCGACCTGCGCCATCACCGCGACGCCGACATCGACGCCATGGAGCAGCAAGTGCGTGCACGCCTGCAGGCTATCGCTGACTACCGTGGCCTGAGCGTCACCATCACGCCTCACTGGATCAGCCCGGCCACGCCGTTCGACGCCGAATGCGTGGCTTGCGTGCAGGCTGCGGTGGACGGCTTGGGCTACAGCCAGCAGACCATCGTCAGCGGTGCCGGCCACGATGCGATTCACCTGGCGCGCTATTGTCCCACCGCCATGATCTTCATCCCCTGCGTTGGCGGCCTCAGCCACAATGAAGCCGAAGATGTCTTGCCCGACGATGTGCGCCAGGGCACCGATGTATTGCTTAACGCCGTCTTGAAACGCGCCGGGCATGTTCATTTCTAAAGGCCGACGCCGCACCCCTGTGGGAGCTGGCTTGCCTGCGATAGCGGACTGTCAGAGAACAATGTACTGCCTGATTCACCGCTATCGCAGGCAAGCCAGCTCCCACAGGTTCTGTGTTTATCCAGGAGCAACTCATGAAGACGTTTTTTCACCCCGAACAACTCCTGCATCACCCACGTAGTTACTACTCCCGCGGCCAGATGCGCACGCCCCAGGAGGTTCCCGAGCGCGCGCGCAACCTGTTGCTGGCTGCGCAAACCCTGGGCTTCGATATCCAGCAACCGGCCGACTACGGTCTGGATCCGTTGCTCGCCGTGCACGGCGGCGACTACCTGGCTTTTCTTCAAGAAGCTCACCAGCGCTGGAAAGAAATCCCCGAAGACTGGGGCGACGAAGTCATGTCCAACATCTTCGTGCGTGAACCCAATGCCTTGCGCGGCATCCTGGCCCAGGCGGCACGCTACCTGGCCGATGGCAGTTGCCCCATCGGTGAGTTGACCTGGCGCTCGGCTTATTGGTCAGCCCAAAGCGCCATCGCCGCAGCGGGAGACATCCTCGATGGCGCCCCTGCCGCCTACGCCTTGTGCCGGCCCCCGGGCCATCACGCCCGCTTCGACGCGGCCGGTGGCTTCTGTTACATCAACAATGCGGCCGTGGCTGCGCAAGCACTGCGCCAAGGTTTCCAGCGTGTCGCCGTGCTCGATACCGATATGCATCACGGCCAAGGCATCCAGGAAATTTTCTACGACCGCGACGACGTGCTGTATGTGTCGATCCACGGCGACCCGACCAACTTCTATCCTGGCGTGGCAGGCTTTGCCGAGGAAAAAGGCGGTGGCGCCGGCGAGGGGTATAACCTCAACCTGCCGATGCCCCATGGTGCCAGCGAAGCGGTGTTCTTCGAAAAGCTGGAGCAGGCCCTGGCAGCGGTGAAGGACTTTTCGGCGGATGTGCTGGTGTTGTCACTGGGCTTCGATATCTACGAGCTGGACCCACAAAGCAAAGTCGCGGTGACGCGGGAAGGCTTTGCGCGGTTGGGAGCCCGCATCCGCGCGCTGGGGTTACCCTGCGTGATCGTGCAGGAAGGCGGGTATCACTTGGAAACGTTGGACAGTAATGCCCAGGCGTTTTTCGGTGCACCAACGGCGTGGAACGCGCTATCAGGCCCTTCACTAAAGGGTGATTGAACGCTAAAAGCCTGCTGATCAGTTTTCAGCAGGCTTTTCAGCCCTTGTCGGGTGTTCGTTCTCATCTGCATGCAACAACGCCGTGTAGTCTTGCCCGCCGTAAAACACCCCCACTATCGATACCGTTTTGAAGTCAGGCTTCACCCTGAACGCAATAATGGTGCTGCGACGATAGTGAGTGATGCGCAAGTCTTTCAGCAGGTTGTCACGGTGCATGCCGCGCAAGGGAAACAGGGCAAGGCTTTCGCAGTAGCTGACAAGATTGTCGATAAAACGCACCGCTACAAGAGGGGAGCCCACATCGCTGATGTAGTCTTCGAGGGCATCGAGCTGCGCCAAGACCTCGGGCGAAAAAACTACCGAGTAGCTCACGCTTGCCCTGTGCCTTTGCCCCGTCGTCTGGCGGCCATATGTTCGCGGACCTGTTCTGGCGATAACCCAAGCTCAGGCTTCGCCTCAAGGGCGGTCGCTGCTGGGATGACTTCGTCTCTGAGCCAATCTTCCATGGCACGATCACGCGCCAGCAACGCCCGCAGGCCATCGCGAATCACTTCACTTTCGCTGGCATATTCGCCAGCAGCCACCTTGGCTTTGACCATGGCAGCCATTTCAAGGGGCAAGGTGATGCTCATTTGCTGGGTTGAGCGCATGGGGTTATCCGCCAGGGTTGAGTAGGATTCAATCCTACTCGACCCTTGGCGCGATGCAAGAAGCAACTGATCGATGCCGATGCCCGGCGACTCGTCGTCCATCCAGAAGGGGTAGGTTTCCATGAGTTGCTACGTCTCCAGTTGTGTAGGTCAGGCCCCAAGTATTGACCCGTTTTGGCGATCGCGTGGCCGCAGGCGGCCGATAACTTGCTGATATGTATGACTTCATATGTGTAACAGGATGATCTCGGCAAACCGTCTCGGCATACATGGCGCCCCACCGGCTCCCATACGATAATGCTTGCCACCTCGACCACCTTTGGCCAGCCTCCCGTGATCATCAACTTCGACCTCAACGACCTCCAAGCCTTCCGCGCCGTGGTGGACAAGGGCAGTTTTCGTGGCGCTGCCGAGGCCATCCGTATCTCGCAACCGGCCCTCAGCCGGCGTATCGAAAAGCTCGAATCCGCGCTGGATGTAAAGCTGTTCGAACGCACCACGCGGCGGGTCAGCCTGACCATGGTCGGGCGTGCGTTTTTGCCCCAGGTGGAGCGAATGCTCGATGATCTGGACATCGCCTTGATGGGCATCAGCAACGTCGCGTCCACCCGCATGGGCAACGTCACCATCGCCTGCGTGCCGTCTACCGCGTACTACTTCATGCCCCACGTGATCTCCGAATTCCATAAGCTGTACCCGAAGATTCGCCTGCGGGTGTTGGATGCCAGTGCCGGCGAGGTGTGCAATGCGGTGGCCAGCGGCGAGGCGGACTTTGGTGTGAGTTTCAGCGGCAGCCTGGCCGATGAGGTGGAATTCGAGTTGCTGTTGCAGGAGCGCTATGTGTTGGCGTGTCGGCGTGACCACCCGTTGGCTGAGCGTGACAGCGTGAGCTGGACCGAGGCCTATGAGCATGACTACATCGAGGTGGATAAGACGTCGGGCAACCGCTTCCTGCTCGACCAGGCCCTGCGAGGGGTGCGGGTGAAAAAGCCGAGTATCTGCGAGACGCACCACGTGACCACGATGATCGGGCTGGTGGAGGCAGGGTTGGGCGTAGCGATGGTGCCGTCGATTGCGATGCCGGCGCACACTCACCCGATTCTGGTCAGTGTGCCGCTGGTGGAGCCCCAGGTGCTGCGCAATGTGGGCTTGATCAAGCGCCGCGGGCGGACATTGCCACCGGCGGCGCTGGAGTTGGAGCGGTTGGTGCGGGAGATGCCGTTCCGGTCAGCGTGACACCGAGTCCAGGCCGGTGGATTGCACCTCTGGCTGGGTCTCGGGCGATGCCATGAACTGCAACAGCGCCTTGGCCTGCTCCGGGTGTTCGGCGTTCACCGGAATGCCCGCGGCAAAGCGCGTCACCGACTGCACGTCTTCCGGGATCTTGCCCACAAACGTTACACCCTTGACTGGCAACAGCTCCGCCACTTGTTGCAAGCCGACCTCGTAATCGCCCTTGGCCACCTGCTCGCCCACCGGCACGCGTTCGATCATGGTGCCCTTGGCCGGCATGCCGAGTTTCTTGAACAATTGCTTCTCGACATACACGCCGCTGGCGCTATCCGAATAGGCCACCGACTTGGCTTGGCTCAGCACAGCCTTGAGCTCGGCGTCGGTATTGATCGAAGGTTTGGCCGCACCTTCCTTCACCACCAGGCCGATCCGCGAGTCCGCCAATTCCACGCGGGAGGCGGGGTCGACTTTGCCTTGTTTGATCAATTCGTCCAGGGCATAGCCGACCATGATCACCACATCGGCGTGCTCGCCACGGGCCAGGCGGTTGGGAATCGCTTCCGGCGCCTTGCCCATGGACGGGCCAAGAATGGTCTCGAGGGTGTCACCACTTTGCTTGGCGTATTGCGGGCCGAGCAACTTATACGCGGCGGTGAAGCCGCCCGAGGTCATGACTTTGAGTTGCTCAGCCTGGGCGGCCAGCGCCAGGGTGCCGAGGACGACAGCGGTGAGGGTCTTGAACAGCGGCTTCATTGCGCGGCCTCCTGCAGGACTTGGCCACGGGTATTGGCGCGGCGATACAACGCCAGGGTCGAACACAATGCACACAGCGCGGCAAAGATCATCCAATACGCAGGTGAAGCCTTGTCTTCAGTGATGTGAATGAACCAGGTGGAGATCGCCGGGGTAAAGCCACCGAACACTGCTGTCGCCAGGCTGTAGGCCAGGGAAAAACCCGCCACACGCACTTCCACCGGCATGATTTCAGTCAACGCCGGGATCATCGCGCCGTTATACATGCCATACAGGAACGAGAACCACAGCAGGGTTTCCAGCATGTGCGCAAAGCTTGGTGCGTTGACCACGTAGGACAATGCCGGATAAGCCGTAAGGACAGTCAGCACTGTCATGGCAATCAGCACCGGTTTGCGGCCGAAGCGGTCGCTTAACGTGCCGCCGATTGGCAGCCAGAAGAAGTTCGAAATCGCGACCAGCAAGGTCACCAGCAGGGCGTCCGAGGTGCTCAGGTGCAACACGGTTTTGCCGAAGGTCGGTGCGTACACAGTGATCAGGTAGAACGCGGTGGTGGTCATGGCCACCATCAGCATGCCGCCGATGACCACGGTCCAGTTCTTCACCAGGGTCGCCATCACTTCACGCATGGTCGGGCGATGCTTGCGGTTGGCGAACTCTTCGGTTTCCTGCAAGTTGCGACGCAACACGAAGATAAACGGAATGATCACGCAACCGACGGCAAACGGAATACGCCAGCCCCAATCGGCCACCACCGCAGGTTCCATCCACACGTTCAGGCCATAACCCAGGGCCGCGGCGACGACGATGGAGATCTGTTGGCTGCCCGACTGCCAGCTGGTGTAGAAGCCTTTACGGCCCGGCGTAGCCATTTCGGACAGGTACACCGACACGCCACCCAGCTCCGCGCCGGCCGAGAAGCCTTGCAGGAGGCGCCCCAACAGCACCAGAAACGGTGCCCATAGGCCGATGGTCTGATAACTGGGCACCAGTACGATCAGCAGCGTACCGCTGGCCATGATCGACAAGGTCACGATCAAGCCTTTGCGACGGCCCACGTCGTCGATGTAGGCACCCAGAATGATCGCGCCCAATGGACGCATCAGGAAGCCAGCGCCGAACACGGCGAAGGTCATCATTAATGACGCAAACTCATTAGCGGCCGGGAAGAACGCGGCAGCGATATAGGTGGCATAGAAACCGAACAGAAAGAAGTCGAACTGTTCGAGGAAATTGCCCGAAGTAACGCGCAATACAGCGCCTACTTTGGAGGGGGCAGCCGCAGGCCGGGAAGGGGTCGTCATGGTTTTGTGTCTCCAGCGTTCTTTTTAAAGTGCTTGTTTCGCTTAAGACTTGGGATAGTGGCTGACACATTTAGAAATGATAAGTGACTAATTTGGATGAATTGATGCGTATTGGCTATCAATCTGGGCCGGCTTCAAAACAGCCTGCTGTGTTCTATGCTTGAAGCTGTGTCCGATTCTTATGAGCGCAGACCTTTATGGGGAACGAACAGAAGCAGCACCACGAGCCGGAGCGTGAAGAGCATCGGCAGAAGCCTGAAGAAGAAAAGCCGCAAACCTGGAAGCATCCGGACGACGGCACCGAGCTTTCCGAGCGTGACCAGGAGCGTCCGCTCAAACCCTGAGTAACAGGTCAAACGCGGTCAAATTGTGGGAGCGGGCTTGCCCGCGATGGCGGTGTGTCAGTCAACCAATGTGTGACTGACACACTGCATCGCGGCCAGGCCCGCTCCCACATGTCTATGTGCTCACGCTCATTGGCGGGAAATCATTTGACATATTTGATTTGTGATCACATATTGAGGCCATAACAACCACAACACAGGTTTTGCCTCATGACCGATGGTCCGCTCCTCCTGCCCACCTTGCGTCAGGTGTCCCGCGATACCTTGCAAGACCAGGTCTACCGCCAGATCCGCGAAGCGCTGATGAGTGGCCGTTTCCAGCCTGGCCAGAAACTCACCATCCGTGGCCTCGCCGAAGCGCTCGGCTCCAGCCCCATGCCGGTACGTGAAGCGTTGCAACGCCTGAGCGCCGAAAACGCCTTTGAAGTCACCGAAACTTCCCGCCTGCGAGTGCGTTTGATGACCGCCGAACGCTTGCGTGAAATTCGCGACACGCGGGTAGCCCTTGAAGGCTTGCTGGCGGAAAAAGCCGTGCTGCTCCTGCAAAAACACGACCTCGACGAAATCACCGATCTGTGCAACCAGATGCAACACGCCGCCGATGAGGTCGACGTATCCCGCTACCTGTGGACCAACTTCGCCTTTCACCGTCGCATTTATGCAGTGGCCCAGGCCGAATTGACCATGGCAGCGGTGGAGAATTTCTGGCTGCACATGGGGCCGTGTTTTGCCCTGGTCGCCCCCGATAAAGCCCACCTGCAACGTTCGATGGAAGCGCATACGCGCATCGTTGAAGCCCTGGCTGCCCGCGATGGCGCCGGCGCGCGGGCAGCGGTGACCGACGACATCATGCAGGCCGCCGATTCCCTGGCGCGCTTGCTCGTCAAAAACGACCGTGCGCGGTCGTCTGTATCAGGAGGTAAACGTGCATGAGTGTCCTACAACGGCTACAGCCTTATCCTGGGTTACGTGTGTTGATTTCCGGCGGGGCTGCCGGCATTGGTGAAGTGTTGGCCGCGGCCTATATGGAAGCCGGCGCCCAAGTGCATGTGTGTGATGTGAGCGAGCCGGCGCTGGCGGCGTTTCGGGATAAATACCCTGGCAGCGTCGCGACCCGCGCCGATGTCAGCGATGCCGCGCAGGTCGAGGCGGTATTCAAGGTGCAGCGCGAGCAGTTCGGCGGTTTGGACGTGTTGGTCAACAATGCCGGAATTGCGGGGCCTACGGGAGGTATCGACACCATCAGCGACGCCGAGTGGCAAGCCACCATCAACATCAATCTCACGGCCCAATACCGCTTTGCCCACCACGCAGTACCGCTGCTCAAGGAATCGTCCCACGGCCATTTGCTGCATATCGCCTCGGTGGCGGGGCGGCTAGGCTACGCGTGGCGTACGCCCTATGCGGCGACCAAATGGGCCATTGTCGGCCTGATGAAATCCTTGGCTTCGGAGTTGGGCGAGAGCGACATCCGCGTCAACGCCTTGCTGCCCGGCATTGTCGAAGGCCCGCGCATGGACGGTGTGATCCGCGCCCGCGCTGAGCAACTCGGCGTGCCCGAAGCTCAGATGCGCCAGGAATACCTCAACAAGATCTCCCTCAAGCGCATGGTCACCGCCGAAGACGTGGCTGCCATGGCCTTGTTCCTCTGTTCGCCCGCCGCACGCAACGTGACCGGCCAGGCGATCAGTGTCGACGGTAACGTCGAGTACCTGTAAGCCACGCAAGCACATATCGCGCTGCACCCAGGATTTTTTTCATAAGAATAAAAGTCGGAGAATCGTCATGCCCAAAAATCGCCCTGTCATCATTACCTGTGCTGTTACCGGCGCCATTCATACGCCGTCGATGTCACCGCATTTGCCCATCACCGCGCAGCAAATCGCCGACGCAGCCATCGGCGCCGCCCAAGCTGGCGCGGCCATTGTGCACTTGCATGCCCGTGACCCGATTGATGGGCGCCCTAGCCAGGACCCGGCGCTGTTCGCCGAATTTTTGCCGCAGATCAAGGCGGCCAGTGACGTGGTGATCAACATCACCACCGGCGGCGCGCCGACTATGGGCGTGGAGGAGCGCCTGCAACCGGTGATGCAGTTCAAGCCGGAATTGGCCTCGTTGAACATGGGGTCGATGAATTTCGGGCTGTACGAAATGCTCAACCGCTTTACCGAGTTCCAGCACGATTGGGAACGCCCGTATCTGGAAGAGAGCGACGACCGGATCTTTCGCAACACCTTCCGCGACATTGCCCACATCCTTAATGCCTGTGCCGATAACCGCACCCGCTTTGAAATCGAGTGCTACGACATCGGCCACCTCTACACCGCCGCGCATTTCCTGGAACGCGGCCTGCTCAAACCACCACTGTTTATCCAGTCGGTGTTTGGTCTGCGTGGCGGCATCGGTGGGCACCCGGAAGACCTGGCGCACATGCGGCGCACTGCCGACCGCCTGTTTGGCGATGACTACGTGTGGTCGATCCTCGGTGCCGGGCGTGGGCAGATCCCGCTGGCGACCATGGGCCTGTCCATGGGCAGCAACGCACGGGTGGGCCTGGAGGATTCGTTGTGGGACGGGCCGGGCAAGCTGGCGGCTTCGAATGCCGACCAGGTACGGCGCATTCGCACGGTGATCGAGGCTCTCGGCCACCGCGTCGCCACGCCCGATGAAGCGCGGGAAATCCTCGGGCTCAAGGGGCGTGACCAGGTCAATTTCTGATCCCGTTTATTTATCGACAAAAAGGCCGCGTCATGACGTGGCCGACATTCCCGCACAACAACAATAAGGGGATCACACCATGCGTATCGAAGTGCCCAAGCACGTCAAGACCGGTTCACCCCGTGAACCGCAGGCCCTCAACAGACTGATGTTTGCCAAGTTGATGCCACTGTTGATCATTGCCTACATTCTGAGCTTTCTGGATCGCACCAACATCGCCCTGGCCAAGCATCACCTGGACGTCGACCTGGGTATTTCTGCCGCCGCCTACGGGTTGGGCGCCGGACTGTTTTTCCTGACCTATGCACTGTCAGAAATCCCCAGCAACCTGATCATGCACAAGGTTGGAGCGCGGTTCTGGATCGCCCGCATCATGGTGACCTGGGGCCTGATCTCTGCGGCGATGGCGTTTGTGCAGGGCGAAACGTCGTTCTACGTATTGCGCCTGCTGCTGGGTATTGCCGAAGCCGGTTTATTTCCCGGTGTCATGCTGTACCTGACCTACTGGTTCAACCGCGAACAGCGGGCGCGCGCCACCGGGTATTTCCTGCTGGGCGTGTGCTTTGCCAACATCATCGGTGGCCCTGTGGGCGCGGCTTTGATGCGTATGGACGGTATGCTCGGCTGGCACGGCTGGCAGTGGATGTTCCTACTCGAAGGCCTGCCCGCCGTGGCGTTTGCCTGGGTGGTGTGGCGCAAGTTGCCGGACCGTCCGAGCAAGGCGCCGTGGCTGTCGGCCGAAGAAGCACGCGGTATTGAACAGCGTATCGCCCAGGAAACCGAGGAAGGTGCGGGGGCGGGCGGCCATGCGTTGAAAAACTGGCTGACGCCGCAAATCCTGCTGGCGATCTTTGTGTATTTTTGCCATCAGATCACCCTCTACACCGTGATCTTTTTCTTGCCGAGCATCATCAGCAAATACGGCGAGTTGAGCACCATGAGTGTCGGCCTGCTGACCTCGTTGCCGTGGATCGCGGCGGCACTGGGTGCGGTATTGATCCCGCGTTTTGCGACCACGCCCGGGCGTTGCCGCCGGCTGCTGGTCACTGGGTTGCTGACCATGGCATTGGGGCTGGGCATTGCGTCGGTGTCGGGGCCGGTGTTCAGCCTGTTGGGTTTTTGCCTGTCTGCAGTGATGTTTTTTGTGGTGCAGTCGATCGTGTTTCTCTACCCGGCCTCGCGCCTCAAAGGCGTGGCCTTGGCGGGAGGGCTGGGGTTTGTGAATGCGTGCGGGTTGTTGGGCGGCTTTGTCGGGCCGTCGGTGATGGGCGCCATTGAGATGAGCACGGGCAATGCCATGAACGGCTTGAAAGTCATTACCGTGGTGTTGGTGGTGGCTGCGTTGTCGGCTTTACGCCTGCGCCAGGGCCAGGAAGCGTCTCACACCAGCAACGAAGTGGGGAATCCGGAAGCCAGCACCAGGTAAACCAGCACCGCCGCCAGGCACAAGCCGACAAATGCGCGCAGCAGTGTCCTGGCGGTGGGGTGCACAATGAATTTGATGGCCCAGAGCAAAGCCCCGCTGAGCAGGACGCTTAAGGCGAAAATGACCAGCACAAGGGGGTACCTGCAACCTTCAAGACCTGATTTATAGTCCCAAACCCGTTTATTGAACAGTGCGCACATAGACGCAGCCCCGCAGCCTTCCTAAACTGCCGCTTGTCTTGGGCAAAGGGGCAGGCGCCGATGAATCGCAATGAATTACGCAAGGCCGACATCAACTTGATGGTGGTCTTCGAAGCACTGATGCTCGAGCGCAATGTGACGCGGGTGGCGGAGAAGCTGTTTCTCGGCCAACCGACCATCAGCTCGGCCCTCAACCGCCTGCGTACCCTGTTCAACGACCCACTGTTTATTCGTGTCGGCCATCGCATGGAGCCTACGGCGCGCGCCGAGGAGATCATCCAGCACCTGTCGCCAGCCCTGGACTCGCTGTCTTCGGCCCTGAGCCTGACCCATGATTTCGACCCGTCCATCAGCACCATGACTTTCCGCATCGGCCTGTCCGATGACGTGGAGTTCGGCCTGCTGCCACCCTTGCTGCGCGCCTTGCGCCAGGAGGCGCCGCAGGTGGTGTTTGTGGTGCAGCATGTGGATTACTGGCGCATTCCGGACTTGTTGGCTTCCGGCGATATTACCGTCGGCATCACCCAGACCCGCGGGCTGCCGGCCAATGCCAAGCGCAAGCTGTTGCGGCACATCCGCCCGTGCCTGCTGCGCGCCGATGCCTCGGACACACCGCTGACCCTCGACGAATATTGCGCACGGCCCCACGTGCTGGTGTCCCACACCGCCAACGTCGCCGGGTTTGCCGATGAGTGGCTGGCAGAAGTGGGTCGCAAACGTCATGTGGTGCTCTCGGTGCCGCAATACAGCTCGTTGCCGGCCTTGCTTGCCGGCACCGACATGATCGCCAGCCTGCCCGATTACACCGCCCAGGCCATGGCTGCCAGCGGGAACCTGTTCTGCGAGCCGTTCCCGTTCGAAACCCCGACTCTGGATTTGTCGATGGTGTGGCTCAGCCATGTCGACACCGACCCGGCGGAGCGCTGGATGCGCTCGCGGCTGGAGGCATTCATGAGTGATAGAGGGCTGGTGGCCAAGGCTTGAGGTGTTTTTCCGTGGTATATAGCTTGGCATCTTCCTACAAAAAACTCGGAGAAAAGCATGCCGCACCTGCACTTGGAACACACCGCCAACCTGACGCAACTGGACATCGACAAGGCCCTGTTGCGCCTTAACCATGCGTTGGTGGCCTCCGGTCAGTTCGGCGCCGAGTTCGACATCAAGAGCCGTGCGGTGGCGGTCGAGCGATTTCGGGTCGGCACTGGCCTGGGTGAGCGCGGTTTTGTCGCGGTGCGTCTGGCGTTATTGAGCGGGCGTTCACCGCAGATCAAGAAGCAGCTATCAGAAAGCCTGCTGGCGGTGCTTCAGGACCTGGGCCCGTGGCCCGAAGGTGTGCAGGTACAACTGAGTGTCGAGCTGCTGGATATTGATCGCGATTCCTACAGCAAAATCGCCATCGGCTGACTTCCACCATCGCCATCCAATTACAAAAGGCCCTGATCCGCACACACCTTCACCACTTGCTCCCGAAACCAGGTATTGGCGCTGTCCTGCCCACTGGTTTCGTTCCACTGCATATCCAGGGTGAACCCCGGCAAACCGTTAGGTGCTTCGCAAACACCGAATGCCGGCGCCGGTGCCAGTAACTTTTGCACGCGGCGGGGCAGGGTGACGATGAAGTCGGTGCCGGCAATCATCTTCAATGCCGCGCTGTAGCTGTTGGCCCGTGCAATCACCTGACGCTTGCGCGCCTGGCGCGCAAGCCAGCCGTCGATCATGTTGGTGTCGGAGGTCCAGGGTGTGGGGAATACGTGGCGCCGCTCAACGAAGGACTGCAGGCTGAACGCCTGTTCCCTCGGCGCTGAGCGTTGGTCGCACACGCAGACCAAGTCGTCCTCCAACAGCATCTGGGTCTTGAAGTCTTTGTGAGCGCGGTGAAAGTGCGGGCCGAAACAGATCACCAGGTCCAGGCGACCCTCACGCAGGTCGTCGGCGGGGATGTCGGTTTCCAGCTTCTGCACGTTGACGATCACCGGCAGGTCGGCATGGTCGAAACGCTTCAACAGGCGCGGCAGAATCAGCTGCTCGAAATATTCCGGCGCACACACATTGAAGGTCACGGCCTGTTGGGTCGGATCAAAAGCCTGGCCACCGGCATGGCACAGGTTGATGCTTTCCAGAATCTTCTGCACATGCTCGTACATGGTGGTGGCCTTGTACGTAGGACGCATGCCTGCGCGGGTGTTGATAAACAGCTCATCTTCAAAGCTGGTGCGCAGCTTCTTCAGGCTATAGCTCACGGTGGACTGGCTGACGAACAGCGTTTCAGACACCTCGGTAACGCTGCTCTGGTCGTAGACGGCGATAAACACCATCAAATCCTGCATATCGAGCTTTCTGAGCAAGTTACTGTTTAGCATCGGTTTCGTCCGTAAACCCTTTGTACCGAACTCAGTACAAGACTGAGCAAAATGTTAACGGAACGCTCGTACCAATAGAAAGCGCTGTAGGACCTTTCAATGTTTTGGGTGGGACAAAAAATGTTTTTAATACGACGTCAGCGGATATGGCGTGCGTAATGCGCCGGGTTGAAACGCATGACGATCAGCAGCATCAGCCCGCTCACTGCCATCAATGACCACCAGGCCCATTCGAAGCTGCCCAACTGGTCGCGGATCATGCCGGCGATCAGCGGCGACAGGCCGGCGATCAGATAACCGATGCCCTGCAC
The DNA here is from genome assembly GCF_034348165.1 of Pseudomonas sp. CCI1.1. Classification (NCBI taxonomy): domain Bacteria; kingdom Pseudomonadati; phylum Pseudomonadota; class Gammaproteobacteria; order Pseudomonadales; family Pseudomonadaceae; genus Pseudomonas; species Pseudomonas sp. CCI1.1. The sequence goes on from NZ_CP133780.1 coordinate 6,532,388, forward strand.
AAACGCGGTAAGGCCACCGGCACGGCGCGGGTTGTCGAGGTGGTCCAGGGACAGGATCAGGCTCATCGGGAACAGGCCGCCAATCCCCAGGCCTAGCAGGCAGGGCCACAACAGGCTCCAATGTTGCGGGCTGAGGATTAGGCCGCAGAAACCCAGGATGATCAGCACCAGCAGCACCGCCACCACGCCGCGTTTATCCTGGCGGCGGTTGGCGATGGCCGGTGTGACCAGGCCGGAGATCACTTCCATGGCAGTCAAGAAACCCAGCAGCAAGCCGGCATTTTGTTCACTCCAACCCTGCTCGACGTAGTACGGCGCCAGCCATGCCAGCACACAGGTGTAGGACGCGGTGCCGAGGCCAAAAAAGATCGCCAGCAACCAGGCGCGGCGATTGCTGAAAAAAGCCTCCTGGGGGCCCGAACCGGCGTGGGGTAAGGGCGGCAGGGCCGAACGCTGCGCATACCAGAACACCAGGGCCAACAACGCCAGCAGTGCCCAGATCGCCAGGCCGATACGCCAGCTGCCGGTCTGGGTTTGCACCAACGGCGAGAACGAAGCAGCCAGGGCCGCGCCGCCCATGATCGCGGTGACATACAGGCCCATGAATAACGAAACATTGGCGCTGAAACGCGACTTGATCAGCGCCGGCATCAACGCCTGGATCAGCGCAATGCCGACACCCGCCGCAATGGCACTCGCGATCAGCTCCAGTGCCGAATCCAGGAACAACCGCGACACAGTCGCCAGCCCAATCACCAGCAACGACACCACAATGCTGCGATGCTCGCCCACGCGCTTGGCCACGCCCATGCCAAAGAACATCGCCAGGCCCATGGCCATGACTGGCAACATGGTCAGTAAGGCGGCGGTGGTGAAACTTAGCGGCACATCCGCACGAATCGACGCCAATAACGGCCCCACGGCCGCCATCGACGGACGCAAATTGAGGGCGACGAGCACCACGCTGATCATCAGCCATAGTGCGCAGGTGGATTTTGCCTGAACGTTTTCCATGGGCCTGCCTTGAATGCACAAGGGCGAATCAGGCCATGGAGTGTGTAGCGGGGCAAATCAGAAAGTCGCAGGGGCTATTGAAAAAATGCGGATGCGAAGTGGTGAGGTAAAAGCGCATTGGGCGTCGGCTGTCAGGCCGTCACGGGAGCAAGCTCCCTCGCCACAGGCCCAACTTAGCGGGATTACAGACTCGGCAACTCCCACCGCGCCTGGTCGATTTCAAGCAATGTGGGCCCCTGGCGATCAGCGGCGGCACGTAAAGCCGTGCGCAACCCTTCAATGCCATGGACGCTTTGTGCCGCGCAGCCCAGAGCCTTGGCCACACCGATAAAGTCCGGCGTGTAGATGTCCACACCCACCGGCTCGATGTCACGGTTGACCATGTACTTCTTGATCTCTTCATAACCCTGGTTATTCCACAACAGCACGATCACCGGTGTACGGGCCTCCACCGCGCTGGCCAGTTCCGGCAGGGTGAATTGCAAACCGCCGTCGCCGATCAGGCACACCACCGGTTGGCCATCGCCGCGCCCGAGCCAGGCCCCCATGGCGGCGGGCAGGGCATAACCCAGGGTGCCGTAACCGGTAGAGGCGTTGAACCAGCAGCGTGGGTGGTCGAGGTTCAGGGTCAGGTTGCCGCTGTACACCGGTTGAGTGGAGTCGCCCACGAACACTACGCCCGGCAGTTCCTCCAGAACGGCGTTGAGAAACCGGGTTTGCGCGCGCGTCGCAGCGTCCCACGTAGGTTCCAGCTCGGCCCATAAACGGGCGACGCGTGCTGTGCCCCAGTCGGTAGTGCGCGGCGTCAGCGGCTGGCGGTTGATTTCGGTGAGCAGGGCCTGGGCGGCGATGCGTGCGTCGGCCACTAGTGCCACTTGGGGCGGGTAGTTGCGTACGGTCTGGTCCGGGTCAATATCGATGCGCAACAGCGCACCGGGAATGTTGAAACCACCGGCGAAGGTGACGTCGTAGTCGGTCTCTGCCAACTCGGTGCCGATCGCCAATACCACGTCAGCCTCAGCCACCAGGGCACGGGTGGCGGGCAGTGTTTGCGTGGAGCCGATCAGCAGCGGGTGCGCGGCCGGCAACATACCCTTGGCGTTGATGGTCAGGGCCACGGGCGCGCCGAGGGCTTCTGCGAGGCGGGTCAGTTCGGCGGCTGCGTCAATGGCGCCGCCACCGGCCAGGATCAGCGGGCGCTTGGCCGCAGCCAGCCTCTGGCTCATCTGCTGCACGGCCGCCGGTGCCGCGCCAGCGCGGGTGACGCTGACAGGCGTGCTACCCAGCAACGCGTCGGCATTTTCCACCAACACATCCAGGGGGATCTCGATATGCACCGGGCGCGGCCGACCGGCCTGGAACAACGCAAACGCCCGCGCCAGCACGGCGGGCAGTTCAGCCGCCGACATCAAGGTGTGGGAGAACGCCGCCACCCCGGCCACCAGCGCGCTCTGGTTCGGCAGCTCATGCAACTTGCCGCGCCCACCGCCCAGTTGGCTGCGTGACTGCACGCTGGATATCACCAGCATCGGGATCGAGTCGGCATAGGCCTGGCCCATGGCCGTGGTGATATTGGTCATGCCGGGGCCGGTGATGATAAAGCACACGCCGGGCTTGCCAGAGGTGCGCGCATAACCGTCGGCCATGAAGCCGGCGCCCTGTTCGTGGCGCGGGGTGACATGTCGAATGCTGGAGCGCGCCAAGCCCCGGTACAGCTCCACGGTATGTACGCCGGGAATGCCGAATACGTGGTCCACGCCGTAGCGTTCCAGGAGGTGCACCAATACTTCGCCGCAGGTCGCCATACAGGTCGCTCTTGTGATGGGGTCGAAGCGCTATTGGAGCGGTTGGCCGGTGGCGGCAACAATCGATAAAAAGTCATACTCGCCATGTCCTCCCGTCATGGCTGCGCCCCGATGAAACGCCTCCCACCGTTACCTGCGTTGCACACCTTCTGGGTCACAGCCCAGTGCTGCAACTTCACCCGTGCCGCCGAACACCTGCACATTACCCAGGGCGCGGTGAGTCGACAGGTGGCCGGGTTGGAAAGCCAGTTGGGCTATGCCTTGTTTCAGCGCCAGGCGCGTGGCTTGAGCCTGACGGAGGAGGGGCGCGAATGGCTGGCATGCGCGCAACAGGTGTTTGGCTTGCTCGCTGACGCGGTGGAGCACATCGGTGACCGGCGCCGCACCTTGCAGCTCAAAGCGTCCACCTGCGTGATGCGCTGGTTGTTGCCGCGCTTGCTGCACTGGCAAAAAGAACGCCCGGATGTGCCGGTGGAGCTCACCACGACGGTGGCCTATAACGTCGACTTTCGTCGTGAGCCGTTTGACGCGGCGGTGATCTACGGGCCCATCGCCGAGCAGTCGGCCGAGGCGCGGCATCTGTTCGACGAGCGTCTCACGCCGGTCTGCGTGCCTGGGTTGCTGGGCAGTTTGCGTACGCCGCAGGATTTGCAGCATCAGGTACTGTTGCACCCGACCCGAGACGAGCGCGATTGGACGTTGTGGCTCAAGGCTGCCAATGCCTGCTTGAGCGACCCCATCCAACGGCACCACTTCGAAACCTTGGACTTGGCAATGACCGTAGCGTCCCAGGGCTCCGGGGTGGCGATGGGCGACAGTGCGTTGATTGGCGAGGATCTGAGGGCGGGGCGGTTGGCGATGCCGTTTGAACTGCGGGTGTCGACGGGGATGGGGTATTTCCTGGTGTATCCGCCGGGGAAGGAACCGTCGGTTGGGTTGGTCGCGCTGATGGATTGGTTGGTGAGTGAGGCCAGTGTGGGATGACAGCCTACGCCTATCTACCTGACTCGCCGCGATCCAACTGTGGCTGGCTTGCCTGCGATGACGGCCTGAAAGCCAACGCCTATCTACCAGACACCCCACGATCCAACTGTGGGAGCGGGCTTGCTCGCGAAGGCGGACTGACAGTCAACACAGTTGGATTGTGTACATATCCATTGCTGCGGTAACGGCCGCTTAGGGTTCCGCTCTGACAGCGGGTCACTTTGGAAAAGAGCCGGAATGCCGGCCCAGCCCAAAGTAACCAAAGGGCTCTTGCCCCACCACTCGGCACCTCGCCTAGGCTCGGTGTGCCCGTAATCCGCCAGTGATTTTGGGGGCCGCCGCCCCGCGCCATTCATGGCGCGGGGCGGTTAAACCGGCATCCCTGCCGGTTTACCCCCCAAATCACTGTCGAATTCCGGCCAGCGTGGTTTAACGGGGCGCCTAAGATCAAGATCAAAAGCAGATCAAAAGCAGATCAAGAGCGGCTCGCTTCGCATCGTGGTTAGCGTTGACGGCGTTGGGTCAGTAACCGACCGTAAAGCGCTGGCGCGAGTGCTTCGGTGTTTCCACTTCATCCAGCATGGCGATGGCGAAGTCGGCAAAACTGATCGAGCTGTTGCCGTCACTGTCCACCAGCAGATCATCCGTGCCCAGGCGGAATTTGCCGGTGCGCTCGGTGCCGTCGAACAGGGCCGATGGCGACAGGAAGGTCCAGTCCAGTTCCTTTTCCTGGCGCAGCGTTTCCAGGAATTGCGCCCCGGCACTGGCTTCAGCTTTATATTCAGCCGGGAACCCTTCGCTGTCGATCACGCGCCCGCCACCGGGCAACAGCAGTGAACCGGCGCCGCCGACCACCAACAAACGTTTCACACCAGCCTTTTTCACCGGGCCGATCACGGCGCTGGCGGGAAGTGTGGCGAAGTGCGCCGCGCTGATCACCACGTCGCTGCCGCTGATGGCGTGTTGCAAGGCTTCGGCATCCAGGGCATCAACCTGTTTGACCGTAACGCCAGGACGCACAGCCAGCTTGTCGGTATTGCGGGCGATGGCGATGACGGTATGCCCTCGGCGCAGCGCTTCTTCCAGCAGTTGGCTACCGGCGCGGCCAGTGGCACCAATGATTGCGATCTTGCTCATGATGTTCTCCAACAGGGTTAAGGTTTAAAGCCAGTTACCACTTCATTTCGCCCTTGGCGACTTTGGCGCTCAGTTCCAGCGAGCTTTCGTCGGCGAGGGTGGGGTAGCGTTTTTTCATGGCCGCAATCAGGGCGGCGGAGTCCTTGGCCTTGGCGGTTTCGAGGTCGAAGGCCTTGATGTAATCGGCGGTGAAGGTGACCGAGGCCAGCGATGGCGTGCCCAGGTAGTGGCCCGGCACCACGGTGTTCGGCTTCAGGTCTTCAATGCGCGTGAGGGTAGCCAGCCAGTCTTTATGGGATTGCGCGCTCTGGGTATCGGCCATCCAGACGTGGATGTTTTCAGCGACCACCACACCACCGACCACGGCCTTGATCGACGGAATCCACACAAAGCTGCGATCTGGCTGCGGGCCGTCAAGGCCAACCACTTCAAGCTGTTGCCCTTCCAGGGTCAGGCTGTGGCCTTTAAGCACTTGCGGCACAAGGGTCTTGGCCGGCTTGTCGGCGCCCATTTTCGGGCCCCAGAAGGCCAGCTTGTCGGCGACGGTGGCGTTGATATGGTCCACCACTGGCTGTGGCGCCAGCACTTTGGCGTCGGGGAAGGCGGCGGTCAGGGTGTCGAGGCCGAAGTAGTAGTCCGGGTCGCCATGGCTGATGTAGATGGTGGTCAGGTGCTTGCCGCTGGCGCGGATCTTCTGCACCAGCTGCTCGGCTTGGCCTTTGCCGAATTGCGCATCCACCAGGATCGCGTCTTTCTCGCCGCTCACCAGCACCGAGCTGACCGGGAAGATTGCGGCCTCGCCTGGGTTGTACACGTCGAGTTTCAGCTCTGCCGCTGCTGCGTGGGCAGCGAAGGCCAGGGCGGCGGTGGCCAGGGTCAAGCGTTTGAAGGTCGAGAACATCGGGCAGCTCCTGCCATCGGTAAGGGATGCACAGAGCTTAGTTGCATAAAACACGACAAAAAATGCGATGCTGGGACATAGTTTGTTTCTAAAATCGGGCAAATCATGGATCGTCTTCAAGCAATGCGCGTGTTTGTCACCGTGGTGGACCTGGGCAGCCAATCCGCCGCTGCCGACCACCTTGACCTGTCGCGCCCGGTGGTCTCGCGCTACCTGGCCGAGCTGGAAGACTGGGTGGGCGCACGCCTGCTGCACCGCACCACGCGCAAGCTCAGCCTCACCGCCGCCGGCGGAGAAACGCTGCCGCGTTGCCGGCAATTGTTGGAACTGTGCGGTGATATGCAGGCCGCCGTCAGCGAGCCCGATGATGCGCCCCGAGGCCTGTTGCGCCTGAGCGTCAGCACTTCGTTCGGCCAGGCGCAGCTGGGCGCGGCGATTGCCGAATACGTCAAGCTTTACCCCCTGGTGACGGTGGATTTGCAGATGCTTGATCGCACGGTGAACCTGGTGGACGAGCGCATCGATCTGGCGATCCGCACCAGCAACGATCTGGACCCCAACCTGATCGCCCGGCGCCTGACCGTATGTCGCTCGGTGGTGTGCGCCACACCGGCTTATCTGCGCGAGCATCCGGCGCCGCAGAAGGTCGAAGACCTGGCCCGGCACAACTGCCTGACCCACTCTTACTTCGGCAAGAGCCTGTGGCATTTCGAAGAAAACGGAGAGCACGTGTCGGTGCCGGTCCACGGCAATATCACGGCCAATGAGGCCAGCACGTTGATGCGCGTGACGCTGGCCGGGGCAGGGGTGGCGATGCTGCCCAGTTATCAGGCCGGTGAGCTGATTCGCAGTGGGGAGTTGGTGCGCTTGCTGCCGCACGCCGAGCCGCGACAGATGAATATCTATGCGGTGTACGCCTCACGCAAACACATGCCTTCGGCGCTGCGTAGCCTCCTGGATTTCCTGGTGCTGCGGTTTCCCGAAGAGCCGGTTTGGGACATAGGGCTCTGAGGTGAAATAAGCGCGCTGAATGGCAGCGCATCATGGCAAGTTGCCCTGACTGACCTATGCTTTAAACAGCACCCTGTAGATCCGTTCAGAGGTCTGTGCCATGAGCATCAAAACCAGAAAGTACCTGACGATTTTCACCCTCTGCGCATTGGCGACAGCGCTGTATGGGACTGCCGCCTACCGCGTCGAGCAAACACGCATGCAGCCGGCGGCATTCGCCATCAGCTGCCATCAGGACCAATGCGTTCCCCGCACCGGCAGTTTCAGTGCGCTCAGGTAGGCTGCTCTGCCTTCAGTTGTTCACGAAACGCCTTGGGTGAAAAACCGACCCTGCGGCGAAACAGCCGTGAGAAATTGGTCGGGTCGGAAAAGCCCAGCACCTCGGACATCTCGTTGATGGTCATGCTGGTGTAGGTCAGCAGGCGCTTGGCTTCCAGCAACTGGCGGTCATGCATGATCTGCAACGCCGGTTGCCCACCCAACTCCCGACACGTCCCGTTCAAGTGTGAGACCGAGATACCCAGCTTGTGGGCCAGGTCTTCAATCTTGGGGTGTTCGCGGTAATGCTGTTCGACCAGTTGCGTAAACCGCCGAAAGTACTCACGACCCCGTGGCGCCCGTGGGTGGCGGCGCTGGATCGCCTGGCGGCTGACCCACACCAATAACACGCTGACCAGGGCGTGCAGCATCATGTCCCGTGCCGGTTGGTCATCGGCGTATTCGTCCTGCAAACGTACGAACAGGCTGTTCAAGTAATCGCTGTCCTTGCCCGCCGGGTAGCTGCCGAGTGTGTGCAGGCCATCGATGGTAGAGCCCAGTTGCGCCTGCAAGTGGCTGACCAGCGGTGCCGACAGCGTTACCACAAACCCTTCCACATCCTCGGAAAAACGAAAGCCGTGCACGCAAAGCGGTGGCAGCACTTGTAGGCTCGACTCATTGAGCGTGGTGCGCTGGCCTTCGATTTCCAGTTGTGCCTGGCCTTTGTGCACATACAGCAACTGGCACAGGTCCGCGTGCCGGTGGGGCTGGATTTCCCACTGGTATTCCCGACTGCGCCGGGAAATGGTTTCGCAGTGCAACAAATCGGGAGTCGGCCACTGCTGGCTTTCCCCGTAAAGCTTGAAGACCGGAATCGCGGTTTTGGTCATGGTTTCAATCCGATACTCAGGATAGTGGTTCGGTAATCGCCCCGATTGGCGAAAAGCACAGGTTTTGACGCAGTTTTCACCTTCTTATGAGCCTCACTCAAGTGAAAAATGTCAGCCACAAGAGCAATGACAACTCTTTCACTCCATACGTTCGCGTGAAGCTTGAAGGTCATAAAAATAATGAAAACCCTGAAAACCCAAGTCGCCATTATCGGTGCCGGTCCTTCCGGATTGCTGCTCGGCCAACTGCTGCACAATGCTGGCATCCAGACCCTCGTTCTAGAGCGTCAGAGCGCCGATTACGTACAAGGCCGTATCCGCGCCGGTGTGTTGGAACAGGGCATGGTCGACCTGCTGCGCGAAGCCGGCGTCAGCCAACGCATGGACGCCGAGGGTCTGGTGCACGACGGGTTTGATATTGCCCTCAATGGCCAACTCACTTCCATCGACCTCAAGGCCTTGACCGGCGGCCAGTCGGTGATGATCTACGGCCAGACCGAGGTCACCCGCGACCTGATGGCCGCCCGCGCAGCCGCCGGTGCCATCACCCTGTACGAAGCCTCCAATGTTCAACCCCATGACCTGAAAAGTGAACAGCCCTGGCTGACCTTCGAGCATGAAGGCCAAGCCTTTCGCCTGGAGTGCGACTACATTGCCGGCTGCGACGGTTTCCATGGTGTGGCCCGCCAGTCGATACCGGCGCAAGCGCTGAAGGTGTTCGAACGCGTCTACCCCTTCGGCTGGCTGGGCGTGCTGGCCGACACGCCGCCGGTACATGCCGAACTGGTGTACGCCAAACATGCGCGGGGTTTTGCGCTGTGCAGCATGCGGTCGCCGACCCGCAGCCGTTACTACCTGCAAGTGCCGGTCGAAGAGAAGCTGGAAGACTGGGCGGATGAACGTTTCTGGGATGAACTCAAGAGCCGCCTGCCCGGCTCATTGGCCGAACAATTGGTGACCGGCCCGTCGATCGAGAAAAGCATCGCGCCGCTGCGCAGCTTTGTGGTGGAACCCATGCAGTACGGGCGCCTGTTCCTGCTCGGCGATGCCGCGCACATTGTGCCGCCCACCGGTGCCAAGGGCTTGAACCTGGCGGCCAGTGATGTGAGCACCTTGTTTCGCATCTTGCTCAAGGTGTACCACGAAGGGCGCCTGGACTTGCTGGAAAAATACTCGGCAATCTGCCTGCGCCGAGTGTGGAAAGCCGAGCGGTTTTCCTGGTGGATGACCTCGATGCTGCATCAGTTTCCCCAGGCGGACGCCTTCAGCCAGCGCATTGCCGAGAGCGAGCTGGACTATTTCATCCACTCCCAGGCCGGGCGCAAAACCATCGCAGAAAATTACGTCGGCCTTCCTTACGAGCCTATCGAATAGCCTGCTATCGTATCGAGCATTCCCACCGGTGACCGTTGCCTGTGGGCCCTGCTCGAAGGTTCTGCCGTGACTCACCTCAATCAGCCCGCTCCAATCGTTCCCGCCGTGCGCAGTATCCTGGTCGCGCTGATGATGGCGATCTTCCTGGGTGCCCTGGACCAGACCATTGTCGCCGTGTCCATGCCGGCCATTTCCGCACAGTTCCATGACGTCAACCTGCTGGCCTGGGTGATCTCCGGCTACATGGTGGCGATGACCGTGGCGGTGCCGATCTACGGCAAGCTCGGTGACCTGTATGGGCGCCGGCCCATGATGCTCATTGGCATGGGCCTGTTCACCCTGGCGTCGTTGTTTTGCGGCCTGGCGCAAAGCATGGAGCAACTGGTGCTGGCTCGGGTTCTGCAGGGTATCGGCGCTGGCGGGATGGTCTCGGTGAGCCAGGCGATCATTGGCGACATTATTCCTCCCCGCGAACGGGGACGTTATCAGGGGTATTTCAGCAGCATGTACGCGGTGGCCAGCGTGGCCGGGCCGGTGCTGGGCGGTTATATGACCGAGTACCTGTCGTGGCGCTGGGTGTTTTTGATCAACCTGCCACTGGGCGTCGGCGCCTGGTACGTGGCCCATCGCACCCTGGTGGGGCTGCCGGTGCCGCAGCGCAAGCCGATCATCGATTACCTCGGCACGGTGCTGATGATCGTCGGCCTCACCGCCTTGTTGCTGGGCATCACCGAAATCGGCCAGGGCCATTCGTGGCGTGACGATCAAGTGCTGGGGTTGCTGGCCTGCGCACTGCTGGCGTTAAGCGTGTTTGTGTGGCACGAACGCCGCGCACGGGAACCGCTGTTGCCGATGCACTTGTTTGCCAACCGCAATGCGGTGTTGTGCTGGTGCACGATTTTCATCACCAGCTTCCAGGCGATTTCCCTGACGGTGCTGATGCCCCTGCGCTACCAGACCGTGACCGGCGCCGGTGCCGACAGCGCGGCCCTGCACTTGTTGCCCTTGGCGATGGGCTTGCCGATGGGCGCGTATTTCGCCGGGCGCATGACCTCGGTGACCGGCCGCTATAAACCGATGATCCTCAGCGGCGCGGTGTTGAGCCCGCTGGCGATTCTCGGCATGGCCTACAGCGCGCCCCAGGCGGTGGCGCTTACCAGCGTCTTCATGTTGTTGTGCGGTATCGCCGCCGGCATGCAGTTCCCGACCTCGTTGGTGGGGACGCAGAACTCGGTGGAGCAACGGGATATCGGTGTGGCCACCAGCACCACCAACCTGTTTCGCTCCCTGGGCGGGGCAGTGGGGGTGGCTTGCATGTCGGCGTTGCTGCTGGCGCTGTTGCACGATTCCAGTTTCGCCCATTTGACGAGCGGCGCACTGGTGGCCGAAGGCAGTTCCGGCAACGTACTGCTCGACGGCCTCAACGCCGCACCCGGCCCGGCGCAGGATGCGTTGCGCGGCGAGCTGGCGGTGACGTTCCGGCATTTGCTGATGGTGAGTGCGGCGGTGTCGCTGCTGGGGTTGGCAGCAGCGATAGCGATGCCGAATCGGGTACTGCGCGGCCGTGAAGACAAAGTTAGATAAGCGGACGCGGAGCGTCCCAGGCGGCGTTCCCACGCAGAGCGTGGGAACGATCAGGATCAGGGGCTGTAATACCCGACCGCAACCATGAAATGCCCGCTCTTGCGCACATAGGCGTGCTTGTTCTCGACCTTGCCCGTCACCGGGTTTTTCCAGCGGTATTTGTATTCGCCCTGGTCCTGTTCAGCCATCATCTGGAGGATCGGCACACCCACCGGTTTGCCATCCGGGTCCTTGATCTTGGCAAAATCGGTGTTGATCAGGCGCAGGTTGGTGCCATGGGCGACGTAGCGCCGCGTGTTCAGGTCCACCACGAATACGTAGAGATCATCTTGCAGGAAGCCGCCTTGCAAGGAGTTGATCGCCTTGAGCGTGCCGGCTTCATCCTTGACCAACGCCTCCACCGCCTTGTTGCGCAGCGCCCGTGCCTGTTCCGGTGTGGCGCGCGGCAAGTAATAACCGACCGCCAGGATGCGTTCGCCCACGCGCTGATAAAACACGTGTTTATGTTCGACCTTGCCGTCATTCCAGTTCTGCCAGCGGTAGTCAGCCTGCTGGATACCCTGGTTTTCGGGCACCTTGAGCGCGTCCTTGAAGGATTGGCGCAAATCCGGTCCGAGTACCTCGGACACATCGCGACCTATGAGCGCGGAGGAGGGCCCGCCACTGGCCAGCAGTACGCCTTTTGTATCGACCACAAACACATAACGGTCCTGGTCGATGAACTCGCCCTGACGGCTGAAGGCGGCGAACGCCTTGTCACCTTGCTTGTGGTAGTACGCCAAGGCCTTTTCCAGCAGGGCCTTGGCGGCTTGGGCATCCGCTTCCTGTGCCGTGGCGGCATGCACCTGGCTGCAACACAACAGCAGCAGCCAAGTGAATCGGAGCAGTCTCTTCATTTACCCGTCCCTCGTTCTTGTTGGTGTGCCAAGAGCGTAGACGGTTGGCGGCGAATCAGAAGGGTTTGGTCGGCAGGTATTTGCCGTCCAGGGTGATGACCGCACGGGAGCCGCCGTCCGGGTCTTCGACTTTCTTGATGTCCAGTTTGAAGTTGATGGCGCTGATGATGCCGTCGCCGAATTGCTCATGCACCAGGGCCTTCAAGGTAGAGCCGTAGACTTGCAGCATTTCATAGAAACGGTACATGGTTGGGTCGGTCGGCACACCGCTCGGGAAGCTGCCGCGCAGTGGGACGCTTTGCAGCAGGCGGCTGGCGTCCTCGTCAAGGCCGAGTTTGCCGCACACGATGTCGGCCGCTTCCTTGGGCAGCGGGTGCTGGCCGAGCAGGGCTGCGGTGACGAATGCCAGGCTCAGCCCGGTGCCGTCGGTGAGGTCCTGCCACGACAGGTTTTTGCGTGCCTTGAGGTCGATAACGGTGTCGGCCAGGGCCAGGCGTGGGGTTTGAGCGAATTGGGATTGCAACATGGTGACGTCCTCTTGGGTTGATTAGGGTTCAGGCGGCGTGGGCGCGGGTGCTGGGGTGGTCGAGCAGGGAGACGAAGCGCCCGGTGTGCCCGTCCAAAGCGTCAATGCCGCCGGTTTCGATGTCGTACACCCAGCCATGCAGGTTCATCCGGCCTTGTTCCAGCGCCAGGGCGACCGAAGGGTGAGTCTTGAGGTTGGCCAGTTGGGCGACCACGTTTTCGCGCACCAATGAATCCAGGCGTGCAGCGTCCGAGGCATGCGTACGGGCGGCATTGATCACCTTGGCCGACTCGGCATGGCGCAACCAGTTGGCCACGGCGGGCAGGTGGTCCAGGCATTTGCAGGTAGAAATTGCAGTCATCGCGCCGCAGTCCGAGTGCCCGCAAATCACGATGTCGCTGACGCCCAGCACCGCTACGGCATATTCGACTGTGGCCGACACACCTCCCGGCTCCGGGCCGTAGGACGGCACTATGTTGCCGGCGTTACGGATGACGAACAGGTCGCCGGGTTCCTGCTGGGTCAACAGCTCGGGGACTACGCGGCTGTCAGAGCAGGACACGAACAAGGTGCCGGGGCTTTGCGTGGTCGCCAGGTGTTTGAACAAGTCACTGCGAGGGGTAAAGGCTTCACGTTGGAATTTGCGAAAGCCGTCGATGAGATGCTGCATGGTGGTTCTCCTTGCGTCGCTGATGGGGGCAAGGATGGGAGTTTTTGGCTATAGGGTCCAAGACCGGTTTATTATGCTTTCTATAAGTCATGCCTATAGTTGGAGCGCTGCCCATGCTGTTGCGTCATATCCGTTACTTGCTGGCCGTTGCTGAGCACCGCAACTTCACGCGGGCTGCAGAGGCGCTGCACGTGTCGCAGCCGACCTTGTCGCAACAGATCAAGCAACTGGAAGAAAGCCTGGGCGCGCCACTGCTGGACCGCTCCGGGCGCAGTGTCAGCCTGACCGACGCGGGGCAGGCCTATGTGCGTTATGCGCGGCTGGCCTTGCAGGATCTACAAGCCGGCACCCGCGCGATACATGACGTGCAGGACCTGCGCCGAGGGCATTTGCGCCTGGCCATGACGCCGACTTTCACCGCCTACCTGATCGGGCCATTGCTGGCGCGTTTCAACCAGCTGTATCCGGGCATCACCCTGAGCATCGAGGAACTGACCCAAGACCGTATCGAAGCCGCGCTGGGCGAGGACCTGCTGGATATCGGCATCGGCTTTACCGGCGAGCATGGGCTGGAGATCGACTGTGAGGCGCTGTTTGTCGAAGAGCTGAGCCTGGTCGTCAGTGCCAGTCACCCCGAACGCACACAACCGGCCTGGCTCGAACAGCCTCTGGTGCTACTGAACACAGGCTTCGCCACCCGCCGCTACATCGACGACTACTGCCACCAGCAAGGGGTTAAACCGCAGATTGCCATGGAGGCCAATTCCATCAGCGCGATTATCGAAATCGTGCGCAGCACGCCCCTGGCAACCGTCCTGCCCCGCGCACTGGCCGAGGCCCAGGCAGGCCTGCATGCCGTGGCGATTGCCCCACCGTTGCCGCAGCGCACCGCGGCACTGCTGAGCCGCAAGGGCGCGTATCGCAGCGCTGCGTGTGCGGCGTTTGTAGCGTTGATCAAGGCGTAGGGCCGGGCTGACGCCCCAGGATCCAAATGTGGGAGCTGGCTTGCCTGCGATGACGGCCGGACAATCAACACCGATCTACCCGACACCCCGCATTCAAGGCGCAGCCAACCACTGCCCCACAATCCCCGCATACGCCCCCGTCGCTACACTTAAATGCAACCACTGATCTACGTAACTCTTCCAGGCCACATCATCGCGCGGCAACAAAAACGCTTTTTCACTGTACTGCATCGGTTGCTCCGGGTTGACCGCGCACAACCCAGGCTTGAGCTTCTGCTGATAACGCGCCTCGCTGGCGTCGGTAATCATCACATCGGCTTTGCCCGCCAGCAGCTCATCAAAAATCGTCACGTTGTCATGCAGGCGAATCTGCGTCTGGCCCAAGTGCGCACGGGCAAACACTTCGTTGGTGCCGCCCGCTGGTTCGATCACTCGCACCTGGGGCTGGTTGATCTGCTCCACCGTCTGGTAACGCTGCACGTCGGCGCAGCGTACCAGCGGGATCTTGCCGTCGACTCCGAGTGATTGGCTGAAGAAGGCTTTTTTCTGACGTTCCAACGACACGGAAATACCGCCCACCGCGATGTCGCAGCGTTGGGCGAGAAAGTCCGGCATCAGGGTTTTCCAGGTGGTAGGCACCCAGGTGATTTTGGCGTTCAGGCTCTTGGCGAGAGACTCGGCCATGGCAATGTCGATGCCTTCATAGCCGCCGTCGCTGCGCAGCGAGGTGTAAGGCTTGTAGTCGCCGGTGGTACACACGGTGAGGGTGCCGCGCGCAATCACGTCGTCAAGGCGAGATGCAGCGGTGTCGGCCTGGGCGACAGTGGCCAGGCTTGCCAGTACACAGAGGGCCAGAGGCGCTTTCATGGGGTCGAATCCTTGGGGCACGGTCGGGGGCTCATTATTTCCAGCACAGGGCAGGGTGGCAAGGCGCGGTGAATGTTTAGCCAAACTGCAACCAAACTCCGTCAAGCCTGAATTTACCCGCGTATCCCCGCGTGTGACGCTCAAGTCTTTCTATCACTGTGAAGCGCGCATGCACGCTTGCCCCGACATTCACACCGCGACATTGCCGTCTGCGCTTGCGTTCTGGGCTCTGTTCCATTGCCGACACGCGCGCCCGCCAGATACCTCTCTCCTACGTTGATCTACCCCCAAGGATGACGCGCACCTGTGCGCATCTGCCCGGCGGCGCCTGCGCGCTTGCCTGACGCAAACGTATGAGAATTCCCATGAGTGTTTTTGCCAGCCTGCATGAAGCCCAGACCTTCCTTGAACAGAACCCCGACATTGAGATGTTCGAGCTGTTTATCCTCGATAACAACGGCGTACCGCGCGGCAAGCTGCTGCACCGCGACGAACTGCTGGCGGTGTACGAAAGTGGCCGGCCTCTGCCCAGCACCATCCTCGGCCTGACTATCAATGGCGATGACGTAGAAAACTCCGGGCTGGTCTGGGAGGTGGGGGATATCGACTGCCGCGCCTATCCGATCAGCGGCAGCTTGCAGCGCATGCCATGGCGCTTGATCCCCACCGCGGCGGTGCAAGTCAGCATGCACCCCACCGAAGGCCTGCCCGCCACCGTGGCCGACCCCAGGCACCTGCTGGCCAATGTTATCGAGGCGCTCAAGGCCGACGGTTATTACCCGGTGATGGCGGCGGAGCTGGAGTTCTACCTGCTCGACCAGAAGCCCGACAGTAACGGCCGCCCGCAACCGGCGCGGGATGTGGATGGCAAGCGTCCGCGCTCGACCCAGGTGTACGGCCTGCGTGAGCTGGAGCAGATCGAGCCGTTTCTTGCCGACCTCTACAGCGCCTGCAAACTGCAAGGGATTCCGGCGCGCACGGCCATCTCCGAGTACGCGCCGGGCCAAGTGGAAATCACCCTCGAACACCGCACCGACGCGCTGCAGGCGATGGACGAAGCCGTGCGCTACAAACGCCTGGTCAAGGGCGTGGCGCACAAACATGGAATGACCGCCTGTTTCATGGCCAAGCCGTTTGACGACCTGGCCGGTACAGGCATGCACATGCACGTCAGCTTGGCCGATGCCCAGGGCAATAACCTGTTTGCCAGTGAAGCGGCCGACGGCACGCCACTGCTGCGCCAGGCCGTGGGCGGCATGCTCAGCACCTTGCTCGATTCACTGTTGATGTTCTGCCCCAACGCCAACTCTTATCGACGCTTCCAAACCAACAGCTATGCGCCGCTCGCTGCCACCTGGGGCGTGGACAACCGCACCGTCAGCCTGCGAGTGCCCGGTGGCCCGGCACAATCGCGGCATATCGAACACCGCATCTGCGGGGCCGACGCCAACCCCTACCTGGCGGCCGCCGCGATCCTGGCCGGCATTCATCGAGGCATCCGCGAACAGCTCGACCCTGGCGCCCCGGTGCAAGGCAACGGCTACGCCCAGGCCAAGGAACTGTTGCCCACCGACTGGCTGACCACCTTGCGCGCGCTGGAAACCTCCCGCTGGGCACCGGATGCGTTCGGGCGCCAATTCCTCGGCGTTTACCTGGCGGTCAAACGTGCCGAATACCGCCAGTTCATGGGCGAGGTAGGGGAGCAGGATTGGCGCTGGTACTTGCATCAAGCGTGACCGGTTTTAGTGGGGGGCTTTCGACCTTTTTTTCACGTTGCGGCGGTTAAGCTGCGAATCAAGGTCGTTTACTACCGTTTCATTCACATGAGCCCGCGATGTCGCCACAACCTCCATCCTCCATCGAGACCGAATTCACCGAGCGCTATGACCGTGAGCATGCCAGGGGCTGTGGCGACCCGCGTCCGCCCAGGCTGTTGCAGCGCCTGTCGGCGTGGCGCGATGCGCGGTTGGTACGCCAAGCCCTGAAGGTGGCGGGGGAGCCAGGGCTTATCCTCGACCTGGCGTGCGGTTCCGGGCGCTTCTGGCCGGTGCTGGCCGAACACGTCAACCGCGTGATACTGGCCTCGGACAACTCCCAGGCGATGCTCGATCACGCGCGCACCCATCACCCGGGCGGGTTGCTCAAGCGTGTCAAAACATTCCAGGGCTCGGCGTTTTCCATTGGCCTTTCGGCGAATGCGGTGGACTGCATTTTTTGCCTGGATTTGTTTCGCCATGTGCCCGACAGTGATGCGCGACTCATGTTATTGCACGAGTTTCACCGCGTCAGCCGCGACACGGTGATTGTTGCCGTGAACGTGGGCACGCCCGTAGAGAGCGAGTTTCGGCAAGCCGGCTTCAAAATCCTCAATTACCAAGAGTTCCTGCCGGGCTCGCGGCGATGGTGCCTCTACGTTTTGCGTAAGAGAGGATAACGCCCCTTTGTCGGACTATTCTTCATCTCCTGTCGGAGTTTTCATGATGGCGTGTGCACTGCGGATGCTCGCAAGCCCCTTTCGCGATATATACTGCGCGCCATTCTTCAAGGGAGAGCCGTGTGGCCATCGATATTCACTGGATCTGCGACAACGATAGCCTCGGCCAGCATTGCGCCGAATGGCAGCAGTTGCCATTCGTCGCCCTCGACACCGAATTCATGCGGGTCGACACCTTTTACCCTATTGCCGGGCTGATCCAGATCGGTGATGGCGTGCGCGCTTACCTGATCGACCCCCTGACCATCGACAATTGGCAACCCTTGGCCGCCTTGCTGGAGAACCCAGCGGTGATCAAGGTGGTGCACGCCTGCAGTGAAGACCTGGAAGTGCTGTCGCGCCTGACCGGCAGCTTGCCGGTGCCCTTGTTCGACACCCAATTGGCAGCGGCCTACCTCAACCTCGGTTTTTCCATGGGCTACTCGCGCCTGGTGCAGGCGGTGTTGGATATCGAGTTGCCCAAGGGTGAAACCCGCTCCGACTGGCTGCAGCGGCCATTGTCGGAGACGCAGATCAGCTACGCCGCCGAAGACGCGGTGCACCTGGCCGAGGTTTACACCCGTCTGCGCCCGCAACTGTCGGATGACAAATACGCCTGGGTACTGGAAGACGGCGCCGAATTGGTGGCCAACCTGCGCCGCGAGATCGACCCCTACGAGGTGTACCGCGACGCCAAGCTGGCGTGGAAATTGTCCCGTGCCCAACTCGCGGTGTTGCGTGAACTGTGCGCCTGGCGCGAGCAGCAGGCCCGTGCTCGCGACTTGCCGCGCAACCGTATTATTCGCGAACACTCGTTGTGGCCCCTGGCCAAATCCCAGCCGGATAACCTCGCCGCCCTGGGCAAGATCGAAGACATGCACCCGCGCACCGTGCGCCAGGACGGCCAGTTTTTGCTGGACCTGATCAAACGCACCGGTAGCGTGCCCATGGACCAATGGCCGCCTGCCGTGGCTGAGCCGTTACCCGTGGACGCTGCCGCGTTGATCAAGCAACTGCGGGCTTTGGGCCAAACCTTCGCCGAGCGCCTGGACATGGCGCCGGAACTGATGCTGCGCAAGAAAACCCTCGAAGCCCTGGTTAAAAGTGGCTACCCCGATGGGCCTTACCAATTGCCAGACTCGCTGCGTGGCTGGCGCCGCGAGTTGATGGGCCAGGCGTTGCTCGACAGCCTGGCCAATGCCGGAGAACAGCCTTGAAACGTATTTGCTCCATCTACCGCAGCAAGAAAAAAGACGGCATGTACCTCTATGTGCTCAAAAGCGATGCCCTGGAGCGCGTACCCGAGCCGTTGATGGAAGCGTTCGGCAAGGCGCATCACGCCTTTGACATGGTGCTGACGCCTGAGCGCAAGCTGTCGCGCGAAGACATCACCGTGGTGCTGGAAAACCTCGACAAGCAGGGCTACCACCTACAAATGCCGCCAGCTGAGGACGAGTACATCGAGCACTTGCCCGAAGAGCTGCTGCGCCGCAACGACCCGATGTGATCGACCCGTGCCCGGCTCAGGGCACAGTTTCAATGGAATCGTATTAGAGGACGGTGGCCGTAAGGATGCGGGCGGCCGTCTGCACTGTTTTTTCAAAGGTTTGAACCATGCGTGTTCTGATTGCTGAACAGGATCATCCGCTCTACGCCCAATTGCTCAGGGACGCCGCCCCAGACCTCGAAGTGCTGACCAGCGGCGATTCGGCCGAACTCTCGCGCCTGGCCGCCGACTGTCCGGTGTGGCTGGGCCAGCCCGATCTGTTGGCGACCCTGCTGCGCCAGGGCCATCATCCGCAATGGCTGCAATCGACGTGGGCGGGCATCACGCCACTGCTGGCCGACGGCTTGCCACGCGACTATCGGCTGACCCGCGCGGTAGGCATTTTTGGCCAGGTCATGGCCGAGTTTGTCCTCACCTACATGCTGGGCCACGAGCGCGAAGTGCTGGCGCGGTTGGTCAGCCAGGTGGAGCGCAAATGGGATAACCGCATGGGTCAGAGCCTGGCGGGGCGTAAGGCGCTGATCGTCGGCACCGGTGACATTGGCCAGAGCGTGGCCGAGTTTCTGCTGCCGTTCGGCGTGCAGTTATATGGCATCGCCAGCCAGGCCCGCGAGCAGGCACCGTTTATCGAAGTGGCGGGGCTCGACCAGTTGGGCCGGCTGGTGGGGGAGGTGGATTACGTGATCAACCTGCTGCCCAACACGCCTGATACCCATGACCTGTACGACGCGGCGCTGTTCAAGCAATTCAAACCCACCGGTTTATTTATCAACGTCGGACGCGGCGTGGCGGTGGTGGACGCCGACCTGGTCGAGGCGCTCAAAGAAGGGCACCTGGCCGGCGCGGTGATCGACGTGTGCCGCCAGGAGCCCTTGCCGCAACGCCATCCGTTCTGGACGGCGTGGGGTTTGCTGTTGACCGGGCACAGCTCGGCCCCGACCTCGCCGCCGATGATGGTGGCGTTGTTTGTGCAGAACCTGCGGGCGTATCAGGCCAAGCAAGCGCTGCGCGGGGAAGTGGATTTCGAGCGCGGTTACTGACAAAACGCGGAAAAAAATGTGGGAGCGGGCTTGCTCGCGAATGCAGGGGATCAGTCAACACATTGGGTGGCTGCCACACCGCATTCGCGAGCAAGCCCGCTCCCACATTGAGTGTATGCAAGTCTTAGAGACTGAAGTCACCCTCGGACACCAGCTCGCTCAACGGCTTGCGCGGGCTCGGCATTTCGCGCCCTTGCAGGTACTCCGGCAAACTCGACTTGTCGCCCAGCTTGCCCACCGCCACGGCCGCATGCAGCGCATAACCCTGGGGAATCTTCAGCTCCTTGCGGGTCAGTTCCTGATCGAAGCCGGCCATGCCGTGGGTGTGCCAGCCACTGAGGCTGGCTTGCAGCGCCAGGTGGCCCCAGGCCGAGCCGGTGTCGAAGGTGTGCCACAGCGCCGGGGTTTCTTCTGTGGCGCCGGGGGCGATGAAGTCGGTTTTCGACGCGATAATGACCAGAGCCGACGCATGCTGCGCCCAATTGCGGTTGAATTCATTCAGCAGGCCCAGGAAACGCTCCCAATCCGGCGTGTCACGGCGCGCATACAGAAACCGCCACGGCTGCGAGTTGTAGGCCGAAGGTGCCCAGCGTGCCGCTTCGAAGAAACTCAGCAGCGTCTCCTGCGGGATGCTCTCACCGGTAAAGGCGCGGGGCGACCAGCGCTCGGTAAATTGGGTGTGGATCGGATAATCGGCAACGCGGGGGTTATTGCTCATGGACAGACCCTGATGAAAAAACCGGGATTCAAAACTACTGCGCGCACCCAGGCCTGACAAGTCTTGCAACACCGTCAGTCGTAAGCGCTTGGCCCCAACGGGCTTGGGCACTAGACTGGCGGCCTTTTCACCTTCCGATACTGATGCAGAGCCATGGCCGCCAAAGTCGAACCTTTCTGGATACGCAAAACCCTTGAGCACCTCGACCAAGAGGAGTGGGAGTCCTTGTGCGACGGCTGTGGCCTGTGCTGCCTGCAAAAGCTCGAGGATGAGGACGACAACAGCGTCTATTACACGCGTATCGCCTGCAAACTGCTCGACCTGAAAACCTGCCAGTGCACCGATTACCCCAACCGCCGTGCCTCGGTGCCTGATTGCATCCAGCTCACGCCGGGCCAGGCCGATCAGTTCAAATGGTTGCCGCCGACCTGCGGTTACCGCCTGGTCAGCGAGCGCAAGGACTTGCCGCTGTGGCATCACCTGGTCTGCGGCGACCGTGACGCGGTGCACCACGAACGCATTTCCCAGTCCGGGCGCATGCTCAGCGAAGGCAGCGTGCCCGAGGACGACTGGGAGGATTACCTGATTTTCCGCGCGGGTTGAACGAGGAATGTGTATGAAGGTGGCCGCCAAGTGGGCAGCGGGCCTGGTCGTGCTGGCGCTGAGCGGGCCGGGCTGGTGCGCGAAGAAAGTCGACCTGGATTACCACGTCAAGCTGTTGCCCCAAAGCCAGCAGGCCGAGGTGCGCGTCAGCCTGTCCCAAGGCGCGGCGGTGCGCAGCCTGAACTTCGACCTGGGCCGCGACGGTGACTACAGCGACTTCAAGGCCGATGGCCAGTGGCAAATCACGGGCAACCGTGGCCTGTGGCAACCCAGTGCCGACAAGGCCAGCCTGACCTACCGCGTGCGCCTGGCCCATGCGCGCAAGCCCGGCGTGTATGACACACGCATCACGCCCGGCTGGGCGTTACTGCGCGGCGAAGACCTGGTGCCGGCCGCCCGTCTCGACCAGCAAGACGGCGTCGAACTGGTCTCACGCCTGATGTTTGAACTGCCGACGGGTTGGAAGAGCGTCGAAACCGCCTGGCCGCGCATCGGCCAGAACAAATTCCGCATCGACAACGTGTCCCGCCTGTTCGACCGCCCCACCGGCTGGATGCTGGCGGGCAACCTCGGCAGCCGCCGCCTGCGCCTGGGTGATACCGACGTCACCGTGGCCTCGCCCAAGGGCCAGGGGATGCGCCGCATGGACGCGCTGACGTTACTGACGTTTGTCTGGCCCCAGGTGGAGGCCGCGTTCCCGCGCCATCCTGGCAAACTGTTGATTGTCGGTGCCAGTGACCCGATGCGGCGGGGCGCTTATTCGTTACGCGATTCGATCTACCTCAACAGCCGCACGCCGCTGGTTGGCGAAAATGGCAGCAGCCCGTTGCTGCGCGAAGTGGTGCAGGCCATCGGGCGCTTTAATGACCACGACAGCAGTGACTGGATCAGCGAGGGCTTGGGCGAGTACTACGCAATCGAGTTGATGCGGCGTGCCGGCGGTATTACCGATGAGCGCTATGCGGCGATCCAGGCACGGCTGACCAAAGAAGGCAAAGACGTCAGCACCCTCAAAGGCGAGCACGTCAACGGCGCGACGCTGGCGCGTTCGGTGGTGGTATTGCAAGAACTGGACCGTGAGATCCGCGTGAAGACCCACAACAAGCGCTCCCTGGACGATCTGGCGCAGGCAGTGATGCGGGTGAACAGCATCAACACCAAAGAGTTCGTGCAGTTGGCCGAGAGTGTGATGGGTGAGTCTTCGGTGGTACTGGACAGCAAACTTCTGCGCTGATCCTTAGCCCTGTGCAATTCAAATGTGGGAGGGGGCAAGCCCCCTCCCACATTTGAATCTCCAGCATGTCCAAGTCTCAGGTCAGGCTTTAGGTTTCACCGCCTTTTCAGCCGCCACTTCAGCCTTGGTCTTCAGGTTCTTCAACTCTTCCCCGGCGCGCTCGATTTTCGTGCGCACGCTGTTCATTTCCTGGCGACCCTGTTCCAGTTTGTCCTTGAGCGAACTGTGCCCGGTAAAGCCACGAGCCAGTGCCACGCCACCAATCGCCACCTGGATCAAGCCGAAAATCCCACCGCGGCGCAGGCCTTTACCCACCATCATCACTCCGCCGGCCACTGAGCCGATGCGCTCCCAGCCATGCACGTTCTGGGTGGGTTGAGGCTTCAACGGTGTGGCTTCGATGATAGGTCGCAAGGTTTTGCTGTCGCTCATGATCAGTCTCCAACAAGGGCAAGTGTTACTAGCTGACTGCGCGCATGTGCCGGATGTTCCCGTAATATCAGTACTTGGGGCCCGAACGGGTGTTGTTGCCCTTGGCCAGGCGGTCATAGAGCACCACGTTGACCGTGGCCGCCAGGTTCATGCAGCCGGTGGTGGGGATGTACACCACGTCCTCGCACCAATCGCGGATCTCTTTGTCCAGGGAGCCGTCTTCGGGGCCGAAGATATACAGCGCGCGGTCGGGGTGGGTGTATTCAGGCAACGGGCGGGCGCCGTCGACCAATTCCACGGCGACCGGGATGCAGCCTAAGGGCAGGATCTTTTTCAGGTCGTCGATGCCGATCAGCGGGATATCGTGGTGCACCTTCTTGGTGTCGGTGATGAAATCCCGGGCGCGCTCGTAACGCACGCCGGTGTAGAACACCGAGGCCACGCCGTAACAGCCGGCGGCACGCATCACCGAGCCGACGTTTTCGGGGGATTTGGGGTTGTACAGACCGATGCAACTGTAGCGTTTATTGCCCACGGGGAAGGGTGCCTTGAGAAAAACGGCGATTATACGGCCTGGGGGGATGCAGTGCTTGGACGATCGTCATCGCGGGCAAGCCCGGCTCCCACCGGGAAATGCATTCCTACTGTGGGAGCTGGCTTGCCTGGGATGAGGCCGGAACAGGCAAAGAAAAGCTTCAGTCGTCCTTCTTCATCAACCCCGCCAACGCCGCAAACGGGTTGTGCGTCGCCTTGGCAATGCTCGGGCTGCTGGTGGAGCCTTCGCCGAAGTACTGCTGGTCGGTGTAGCGCGAGTGTTCGTTGTCGTGGCAGTACAGGCACAGCAACTCCCAGTTGGAACCGTCCTGGGGGTTGTCATCATGGTTGTGGTTGCGGTGGTGAACGGTCAGTTCACTCAAGCGCTTGCCGGCAAATTCACGGGCGCAGCGGCCACACACGTGGGGGTACATCTTCAAGGCTTTATCGCGGTAGCCCATTTCGCGGTCGCGCTGGGCATCGGCAAGGATGCGGTCCAGCTTGGCGGTGTGGGGGGGCGGGTTGTTCGAGCTCATCATGGCTCCTGGCTATTATTGGGTGGTTCACGGACAAGGTTGATTCTAGCTGCTCCCACAGGGGATTGGCGCGATTGAATCAACCGCGATCAGCCCTTGAGCTTCTCTGCAATCCAGATGGTATGCCGCGTACCCTTGTTGCCATGGGCAAATACTTGCACTTCTTCGGCCTTGAAGCCGGCCTTGCGCAGTTTGTCACTGAACAGCTTGTCGGCGCTGGCCGACCACACGGCCAGCACGCCCTTGGGGCGCAGGGCCTTGGCACACGCGGCCAGGCCACTGGCCGAGTACAACCAACTGTTAGCTTTTTGCGTGAGCCCTTCAGGGCCGTTGTCGACGTCGAGCATGATCGCGTCAAAGCCTTGGGGCTCGGCCTGCAGTACCTTGGCCACGTCTTCCTGGCGGACCACGGTGCGCGGGTCCAGCAGCGGGCGTCCGGATTTCTCCCCCAGCGGCCCTCGGTTCCACTCCACGACGCCGGGCACCAGTTCGGCCACCACCACTTCGGCGCTCTTGCCCAAATGCTTGAGCGCCGCGGCCAGGGTAAAGCCCATGCCCAGGCCGCCGATCAGCACCCGAGAACCCGGGCGCCCGGCCACTTTGCGGCAGGGAATCTCCGCCAGGGCATCTTCGGAGCCGTGCATGCGCGTGTTCATCAACTGGCCACCGTCACCGCCCTGGATCTTGATGACAAAGTCCTCGCCGTATTCGAACAGGCACAAGGCGCCGCCGTTGTCGGGGATTGGGGTGGTGTCCAGCAGAACGAAACGTTTCATGGAAATCTCATTGGGAAGGGCATTCTTGCGCGGTTGGGAGTAGCCTTAGGGCATTCCGGTCAGGCCATGGAGCCATCGATGAAGTGCAGCATTCTAACGGTCATTGTGTTGAACGCGCTCGCATTGGGTACCGCGCAGGCTCAGGAGTTACAAACCGTACCGGTCGCGCCCGCGCCAACCCCAGGCGCGCCGGGCACGCCAACGCCCACGTTGTACCCGCAAGTCACGCCGCCCGTTGCGCCCAAGACCCATAATGGCTCGCCACCGCTGGCGCCCATCGTGCTGCCGGCGCCGCCCAAGGACCAGACGGTCCCTGGCCTGCAGCAAAACGACAGCAAGCCGAAAACGCCGGGCGGTTAGACCAGACCGAGGGTCTTGAACACAAAGGCATATTCGAGGGCCACGTCACGTAAGCCCTGATAGCGCCCGCTCATGCCGCCATGGCCGGCACCCAGCTCGGTCTTGAGCAGCAGCAGGTTGTCGTCTGTCTTGGTATCCCGCAGCTTGGCCACCCACTTGGCGGCTTCCCAGTACTGCACGCGGCTGTCGTTATAGCCGGCGATCACCAGCGTGGCCGGGTAAGCCTGGGCACGGACGTTCTCGTAGGGCGCGTAGGCCTTGATGCGCGCGTACACTTCGGGGTCCTCGGGGTTGCCCCATTCGTCGTACTCGGTGATGGTCAGCGGCAGTTCCGGGTCGAGCATGGTATTGAGCACATCGACGAACGGCACTTCCGCAATCGCCGCCTGGAACAGTTCCGGACGCTGGTTGAGCACCGCGCCGATCAGCAGGCCGCCGGCACTGCCGCCGCTGATCGCCAGTTGTGGGGAGGTGGTCAGGCCCTCGGCGATCAAATGTTCGGCGCAGGCGATAAAGTCGCTGAAGGTGTTCTGCTTGTGTTCCTGCTTGCCGTTGCGATACCAGGCCTCACCCAGCTCACCGCCGCCGCGCACATGGGCGATGGCAAACGCCACGCCACGGTCGAGCAAGCTCAGGCGCGCATGGGAGAACCACGGGTCCAGGCTTGAGCCGTAGGCACCGTAGCCATACAGGTACAGCGGCGTCGGCTTGCCGAGCTGGTCACGCTTGACCACCAGGCTGATGGGTACCTGGGTGCCATCGGCAGAAGTGGCCCACAGGCGTTGGCTGATGTAATCGTCGGCGTTGAAGACGCCCAGCACCGGGGTTTCCTTGAGCACGACCTGCGCGCCTGTCGCCAGCTCGAGCTGGCGCACTTGGGCCGGGCGATTCAAGGCCTCATAGCGCAGGCGGATCTTGTCGCTGGGAAACTCGAGGCTGTTCTGTACGTAGAGGCTGTAGGCGGCGTCAGGCAATTGCACCCGATAGGCCGGCACGTTCTCGGGGTGTACTTCGATAACCGGCAGGCCACCGATGCGCAGGCTCAAGGTCATGGCGTTGGCGTTCAGGCTCACGCCGTCAAGCATGACCTCGTCGCTGTGGGGGATCAGGTTCTGCCAGTCGGCTTCGGTGGGCGGCGTGCCGGTGTCGGCTGCCACGTACAGCGCATGGTTGATGCCGTCGCGGTTGCTGCGGATAAACCAGGTCCACTGGCCATTGCGCTTGCCGTGGTCGACGTCGTATTCGTGGTCTTCGACCCGTGGCGCCAGGCAGGTGAAGGCCAGGTGCGGTTGCTCGGCGTCCAGCGCCCAGACTTCGCTGGTGGTCTTGCTGCCCAGGGCCAGCAACAGTTGGCGTTCGGAGCTTGAGCGGTAGCAATGCAGGAAGAAACGGCCGTCTGGCTCGTGGAACACTTCCTGCGCGGCGGTGCCGTCCAGGCGATAGCGATACAGCTTGTGCGGGCGATGGGTGTCGTCCAGCTCACCGAAAAACAGGGTCAGGCTGTCATTGGCCCAGGTCATGCTGCCATCGCAGTTGTCGAACGCCAGTTCGCTGACCTTGTCGGTCGCCAATTCCTTCACGAACAGGGTGTAAATCTCTTCGCCGCTGGTATCGAGGCTGTAGGCCAAGCGTTGGTGATCGGGGCTGATGCTGAACGCGCCCAGAGAGAAAAAGCCGCCATTGGCCAACACGTTCGGGTCCAGCAACAGTTCTTCGCTGCTGGCGTCCACCTGGTTGCTGTCATCGGCCGGGCGGCGGCAGCGGTAGTGGCGGGCGTACTCGTCACCGGCGGTAGTGCGGGTGTAATACAAATACGGGCCCCAAGGGGAGGGCAGGGACAGGTCGGTTTCCAGAATGCGGCCCTTGATCTCGTCGAACAGGGTCTCGCGCAACGCCTGCTGATCGGCGAGTTGGGCTTCCTGCCAGTCGTTTTCGGCCTTGAGGTAGTCGAGCACCTCAGGGTTGTCGCGTTCTTGCAGCCAGGCGTACGGGTCTGGGCCTGGGGCCTTGCGGGCAATCGGTGCGGTGGAAATAGGCATGGATAATTCCCTATCTGGCAGACGGTGGCAGGCATTGCAGCCGCGACACGCAAAAGCCGTTATCATAGCCGCCTGTTTGCCAACCTTGCCATGGACACCATGACCGAGAACGACTATCTGACCGCTTGGGGCCTTTACGCCTTCGCCGCTTTGGGCTGCCTGTTGGTGTGGTGGCGCATGACCCGCTGGATCTGGCGCTGGCTGCGCGAGCCCCTGCAATTGCTGATGGCGGTGTTGCTGCTCAGCCCGACCATTGTCGACCCGGTCAAGACCCAGTTTGCGCCGGCCGTGGCCATTACTGCCCTGGACTTGGTGCTCAAGGTCGGCAACAACGCCTGGCGCGCCATTTCCGACCTGTTCATGTACACGATGATCGTGTTTGCCCTGTACATCGTGTTTGTGCTGATCCGCTGGCCCATCGAACGCGCCGCCAACGCTCGCCGTGAGCGCAAGGCGGCTGCGGATGCCGCCTTGGCCGCCGAACCGGAAGACGACGAACCGTTCCGTCGCCCGGCGCCTGCCGGTGGTATGCGGGTCGAACCGCGCCTTTAACGTTGTTTGCCCTGCAGCGAGAGCCCTGGCATGTGTGAATTATTGGGCATGAGTGCCAACGTCCCCACCGATATCGTGTTCAGCTTTACCGGGCTGATGCAGCGCGGTGGGCGCACTGGCCCGCATCGCGACGGTTGGGGCATTGCCTTCTATGAAGGCCGTGGCCTGCGCCTGTTCCAGGACCCGGCTGCCAGTAGCGAGTCGGAAGTCGCGTTGCTGGTGCAGCGTTACCCCATCAAGAGCGAAGTGGTGATCGGCCATATTCGCCAAGCGAATGTGGGCAAGGTCAGCCTGGCCAATACCCATCCGTTCGTGCGCGAGCTGTGGGGGCGTAACTGGTGTTTTGCCCACAACGGCCAACTGGCAGACTTCGATCCCCGCGCCACCTTCTACCGCCCGGTGGGCGATACCGACAGCGAAGCGGCGTTCTGCGACTTGCTCAACCGTGTGCGCGAAGCCTTCCCCGAGCCGGTGGACATCGAGCAGGTGCTGCCCGACCTGATCGCCGCCTGCGCCGAATACCGCAGCAAGGGCGTGTTCAACTGCCTGCTCAGCGACGGCGACTGGCTGTTCTGCTATTGCTCGACCAAGCTGGCACAGATCACCCGGCGGGCGCCTTTTGGCCCGGCGCGCTTGAAAGATGTCGACGTGATCGTCGATTTTCAGGCCGAAACCACCCCCAATGACGTGGTAACGGTGATCGCCACCGAGCCGTTGACCGACAACGAAAACTGGACCCGCTACGAACCGGGCCAATGGAGCCTGTGGCGACGCGGTGAATGTGTCAGCCAGGGCGTTACCAAGTAAGGAATCGAGCATGTTGCTTAGCTATCTGCGGTTGGTGCTGTTTGCCGTTGGCTTGTTGGTCGGCGTGCAGGTGCCGGGGTTTATCAATGACTACGCCAAGCGCGTCGAAGCCCACTTGATCGAGGCCCAGACCGGCTTGCGCGGTTTCGAGTCCACGGCGCAGCAGTTCTTCAACGGTGATATGCAAGCCTTGGTGGCGCATTACCGCGCCAGCGATGACCCGGTGTTCCAGAGCGACGCCAGCAGCCTGGGCGCTATGCTCGATCGCCAACTCGAGTTGGACAAGCAATACCAGGCCATGCAGGGCCCGTGGTACATCCGTGCCCTGCAAGTGGCGGTGGCTGCCGACCCGGATATCCGTTCGGAGACCTGGAATGGCTACAGCTACCAGATTCTGCTGACGCCTGAAGCCATGGGCTGGGGCCTGGGCGGGGCGATGCTGTTGTCGTTCGGCATCGAGTGCCTGTACCGCTTGATCGACTGGGTGGTGCTGGGTGGCCGGCGCCTGCGCCAGAGCCGGCCCATCGAAGAGCGGGACCTCAAGGGCCTCTAACGACCCACTGATCGTTCCCACGCTCCGCGTGGGAATGCTTTTTCTGACGCTCCGCGTCGCGCGTGAGGGGGCAGAGCGCCCTGTGCTGCATTCCTACGCAGAGCGTGGGAACGATCAGTCGGGTTTATTCAGTTGCATGCGTTCTGCACCGACTTGCTCGGCATAGCGGGCAACGACTTTCTGGCACAACCCCACAATCTCCTCCACCAACTCCACCCCCACACGCCACGACACCACCACCTGCAAGTTCGGCAGACGCTGGGCCATGGGCAGCATGACCAATTCCCCTCGCTCCAGTTCTTCGCTCACCAGCACCGGCGGCAGTGCGCCGATGCCGAAGCCATCGCGCAGCAACCGGGTAATCGCCGACACCGAGTTCACGCAGTTCATGCGCGGTGCGGCCACGCCATTGGCCTGCATCAAACTCAATACGTCCTGATGCGGGTGGGAGTTTTTCGAGTAAGTGATGATGCGCTCCTGGGCCAGCTCGGCGAGGGAGGCGTAGTCACGGTTGTAAATCGACTGGCTGGCCACGATCCAGGCCATGGGGTGGCTGGCCAGTTCCAGGCTGCGCACGGTTTCCAGGCGCAGCAGGTCGGTTTGCAGGATCAGGTCGAGGAAACCTTTTTGCAGTTGATCGCTGAGGTTCAGCGCAGTGTCGGCGACCAGCTCGATTTCCACCAGTGGGTACAGCTTCATCAGCTCAGCAACCAGCGGGCTTAGCCAGGTGTGGATCACCGTGTCCATTGCGCCGATCCGAATGCGCCCAACCTTGCTGCTGGTGGTCTCCAGGGACTGCTTCAAGCCCTGCATGGTCACCATCATCTGCTCGGCATAGTCGAGCACTTTCAAACCTTCCGGGGTCAGGCTCACGCCACGCGAATCACGCAGGAAAAGTTTCACCCCCAGCTCGCTTTCCAGCACTGCGATGCGGCTGGAGATCGAGGCCTGGGTGGTGAACAGCTTCTCGGCCGTGAGCCGGAAGCTCTTGAGCTTGGCCACCCAGACGAAGGTTTCGAGGAACTTCAAATTCATGGGATCAACTTTTTCTTATGCATGGATCGGTTTTTATTAGTTGGACGTCGCACCGGGCAAGCGCCAAAAATCGAGCTATTCCACGATAAGCGTCGTTGGGGTGTCAGGACAAGTTGCGAGTTCTGCGTAAAAAATCCCACACTACAAGAAAACAAAGCCTACAGGAGCGCCCCCCGTGAGCCGCCTGCTACTGAACTGCGACATCGGCGAAAGCTTTGGCAACTGGACCATGGGTCTGGACGCCGAAGTCATGCCGTTCATTGATTGCGCCAACGTGGCTTGCGGTTTCCATGCCGGCGACCCGAGCATCATGCGCAAGACCGTCAGCCTGGCGTTCAAGCACGGCGTGCAAGTGGGCGCTCATCCGGCCTACCAGGACCTGCAAGGCTTCGGCCGGCGCTCCATGAACTACACGCCGCAGGAAATTCAGGACCTGTTGCACTACCAGATCGGTGCGCTGGACGGCATCTGCCGCGCCCAGGGCGGGCGCGTCAGCTATGTGAAACCCCACGGCGCGATGTACAACGACATGATGGCCAACCCCGCGCAGTTGCGTGCGGTGATCCAGGCCGTGGCCGCTTACGGCGACCTGCCGCTGATGCTGCTGGCCACCCGCGACAACCGCGCGGCCCAAGCCTTGGGCGACGAATACGGGGTGACCCTGTGGTTCGAAGCCTTCGCTGACCGTGCCTATGACAGTAACGGCCATCTGGTGTCTCGCCAACTGCCCGGCGCGGTGCATCACGACGCCGACACCATCGTGCAGCAGGCCCTGACCCTTTTCCGTGGCGAATCGCTGATTGCCAGCGACGGCAGCCCATTGGTGCTACAAGCCAATACCTTGTGTGTGCATGGCGACAACGCCAGTTCGGTCGCTGCCGTGCAGCGTATCCGCGAAGCGTTGAAAACAGCATGAACCCACGCATCGAAGTGGTGGCGATCGACTGCCTGATGGTGCGTCTGTTTGACGTGATCGCCGAAGCCAACATGCCGTGGATGCTCGCGGCTACCGAGCGCCTGCGCCACGGTTTTGGCCCGGCCTTGGTGGACCTGGTGCCGTCCTACACCACCTTGATGGTGCATTACGATCTCACGGCGCTGACCCCGGCCCAGGCCCGGGCGCTGATCGACCAGGCCCTCACCGATCTGCAACCCCAGGCGCAGGGCAGTGGCCAGTGCCATGTGCTGCCCGTGTGGTACGACCTGAGTGTCGGCCCGGAACTGAACTTGCTGTCCCAGCGCAGCGGGCTGGCCGTGGAGGAGGTGATCCGCCGCCACAGCGCCCACGAGTACCAAGTGTTCGCCCTCGGTTTTGCCCCAGGGTTTGCCTTTATGGGGCTGGTGGACGAGCTACTTGCCACGCCGCGCCTGAACACGCCGCGCAAACGCGTGGCTGCCGGCAGCGTCGGCATCGCCGAACGGCAAACCGCCGCGTACCCGGTGGTGTCCCCGGGCGGCTGGAACCTGATCGGCCGCACCCCGGCCAAACTGTTCGACCGGGAGCGCGACGGCTACAGCCTGATGCAACCCGGCGACACGGTGCGCTTCGCCTCGGTCAGCCACGCCGAATTCATCCACTTGGGTGGCGACGACACGCCGCTGGAGGCGCAGGCATGAGCCGCTTGATCATCGAGGCCAGCACGCCGCTGTGCCTGTTGCAGGACGCCGGTCGTTTTGGCGTACGCCACCTGGGCGTGACCCAGGGCGGCGCGCTGGATTGGGTGTCGATGTCCTGGGCCAACTGGCTTTTGGACAATGCCCTGGATGCGCCGGTGGTGGAGATCACCCTGGGGGGCTTTACCGTGCAGGCCGAGGATTATTGCCTGCTGGCCTTGGCCGGTGCGGACCTGGGCGCCTATGTCGATGAGCGAGCGATAAGCCCCGGTCGCAGTTTTATCCTGCAAAAGGGCCAGCGACTGCGCTTCACCCAGCCGTTCAATGGGGCACGCGCTTATCTGGCCGCGCCCGGTGGCTTTGATGCGCAGGCTGTACTGGGCAGTTGTGCCACGGTCGTGCGCGAAGCGTTGGGCGGGGTGGACGGTTTCGGCAAGGCCTTGGCCGAAGGCGGGCGGTTGGCGTATTCCGGTACGGGCGGTGCAATGAAGGTGCTGGCCAACCCGGATGTGCAATCCGCTGCATCACTGGACGTGATCATCGGCGCGCAGATAGGCCAGTTCAGCGGGCAGAGCCTGTTCGATGCTTTCAACACCGAATGGGCTCTGGACAGCCGTGCAGACCGCATGGGCATGCGCTTGCTCGGCACGCCGTTGCAGTATCAGGGGCCGTCGTTGATTTCCGAAGGGATTCCATTGGGCGCGATTCAGGTGCCGCCGGATGGGCAACCGATTGTGTTGCTCAATGACCGGCAGACGATCGGCGGTTACCCGCGGTTGGGCGCGTTGACACCTTTATCCTTGGCGCGGCTGGCGCAGTGTCTGCCGGGGGAGAAGGTGCGGTTGGCACCGGTGGTGCAGGAGGCTGCGCATCGGCAGCACATCAAGTTTTTGCAGCAGTTTGCCGATCGCTAAAAAGCATCGCAGGCAAGCCAGCTCCCACGGAGGAATGCATTCCAACTTTGAAATGCAGTCAACATGTGGGAGCTGGCTTGCCTGCGATGAGGCCGGTCAAAACACCGCCTATTTCGAGAGAAAGCGCATACCTTCTTCCAACCCGCGCAGCGTCAGCGGGTACATCTGATCCTCCACCAACTCGCGAACAATCCCCGTCGACGCTGTATAGCCCCAAGTGTCTTTTGGGTAGGGGTTAATCCAGATCAGCTTCTTGTACTTGGCCATGAAGCGCTGCATCCACACATACCCCGGCTCCTCGTTCCAATGCTCGACGCTGCCGCCGGCCTGAGTGATTTCATAGGGCGCCATGGCCGCATCGCCGATAAAGATCACTTTGTAGTCGGCGCCGTATTTGTGCAGCAGATCCTGGGTGGACGTGCGCTCCGAGGTGCGACGCTGGTTGTTCTTCCACACCGACTCGTACACAAAGTTATGGAAATAGAAGTACTCCAGGTGCTTGAACTCGGTCTTGCACGCGGAGAACAGCTCTTCGCAGATCTTCACGTGGGCATCCATCGAACCGCCGATGTCGAACAGCAGCAACAGCTTGATGGTGTTACGCCGTTCGGGGCGCATCTGAATATTCAGCAAGCCGGCATCGCGAGCGGTGTGGTCGATGGTGCCATCGATATCCAGCTCTTCGGCCGCACCCTGGCGCGCAAACTTGCGCAGGCGGCGCAGGGCGATCTTGATGTTGCGCGTGCCCAGTTCCACCTGGTCGTCGAGGTTCTTGTACTCGCGCTGGTCCCAGACTTTCACCGCCTTGCCCTGACGCTTGCCGGCGTCACCGACGCGAATGCCTTCGGGGTTGTAGCCGCCAGAACCAAAGGGGCTGGTGCCGCCGGTGCCGATCCACTTGTTGCCACCGGCGTGGCGTTCTTTCTGTTCTTCCAGGCGTTTCTTGAACTCCTCGATCAGCTTGTCGAGGCCACCCAGGGACTGGATCTGCGCGCGTTCCTCATCGCTCAAGGAACGTTCGAATTCCTTGCGTAGCCATTCTTCGGGGATCAGCGCCTGCAGGTGGTCGTCGAGCTTTTCCAGGCCGTTGAAATAGGCGCCGAAGGCCCGGTCGAACTTGTCGAAATGCCGCTCGTCCTTGACCAGGATCGCCCGTGCCAAGTAGTAGAACTCGTTCATGTCGGCGAAGGTCACGCGCTGTTTGAGCGCGTTGATCAGGTCGAGCAGCTCGCGCACCGACACCGGCACCTTGGCGGCACGCATCTCATTGAACAGGTTAAGCAGCATCAGCGATTACCGCGACGGCTCATGAACGCCAGACGCTCCAGCAACTGCACGTCTTGCTCGTTCTTCACCAAGGCGCCGGCCAGGGGAGGGATGGCCTTGGTCGGGTCGCGCTCGCGCAGCACCGCTTCGCCAATATTGTCGGCCATCAGCAGCTTGAGCCAGTCGACCAGCTCGGAGGTGGAAGGTTTTTTCTTCAGGCCCGGCACCTTGCGCACATCGAAGAACACGTCCAGCGCTTCGCTGACCAGGTCTTTCTTGATGCCCGGGTAGTGCACATCCACGATTTTTTGCAGGGTGGTGCGGTCGGGGAAGGCGATGTAGTGGAAGAAGCAACGGCGCAGGAACGCGTCCGGCAGCTCTTTTTCGTTGTTGGAGGTGATGATGATGATCGGGCGCTTCTTGGCCTTGATGGTCTCATCGATTTCGTAGACGTAGAACTCCATCTTGTCGAGTTCTTGCAGCAGGTCGTTGGGGAACTCGATATCGGCCTTGTCGATTTCATCGATCAGCAGGATCACCCGCTCTTCGGACTCGAAGGCTTCCCACAGCTTGCCTTTCTTCAGGTAGTTGCGCACGTCGTGCACCTTGTCCACGCCCAATTGGGAGTCGCGTAGGCGGCTGACCGCGTCGTACTCGTACAGGCCCTGGTGCGCCTTGGTGGTGGACTTGATGTGCCAGGTGATCAACCTGGCACCGAAGGATTCGGCCAGTTGCTCGGCAAGCATGGTCTTGCCGGTGCCCGGTTCGCCCTTGACCAGCAGCGGCCGCTCCAGGGTGATGGCGGCGTTGACGGCCAGTTTCAGGTCATCGGTAGCCACATAGGCCTGGGTGCCTTCGAACTTCATCGGTCATTCCTCGGATTCATCAATGGCCCGACTATACCCCTCAGCCCCGGCGACTGTGAACGCAGACGGGTTATTCAGTCTCTGAATGGCGGGTCACATCAGCCCTGGCCCATGCAGGAAGTGTGGGAGCTGGCTTGCCTGCGATGGCGGTGTATCAGTGACAGATGAGTTGGCTGATCAGCTCCCACAGGGTTAATCAGCGCTGGGCTTGGGCTGTTCGTAACGAGCATTGAACGCCTGGATGAACCCATTGCGCAGAATCGCGATCACCGCAGAAAACGCACTGACATTTTGCTGATGCACGCTACCGCTCAGCTCCACACGGGTGGCGAACTGGTTTTTACGCTGGTTTTTCAGCACGGTTTCGCTGGCGCCCACCACGGCTTCCCAGATTGAGCGGAAGATATTCTTGTCCTGGTTTTCAACGTCTTGTTGCCAGTCGAACACCTCCACATCACGCAGCAGTGGCTTGATGTAGCCGGTGAGCCGGCCATTTTCAGCCTGGGCTTCGATCACCACATCACCCGTGCCTGCCTTGAAGTCGAACTTGCCATAGGCCGATGCAAAGTCGTTCATGCGTTTGAGTTGCAGGTCGCGGGCGCGGAAGCGGAACTCGAACTCTTCGAAATCGCTCAGCGGGTCAAAGGTGGCGTTGGCTTCCAGGGGCGCCTGGCCTTGCAGCAGTGCCTTGCCTTCAAAGCGTGCATCACGCTTGCCTTTGACATCCACCACATTGGTCAGGTTATAGAAGCTGGCGTTGACCCCGGTGGCGTTGATATTCACCTGAGGCTTGGAGCTGAAGTTATGGAAGGCGATCTCGCCGTCTTCGATGCGTACTTCATTGAGGGTAATCGGCAGCAGCTTGCGCAGTTGTTCCTGCCAGTCGGTGCCTTTACCGGTCTGGGACGCCTGTTTGTTGGCACCGCCATCGACGAAGTTGATCTGGGGGCGTACAAAATGCCCCTCGGCCACGACGGCATGGTCGTACCACAGCGAATGCCAGCTCACGGCGAACTCGATCAGCGGCGCCTTGACGAAAGGTACCGGGACCTTGCCGTCCACCTTGACGATTTGCAGGCCGTTGATCCGATAGGCGCCGCGCCATAGCGCCAGGTCCACATCGGCAATCTCGCCACGGTAGTCGCCCATGTTGGCGAGTTTGTCGTTCAGGTAGTTGCGCACCAGGTAGGGCAGCGCGATGTGCACGGCAATCAGGACCAGCACCAGAGCGGCGATTGTCCCTAACGGCCAACTGTAGCGACGTTTCATTGGGCAGTTCTCCTAGCTTGTAGGAGATTGACTGTTCTGATCGTCGCAACGTTCCTCCTTCTGGACGCTTGGGAGCACGAGGCATACCCTTGGGGCCTTCCAAAGTCTCGACAACAGGAATCGCCATGAGCCGCATCTTCGCAGACAACGCGCACTCCATCGGCAACACGCCTCTGGTTCAGATCAACCGCATCGCACCGCGGGGCGTGACGATCCTGGCCAAGATCGAAGGGCGTAACCCCGGCTATTCGGTGAAGTGCCGCATTGGCGCCAGCATGGTCTGGGATGCGGAAAGCAGCGGCAAACTCAAGCCGGGCATGACCATAGTCGAGCCGACTTCGGGCAACACCGGTATCGGCCTGGCATTTGTCGCCGCTGCCCGTGGCTACAAGTTGCTGCTGACCATGCCGT
Source organism: Pseudomonas sp. CCI1.1 (assembly GCF_034348165.1). Classification (NCBI taxonomy): domain Bacteria; kingdom Pseudomonadati; phylum Pseudomonadota; class Gammaproteobacteria; order Pseudomonadales; family Pseudomonadaceae; genus Pseudomonas; species Pseudomonas sp. CCI1.1. The sequence goes on from NZ_CP133780.1 coordinate 6,568,809, forward strand.
CGTCCATGAGCCTTGAACGCCGTAAAGTGCTCAAGGCTCTGGGCGCCGAACTGGTGCTGACCGAGCCGGCCAAGGGCATGAAGGGCGCCATCGACAAGGCCGCCGAGATCGTCGCCAGCGACCCGGCCACCTACTTTATGCCGGCCCAGTTCGACAACCCGGCAAACCCTGCGATCCACGAGAAAACCACCGGCCCGGAAATCTGGAACGACACCGATGGCGCCGTGGACGTGCTGGTGGCGGGCGTGGGAACCGGCGGCACCATCACCGGGGTATCGCGCTATATCAAGAACACCGCGGGCAAGCCGATCCTGTCGGTGGCTGTGGAACCCATGGTTTCGCCGGTGATCACCCAGGCCTTGGCGGGTGAAGAGATCAAGCCCAGCCCGCACAAGATCCAGGGGATCGGCGCCGGTTTTGTGCCGAAAAACCTCGACCTGTCGATGGTCGACCGCGTGGAGCTGGCGACCGACGAGGAGTCCAAGGCCATGGCCCGGCGCTTGATGCTGGAAGAGGGCATTCTGTGCGGGATCTCCTGTGGCGCCGCCATGGCGGTGGCCGTGCGCCTGGCCGAGAAGCCGGAAATGCAGGGCAAGACTATCGTGGTGATCTTGCCGGACTCCGGTGAGCGCTACCTGTCGAGCATGTTGTTCAGCGATTTGTTTACCGAGCAGGAAAACCAGGCCTGAATACTGTAGGAGCGAGCTTGCTCGCGAAAAACCTGAGAGCGCCACGTTGTGTCAGTAAGCCCTCGTTATCGTTGACGTTCTTCGCGAGCAAGCTCGCTCCTACAAGTGTTGATACAGGTCAGTCTGGTTTCCTGGGCCTTCTGCATAATGGCTCAAGTGTTTATCATGGCCGGCTGTTACGTCTGGTTTCCCATTGACGGAAATTTGCTGGCCAGGCGCTTATTTCCAGGAGTTGCTGCATGACCTTTTCTTTGGCCGCCAAACTGTCGGTGTTGCTGCTGTTCATTGGCAGCACGCTGTATGTGCACCTGCGTGGCAAGGCCCGTTTGCCGATGTTGCGTCAGTTCGTCAACCATTCAGCGCTGTTCGCCCCGTATAACGCCCTGATGTACCTGTTTTCCGCGGTGCCGTCCAAGCCCTACCTGGACCGCAGCAAGTTCCCGGAACTGGATGTGCTCAAGGACAACTGGGAAGTGATCCGCGAAGAGGCCATGCACCTGTTCGACGAGGGCTACATCCGCGCCGCCGAAAAGAACAACGACGCCGGCTTCGGTTCGTTCTTCAAGAAGGGCTGGAAGCGTTTCTACCTCAAGTGGTACGACAAACCGCTGCCATCGGCCGAGGCGCTGTGCCCCAAGACCGTGGCGTTGGTGAGCAGCATCCCTAACGTCAAGGGCGCGATGTTTGCGCTGTTGCCGGGCGGCAGTCACCTCAACCCGCACCGCGATCCGTTTGCCGGTTCCCTGCGTTATCACCTGGGGCTGTCCACGCCGAACTCCGACGACTGCCGTATCTTCGTCGACGGCCAGGTCTACGCCTGGCGCGACGGTGAAGACGTGATGTTCGATGAAACCTACGTGCACTGGGTGAAAAACGAAACCGAACAGACCCGTGTGATCCTGTTCTGCGACATTGAGCGGCCATTGAGCAACCGCGTGATGACCCGCATCAACCGCTGGGTCAGCAAGCAACTGGGCCGCGCAACCGCGCCGCAGAACCTCGATGACGAGCGCGTGGGCGGCATCAACCAGGCGTACGCCTGGAGCAAGACCTTCAGCGACAAGTTCAGTGGCCAGGTCAAACAGTGGAAGCGCAAGCATCCCAAGGCCTACCGCATTGCGCGGCCGGTGCTGGCGGTGGTGGTGCTGGTACTGCTCTGGAAGTGGCTGTTCGGCTAAACCGCACACCATAAAAAGGCGCTGTATCGAAAGATACAGCGCCTTTTTCATGCCTGGAATGTGATCAAAACTGTGGGAGCTGGCTTGCCTGCGATGGCGGAGTATCAGCTATAAAAAGGTTGGCTGACCCACCGCTTTCGCAGGCAAGCCAGCTCCCACCTTTGATCTGCGTTGCTCTTAAGAGGCGATCAACTGGCGCAGCACGTAGTGCAGAATCCCGCCCGCCTTGAAATACTCCACTTCATTCAAGGTATCAATCCGGCACAGCACCTCAACCTTCTCGCTGCTGCCATCCTCCCGCGTGATCACCAACGTCAGGTTCATCCGCGGCTCGATCTCGGCATCGGTCAGTCCGAGGATATCGATCTTCTCCTTGCCGGTGAGCTTGAGTGTCTTGCGGTTCTGATCCAGCTTGAACTGCAACGGCAACACGCCCATGCCTACCAGGTTGGAGCGGTGGATACGCTCGAAACTCTCGGCGATCACCGCCTTGACCCCTAGCAGGTTAGTGCCCTTGGCCGCCCAATCGCGGCTGGAGCCGGTACCGTATTCCTGGCCGGCGATCACCACCAGCGGTGTGCCCGAGGCCTGGTACTTCATGGCGGCATCGTAGATCGCCATTTTCTCGCCCGTAGGGATATACAGCGTGTTACCGCCTTCTTCGCCGCCGAGCATTTCATTGCGAATACGGATATTGGCGAAGGTGCCGCGCATCATCACTTCATGGTTGCCCCGGCGTGAGCCGTAGGAGTTGAAGTCACGCGGCTCCACGCCCTGTTCGCGCAGGTAGCGCCCGGCCGGGCTGTCGGCCTTGATATTGCCGGCTGGGGAGATGTGATCGGTGGTTACCGAATCCCCCAGCAGGGCCAGCACGTTGGCGCCCTTGACGTCCTCGATCACCGGCAGCGGGCCAGCAATGTCGTCGAAGAACGGCGGGTGCTGGATGTAGGTGGAATCCTGCTGCCACACGTAGGTGGCTGCCTGCGGCACTTCAATGGCTTGCCACTGTTCGTCGCCGGCAAACACTTCGGCATATTCCTTGTGGAACATGCTGGTGCTGACTTGGGCCACCGCTTCGGCGATTTCCTGGCTGCTGGGCCAGATGTCCTTGAGGTATACCGGATTACCCTGCTGGTCATTGCCCAGCGGTTCGCTGCTGATGTCGATGCGCACGGTGCCGGCCAACGCATAGGCGACGACCAGGGGCGGCGAGGCCAGCCAGTTGGTTTTCACCAGTGGGTGCACACGGCCTTCGAAGTTACGGTTGCCGGACAGCACCGAGGCCACGGTGAGGTCGGCCTTCTGAATGGCTTTTTCGATCGGCTCGGGCAGGGGCCCGGAGTTGCCGATACAGGTGGTGCAGCCGTAGCCCACCAGGTCGAAGCCAAGCTTGTCCAGGTACTGGGTGAGGCCCGCAGCCTTGTAGTAGTCGGTGACCACTTTGGAGCCTGGCGCCAGGGAGCTTTTCACCCAGGGCTTGCGGGTCAGGCCTTTTTCCACGGCTTTTTTCGCCACCAGCCCGGCCGCCATCATCACGCTGGGGTTGGAGGTGTTGGTGCAGGAGGTAATCGCGGCGATCACCACCGCGCCGTTTTTCAGGCGATAGGTGTTGCCTTCGTATTCATAATCCGCCTCGCCGACCAGATCGGCATTGCCCACGGCAACGCCGCCTCCGCCCTCGCTTTCGAGGCGGCCTTCTTCTTTGCTGGTGGGCTTGAATTGCAGCTCGAGAAAATCGCTGAACGCTTGGCCTACGTTCGGCAGGGCGACGCGGTCCTGGGGGCGTTTAGGCCCGGCGAGGCTGGCCTCGACAGTGCCCATGTCCAGGGCCAGGGTGTCGGTGAAGACCGGCTCCTGGCCTGCGTTGCGCCACAGGCCCTGGGCCTTGGTATAGGCTTCCACCAGCTTGACCGTCTCAGCCGGGCGGCCGGACAGGCGCAGGTAGTCCAGGGTCACCTCATCCACCGGGAAAAAGCCACAGGTCGCGCCATATTCCGGTGCCATGTTGGCGATGGTCGCGCGGTCGGCCAGGGGCAAATCGGCCAGCCCGTCGCCGTAGAACTCGACGAACTTGCCCACCACGCCTTTTGTGCGCAGCATTTGCGTCACGGTCAGCACCAGGTCGGTGGCGGTGATGCCTTCCTTGAGCTTGCCGGTGAGCTTGAAGCCGATGACTTCCGGGATCAGCATCGACACCGGCTGGCCGAGCATCGCCGCTTCGGCTTCGATGCCGCCCACGCCCCAGCCGAGTACGCCGAGGCCGTTGATCATGGTGGTGTGGGAGTCGGTGCCTACCAGGGTGTCGGGGAAGGCGTAGGTGCGGCCGTCTTCTTCTTTGGTCCATACGGTGCGGCCCAGGTATTCGAGGTTGACCTGGTGGCAGATACCGGTGCCAGGTGGCACGACGCTGAAGTTGTCAAAGGCGCTCTGGCCCCAGCGCAGGAAGGCGTAGCGTTCGCCGTTGCGCTGCATTTCGATGTCAACGTTCTGCTCAAAGGCGCTGGTGCTGCCGAACTTGTCGACCATCACCGAGTGGTCAATCACCAGGTCCACCGGTGACAGCGGGTTGATGCGCTGCGGGTCGCCCCCGGCCTTGGCCACGGCGGCGCGCATGGCGGCCAGGTCGACCACCGCGGGTACCCCGGTAAAGTCCTGCATCAGCACGCGAGCGGGGCGGTACTGGATCTCGCGGTCAGACTGGCGCTCTTTGAGCCAGGCGGCGATGGCCTTGAGGTCGGTGCCGGTGACGGTCTTGGCGTCTTCCCAGCGCAGCAGGTTTTCCAGCAGCACCTTGAGGGACATCGGCAGCTTGTCCAGGTCACCCAGGCTCTTGGCGGCTTCGGGCAGGCTGAAGTAGTGGTAGGTTTTACTGTCTATTTGCAGTGTCTTAAGGGTTCTCAGGCTATCAAGGGATGACATTACATGACTCCTTATGGTCCGCACGGCTACGGACCTGACGGGACGAACAGAGCTATCACGTTAGCGCTGTTTTCATTAGCAGGCTAATAACTGGACTCTATCGCTGAGTCCAAGGTTCCGAACTCGGCTATCATGCGCGCGTTTTCATGACAGGTATTGCGATAGCGCAAGGCCAGTTGATTCACCAGGAGATTCAATGAACACCCTTTTTATGCACTGCCGCCCGGGTTTTGAAGGCGAAGTCTGTTCCGAGATCGCGGAGCACGCCGCGCGCCTGAACGTGTCCGGCTACGCCAAGGCCAAGACCGGCAGCGCCTGCGCCGAATTTGTCTGCACCGAAGAAGACGGCGCCCAGCGCCTGATGCACGGCCAACGCTTCGCCGAGCTGATCTTCCCCCGGCAGTGGGCGCGCGGGGTGTTTATCGACCTGCCGGAAACCGACCGTATCAGCGTGATCCTCGCCCACCTGCGCGAATTCCCCGTGTGCGGCAGCCTGTGGCTGGAGATGGTCGACACCAACGACGGCAAGGAACTCTCAAACTTCTGCAAGAAGTTCGAAGTGCACCTGCGCAAAGCTCTGCTTAACGCCGGCAAGCTGGTGGACGACCCGAGCAAGCCTCGCCTGCTGCTGACCTTCAAGAGTGGCCGTGAAGTGTTCATGGGCCTGGCTGAGTCGAACAACTCGGCGATGTGGCCCATGGGCATCCCGCGCCTCAAGTTCCCGCGTGACGCGCCCAGCCGCTCGACCCTGAAGCTGGAGGAAGCCTGGCACCACTTTATCCCCCGTGACCAGTGGGACGAGCGCCTGCACGGCGACATGACCGGCGTCGACCTCGGCGCCGCACCGGGCGGCTGGACCTGGCAACTGGTCAACCGTGGCATGCTGGTGACTGCCATCGACAACGGCCCCATGGCCGAAAGCCTGATGGACACCGGCCTGGTGCAGCATCTGATGGCCGACGGCTTCACCTTCGTGCCCAAGCAGCCGGTAGACTGGATGGTCTGCGACATCGTTGAGAAGCCCGCTCGCAACGCGGCACTCTTGGAAACGTGGATTGGCGAAGGGCATTGCCGCGAGGCGGTGGTGAACCTGAAGTTGCCGATGAAACAGCGTTACGCCGAAGTGAAGCGTTTGCTGGAGCGCATCGAAGAGGGCTTCAAGGCGCGTGGCATTCGTGTGGAGATCGGCTGCAAGCAGCTCTACCACGATCGCGAAGAAGTGACCTGTCACCTGCGCCGCCTGGTAGACGTAAAGAAATCCAAAGGCCGCTGATATTAAATGTGGGAACTGGCTTGCCTGCGAAAGCGGTATAACAGTCGAAATTTATGTTGAATGTGCCCCCGTCATCGCGGGCAAGCCCGCTCCCACATTGTTGAGCGGTGCCAGTTTTAGGAGTGAAGTATGAGTCTTGAACTGCCGGTTGATGGCACCCTCGACGCCACCGGCCTCAACTGCCCGGAACCCGTGATGATGCTGCACCAGCACATCCGCGACCTGCCGGCGGGCGGCCTGCTCAAGGTGATCGCGACCGACCCGTCGACCCGTCGCGATATCCCCAAGTTCTGCGTGTTTCTCGACCATGAACTGGTGGATCAGCAGGAAGATGCTGGCACCTACCTGTACTGGATCCGCAAGAAAGCCGATTAAGCCTGCGCCTTTTCGGCCCGAATGCGTCGGCGTGCACTGCGCGCCAGGCGCACCACCAACATCCCCGCCGCACAGCTCAAGCCCACGATCAGCCCTTGCCATAAACCGCTCGGGCCGCTGGGCTCGCCGAGCCAGTTGGTCAGGCCCAGGGCGTAACCTACCGGCAGGCCAACGCCCCAATAGGCGAACAAGGTCAGCACCATGGTCACCCGGGTGTCCTGGTAGCCGCGCAATGCGCCGGCGGCGGTGACCTGGATCGAGTCAGAGAACTGGAACAGCGCCGAGAACACGATCAGCATCGACGCCAGGTGGATCACCACCGGGTCGGGCGTATAGATCGCTGCAATCTGCTCGCGAAACAACAGCATCAAGCTGCAGGAAAAGCAGGCATACGCCAGTGCGGTGCCCATGCCGACGCCGGCGGCGAAGCGTGCTTCCCGAGGTTCGCCGCGCCCCAGCGCCTGGCCGACGCGCACGGTGACGGCCATGCTCAGGGAGTAAGGGATCATGAACACCAGGGAGCTGACGTTCAGCGCGATCTGGTGGCCGGAGACCACCGTGGCGCCCAGGCTGCCGATCAACAAGGCGATCACCGCAAAAATACTCGATTCGGCAAAGATCGCCACGCCTATCGGCAGGCCAATGCCCAACACGCGCTTGATCACCGCCCACTGCGGCCAGTCGAAGCGCTTGAACAATTCGCTGCTTTGATAGGCCGCGCCCCAGCGCGTCCAGATGGCCAGACCGATCATCATCACCCACATTGCAATCGCGGTAGCCCAGCCACAACCCACGCCGCCCATGGCCGGTACGCCCAGGTGGCCGTAGATGAAGATGTAGTTCAGCGGAATATTCAGCGCCAACCCGCACAAACCCATGACCATGCTCGGCCGTGTGCGGCCCAGGCCGTCACTGAAACAGCGAAACACGTAGTACAACGCCACCGCCGGCATACCGGCGGCGATGCCATGCAGGTAGCCCATGGACGGCTCGATCAAGTCGGGTTCGACCTTCATCGCATGCAGGATCGGCTCGGCGCACAGCAACAATAGCGCCCCTGCGATGCCAACCACCACGGCCAGCCACAATGACTGACGCACCAAGGGCCCGATCTCGCTGAACTGGCCCGCACCGTAGCGCTGGGCGACTTTCGGCGTGGTGGCCAGCAGAGTACCGGTCATCAACAGGTACACCGGGATCCAGATCGAATTACCCAGGCCCACCGCCGCCAGGTCCTGTGGGCTCACGCGCCCGGCCATCACCGCATCGACGAAGCTCATTGCGGTGGTTGCCAGTTGGCCAATCATGATCGGCAAGGCCAGCGTCAGCAGGCCGCGCACTTCCCGGCTGATGCGGGTGGGGCGGGAGAGGGTAGCGGTGGCAGTGTTCACGTACAGGTGTCCAATAAAAAAGGCAGTCGCAAGGACGGCGGATTCTACGCGTTGACGCAGCGGTCAGGAAAAAACCTGTGTTAGGGATTTGTAAGCAATGCGCCCAGGCCAGCGCTGAACCCTGTGGGAGCTGGCTTGCCTGCGATGCAGGCACCTCGGTACATCAGGCAAACCGGGTCGATGCCATCGCAGGCAAGCCAGCTCCTACACAGGATCTTCTGTACACTGCCAATCCGCCAAAGGAGCCTGCCATGCTGATTGTTGCCGACGAAAATATCCCGCTGCTCGATGCATTCTTCGAAGGGTTTGGCGAGATTCGCCGCGTGCCTGGCCGTTCCATCGACCGCGCTACGGTCGGGCAGGCCGACGTGCTACTGGTGCGCTCGGTGACCAACGTCAACCGTGCCCTGCTTGAGGGCAGTAACGTGCGCTTTGTTGGCACCTGCACCATCGGCACCGACCACCTGGACCTCGACTACTTCAAGCAAGCGGGTATCCAGTGGTCCAGCGCGCCCGGCTGCAATGCGCGTGGGGTGGTGGACTACGTGCTTGGCAGCTTGCAGACCCTGGCTGAAATCGAAGGCGCTGACCTCAAACAGCGTACCTATGGCATCGTCGGTGCCGGCGAAGTCGGCGGGCGCTTGGTCAAGGTGCTCAAGGGCCTGGGGTGGAATGTGTTGGTGTGCGATCCGCCGCGCCAGATTACCGAAGACGGTGATTACGTCAGTCTGCAGCAGGTCATCGAGCAATGTGACGTGATCAGCTTGCATACGCCGCTGATCAAGTCCGGCAACGGTTCGACCTGGCACCTGTTTGATCGCCAGCGCCTGGCACAGCTCAAGCCGGGCACCTGGCTGATCAACGCCAGCCGGGGTGCGGTGGTGGATAACGCCGCGCTGCGCGAGGTGTTGCTGGCGCGCGAAGACCTGCAAGCGGTGCTGGACGTGTGGGAAGGCGAGCCCGAGGTGGACGTCGACCTGGCTGACCTGTGCGTGCTGGCCACGCCGCATATTGCCGGCTACAGCCTCGATGGCAAGCAGCGCGGCACCGCGCAGATTTACCAGGCGCTGTGCGCGCACCTGGGCCAGGAACCGAGTATTCACTTAAGTGATTTGCTGCCGGCCCCCTGGCTGGCCGAGATGCACTTGCATCCTGAGACTGACCCGGCCTGGGCGCTGGCGACCTTGTGCCGCAGTGTGTACGACCCACGACGTGACGACGCGGATTTCCGTCGCAGCCTGGTGGGCACTGTGCAGGAACAGCGCCAAGCTTTCGACCTGCTGCGCAAGCACTATCCGGAGCGTCGCGAGATCGATGGCTTGAAGGTGCGCATCAACGGGGAGTCGGCGGTGCTGTCACAGATCGTGACTGCTCTGGGTGCCGAACAGCTGTAACGGTTATCGCGGTGCTCTTGAGGCCTTCGCGAGCAAGCTCGCTTCTACAGCGGGCATAAAAAACCCGGCCACTTGGGCCGGGTTTGAAAGAGCGTGGGCGCTTCAGCCTTGCTGGGCAGGCTTGACCAGTCGCTGTTCCAGCTCGCTGCAGGCTTGCTGGATCATTTCTTCGGTAATCTGCACTTCCCGGCCCTTGGCATCGATGTACGAGCAAGGCAGCTGCTGCGGCTGGCGGATCACTTCAATCTTGGCGTCGCTGCTATTTTGCAAGGTCATGGCCTGTCTCCTCATCAGGTTGTGTACCTACTTTAATTCCCCCGCATGAACGCGCTGTTACAACTCCTTACACGCTCATCGGTTTGAACACCCAGTCCACCAGAAACCGGTACATATTTCCAGATCAGGCTTAGACCGATAGCCTCTAGCGGCCTGCATCGGCGGGCATAATTAACCTGACTCATTGTTATTTGCGCAAGTTCCCCCAATGTTGAGGTACAGACTCCTCATTGGGTGATGCCTTCCATGTTCTCCATCCGTCAACGCCGTGCGATTCGCCTGGCCAGCCGCTTTATTGCGCCCTACCGTTGGCAGGCGCTTGGCGCACTGCTGGCGCTGATCGTCACCGCTGGCATCACCTTGTCCATGGGGCAGGGCATACGCCTGTTGGTGGACCAGGGCTTCATGACCCAGTCGCCACACCTGCTCAACCAGTCAATCGGCCTGTTCATGCTGCTGGTGCTCGGCCTGGCCGTGGGCACCTTCACGCGGTTTTACCTGGTGTCGTGGATTGGCGAGCGGGTGGTAGCCGATATTCGCCGGCAGGTGTTCAACCACCTGATCTACCTGCACCCCGGCTTCTACGAGAACAACCGCAGCTCGGAAATCCAGTCGCGGCTGACCACCGACACCACCTTACTGCAATCGGTGATCGGCTCATCACTGTCGCTGTTTCTGCGCAACGCCCTGATGGTGATCGGCGGCATCGTGTTGCTGTTTATTACTAACCCCAAGCTCACCAGCATCGTGGTGGTGGCGTTGCCTCTGGTTCTGGCGCCGATTCTGATCTTCGGGCGCAGGGTGCGCAGCCTGTCGCGTTTGAGCCAGGACCGTATCGCGGACGTCGGCAGCTATGTCGCCGAGACGTTGGGCCAGATCAAGACCGTGCAGGCCTATAACCATCAGGTGCAGGACGAACAACGCTTTGCCGTCACCGTCGAGGACGCCTTTGTCACGGCACGTAAACGCATCTTGCAGCGCTCCTGGCTGATCACCCTGGTGATCATGCTGGTGCTCGGCGCGGTAGGCGTGATGCTTTGGGTGGGCGGCATGGACGTGATCAGCGGGCGCATTTCCGGCGGTGAGCTGGCGGCGTTCGTGTTCTACAGCCTGATTGTCGGCAGCGCCATCGGCACCCTGAGCGAAGTGCTTGGCGAGTTGCAGCGTGCCGCCGGGGCAGCCGAGCGTATCGGTGAGCTGTTGCAGTCAGGCAACGAGATCCAGGCGCCGGCCACTGGCGGCGTACGTTTGCCGGATCGGGTCAGTGGCCGCATGGAACTGCAGGACCTACGCTTTTCCTATCCTTCGCGACCGGACAGCTATGCCATCGACGGCTTGAACCTGACCATCAACCCGGGCGAAACCCTGGCCTTGGTAGGGCCGTCCGGTGCGGGCAAGTCGACGATTTTCGATCTGCTGCTGCGCTTCTACGACCCCCAGCAAGGCCGAATCCTGCTCGAAGGCCAGCCGCTGACCGAGCTAGACCCCCTGGACCTGCGGCGCCATTTCGCCCTGGTGTCCCAGAGCCCGGCGTTGTTCTTCGGCAGCGTCGAGGACAACATCCGCTACGGCAACCCGTCCGCGACCACCGCCCAGGTGGAAGCCGCCGCGCGTATTGCCCACGCCCACGACTTCATCCTGCAAATGCCCGACGGCTACCAAACCCACCTCGGCGAAAGTGGCCAGGGCCTCTCCGGCGGCCAGCGCCAACGCCTGGCCATCGCTCGCGCCTTGCTGGTCGACGCGCCGATCCTGCTGCTGGACGAAGCCACCAGCGCCCTCGACGCCCAGAGTGAACACCTTATCCAGCAAGCGCTGCCGCAGCTGATGCAGGGGCGCACCACGCTGGTGATCGCCCACCGTTTGGCCACGGTGAAGAATGCCGACCGCATTGCGGTGATGGACCAGGGCAAGCTGGTGGCGGTGGGCACGCATCAGCAGTTGATTGCGAGCAATCCGCTGTATGCGCGGTTGGCGGCGTTGCAGTTCAGTGCGGACCCTGTGGGAGGGGGCTTGCCCCCGATAGCGGCGGATCAGCAATAGACGTGTGACTGACAGCCTGCAATCGGGGGCAAGCCCCCTCCCACATTAGAAGCAGGTTCAGAGCCTTATTGGTCGTCGAAGTACCGCTCATGCCAATCCACCAACGGCTGCGGTGAGTTGAGCTTCTGCCCGTAGATCACCGAATAAGACAGCACGTTCTGCACATACTGGCGGGTTTCGTCGAAGGGGATGCTTTCCACCCACACGTCGAAACTCAGGTGGTCTGCGCCGCGCAGCCATTGGCGCACGCGGCCGGGGCCGGCGTTGTAGGCAGCGGAGGCGAGCACGCGGTTGCCGTTGAACTGGCTGTGAACCTGGCTCAGGTAAGCAGCGCCGAGCTGGATGTTTTTATCCGGGTCCAGCACCTGGGCCGGGGAGGCCAGGGGGATGCTGAACTTGCGTGCAGTTTCCTTGGCGGTGCCGGGCATCAGTTGCATCAGGCCGCTGGCGCCGACGCCGGAGCGGGCATCGTCCATGAACGCGCTTTCCTGACGGGTGATGGCAAAGATCCAGCTGGAGTGCAGGCCACGTACCTTGGCTTCGCGCACCAGGGTGTCGCGGTGGGCCATCGGGAAGCGGATGTCCAGATCGTCCCAGTACTGCGCCTGGCTGATGGTGCGGATGGCCGGAAAGTACCACTTCATGTCGTAGGCCAGTTTGGCCTGGGCGACCATCTCGTCACGGTTGAAATGACGGCTGACGTGGTACCACTCGCGGCGACCGTCGACGATCTGGCCACGGGCGTAGAATTCCAGGGCACGCCGCACCCCCGGGGTATTGCGCACCTTGTTGACCAGCGCCTGGCTCATCACCAGCGGCTTGTTGTTCAACTGGTAAGGGGCTTTGGAGCGGTCAGCAGCGAGGAAACCGTAGAAGTCCCGCTCCTTGGCCACGTTTTTGTACAGCACCAAAGCCTGCGGGTTTTTCGGCTCGGCCAGCTCCAGGCTGCGTGCCTGCCAGTAGCGCCAACGGTTGGTGGTGGCCAGGTCCTGTGGGAGTTTGCGGGTCAACTGGTAGGCGTCTTCCCAGCGCGCTAGGCGCAACAGCAGGCGCAGACGCCACTCGGAAACCGTATTGTCGCGTAACTCGGGGTCGTACTTGGTCATGACCTCCAGTGCGCGCGGGTCGAAGCGCTTGGCCAGGGTCAAGCCGATCTCGCGGGCAATCGAGACTTTTTCGTCACGGGAGAAGTGCATGCTGCTGGCGTAACCGTCGAGCAGCGACATGGCTTTGTCCGGATCCTGCCGCGCCAGGCGACGCAGGCCCAGGCCCACGGCGTCAGACATGGCCTCGGTGGCCGGCTGGAAGCGTGACGGGTCGCTGAGCATGTCGGGCTTTTGCGCAACATCCACCATCAAGCGGCCTTGGGCGCCGAGGGTGGGTAGGGTTTTCACCAGGCTGTTGGCCAGCGCGTAGTTACGCGCTTCGGCGGCGAGCTTGGTGCGCTCCCAGATCTTCTGCTCGGTGAGCTGGCCGGCAGCGGCCCATTGGCCAAACGTGGCGTCACAGGCGGCTGGCTGGGATTTGCCGGTCATCCACAATTTTTCGGCGGTCTTGTAGCCTTCAGCCTTGAGATTGTGGCTGAGCTGGTACTGGCCATGCAGGCAATCCAGCTCGACGAAATTGAGCTTGGTGTCGTAGTACTTTTCAAAAGTTTGCCAATCGCCGCGTTCGGCCAGCCAGCGCAGCCAACGCAGTTTCATCCAGTTGGCCTGGGGCAAGTCGCCGTGTTTGGCGAGGAATTGTTCGATTTCCTCGTTACTTGCGGTTTTCAGGCGCGCGGTCAGTTCGTCGTAGGCCAGGTAGGGCGTGAGCGGGTAATCGGCCAGGGCCTGGCTGTATTGCATATAGGGGCCGCTGTCGCCCTTGGCCAAGGCACGTTTGGCTTGATCGTAATACTGGCGTTGAGTGGTGAGGTCCACCGCCTGGGCGGATTGAACGGCAGTGGCGGAAAGAAGCAGACAAGATAAAAAGTTGAAAAGGCGACTGCGCATGAGACGTCCGTGCAGAGAAATCACGACTAGCACCGGCACTGCCGACACTGATTGCCCCTAGCTTAGCCTTTTGCCAGCGGCCCGCGAAAGCTTTGCCGGCTGGTTCGTTCAAGTTCGCCGGAAATGTCCTACAGAACGTGTCAATAGAGAAAATGCCGACCGCATCCCACCCTCACATCAGGTAGAATGCGCGCCCAGTTTTTGGAGAAGCGTATGACCCTGCTCAAATTCAGCGATGTGTCCCTTGCTTTCGGCGCCATGCCGTTGTTGGACAAGGTGTCCTGGCAGATCGCCCGTGGTGAGCGGGTGTGCATCATCGGCCGCAACGGCACCGGCAAGTCCAGCATGATGAAGCTGGTAAAAGGCGACCAGAAGCCCGATGACGGCTCTGTCTGGCGTGCCCCGGGCCTCAAGATCGGCGAATTGCCGCAAGAATTGCCGGTGGCCGACGGACGGACAGTGTTCGACGTGGTAGCCGAAGGCCTGGACGGTGTTGGCGAGTTGCTCGCGCAATACCATCACCTGGCACAGAACTGCGTCACCGAAGAAGACCTGGACAAACTGATGCACGTCCAGCAAGACCTCGAAGCCCGTGACGGCTGGCGCTTGCAGCAACTGGTGGACAGCACCCTGAGCCGCCTGCAACTGCCGGCAGACAAGACCCTCGCCGAATTGTCCGGCGGCTGGCGTCGCCGTGTGCTGCTGGCCCAGGCCCTGGTGTCCGAGCCGGACCTGCTGCTGCTCGACGAACCGACCAACCACCTGGACATCGGCGCCATCGCCTGGCTTGAAGAAGCCATCAAGGACTTCCAGGGCGCCGTGCTGTTTATCACGCACGACCGTGCTTTCCTGCAGAGCCTGGCTACGCGCATCCTCGAGCTGGACCGTGGCGGCCTGATCGACTGGAACGGCGACTACGCCAGCTTCCTGGTGCATAAGGAAGCCGCCCTGGCGGCCGAAGAAACCGCCAACGCGCTGTTCGACAAGAAGCTGGCCCAGGAAGAAGTCTGGATCCGCCAGGGCATCAAGGCCCGTCGCACCCGTAACGAAGGCCGTGTGCGTGCCTTGAAAGCCTTGCGCGTGGAGCGCAGTGAGCGCCGCGAGCGTACCGGCAAGGCCAATATCCAGCTCGATACTGCCGACAAGTCGGGCAAGCAAGTGATGGTGCTGGAGAACGTCAGCTTCCATCACCCGGACGGCCCGTTCCTGATCAAGGACTTCTCCATGGTCCTGCAGCGCGGCGACCGTATTGGCCTGTTGGGCGCCAACGGTACCGGCAAGACCACCTTGCTCAAGCTGATGCTCAGCGGTCTGCAACCGACCAGCGGCAAGGTGGAAGAGGGCACTCGCATCGACGTGGCCTACTTTGACCAGTTGCGCCACCAGTTGGACCTGGAAAAGACCGTGATCGACAACGTCGCCGAAGGTCGCGACTTTATCGACATCGACGGCCAGAGCCGCCACGTACTCAGCTACCTGGGCGACTTCCTGTTCAGCCCGCAACGTGCGCGCACGCCGGTCAAGGCGCTGTCGGGGGGGGAGCGTGCGCGCCTGCTGCTGGCCAAGCTGTTCAGCAAGCCGGCCAACCTGCTGGTGCTCGACGAGCCGACCAACGACCTCGACGTGGAAACCCTAGAACTGCTGGAAGAGGTCTTGCTGACCTTCAACGGCACCGTGCTGATGGTCAGCCACGACCGGGAATTCCTCGACAACGTGGTCACCAGCACCCTGGTTTTCGAAGGCGAAGGCAAGGTGCGCGAATACGTGGGCGGTTATCAGGACTGGCTGCGTCAGGGCGGCTCGCCGCGCCTGCTGGGCGTGACCGAGAGCAAGTCGGGCAAGGCGGACCTGAACACGGCGGTGGTGGCTCCCGCCGCTGCCGAGGCGCCTGCACCGGCTGCTGACGCTGCGCCGGCCAAGAAGAAGCTGAGCTATAAGTTGCAGCGCGAGTTGGAAGCCTTGCCAGGCGATATCGACGCCAAGGAACAGCAGATCGCTGCGGTGGAAGCGGAAATGGCTGACGCCGGCTTCTACCTGCGCCCTGCGGCAGAAACCGCCAAGGTTATCGCCTCCCTGGAGACGTTGAACCAGGAGCTGGAAGCGTTGGTTGAGCGTTGGGCCGAGCTGGATGCCTGAGTGATCGAGCCGCAATAAAAAAGCCCGGCGCTCTTCTATGAGCGCCGGGCTTTTTAATATGAAATGCGATTCAACTGTGGGAGCTGGCTTGCCTGCGATAGCAGTCTGCCAGTTGATGCATCGGGTGGCTGATACACCGCTATCGCAGGCAAGCCAGCTCCCACATTAGACCTTTATCGGTCTTACGGACTCTTTATCAGTTTGACGGCCAATACATCGCACGGCGCGCCGTGCAATACATCATTGGCGGTCGAGCCCAGCAACAACGCCAAACCGTGACGACCATGGCTACCCACCACGATCAAGTCGCAAGCCTTTTCCTTGGCCAGGTGGTGAATTTCCTGGCGCGGTTGGCCGTATGTCAGGTGGCAGTCTTCCTTTTTCAGGTGCGGGTATTTGAGAATCAAACGGTCAAGGCGCTCCTTGGCCTGGTCAAATTGTTGTTGCTGCAGCTGGGAAAGGTCCATCGGCACGTCACCACCAAAGGCCATGGCCATGGGCTCGACGATGTGTACCAACGACAGTTTGGCGCCATTGGCAATCGCGGATTCCTGTGCGCGCTTGATCACTGGATCGCACTCTTCGGTCAGGTCGACAGCGACCAGAATATGTTCGTAGGGCATGAGGCGTTCCTCCAGAGGACTGCAATAAGTTCAGTATGGCTGCTTTCAAGCGGATGGGGTTGCCGCAGATCAAATCCGCTCATCTAGAAATTCGGGAGTACACATATGACGGTCTGGATAGTGGTGTCAATCCTTGCGGTGGTTTTGAGCCCCCTGGTATGGCTGCGACCTTCGCGCCAGCAGAGTGGGCGTATGGCCCTGCGCATGGAGGCACGCCGCATCGGCCTGGCCATGCAGTTGGCGCCTCAGGAATGGCCGCACTGGCTCAAGCAGGAGCCGCCGAGCCCCTGTGCGCAGTATTGCCGGCCACGACGCGGCAGCGCGCCCGCAACGTGGAGCTACTGGCAGCTGGAGCCGGGGCTATGGGTCAATCAGTGGCGTGAACCCTGTGTGGATGAGAAGTTGTTGCCGCATTTTGCAACGCTGCCGGCAAACGTCTACAAGGTCGAGGCCGACAAACAGATGATTGCTCTGTATTGGGGCGAAAAGGGCGACGCAAGCGTGCTGAAAGATATTGATACGCTGCTCAAGGCCCTGGCCTGACCCAAGCTCTGTAGGAGCGAGCCAGCTCGCTCCTACAGGAAAGCCAGGCAATAAAAAGCCCGACATCATCATCGGGCTGGAGGTGGCCAGGCAGGCCGGTAAATCTGCACATTGCCGCTAGCCTAGTCGTGTATTGCTTTCTGTACAGCCTTTTCCCACATCCTTTCCATTATTGATCCTGTGAATATTTGAATATTGACGGGTGGCGAGCCTGTGGGCCGGGTTCTGAAATGACTGGAAAGTCGCGTTTTTCCTAGCCTTTGGAGCGATTGACAATTGCTCGGAATTGGATGAAGGTGGCGTACCCAAATCAAACGGGCGTATGAATTGAGCGTTTGCCTGTCAGACGACTCATACAAAACCCGACTATCGCACTGGCGGGTGTGCCTGGCGGATTGGCGTGAGCATTGATTCAACTGTCAATGTCAAACCAGAGACCAGCGTCCAGTGTGTACTGTTCAGCTTCCATATCGTGGAGATCAGTTGATGATTTACGAAGGTAAAGCCATCACGGTTAAGGCTCTTGAAAGTGGCATCGTCGAACTCAAATTCGACCTCAAGGGTGAGTCCGTCAACAAGTTCAACCGTCTAACCCTGAACGAACTGCGTCAGGCCGTAGACACCATCAAAGCAGATGCTTCGGTCAAGGGCGTGATCGTCTCCAGCGGCAAGGACGTGTTTATCGTCGGCGCTGACATCACCGAATTCGTCGACAACTTCAAGCTGCCCGATGCCGAGCTGGTGGCTGGCAACCTCGAAGCCAACAAGATCTTCAGCGATTTCGAAGACCTCAACGTGCCGACTGTTGCTGCCATCAATGGCATCGCGTTGGGCGGCGGCCTGGAAATGTGCCTGGCGGCAGACTTCCGTGTCATGTCCGCGACGGCCAAGATCGGCCTGCCGGAAGTCAAGCTGGGTATCTACCCAGGCTTTGGCGGTACCGTGCGCCTGCCGCGCCTGATCGGTGCCGACAACGCGATCGAATGGATCGCCGCCGGCAAGGAAAACAAGGCTGAAGACGCACTGAAAGTCGGTGCCGTCGACGCAGTAGTGGCTCCGGACAAACTGGCCGAAGCCGCGCTGAACCTGATCAAAGGCGCCATCAGCGGCGAATTTGACTACAAGGCCAAGCGTCAGCCGAAGCTGGAAAAACTCAAGCTCAACGCCATCGAACAGATGATGTCGTTCGAAACCGCCAAAGGTTTCGTGGCAGGCCAGGCCGGCCCGAACTACCCGGCGCCGGTTGAAGCGATCAAGACCATCCAGAAGGCCGCGAACTTTGGTCGCGACAAAGCCCTGGAAGTGGAAGCGGCAGGCTTCGTCAAACTGGCGAAAACCTCGGCGGCCCAGAGCCTGATCGGCCTGTTCCTGAACGATCAGGAACTGAAGAAAAAGGCCAAGGCCTACGACGAAATCGCCAAGGACGTGAAACAGGCCGCCGTACTCGGCGCCGGTATCATGGGTGGCGGTATCGCCTATCAGTCGGCGTCCAAAGGCACGCCGATCCTGATGAAAGACATCAACGAGCACGGTATCGAACAGGGCCTGGCCGAAGCCGCCAAGCTGCTGGTGGGCCGCGTTGATAAAGGTCGCATGACCGCTGCAAAAATGGCTGAAGTGCTCAACGGCATTCGTCCTACGCTGTCCTACGGTGATTTCGGCCACGTCGACCTGGTGGTCGAAGCGGTTGTCGAAAACCCGAAGGTCAAGCAGGCGGTACTGGCTGAAGTGGAAGCCCAGGTCAAAGATGACACCATCCTGGCCTCCAACACCTCGACCATTTCCATCTCGCTGCTGGCCAAGGCCCTCAAGCGTCCGGAAAACTTCGTCGGCATGCACTTCTTCAACCCGGTGCACATGATGCCGCTGGTGGAAGTGATCCGTGGCGAGAAGTCCAGCGAGCTGGCCGTGGCCACCACCGTTGCCTACGCCAAGAAAATGGGCAAGAACCCGATCGTCGTCAACGATTGCCCGGGCTTCTTGGTCAACCGCGTGCTGTTCCCGTACTTTGGCGGTTTCGCCAAGCTGGTCAGCGCCGGTGTGGACTTCGTGCGCATCGACAAGGTCATGGAGAAGTTCGGCTGGCCCATGGGCCCGGCGTATCTGATGGACGTGGTCGGCATCGACACCGGCCACCACGGTCGCGACGTCATGGCTGAAGGCTTCCCGGACCGCATGAAAGACGACCGCCGCTCGGCGATCGACGCGCTGTACGAGGCCAAGCGCCTGGGCCAGAAGAATGGCAAGGGCTTCTACGCCTACGAGGCCGACAAGAAGGGCAAGCAGAAGAAAGTGGCCGACCCGTCGGTGCACGAAGTGCTCGCTCCGGTCATCTACGAACAGCGTGAGGTGTCGGACGAAGACATCATCAACTGGATGATGATCGCCCTGTGCCTGGAAACCGTGCGTTGCCTGGAAGACGGCATCGTTGAAACCGCCGCCGAAGCCGATATGGGCCTGGTGTACGGTATTGGTTTCCCTCCATTCCGTGGTGGCGCGTTGCGTTACATCGATTCGATCGGTGTGGCCGAGTTCGTTGCCCTGGCTGACAAATACGCTGATTTGGGCCCGCTGTACCACCCGACCGCGAAGCTGCGTGAAATGGCCAAGAATGGCCAGAGCTTCTTCGGTTAAGCGCCCAATCGACTAGAGCGAGAATATTTATGAGCTTGAATCCAAGAGACGTCGTGATTGTCGACTTCGGTCGTACGCCGATGGGCCGCTCCAAGGGCGGCATGCACCGCAACACCCGCGCCGAAGACATGTCGGCGCACCTGATCAGCAAAGTGCTGGAGCGCAACACCAAGGTCGACCCGAACGAAGTCGAGGACGTGATCTGGGGCTGCGTCAACCAGACCCTGGAGCAGGGCTGGAACATCGCGCGCATGGCGTCGTTGATGACCCAGATCCCGCACACCGCGGCCGGCCAGACCGTCAGCCGCCTGTGCGGCTCGTCGATGAGCGCGCTGCACACCGCTGCGCAAGCGATCATGACCGGCAACGGCGATGTGTTCGTGGTCGGCGGCGTGGAGCACATGGGCCACGTCAGCATGATGCACGGCGTCGATCCTAACCCGCACATGTCCCTCTACGCGGCGAAAGCCTCGGGCATGATGGGCCTGACCGCGGAAATGCTCGGCAAAATGCACGGCATCACCCGTGAAGCCCAGGACGCCTTCGGCCTGCGCTCCCACCAACTCGCCCACAAGGCGACGGTGGAAGGCAAGTTCAAGGATGAAATCATCCCGATGAACGGCTACGACGAGAATGGTTTCCTGAAACTGTTCGACTACGACGAAACCATTCGTCCGGACACTACCCTGGAAAGCCTGGCGGCCCTCAAGCCCGCCTTCAATCCAAAGGGCGGCACCGTGACAGCCGGTACTTCCTCGCAGATCACCGACGGTGCTTCGTGCATGATCGTGATGTCGGCGCAGCGTGCCCAGGACCTGGGTATCCAGCCGCTGGCCGTGATTCGTTCGATGGCAGTGGCGGGTGTGGATCCGGCGATCATGGGCTATGGTCCAGTACCGGCCACACAAAAAGCCTTGAAGCGCGCAGGCCTTTCCATCTCTGATATCGACTTCTTCGAGCTCAACGAAGCTTTCGCCGCACAGGCCTTGCCAGTGCTGAAAGATCTGAAAGTACTCGACAAGATGAACGAGAAGGTTAACCTGCACGGCGGTGCGATTGCCCTGGGCCACCCATTCGGTTGCTCCGGTGCGCGTATCTCTGGCACTTTGCTTAACGTGATGAAGCAAAATGGCGGCAACCTTGGGGTTGCAACCATGTGCATTGGTCTCGGCCAAGGCATCTCTACCGTCTTCGAACGCGTCTAAACGTTCGGTTGACGGAAGCCGGGGCCCAGTGCCCCGGTTTTTGTTTTTTGGAACTTTTAAATATTTTTTTTCAACAAATTTTGCATGAGGGCCAGAGCATGAAAGTCGAACCAGGGCTCTACCAGCATTACAAGGGGCCGCAGTACCGTGTTTTCAGCGTGGCGCGCCACTCTGAAACCGAAGAAGAAGTGGTGTTTTACCAAGCGCTGTATGGCGAATACGGCTTTTGGGTGCGCCCTTTGAGCATGTTCCTGGAGACCGTCGAAGTTGACGGCGAGCAGGTCCCACGCTTTGCTTTGGTCACGGCCGAACCCAGTCTTTTTACAGGGCAATAACGGCAGGTCGCGCAGAATGCTGCGCTTGACCTCATCCGGTTGCCACTATATATAGCGTTGCCGCGTCAGGCGCCAACTGCCTTTCACTTCTCGAATTCAGGAATTTTCCGATCCATGGGCAAATCGCTGGTCATTGTGGAATCCCCGGCTAAGGCCAAGACCATCAACAAGTACTTGGGCAACGAGTACGTGGTGAAGTCGAGTATCGGCCATATCCGAGACCTGCCCACCAGCGGTTCGGCTAGCGCCAGCAAGGAGCCTGCCGCCAAGCGCGGCAAGGCCGCCGCGGGCGAAGGTCCGGTACTCACGCCTAAAGAAAAAGCGCGCAAGCAACTGGTTTCGCGCATGGGTGTGGACCCGGACCATGGCTGGAAGGCCAAGTACGAAATCCTTCCGGGCAAGGAAAAGGTCATCGAAGAGCTGCGCCGGCTCGCCAAAGATGCTGACACCATCTATCTCGCGACGGACTTGGACCGCGAAGGGGAAGCCATTGCCTGGCACCTGCGCGAAGCCATCGGCGGTGATGACAGCCGCTACAAGCGCGTGGTGTTCAACGAAATCACCAAGAAAGCCATCCAGGAAGCGTTCTCCAAGCCGGGCGAGCTGGACATCGACCGTGTCAACGCCCAGCAGGCCCGTCGCTTCCTCGACCGCGTCGTCGGCTACATGGTCTCGCCACTGCTGTGGGCGAAGATCGCCCGTGGCCTGTCCGCCGGCCGTGTGCAATCGGTAGCGGTCAAGCTGGTGGTGGAGCGTGAGCGCGAGATCCGTGCGTTCATCCCTGAAGAATACTGGGAAGTCCACGCCGACCTCGGCACTGCCAAGGGCGCCAACGTGCGCTTTGAAGTGGCCCGTGAGAAAGGCGAGGCCTTCAAACCGCTGAACGAAGCCCAGGCCATGGCCGCGCTGGAGAAGCTCAAGGCTTCCAGCTACAGCATCGTCAAGCGTGAAGACAAACCGACCAGCAGCAAGCCGTCGGCGCCGTTCATCACCTCCACCCTGCAACAGGCCGCGAGCAACCGCCTGGGCTTCGGGGTGAAGAAGACCATGATGATGGCCCAGCGTCTGTATGAGGCTGGCTACATCACGTATATGCGTACGGACTCCACCAACCTGTCGCAAGACGCGGTGGCGATGGCGCGTACCTATATTGAAAGCGAATTCGGCAAGACCTACCTGCCGGAGAAGCCGAACGTCTACAGCAGCAAGGAAGGCGCACAAGAGGCTCACGAAGCGATTCGTCCGTCTGACGCCAACACCACGCCTGCCAAGCTGAGCGGCATGGAGCGCGACGCTGAGCGCCTCTACGAGCTGATCTGGCGCCAGTTCCTGGCTTGCCAGATGCTGCCGGCGCAATACCTGTCTACTACCGTCAGCGTGGGCGCGGGCGATTTCGAGTTGCGTGCCAAGGGCCGTATCCTCAAGTTCGACGGCTACACCCGTGTGATGCCGCAGATCGCCAAGCCTGGCGATGATGATGTGCTGCCGGACATGGCCCAGGGCGACACGCTGAAGCTGATCAAGCTCGACCCGTCCCAGCACTTCACCAAGCCGCCGGCGCGTTATTCCGAAGCCAGCCTGGTGAAAGAGATGGAAAAGCGCGGTATCGGTCGTCCGTCGACCTACGCGGCGATCATCTCCACCATCCAGGACCGTGGCTACGTTGCGCTGCACAACCGTCGTTTCTATTCGGAAAAGATGGGTGACATCGTCACCGAGCGTCTGTCGGAGAGTTTCTCCAACTTGATGGATTACGGCTTCACTGCCGGCATGGAAGAGAACCTCGATGACGTGGCCCAGGGCGAACGCGACTGGAAAAACGTGCTGGATGAGTTCTACGGCGACTTCAAGAAAAAGCTTGAAGTGGCCGAGAACCCCGAGAACGGGATGCGCGCCAACCAGCCGGTGATGACGGATATTCCGTGCACTACCTGCGGTCGACCGATGCAGATTCGTACCGCCTCCACCGGCGTGTTCCTCGGTTGCTCGGGCTACAGCCTGCCGCCCAAAGAGCGCTGCAAGGCGACCGTCAACCTGGTGCCGGGCGATGAAATCGCGGCTGACGACGAGGGTGAGTCCGAGTCGCTGGTGCTGCGTGGCAAGCACCGCTGCCCGATCTGCAGCACGGCGATGGACGCCTACCTGCTGGACGAGAAGCACAAGCTGCACATCTGTGGTAACAACCCGGATTGCAACGGCTACGAGATCGAAGAGGGCACCTATCGCATCAAGGGCTATGAAGGCCCGAGCCTGGAATGCGACAAGTGCGGCAGCGAGATGCAGCTTAAGACTGGCCGTTTCGGCAAGTTCTTCGGGTGCACCAACCCAACCTGCAAGAACACCCGCAAACTGCTGAAAAGCGGTGATGCGGCGCCGCCGAAGATGGATCCGGTGAAAATGCCCGAGCTCAAGTGCGAGAAGGTCAACGACACCTACATCCTGCGTGACGGCGCTTCGGGGCTGTTCCTGGCTGCGAGCCAGTTCCCGAAAAACCGCGAGACCCGTGCACCACTGGTGATGGAGATCGTGCCGCACAAGGACGAGATCGATCCGAAGTACCACTTCCTGTGTGAAGCGCCGAAAAAGGACCCGGATGGTCGCCCAGCCGTGATCCGTTACAGCCGCAAGACCAAGGAGCAGTACGTGCAGACCGAAGTGGACGGCAAGCCTACTGGCTGGAAAGCGTTCTACGACGGCGGCAAGTGGAAGGTCGAGGACAAGCGCCAGGGCGCTTGATCCGCTAGTCTGTTAACGCCAAAAGCCGTCTGTATAGACGGCTTTTGCTTACTGTAGGATTGAGCTTGTTGTGGCGAGCAAGCTTGCTTGCGCTGGGGTGCGAAGCGCCCCCAATAGCTGGCGACTGCTACGCAGTCGAGCGGGAGCAAGCTCCCTCGCCACAGCAAGCTCGCTCCTACACAGCCAGCATCACGCCTATTCGTTGTGGAGATTGCCGTCATGGCCAACGAACTCTATACCCGTACCAATCAGAAAATTTACTTCGCGGGTTTATCCCTGGAGGCCCTTGGCCGTGCCGAGGAAGGGAAAGAGATGAACGCCATCGCGCTGGTACAGGCGGGGCGCGAAGCGGCGTTGTTCCACCTGTACGGTGCCTTGCTGGGGCTGTGCCATGAGATCGCCGGGTTCTACCGCCTACCCCAGGCCGGCGCGCCGCGTGCAGAAATGATCATGAATCGTGAAGTGCTGGATTCAATGGCGATCCCCGAGTTGGCCGAACTGGTGGAAATGGCCCAAAGCCCCGACAGTTGGGTGGCACGGCTGCTCAAAGCCCATGCGGATATGTTTCAACCGCCGCGTATTCCCCATGTGCCCAAAGGTGATGTCACCCAGCCGCTGATCGTCGCCGTGGCCTTGGAGCAGGATGAGCCTAAGCCTTTGAGCCGTGAGGAGTTGGAAGGCTGGCGCCAGGAGCTGAAAAAGATGGCGCTGCGTTTTCGTGAAGGGCTCAACGAGTGCTGAAGGGGTTGCACTAAGCAAATGTGGAAGCTGGCTTGCCTGCGATGACGGCCTGCCAGCCGACACCTATCGATCTGATGCCCCGCGTTCAACCTGTGGGAGCTGGCTTGCCTGCGATGGCGGCCTGACAGGCGACCCTGTTATACCGAGTACATATTCATTCCTGCGGCAACGGCCACTTAGGGCTCCGCCTGACGGCGGGTCACTTTGGAAAAGCCGGAATGCCAGCGTGGTTTAACGGGGAGCCTGAGATCAAGATCAAAAGCAGATCAAAAGCTACTCGCTTCGCATCGTGGTTACCGTTGGCTGCTTTAGCCTGCAAAGTTGTATAGGTACCTATGCTGCGATAGCGGTGGGTCAGTTTGCTGGTTATTCGCTGATACTCCGCCATCGCAGGCAAGCCAGCGCCCACATAGAGACGCGTGTTCCCTAGGGCGCCATTCATCACACCGTAAACAAACCTGTCCATATCCCCTGCGAGGCTGGGTGGATGACTGATATAATCCCAGGCCTTTCGTGGAGAACAGACTTTTATGCCAACGTCCTTTCTGGAAATTGTTGAACTGCCTGACGGCCGAATCGAACTGCGCCGGGCTGAGGACGAGGGTTCTCTGGTTATTCTGGATTTCTCCGAAGACGCCAAGGTCTTCCTGCAAGGCCAGCACGTCGAAGTGGCTAAAGCCATGTTGAGCGTGGGCGTGCAGATGGCAGGTCGCCTTGCCGAAGGCGAGCCGGAGAAAGATGAAGGGCCGCGCGTTCTTCACTGAGTCCTTTGTGACGGCTGCTTCTGTGGCGCGCCATCATTACCCCAATCGAATATTCAAACTCTGTGCATCACCCGTGCGCGCAGCACTGATCAGTTGCTGCTTGGCGCTGGCATTCAGCGGGTTCAACCAGCTCACCACCGTATGGCTGCGGCCCAGGCGCAAGGCTTCGCAGGTTAGCTGCTGGGCACTTTGCGCGCCGCGTGGTTGCAGCAACAGGATACGCTCACGGTTGAGCCCAGCGTCCCGCAGCCAGGCCTGGGTGAGGCTGGCGGGCGGGGCGATCAGTGTCAGCCAGCGGGCGTCCTGATCTTCGCTCAATTCGCGCAGGATAGGTGCCAGCAGGTTCAGGCAGCTCTCAGCCGCACCGCGCAACGACAGTTCACTGAACGCCTCAGGTTCGCCGCCCCAGGGGGCTTCGACCGTTTCCTTGAGGATTGGCGCAAGGGGCTGGGCCATGAAGGCCTCGAACAGCGACAGTTGTGTATGTTGTGGGGTGTGCACGAGCTGCATGATGCCTCCTTTAGCGGCGAATGACGCCGACACTCAAGCCTTCGATCACCAGGTCCTGGTCTTTCAGGTTGACTTCGATCGGGGCAAACTCAGGGTTTTCGGCCAGGAGCCAGACCTTGCTGCCTTCGCGCTTGAAGCGTTTGACCGTGACCTCGTCGCCGATACGGGCCACGACGATCTGGCCATTGCGGGCTTCGCGGGTGGTATGCACGGCCAGCAGGTCGCCGTCGAAGATACCCACGTCCTTCATGCTCATGCCGTGCACACGCAACAGGTAGTCGGCGCGAGGGTGGAAGAAGGTCGGGTTGATGTTGCAGGATTCCTCGACGTGCTGCTGCGCCAGGATCGGCGCACCTGCGGCGACGCGACCGATGATCGGCAATGTCGACTCGTCGGCCTTGGCTTCGAAGCCAGGGATGCGAATACCTCGCGAAGCACCCGGGGTCATCTCGATCGCACCTTTGCGAGCGAGGGCCTTGAGGTGTTCCTCGGCGGCGTTCGGGGACTTGAACCCCAGTTCCAGGGCAATCTCCGCACGGGTAGGCGGGTAACCATTGTCATCAAGGCAGCGCTTGATAAAAGCCAGAATCTCAGCTTGGCGTGGCGTCAGTTTTAGCATGTTGATCGCTCTGTCTTTTTATACAGTGACTGGGATTATATACAGTGAACTGCGCTTGGCAATCATCCTTTTTAGTGGCCCCGCTGGACGGTCATCCGTCAGCCGTCCTACAGAGCAGAAGCGGCGCTGCCTACACAGCTGCAAGGATGTGATTAAATAGCGACGAATCAGATGACTGACCAGCCGCAAAGCGGACCCGCAGGCTTGACAAGACACACTCTGAAACGTATGTTTCAAACAAGTGTTTGTCAGGCGGAGTAGCCATGGCCCAGTCGGAAACCGTTGAACGCATTCTCGATGCTGCCGAGCAATTGTTCGCGGAAAAAGGATTTGCTGAAACTTCATTGCGCCTGATCACCAGCAAGGCTGGGGTCAACCTGGCCGCCGTGAACTATCATTTCGGCTCGAAAAAGGCCCTGATCCAGGCGGTGTTCTCACGCTTTCTGGGCCCGTTCTGCACAAGCCTCGACCGTGAGCTGGAACGCCGCCAGGCCAAGGCCGATCACAAGCCCAGCCTGGAAGAGCTGCTGGAAATCCTCGTGGAGCAAGCCTTGGTCGTGCAGCCTCGCAGCGGCAACGACCTGTCGATCTTCATGCGCCTGCTGGGCCTGGCGTTCAGCCAGAGCCAGGGCCACTTGCGCCGCTACCTGGAAGACATGTACGGCAAGGTGTTCCGCCGCTATATGCTGTTGGTCAACGAAGCGGCCCCGCGTATTCCACCTATCGAGCTGTTCTGGCGTGTGCATTTCATGCTCGGTGCCGCAGCTTTCAGCATGTCGGGTATCAAGGCGCTGCGGGCAATTGCCGAGACCGATTTCGGTGTGAACACGTCCATCGAGCAAGTCATGCGCCTGATGGTGCCGTTCCTTGCCGCTGGCATGCGCGCCGAAACCGGCGTCAGCGACCCGGCCATGGCCGCCGCCCAGTTGCGCCCACGCAGCAAAACCGTACCGGTCGCCGCCAAGGTTTGATCGCTGCGGGTGGGCGCGGCCGCTTGCATCCGCTAAGCTAGCCGCCATGCCGATTTCAGCTATTTATTCGCAACCCGTCGTCCTTGCCGTGCCTGGCAAGGACGACGGGTTGTGTGCGTTATTTAAGGAAGGTTTATGACTGCTGCCCTGCAAGGTTCTTTGATGGTCGACGTCGCCGGTACCTGGCTCACGGCCGAGGATCGTCATCTGTTGCGCCAACCGGAAGTGGGCGGCCTGATTATTTTTGCGCGCAATATCGAGCACCCGCGCCAGGTTCGCGAGTTGAGCGCCGCGATTCGTGCAGTGCGCCCGGACTTGCTGTTGGCCGTGGACCAGGAGGGCGGTCGCGTGCAGCGTCTGCGCCAAGGCTTCGTGCGCCTGCCGGCCATGCGTGCGCTGGCGGATAACCCCAACGCTGAATACCTGGCCGAACAGTGCGGCTGGATCATGGCCACCGAGGTGCTGGCGGTGGGCCTGGACCTGAGTTTTGCCCCCGTGCTGGACCTCGACTACCAACGCAGCGCCGTGGTCGGTACCCGTGCTTTCGAAGGCGACCCCGAGCGCGCTGCCGTGCTCGCGGGTGCCTTTATCCGTGGCATGAACAGCGCCGGTATGGCCGCCACCGGCAAGCACTTCCCTGGCCATGGTTGGGCCGAGGCCGATTCCCACGTCGCCATTCCCAATGATGAACGCAGCCTGGAGCAGATTCGCGCCAATGACCTGGTGCCTTTCGCACGCCTGAGCAAGCAATTGGCCGCCGTGATGCCGGCGCACGTCATCTACCCGCAGGTCGATGCCCAGCCTGCAGGTTTTTCGCGTCGCTGGTTGCAGGATATCCTGCGCGGTGAGTTGCAGTTTGACGGGGTAATCTTCAGCGATGACCTGTCCATGGCCGGCGCCCATGTGGTCGGCGATGCGGCCAGCCGTATCGAAGCGGCGCTGACCGCCGGTTGTGACATGGGCTTGGTGTGCAATGACCGTGCGGCGGCCGAGCTGGCGCTGAGTGCAGCACAGCGGATGAAGGTCACGCCATCGGCGCGGATTGCGCGTATGCGTGGGCAGGCGGTTGCCTCGACGGACTATAAGCAGGACCCGCGTTGGCTGACAGCGCTTACTGCGTTGCGCGATGCGCAGTTGATCGACTGAAAACCGAAGCGCGGCCATCGCAGGCAAGCCAGCTCCCACATTTTGATTTGTGAATACAGTCAGGTGTGGGAGCGGGCTTGCTCGCGAAGGCGGCCGAACAGTCAGCGCTTTTCTTGCTTATTGGGCAACGGCGCAAACAACGCTTCAATCTCCTCATTGCCCAACTGCCAATCCCCCGTGGTTCGCCCATCCAGCACGCCCGCAGCCAGATCGGACTTCTCCTTCTGCAAGTGCTGGATTTTCTCCTCTACCGTGCCCCGGGCAATCATCTTGTACACGAACACCGGCTTTTCCTGCCCGATGCGGTATGCACGGTCGGTGGCCTGGTTTTCCGTGGCTGGGTTCCACCAGGGGTCGTAGTGGATAACCGTGTCGGCTTCGGTCAGGTTCAAGCCCACGCCGCCAGCCTTCAGACTGATTAAAAAGATCTGCAACTTACCGCTCTGGAAATCCTTCACCGGTGTACGTCGATCCCGGGTCTGGCCGGTCAGCAGGGCGTAGGCAATGCCGCGCTTTTTCAGTTCGGCCTCGATCAGGCTCAGCATCGAGGTGAACTGTGAGAACAGCAGGATCCGGCGGCCTTCAGCAAACAGCTCGTCGAGCATGTCCATCAGGCTGTCGAGCTTGCCCGAGCTGCTGCCACGGGCGGGCAGGGTGGCGTCGTTGACCAGGCGCAAGTCGCAGCACACCTGGCGCAGTTTGAGCAGGGCTTCGAGGATGATGATCTGGCTGCGGGCCACGCCCTTGCGGGTGATCTCGTCGCGGACCTTTTTATCCATGGCCAGGCGCATGGTTTCGTACACGTCGCGCTGGGCCTCGTTGAGGTCGACCCAGTGGATGATTTCGGTTTTGGGTGGCAGTTCGGTTGCCACTTGTTCCTTGGTGCGGCGTAGCAGGAAGGGTTTGATCCGACCGTTGAGGTGCTGCAATCGCACCTCGCTGGCACGTTTTTCAATCGGCACGCGGTAATCACGGTTGAAGCTCTTCACGTCGCCCAGCCAGCCCGGCAGCAGGAAGTGGAACAGCGACCACAGCTCACCCAGGTGGTTTTCCAATGGAGTGCCGCTCAGGCACAGGCGCTGGCGTGCATTCAGCTCGCGTGCGGCCTGGGCCGCCTTGCTTGACGGGTTCTTGATGTACTGCGCTTCATCCAGGATCAAGACGTGCAAGGGCAGGGCGGCGAGCTGTTCAATGTCCTTGGGCAGCAGGGCGTAGGTGGTCAGCAGCAGGTCGTAGTCATTCAGGTTGGCGAAATGTTTCTTACGCCCCGCGCCATAAAGTGCCTGCACTCTCAACTGCGGGGTGAAGTGCGCGGCTTCATCGAGCCAGTTCGGGATCAGGCTGGTAGGCATCACGACCATGCACGGCCGATCAAGGCGCCCTGCGTTTTTTTCGGTGAGGATGTGCGCCAGGGTCTGCAAGGTTTTGCCCAGGCCCATGTCATCCGCAAGTATCCCACCCACCTCCAGTTGGCGCAGCGACTGCATCCAGCTCAGACCTTCCAGCTGGTAGGGGCGTAAGGTCGCATTCAGGCCTTCGGGCGCCACGCAGGTGAAATCCTTGATATCGCGCAGGCGCTGGGCGAAGGTGCGGATCTTCTCGCCGCCTTCCCATTGCAGTGGCAGGTCTTCCAGCGGGTTGAGGCGTATGGCGTCGGCCTTGGCCAGGCGCAGCGCGGTGGTGCCGGCTTCCTGCAGGTAAAACTCGCCGAGGGTCGCCAGCACCGGCTTCAAGCGGCCGTAGGGCAGCGCCACTTGCAGCGGGCCGTGGCCGTTGGGCAGGCCGGGGATGTTCACCAGGATCAGCTCTTCATCGCGGCGCCGCGCCAGTTTCTCCGGGTTGAGGATCTCGGTGTGGGAGCGCATCAGGTTCAGCAGGATCGGCAGCAGGCTCAAACGTTCGCCGTTGACGATGATGCCCAGCTCCAGGTCGAACCAATCGCGTTCCGGCCCTTCATCGACCGTGGCATACCAGTCATCGACGGGGCTGAGATCAAAGCCGAAGTCTTCATCGATCTGCAGCTCCCAGCCCTCGGCACGCAAAGTGGGCGACACATTGAGGGTGAAGTTCAGCCAGGCACTGTCATTGACCATTTCGAAGAGCTCGCCGGCGCTTTCCGGCAGGGCCTTGCTCTGGCGCGTGGCGATCTTGAAGCCAAGCAGGCGCAGGTGTTCGCGATAGGCCTGTTCTTGCTCGGGATGGCGCTTGATCCGCAGGCTCTGCGTCTCTTGGCGCACAATGATGTCAGCATTTTTTTGCCCGCTGACATAGTTGCCCAGGTAGTTGAACGACAACGCCGCACGGTGCTGGATATAGCGCTGCATCTTGCCGTTGCGCGGTTCGAACGCGCTGAACTCCACGCTGGCCAGCCACAGGCGTGGCACCGGTTGCACGTCGTCCATCACCACTTGCGGCAGGACCACGCGGTTTTCGAGCACCGCCTGGAGCTTCTCCAGCAGCTGCGCATCCTGAGCCGCTGCCGGGTAGGCCAGGGTTTCCTGGACCTTGAGCAGCACCGCCGCGATGTGTTTGCAGTTGGTGTGCACCGGGCACGTGCAGCGGCTGTCCACCAAGATCAGCAGGCCCTTGGCTGATTCGCGCAGTGAGATGGTTTGGCGGTAAACATTACCGCCCGAGCCTTCGCAACTGGCGGTGATGGTGCTGTCGCCGCACTCGACGATGCGCACGCGGTTCTCCAGGGCGTAGCGTCGCCCGCGCTCGAGGCTTTGCTCTTTGAAGCGATTGGCCCACGAAGGGGCCAGGGGTTTGGTCAACGACGACGTCAGGGGCATGGCGCGCAATCAGTCCTGAAGGTCGGGCGGTGGTGCGCTGGGTGGCTTGGCGGTCAGCGAGGTGATCTTGATCAGCAGCGCCAGGTGGCCGCCGTCCAGGTAGTTGAGCTGGTTGTTCTTGGTGCGTACGTCTTTCTGACTCAAGTGTTCGCTGGCGATCACGCTGCCGTTGCCGTCGAACTGGTTGATCCAGAAATCCGCGTCGATATCGGTAAAGCGCCCCAGTTGCAGGCTCAACACCCCTTCGATAGGGAACTGGCCGAATTGCTCCTGGCCGTCGGTGATCGCCACCTTCACCGCTTGCTCGCCCAGGTTCTGCTCCCAGGCCTTGTGGGCGAGCACCGTGTAGTTGGCGTCGGCGCGCAGCTTGTCGACGATATTGCCCAGGCGCGGCGGGCTCATCCGCTCACCCAGGCGCGGCGCGCCCGCATCCCAGTTTTCCGGGGCGGCGCGGCTGTTGATCACTGGTTCTGCATTCTGGCGCACCAGGATCATTTCCACCTGATACAGGCTGTCGGCAAAGGCCGAAGGTGCGAGTACCACCAACAACAGGCTCAAAATGCGGAACACG
This sequence comes from Pseudomonas sp. CCI1.1, assembly GCF_034348165.1. Classification (NCBI taxonomy): domain Bacteria; kingdom Pseudomonadati; phylum Pseudomonadota; class Gammaproteobacteria; order Pseudomonadales; family Pseudomonadaceae; genus Pseudomonas; species Pseudomonas sp. CCI1.1. The sequence goes on from NZ_CP133780.1 coordinate 6,600,667, forward strand.
CGCATGGGGGCGTCCTTAAACGGATTTCGGAATGAGGCGTTCAAACAGCGCCTCCAAAGTGTTGAAGCGTTCTTCGGCGCGTTCCATCGGCACCATGAACTTGAACAGCGTAGCCCCTTCGAACTTGTAGCGGTTGGGCTGGCCCTGGATCAGCTTGATCAGCACCAACGGGTCAACCGGCGTCTGCGCTTCGAATTCGATACGCCCGCCTTGCGGCCCGGCGTCGACTTTCTTGATGCCCAACTGCTCGGCCTGCAACTTGAGCAGGGTCAGGCGCACCAGGTTCTTGGTCGGTTCCGGCAGCAGGCCGAAACGGTCGATCATCTCTACCTGCAAGTCCTTGAGGCCTTCTTCGTCGGCCGCCGAGGCAATGCGCTTGTACAGGATCAACCGTGCATGCACATCCGGCAGGTAGTCTTCGGGAATCAACGCCGGCAAGCGCAGGTTGATCTCCGGGCCGCCGCCCAAGGGTTGGTCGAGGTTCGGTTGTTCGCCTTTGCGGATGGCTTTTACCGCGCGTTCGAGCATCTCCATATACAGCGTGAAACCCACCGCCTGGATCTGCCCGCTCTGGCCGTCGCCGAGCAACTCACCGGCACCCCGGATTTCCAGGTCATTGGTGGCCAATACAAAGCCGGCCCCGAGGTCCTGGGTATTGGCGATCGCTTCCAGGCGTTTTTCCGCATCGGAAGTGATCTGCTGGCGCGGCGGTGTGAGCAGGTAGGCATAGGCCTGGTGGTGACTGCGCCCGACGCGACCGCGCAATTGGTGCAGCTGCGCCAGGCCGAACTTGTCGGCACGCTCGATGATGATGGTGTTGGCGCTCGGCACGTCGATGCCGGTCTCGATGATGGTCGAGGCGATCAGCACGTTGAAGCGCTTGTGGTAGAAGTCGCTCATCACCTGTTCGAGTTCGCGCTCGCGCATCTGCCCGTGGCCGATAGCGATACGGGCCTCAGGTACCAGTTCGGCGAGGTCGGCGGCGCATTTCTCGATGGTTTTCACATCGTTGTGCAGGTAATACACCTGGCCGCCGCGCAGCAGTTCGCGCAGCAGGGCTTCCTTGACCGTGCTCTTGTTCTGCTCCATCACAAAGGTGCGCACCGACAAACGACGCGCCGGTGGCGTGGCGATGATCGACAGGTCGCGCATGCCCGACACCGCCATGTTCAGCGTGCGCGGAATTGGCGTGGCGGTGAGGGTGAGGATGTCGACTTCACTGCGCAGGGCCTTGAGCTGTTCTTTCTGGCGCACGCCAAAGCGGTGTTCTTCGTCGATGATCACCAGGCCCAGGTTCTTGATCTTCACATCGTCCGACAGCAGCTTGTGCGTACCGATGACGATGTCGATCTTGCCCTCGGCCAGGTCGGCAACGGCGGCGTTCACTTCCTTGGCGGACTTGAAGCGGCTCATCACCTCCACGGTCACGGGCCAGTCGGCAAAGCGGTCGCGGAAACTGTTGTAGTGCTGCTGGGCGAGCAGGGTGGTCGGCACCAGGATCGCCACCTGGCGACCGCCGTGTACCGCAATAAAGGCTGCACGCATGGCCACTTCGGTCTTGCCGAAGCCCACGTCGCCGCACACCAGGCGGTCCATCGGCTTGGGCGCGAGCATGTCGGCGCGCACCGCTTCGATGGTGGTTTGCTGGTCCGGGGTTTCTTCGAACGCGAAGCCAGCGCTGAAGGTGGCGTAATCGGCTTTGGGGTCAGCGAAGGCATAACCTTCGCGGGCAGCACGGCGGGCATAGATGTCGAGCAGTTCGGCGGCCACGTCGCGCACCTGTTCGGCGGCCTTGCGCTTGGCTTTCTGCCAGGTCTCGGAGCCCAATCGATGCAACGGCGCCAAGGCGTCGTCGCTGCCGGTGTAGCGGGCGATCAGGTGCAGGTTGGCCACCGGCACGTAGAGCTTGGCGCCCTCGGCGTATTCCAGGGTGAGGAATTCGGCGGCCTGGTTGTCGATCTCCAGGGTCTGCAGGCCCAGGTAGCGGCCCACGCCATGGTCGATATGCACCACCGGCGCGCCTTCGCGCAGCTCGGTGAGGTTCTTGATCACCGCGTCGTTGTTGGCATCGGCGCGTTTTTCCCGGCGACGGCGTTGCATCACGCGCTGGCCGAACAGCGGGCTTTCGGCGATCAAGGCCAGCGCCGGGTCATCCAACCGCAGCCCTTCGTCCAGCGGCGCGATGGTGATCGCCAGGCGCTCTTTGCTGGCGACAAAGTCAGGCCAGCTGTCGACGGTTTTCGGCCGCAACTTCAGGCGTTCCAACAGCTCTAGCAGCACTTCGCGACGCCCGGCGGATTCGGCGGTAAACAGCACGCGGCCCGGGAAGTCGCCGAGGAAGTTCGACAGCGCCTCCAGCGGTTGCGTGGCTTTGGCCTGGATCGCCAAATCGGGCAACGCGCTCGCCGGGAAACGCTCCCGGCCACTGCCGGCGTCCACGTCCTGCTGGCTGGCTACTACACGCGGCCAGTTTTTCAGGCGCGCGAAGCAGTCTTCAACTGGCAGGAACAGTTCAGCGGGCGGCAATAAAGGCCGGGATGGATCGACGCGACGTTCTTCGTAGCGGTTGCGCACATCGTTCCAGAAGTTTTCCGCCGCCTGTTCGATACCCGGCAGCGAGAACACCTGGGTGTCCTGGGGCAGGTAGTCGAAGAGGGTAGAGGTCTCGTCGAAGAACAACGGCAGGTAGTACTCGATACCGGCAGGTGTAATCCCGCTGCTCAAGTCCTGGAAGATCGGGCAGCGACGGAAATCCACATCGAAGCGCTCACGAAAGCGCGCCTTGAAGCGTGTTACCGCGTCTTTTTGCAGCGGAAACTCCCGCGCCGGCAGCAGCTTGATCGAGTCGACCTTGTCGATAGAACGCTGGTTCTCCGGGTCGAAGGTGCGCAGCGTCTCGATTTCGTCATCGAACAGGTCGATGCGGTACGGCAGCTTGCTGCCCATCGGGAACAGGTCGATCAAGGCGCCGCGCACCGCAAACTCACCGTGCTCGTACACCGTGTCGACGCAGCGGTAGCCGCTGGCTTCCAGGCGCGTGCGCATCTGCTCGACGTCGAGCTTCTGGCCCACGTCCAGCACCAGGCTGCTGCCGAGCAGGAACTTGGTCGGCGCCAGGCGGTGCAGGGCGGTGGTGATCGGCACCACCAGCACGCCGTGGGCCAGTTCCGGCAAGCGGTACAGGCTGGCGATGCGCTGGGAGATGATGTCCTGGTGCGGCGAGAACAGGTCGTAGGGCAGGGTTTCCCAGTCGGGAAAATGCAGCACCGGCAAATCCGGGGCGAAGAAGCTCAGCTCCTGCTCCAACCGTTCGGCACTTTGGCTGTCGGCGGTGAGCAGCAGGGTAAAGCGCTTGGCTGCGCTGGCAGCCTCGGCAATGGCCAGGCTCAGGGCGGCACCGGGCAGGTTGCCCCAGTGCTGTTTACCTGCCGCGGCAGGGAGTAGCGGTAGACGCAGAACGGGCACGGAAGGTTGAGCTCCAAGCGTTGCGACAAAGTCGGTAATTGTAACGGCCCCAGGTGCCGCCTGTCAGTTGCTGACTGTGCCTATTACGGTTTGTAGGAAATGTAGTGGCTAAGACAAACAATGGCGGGTTTTGACTCAATATGTAGTGCCAAAATGCGCGAATGTTTAGGAGGGTTACGGACAAGTCGGCCTGTTCGCCAAACTAGTGGCCTTCTGGAACCCGCGTGTTTCCTGGGCTGTAGCGCGGTGGTATTTTTTTGCAAGGGCTTTTTGTTGCCCTTCGCGCATTGCTCAACGCTCAGTCGGGCGACATAATGTAGCCCCTTTTTTCTGCCCCTACATGTGGAAGGTTCCCGTGACTCAGAAGCCCGACCAGTGTCTTGGTGAATGGATCGACCGTGAAGCACTCGCTGAAGCGATGATTCCGCTTATCGGTCAGCTGTACCGCAATAACAATGTGGTGAGCTCGATCTATGGCCGCAGCCTGATCAACCAGTCTGTCATCGCGATTCTCAAAGCTCACCGCTTTGCGCGCCATCGCTCCGCCGACGACAGCGAACTCTCCGTCCACGAAACATTCCCGCTGCTCAAAGCCATGAGCGAGCTCAAGCTCGGCGCGGCTTCGGTAGACCTGGGCAAGTTGGCCTACAAATTCCGCAAAGAAGGCGCTGGCCGCACCGCCGAGCAGTTCGTGCGTGAAGAAATGGCCGATGTGGTTGGCCAGCAAAACGCTGCCGCCCGTAAAGGCACCGACGTGGTGCTGTACGGCTTTGGCCGTATCGGCCGCCTGCTGGCGCGCATCCTGATCGAAAAGACCGGTGGCGGCGACGGCCTGCGCCTGCGTGCCATCGTGGTGCGCAAAGGCGCCGAGAACGACCTGACCAAGCGCGCCAGCCTGCTGCGTCGCGACTCGGTACACGGCTCGTTCAACGGCACCATCACCATTGACGAAGAAAACAACACCATCACCGCCAACGGTAACCTGATCCAGGTGATCTACGCGAAGAACCCTACCGAGGTGGATTACACCCAGTACGGCATCCAGAACGCCCTACTGGTGGACAACACCGGCGTATGGCGTGATGCCGAGGGCCTGGGCCAGCACCTGGCTTGCCCGGGTGTTGACCGCGTTGTGCTGACCGCGCCTGGCAAAGGCAAGCTCAAGAACATCGTGCACGGCATCAACCACGCTGAAATCACCGCTGACGACAAGATCGTGTCCGCCGCGTCCTGCACCACCAACGCCATCGTGCCGGTGCTCAAGGCGGTGAATGACAAGTTCGGCATCGTTAACGGCCACGTTGAAACCGTTCACTCGTACACCAACGACCAGAACCTGATCGACAACTTCCACAAGGGCGATCGCCGTGGCCGTAGCGCCGCGTTGAACATGGTGATCACCGAGACCGGCGCTGCCACCGCTGCTGCCAAGGCCCTGCCTGAACTGGCCGGCAAGCTGACCGGTAACGCGATCCGCGTACCGACGCCGAACGTGTCGATGGCCATTCTCAACCTCAACCTTGAGAAAGCCGCCACCCGTGAAGAGATGAACGAGTACCTGCGCTACATGGCGCTGCACTCCGACCTGCATAAGCAGATCGACTTCGTCAATTCTCAGGAAGTGGTCTCCACCGACTTCGTTGGCTCGCGCCACGCCGGTGTGGTGGACGCCGAAGCGACCATCACCCAGGACAACCGTGTTGTGCTGTACGTGTGGTACGACAACGAGTTCGGCTACAGCTGCCAGGTGGTTCGCGTGATGGAAGACATGGCTGGGGTCAACCCGCCTGCGTTTCCGCGCTAAGCCTGTGCGCTGAATGAGAAAGCCCCGACTGGTTCGGGGCTTTTTTATGCCTGTGGTTTTTGTGGTGTCTGGGAGGGCCTTATCGCAGGCAAGCCAGCTCCCACAGTTGAACTGCATTCACCTGTGGGAGCGGGCTTGCCCGCGATGACGATGGAAAGGTCAACACCTCCATCACTTGAGTAGCGTGTTGCGCAAACTGTCCGACAGCCCTTTGGGCGCCAGCCAGATACCCAGGTAGGCCTTCGCTAACTCAGCATCTGGGCTGCTGAACACCACCTGCCCATTAATCTCCAGATTCAACCCGCGCCCCGGACGAAAATCCAGGGCATAGCGATCACCGCTGCGAATATCCCGAAAGCGCGCGTGCAGCTTGGCTATCTCTGGGTTCAACCCGGCATTGGCTTGCTGGCGCTCCAAGGTGACGGTGGCCGCCTTGATCACATCATCGCGATCAATGTCGCGAAAGTAATACAGCGCCAGGCGCACAGCCTTCTGCTGGTCCCAAGCCTGCTTTGCCGGCAGGTCAGCGGGTGCATACAGCGCCGCGGCATACACATCCGCCCAGAGATAGTTGAACACCGCCTGGTTTTTCAGGGCCAGCCCCGCAACCTTTGCGGGGAAGCTTGCCTGCTTGAGCCGCTGTGCATCGTTGGCGTACGCCGTGAGCGACACCATCAGCATCAAACAGAAAAATAGTTGTCGCATAATGGCTCATCCTGAATTCGGCGCTGGTTTGCGTCCTGTAGTATGGCAACACTGGCCTACGACGCGACCAAGGGTTAATGTTCGCGGCGCTCGGCCTTCTATAGACTGTGCCCCGGTTCACACACTTGAGCCAAATTGTCCTTCATGCACGCTGGCCGCGGCATGATTTAGCCCGGCGTCCAACCGTACGCCTGGCCTGTTCTGAGGAGTACGCATGGCTGTCTACAACTACGACGTGGTGGTACTGGGTTCCGGCCCAGCTGGAGAAGGTGCGGCGATGAACGCTGCCAAAGCAGGGCGCAAGGTGGCGATGGTCGATAGCCGTCGCCAGGTCGGCGGTAACTGCACCCACCTGGGTACCATCCCGTCCAAGGCATTGCGTCACTCGGTACGGCAGATCATGCAGTTCAATACCAATCCGATGTTTCGGGCCATTGGTGAGCCGCGCTGGTTCTCCTTCCCGGACGTACTGAAAAGCGCTGAAAAAGTCATCTCCAAGCAAGTCGCCTCGCGTACCGGCTACTACGCCCGTAACCGCGTCGACCTGTTCTTCGGCACCGGCAGTTTTGCCGACGAGCAAACCGTCGAAGTGGTCTGCGCCAATGGCGTGGTCGAGAAACTGGTGGCCAAGCACATCATCATCGCCACCGGTTCGCGCCCGTATCGCCCGGCGGACATCGATTTCCACCACCCGCGTATCTACGATAGCGACACCATCCTGAGCCTGGGTCATACCCCGCGCAAACTGATCATCTACGGCGCCGGCGTGATCGGCTGTGAATACGCCTCGATCTTCAGTGGCCTGGGGGTACTGGTCGAGCTGGTGGACAACCGCGACCAGTTGCTCAGCTTCCTCGACTCGGAAATCTCCCAGGCGTTGAGCTACCACTTCAGCAACAACAACATCACCGTGCGCCATAACGAAGAGTACGAGCGGGTCGAAGGCCTGGACAACGGGGTGATCCTGCACCTCAAGTCCGGCAAGAAGATCAAGGCCGACGCCTTGCTGTGGTGCAACGGCCGTACCGGCAACACCGACAAGCTGGGCATGGAAAACATCGGGGTCAAGGTCAACAGCCGTGGCCAGATCGAAGTGGATGAGAACTACCGCACCTGCGTGCCGAACATCTACGGCGCCGGTGACGTGATCGGCTGGCCAAGCCTGGCCAGTGCCGCCCATGACCAGGGCCGCTCGGCCGCTGGCAGCATTGTCGACAACGGCAGCTGGCGCTACGTGAACGACGTGCCGACCGGGATCTACACGATTCCCGAGATCAGCTCGATCGGCAAGAATGAGCACGAACTGACCAAGGCCAAGGTGCCTTACGAAGTGGGCAAGGCGTTCTTCAAGAGCATGGCGCGTGCGCAGATTGCCGGTGAGCCGCAAGGCATGCTGAAAATCCTGTTCCACCGCGAAACCCTGGAAGTACTCGGCGTGCATTGCTTCGGCTACCAGGCCTCGGAGATCGTGCACATCGGCCAGGCGATCATGAACCAGCCAGGTGAGCAAAATACCCTCAAGTATTTCGTCAACACCACCTTCAACTACCCGACCATGGCCGAAGCCTATCGGGTAGCGGCCTACGACGGCCTCAACCGGCTTTTTTGAGCGGCTCCGGCCGGTGGCCTGAGCCGGCCGGGGAGACCGATTTCAGTAATTCTCGAGGGTGGCAGTGGCCAAACCGGGAAAGTCTGTAATCAGGCTATCTACGCCGAAGTCGGCGAGCCTGCGCATCAGCGCAGGTTCGTTGACTGTCCACACGGACACATGCAAGCCCTGGCGCTGGGCTTTTTCCAGCCGCTCGGGGGTGCACAGCGTCCAGTTCAATGCCAAATACTCACAGCCGTAGTTCTGCGCGACCTTCAGCGGGTCGAGCCAGGCGTATTCAGCGACCAGGCCGCGTGACAGGTCCGGGGTGAGTTCCACGGCGGCCTTGAGCACTTCCCGCGAGCTTGACGTCACCGTGACCTTGTCCATCAAGCCAAAGCGCACAGCCATTTCGCGAATCGCCAGCACAGTGGTGGCGGCACGGGTACGCGAGGCGCTTTTGACTTCCAGTTGCCAGTGATCGAAGTCGCACTGTTCGAACAGCTCCTCCAGACGTGGAATCGGGCAGGGGCTTACCCAGCCTGGGCCGCCTTTGCGTGCGTCCATCTTCACCAGGTCAGCCGCCGAGTACTCGACGACCTTGCCGCGTCGGTCGGTGGTGCGCTTGAGGGTCGGGTCGTGGATGACCATCAACTCGCCGTCCATGGACAGGTGCAAGTCCAGCTCGCAGCGGCGTACGCCGTGCTTGAGGCATTCCTGAAAGCTGGTCAGGGTGTTTTCCGGTGCTTCGCCTTTGGCACCGCGGTGGCCGTAAATCAGGGTCACAGTTGCTCCTTTGCGCCAGGATGGCTGGCGTCGTGAATACGCATTCAGAGGTCTTCGCTTTGTTCTCGCGCCAGGCGGCGTTCCTGGGCTTGTTTCTGCAGGATATAGCGCGCCAGCAGTTGGCGTTGGGCATCGGTCATGGACTCGAACTCCGTGCCCACATCAAAGCCGTCGCCCTTGGGGTCGCAATGGGTCACCCGCGCGCGCAGCAACAGGCCGAGCGCCTGGGGCATCAGCACCAGCTTGACCGCCAGGTGAGTGTCGGCGGGCAGCGGTGTCGGGTGCTGGAAGTCGATGCCGCCTTCGGAGAGGATCACCGGTTGCGGCGCGCCCACCTCCTTCAGCAAACCGCGAGCCATGACCTGGCTGAGCAGATCCAGGCGTTTGTTCTGCACTTTGAGGAAGGCCGCCAGGCTGCGGTCTTTCTCGCTGATCTGGCGCAGCAGGTGCTGGGCTTCGAATTCGCTCAGATGCAGTTCGCTGAGCAGATTGAACAGCGGCGAATCATCCAGCAACACTTCCTTGCTCGCCGCGTCGGGGCCAGACAGGGGTTTGATTTGAAGTGCGATCATGTCATCGATACGGTAGTATTCGCGGCGCTCTTCTTCATCTAATGTCGACATGGCGAACCCCAGGTAACGGTAATGGTCTGAGTGTAAAGCTGCTGACCAGACCCCGCCACCGGGACGTCTTCTTTTCCTCCGAACAAGCCCCGACATGTTCAGACCTCTCTTCGTATTTATCGGCACGCGTTATACCCGTGCAAAGCGTCGCAATCATTTTGTGTCGTTCATTTCCTTGACCTCGATGATCGGTCTCGCCCTGGGCGTGGTCGTGATGATCGTGGTGCTGTCGGTGATGAACGGCTTCGATCATGAGATGCGCACCCGCGTGCTGGGCATGGTGCCCCACGCGACCATCGAGGGCGATGCGCCCATCAACGACTGGCAAAGCCTGGCCGCCAAGGTCCAGCAGAACCCCAAGGTGGTGGCGGTCGCGCCGTTTACCCAGATGCAGGGGTTGCTGACCAACGACGGCAAAGTGCAGAAGATCCTGCTCAACGGCATCGACCCGGCCCAGGAGCGCAACGTCTCGATCATCGACAAGTTCATGCTGCAAGGTAAGCTCGACGCGCTGGCGCCGGGCAGCTTTGGCATCGTCATCGGTGACAAGGCCGCGGCCAAGCTGGGCGTGGGGGTTGGCGACAAGCTGACCTTCGTCGCCCCGGAAGTCACCGTGACCCCGGCCGGCATGTTCCCGCGCATGAAGCGCTTTACCGTGGTGGGCACCTTCCACGTCGGCGCTGGCGAGATCGACGGCTACATCGGCCTGACCAACCTCACCGACCTGGCCCGCCTGCATCGCTGGCAGCCCGACCAGGTGCAGGGCCTGCGCCTGAAGTTCAACGACCTGTTCGATGCGCCGCGTGGTGCCTGGGAAATTGCCCAGCACCTGGGTGAGACCGAGTACTACGCCCGCGACTGGACCCGCACCCACGGCAACCTGTACCAGGCTATCCGCATGGAAAAAGCCATGATCGGCCTGTTGTTGTTGCTGATCGTCGCCGTGGCGGCCTTCAACATTATCTCCACGCTGGTGATGGTGGTGAACGACAAGAAGGGCGACATCGCCATCCTGCGCACCCTGGGCGCTACGCCGGGGCAGATCATGGCGATCTTCATGGTGCAGGGCACCGTGATCGGCGTGGTCGGCACCTTGATCGGCACGGCGGTGGGCATCCTGGCCGCGCTGAACGTCAGCGCCGCCATTGCCCTGCTTGAAAAAGTGATCGGCCACAAGTTTCTCAACGCCGACGTCTACTTCATCGATTACTTGCCGTCCCAGGTGCAAACCCAGGACGTGCTGATGGTGGGCGGCGCCGCGTTGGTCCTGAGCTTCCTTGCCACCCTGTATCCAGCCTGGCGCGCGGCACGTACCCAGCCAGCACAGGCATTACGTTATGAGTGAATCGGGCATGAGTGAAAAAGCAATCCTGAGCTGCCGCAACCTGGGCAAATCCTACGAGGAAGGCCCGGAGTCGGTGGTGGTGCTGTCCAACCTGCAGCTTGAACTGCACCCTGGCGAGCGCGTCGCGATCGTCGGCAGTTCCGGTTCCGGTAAAAGTACCTTGCTCAACCTGTTGGGCGGCCTCGATACGCCGTCCCAGGGCAGCGTATGGCTGGCCGGTGAAGAGCTGTCGGCCTTGAATGAAAAGGCCCGTGGCCAACTGCGCAACCGCTCGTTGGGCTTTGTGTACCAGTTCCATCACTTGCTGCCGGAATTCACCGCCCTGGAAAACGTGTGCATGCCGCTGTTGATCGGCAAAACCGCAATTCCCGAAGCGCGCCAGCGTGCCACGGCCTTGCTCGAACGCGTCGGCCTGGGCCATCGCCTGGAGCACAAACCTGCGGAACTGTCCGGCGGTGAGCGCCAGCGTGTGGCGATTGCCCGTGCCTTGGTGAACAACCCCGGCCTGGTGATGCTCGACGAGCCGACCGGCAACCTCGACTCCCACACCGCCCAGGGCATCAAGGACTTGATGCTGGAACTGAGCACCCAGATGCGCACCGCGTTCCTGGTGGTGACCCATGACATGAGCATGGCCCGGCAGATGGACCGCGTACTGCATTTGCAGGAAGGTCATCTGGTCGCTATCTGACCTGTTGCAAGCCCGGTTTTTTGAGGCCGGGCTTTTTCATTTTTCCAACGGTGCCCGCGAATGTTCAGACCGTTATCGATTTTTATCGGCACGCGCTATACCCGCGCCAAGCGCCGCAACCGTTTTGTCTCGTTTATCTCGATGACCTCGATGATCGGCCTCGCCCTGGGCGTATTGGCGATGATCGTGGTGCTTTCGGTAATGAACGGCTTTCAGCGTGAAATGAGCTCGCGCATCCTCGGCATGGTGCCCCACGCCACCATCGTCGGCGTAAAGCCGATTGATGATTGGCAGCCGGTGGCCGCCGCCGCGATGAAGAATCCGCAAGTCACCGCCGCTGTGCCCTTCACCCAGATGGATGGCATGTTTTCCTATAAGGGCGCGATGCAGCCCATCGAGATCAGTGGCGTCGACCCGGCCCAGGAAGGCAAGGTGTCGATCGTGGCCCAGCACATCGTGCGCGGCAAACTCGACGACCTCAAACCCGGCGAGTTCGGTGTGGTGGTCGGTGATATCACTGCGCGGCGTTTTCGCCTGAACGTGGGCGACAAGCTGACCCTGATCGTGCCGGAGCTCAGCAGCGCCCCGGGCGGTATCACCCCGCGCATGCAGCGCCTGAATGTGGTGGGCATCTTCAAGGTCGGCGCCGAACTGGATGGCTCCATGGCCCTGATCCACATGGCCGACGCCGCTGAAATCCAGCATTGGCAGCCCAACCAGGTGCAAAGCGTGCGCCTGGCGGTAAAGGACCTGTACGCAGCGCCCAAAGTCTCGGCAGATATCGCCGCCAGCCTGGGCGCGGCTTACAAGCCGGATGACTGGACCCACACCCAGGGCAGCCTGTTCAGCGCGATGAAAATGGAAAAGACCATGATCGGCCTGCTGCTGCTGATGATCGTCGCCGTGGCCGCGTTCAACATCATCGCCACCTTGATCATGGTGGTGAACGACAAGGGCGCGGACATCGCCATCCTGCGTACCATCGGCGCCACACCTCGGCAGATCATGGCGATCTTCATGGTGCAGGGCACCGTGATTGGCGTGGTCGGCACCTTGATCGGCGGCGTGTTGGGGGTGATTGCGGCGCTGAACGTGAGTGAGCTGGTGGGCTGGCTGGAGCGGGTGAGCGGGCAGCATATCTTCAGCTCGGATGTGTACTTTGTCAGCAACCTGCCTTCGGAGCTGCAAGGTGGGGATGTGTTGCTGATCTGCTCGGCGGGGTTTGTGTTGAGCTTCTTGGCGACGATTTACCCGGCGTATCGGGCGGCGAAGATTGAGCCGGCGCACGCCCTCAGGTATTCGTAACCTGCTCGTTCCCACGCTCTGCGTGGGAATGCCTCACCGGACGCTCCGCGTCCGCTGTTAGGACGCAGAGCGTCCCGGAATGCGTTCCCACGCGGAGCGTGGGAACGATCAGCAAAGCGTGGGAACGATCAGCAGTCGCCCTTGGGCAACTCAATCACAAACCTGGTCCAGCCCGCCTGCGACTCACAATAAATCCTCCCGCCATGCGCCCGCACAATCGACTGGGTAATCGCCAACCCCAGGCCTGCATGTTCACTGCTACCTGCACGCCTCGACGGATCGGCTCGGTAGAACCGGTCAAACAGCCGCGGCAATAACGGCGCAGGAATACCTTCCCCGCTGTTCTCAACCGTCAGTGTCACGCCACTCTCGATCCGCACCCGCACTTCACCGCCCGGTGGGGTAAACCGCAGCGCGTTATCCAGCAGATTCGACAAGGCCCGGCGCAACATACCGCGATCGCCCATCGTCTGGGCGGTGCCTTCGCGCACCAGCGTCACCTGTGCGTCCTCCGCCAGCAGGGTAAAGAACTCCAACAGTGCGTCGACCTCATCGCCCAAATCCAGAGCTTCTCGGCTGGGCATCAGCAAGCCGTGGTCAGCTTTGGCCAGGTACAGCATGTCGTTGACCAGTTGCGCCATCCATTGCAGCTCTTCCAGATTGCTGTGCAGCGCCTCGCGGTAATCCTCCAGCGGGCGCGGTTGGGTGAGGATGACTTGGGTCTGGGTCAGCAGGTTGGACAGCGGTGTGCGCAGTTCGTGGGCGATATCTGCGCTGAAGGCAGACAGGCGCTGGAACGCGTCATCCAGGCGCGCCAGCATGGCGTTGACGGCTTGGGCCAGCTCCGCGAGCTCCACCGGCATTTGTTCTTGGGGTAAGCGTTGCGTGAGGGAGTGGGCGGAGACGCTGGCGGCCACTTCGCCCATGCGCCGCAGCGGTCGCAAGCCACTGCGCGCAGCCCAGGCGCCGAGCAGGGCAGTGGCCAGGGCCGAGAGGCCGACGGTCAGCCAGATCAAGCGTTGCATGCGTTGCAGAAAGTGCTGGTGGTGGGTGATGTCGAGGATCAGGGTCAGTTGTGGCGAATCCAGTTGGCTGGGCGTCAAGGGCGCGATGAATACGCGGTAGTCGGTGCCTGCGTATTGCAGGCTGTGCAGGCCGGGTGCTTGGGGCAAGGGAAGGTGTGGCGCGCCGTCCAGCCAACGTTGCCCAGCTCCGGTGATGCGCAAGGCGAGGTCGGGCTGGTGATCGAGTTCGGCGCGCAGTTGAGGGGTTCGCCGGGCGAGGTCTTCCGGTGAGGCGACACCCTGCAAGGTGCTGCGCAGGGCCACCAGTTTGCTTTCGAGCTGTTGCTGGTCCAGCTCCATGAAGTGCGCCTCGCTGGCCCGGTTGAACAACACCCCGGCGATCAACGAGACCACCGCCGTGCAGGCGGCAAACAGCAGCGCCAGGCGGCTGGTCAGGGACAGGCGCTTGATCACGTGAACCGTTCCTCCAGCACGTAACCCATGCCGCGCACGGTGTGGATCAGCTTATTGGGGAAATGGTCATCGACTTTCAGGCGCAGGCGGCGAATGGCAACTTCGATGATGTTGGTGTCGCTGTCGAAATTCATGTCCCACACCTGGGAGGCGATCAGCGTCTTGGGCAGCACTTCGCCCTGGCGGCGTAGCAGCAGCTCCAGCAAGGCGAACTCCTTGGCGGTGAGGTCGATGCGCTGGCCGCTGCGCTCGACGCGCCGGCGGATCAAGTCCAGGCTCAGGTCGGCCAGTTGCAGCGTGGTCTCCTGCGGCGTGCTGCTGCCACGGCGCAATAAGGTGCGCACCCGCGCCAGCAGTTCGGAAAACGCGAAGGGTTTGACCAGGTAATCGTCGGCGCCCAGCTCCAGGCCATGTACTCGGTCTTCTACGGCATCGCGAGCGGTGAGGAACAGCACCGGGATGTCCAGGCCGGCACTGCGCACCGCCTGCAGGATTTGCCAGCCATCGCGGCCGGGCAGCATCACATCGAGGATCAACAAGTCATAGTCGCCCGTTAGCGCCAAGTGCTGGCCACTGGTGCCGTCGGCCACCAGTTCGGTGGTAAAGCCCGCTTCGGCCAGGCCCTGACGCAGGTAATGACCGGTTTTGGGTTGGTCTTCGACGATCAGCAGTTTCATGTAGGGCTCTTGGTCAAGGTGGACGCCGGCCTTTATACCCTGGGCTCCGGGGTATGGGCGCAAGCTGACAAAGTTGTAATCTAGCAGTCAGCTGGCTGGCAGCGAGGCCATCTTAAAGTGTTGCCCAAGCTGGATACCTATTTTGGAGAGTTAAAGATGGCGTTGCGTACACCCCAGTTATTGGCGGGCTGCCTGTTGGCGTTGAGTTTCAATGCACTGGCGGATGCGACTCACACCTACGCGTTCGGCCAGCCGGCCCCGGCGGATAAAGCCACGCGCACCGTTGAAGTCACGCTGCGGGACATTGCCTTTGAGCCCAAATCCCTGGACGTCAAGGCCGGTGAAACCGTGCGCTTCGTGCTGGTCAACAAAGGCCAGTTGCTGCATGAGTTCAACCTGGGTGACGCGGCCATGCATGCCGCCCACCAGAAAGAGATGTTGCAGATGCAAGCCAGTGGCATGCTCACCGCCACCGGCATGGGCAAGATGGATCACAGCGCCATGGGCCACGGCGACATGGGCGGCATGAAGCACGACGATCCCAACAGTGTGTTGGTGGAGCCGGGCAAGACGGCCGAACTGACCTGGACGTTCAAGCAGGCCACAGGCCTTGAGTTCGCCTGCAACCTGCCTGGGCATTACCAGGCGGGCATGGTCGGCAAACTGACCGTTGAGTGAGGCGTTTGTTAAGGGCGGGAGCAAAGGCTGGTAGACTGGCGCGGTTTATTTAGCCAGGTTTCCGCCATGCATCCCGCAGCCGAACATTCGCCGCTGGGCAAGTCCAGTGAATACATCAGCACTTACACGCCTTCGTTGTTGTTCCCGATTCCACGCGCCGCCAAGTGGGCCGAGCTGGGCCTGAGCGCCGAGACCCTGCCGTACAAGGGCGTGGATTTCTGGAACTGCTTCGAACTGTCCTGGCTGTTGCCCTCGGGTAAGCCGGTGGTAGCCATCGGTGAATTCAGCATTCCGGCCGACTCGCCAAACATCATCGAGTCCAAGTCGTTCAAGCTGTACCTCAACTCGCTGAACCAGACCGCGTTTTCCGATACGCAAAGCCTTGAGGCCACCCTGCGCACCGACCTCAGCGCTGCGGCCGGCAAGCCCGTGAACGTGCGCATTCGCAGCCTGGCCGACATCGAGGCAGAAGGCGTGATGGCGTTGCCCGGCGTGTGCATTGACGGCCTGGATATCAACGTCAGCAGCTACGAACACCCGCGCCCGGAACTGCTGCGTTGCGATGATTCGCGTGTGGTGGAGGAGAGCGTGCACAGCCACCTGCTCAAATCCAACTGCCCGGTGACCAGCCAGCCTGACTGGGGCAGTGTGGTGGTGGAATACCGTGGTGCGGCGCTGGATCACGCCAGCCTGCTGGAATATATCGTCAGCTTTCGCCAGCACTCGGACTTTCATGAGCAGTGTGTGGAGCGGATCTTCCTGGACTTGCAGCGCTTGCTCAAGCCGGAGAAGTTGACCGTGTATGCACGCTATGTGCGTCGGGGTGGGTTGGATATCAACCCGTATCGCAGCACTGAGAACACCCAGTTCCTGAACGTGCGCCTGGCGCGTCAGTAAGCCTTCATACAAAAAACTGTGGGAGCTGGCTTGCCTGCGATTGCGATCTTTCAGTCATTCATCAAGTGACTGATACACCGCTATCGCAGGCAAGCCAGCTCCCACATTTGGTTTTGTGTTTGGCTTGGGCTCGTGTTAGATGCCGATATTGCCAAGGGTCAGCACGATATTGCGCAACGTCCCGGCAATGCCTGGATGGTCCAGTTCAAAACCTTCCACTGCCCGGTTCACATCGTCAGCGATGCTGGGCGTCTGGGTGGCCGGTTCCATTTCCAACTGGACTTCGAATTTGGCGATCAACTCTTCCAATGCTTGACGTTTCTCGGCGGGCAACTCGGGATGATTCTCCAGTTGCTCACGCACAATATCGGCCTGCTGTTGTAACTTCTCGCGATCAGGCATGACGTTCTTTCCTTTTATCGATAGGCACTGGCATAGACCGCGGCACGCCGTGAAAGGTCTACGGGCTGACCTGTAGATTAATCCACTGCGGCCAACTGTGCATGATCTCGATCAGGGCTTCTCGCCCTTGAGTTGGCGCAGGCGGATGTCGGCCAGGCAGGTGCCGAGTTCGCCGAGGTGGTCGATCACCGAATGCACACCCAGGCCATAGAGCGCCACCGTGGCCTTGCCGCGCTTGTGTTCGCGTTGCTGCTCGGTCAGCGCCTGCCATTGCTGGGGCGACAGGCCGCAGAGCGAACCGCAGGAGGCCAGGCCGATGGTCCACAAACCGGCATTCAGGCCCGATTGCAGCAGGCGCGGCTCGCCGCTGACCAGTACGCAGCCTTCCAGGCGTTCGATGTTCAACTCCATCAGGGCTTGCCAGCAAGCGTGGGGCGCGGGCCAGCGAATGGAGGAGGGCGAGGCCGCCTTGAGCCAGCCAGGCAGGCCGGCGCAGAGTGGCGTGGTCACGGCGGGAGGCAGTTCGTCCAGCCAGGCGCAGGGCACGCCTTGTTCTTTGAGACTGCGCAGGATTTTCAACGCGCCTGGCGTGGCCTCGGCGTCGGCGCAAGGTGAGTCGGTGCGCGCCAGGGAACCAAAATCCACCAGGCAGCCACTCAGGCCAAATAACACGGCGGTCAATGAGGGGGCGGCGGCGACGGCAATCTCGGCGTGTGGCATCTGAACGTCCCTGAAATAGCTGCCACGCTATCGGGGCGGCATGACAAGGGGATGACACTGTCGATATTTGTAGGAATTTTGTGCATTTTCCCTAAGACGATTCTAGGTAGCTGCCTAAATCGGCACTTCCGTCATATACTGACAGCCTTATTCAGGGCATAGCGCCCATGACAGACCATTCAAGGAGCAAAAGCTATGCGCTGGAGCCAGTACTTCGCTCAGCTATCGGTGTGTGCCACCATCCTGTTGGCGCCTTTCGCAGCCCAAGCGGCCTCGGAAGATGACCCATGGGAAAGCGTCAACCGCCCCATCTTCACCTTCAACGACACCGTTGACACCTATGCCCTCAAGCCAATCGCCCAGGGCTATCAGTTCGTCACCCCACAATTTGTGCAGGATGGCGTTCACAACTTCTTCCGCAACATCGGTGATGTCGGCAACCTGGCCAACAACGTGCTGCAACTCAAGCCGCACAATGCAGGCGTCGACACCGCCCGCTTGTTGGTCAACACCACATTTGGCGTTCTGGGCTTTATCGACGTCGGCACCAAAATGGGGCTGCAGCGCAGCGATGAAGACTTCGGCCAAACCCTCGGCTACTGGGGCGTGGGCAGCGGCCCGTACGTGATGATCCCGTTGCTGGGCCCAAGCACCTTGCGTGATGCGCCGTCCAAATACGTCGACAGCTACACCCAGCCGTACCGCTACATGAACGACATCGGCTGGCGTAACAGCACCTTCGGCCTCAACGTTGTCGACGTGCGCGCCAGCCTGCTCGACAGCGAAAAGCTGATCAGCGGCGACAAGTACACCTTCATTCGTAACGCTTACCTGCAGAACCGCGAGTTCAAGGTCAAGGACGGCAAGGTCGTTGACGACTTTTAAGCCGTGACGTTTTGAAATGAAAAAGGCGACCTTTATAGGGTCGCCTTTTTTGTGCGCGCTGATCGTTCCCCACGCTACGCGTGGGAACGCATCCCGTGACGCTCCGCGTCACCCTTGCACAGGGGATGGATGCTGCGTTAGCGCATTTTCAGAATCTTGAGGCCCAGATGCTGGTCATCGCCTACTGCCTTGGTCCACACCACCTCGGTATCCGCTTCAAGACCCCTGAGCGCGGCGTGCTCTGAGTCGATGCGCACGGTCAGCAGGTCACCCACCGTGAACTGGCGAGGTGCCTGCACCTGCATGCCGGAACTGGAGAGGTCCACGCAGGTACCGGCAATCTCCTGCCCGGCATGGATCAAAGACACATCGGCATCTATTCGCATGCGGATGAAATCGCGTTTTTCGGCGTAGTCGCGCTCGTGTTCGCTCACAGCATCCATCCTTACTTTGCGTTGTGGTTGTGAGGGTTCTTATAACTCCCGGTGATTTGCGGTGTAAAGACGCCCGGCGACCATCGGCATGAGCTTGAAACCCCTCACGGATGGGAGTACCGTCTGCGCCTTAGAAGGGCACCTCTGCTTTACCGTTGTGCATGGGCCAAATCCCAATGCTTTGTAGGACAGAGAGGCTAGAAAGCGAATCCAGTACGTGAGCCCGGCCATTGCCGAGCCGCCTACGCCAACCTAATTCTGGCGCCGTTTGCCCACATGCAAAAAACCAGTGCCACGCTGCTGATAATCGATGACGACGAAGTAGTGCGCGCGAGCCTCGCGGCCTACTTGGAAGACAGTGGCTTCAGCGTCCTGCAGGCCAGTAATGGCCAACAGGGTCTCCAGGTATTCGAGCGCGACAAGCCCGACCTTGTGATCTGCGACCTGCGCATGCCCCAGATGGGCGGCCTGGAGCTGATTCGCCAGGTGACCGACCTTGCCCCGCAAACGCCGGTGATTGTCGTGTCCGGTGCCGGTGTCATGAACGACGCCGTCGAAGCCCTGCGCCTGGGCGCCGCCGATTACCTGATCAAGCCCCTGGAAGACCTGGCTGTGCTGGAGCACTCGGTGCGCCGCGCCCTGGACCGTGCACGCCTGCTTTTGGAAAACCAGCGCTACCGCGAAAAGCTCGAGACCGCCAACCGCGAGCTCGAAGCCAGCCTGAACCTGCTGCAGGAAGACCAGAACGCCGGTCGCCAGGTGCAGATGAACATGCTGCCGGTGAGCCCCTGGACGATTGACGAATTCAAGTTTGCCCACCAGATCATCCCGTCGTTGTACCTGTCGGGTGATTTTGTCGACTATTTCCGCGTCGATGAGCGCCGCGTTGCTTTCTACCTGGCCGACGTTTCCGGCCACGGCGCGTCTTCGGCTTTTGTCACCGTGTTGTTGAAGTTCATGACCACACGGCTGTTGTTCGAGTCCAAGCGCAATGGCACCTTGCCGGAGTTCACCCCCTCCGAGGTGCTGGGCCACATCAACCGGGGCCTGATCAGCTGCAAGCTGGGCAAGCACGTGACGATGGTCGGCGGCGTGATCGACGAAGAAACCGGTCTTTTGACCTACAGCATTGGCGGTCACCTGCCGATGCCTGTTTTGTACACTCCTGACAGTGTGCGCTACCTGGAAGGGCGTGGCCTGCCCGTAGGCTTGTTTAACGAAGCCACCTACGAAGACCACATCCTGGAACTGCCGCCGACTTTCAGCCTGACGCTGATGTCCGACGGCATCCTGGACCTTTTGCCAGAGCCTACACTCAAAGAGAAAGAAGCCGCCTTGCCCCAAAAGGTCAAGTCGGCGGGCGGCAGCCTGGATGGCCTGCGGCAGGTTTTTGGATTGGCCACGCTAGGGGAGATGCCGGATGATATCGCCCTATTGGTGTTGAGCAGGAATCTTTGATGAGTACCGGAAGAATCCAATTCGCCGAGCAAGACGGGACCTTCGTCCTGAAATTTGTCGGTGAAGTGCGCCTGACCTTGTGTTCGGCCCTGGATGCGACGATCGAGCGGATCTTCACCGCGCTGAACTTCTCGGCGATCGTGATCGACCTGACCGAAACGCGCAGCATCGATAGCACCACCCTGGGCCTGTTGGCCAAGTTGTCCATTCTGTCGCGGCAGAAGGTCGGCCTGTTGCCGACCGTGGTCACCACCCATGAAGACATCACTCGTCTGTTGCAGTCCATGGGCTTTGACCAGGTGTTCAACATCGTTGATCGCCCAATCCCGTGCCCGGAATGCCTCACCGACCTGCCGTCCCAGGACCAGTCCGAAGAGATCGTACGGGTCAAGGTGCTGGAAGCGCACAAGATCCTGATGGGCCTCAACGAGTCCAACCGCGAAGCCTTCCACGACCTCGTCAACGCACTCGAGCGGCACTAACAGCTTCCCTGCTCAAACACACACAGTCCAATGTGGGAGCTGGCTTGCCTGCGATTGCGCAGTGTCAGTCGATGAAGTGTTGACTGGCCCACCGCTATCGCAGGCAAGCCAGCTCCCACATAGGGCGGCGGTGACACCGACGCACAAAAAAGGGCGGCACCCTCACAGGTACCGCCCTTTTTGCCGCTATCTGCCTTTACAGCTTGGCCGACAACAACGCCTCCAGCTTCTCCTGGTCCCGCGCAAACTGGCGAATGCCCTCTGCCAGCTTCTCAGTCGCCATCGCATCCTCGTTGGACTCCCAACGGAACTGCGCTTCAGTCATATGCACCCGCGCCTCACCGGCATGGCCTGGCGCCAACTTGCGCTCCAGCTTGCCTTCATCCGCCGCCAGCTTCTCCAGCAGGTCCGGGCTGATGGTCAGGCGGTCACACCCGGCCAGCTCCTCGATCTGGCTGAGGTTACGGAAGCTCGCACCCATTACCACAGTCTTGTAGCCGTTGGCCTTGTAGTAGTTGTAAATGCGCGTCACCGACTGCACGCCCGGATCATCGGAACCGGTGTAATCGTTGCCATTGGCCTTCTTGTACCAATCGTAGATACGGCCCACGAACGGCGAAATCAAAAACACACCCGCTTCAGCACAAGCCACGGCCTGGGCAAACGAGAACAGCAGCGTCAGGTTGGTCTGGATGCCTTCTTTTTCCAGCTTCTCGGCGGCACGGATGCCTTCCCAGGTGGAGGCGATCTTGATCAGCACGCGGTCACGGCCAACCCCAGCCTTGTCGTACAGGTCGATCAGACGGTGCGCACGCTTGAGAATCGCGGCCTCGTCGAACGACAGACGCGCATCCACCTCAGTGGAAATACGGCCCGGCACGACTTTGAGAATCTCTTGACCCACCGCCACCGCAAAGCGGTCACTGGCCAGGCCCACATCGCCGTTGCAGTCCTGCACACACTCATCCAGCAGCTTGGCATAGCCAGGAATCGACGCAGCCTTGAGCAGCAGGGAAGGGTTGGTGGTCGCGTCTTGCGGCTTGAGCTTGGCGAGCGTGGAGAAATCGCCGGTATCGGCTACGACGGTGGTGAATTGCTTGAGTTGTTCCAGCTTGGAAGTCATGGGCGTGCTCTGTCCTGTGGGTCTGATGACATTACCCGAGCGCTGGCAGGCGCTCAAGGGCGCAAATGCGTTAGGTCGTTTGCGAGGGCAATAACCTGGAAACAGCCGTTTGAATTACCGGCCGTGGTGCTAACTAGGAGGCCAGAATCGCCGACAGGTTCCCCCCAACTGCTCGATGCCCTCCGATCAAACTGTGGGAGCCAACTTGCCTGCATGACGCCAGCCCAGCCACTGAGATTCACCTAGCCCCCATCGGTCAAACTGTGGGAGCTGACTTGCCTGCGATGACGCCAGCCCAGCCACTGATATTCACCTGACCCCCATCGGTCAAACTGTGGGAGCTGGCTTGCCTGCGATGACGCCAGCCCAGCCACTGAGATTCATCTGACCCCTATCAGTCAAACTGTGGGGAGCTGGCTTGCCTGCATGACGCCAGTCCAGCCACTGATATTCACCTGACCCCCATCAGTCAAACTGTGGGAGCTGGCTTGCCTGCGATGACGCCAGCCCAGCCAATGATATTCACCTGACACACATCGCTCAAAACTGTGGGAGTGGGCTTGCTCGCGAAAGCAGCCTGTCAGCCCCAAATATCCCCACTGACACCCGACCCGTCACCGCCCCTCCAACAATTCCCCCGCCTGATCCAGCAACGCCAACGGATCACTCGCCTTATGAATATCCACCGACAACAACTGCCGAAACTTACGCGCCCCCGGGAAACCGGTCCCCAGCCCCAGAACATGGCGCGTAATGTGATGCATCGAGCCACCTGTCGCCAAGTGCTCGGCTATATACGGACGCAACTGCGCCAACGCCTCAGCGCGGGTGATCACAGGCGCGGTGCTGCCAAACAGCTGCTGATCCACCTCCGCCAGCAAATACGGATTGTGATAAGCCTCTCGCCCCAACATCACCCCATCAAACGTCTGCAAATGCGCCTGGCACTGCTCCAACGTCTTGATCCCACCGTTGAGATTAATCTCCAACTCCGGAAAATCCCGCTTCAACTGCGCCGCCACGTCATAACGCAACGGCGGAATGTCCCGGTTCTCCTTGGGCGACAAGCCCTCCAGAATCGCAATCCGCGCATGCACGGTAAAACTGGTGCAACCGGCATCCTTCACAGTCCCGACGAAATCACACAACTGGGCATAACTGTCCCGCCCATTGATACCGATACGGTGCTTCACCGTCACCGGGATCGACACCGCATCGCGCATGGCCTTCACACAATCCGCCACCAGGGCAGGGTGCGCCATGAGGATCGCGCCGATCATGTTGTTCTGCACCCGGTCGCTGGGGCAACCGACGTTCAGGTTCACCTCGTCGTAACCGGCGGCCTCGGCCATACGGGCGCAGGCGGCCAGATCAGCCGGAACACTGCCGCCTAATTGCAGCGCAAGCGGGTGCTCGGCTTCGTTGTGGCGCAGGAAGCGGTCGTGGTCGCCATGGAGGATAGCGCCGGTGGTGACCATCTCGGTGTAGAGCAGGGCGTGTTTGGAGAGCAGGCGTAGGAAGAACCGGCAGTGGCGGTCGGTCCAGTCCATCATGGGGGCGACGGAGAAGCGGCGGGAGAGTGGGGCGGTTTGTAGGGGCATGGGGGATCTGAGTCAGCGAGACGAATGGGGCGCAGTTTATCAGGAACGGATCTTGGGTGCCGGTGAGGCAAGTCTTGCGCGCATTACCACTTCGAACGAGGACGTTGCCGTGTGTGGAATACGCCAAGGATCTGCAGCCGATCACCCCGCACTCTATACGGGATCAGATAGGACCAGTTGGGGACTGCCCATTCGCGGGTATGTTTCACCCGACCTTCGCGTCCTATAGAAGGAAACTGAGCCAGCCTGTCGACGCTGGCGAAAATGGCATCCGAGAAGTCGTCAGCGGCTTTTGGATTTTCGAGAGCGATATAATTCGCTTCGTCTTCCAGATTTTTGAGTGCTTTTTCAAGCCACTCAACCCGCATTCTTGCTCCAGCGCCTAGCGCGCATGGCTGCCACTTGGTCATCAGTGGCGAATTTGCCTTCGTCGGCGTTTTTTATCGCCAGCTCGATCTGAGCGGTTAGCGTTTTTTCGTGCTCGATGTAGTCGCGAAGAACATCCATTGCTAGGTAGCTCGCTGTCTGGCCGTTGGTTTTGGCCAAGTCGGCGAGAGAGTTGGACAGGTCTTCCGGCAGGTTTAGGGATATCCCAGTCATGGCGGTCTCGATGGTGGACGGTTGTGGGGCATCTTACACCTTGATGTGCTTGGTTGACTCAGCAGTCCGTCGTGAGGTGTATCTGGAAGTGAATTGCTTTTCGCTGCCTACTCAAAATTAAGTACCGTAGTCTGGCTTCGATATCTGCCCTTGAGTGACGCGGTTCACGTCATCGGCTTTCGTGAAGCCAACAAACTGGGGGGGCAAAAATAATGACCAGAAACTCCCGTTCTGAAAGGGTTGATGCAGTGAACCCGGAATGGCCGGCTGAGGACTTTTCTAAGGCCAAACCAGCGAGCGAGGTGCTTGTGGGATTGTTTGGTAAAGCTCAGGCGAAGGAAATGCTCAAGCCCAAGCGGGGCAATCGGCAGTAACCAAAGAGCACTTCAAAGTTCGTTTTGACGCTGACGTGCTGGAGCGATTCTGCGCTTTCGGGCTAGGCTGGCAAAACGCGAATGAATGCCGCTTGGCCGATTGGCTCAAGACGCCCACGCCAGATGAGCTGAAGGCCTAAGGCAATAAGCCACCGATTTGGCTTATTGCTGTCTCGTGATTAGCTTTTTTCAGCGATAACATAAATAAATCTGTTCCTTTTTTGTTTGCACGAAGGAGGTTGGATGCCGGGTGCTGAAGCTTATGAGCCTTGGACATCCGGTTTTAAAAAAGCCCAAATGAGCGGCGTAAGAAATGGAGTTTTCACTGGCCCGTACAACGGAAGTAAAGATATTGCGGCGCAAAACCACAACACTTCTTGGGAGTTTTCCTACGTTTCTCAGAGCTTGCCCGTCGGACCACCCGCCGCTAACCTTCTGAGGTCGCTGCAAACCCAGCGGCCGGAGGTGGAAGTCCGTATTGCTAAGGCGTTTTAACTCCCGAAAATATTGGAGCTTCGCCATGCGCAACAACACACGCAGTTCTTCACTTGACCAAACCGCATCGCCCGTCGACCCCAAGCTTCAAGCCGCAGCCCAGCGAGCAATCCATCATCACTTGCCCCCATCGGACGACGCTGCGTCCGCCGAACACCCAAGCAACAACCTATTCCTCGTAAACCCAACCATCGACCCCGAAACCCTCCTGGCCAACGCCGCCGAAAACCTCGCAGCCGCCAACGAAATGGCCGCCACTTTGGCGTTCGATCTCGACGACTCCCAGCGTGCCATCGCCCTGGGCATCCAGCAGTTAATCGAGTTGAGCTCGCTGCTCGTTGACCGAGCCCAGGAGCAGGTTGCGCCTGTAACCGCCTCAGTCAAAGCCTGATAACCAACCCTGCCGCCTCACCCAAGGCGGCAACCTGAACTCATGCTGTCACCCAGCAAAGTTTCATAACTCCCTGCGCCGTTGAGGTCTACGATCCCCTACTGAGAGAGGACCCCAGCGCCTCCAGCCCATAGGGAACTGAAACCATGATCTCGAACCTCGTCAAACTTGTGATGATCACCGGCACGTTGCTGTTGAGCGCTTGTTCATCTTCATCGAGCGTGACCAACAGCGACCCGTGCTTTTCAGGCGGGTGCCAGGCGTTTGGTGACCATAGCCCCAACAAAGCCGCGAAGATGAATTTTGGTGGCAGTGGGTTGGGGAGTAGTTATGGGGAGTATGGTTCGGGGTTGTTGCATGATGATTGATGGGGTGGTGGGGCGAGAGTGTTTCGCTTGCTTTGCTGCTTTGCAAAGTGAGCAGCCGTTGGGGTGGAACGCTAAGTAGCCGTTGCCTGAGTAACGGATAGGTACGCGGTCTGATCCCGCATTTTCGTCGGCTGTCGGGCCGTCTTCGCGAGCAAGCCCGCTCCCACAGTTGGAGCGTGGGAGTCAGGGATATAAGCGTCGGCTGTCAGGGCGTCACGGGAGCAAGCTCCCTCGCCACAGGTGCAGCGTCGCGCCGAAGTTGTGTAGATATTTATGCTGCGATGGCGGTGGGTCAATTAATTCATCTGTCACTGATATACCGCTATCGCAGGCAAGCCAGCTCCCACAGTGCCCATGTAGCGCCCACAAAATCAGCGCCCGGCCCAGATCCCTGTGGGAGCGGGCTTGCTCGCGAAGGCGGCGTGTCAGTCACTGGATCTATAACTGAACCAATGCTTTCGTAGGCAAGCTCCACACATTGGATCTTCGTTGTGTGGAATATTGTGTTCGCGTAGCTGATCGGTATTAGGCGCGCCGTTAATGGCCGCCTTTCATACGCCGGGCGATCAGGTAGAGGCCCAGGCCCACCAGCGCTGTCGCTGCGCCGATGTAGCCGGTGCTGGTCCAGCCGAGGCCAGCTGTAATCGCCATCCCCCCAAACCACGGCCCCAGCGCATTCGCCAGGTTGAACGCCGCATGGTTCGATGCTGCCGCCAGGCTCGGCGCTTCATGCGCGATGTCCATCAAGCGAATCTGCAACGGTGCCGCCAACGCGACCATGGTGCCCACCAACCCCATGCTCAGCAGCACGCCCCACAGCGAAGACGCGGCGAAGGGGAAGAACAGCAGCACGGCCATCGACCATACCAATATCAAACCCACCGCCCGAAACTGCATGCGATCAAACAGTTTGCCACCGGCAATGTTGCCGATGATGCCGCCCACGCCAAAGGCGGCCAGGCCAAAGGGAATCCACTGCGGCGAGACTTTGGTCACTTCCAGCATGGTCGGCGCCAGGTAGCTGAATACGCAGAACATCCCGGCAAAGCCAATCGCGCCGATGGACAGGGCCATCCAGACCTGGGGTTTGGTGAAGGCGCGCAGTTCTTTGCGCGGGTCGCTGCGTTGTTCGTCGTGGCGGTGGGGCACGAATTGCCAGACCAGGGCGATGGTGAGCAGGGCGATCACGCTGACCAGGGCGAAGGCCGAGCGCCAGCCCAGGTGTTGGCCGAGGAAGGTGGCGATGGGGTTGCCCAGCAGCATGGCCAGGGTCAGGCCCATCATCACGCGGGCTACGGCGCCGGCGCGTTTGTCGGTGGGTACCATGCTGGAGGCGACCACGGCGGCGATGCCGAAGTAGGCGCCGTGGGGCAGGCCGCTGATAAAGCGGAAGGCCACCAGCGAGCCGAAGGTGGGGGTGAAGGCGGTGGCGAAGTTGCCCAGGGCGTACAGGCCCATCAGCAACAGCAGCATGTGTTTGCGCAGCAGCTTGGCGCCGAGGATGGCCAGCAGTGGGGCGCCGACCATGACGCCCAGGGCGTAGGCGCTGATGGCGTGGCCCACCTGGGGTTCGCTCAGGCCCAGGTTCTGGGCGATGTCGGGCATCAGGCCCATGATGGCGAATTCGCCGGTGCCGATCGCGAAGGCGCCCACGGCCATGGCCGCTTCCATTTTGGCGGCGCTGCGCGCGGGCAGTACGTGCCCGGGTGTTTGCTGGATTGTCATGGGTAACTCTGAGTGGAGGGTGTGCACGAAGGACGTCGTCGATGCTACGCAAGCCGCGACGAAGGTGTCTAGAACCGCCATTTTCGGCAGAGTTCCACGCCTGTGACCGCAGGTCGCGGCTGCCAGGCTTGACAGGGGAGCATTAAAAGCCGCGATTTAGGCCTGTCAATTGGCCAAACGGCGCATAAACGCTGTTTAGCGTGATATTCTGCGCGCCGTCTTGGGCTAGTCTTTCCTTGGTGCGTACACCCGTATACGTCCCAGCGGTTGGCTGTCGCCCAGGTAGCTGAAGCCAATAATGATAAGAAGTCAGCGCAGAAGGGACATAACAGTGAGGTCGATCCATCGGCCTTGTGTGCCCACCCTGCAGCCTTTATGTGACTGTGCAGACCCCGCGGTACGTTGCCTGACGTAGCGTGAACGAGGGTTACTCATGATCGGGGGCGGTAGGGCGGATGGCGTTTTATCATAGGTGCTACTAATGTTTAAAAAAGTAAACACTGCCCTGCTGGGGCTGGCTTTGTCGATGGGGATCACGTCCGTTCACGCGGAAGAGGCAAAGAAAGTCGATGTGCTGCTGATCGGCGGCGGCATCATGAGTGCAACCCTGGGTGTCTGGCTCAATGAGCTGGAACCGGACTGGTCCATGGAGATGGTCGAGCGCCTCGATGGCGTGGCCGAAGAAAGCTCCAACGGCTGGAACAACGCCGGTACCGGTCACTCGGCCCTGGCTGAGCTGAACTACACCCCGGAAGACAAGAACGGCAACGTTGAGATCCCGAAAGCGGTCGAGATCAACGAAGCGTTCCAGATCTCCCGTCAGTTCTGGTCCTGGCAGGTTCAGCAGGGCGTGTTGAAGAACCCGCGTTCGTTCATCAACTCCACTCCGCACATGAGTTTTGTGTGGGGCGATGACAACATCAAGTTCCTGAAAAAACGCTACGAAGCCCTGAAGGCCAGCCCGCTGTTCGCTGGCATGCAGTACTCCGAAGACCCGGCGCAAATCGCCAAGTGGGTTCCGTTGATGATGGAAGGGCGTGATCCCAACCAGAAAATCGCGGCCACCTGGAGCCCGATCGGTACCGACGTGAACTTCGGCGAGATCACCCGCCAGTTCGTCGCTCACCTGCAAACCACGCCGAAGTTTGACTTGAAGCTGTCGAGCGAAGTGCAGGACATCACCCGCAACGACGACGGTTCGTGGCGTGTGAGCTACAAAAACCTCAAAGACGGCACCAAGACTGAAACCGACGCCAAGTTCGTGTTCATCGGCGCCGGCGGCGGTGCCCTGCACTTGCTGCAGAAGTCGGGCATTCCTGAAGCCAAGGAATACGCAGGCTTCCCGGTGGGTGGTTCGTTCCTGGTGACCGAGAACCCGACCATCGCCGAGCAGCACCTGGCCAAGGCTTACGGCAAGGCTTCGGTAGGTTCGCCACCGATGTCGGTTCCGCACCTGGACACCCGTGTGCTGGATGGCAAGCGCGTGATTCTGTTTGGCCCATTCGCGACCTTCTCGACTAAGTTCCTGAAGGAAGGCTCGTACCTGGACCTGCTGACCAGCACCACCACCCACAACATCTGGCCGATGACCAAAGTCGGTATTCGTGAATACCCACTGGTCGAGTACCTCGCCGGCCAACTGATGCTGTCTGATGATGACCGCTTCAAGGCGCTGCAAGAGTACTTCCCGAACGCCAAGCAGTCCGACTGGCGCCTGTGGCAAGCCGGCCAGCGCGTGCAGATCATCAAGCGTGATGAAGAGCAAGGCGGCGTGCTGAAGCTGGGTACCGAAGTGGTCAGCTCTGCCGACAACACCATCGCAGGCCTGCTGGGTGCATCGCCAGGCGCGTCCACCGCGGCTCCGATCATGCTGACCGTGCTGCAAAAGGTGTTCAAGGACAAAGTAGCCAGCCCGGCCTGGCAGGAAAAACTGCACCAGATCGTGCCAAGCTACGGCACCAAGCTGAACGACAGCCCTGAAGCTGTTGCCAAGGAATGGGCCTACACTGCCGGTGTGCTGCAACTGACCCCGCCACCTGCGATCCCGCAACTGGCTGCTCCACAGGCTACCGAGGCTGCCAAGCCTGCGGCTGAGCCAAGCAAGCCGGCGTCTGATCTGGCGCTGTAAGCAACACCCACGAAAAAGCCCGCTGAACCGGTGACGGTCAGCGGGCTTTTTTGTGCGCTAACGATCAGGCGCGCGGCGGGTGTCGCTCCACCGGAGGCAGCTCAACCGTACGCTCGGCCGCTGCCAGCGCCGCCTTCAAGCCCGCTTGGTTAAGGGGTACGCAATACGCCGGTTTAGCCCGCTCGAATCGCCAGCTTTCATCCAGCCCTCCAGCATCCACGGCATCGAAACCCATTTGGTCGAGTAACGTCATCACTTGCGCCTTTGCCGTCGCGTCATCTGCTGCCACTGGCAATGCGCGGCGGTCAGGCGCGCCGTGCGGGCGGGCATCCTGCGTCAGGTCTGGGGCGAAGATCGCATTAAATACTTTCACCACATGTGATTGCGGCAAATGGTCAGCCAGCAATCGGCTGGTGGTGGTTTCAAACCGGTCCAGTGGCGGGATATGCCCATCACGATCGGGGTAGTAATTGTTGGCGTCCATCACTGTCTTGCCCTCCAGCCATTGGGCGGGGACGCTGCGGTAGTGCTCCAGGGGGATCGCCACCAGTACCAGGTCACCAAACCTGGCGGCGTCATCTGCGCTGCCCACTTGCACACCGAGTATGCCGCTCACCACGCTGCTCATGGTGTGTGGGCCGCGGGAATTGCTCAGCATCACGTTATGTCCGGCGGCAAGCGCCAGTTGCGCCACGGCACGCCCGATAAAACCTGCTCCAATCACGCCAATCTTCATGTGCTTGCTCCAGTGGAAGTAGGAAGTGGCTATGATGATTAGCAACCATAACGTGATAAATCGTCATTTTGATGTGGGTGTTGTTACTGGGAGTGGGGAATGATGGATCGCCTGTCAAGCATGAACGCCTTCGTGATAGCCGCTGAATTAGGCTCCTATGCGAGGGCCGCCGAACGCTTGGGCATGTCGCCGCAGATGGTGGCCAAGCATGTCACCGCGTTGGAACAACGCCTGGGCGCGCGATTGCTCAACCGCACAACCCGTCGACAAAGCCTGACTGAACTGGGAGGGGAGTATTACGAACGCTGCAAACATATCCTGACGGAGGCCGAGGCCGCCGACGCCCTGGCACAGGTCATGAACGACACGCCGCGTGGCAAGCTGAAAGTCACCGCCCCGGTGACCTTTGGCTCCTACAGCCTGATGCCGTTGATCACCGGGTTTTTACGTGAAAACCCACAGGTAGAAGTCGATTTGCACCTGACGGATCGTTTCGTCGACTTGGTGGAGGAGGGCTACGACGCCGCGTTTCGCATTGGTCCGTTGGGCACGAGCGGCCTCACTGCGAGACCTTTGGCACCGTATCGGTTGGTGGCCTGCGCTGCACCGGCTTACCTGATGGCGCGAGGCACACCGCAGAAGCCGGCAGATCTTGAGCGTCATGAGTGCCTGGGGTACGCCTTTTCATCGCGTCCGGCGGATCGAGAGTGGGTGTTTTTCCAGGGCACGGTTTCCTACAAGGTACGAGTGGCCAGCCGTTTGCTCATCAATGAAAGCCGGGCATTGATGTCGGCGGCATTGGATGGTTTTGGCATTGTGCTCGGCCCGCAAGACTTTCTGCGAACGGCGTTGGCGAGTGGCGAGTTGGTGCGGGTGTTGCCGGAGTTTGAGGCTCCGAGTCGGTCGATGCATTTGGTCTACACCGCAAACCGCCAGCGTACCGCCAAGTTGCGCTGCTTTGTCGAGACTGTGCTGGGACGTTTTGGTCCGGTATGAAGGAGCACCACCGTGGCGGTCGCCGGGAGGCACGCTAAAGATCTACAGGTTCAGCCATCTGACAGACATCTCCTGTTAAAAATAACCCAGGCCCAAGCAGGGCCCGGCTGCAACAAAGGAAGGACTTCTTTCTGATGCAGGTGTTGGGCGTGTGCGCCCGAGGGTTTTGTATGTGGCTACGTTATGCAGCATTGGCCGCCATGGTGGTCGCGGCTTCCGGGTGTGTGCAAGAGCGTGTTGTGCATGAGCGCAGGCCGGTGCAACACGAGTACGTGGATGTGGTGGCGCCGCAACCGCCGCCGGTGCAGGTGATTGAAGTCGAGCCGGCGGTGCGCGAAGGTTATATCTGGTCACGCGGTTACTGGCGCTGGGAAGGTGGGCGCTATGTGGCAGTGCACGGCCATTGGGAACCGGTGCGCCAGGGGTATCGTTATGTACACCCGCATTGGGTGCAGCGTAATGATGGCTACCACTGGCAGATCGGCGGTTGGGTTCGCTAGCCCAACTTCCTCTCCCTCTGTAGGCGCGAGCTTGCTCGCTCCTACAAAAAAGCCGCTCTAACCGAGCCGTTTCATCCCTGCTGCCTTGGCTGCGTGCAGATCAAACGTGGCGGTGTACTCGCAACCGGCCGCATGGCCACAGCGTTCAACCAGGCAGTCGGCAAAGTCCGCTTTGCTTGCGGTGAACTTGCGCAGGGCCTGCCAGATGATATCGGCGTGCTCGACGGTCAGTTCCCGTGTGTGCAGCAAGGTTTCCAGTACCGTTACCACATCGCTTTTGGCCGACTGGTAGCAGGACTGCAACACCCACACCAGTTCCGTAAGCGTCACCAGGCTGACAAAACCTGGTGAGGCGGCGGTGAGCGATTCGATCAGTTGGGACGCCTTGGCGGATTGAACCGGGTCATCCTGGGTCACATAACGCACCAGCACATTGGTATCCAGGCCGATCATCCAGCGCTTGCTCCCTGGGCCGCGATGGCGCGGTTCATGTCTTCGATAGACACGGCATGGGCGGGCTTGCGGATCAAACCCTTGAGGTCCTTGACGGTTTTGCTGGCGGCAATCATGGAAAACTTGCCGTCTTCCATTTCGACGAATTCCACCCGGTCGCCTGTTTCCAGCCCCAGGGCTGTCCTGACCTGAACAGGGATGGTGATTTGCCCTTTTGAAGTGAGTGTGGCGGTGGCCATAGTGAAGATCTCCATCGTGATATTCCTTACCTTAGGGTAAGGAATGACGGAGGACAATATCCGTTGGTCCATAGGTCGCTCGCTGAGGTGAATGAGTTGGAATAGTAAAACCCTAGTCCGAACTCTTGTTCCTCACACGCGTTGCTATGTCCCAAACGAATACAAACTATGACCGACCGCCGCTGGCTTACTGCACCACGCGATAGCACGGCACATACGCCGCGCCGCCCGGCAGTTTCATGCGGTGCTGGGCCACGAACGCCTTCAATAATTCATCCAACGGTTTCATGATCGCCGGGTCGCCGTGGATCTCATACGGGCCGTTCTCCTCGATCAGGCGAATACCCTTGTCCTTGACGTTACCCGCCACGATCCCCGAGAACGCCCGGCGCAGGTTGGCCGCCAATTCATGGGGCGGCAGTGCGTGGCTCAGTTGCAGGCTGGCCATGTTTTCGTGGGTGGGGTCGAACGGGCGCTGGAAGCCTTCGTCGATCTTCAGCAGCCAGTTGAAATGGAACGCGTCGTTACGCTCGCGGCGGAATTGCTTCACCGCCTTGAGGCCGGTGGTCATCTGGCGGGCCACTTCGGCCGGGTCGTCGATGATGATCTGGTAATGCTTCTGTGCCGCTTCGCCCAGGGTGGCACCGACAAACGCGTGTAATTGTTCCAGGTAAGGCGCGGCATGTTTGGGCCCGGTAAGCACCACCGGGAACGGCAGGTCGCGGTTGTCCGGGTGCATGAGGATGCCCAGTAGGTACAGGAACTCCTCGGCCGTACCGGCGCCGCCGGGGAAGATGATGATGCCGTGGCCGACACGCACGAAGGCTTCCAGGCGTTTTTCGATGTCCGGCAAAATCACCAACTCGTTGACGATGGGGTTCGGCGCTTCGGCGGCGATGATGCCTGGCTCGGTCAAGCCTAGGTAACGGCCATTGGTGATGCGTTGCTTGGCGTGGGAAATGGTCGCGCCCTTCATGGGGCCTTTCATCACGCCTGGGCCGCAACCGGTGCACACGTCGAGGCTGCGCAGGCCCAGTTCGTGCCCGACTTTCTTGGTGTATTTGTATTCTTCGGTGTTGATCGAATGGCCGCCCCAGCACACCACGATCTTCGGCTCCACACCCGGGCGCAGCGTACGGGCGTTGCGCAGCAGGTGGAACACGTAGTCGGTGATGCCTTGGGAGTTGCTCAGGTCGATACGCTGGCTGTCCAGCTCGTTCTCGGTGTAGACGATGTCACGTAGGGCGCTGAACAGCATCTCGCGGGTGCTGGCGATCATCTCGCCATCGACAAAGGCATCGGCCGGGGCGTTGAGCAGTTCCAGGCGTACGCCGCGGTCTTGCTGGTGAATACGCACTTCAAAGTCTTTGTAGGCGTCGAGGATGGTCTTGGCGTTGTCGATATGCGCGCCGGTGTTGAGAATCGCGAGGGCGCATTGGCGGAACAGGGTGTAGATGCTGCCGGTACCGGCTTCGCTCAGTTGCTGCACTTCACGTTGGGACAGGGTTTCGAGGCTGCCCTTGGGGCTGACGGAGGCGTTGATGACTTGACGTTGGGGCATTCTGATTCCTTGAAAGCACAGCCACCGCGCCCGTTTGGGGGCGATGGCTTGAGAAGGGTGAGCGCCAATTAAGGTCGCACGAGACGGTTATTTACCTCAGGCGCAAGGCCTAGCGCAAATGCCGTCCAACACCATCATGCCGCAGAACTTACTGAATCAGCTTCCAGTTTTTGTAGAAAACCCGACGCAGGGTAAAGACCAGGCCGGCAAACCCTGCGATCACGGCGTTGAGCACCGAGGGCAGCAGGGTCGGGCGCACAATATCAATGAACAGGCAGTAGCGTTTGGCGTCGTTTTTGTTGAAGGAGGCGTGCATCAGCGTGTCATCGAAGATAAACAGCGGGTCGTCGTGCCAGTAGTGCTTGTGCTTACCCACCTGGATATACACGCCCTCATGGTGCGGTGCCGGCGCCATGTTGTAGAGCACACGGAACATCATGCGCAGGGGGCCGAAGTGGAACGACGTCGAGCGGTTCTCGTTGAACACCGAGACGCCGATGGTTTTCACGAACGGCAGTTTCTTGCGCAGCTGCGGGATATCCAGGGTGGTTTCGATCGGGCGGCCGTACCACTGGAAAAACAACATGCCGCGTTTCTTCTCGGCCATGCGTTCGTCCAGGTAGCTGATGATTTCATCCTTGCGGGCCATGGCGTCGTCGATCACCTGTTGCAGGTCTTCGCGCCAGGCCGGCGGCAGGTCTTGCAGGGTATAGACATGCCGGTTGCGGCTGCTCAGCAGGTCGAGCAGGGTGTTGAACGGTGCCAGCACCCAGGTATTACGACCGTTGCCGATAAAATACTTCTTGATGGTGTCGCGGTCGTACAGGCCGTTACGCAGGAAGTCATAAACGCCGCAGCACACCACCAACAGCAGAAACACCAGGCAACTGCGCGGGAAACAATAGATCAACAGCAGAACGCCGAGCGCCCACGCCAGGGACACCAGCTTTTTGCCGACAGCATTTTTGCTCATGAAACGAGGCTCCAAAGCCGAAATATATTGAAACAATATCGTCATCATAGGGCTTTCTGACACCGGCAGGCGTTTTTAAATAGGGCGAAATTGTGAAGCCACTGCACAATTTGTAACCGTTACCGTGCAGGCTCCGACGTTTTGTGGATTGAATTTTGAGAACAGAAGATTTGCGACTATCGTGACGCTTCGGTTTTTCAGGCGTCATAGACCGGTACGATTGAAGTTGAATGGCCACTATTGGCCTTCGGCACCTTGGAAGAGGCAGAAATTTTTATGATCATCAAACCGCGGGTTCGTGGCTTTATCTGTGTGACCGCTCACCCTGTTGGCTGTGAAGCGAACGTCAAAGAGCAGATCGACTACGTAACCAAAAACGGCGTCATCGAGGGCGGCCCTAAAAAGGTACTGGTCCTCGGTGCCTCCACCGGCTACGGCCTGGCCGCGCGCATCAGTGCTGCGTTTGGCTGCGGCGCCGACACCCTGGGCGTGTTTTTTGAGAAAGAAGGCGAAGAAGGCAAGCTGAGCTCCGCCGGATGGTACAACAGCGCGGCGTTCGAGAAGTTTGCTGTGGAAAAAGGCCTGTACGCCAAGAGCATCAACGGCGACGCGTTCTCCGACGAAATCAAGCGCCTGACCATCGAAACCATCAAGAAAGACCTGGGCAAGATCGACCTGGTGGTCTACAGCCTGGCCGCCCCACGCCGTACCGACCCGCAAGGCGTGGTGCACAACTCCACCCTCAAGCCAATCGGCAAGGCCGTGACCCTGCGCGGTATCAACACCGACAAGGGCGTGGTGGTCGACACCACGCTTGAGCCTGCGACCCAGGAAGAAATCGACGGTACCGTGAAGGTCATGGGCGGCGAAGACTGGCAGTTGTGGATCGACGCCCTGCGTGACGCCGATGTATTGGCCGAAGGCGCCAAGACGACGGCGTTCACCTATCTGGGTGAGAAGCTGACCCAGGACATCTACTGGAACGGCTCCATCGGCGAAGCCAAGAAAGACCTGGACAAGAAAGTTTTGACCCTGCGCGAAAACCTCGCTGCGCTCAAGGGCGACGCCCGTGTGTCGGTGCTCAAGGCCGTGGTTACCCAGGCCAGCTCGGCAATCCCGATCATGCCGCTGTACCTGTCGCTGCTGTTCAAGGTGATGAAAGAGCAGGGCACCCACGAAGGCTGCATCGAGCAGGTCTACGGCCTGTTCAAGGACAGCCTGTACGGCAGCCAGCCGAAACTCGACGCCGATGGCCGCCTGCGTGCCGACCTGGCCGAGCTGGAACCGAAGGTCCAGGACGCCGTGGCCGCGCTGTGGAACCAGGTGACCGACGACAACGTCAACGAGATCAGCGATTTTGCCGGTTACAAGGCCGAGTTCCTGCGCTTGTTTGGCTTTGAGGTCGACGGCGTGGATTACGACGCGGATGTGAACCCGACCGTCAAAATCAACGGGCTGATTCAAGCTTAAAACCCGGTCAATAAGGTGGGAGCTGGCTTGCTCTGATGTCAGTCAGTTAACGCAAATCCCCTGTGGGAGCGTGCTTGCCCGCGAAGGCGGTGCGTCAGTCGCGGCATCTGTGACTGCACGACCGCTTTCGCAGGCAAGCCAGCTCCCACATGTGATCTTCGTTGCTTTGAGCATTGCGTTCGCTCAATTTGGCTGTGCCTACTCCCTCTTTCTTTTCAGCCCCTTCTTACGCCTCCCTCTTTTAGATCTGTCAGACTCCAGCAGCTATCAAGCCACGCTAACGGAGGATCTGATGACGATTCGTGCAGTAGTTTTTGATTTCGGCGGTGTCCTGTTCGACTGGAGCCCGCAGCATCTGTACCGCAAGCTGATTGCCAACGACGTCGAGCGCCAGTGGTTCCTCGACACCATCTGCACCCAGGCCTGGAACACCGAGCAAGATGCCGGTCGCTCCCTGGCTGAAGCCACCCGCACCCTGGTTGCCCAATACCCCGAACACAAGACCCTGATCCAGGCTTATTACGAGCGCTGGCCCGAAATGCTGCGTGCTGAATTACCCGAGGGCGTGGCGATTCTCGAAGCGTTGCACCAGGTTGAGATGCCGCTGTTCGGGCTTACCAACTGGTCGGCTGAAACCTTCCCTTACGCCCGGGCCAACTACCCGTTCCTGAAGCGTTTTCGCGACATCTTGGTGTCTGGCGAGGTGAAGCTGATCAAGCCTGACCCGGCGATCTACCACGCCAGCCTCAGTCAGGTGCGTGAACACCTGCCAGACATCCAAGCCAGTGAAGTGGTGTTCATCGACGACGTCGCCGGCAATATCGAGGCCGCCATCGCATTGGGCTGGCAGGGCATTCACCATGTATCGGCCGAGCGCACCGCCGCGCGTTTGCGCGAGTTGGGCGTGGCGTTCTAGCGCGCCCATTTCTCCATTACAAAGTCGACGAACGCCCGCAGCTTGGGCAGGCGGTAGCGGTCTTGGCGATACATCAGGTGCATGGGGCGGCTGGGCAGTTTATAGGTGGTCAGCAAGGCCACCAGCTTGCCGCTCTCCAGGTCCGGTTGCACCAGGGCATCGGCCAGCATAATGATGCCCATGCCGTTGATGGCGGCCTGACGCAAGCCTTGGGAGCTGTTGATGGTCAATGAGCCAGACACCGGCACCTCCACCCCACCTTCATCGCCGGTCATGCGCCAAAGTTTATCGGTGTCGCGCCAGTTGTCGTTCGCGGGGTAGGCGAATGCCAGGCAGTCATGCTGCTGCAGGTCATCCGGGGTGTGCGGTGTGCCGCGTCGCGCCAGGTAGGCAGGGGAGGCGCAAAGGGTGAGGGTATAGGCCTGCAGAGGCCGGGCGATCAGGCTGGAGCTTTCCAGTTCGCCGAGACGAATCGCCACGTCAAAACCGCTGTCGACCAGGTCCATGCGCTCATTGCTCAGCACCACGTACAGGTCGATAAGGGGGTAGCGCTGGGAAAACTCACTCAAGGCCGGCACCAGGCGTTCGGTGCCGAACACTGGCGGCGCGGTGATGCGCAGGCTGCCTTTGGGGGTTTCGCTGTGGACCTGCTCGGCCAGTAGCTCCGAGTCGGCCACCAGCCCCAGCACTTCCAGGCAGCGCTGATAATACTGCCCGCCAAATTCGGTGAGGTTCTGTTTGCGCGTGGTGCGTTTGAGCAAGCTGACGCCAAGCCGTTGTTCCAGCGCTCGCAGATGGTTGCCCACCATGGTGGTCGAAATCCCGCATTCCTGCGCGGCGGCGGTCATGCTGCCGGTCTCGACGACTTTCACGTACACCGACATTGCCTGGAACAGATCCATTATCAAGCCCTGGTTTAAAGTTATTGCAGTAATTCTGCGTTTATCCAGCGAGGGTGGTTAACCATACTTGATCCACCGCAACGATGCACTGGAGCCGCCACCATGACCGCCGCCTGCCTGATGAGCACTTATCAACCCCTGGCCCTGAGCTTCACTCGCGGCCTTGACACGCGCCTGTGGGACCAACAGGGCCGCGAATACCTGGACGCCGTGGCCGGCGTGGCGGTGACCAATGTTGGTCATTCCCACCCCAGGTTAGTGGCGGCCATCAGCGAACAGGCCGGCTTGCTGCTGCACACCTCCAACCTCTACAGCATCGACTGGCAACAACAATTGGCCCGGCGCCTGGCCCAACTGTCCGGGCTGGACCGCGCGTTCTTCAACAATTCCGGCGCCGAGGCCAACGAGACGGCGCTGAAGCTGGCGCGTTTGCATGGCTGGAAAAAAGGCATCGAACAGCCGCTGGTGGTGGTGATGGAGAACGCCTTCCACGGCCGCACGCTAGGCACCATGGCCGCCAGCGACGGGCCGTCGGTGCGCCTGGGGTTCCAGCGTCTGCCCGGCGATTTCATCAAGGTTGGCTTTGGCGACATGGCGGCCCTGGAGGCGGTCACCGAACAGTTCGGCACGCGCATCGCGGCGGTGCTGCTTGAACCGATCCAGGGTGAAAGTGGTGTGTTGGTGGCGCCGTCGGGCTACCTCAAAGCCCTGCGCGAGCACTGTACGCGCCACGGCTGGCTGATGATGCTCGACGAAATCCAGACCGGCATCGGGCGCACCGGCACCTGGTTTGCCTTCCAGCACGAAGGCATCGTGCCGGACGTAATGACCCTCGCCAAAGGCCTGGGAAATGGCGTGCCCATCGGCGCCTGCCTGGCCCGCGCTGGCGTCGCTGAGCTGTTCACCCCCGGCAGCCATGGCAGCACCTTTGGTGGCAACCCGCTGGCGTGTCGCGTCGGGTGTACGGTGCTGGAGATTATCCAGGAGCAAGGCTTGCTGGAAAACGCCGCACGCCAGGGCGAACACTTGCTGGCGCGTTTACGCATGGAGTTGGAGGACCATCCGCAGGTGCGGGCGATTCGTGGCAAGGGCTTGATGATCGGCATTGAACTGGCAAGCCCTTACCGTGACCTGGCCCAACGGGCGGCGCAGGAGCATGGGCTGTTGATCAACGTCACGCGGGGCAAGATCATTCGGCTGTTGCCGCCGCTGACGTTGCAAGGCAAGGAAGTAGAAATGATCGTGCGAGCCATCACCCGCCTACTGGACTGAAAAAGTGCGGAAGGGGGCGATGCTCGTTCCCACGCTCTGCGTGGTAACGCCTCCTGTGACGCTCTGCGTCACGCCTTAAGAGCGGACGCGGAGCGTCCAGGGCAGCGTTACCACGCGGAGCGTGGGAACGATCAGAGGGAGGGGCCATTCAGCCATTCCTGGTTCATGGTCTCCGTATCGCCCAAGTATTCCAGCAACCACGCCATGGCTGGCGACAGCTTGTTCTGCGCCCACGCCACACACGACGGGCTGGCCGGAAATGGCCGGCTCAACTGCAGCGCGACCAAGTCCCCGCGCTCGATCCATGGCAATACCTGATGGGCCGGTGCCATCCCTACACACAGGCCATCGCGCAGGCAATCCAGAGCCGACGCCCAGTTGGGCACCACCAGGCGACGCTGGTTATCCAGGGTCCAGGTGTCGCGCTTGGGCAGGTTGCGTGAGGTGTCGGTCATGCACAGCGAGGCAAAGGGGCGCAGTTGGTCATCACTGAGTAAACCTTCCACCGCAGCTAAGGGGTGCCGGGCGCTGACCACGCACAGCCAGTTCAACAGGCCCATGTCGCGGAAGCTGAAGTGGCTGGCCACCGGCACCGCGCTGGTGGCGCCGATCACGATGTCGGTGCGTTCATCCGCCAGCGCATCCCACACGCCGTTGTACACCTCGTATTCGAGCAGCAATTCCACTTCGGGAAACTGCCGATAGAAGTCGAGCACCAACTGCCGGCAGCGCTGGGGTTTGACGATGGAGTCCACGGCCACCTTCAACTGGCCGCTCCAACCATTGGCCACCTGTTGGCACAGGCGCCGGGTGCCGAGCATTTTTTTCATCACGCCGCGGGCTTCGTCGATAAACAAACGGCCGGCGGGGGTCAGTTCTACGTCGCGATGCCGCCGCACAAACAGCGGCACGGCCAGCCATTCTTCAAGCTGGCGCACGGTGTAGCTGATGGCCGACGGTACGCGGTGCAGTTCCTGGGCGGCGGCGCTGAAGCTGCCGTGACGGGCAACGGCGTCGACCACATCCAGGGAATATTCCGACCACATAGGTAATGCCTTCAAAATTATTGATAAGAGTGTCCAATTATTATCGCTTCACACAGATATTGTCAGCTTCATAATGGGCGCCAGTCAGCAAATAGTTTGATGGCAGTATCTACAAGGCTTCGATGAAAAATTCTTTTGGTTTTACCTGGTATCTGGCGGGGCTGAGCATGCTCGGTTATCTGGCCATGGACATGTACTTGCCGGCGTTTGGCGCCATGGGCGAGCAGTTGAACATTGGTGCTGGCGCGGTGGGCGCCAGCTTGAGTATTTTCCTTGCCGGCTTTGCGCTGGGGCAGTTGCTGTGGGGGCCGCTCTCGGACCGCCTGGGGCGCAAACCGATTCTGATCGCGGGCCTGAGCCTGTTTGTGCTCGGTTGCCTGGGCATGTTCTGGGTTCAGAGCGCGCCGCAACTGCTGGCCCTGCGCTTTATGCAGGCGATTGGCGTGTGTGCCGCCGCCGTCAGTTGGCAGGCCTTGGTGATTGATCGCTACCCGGCCGACAAGGCTCATCGCGTCTTCGCCAGCATCATGCCGTTGATGTCGCTGTCTCCGGCCCTGGCTCCGCTGTTGGGTGCCATGGTGCTCAATCACTTTGGTTGGCAGGCGATCTTCGGCGTGTTGCTGGTGGTGTCGTTGCTGCTGTTGTTGCCGACGTTATTTCTGTGCAACGTGCCCAAGCGTTCGGAGCACAAGGGCAGCCCGGTGCGCCTGGGCTATGGGCAATTGCTCACCTCGCGGGTGTTTACCGGCAATGTGATGATCTTCGCCGCCTGTTCGGCCAGCTTCTTCGCTTGGCTGACCGCCTCGCCGTTCATCCTCGGTGGCATGGGTTACAGCCCGAATGACATTGGCCTCAGCTACGTGCTGCCGACCCTGGCGTTTCTCGTTGGCGGCTACAGTTGCCGCAGCGCCTTGCAGCGCCTGCCGGGGAAAACCCTGC
Source organism: Pseudomonas sp. CCI1.1 (assembly GCF_034348165.1). NCBI lineage: Bacteria > Pseudomonadati > Pseudomonadota > Gammaproteobacteria > Pseudomonadales > Pseudomonadaceae > Pseudomonas > Pseudomonas sp. CCI1.1. Next base: position 6,641,898 of record NZ_CP133780.1, read on the forward strand.
TGCCGTGGTTGCTGGTCGCCTATTGCTTGAGCATGGTGGCGTTGTACCTGGTGGCCACCTTGAGTGTGCCGACCCTGACCACCTTGTTGATCCCGTTCTGCCTGATGGCGCTGTGCAACGGCGCCAGCTACCCGATTGTGGTGGCGAATGCGCTGATGCCCTTTGCGGAAAATTCCGGCAAGGCGGCGGCCCTGCAAAACACCCTGCAGTTGGGCCTGTGCTTCCTGGCCAGCCTATTGGTGTCGTCGATGATCGAGCAACCGCTGTTGATCACGGTGATTGTGATGCTGGCGACCGCGCCGCTGGCGGTGTTGGGGTATTGGTTGGCACGGCCGAAGGGCAATTCTTCCGAACTGGCCAACGCCTGAGCTGACAATACGATCAAAGTGTGGGAGCTGGCTTGCCTGCGATAGCGGTGTATCAGTGCCAGATGGGCTAACTGACAGACCGCTATCGCAGGCAAGCCAGCCCCACATTGTTTTGCGTTTCTTCAGTTAGAACGTCACTTCCATGTTCAGCGTCGGCGTTGAGGTGCGGCTGCCACGCCCACCGTCCACGCCGAATTTGTTATGCCAGTACTCATACCCCACCCCCAGGTACAAGTTCGGCTTGACGCTTTTACCCGGTCGCCCCGCCACCATCAGCGCCGTACGCATCAGCGCTTCCGGTGCGGTATCGCGGCCATGGTAGTCCTCGCCTTTTTCCCCGACGTAGTTAATGAACCCCTGGAATTTTGCCGCATGGTTGCCCACCTCGAACGGTCGCATCCAGGTCAGGTTGAGCATGTAGGTAGCGTCGAAGGTGTGGTTCGACTCTTGCGCGCCGGGAATGCCGGTGTGGTTCTTTTCCTTGTAGTACATCAGGCTCAGGTCCAGCACGCCGACAGTGTTGAACTTCAACGTAGGGCCAATCACCAGGGCGCGCTTCTTGGCGGAAGCGAAGTTGTTGTTGCGGTTGGCGTCGAAGCCCAGGGTCAGCGCGTAATCCCTGATCAGCCCCGTGCCCGGCGGCAAGTCGAACACGCGTGAGGCATACAGCTGATGCCGGTACACGGCGTACACCTCGCTGCCCCCGTGGTCGGTGCCTTTGCGCGGGTCGCTGCTGTCGGACAGGAATACGTCGAGGTTGAGGAAATTGCTGCCGTAACGGTAGCCGCTGGCGTGGGTAAAACTGTAGATGCGCTTGCTGAAGTCGTCGGGGTTGTTCGGGTTGGTGAAGTGCTGCCCGTAGCGGAACCCGACGCTGTTGTTCATCCATTCCACCGCAACAGCCTCCCCGCCGCCGAGAAGGGTCAATGCGACGGTGGCGCCCTGTAGTGCCTTTTTCATTCTTTTTGTCCTTTGGCGTTCTGGCTCGTGACGGCCGGATTGTTTTTGTAACGCCGTTGGAGGGTATCTTGTTCGATTGATTGTATACAACTCTATGGACATACAGTCTTAACATTGCATACAGTGAGCGCACAACAAAAACAGAGAACCCCTCACCATGACTATCCCGAAGGCGTCACCGCAGCGGCCCGAAGATGAAAATCTGGGCGTCGCCGCCAACATGGCTTACGGCCTGCAGCATGTGCTCACCATGTATGGCGGTATCGTCGCCGTGCCGTTGATCGTCGGCCAGGCAGCCGGGTTGTCGCCGGCGGATATCGGCTTGCTGATCGCTGCATCGCTGTTTGCCGGTGGCCTGGCCACGCTGCTGCAAACCCTGGGCCTGCCGTTTTTCGGCTGTCAGTTGCCGCTGGTGCAGGGCGTGTCGTTCGCGGGTGTGGCGACCATGGTGGCGATTGTCGGCAGCGACGGTGCCGGTGGTGTGCCAGCGATACTCGGGGCGGTGATGGCCGCATCCTTTATCGGTTTGTTGATCACCCCGGTGTTCTCAAGGATCACCAAGTTTTTTCCGCCGCTGGTGACGGGCATTGTGATTACCACCATCGGCCTGACCCTGATGCCCGTAGCGGCGCGCTGGGCCATGGGTGGCAACAGCCGGGCGGCGGATTTTGGCAGCATGTCTAACATCGGCCTGGCCGCGCTGACTCTGGTGCTGGTGCTGCTACTGAGCAAGATCGGCAGCGCAACCATCTCTCGCTTGTCGATCCTGCTGGCCATGGTGATCGGCACGGTGATCGCGGTGCTGCTTGGCATGGCGGACTTCTCTGGTGTCATGCAGGGGCCGATGTTCGGTTTCCCCACGCCATTTCACTTCGGCATGCCCACCTTCCATGTGGCGGCGATTATTTCCATGTGCATCGTGGTGATGGTGACGCTGGTGGAAACGTCAGCGGATATCCTGGCGGTGGGCGAGATCATCGACACCAAAGTGGACTCCAAGCGCCTGGGCAACGGCCTGCGCGCCGACATGCTGTCGAGCATGTTCGCGCCGATCTTCGGTTCGTTTACCCAGAGCGCGTTCGCCCAGAACGTCGGCCTGGTGGCGGTGACCGGGGTCAAGAGTCGGTTTGTGGTGGCCACTGGCGGGGTATTCCTAGTGGTGCTCGGCCTGCTGCCATTCATGGGCCGGGTGATCGCGGCCGTGCCCACCTCCGTGTTGGGCGGCGCCGGGATTGTATTGTTCGGCACGGTGGCGGCCAGCGGGATTCGCACGCTGTCCAAGGTGGATTACCGCAACAACATGAACCTGATCATCGTCGCCACATCCATCGGCTTCGGCATGATCCCCATCGCCGCGCCCAGCTTCTACGATCAGTTTCCAAGCTGGTTCGCGACCATCTTCCACTCGGGCATCAGCTCGTCGGCAATCATGGCGATATTGCTGAACCTGGCATTCAACCACTTCACCGCCGGCAACTCGGACCAGCAGTCAGTGTTTGTGGCGGGGACTGAGCGCAGCTTGTGCTTTCGCGACGTGGCCGCGTTGCGCGATGGCGATTACTACCGGGGTGGGAAGTTGTTTGATGCCGAGGGCAAGGAAATTCCCCTGGTAGCGGATACCTTGAGGAAAGCATCCAAGGCTGAGACCAGCGAGGTTTAACGAGCGACCCGTGTACCCTGTGGGAGCTGGCTTGCCTGCGATAGCGATGGTGAATTCACCGGTGCTATCGCAGGCAAGCCAGCTCCCACAGGGATTCAGCCGGCCTTGAGGGCTTTGTGCGGCAACGAACACGCCTCATCCAGAAACTTCACCACCGTCCCCATGCATGCCTGGCGTTCTTCCACATGGGGCATGTGGCTGGAGTCTTCAAACAGTGCCCAGCGCACGTCCGCTATCTCATCCAGGAACGGCTTGACCACCAACGGTGTGGCTTCGTCATGTCGACCGGAAATCACCAGGGTTGGCACCTTGATGGCTGACAGGCGGCCGATCACATTCCAGTCCTTCAAGCTGCCGATCACGTGGAATTCGGTCGGGCCGCTCATGGCGTGGTACACCGTCGGGTCGGCATCCACCTGGGCGAAGGTGCGTGCCACTTCTTCGGGCCACGGGTTGACCCGGCACACATGCTGGTCATAGAAAATCCGAGAGGCCGCGAGGTATTGCGGGTCTTGGTAGGTGCCGGCCTGCTCGTGCTTGAGCAGGGTTTCGTGCACGCCTTCAGGCAACAGCTTACGCAGGCGATTGGCTTCGCTGACCCAGGTGCGCATGCAGGTGGGCGAGTTGGCAGGGATAAACGCGCGCAGGCCTTTGGGTTGCAAGATCGCGTGTTCGCTGCCGAGCATGCCGCCCCAAGATTGCCCCAGGATCGCGTAGTTCTCACTGATTTGCAGGTGGTCCAGCAGGTTGTTCAACTCGTCGAGGAACAGGCCGATGGTCCAGAACGACGGATCTTTTTCCGGCAAATGCGTGGAGCGGCCGTTGCCCAACTGGTCGTAATGGATGACTGCGTGGCCGCTGGCGGCGACGTCCTTGAAGGCGTCGACGTAATCGTGGGTGCAGCCCGGGCCGCCATGGATGATCACCAAGGGCGTGCGGCCTGTGCTCAGGTCGCCCGTGACGCGATACCAGGTCTGATAGGCGCCAAAGGGCGCGTAGCCTTCGCGAACTTTTTCGATGAATTCCATTTCGTACCCTGCTCTGAAAAAAAGGATCAGGGTTACGATAGTCTGAACAAAAAGTTTAGGTAACTAGCAAAACAGATAGGTTTTTGCCGAAAGCTCAATCTTCCAGCAAGCGGTAATGGGTGGCTCGAACCACCGCTTGAACACGGTTTTTGGCCCCCAGTTTGTGCATGGCCGAGGCCAGGTGCAGGGTGACCACTGCCAGGGAGCGGCTCAATTGCGTGGCGATTTCAGCGGCGGTAAGGCCTTCTGCCGCCCATTTCAGGCATTCGCGCTCGCGCTTGGTCAGGCGGATGTGCGGATAAGCCCGCACCTCCTTGCTGAACAGCGGGTACGCCGCTTCCTGGAGGGCATGGGTAATCAGGCTGAAATCGGCCAGCGTATGTTGGGCGTCCTTCAATACCGTGCGCGCCTTGCCGGTGCGTAAGCCGGTGAGCGAGGCAAAACCGCCCTTGGGCAGATGAATCGGCACACTGACGCCGCAGGTCAGCTGGCGTTCATGCAGGTAGGAGGAAACGGGAGCGTGGCACGGGTCGATGATCTTTTGCAGGGCGGTCTCAGTCTTGGCCTCATAGGACCAGACAAACGGTGATACCGAACTCAATGCCAGGTGTTGCACCGGGTCGATCTGGTAAAACCCTTCGCTGCACCATAAGGCGTGCCAGTCGGCCGGTGTGTTGCGCAGTTGCAACAGCGAAGGCGTGATCAGTGCGCCGTTGAGGTCGATGGGCACCGGGCTGTAGTCATACACCAGCGCATCGAAGCCCAGTTGTTGGGCCAGGATAAACGTATTGTCCATCTGTTCATCCAGGCTCCTGCCCGGTATGAGGCGATTATTGAAGGCGGTCAGCTTGGCCAGCATCCGTTCTGCTCCCGAATTCATTTGAATCTCGACTTGCTGCAAGTAGAATGCCACGCCCCGGCGAAGGACTGCCAGGCCAAACCTATAAGAAATACTAGGTTATGGACGCACGGCATCCTCGGTAGTGTTGACCTGATAAACGGCCGCTACCCGCCAGGCCGATACAACACAAGGAATGTATGCATGTGGCGTGAAATTGCCCCCGACCAGCAGTACAACGTGCAAGTCGACGGCCATAACCTCGTGGTCTACAGCTTTGGCGAAGGCGATGAGGTGCTGCTGTGTCTCAACGGCGGGCCGGGCCTGCCGTGTGACTATCTGCGCGACGCCCATGGCTGGCTCAAAGCACATAACCTGCGAGTGGTTGCATTCGACCAGCTTGGCACAGGCGCATCAGCCAGACCGACCGATGCCGCACTGTGGGAAATCCGCCGTTATGTCGAAGAAGTCGAGACCGTGCGCCAGGCGCTGGGCCTGGGCCGCGTGCATTTGCTCGGGCACTCCTGGGGCGGTTGGCTGGGGATCGAATATGCCGTGCATTATCCCGGTGCGCTCAAAAGCCTGATCCTGGAAAACACCGTCGGCGACATTCCCCACCTGTCCCAGGAACTGGAGCGCCTGCGCGGCGCCCTGGGCAGCGAAACCGTGGCCATGATGCAACGCCACGAAGCCATGGGCACCCTCGACCACCCGCAGTACCAGGCCGCCATCACCTTGCTCAACTACCGCCACGTGTGCCGGCTCGACGAATGGCCGGAGCCGGTCAAGCGCTCCCTGGGCGACTGGAACATGGGGCCGTACGAAACCATGCAAGGCCCCAACGAGTTCCTCTATATCGGCAACCTCAAGGACTGGAACCGCCTCAAGGAAATGGCCGAGTTCACGATGCCGATCCTGATCACCACCGGCCAGCACGACGAACTTACCCCCGCTTGCGCAATGCGCATGAAACTAGCAGCACCCCACGCCGAGTTGCATGTGTTCCCCAACAGCAGTCATATGCCGTTTTACGAGGAGCCGCAGGCGTACTTCCCGGTGCTGCTGGACTTCCTCGCTCGCCACCGAGACTGACGCATGAACCTGGCGCGCTACCGTTTTGTGTTGTCCCGGCCCCTGCAATTGCTGCCGGTGCTGCTGGGCATCAGCCTGATCACCTTCGTGTTGGTGCGCTCGATTCCTGGCGACCCGGCGCGCGCCTTGCTGGGTTCGCGCAGCACGCCGGATGCGCTGCTGAAGATCCGCGCCCAGTTCGGCCTCGACCAGCCTTTGTGGTTGCAATACTTTTACTTCCTGAAAAACCTGCTCAAGGGCGACCTCGGCCAATCGCTGCTGTACAAGGTCGACGCCCTGAAACTGATCGTCACCCGGATCGAGCCGACCCTGGTGCTGGTGCTGGGCAGCGTGGTGCTCGCGTTGTTGATAGCGGTGCCACTGGCAACGATTGCGGCGCGCCAGCAAGGCCGTTGGGCAGACAAGCTGATCCGCGTGTTCACCACGGTCGGCCTGGGCATGCCGGCGTTCTGGCTGGGGTTGATGCTGATCCTGCTGCTCAGCGTGAAATGGGGCTTGTTCCCGGTGTCCGGTTACGGGCGCACCTGGCTGGACAAGGCGCACCACATGCTCTTGCCGTGCCTGACCATCGCCCTGGCGCTGTCGGCGGTGCTGGTGCGTAACCTGCGGGCGAGCATGTTGATGGAATTGCAGGCGGATCACGTCACCGCCGCACGCGCACGCGGGCTGTCGGAAGGCGCGGTGTTTCGCCGGCATGTGCTGCCCAACGCTCTGGTGCCGGCGGTCAACCTGCTGGCGGTCAACATCGGTTGGCTGATCAGCGGCACGGTGGTCATCGAAAGCCTGTTCGCGATTCCAGGCATCGGCCAGTTGCTGGTGCGCGGCATTTTCACCCGTGACTACATGGTGGTGCAGGGCGTGGCGATGGTGCTGGCCTGTGCCACGGTGGTGGTCAACTTCATGGCTGACCTGGTGACAGTGGCCCTCGACCCACGGGTGAAGATGCAATGAGCAGTCGCCCCCTGATGGCCCCATGGCGCTTGCGCCTGCGCTTTGGTTTTCGCAATGGCCGACTGACCGCCGCATGGGGGTTGTTGATCCTGTTCGCGTGGTTGGCCCTGGCGCTGTTTGCGCCGTGGGTCGCGCCCTATGACCCCATCGCGCAGGACACCGGCATGAGTTTGCTGGCCCCCAGCCTTGCCCATCCGTTGGGTACGGACAATTACGGCAGGGACATCCTGTCGAGGGTGATCTGGGGTGCGCGCATCGACCTGCAGTTGGCGGTTATCGGGGTGATCTTCCCTTTCATCATTGGCACCTTTATCGGTGCGGTCTCGGGTTATATCGGCGGGCGTTTCGACAGTGTCTGCATGCGTGTGATCGACGTGGTGCTGGCGTTCCCGTTCCTGGTGCTGATGCTGGCGATCATGGCCATCCTCGGGCCGGGCTTACAGAGTTTTTACATCGCCATGGCGCTGGTGGGCTGGGTGTCGTATGCGCGCCTGATTCGCTCGCAGATCCTGGTGCTCAAGGAAAGCGAGTTCGCCCTGGCCGCCAAAAGCCTGGGCTTTGGCCATGGGCGCATTCTGTTCCGGCATTTGTTGCCCAATGCGCTGTTTGGCTCCATCGTGTTTTCCATGTCCGACGCGGTGCTGGTGCTGCTCAACGGCGCCGCCGTCAGCTACCTGGGCCTGGGGGTGCAACCACCGACCGCCGAATGGGGGACGATGGTGGCCGAGGGGCAAGCCTTTATCACCACCGCCTGGTGGATCTGCACCTTTCCGGGCCTGGCCATCGTGACCTTGGCCATGGGCTTCAGCCTGTTGGCCGATGGTGTTGCACAGGTATTGGGGGAGCGCTCATGAGCCTGCTGAAGGTGCGCGACCTCAGTGTGATCGCCAACAACGCCGGGCGTGAGGTCACCTTGGTGGACCGGGTGTCTTTCGACCTGGCCGAGGGTGAAATCCTCGGCCTGGTGGGCGAGAGCGGTTCGGGCAAGACCATGGCCTGTCGCAGCCTGATGCGTCTGTTGCCATCGCCCAACCTGCGGGTGCAGGGCGGCGCGGTGCAGTTGGCCGGCCAGGACTTATTGGCACTGGATGATGCCGGTATGCGCGCCGTGCGCGGCGGGCAGTTGGGCATGGTCTTCCAGAACCCCAGCAGCCACCTGGACCCGCTGATGCGTATCGGTGAGCAGATCGCCGAGGGCATCCGCCTGCATCAAGGTGCGTCGAAAAAAGACGCGCGCTTGCAGGCGATCGAGGTATTGCGTCAGGTCGGGATTCCCGATCCGCAGGCCCGGGTCGACAACTACCCCCATGAGTTTTCCGGTGGCATGCGCCAGCGCGCCATGATCGCCGTGGCCCTGGGCTGCAACCCGAAGGTGTTGATCGCCGACGAACCGACCACGGCCCTGGATGTGACGGTGCAGGCGCAAATCCTGCGGCTGTTGCTCGACCTGCGCGACCAGCGTGGCCTGTCGATCATCATGATCACCCATGACCTGGGCGTGGTGGCGCAAACCTGCGATGCCATCGCCGTGATGTACGCCGGGCGCCTGTGCGAGCACGGCAGCAAATACGAACTGCTGGCCCAACCGCAACATCCGTATACCGCAGGCCTGATCGACTGCCAGCCGGCCCACAGCAGCGGGCATGCGTTGTTGCGCACCATTGCTGGCCAGCCGCCGTTGCTCGATGCATTGCCCGACGGCTGCCGCTTCCACCCGCGCTGCCCGCAGGCAGGCGCCTTGTGCACCGAGTTGCTGCCCCAGGGCGCACGCGTGGCCTGTCACTACCCGTTGGGAGCGCGCCCATGAGCTTGTTACAGGTCAAGGATCTGGAAGTGCGCTTTGCCGCGTCCGGCAGCGGCCTGCTGGGCCTCAACCGCCAGTGGGTGAGGGCGGTGAACGGGGTGTCGCTGAACCTCGCCGCCGGTGAAACCCTGGGTTTGGTGGGCGAGTCCGGCAGTGGCAAGAGCACCCTGGGCCGGGCAATTCTGCACCTCAACCCGATCAGCGCCGGGCAGGTGTTGTTCGACGGTATCGACATGGCCCATGGCAGCGCCATCGACATTGCCCGGCTGCGGCATGAAACCGCGATGATTTTCCAGGACCCCTACGCCGCACTCAATCCACGGCACAGCATTGGCGAAACCCTCGCCGAGGTACTGCGTGTGCAGGGTAAGGTGGCGGCGCAGCAGATTCCTGAGCGTGTGAATGAGTTGCTCGAACTGGTCGGCTTGCGTCCTGAGCTGGCTTCACGCAAGCCCGGCTCCCTCAGTGGCGGCCAGTGCCAGCGCGTGGGTATCGCCCGGGCGCTGGCGGTGGAGCCGCGCCTGATCATTGCCGATGAATGTGTGGCGGCGCTGGATGTGTCGATCCAGGGTCAGATCATCAACCTGCTGCTGGAACTGCAACAGCGTATGAACCTGGCGATCCTGTTTATCGCCCATGACCTGGCCATCGTGCGACGCCTGTGCGACCGCGTGGCGGTGATGTACCTGGGCAAGATCGTCGAGGAAGGCCCGGTGGAAGCGGTGTTCACCGCGCCGCGTCACCCGTATACGGCGGCGCTGATCCAGGCCATCCCGGAGATCGATCCGCACCGGCCATTGCCTGCGCAGCCATTGCCCGGCGAACCGCCGAGCCCGCTGAATCTGCCGACTGGTTGTGCCTTTCACCCGCGTTGCCGGTATGCGCAAGCCAAGTGTTCCTCGGTATTGCCCCCCACCCATTTCCTGCACGAGCATCGGTACAGTTGCGTGCTTGAAGACCCTTTGCTTTGACCTTCTGCCATTCATTAACAAGGAGTTGTGATATGCACTCGCGCCACTTGAAATTGCTCGCCGCCGCTACCCTCACGGCCTGGTCGCTGACCGCCGGCCTGGCACAGGCCGCCGGTGTGCTCACCATCGGCTGCCGTGAAGACAGCACCACCTTCGACCCGATCAAAAGCGCGCAAAACCGGGACACCTGGGTATTTGCCAACGTCTACGACACCCTGGTGCGCGTGGATAACCTGGGCACCAAAATGGAACCGGGCCTGGCCGAAAGCTGGGACATTTCCAAGGATGGCCTGACCTACACCTTCAAGCTGCGCGAGGCGAAGTTCTCTGACGGCTCGCCGATCACTGCCGCCGACGCCGCATTCAGCCTGCTGCGCATCCGCGACAACAAGGCCTCCTTGTGGAGCGACCCGTTCAGCCTGATCAACACCGCCACGGCCAGCGATGCCAAGACCCTGGTGGTCACCTTGAAAACCCCGGCGGTGGCCTTCCTCTCGCAACTGGCGTCGCCAACGGTGTCGATCCTGTCGGAAAAAGCCATGACCAAGATGGGCGAAGACGCCTACTCGGAAAACCCGGTGACCTCCGGCGCGTTTACCGTGGACGAGTGGCGCAAGGGCGACCGCGTGATCCTGAAGAAAAACCCGAATTTCTGGCAGGCCGGCAGCGTGAGCCTGGACGGCGTGGAATGGGTGTCGGTGACCGATGACAACACGCGCATGCGCATGGTGCAGAACAACGAACTCGACACGGCGATCTTCGTGCCGTTCTCCCGGGTCGAAGAACTGAAAAAAGACCAGAACGTGGTGATCCACGCCGACCCGTCCACCCGTGAAGATCACCTGTTGATCAACCACGAGCACGGCTTGTTGGCCAAGCCGCAAGTGCGCCAGGCCCTGGACATGGCCATCGACAAGCAATCGCTGGTCAAAGCCGTCACTTACGGTCAAGGCACCGTGGCTTATTCCTACATTCCAAAGGGCTCGCTGTACCACTACGCCAACAATCTGCAACGCCCGTACGACCCGGCCGAAGCCAAGAAGCTGCTGGCCGCTGCAGGTGCCCAGGATTTGAAGCTCAACTACGTGGTCAACGCCGGCAACGAGGCCGACGAGCAGATCGCGGTAATCATCAAAGACCAGCTGGCCAAGGTCGGTGTGACCGCCAACCTGCAAAAAGTCGACCCGACCCAAAGCTGGCAGATGCTGGTAGACGGTGAGTACGATATTTCGGTGATGTACTGGACCAACGACATCCTCGACCCCGACCAGAAAACCACCTTCGTGCTGGGCCACGATACCAACCAGAACTACATGACCCGCTACAAGAACGACCAGGTCAAGGCCTTGGTGGCGGCTGCGCGGATCGAGGCAGACCCGGCCAAGCGTGAGCAAATGTATGTGGAGTTGCAGAAACTGGCCAAACAGGATGTGAACTGGATTGACCTGTACTACAGCCCGTACATCAATATCTCACGCAAGAACGTAAGCAACTTCCTGCAGAACCCGTTGGGGCGCTTCACCCTTGAGGAAGTGGTCAAAAACTGAGTATTTGAGTACACCACAAAGCAATGTGGGAGCTGGCTTGCCTGCGATACAGACACCTCGGTGCTTCAGTGACACCGCGGTGATGCTATCGCAGGCAAGCCAGCTCCCACCTTTGTTTTGCGGTGTGTCAGGGCTTACTGCGCATCGAAGGCCTGGCCGTTGATGCCCGCACTGTCCGGCCCCATCAGGTACAGGTACACCGGCATGATCTCTTCCGGCGCCGGCCTTTCCATCGGGTTTTCCCCTGGGTACGCCTGGGCGCGCATGCTGGTGCGGGTGCCGCCCGGGTTGATGCTGTTGGCGCGCACTGCGGCCACATCTTCCAGTTCATCGGCCAGGGTTTGCATCAGCCCCTCGGTGGCGAACTTGGACACGCCATAGGCACCCCAATAAGCACGGCCCTTGCGCCCGACGCTGCTGGAGGTGAATACCACCGACGCATCCTGGGACAGCTTGAGCAACGGCAGTAAAGTGCTGGTCAGCATGAACATCGCGTTGACGTTGACGTGCATCACCCGCATGAAGTTCTCGCCGGACAACTGCTCGATGGGCGTGCGCGGGCCGATGATCGAGGCGTTGTGCAACAAACCGTCGAGGTGGCCGAATGCCTTTTCGATCATCGCTGCCAGCTCATCGTATTGATGGGGCAGGGCGGTCTCCAGGTTGAACGGGATCACCACCGGCTGCGGGTGGCCGGCGGCTTCGATCTCGTCATACACCTGGGCCAGGTTGGCTTCGGTCTTGCCCAGCAACAGCACGGTGGCGCCATGGGCGGCATAGGTCTTCGCCGCTGCCGCGCCAATCCCGCGACCGGCGCCGGTTACCAGGATGATCCGGCCTTTGAGCAGTTCTGGAGGGGCAGAGTAATCAAACATAAATAGCCTCGACAAATTTCAAGGTGATACAGCTCTCGAAGTGGAGTCCATATCCTGTGGGAGCTGGCTTGCCTGCGATGGCGGACGACCGGTCGCCAAATGTGCTGGCTGGCAGACCGCTATCGCAGGCAAGCCAGCTCCCACATTGCTTCGAACCATCAGCAACTGCACAGCGCGTTATCCAGCACCTTGCGCAATTCCAGCGGGTGATCCACCACCACATCCGCGCCCCAGTGGCGGGGGTTGTCGTCCGGGTGGATATAGCCATAAGTGACCGCCGCCGTGCGCGTACCAGCATCGCGGCCGGATTCGATGTCGCGCAGGTCATCGCCCACGAACAACACGCTGGCCGGGTCCAGGTCGAGCATCTTGCACGCCAGAATCATCGGCTCCGGGTCCGGCTTGCTGTTTTTCACGTGGTCCGGGCAGATCAGCACGGCCGAACGCTCGGCCAGGCCCAGCCGTTGCATGATCGGTTCGGCAAAGCGCACCGGCTTGTTGGTGACCACACCCCAGATCAACTTGGCTTTCTCGATGTCTTCCAGCAGCTCGGCCATGCCGTCGAACAGCTTGCTATGGACTGCGCAATCCTTGAGGTAACGCTCCAGGAATTCCTGGCGCAGTTCCTCAAAACCCGGCGACTCCGGGTCCATCGAGAAGGTCACCGCGACCATCGCCCGCGCACCACCGGAAATTTCATCGCGGATGTGCTGCGGGTTGATCGGCGCCAGGCCACGGTCGGCGCGCATGGCCTGGCAGATGGCGATAAAGTCCGGCGCGGTGTCCAGCAGGGTACCGTCCATGTCGAAGAGAACCGCTCGCAACTTCACAGGCTTACTCCTCGCGCAGGGTCTGGATCATGTAGTTGACGTCAACATCGTTGGCCAGCTTGTAGTGCTTGGTCAGCGGGTTGTAGGTCAGGCCGATGATGTCCTTGACGGTCAGCCCGGCTTGGCGGCTCCACGCACCCAGCTCGGAAGGGCGGATGAATTTCTTGAAATCATGGGTGCCGCGCGGCAGCAGCTTCATGATGTATTCAGCGCCAATGATCGCGAACAGGTACGCCTTGGGGTTGCGGTTGATGGTGGAGAAGAACACCTGGCCGCCGGGCTTGACCATACGGAAGCACGCACGGATCACCGAGGACGGGTCTGGCACGTGTTCGAGCATTTCCAGGCAGGTGACCACGTCGAACTGCTCGGGCATTTCCTCGGCCAGGGCTTCGGCAGTGATCTGGCGGTATTCCACGCTCACGCCAGATTCGAGCTGGTGCAACTGGGCTACGGCCAGCGGCGCTTCGCCCATGTCGATGCCCATGACGGTGGCGCCGCGCTGGGCCATGGCTTCGCTGAGGATGCCGCCGCCGCAACCGACGTCCAGCACTTTCTTGCCGGCCAGGTTGACGCGCTCGTCAATCCAATTGACCCGCAGTGGGTTGATGTCGTGCAAGGGCTTGAATTCGCTCTCGCGGTCCCACCAGCGATGGGCAAGGGCTTCAAACTTGGCGATTTCGGCGTGGTCGACGTTGCTCATGGTGAATCCTCTGAATCTGATAAGTCGGTGTGTCGCGGCTGAACCCAAGGCTTCAGCCGCGTCGTTATTCGCTGTGCCCGCTGATGCGTTGGCCCCAGGCAATGGCCGTGGCGGTCAACTGTTGTTCATCCATGCGGGTCAATTGCCGGTCGTCGAGCAATGGCTTGCCGGCAACCCAAAGGTGTTTCACGCAATCGCGCCCGGTGGCATATATAAGCTGTGAGACCGGATCGTAGATCGGTTGTTGCGCCAGCCCGGAAAGATCAAAAGCGACGATGTCTGCCGCCTTGCCGACTTCCAGGGAGCCAATCTGGCTGTCCAGGCCCATCGCCCTGGCGCCGTTGAGTGTGGCCATGCGCAAGGCGCGGTGGGCATCCAGCGCAGTGGCCGAACCGGCCACGGCCTTGGCCAGCATCGCCGCCGTGCGGGTTTCGCCAAGCAGATCCAGGTCATTGTTGCTGGCGGCGCCGTCGGTGCCGATGGCCACGTTGACGCCAGCCTGCCACAAGCGCTCCACCGGGCAAAAGCCGCTGGCCAGTTTCAGGTTCGATTCCGGGCAGTGAATGACGCTGGTGTTGCTTTCTACCAGTAAAGCCAGGTCGTCTTCGCTGATTTGGGTCATGTGCACGGCCTGAAAGCGCGGGCCCAGCAAGCCAAGGCGAGCCAGGCGCGCCAATGGCCGCTCGCCGGTCTGCTCGATGGCTTGCTGCACTTCAAAGGCGGTTTCGTGAACGTGCATATGGATCGCGGCGTCCAGCTCTTCGGCGATCACCCGGATTTTTTCCAGGTTGGCATCGCACACGGTGTACGGGGCGTGGGGGCCGAAGGTGATTTTGATGCGCGGGTGGTGCTTGAGGTCGCCGAACAACTCGATACCCTGGCGGATCGCCTCGTCGGCACTGCTGGCGCCGGGGATCGGGAAGTCGAGGATCGGCAGCGCGATCTGCGCACGCATACCGCTGTTGTGCACGCAGTCACTGGCGACCTTGGGGTAGAAATACATGTCCGAGAAGCAGCTGATGCCGCCCTTGATCTGCTCGGCAATGGCCAGGTTGGTGCCGTCGCGCACGAACGCTTCATCGACCCACTTGGCTTCGGCGGGCCAGATGTGTTTTTCCAGCCAGGTCATCAGTGGCAAATCGTCGGCCAAGCCGCGGAACAGGGTCATGGCGGCATGGCCGTGGGCATTGACCAGGCCGGGGCTGAGCAGCATGCCGGGCAGTTCACGCACCTCTTGCGCCGCGAGCTTCAACGCCGCGTCCCGTGGCCCGATAAAGGCAATGCAGCCATCGCGGATACCCAGGCCGTGCTCCTTGAGCACCACGCCAGCTGGCTCGACGGGTACCAGCCAGGTCGGCAGCAGCAACAAGTCGAGCGGGGCGGCAGTGGAGGTCATCGCAGGCTTCTTCCCAGGCAGCTATAAAAGAAGGGCGAAGTATACCCGAGCGTCCTGGCTGGCGGATCGCTATAATCGGCGGCTTTTGTTCATGAGTGCGGGGTAAGGGATGCGCGACCGACTGTTGGCTGCAGACAAAGTGAAGGCCATCGAATGGCGTGATGGCGCGCTGCACCTGCTCGATCAGCGCGTTTTGCCGTCCCGGACGCACTGGGTGGCCTGCAGTACCGTTGAGTCGGTGGCCGACGCCATTCGCACCATGGTGGTGCGGGGCGCGCCGGCTATCGGCATCTGCGCCGCCTATGGCTTGGTCCTGGCCGCCCGCGAGCGTATCGCCGAGGGTGGTGACTGGCAGGCTGCATGGGAAGAAGACTACGGCTTGCTGGCCCATACCCGACCGACCGCATCGAACCTGTTCTGGGCCTTGCAGCGCATGCGCGACCGCCTCGACCGCCTCAAGCAGCACGCCGACCCGCTGGTGGCGCTGGAAGCCGAAGCCGTCGCGATCCATGAGAGCGACCGGGAGGCCAATGTGGTCATGGCCCAGTTGGGCATGGAGCGGATTCGCAAGCACCAGGGCAATGCCCAGGCGATCCTCACCCATGGCAACGCCGGCGCGTTGGCCTCCGGCGGCGTTGGTACAGCCCTCGGGGTGATTCATGCCGCGTATCTGGAGGGGCTGGTCGAGCAGGTCTATGTCAATGAAACCCGCCCGTGGCTGCAAGGCTCCCGTCTTACAGCGTGGGAGTTGGCGGGCCAGGGCATCCCGGTGGCGGTGAATGCCGACTCCGCCGGGGCACATATCCTCAAGACCAAAGGCGTGACCTGGGTGGTGGTGGGGGCTGACTGTATTGCGGCCAATGGCGATGTGATCAGTAAGATCGGCACTTATCAGTTGGCCGTGTGTGCCATGCACCATGGCGTGCGCTTTATGGTGGTGGCGTCGAGTTCGACCCTGGATTTGATGATGGCTACGGGGGAGGATGTTGCGCTGGAGCAGCGCGATATGGGTGAGTTGCTTGAGGTGGATGGGCAGCGGTTGGATATCGCGGCGTTTAACCCTGTGTTTGATGTGACCCCTGCGGACCTGATCGACGTGATCGTCACCGAAAAAGGCATTGTCGAGCGGCCAGACACTGCCAAACTGGCCAAGTTGATGTGTCGTAAGCGCCTGCATTGAGGGTGTCGGTGGCTGTGGGGGCTCTATCGCAGGCAAGCCAGCTCCCACCTTCAACCGTGTTCACACATCAAAGGTGGGAGCTGGCTTGCCTGCGATTGGCCCTTGAAGTCAATAAAACGTCTGCATTCCACCCTCGCAAAAAAGCACCATCGCGCCTCTGAGCCCCTCTCGTCCCCTTCAAGCCTGTCATCCGTCAAATTACTAGCCTCCATGCGCATCAGGGGGATAGGTGCGTGGCGGCGATTGTGATAACATCCGGCGGTTTCCAGGGCTGCCCCGAGGGGTGGCCTATAACGTGCAGATCCGTGTCATAACTCGTTGATTTGTCGTAAGTCGTTGTCAGGCACCGTGCCGGCAGCGGCGAGCTTCGTTCGTCCCGAATGGATGTGACGAGGTTTCACCCGAAAAAGGAATCAGGCTTCTCATGGGCGAACTGGCCAAAGAAATCCTCCCGGTCAATATCGAAGACGAGCTGAAACAGTCCTACCTCGACTACGCGATGAGCGTAATTGTCGGTCGGGCACTGCCTGATGCGCGCGATGGCTTGAAGCCCGTGCACCGGCGTGTGCTGTTCGCGATGAGCGAGCTGGGTAACGACTGGAACAAGCCGTACAAGAAATCTGCCCGTGTTGTCGGTGACGTGATCGGTAAGTATCACCCTCACGGCGACACTGCGGTGTACGACACCATCGTTCGGATGGCGCAGCCGTTTTCCCTGCGCTACCTGCTGGTAGACGGCCAGGGTAACTTCGGTTCGGTGGACGGCGACAACGCCGCGGCCATGCGATACACCGAAGTGCGCATGACCAAGCTGGCGCACGAGCTACTGGCCGACCTGCATAAAGAAACCGTGGACTGGGTGCCGAACTACGACGGCACCGAAATGATCCCGGCTGTCATGCCCACCAGGATTCCCAACCTGCTGGTCAACGGTTCCAGCGGTATCGCCGTGGGCATGGCCACCAACATCCCGCCGCACAACCTCGGTGAAGTCATCGACGGTTGCCTGGCCCTTATCGACAACCCTGAGCTGACCGTCGATGAGCTGATGCAATACATTCCCGGCCCGGACTTCCCGACCGCCGCGATCATCAACGGTCGCGCCGGCATCATCGAAGCCTACCGCACCGGCCGTGGGCGCATTTACATGCGCGCCCGCTCGATCATCGAAGACATCGACAAGGTCGGTGGCCGCCAGCAGATCGTCATCACCGAACTCCCTTACCAGTTGAACAAGGCACGCCTGATCGAGAAGATCGCCGAGCTGGTTAAAGAGAAGAAGCTGGAAGGCATCACCGAGCTGCGCGACGAGTCCGACAAAGACGGCATGCGCGTGGTCATCGAGCTGCGCCGCGGCGAAGTGCCGGAGGTGATCCTCAACAACCTCTACGCCCAGACCCAGCTGCAAAGCGTGTTTGGTATCAACGTGGTTGCCCTGATCGACGGCCGCCCGCGCATCCTGAACCTCAAGGACCTGCTGGAAGCCTTCGTACGTCACCGTCGCGAAGTGGTCACCCGCCGCACCGTGTTCGAACTGCGCAAGGCCCGTGAGCGTGGCCATATCCTGGAAGGCCAGGCGGTTGCGCTGTCGAACATCGACCCGGTGATCGCCCTGATCAAGGCCTCGCCAACCCCGTCGGAAGCCAAGGAAGCGCTGATCAGCACGCCTTGGGAATCCAGCGCCGTGGTCGCGATGGTTGAGCGCGCTGGCGCCGACTCGTGCCGCCCGGAGACCCTGGACCCGCAATACGGTCTGCGTGAAGGCAAGTACTTCCTGTCCCCAGAGCAGGCTCAGGCCATCCTGGAACTGCGTCTGCACCGCCTCACCGGCCTTGAACACGAGAAGCTGCTGGCCGAGTACCAGGAGATCCTCAACCAGATCGGCGAGTTGATCCGCATCCTCAGCAGCGCCGTGCGCCTGATGGAAGTGATCCGCGAAGAACTGGAAGTGATCCGCGCCGAATACGGCGACGTGCGCCGCACCGAAATCCTCGATGCGCGCCTGGACCTGACCCTGGGTGACATGATCCCGGAAGAAGAGCGCGTGGTGACCATCTCCCACGGTGGCTATGCCAAGACCCAACCGTTGGCGGCCTACCAGGCCCAGCGTCGTGGCGGTAAAGGTAAATCGGCTACCGGCGTGAAGGATGAGGACTACATCGCTCACCTGCTGGTCGCCAACAGCCACACCACGCTGCTGCTGTTCTCCAGCAAAGGCAAGGTGTACTGGCTCAAGACCTACGAAATCCCGGAGGCCTCCCGCGCTGCCCGTGGTCGTCCGTTGGTCAACCTGCTGCCGCTGGACAGTGACGAATACATCACCACCATGCTGCCGGTCGAGGAATACACCGAAGGTCACTTCATCTTCATGGCCACCGCCAAAGGCACCGTGAAGAAGACCCCGCTGGAATCCTTCAGCCGTCAACGCAGCGTGGGCCTGATCGCCTTGGAACTGGACGAAGGCGACGTGCTGATTTCCGCAGCCATCACCGATGGCGAGCGCGAAGTCATGCTGTTCTCCGATGGCGGCAAGGTTACGCGCTTCAAGGAATCCGACGTGCGCGCCATGGGCCGTACCGCCCGCGGTGTACGCGGCATGCGCCTGCCGGAAGGGCAGAAGCTGATTTCGATGCTGATCCCGGAAGAAGGCAGCCAGATCCTCACCGCTTCCGAGCGTGGTTATGGCAAGCGCACCGCCATCAGCGAGTTCCCGGAGTACAAGCGTGGCGGCCAGGGCGTGATCGCCATGGTCAGCAACGACCGCAACGGCCGTCTCGTCGGCGCGGTGCAGGTGCTCGACGGCGAGGAGATCATGCTGATTTCCGACCAGGGCACCCTGGTGCGTACCCGTGTGGCGGAAGTGTCGAGCCTGGGCCGTAACACCCAGGGCGTGACCCTGATCAAGCTGGCCAAGGACGAAAAGCTGGTCGGCCTGGAGCGTGTGCAGGAGCCTTCGGAAGTCGAAGGCGAAGAGCTCGAAGGTGAGGAATTCGAAGGCGAGGTTATCGCAGCTGGCGATGACAACGTTGACGAGCCAACCCTCGACGCTGCCGCAGACGAAGAAGAACCGCAGGAATAAGCGGACACACAGGGGGCGGATGAAGATTCGCCCCCTTGTTGTTTGTCCCCTATGAAACACAGCGCCCTTTGCCTGGACGCGGTCCATGTGGGAGCTGGCTTGCCTGCGATGCAGGCGCCTCGGTCATTCAGTGATACCGCGGCGCTGCTATCGCAGGAAAGCCAGCTCCCACAGATGTCCGCTCCAGAATGAGGGCGTTGCTGACATGATTGCAGCCCCACCAGATCAGAGTGAGATTGGATGTGAGCAAGAGAGCCTATAACTTCTGTGCCGGTCCCGCGGCGCTTCCTGAAGCAGTCCTGCAGCGTGCGCAGGGTGAACTCCTCGACTGGCATGGAAAAGGCCTCTCCGTGATGGAAATGAGCCATCGCAGCGATGAGTTCGTGTCCATCGCCAACAAGGCCGAGCAGGACCTGCGAGACTTGCTGGACATCCCATCCCATTACAAAGTGCTGTTCCTGCAAGGTGGTGCGAGCCAGCAGTTCGCCCAGTTACCGCTGAACCTGCTGCCAGAAGGCGGGACTGCCGACTATATCGACACCGGTATCTGGGGTCAGAAGGCTATCGAAGAAGCCTCGCGCTACGGCCATGTCAACGTGGCAGGCACCGCCAAGCCCTACGACTACTTCGCCATTCCCGGTCAGAACGAGTGGAAGCTGTCCAAAGACGCGGCCTACGTTCACTACGTCGCGAACGAAACCATCGGTGGCCTGGAATTTGATTGGGTGCCGCAAGTAGGTGACGTTCCGCTGGTGTGCGACATGTCCTCGGACATCCTCTCGCGTCCGATCGATGTGTCCAAATACGGCATGATCTACGCCGGCGCGCAAAAGAACATCGGCCCAAGCGGCATCCTGGTCAATATCATCCGCGAAGACCTGCTGGGCCGCGCCCGTTCCCTGTGCCCCACTATGCTCAACTATAAGGTCGCGGCCGATAACGGCTCGATGTACAACACCCCGCCGGCGTTTGCCTGGTACCTGTCGGGCCTGGTGTTCGAATGGCTCAAGGAGCAGGGTGGTGTGGCGGCCATGGGTAAGTTGAACGAAGAGAAGAAGCGCACCCTGTACGACTTCATCGACGCCAGCGGCCTGTACAGCAACCCGATCAACCTCACCGACCGCTCGTGGATGAACGTGCCGTTCCGCCTGGCGGACGACCGCCTGGACAAGCCGTTCCTGGCTGGCGCCGACGAACGCGGCCTGCTGAACCTCAAGGGCCACCGCTCGGTGGGTGGCATGCGCGCCTCCATTTATAACGCCGTCGACATCCGCGCCATCAATGCGCTGGTTGCCTACATGGCAGAGTTCGAGAAGGAACACGGCTAATGTCTGAGCAAGAACTCAAGGCCCTGCGCGTACGCATTGACAGCCTGGACGAGAAGGTCCTGGAGCTGATCAGTGAGCGTGCGCGCTGCGCCCAGGAAGTAGCCCGGGTGAAAATGGCGTCGCTGGCGGAAGGCGAAGTGCCGGTGTTCTACCGCCCCGAGCGTGAAGCCCAGGTGCTCAAGCGCGTGATGGAACGCAACAAGGGCCCGTTGGGCAACGAAGAGATGGCGCGGTTGTTCCGTGAAATCATGTCCTCGTGCCTGGCGCTGGAGCAGCCACTGAAAGTGGCTTACCTCGGCCCTGAGGGCACCTTCACCCAGGCAGCGGCCATGAAGCACTTCGGCCATGCGGTGATCAGCAAGCCGATGGCGGCCATCGACGAAGTTTTCCGTGAAGTCGCCGCCGGTGCGGTGAATTTTGGCGTGGTGCCGGTGGAAAACTCCACCGAAGGTGCGGTCAACCACACGCTGGACAGCTTCCTCGAACACGACATGGTGATCTGCGGTGAGGTGGAGTTGCGTATCCACCACCACCTGCTGGTGGGTGAAAACACCAAGACCGACAGCATCAGCCGTATCTATTCCCACGCCCAGTCCCTGGCCCAGTGCCGCAAGTGGCTGGACGCCCATTACCCGAATGTCGAGCGCGTGGCGGTGTCCAGCAACGCCGAAGCGGCCAAGCGGGTCAAGGGTGAGTGGAACTCGGCGGCGATTGCCGGCGATATGGCCGCGGGCCTCTATGGCCTGACGCGCCTGGCTGAGAAGATCGAAGACCGCCCGGATAACTCCACGCGCTTTTTGATGATCGGCAGCCAGGAAGTGCCGCCCACCGGCGACGACAAGACTTCAATTATCGTTTCCATGAGCAACAAGCCCGGCGCGCTGCATGAGCTGCTGGTGCCGTTCCACGATAACGGGATTGACCTGACGCGCATCGAGACTCGTCCTTCGCGCAGCGGTAAGTGGACCTATGTGTTCTTTATCGACTTCATCGGCCATCACCGCGACCCGCTGGTCAAGGGCGTGCTGGAGAAGATCAGTCAGGAAGCCGTGGCACTCAAGGTGCTGGGCTCTTACCCGAAAGCGGTTTTGTGAGGCTTTGACATGAGTGGCAATTTCCTCGCCCTGGCGCAGCCGGGCGTGCAACAACTCTCGCCTTACGTTCCAGGCAAGCCTGTGGACGAGTTGGCCCGCGAGTTGAATCTGGACCCGTCCAAGATCGTCAAACTGGCGAGTAACGAAAACCCGCTGGGCCCGAGCCCCAAAGTGTTGGCGGCGATTCGTGAAGAGCTGGCCGAGCTGACCCGTTATCCCGATGGCAACGGTTTTGCCCTCAAGTCGCTACTGGCGGACAAGTGCCGGGTCGAGTTGAATCAAGTGACCTTGGGCAACGGCTCCAACGACATCCTTGAGCTGGTCGGCCGTGCCTACCTGGCGCCAGGTTTGAATGCGGTGTTCAGCGAGCACGCGTTTGCGGTCTACCCGATTGTGACCCAGGCGGTGGGGGCAGATGCCCGCGTGATTCCTGCCAAGGACTGGGGCCATGACCTGCCGGCGATGCTGGCGGCCATCGATGCCCAGACTCGCGTGGTGTTTATCGCCAACCCGAACAACCCGACCGGCACCTGGTTTGACGAGCAGGCACTGAACGAATTCCTGCAGGACGTGCCCCAGCATGTGCTGGTCGTGCTGGACGAAGCCTACATCGAGTACGCCGAAGGCAGCGACCTGCCCGACGGCCTGGATTTCCTTGCGGCCTACCCGAACCTGCTGGTGTCGCGTACGTTCTCCAAGGCTTATGGCCTAGCGTCGTTGCGGGTCGGTTATGGCTTGTCCACGCCTGTGGTGGCCGATGTGCTGAACCGCGTGCGCCAGCCGTTCAACGTCAACAGCCTGGCCCTGGCGGCCGCCTGTGCGGCGGTGAAGGATGCCGAATACCTGGAAGAAGGCCGTCGCCTCAACGAAAGCGGCATGCTGCAATTGCAGGAAGGCTTTCGTGAGCTGGGCCTGGGCTGGATTCCGTCCAAGGGCAACTTCATCTGCGTCGACCTCGGCCAAGTGGCCGCGCCGGTGTTCCAGGGCTTGCTGCGCGAGGGTGTGATCGTACGCCCGGTAGCCAACTACGGGATGCCGAACCACCTGCGTATCACCATCGGTTTGCCGGCTGAGAACAGCCGCTTCCTTGAGGCGCTGGCCAAGGTTCTGGCCCGTGGTTGATGTCACTGCATTGCAACCTGCTGTGCCTATGATCGGTCGCCTGGTGGTGGTCGGACTGGGGTTGATCGGTGGTTCCTTCGCCAAAGGCCTGCGTGAAAGCGGGCTATGTGGCGAAGTGGTGGGGGTGGACCTCGACCCGCAATCGCGCACGTTGGCGGTGGAGTTGGGGGTGGTGGACCGCTGTGAGGCGGACCTGGCCGTTGCGTGCCAGGGCGCGGATGTGATCCAGCTTGCCGTGCCGATCCTGGCCATGGAGAAGTTGCTGGCGGTACTGGCGGGCATGGACCTCGGGCAAGCGATCCTTACCGATGTGGGTAGCGCCAAAGGCAACGTGGTGCGCGCGGCACGATTGGCGTTTGGTGGCATGCCGCCGCGCTTTGTGCCGGGTCATCCCATCGCGGGTTCCGAGCAGAGCGGGGTGGAGGCCTCCAATGCGCAGTTGTTTCGTCGGCATAAGGTCATCCTGACGCCGCTTGCGCAAACCGATCCCACGGCGTTGGCGGTGGTGGATCGTCTCTGGCGCGAGCTGGGCGCGGATGTGGAGCATATGCAGGTCGAGCGTCACGACGAAGTGTTGGCAGCCACCAGCCACTTGCCGCATCTGCTGGCATTTGGCTTGGTGGATTCTTTGGCCAAGCGCAACGAGAACCTCGAGATTTTCCGTTACGCCGCCGGCGGCTTCCGCGATTTTACGCGGATTGCCGGCAGCGATCCGGTGATGTGGCACGACATCTTCCTCGCCAATCGCGAAGCGGTGTTGCGCACCCTGGACACCTTCCGCAGTGATCTCGACGCCTTGCGCGACGCGGTGGATGCGGGAGACGGCCATCAACTGCTGGGCGTGTTCACCCGGGCACGGGTGGCGCGTGAACATTTCAGCAAGATTCTCGCACGCCGGGCCTATATGGAAACCGCAGTGAACACCGATGATCTGACCTTCATCGCCAGCCCGGGTGGCCGCTTGAGCGGGCGCATCCGCGTGCCGGGTGACAAGTCGATCTCCCATCGCTCGATCATGCTGGGCTCGTTGGCCGAGGGTGTGACCGAGGTGGAAGGCTTCCTTGAGGGTGAGGACGCCCTGGCGACCTTGCAGGCCTTTCGCGACATGGGCGTGGTGATCGAGGGCCCGCACCATGGGCGCGTGACCATTCACGGTGTCGGCCTGCAGGGCCTGAAGGCTGCGCCGGGGCCGATCTATGTGGGCAATTCCGGCACGTCGATGCGCCTGTTGGCCGGTGTACTGGCGGCGCAGTGCTTCGACAGCGTGCTGACCGGCGATGCCTCGCTGTCCAAGCGCCCGATGAACCGCGTGGCCAAGCCGCTGCGTGAAATGGGCGCGATCATCGAGACCGGGCCGGACGGGCGTCCGCCACTGAGCATTCGTGGCGGGCAATCGCTCAAAGGCTTGAACTATGTACTGCCCATGGCCAGTGCCCAGGTGAAATCCTGCCTGTTGTTGGCGGGGTTATACGCTGAGGGTAAAACCTCGGTGACCGAGCCCGCACCGACCCGCGACCACACCGAGCGCATGCTGCGCGGCTTTGGCTACCCGGTGGCGGTGCAGGGCGCGACGGCGTCGCTGGCGTCGGGGCATGGGTTGACCGCTACGCGTATTGAAGTGCCGGGGGATATTTCGTCTTCGGCGTTTTTCCTGGTGGCGGCCTCGATTGCCGAAGGCTCCGAGCTGTTGCTGGAGCATGTCGGTATCAACCCGACCCGCACCGGTGTGATCGACATCCTGCGGCTGATGGGGGCTGATATCACCCTCGAAAATCAGCGTGAGGTGGGCGGCGAGCCGGTTGCGGATTTACGTGTGCGTGCTGCCGCGCTCAAGGGTATCGAGATTCCAGAGGCCCTGGTGCCGTTGGCGATTGATGAGTTTCCCGTGCTGTTTATTGCCGCAGCCTGCGCTCAGGGGCGTACTGTTTTACGCGGGGCCGAAGAGCTGCGCCTCAAGGAGTCCGATCGCATCCAGGTGATGGCCGACGGTCTGTTGGCTCTGGGCGTGAAGTGTGAACCCACGCCTGATGGGCTTATCATTGACGGTGGCCCGATGGGCGGCGGTGAAGTGCATGCCCATGGCGATCATCGGATTGCCATGGCGTTCAGTGTGGCTTCCCTGCGGGCGACGGCGCCTATTCGTATCCTTGACTGCGCCAATGTTGCTACGTCTTTTCCGAACTTTCTGACACTGTGTGCCCAAGTCGGCATCCGTGTTGCCCAAGAGGCTCAATTGTGAATATCAAAGCACCGGTGATTACCATCGACGGGCCTAGCGGCTCGGGCAAAGGCACAATCGCTGGCATTCTGGCCAAGCGCCTGGGTTGGTGCCTGCTGGATTCTGGCGCGCTATATCGCCTGCTGGCGTTCGCTGCGCACAACCATGGCGTGGACCTGACCAACGAAGAATTGCTGACGAAACTTGCCGCCCATCTGGATGTGCAGTTCATTGCGGCGACCGAGGGTCAGTTGCAGCGCATCATTCTGGAAGGTGATGAAGTCAGCGATGTGATTCGCACCGAAAGTATCGGCGCGGGCGCCTCCCAAGTGGCCGCGCTGCCTGCCGTGCGCGAGGCGCTGCTGCAGCGCCAGCGCGCATTCCAGGAGGCGCCGGGCCTGGTGGCCGATGGCCGCGACATGGGCACGGTGGTGTTTCCCGAGGCGCCGCTGAAGATTTTCCTGACCGCCAGCGCCGAGGAACGGGCACGCCGCCGATACTTGCAGTTGAAGGGCAAAGTCGATGGTGTTAGTCTGTCGAGTCTGCTAGATGAGATCCGTGCACGCGATGAGCGTGATACCCAGCGTGCGGTAGCCCCGCTCAAGCCGGCGGCTGACGCCATACAGCTGGATTCCACGGAGTTGTCCATCGAGCAGGTGCTGGAACGCATCATGAGTGAAATCGCCATTCGCGATATCGCCGGGTGATCAAGAAGGCCGCAGGGGACCAGTCATAGTCCTGCGGTGGCTTCTTTTAACTGAAACTGACCCACACCGTCTGGGGTGTGGAGATGGGCGTATTCTTCGCCCTTATCAACAGGAATTAAAATGAGCGAAAGCTTTGCGGAACTCTTTGAAGAAAGCCTAAAAACCCTGAACCTTCAGGCAGGCTCCATCATCACCGGTGTTATCGTTGATATCGATTACCAAGCTCGCTGGGTAACCGTTCACGCTGGTCTGAAGTCTGAAGCTCTGATCCCGCTGGAACAGTTCTACAACGATGCTGGTGACCTGACTATCAATGTCGGTGACGAAGTTCACGTTGCTCTGGACTCGGTTGAAGACGGTTTCGGTGAAACCAAGCTGTCCCGTGAAAAAGCCAAGCGCGCTGAATGCTGGATTGTTCTCGAAGCAGCCTTCGCAGCTGAAGAAGTGGTCAAGGGCGTTATCAACGGTAAGGTTAAAGGCGGCTTCACTGTCGACGTTAACGGCATCCGTGCGTTCCTGCCAGGTTCTTTGGTCGACGTTCGTCCAGTGCGCGACACCACGCACCTGGAAGGCAAAGAACTGGAATTCAAAGTCATCAAGCTCGACCAGAAGCGCAACAACGTTGTCGTTTCCCGTCGCAGCGTGCTGGAAGCAGAGAACTCCGCCGAGCGTGAAGCTCTGCTGGAATCCCTGCAGGAAGGCCAACAAGTCAAAGGTATCGTCAAGAACCTCACCGATTACGGCGCATTCGTCGATCTGGGTGGCGTCGATGGCCTGCTGCACATTACCGACATGGCTTGGAAGCGTATCAAGCATCCTTCCGAAATCGTCAACGTTGGCGACGAGATCGATGTCAAGGTTCTGAAGTACGATCGTGAGCGTAACCGCGTTTCCCTGGGCTTGAAGCAGCTGGGCGAAGATCCATGGGTTGCTATCAAAGCTCGTTACCCAGAAAGCACCCGCGTAACCGCGCGTGTTACCAACCTGACCGACTACGGCTGCTTCGCAGAGCTGGAAGAAGGCGTGGAAGGCCTGGTACACGTTTCCGAAATGGACTGGACCAACAAGAACATCCACCCTTCGAAAGTCGTACAAGTCGGCGACGAAGTGGAAGTTATGGTTCTGGACATCGACGAAGAGCGTCGTCGTATCTCCCTGGGCATCAAGCAGTGCAAGTCTAACCCATGGGAAGATTTCTCTGGCCAGTTCAACAAGGGCGATAAAATCTCCGGCACCATCAAGTCGATCACCGATTTCGGTATCTTCATTGGTCTGGACGGCGGCATCGACGGCCTGGTTCACCTGTCCGACATCTCCTGGAACGAAGTTGGCGAAGAAGCTGTTCGTCGTTTCAAGAAGGGCGACGAGCTGGACACCGTTATCCTGTCGGTTGACCCAGAGCGCGAGCGCATCTCCCTGGGCATCAAGCAACTGGAAAGCGATCCGTTCTCCGAGTACGTTCAAGAGAACGATAAAGGCGCCATCGTTAAAGGCACTGTGAAAGAAGTTGACGCCAAAGGCGCCATCATCGTTCTGGCCGACGATATCGAAGCGACTCTGAAAGCCTCCGAAATCAGCCGTGACCGCGTTGAAGACGCGCGCAACGTTCTGAAAGAAGGCCAGGAAGTAGAAGCCAAGATCATCAGCGTTGACCGCAAGAGCCGCGTGATTCAGCTCTCCATCAAGTCGAAAGACGAAGTGGAAGAGAAAGAAGCTATCCAGAGCTTGAAAGAAGCTGCTCCGGAAGCTGCTGCTGATACCACCATGGCGGCACTGCTGCGCCAGGCAATGGCTAAGCAGAACTAAGTTCTGTAAAGCTGTAGAAAAAGGGCGACTTCGGTCGCCCTTTTTCGTGCCTGAAATTTGATGAAGCAACTGCACCGAACCAAGGCATTCAGCCCAATGTCAGAACTGACTATAGTCTTGAAAACGGCTATTTCGCGTTGCTGACTCAATAAGGGTTTGAATGAACAGGGTTATCGTAATACTCGCCTTGCTCGTGCTTGCAGGCTGCTCCTCCACCAGTGCCAAGACACACGCGAAGCGCGGCGTCAGCGGCATCGAGGTCGACTGCTCTGGCCTGGGCAACAAGTGGGAAAAGTGCGAAAAGCGCGCCGCCCGTGAGTGCAAGATGCAGGGCTACAAGGTCATAACCCGCTCCAGCGATGCAGAGGACGAAGAGGGCGACTATCTGTTCGGCTGGAACCCTGCTGGCGCGGTGACGCGGACCATGTTGGTGATCTGTAAGTAAGGGGTTGGCTGCTTGCTGAACGTGTTTATTCAGCCTCAGATAAGTTGACACATGGGCTGTTCAAATTCATCAACTCATGCTAAAACCTTCGGAGCGCTTTTCCTAGCTGCTTGAAAAAGAAGGGAAAAATATGACGAAGTCGGAGTTGATCGAACGAATTGTCACCCATCAAGGGCTGCTCTCATCCAAGGATGTAGAGCTGGCTATCAAGACCATGCTTGAGCAAATGTCCCAATGCCTCGCCACCGGAGATCGCATCGAAATCCGCGGCTTCGGCAGCTTCTCCCTGCACTACCGCGCACCACGCGTAGGCCGCAACCCAAAAACCGGCCAATCCGTCAGCCTCGACGGCAAATTCGTTCCCCACTTCAAACCGGGCAAGGAATTGCGCGATCGGGTGAACGAAGAAGAGGAAGAAGGCGTCTGAGTGTCTTTGGGGAAGGAGAAGGGTATGCGTGGGGTTAAGCGCGTTGTTGCGGTGTTGATTGCGGTAGTTGCGGCTTTGGTGGTTCTGGCGTTTGTGCTGGAGAACCAGCAGGGTGTGGTGCTGTCATTCCTGGGGTGGAGTACTGCGCAGATGCCGGTGGCGGTGTTTGTGGTGGTGGCTTTGATTGTGGGGATGGTGATTGGGCCGGTGTTGGGGGTGGTTGTGCGTAGGCGGCGGGGTAAAGCGATTGCTTAGTATTGCTCTTGGCGGGCTCTAAGAGCGAATGATGACCGTTTGTCAGAAATGTTATCACGCTTGAAGCCGGTAATTCTTTATGGTGGCCTATCGACTTAACCCCGTTGGTCGTAACAGTTCCCTCGGAAAAATCAGAAGCATCTGACATACATGTCAAGACTTGTAATGTTCCGGAGAGATGGCAGAATAGAATCTGTTCTCGATAACAGTCATTTTGTGTGCTCAGAATTTGGCAGGGACGCTGGGTTTTGGCGGTCATCCAATTAGAAAAAAATACACATCAGGTCTGCATAACGAGCCCGCAGTTTCTCTTTGAAGGCAGGTTTTTGTTGTGAGTAGTAGCTTCCGAATTCCCCCGACACCTTCGTCCGAAGAAGTTGATCTCGCGGTCCTTTTTCAATCTCTCTGGCGACAGAGAGTCCTTATAGCCGCTGTGACGCTAGTCGTTGGCGCTCTGGCTGTGATCTATGCCTTTTCGGCGACTCCGGAATTTCAAGTCAGCAGCGTTTTGCGTCCAGCGGCGATCAATGATCTGGATGCATTGAATCGGTCTGGGGTATACGTCCTCCCAGCGGGTGAGGCGTTGAACAAAGTCGGAGCATCTCTTGAGTCTTATGATACGCGGTTAAGCTTCTTCCGAGCCCGTCAAAGTTTATTTAAGGCCTTCGAGCGTCCAGGGAGAACCCTGGAGCAGAGTTTTGATGAGTTCAATCGCAACTCCATCAATCTGATTTTGCCAGATCCCAAGAAATTAGACTCCCTCAGCGCCTATATCAAGCTGGAGATGAGCTACCCTAAAGGGATAGATGGCGTGACTATCCTCAACGAATTCATCGAGTTTGCCATTGCCACCGAGCGTCGGCAGATTAGCGCGGACCTGAGCGTCATCATCAATAACCGACTGAATGAAATTCAAGGCAAGCTCAAGGCCGTCCGCTCGGGATATGAAATTGATAAAGAGGCAAAAATTGCCAGTTTGACCGAGGGTGATGTGCTTCGTCGTGCTCAGTTGCAGGACGAGCTAAAGGCTCTGAGGGCTCAGCTTAAGACTATTCGTCGTGATAGGCTTGCATTGTTGAACGAAGCAATCGGCATCGCTAAGTCGCTGGGTATCAAAAAACCAGCCACCCCGTCGTCACTCGGTGATGCAGATCGCAGCGGGGGTGGCAGCACGATGCATACCGAGATTAATAATCAGCAGATTCCTTTGTATTTCATGGGGGTTGATGCGTTAGAGGCTGAGAAAAATGCTCTCCTTCAGCGCAAATCCGATGACTTCACAGAGGGGCGGATCGCGCAAATCGCTAAAGAGCTTCAGTTGCTGCAATCCAACCGGCAGATTGAGGTTTTGAATCGTCGTGAAAATGAAGATCTGTTTTTAAGCAACGTGGAGCCCCTTCGTGCTGAAGAGGCGCGCCTACGCAGCTTGAATA
Source organism: Pseudomonas sp. CCI1.1 (assembly GCF_034348165.1). Classification (NCBI taxonomy): domain Bacteria; kingdom Pseudomonadati; phylum Pseudomonadota; class Gammaproteobacteria; order Pseudomonadales; family Pseudomonadaceae; genus Pseudomonas; species Pseudomonas sp. CCI1.1. The sequence continues at coordinate 6,672,015 of NZ_CP133780.1, forward strand.
TTGATATGAGTCGCTTGAAGCTGGTAACTATTGACAAGCAGGCGTTGGAGCCACTGGGGCCTATCAAACCTAAGAAGGCGCTCATTTTGGCGGTCGGTCTGATTCTTGGCGGCATGCTAGGTATTCTCCTTGCCCTCATTCGTACAATGGTTGTAAATAAACGCCAGCTGATCATGAAATGCGTGCCTTTTAATGCTTCAGATATCGCCATCGAAAAGAAGGCCTCTTCTGAAGGCATCGTCCGACAGCCTTAGGAATGAGCTTGTCTATCACACATTGAGCAGGCATGCATACCACGCGCGGTGTGGGTGCTATTTATTCCCGTTTCCCTCCTTTGAAATAGGAATATGTACCTATGTCAAATTACTTTTGGGTCATGCCTGAAAAATACTCGGGGTGATTCTATCCTGAGCAGAAAGATTCTGTGAACAGTGATCCATCACGCTGGCCAAGTGTAACGAACCACTTATTTGTATTTACATCCCGTAGTATGATTGTCAAATTTCATGGAACCGTTTTATTTGAAAGGCATCCAACGATTTATGGCACAAAGCCATGCAAGCAAGGTCCTGTGCTTTTTTTTGCTGCAGTGGGTACGTGAAGCCTGCGCTAGCGATGGCGTTCCGATCCGAGCGCGTTACGTTAGTGTTGATTCTGTTTGTCAGCAGGGGCAGGTTCGGGCAGGCATTGGTAAGAGCAATAAGCTTCGTACGTAATGTAATGAATAATGTAAGTTAATGAGAACCCTCAAAAGAAGTATGAGCGAGGGAGCGTTGGAAGCGTACAGGGCAACGGTATCTGGAAACAGATCGATCTCACTGAGTGGGTTTTGAGCTTGAAGAACTTCGTACTGGAATTGTTTCAGTAAGTATTTTGGATTTTGATCATTTAGGTTTTAATTATGCAGAAACTGGAAGATATTAAGCTCGCCATCATCGGCCTTGGTTATGTTGGCCTCCCCTTAGCAGTAGAGTTCGGCAAACAGCGATCGGTGGTTGGATTTGACATTAACCAGCCGCGTATCCAAGCGTTGAAAGCGGGGCATGATTCAACCCTCGAAGTCAGCGACGAAGAGCTCAAGCAGGCCAGCTATTTGAGCTACAGCTGCGACTTGGCTGAGCTGGCTGCTTGCAACACTTTTGTTGTCACAGTTCCGACCCCGATTGATGAGTACAATCAGCCAGATTTGACGCCGCTGATAAAAGCATCTGAAAGCATTGGCAAGGTGTTGAAGAAGGGTGATTTGGTTATTTACGAATCGACTGTCTACCCTGGCGCAACTGAGGAAGATTGTGTTCCTGTACTTGAAAAGGTCTCAGGGCTGACATTCAACCTTGACTTTTATGCTGGATACAGCCCGGAGCGAATCAATCCTGGTGATAAAGAGCATCGTGTCACCACGATCAAGAAGGTGACGTCTGGCTCGACGCCGGAAATCGCTGACTTGGTGGACGCGCTGTATAATCAAATTATCGTCGCGGGCACCCATAAAGCTAGCAGTATCAAAGTTGCAGAAGCCGCTAAGGTTATCGAGAATACTCAGCGTGATTTGAACATTGCGCTTATCAATGAGCTGGCCATCATCTTTAATAAGATGGGTATTGATACTGAGGCTGTCCTTCAGGCAGCGGGTACAAAATGGAACTTTTTACCTTTCCGGCCGGGTCTGGTAGGCGGGCATTGTATCGGTGTCGATCCCTACTATTTGACGCATAAGGCCCAATCCATTGGCTACCATCCTGAGATTATATTGGCAGGACGTCGCCTTAATGACGGTATGGGCGCCTACGTTGTCTCTCAGTTGGTCAAGGCGATGCTCAAGGAGCGAATTCATGTCGATGGCGCTCGCGTATTGATCATGGGGCTGACATTCAAGGAGAACTGCCCGGATCTACGCAATACCCGCATCGTTGACATCGTCAAAGAACTTTCAGAATACAACATTGAAGTCGATGTCTACGATCCATGGGTTAACGCCAGTGAAGCTGAGCACGAGTATGGGATAACGCCGGTCTACGAACTCGAAACAGAAAAGTATGATGCCATCGTGCTGGCTGTGGCGCATACACAGTTCCGCGAGCTAGGTGCCAAGTCGATTCGGAGTTATGGCAAGTCTAAGCATGTACTTTACGATCTGAAGTATTTGCTGAGCACGGAAGAGTCGGATATCCGTCTCTAAGACTAATGTCTCTATTTGCTACCTCACTATTAATCTTGAGTATATAACTATGGCCCGCTATGAACAACTGTTAGATTTGCTTCAGGTATCTCCGAAAACTTGGCTAATCACCGGGGTAGCAGGTTTCATCGGTTCTAATTTGCTGGAAGTGCTTCTTGGTTTGAATCAGCGGGTCGTTGGATTAGATAACTTTGCAACAGGTCATCAGAGGAATTTGGATGAAGTAAAAAGTGCCGTTTCCTCTGGTCAGTGGGCTAACTTTTCTTTTGTTCAGGGAGATATTAAAGTACTAGAAGATTGCCATAAGGCTTGCGATAGCGTTGACTACGTTTTACATCAGGCAGCGTTGGGATCGGTACCACGTTCTCTTAATGATCCGATTACTACCAACAATACGAATATTGATGGTTTCCTAAATATGCTAGTGGCAGCACGGGATGCAAAAGTAAAAAGCTTCACATACGCCGCAAGTAGCTCAACATATGGAGATCATCCAGGGCTGCCTAAGGTAGAGGACATCATTGGCAAACCACTGTCTCCTTACGCAGTGACCAAATACGTTAACGAACTGTACGCTGACGTTTTTGCCAAGTGTTATGGGTTTGATACTATTGGCCTTCGGTATTTTAATGTGTTCGGTAAGCGCCAGGACCCTGAAGGTGCATATGCGGCAGTGATACCCAAATGGGCGGCTTCCATGATAAAAAACGATGACGTTTTTATCAATGGTGACGGTCAAACCAGTCGGGACTTTTGTTTTATCGAAAATACTATCCAAGCGAACCTACTGGCTGCCACTACGACGGACTCGGCTTCGCGCAATCAGGTTTACAACGTCGCGGTCAGCGGTCGAACAGACCTAAATATGCTTTTTACGTCTTTGCGTGACGCATTGGCAAAAAATGGGATTAACTATGATAAGACCCCGGTGTATCGGGATTTCCGAGCTGGAGACGTTCGCCATTCACAAGCTGATATCAGCAAAATAAAAAAACACCTTCAGTATGAGCCTCGCTTTGACATTGTTGAGGGCGTCGAAAGAGCTATGCCATGGTACGTACGTTTTTTGAATTAACGTTATTCTTTTTTTAATGTATGTATACATGGACCATAGACAGGGGGCAATAAGTTGCTAGCAAAACACGGTGCCGCTTATCTGGTTGTAAAGTTGATACCGGCAATATTGTCCCTATCGGCCTTGGTGATTTTTACGCGTATTTTGACGCCTGCTGAGTATGGAGTTTACTCACTGACTATCTTGGTTGCTGGTGTAGGTAATGCGGTGTTACTACAGTGGTTGAGCTTGGGGGTTGGTAGGTATCTTCCTGCTGTAACTGATAAAAAAGATGAAGAACGCTTGTTGGGAACTGCGAGATCGATTTCATTTATTATTTTTGTAGTCGTGATTGTTTTGTCGCTTATGTGCGCGGCCCTAGGCGCGTTTTCATCATTTTCAATAGTATTTTGGATGGTCGGTTTTTTGTTTGCGATCCAGGGTTGGCATGAACTTAACCTAAAGGTTTTAAATACATCTTTAAACCCTTTTGATTATGGGAAAGTACTCACCGTAAAAAGTGCAGTTGGCTTTTTTCTATCTGTAGTTGCGGCCTACCTGGGCTTTGGTGCAGAAGGGATATTGGCCTCAATCATAGTAGGTTCGATTGCCGCATGCGTAATCAGTAGGCGGATATGGAGTGGTTTGCCTTGGTTTTTTATCAATAGGGATTACCTGAGCAAATTATTCGCTTATGGTGCTCCGTTAACGATTACTTATCTCTTGATATTTGTTATTGATGCGTCTGATAGGTTTTTCATCGAGCGCATGGTGGGGGTTGAGGCTGTCGGCGTTTATTCAGCTTCGTATGAGCTGAGCCAGTATTCAATCGGCATGCTGACATCGGTCGTTCATTTGGCTGCCCTGCCATTGGTGATAAATGCACTGGCTAAAGAGGGCTTGCTGGCTGCGGGTTTAAAACTGCGTCAGACCTTTTCATTAGTGTTTGCGGTGGCTGTGCCATTGTCGGCAGGAATGGCGTTGACCGCCCCTGATATAGCGTATTCCATACTCGGGGATAAGTTTAGAGAGGGCGCTACTGTGATCATCCCTTGGATCGCGCTGGCGATGTTTTTAAGTACGATAAAATCATATTACTTCGATTACGCATTTCAACTGTCAAACTCCACTCGAATACAAATGGGTATTGTCTTCGTGAGTGCTGTCGTGAATGTTGTTTTCAACTATTTTCTCATTGCCGAATATGGCGCTACGGGCGCTGCGATTTCGACGGTGATCGCTTTTCTTGTTTCCTTGATATTGAGCTGGGCTTTGGGGCGACGCGTATTTGCTATGCCGCGTCTTCCCTATAAAAATGCGGCGCAAATTATAGTTGCTGTGGTGGTTATGGCAGCAGTAGTAAGCAGTATCAATTTTGAGTTGTCGGTGTTGTCTTTTTCGTTAAAGGTGATTTTGGGTGGTGCGGCCTATATAGCTGTATTACTACTATTTAACGCCAGAAACCTGATTGCCAATGTTCCTGCGTTGTTAAAAAAATAATTGCTGAGTGTTAGGGGGGAATTTGCCGTATTTTACAGTGTTTACGCCGACTTATAATAGAGCATATATTTTGAGTCAGGTGTATGAGTCGCTTAGGGTGCAAACGTTTCAAGATTTTGAGTGGCTGATTATTGATGATGGTTCCACTGATGGGACGCAGGCACTTGTCGAGGAATGGATAAAAAAGAAAGAGCTGAATATCCGTTACATTTATCAGAATAACCAAGGTAAGCATGCCGCGCATAATGTTGCGGTCGAGCATGCAACAGGTTATTTGTTTTTGGTTTTCGATTCCGATGACCGATGTGTTAACACAGCTCTGGAACGATTGAAGTTTCATTGGGAGGATATTGACATCTCACAGAGAGATCAGTTTTCGACGCTCTCAGTTCTATGCATGGATGATGAAAGTAATGTATTGGGTCAAGAGTATCCAAATTATATATGTGATATTGCTGATCCGGATCTACAGCGTCAATACCGTTCCATGGGCGATAAGTGGGGCGTTAATGTCACAGAAATATTGAAGCAGTATGAGTTCCCCATAATTGCGGGTGAGCGATTTATTGCTGAAAGCATTGTTTGGAATAGAGTTTCACTTTTCTATTCTGCTAGATTTGTTAATGAAAAGTTATGCATAAAAATTTATCGAAATGACGGGCTCACGCAGTCCTCGGTACGAATTAGGGTTAACAATCCATGTGGCGCCAGTCTGGTGTATCTTGAAGAGTTCAAGATACTGAAGGGCATCGCTAGCAGGTTCAAATCGGCTATTAATTATGTACGATTCGCCCTAAGGACAAACAAAATGGAAATAATATTTCCAAGTTGTAAAGCATCGCTCTTGATGATGTGTGCGTTTCCTGTGGGCTGTGCTTTTTATTTTGTTGATTCCTATCGGGTGAAAAAGTAAGGAACCAGGTTTTTGAATTTTGCTGACTGCTTATAAGAGGTTGAAGTGGTATGTATAGCTTTTTAGCAGGCTTGACTCTGTTGGCGGTCGCAATTTTATCGCGCGCAACCATGAGGGATTCGTTTCATCCTTCGTTTATATTTCCTGCCATTTGGGGCGGCGGATTATGCTTAATAGCCTTCACTCCTCTGTTGGGTTTTTATGCCGTTGAGTCTGACGCTCTGCTAATTTTTATTCTGGGCGGGGCAATATTCAGTGCGGTGTCTATTTGTATAAGCCTGTTTGCCAAAAGCTTCGTGCATAAAGGCTTTTTTTGTCGCGAACTTAATTTTAATGATCTGTTTTTGCTATTCGCCTTCATGCATCTTCTGGTTTTGCCGGTTGCTTATAGTGATTTGTCTGCACTCGGTTCTGACTTTGAGCAGATATCATACGCCGCAAGGGCAATGTCGGTTGCTGGGGAGTCAGTATTCGGTCGGCTGACAGCAAACTATCTGCTGCTGGGGCTGGTAATAATTCCGTTATTTACGATAGCCTTGGCTCAACGGAGAATAGGGTGGCTCAAGTATCTCATAATCGCTTTTCCATGGTGCGCTCTGATATTGGTTGGGAGTGGTAGGGCAGGGTTGATACAGATGCTGTTAGGCCTGGTATTTATTTATCGGGTGGTGCATCAAAAACTTCCCGTTAAAATTATGGCGACCTTGGGTTTATTTTTTTTGGTAGTTTTATTTGTAGGCGCTATAGCCACAAATAAAATCGATGTAAGTTCAGATGAAAGTGTAGGCGAAGTTATGTCTATCATGCTGACGCACATTGCAGGTTATGCGCTTCAAGGGCCGGTTCTGTTTTCGCTATATTTTGATGGGACGGTTCGAGTCTTCGAAAACTGGAACCCCTTCATATCCGTTTGCCACTTACTTTCCATGGTTCAGTTGTGCACCCCTTTACCCATGCACTCAGAGTTTAACTTATATGGCGATGGGTTAGAGGGTAACGTTTATAGCTTGTATTTTTCCATTTTTCCCGGGTTCGGCGTGTTGGGTGTCGTTTTTTTTATTGCGCTGTATTCGGCGGCTTCAACCTATGCTTACCTGAAGGCTAAGCAAGGCCATATCTTTTATATGGTGATCTCTGCCTACTTGTATTCAGCGATTGTATTATCATTGTTTTCCGATACGTTTCTACCTTCGTTATGGTTTTTCATGAAGGTGTTTGTGATTGTAGTCTTTGTGTTGTTGTTTTTTTCAAAAAAACCAATTTCATAATTTATAAGGTTGACGGTATGAAAGATGAAATTTCGGTTATGGCATTCACGCAGGGTGATAAGGTGCCGAGCACACGGTTTAGAGTGGACTATTTAAAGCGTGGATTAGAAGCCAAAAATATTAAAATACATGTCTCCAACGCTTATGAAAGCGCTTATCCGCCCAGTGCCCGCGCGCAAAGATTACTTTGGATTATCAAGGAATTCTGCTCCAGGCTTTTTGGTGTGTGCAAGAGCTTTAAATATGATGTGATCATACTACAGAGAGAGATGATTTCGACGATTCCTACTCTGGAAAGGTTTACCAAAAGACCGCGAATTTTAGATGTTGATGACGCGATTTGGTTACACAGAAATGGGTGGGCGGTAGAGCAAATTACGAAGCGTGTCGATCACATAGTTTGTGGAAATAGTTATATTGCCGACTATTTTCGCAAGTTTGGTAAGCCGATGACTGTTATTGCCACGCCCGTTGATGTTGATAGATTTCGTCCTTTGAAAAAAGACTTCGCTGCTAAAATTATTGGATGGTCGGGCACTTCCGGAGGATTCAAGTTTCTATATGATATAGAAGACGCCCTGGCTCAGGTCCTCAAGGAAAACAAAGGTTGGAAGCTACGCGTTGTTTCTGACCAGCGTCCGCGTTTCGACAAGATTCCTGGTGAGGCTGTTGAGTTTGTACAGTGGGCAGTTGAGAATGAAGTCAGCTCTATTGCAACCATGGACATTGGCCTCATGCCGTTGGATGATACGGAGTGGTCGCGAGGCAAGTGCAGTTATAAGATGTTGCTGTATATGGCTTGTGGTATTCCGATCGTGGTATCCGACTTTGGTATGAATAGCGAGATCTTAAAAAATGGATTTATCGGTTATGGAGTGGTTACGCTTGCTGAGTGGTATCAGTCTTTGAACGCGTTGATTAATAATCCGTTAGACAGAGATCGTGCAGGCCAACATGCCCGGGATGTCATCGTCCACAAGTATTCCCAGCATCAGGCGGTTAATGAGTGGGAGAGAATAATCAGAGAAACTGTTGAAAAAAGCAGCTGATGGCGAAATAAGTATTTATACTGTTTGGCTGAAGAATTTTAATAGGGAAGGGTTTCGTAGTGTGTGGAATAGCCGGTTACTTTCATTCGACGCCGTCCTCTATAACTGATCGTCATGTCGTTCAGATGGTCCAGGCCATAAATAAGCGTGGCCCCGACGGCTCTGGAACGTGGACTGATGATGCACAGATTGTATTAGGTCATGCTCGTCTGGCTATTCAGGACCTCTCACCAGCCGGCCACCAACCGATGGAAAGCGCGAATGGGCGTTATGTGATCGCGTTCAACGGCGAAATTTATAATCATCAGACGCTGCGCAAATCACTCGAAAGTCAATTCGAGGCTCCTGCTTGGCGTGGCCGCTCCGACACGGAGACTCTTTTAGCGTGCTTCAACAGTTGGGGCGTCGAGAAAACGCTTCAAGCTACCGTGGGTATGTTTGCTATCGCTTTGTGGGATCGTGTAGACAATAAACTCGTCCTTGCACGTGATCGGCTGGGTGAAAAGCCGCTTTATTGGGGCTGGTTGGGTGACATTCTGGTTTTCGGGTCTGAGCTTAAAGCGCTTAAGCAACATCCAGACTTCAAATCAACTGTTGATAGGAATGCGTTGGCTTTATACCTTCGCCATAATTATGTGCCGGCCCCGTACAGTATATATGAAGGTATAGAAAAGCTGATGCCTGGCCACTATGTCAGTATTTCCTTGGGCCAAAAAAGAGAGTCGGTTAAGCCAGCTTTTTTTTGGTCGTACAATGACGCTGTTGTGAGGGGTTTGGATCAGCCGCTAGTTGGCAGTGAAACTGCCATTGTAGACGCGCTTGAATTGCAGCTAGCTGAAAGTGTTGGGATGCAAATGCTATCCGACGTGCCCCTGGGTGCGTTTTTAAGCGGCGGCGTCGACAGCAGTCTAATTGTTGCCCTGATGCAGAAACAAAGTCGGCGGCCAATCAAAACCTTCACCATCGGTTTCAGTGAGGCAGGCTTTAATGAAGCGGAGCATGCCTTGGCTGTCTCCCGTCACCTGGGTACCGAGCACACGGAAATATACATTCAGCCGAAAGACGCGCTGGATGTTATCCCTCACTTGCCAGCGATTTATTGTGAGCCATTTGCCGATAGTTCGCAGATTCCAACGTTCTTGGTTAGCCAACTTGCAAAACAGCAAGTCACGGTCGCTCTGAGCGGCGACGCGGGTGACGAGCTGTTCGGTGGCTACAACCCCTACCAATTCACACCGCAGGCGTGGAACCACGTCAGTAAAGTGCCGGTTTCTTTGCGGCGATTGGCCGCGAGCTCACTCAAACTACTGCCTCTGAGGGGCAGGGTTGAAAAGCTGGTGGATATTATGAATACCCCCACCCGAGAAGATTTTTATCGTCAGATGATCAGTCACTGGAAGGATCCTCTGGTCGCAGTGATAGATGCAAAAGAGCCTGCAACGCTGTTGAATACACCCACGAGCTGGCCTTCCACTACGGGCAGGTACGAAGAGTGGATGATGGCGATGGATGCGCAAACCTATATGGTCGACGATATCTTGGTAAAAGTTGATCGCGCCGCGATGGCCAACAGTCTTGAAACACGTGTTCCATTGTTGGATCACCGCATTGTCGAATTGGCCTGGCGTATTCCCTTGCCTATGAAAATTCGTGAGGGCGTAGGCAAGTGGGTATTAAGAGAGGTGCTCTATCGGCATGTTCCTCGGCAGTTGATTGAGCGGCCAAAAAAAGGATTTTCCATTCCTATCGCTTCGTGGCTGAGGGGCCCATTGCGTGAGTGGGCCGAAAATCTTTTGAGCGAAAGCCGGCTACGTCAGGAGGGTTTTTTCCACCCTGCGCCTATCCGTCAGATCTGGGCACAGCACCTTGCTGGACATGCGGATTATTCGAGCAGGCTGTGGGGCGTTTTGATGTTCCAGGCTTGGCTCGAGGAGCAGGGCTGATGAAAGTTACCCATGTAATTGTCGGCCTTAATATCGGCGGCGCTGAGTTGATGTTGCGTCGACTTTGTGAGTCTTTCAACTCCAGCTCCGAAGACGAGCACCGTGTTATTTCATTGACGGATCTGGGCGAAGTCGGCGCATTGCTGCGTGCTCATGGCGTCACCGTTGATACTTTGGGCATGCGTGGCGCCTGGGATGTTTTTAGCGCATTCAACAAGCTGGTGCGTCTTTTACAGTCTACTAAGCCTGATGTGGTTCAAACCTGGATGTATCACGCTGATTTGTTGGGCGGTTTGGCCGCACGCTGGGTCGGCGTAAAAGGGCTAATTTGGGGCATCAGAACCACTGATGTCAGCAAGGGAGGAGGTAAGTCAACGATAGTTATTCGCAGGCTGTGCGCCTGGCTTTCTGCTATTTTGCCCAGCGTTATTGTTTGCGCTGCCGAAGCGTCGCGAACGACGCATGTCGCGGTTGGTTATTCCCCGAAAAAGATGATCGTCATACCCAACGGGTTCGACCTTGAGCGTCTAGTAGCTTCATCCGAAGAGCGTGAAGTTATACGATCAGCGCATGGTATTGGGGTGAATGACTTTGTTATCGGTAGCCTCGGACGTTTCAACGAAGTCAAGGATCACGCGGGTTTCATTAAGTCCGCGGGACTCGTTGCCGCTCGTTTCCCACACGTTAAGTTCTTAATGATTGGACGTGATGTTGATCATGGCAATATTGCGCTAATGGCTGATATAGCTGCGACCGGATATGCTGATCGGTTTGTACTATTGGGTGAGCGCAAAGACGTGGCGGGATGTTATAGGGCGATGGATATGTTCTGCCTGCATTCGTTTACTGAGGGATTCCCCAATGTACTAGGTGAGGCCATGAGTATGGCATTGCCTTGTGTAACTACCGATGCCGGTGATGCAGCCTTTCTTCTTGGCGGAAACGGAATTGTCGTACCTGTACACGAACCTCAGGTATTGGCTGAAGCATTGGCGAAGGTGGTGGGAAAGACTGACGCGGAGCGTACAACGATGGGGCAGGGTGCCTATACTCGGATCTTCGAAAATTTCGCGATGAAATGTACCGAGACAAAATTCAAAGAAATTTATGACCGGCTTTACTTAAATCAGGATATTCAGTGATGTGTGGTTTCAGCGGAATTTTCCAGTCCTGTATTGGCGATTTGACAGCAATCGTCAACCGGATGAACGATGCCCTCACACACCGTGGCCCTGATGATCGTGGCGTTTGGGTCGATGAGAATGTGGGGCTTGCGCTCGGACATCGACGTTTGGCCATTGTCGATCTGTCCGAGGCGGGTCGACAGCCGATGCATTCTAGTTGCGGAAGATTTGTAATTGTTTTTAACGGCGAAATCTATAATCACCGCGAGCTAAAGCAGAAGTTGGAGGATGAGGGGCTGTCGCCGGCGGAATGGCGAGGACATTCTGATACCGAAGTGCTGCTGGAAGGCCTTGTAAGCTGGGGCGTCGAAAAGACCCTGCAGGCGTCCGTTGGCATGTTTGCCTTCGCGCTTTGGGACAGGCAAGAGCAAGTGTTGACACTTGCGCGTGACCGGATGGGCGAAAAGCCTTTGTATTACGGCTGGCAAGGGGACGCGCTGCTTTTAGGCTCCGAGTTGAAGGCGATCAAGGCTTTCCCACAGTTCACTGGGGAAGTGGATCGTAATGCACTCACGTTGTTGCTTCGTCATAATTGCATTCCAGCTCCTTACAGTATTTATAAGGGCATTGCGAAGCTTGAGCCGGGTCACTACGTAATCCTTACGCTGAACAATCTTCCCGCCGCAAAAATCGCAGTTCCTCAATCTTACTGGCGTCTCAACGACGCCGTTGCGAGAGGCATTGCCCAGCCCTTTGAGGGAACTGCTTCTCAGGCGACGGATTTGCTAGATGCACAATTACGTTCCAGCATTGGCCAGCAAATGCTGGCTGACGTACCTTTGGGCGCGTTTTTAAGCGGTGGTGTTGATAGCAGTACGGTAGTAGCTCTAATGCAGGCGCAAAGTGCTCAGCCGATTCGTACATTTACTATCGGTTTCGACGAAGGTGGTTACGACGAAGCTGTACATGCCAAAGCCGTCTCCCAGCACCTGGGTACGCAGCATACGGAGCTATATGTTCGTCCGGAGGACGCGTTAGCAGTGATTCCACGCCTGCCATCGATGTATTGCGAGCCGTTCAGCGATAGTTCGCAGATCCCGACCTTTTTGGTCAGCCAATTGGCTAGCAAGCAGTTGAAGGTTGTGCTCAGCGGTGACGGTGGAGACGAGCTTTTCGGTGGTTACAATCGCTATCTTAGCGCTAAGAAAGTCTGGTCGAAAATGCAACAGCTACCTCCGTTTGCCAGGCAAGCAAGCGCCGGGCTTTTAAGGTCACTTTCGCCCTCCAGCTGGGATCATCTGTTTCGTATCTCTAAGCCACTACTGCCCAAGCGTCTACACCTCAGTACGCCGGGAGAGAAAGCACATAAATTGGCTAATGTTCTGACGCTTGCGGACGGCCATGAGTTCTATCTTCAGTTGAACAGTCACTGGACCGATCCTGCAAGCGTAGTGATTGATGGCGAAGAGCCGAAAACCATTTTCACCGAGCCTTCACGCTGGCCACAAACTGACAGCTTTGAGCATTGGATGATGGCGATGGACGCCCAAACCTATATGTCGGATGACATCATGGTCAAGCTAGATCGTGCAGCCATGGCCGCAAGTATTGAAGGGCGTGTGCCATTGCTCGATCATCGAGTCGTCGAACTGGCTTGGCGCATGCCGCTCGATTTGAAGATTCGTAACGGTCAGGGTAAGTGGCTGCTGCGGGAAGTTTTGTATAGATATGTACCCAAGGAACTCATCGAAAGGCCAAAGCAAGGTTTTGGTATTCCGCTGGGTGCTTGGTTGCGCGGACCTTTAAGGGAGTGGGCTGAGTCATTGTTGAACGAAGCACGCCTACGGCAGGAGGGATACTTCCATCCTGAACGTATCAGGCACATGTGGCAGGAACATCTCGAGGGGCGCGGTAACTGGCAGCCTCATTTGTGGACCATTTTAATGTTTCAGGCATGGCTGGAAGAACAGGCATGAGTAAAATTCTTCTGTTCATCGTCAACGATCCGGCTTTCTTTCTCTCCCATCGGCTGGCTGTGGCCAAGGGCGCTCAGACAAAGGGCTATAAGGTTCATGTGGCGTGCATGCCAGGCCCGGCAGTTGCGGCTATTGCTGCGGAGGGTTTTGAGTTTCACTCATTGCCACTGTCACGTAGTGGTCGAAATCCTCTCGCCGAGCTTGGCCTTATGTTCACTATTTGGAAGCTACTTTGGCGATTGAAGCCGGACATACTGCACTTAGTAACCATCAAGCCAGTTTTGTATGGTGGAGTCGCTGCTCGTTTTGCGCCGGTTAAAGGTGTTGTTACGGCTATTTCAGGGCTGGGTTTTGTGTTTCTTTCAAGGGGACTCAAGGCTCTTGTTACGCGTAAAGTAGTCAGCACTTTTTACCGTCTTGCTCTGGGAAAGCGTAACCTGCGCTCGATTTTTCAGAATCCCGATGATCGTGATTTGCTGTTAAGCATGAGCGGCCTTAACGAATCTAAAGCCGTGATGATTCGTGGTTCCGGCGTCAACTTGTCACTTTACACAGCGATTCCGGAGCCTGAAGGACTTCCTGTGGTATGCCTGGCAGCTCGATTGCTACGTGATAAAGGTGTCGAGGAGTTCGTTGAGGCGGCAAAAATACTCGCTGCACGCGGCGTCAAGGCGCGGTTTCAATTGATAGGTGATATTGATCCAGGCAATCCGGCTACCGTGACTCGTACGCAAATAGATCAGTGGCGAGAGGATGGTGTGATCGAGTTACTCGGTTATCGCGATGACATCGCTACACTGTTCGCTGCAGCGAATATCGTCACTTTGCCCTCTTATCGTGAGGGGTTACCCAAGGTCCTGGTGGAGGCCGCAGCCTGTGGCCGTGCGGTTGTAACTACAGATGTGCCCGGATGTCGAGACGCAATAGACCCTGACATAACGGGTTTTTTGGTTCCCGTACGTGATGCAAAGGCGTTGGCCAACCAATTGCAGGTGCTGATCGAAGATCCGGCCCTGCGCAGTCGTATGGGCATGGCTGGCCGTGAGCTGGCTTTGCGTGCTTTTTCGATTGAAAAGATCGTAGAACAACATTTGGATGTGTATGGGCAGTTGGAGCGCATAGTTTGAATCAGAGGAAGACAGTCTTTGTTACGGGCGCTAGCGGCTTTGTGGGCGCCGCGCTTGTTGATCGGTTGGCATCCGCAGACGACTGTCAGGTGCTGGCACTGGTGCGTCGAGAGGGTGTTACGCTCCCTGCCAATGCCGTCCCTGTGCTCGTTAGTGCCGATTATCTAGCCACAGAATCTTTGCTTGCCCTCGAAGGGGTCGATGTGTTGGTTCATTGCGCAGCCCGTGTTCATGTAATGTCTGATGCTTCGAGTGATCCGCTGACTGAGTATCGTAAGGTCAACGTAGACGGAACGCTGAAGCTGGCACAGCGAGCAGCGCACGCCGGAGTAGAACGTTTCATTTTTATCAGTTCAATCAAGGTGAACGGAGAAGCAACTCAGCCTGGCGCTCCCTATACGGCAGACGATGTGCCAGCCCCTTGCGACCCGTATGGCGTTTCAAAAAAGGAAGCCGAAGAGCAGCTAAAGATACTGGCCAAAAAAACCGGGATGGACGTCGTTATCATTCGCCCCGTTCTCGTTTACGGCCCGGGAGTGAAAGCCAACTTTCGCAGCATGATGAACTGGCTTAACAAAGGCATTGTTTTACCTTTGGGAGCTATACGCAATCAGCGAAGCCTAGTCTCGCTCGACAATTTGATTGATCTGATTGTGGTTTGCTTAGATCACCCCGCAGCAGCTAATCAAATATTTTTAGCCAGTGATGGTGATGACATGTCGACTACCGATTTGTTGACGCGCATGGGGATTGCACTGGGTAAACCAGCCCGATTGATACCTGTGCCCGCTGCTCTTTTGCAGTTAAGTGCTGCGTTGATAGGACGTAAGGCTATTGGCCAGCGGCTGTGTGGTTCGCTGCAGGTCGATATTGCTAAGACTCGCCGGCTATTAGAGTGGACACCACCTTCCACTGTGACCGCTGCCCTGCGCAAGACAGCTGAAAGTTTTCAGGGCAGCTTGAAGTAAATAGTGACCCTTCTCGGGACCGTAATTGGAGTTGTTGATGAATCATTTACTGTGGCTTGCGCCTGCAGTCGCGGCGTTTGCTCTTTTCCTGACGTGGTGTTTACGGCGCTACGCACTCGCCCGTAGTCTGATTGACGTGCCTAACGCACGTAGTTCGCACTCAGTCCCGACTCCTCGAGGCGGAGGAGTGGCTATTGTGTTGAGCTTTCTAATTGCGTTGCCTTTCCTGCTCGTAGGCAACGAAATAACGCATTCCTTTACATGGGCATTATTGGGTGCGGGGGCCGCAGTTGCAGTGCTCGGATTTCTTGATGACCACGGTCATATCGCTGCCCGTTGGCGGTTGCTAGGGCATTTCAGTGCCGCGATCTGGGCCCTGTTTTGGTTGGGAGGCTTGCCAGCGATAGTGCTGCCGGGAATGGTCATCGACCTTGGTTGGCTCGGGCATATCGTCGCTGCTTTTTATCTGGTGTGGGTGTTGAATCTATACAACTTCATGGATGGAATTGATGGCCTGGCCAGCGTTGAAGCGATATGCGTCTGCCTCGGAGCCTGCCTGATCTATTGGCTGAATGGGGATCAAGCGCTTATCTGGGCTCCGCTGCTATTGAGCATGGCGGTACTGGGTTTTCTCTACTGGAATTTCCCGCCCGCCCGAATATTCATGGGGGATGCAGGTAGCGGTTTTCTCGGTGTAATCCTTGGTGTGCTCTCCCTACAAGCTGCCTGGCACAACCCTGATTTGCTGTGGGTGTGGCTTATCTTGCTTGGGGTTTTTATTGTCGATGCGACATTTACGCTCATTCGTCGCTTGATGCGAGGAGATAAAGTGTATGAAGCCCATCGCAGTCATGCCTATCAGTTCGCCTCACGCCAAGTAGGGAGCCATTTGCCCGTCACTCTCTCGGTGTTAGTGATCAATGTCTTCTGGCTGCTCCCTCTTGCACTTTGCGTTGTATTGTTGGGACTGAACGGGTTGCTTGGGGTTTTCATAGCGTACGTCCCACTGGTAATCCTGGCAGTCAAATACAAGGCAGGTGAGCTGGAGAGGGCTACCTGATTTTTCGTGAGTAGATTTACGCGGTCATTAATGCTCTGAAGTGTTTAAATATGACAAAGCAGTAGCGCCAGGAGCAACAAAGGTGTTTAAAGGGTTCATGAATACAATACGATCATATTTGCTGGGCCTACCCCGTCGCCGCAAGCGCATCCTGCAGGTTGTTGCGGACGTTCTTCTTGTGTGGTTTGCACTGTGGATGGCGTTCCTCGTTCGCTTAGGGGTGGATGACATGATCAACCCTATAGCACTGCATCGCTGGTTGTTCCTGAGCGCACCAATCGTCGCCATACCGCTTTTCATCCGCTTCGGCATGTACCGGGCGGTCATGCGCTATTTTGGTAATGACGCGCTGATCGCAATCATCAAGGCGGTAAGCCTTTCATCCGTGATTCTGGGGGTGGTGGTCTATTGGTATAGCAATCATCAAAACGTGGTGCCGCGCTCAATCATCTTCAACTATTGGTGGCTGAGCTTGATCATGGTTGGTGGCCTGCGGTTGGCTATGCGTCAGTACTTTTTGGGGGATTGGTTTGCTGCAGCCCAGCATGTACCGTTTACCAACCGTGAAGACGGCTTGCCGCGTGTTGCAATCTATGGCGCCGGCGCTGCCGGTAATCAGTTAGTAGCGGCCCTGCGTATGGGGCGTGTCATGCGTCCCGTAGCGTTCATAGATGATGATGACAGCATTTCAGATCGAGTGATTTCAGGACTGCAGGTGTACAAACCTCGTCATATTCAGCGAATGATTGATGCCACTGGCGCCCAGGAAATTCTGCTTGCAATACCGTCCTCTAATCGCGGTAGGCGACGTGAAATCCTTGGTTTTCTTGAAGGCTATCCGCTGCATGTACGCAGTGTTCCGGGCTTCATGGATCTCGCCAGCGGTCGTGTGAAAGTGGATGACATCCAGGAAGTTGATATCGCTGATTTGCTGGGACGTGATTCAGTGCCCGCACAAGGGGAACTGTTGGAGCACTGCATTAAAGGGCAAAGCGTTTTGGTGACTGGTGCTGGTGGCTCTATAGGCTCTGAGCTATGTCGTCAGATTCTTGCACTACGTCCTACTACGTTACTGTTATTCGAACACAGTGAATTTAACCTCTACAGCATTTTGTCTGAGCTTGAACAACGCATCATCCGTGAGTCGTTGCCGGTCAGGTTGCTGCCTATCCTTGGATCAGTACGCAACCAGAATAAGTTACTGGATGTCATGAATACATGGGGTGTGGACACTGTCTATCACGCAGCAGCTTATAAGCACGTACCGATGGTCGAGCACAACATTGCAGAGGGCGTGTTGAATAACGTCATCGGTACTCTAAATACGGCGCAAGCAGCGCTGCAGGCGGGTGTTGCTAACTTCGTCCTGATCTCTACTGACAAGGCTGTGCGCCCAACTAATGTTATGGGGAGCACTAAACGTCTTGCAGAGTTGACTCTCCAAGCCCTCAGCCGTGAATTGGCTCCTATATTGTTCGGCGATAAGTCGAATGTTTCCCGTGTCAACAAGACCCGCTTCACTATGGTTCGCTTCGGAAATGTACTGGGTTCATCTGGATCGGTGATTCCGCTTTTTCATAAGCAAATCAAATCTGGGGGGCCTCTGACGGTAACTCATCCCAAGATCACTCGTTACTTCATGACTATCCCCGAAGCGGCACAATTGGTGATCCAGGCGGGTTCTATGGGCCTTGGGGGGGATGTGTTCGTGTTGGATATGGGGGAGCCGGTGAAAATTGTCGAGCTAGCCGAAAAGATGATTCATCTCTCTGGCTTAAGTGTTCGCTCTGACAAGAATCCCCACGGTGATATTGCTATCGAGTTCTCTGGCCTGCGCCCAGGGGAAAAACTTTACGAGGAGTTGCTGATAGGTGATAACGTCGTTGCCACCCAGCACCCCATGATCATGAGTGCCAACGAAGACTGTCTGGCTTGGGATGTGCTCAAGGATAAGCTGACCGAGTTACTCGCGGCTGTAGAACAGGACGATTACGATCGTGTTCGTCAGCTTTTACGCGAGACGGTAAGTGGGTATGCCCCCGACGGCGAAATCGTTGACTGGATCTACCAACAACGCCGCCTGGAACCGTGAATAATACCCTGTTACTCATCCATTTTTGACACTCTCCAACCATCGCCTAACGTAGAAAAGCAGCTTCGGAAAAGCTGCTTTTCCCTCACCGATGTCATGGAGCGTCACCAATGCAAAACCTCTACATCTCATCCCTCATCTTCGCCTTCCTCACCAGCCTCTCCGTCGCTACCACCGCCGCGCCGTCCATCAAGCCAGAACCCCCAACCCCGCTCTCCACCCAAATGACCAAGCCCGAGCAATCCACCAAGGTCAACCTCAACGCTGCCGACGCCGAAACCCTGCGCCGCGATCTGTTCGGCATTGGTGCTTCCAAGGCGAAGGCAATCATCGCCTATCGCGAGAGCAACGGCCCGTTCACGGCGGTGGATGAGTTACTGGAAGTGAAAGGCATCGGCAAGGCATTGCTGGAAAAGAATCGCGACAGGCTGGTTATTAATTGAGGATCTGAAAACAGCGCGGAGGGCCGGTCATACACCGGCCTTTCCTTTAACTAACCGATCTTGCGATTTCCTCACTGACGCAGCATTGGCACGAAACGTGGTTACCTCTTCCTCAGTGATTGTTCAACAATCTCGAGGTAACAATGCCACTCACTTTATCTTTAGCCGACCAGATCGCTCTGGAACTGCGCGCCGACATCATCGGCGGCCAGCTGTTACCTGGCATGCCGCTGATCGAGGTGGAACTGGTCAATGCCTACAACGCATCCCGCAATACGATTCGCGAGGCGCTGCATCGTCTCGGCCAGGAGGGCCTGACTCGCTATGTCCGCAACAAGGGCGTCATGGTTCGGCGCTTGGAGCGAGCAGAAGTGCGCGACCTTTTCGTCGTCCGCCGCACCCTGGAATTGCAGGCCATAGCCCAAAGCGGCCCGCTGACGGACGCTCAATCAGGCCGTATGCAAAACGCCATCGACGCCACCACCCTGGCCCGGGAGCGCGAAGATTGGCGAGCCGTGGCCACCCACAGTCTGATGTTTCACCAACAGATCGTCGCGTTGATGGGCAGCCCGTTGTTCGACGAGTTCTTCGCCCAGGTGATTGCCCAGTTGCGCCTGGCGTTCTGCGCCGCGCCTGACGAGCAACGTTTCCAATCACCCTGGCTGGAGCGTGACCATGAGATATACACACTGCTAACCCGCAACCAAACCCAGGCCGCCAGCGAGGCGATGAGTCTGTACCTGGATGACTCGGAACACCTTTCTCTTGCTTTGTTTGATCAACCTTGATGGAGGAGTGCCCCATGTACAAAGACTATCCCGCCGCGTACCAGGTCAGCAAAGGTTCGGCGTTGCAGGTGGATACGGCGTTCTATGAGCGCATTCGTGATCAGAAAACCCAGCGCACGTTGATCGAACAGTTCGAGGTGCCGATCCGCACGGGGAGGGCGTGGAAGGTGCCGGCGGGGCATGTGTTTCGTGTGACCACGCCGGTGGGGCCGCAGGTGGGGGATTTCAATGTCTGGAACGCCAACGACCCACGCGAACGTTTGTGGGCCGCGCGCACCCGGCAGCTTCAAGGCGCCCATGTCAGCACTCATGATCGGTTGTGGTCGAACCTGCCTTTTCTACGGCCCTTGGTCACGATCACCGATGACAGCCTGGCCAGCTACGGCATTGATGAGCACGGTGGGCGTTTGCACGATTTGTTGGGCACGCGATGCGACCCCTATGTGAACCGTATGTTGACCGGGGAGGACTTTCATCACCATTGCCACTCGAACCTGACCCGTGCGGTATTGCCCCATGGGCTGACGGAGTTCGATGTGCATGACGTGTTGAATATTTTCCAGTGCACCGGGCTCAATCAGGATGACATGTACTTTATGAAAGCCTGTCCGGCGAAGAAGGGCGATTACCTGGAGTTTTTTGCCGAGATTGATCTGCTCTGTGCGTTGTCGACGTGCCCTGGCGGGGATTTGTCGCTACCGATGTGGGGGCCGGATGCGCAGGATCCGCTGACGGTGTGCCGTCCGTTGGGGGTGGAGATCTACCGGTTGGAGGATGAGTTGCTCAATGGCTGGAGCCAACCGGAACGTGCTGCCTACAAGGGGCAGCACGGCTTGCATATTGCCAAGGCGGATTGGGAGTAACGCAAGATTTAGCGATCCTGCGCATCCTTGGCATCTGCCTGCGCATTGCGCTCGGCTACGCGTTTACGTTGTTCGTCGGTGAGTTCCACCTTGTTGGCGCTGTCACGCAGCATCATCAGGCCACCGACGATCGACCCGATCGCTACTACCATAATCAACCATGCATACCACGGCATAAGACGCTCCTTGAGGCAGAGGTTCGTGGGAGAATTTTCCCACGGTAATCACTGCTTTGAGTGACGGGCTTTCTGAGTAGTTCAGTGTAGGCCCGTTCTGCCTCATAGGCGCTACTGTCCGGTCAACATTGCATCCGCCGGCGCATCGATGCGGTCTTGTGCGGTCATCTGGAAGTAGATAAAGCCCACCGCCATAAAGCCCAGGAAGATCAGCCCGATCAAGGCATTGAACCAGGCCATCGCCACCAGGCATACCACCGCTAGCGCCAGCGCAATACCCGGCACGATGGGGTAGCCCGGCGCGCGGAAGGTGCGTTCCAGTAGTGGCTCGGTCTTACGCAGTTTGAACAGGCTGAGCATGCTCATGATGTACATGACGATGGCACCGAACACCGCCATGGTGATCATCGCGGCGGTCAGGGTCATGCCGCCCAGGTTGATCAGGCCGTCGCTGTAGATGGCGGCGATGCCCACCACGCCGCCGGCGAGGATGGCCCGGTGCGGTGTCTGGAAACGTGAGAGTTTGGCCAGGAAAGACGGTAGGTAACCGGCACGGGCCAGGGCGAAGAACTGGCGCGAGTAGCCGAGGATGATGCCGTGGAAGCTTGCCACCAGGCCGAACAGGCCAATCCATACCAGCATGTGCAACCAGCCGGAGCTGTCACCCACCACGGTTTTCATCGCCTGGGGCAGTGGGTCGTTGATGTTCGAGAGGGTGCGCCAGTCACCCACCCCGCCAGCGAAGAACATCACGCCCATGGCCAGGATCACCAGGGTGAGGATGCCGCTGATGTAGGCCTTCGGAATGGTGCGCTTGGGGTCCTTGGCTTCTTCGGCGGCCATGGCCGCGCCTTCGATGGCGAGGAAGAACCAGATCGCGAAGGGGATGGCGGCAAACATACCGGCAATCGCCGGGGCACTGAAGGTGTCGGAACCGGCCCAGCCATTGAGGGCAAAATTGCTGAAGCTGAACGCCGGGGCGACTACGCCCATGAATACCAGCAGTTCGGCGACGGCCAGCACGCAGACCACCAACTCAAAGGTGGCGGCAAGTTTCACCCCGAGGATATTCAGGCCCATGAACACGATATATGCACCGACGGCGGCGTGCTTGGGGTCGAGTGCCGGGAATTGCACGTTCAGGTACGCGCCAATGGCCAGGGCAATCGCGGGCGGGGCGAAGACGAATTCGATCAAAGTGGCCAGGCCGGCAATCAAGCCGCCTTTCTCACCGAAGGCGCGACGGCTGTAGGCAAAGGGGCCTCCGGCGTGGGGAATCGCAGTGGTCAGTTCGGTGAAGCTGAAGATAAAGCAGGTGTACATCGCGGCGACCATTAATGATGTCACCAGAAACCCTAAGGTCCCGGCGACGCCCCAGCCATAGCTCCAGCCGAAATATTCGCCGGAGATCACCAGCCCGACGGCGATGCCCCATAGGTGCAGGGTGCCCAAGGTGGGTTTGAGTTGTGTGTTCATTGTGGGGTGCTCCCTGAACCGTTTGGAATGATTCAAGGTGTTGCAGTGGTTATGCCAAGCCTCAGAACTATGTCGTAAAGCAGTGCCTATGTCGCCGGGGGGACGGTTTGGCGTTTGAATGTGGCATGAGTTGCACCACATAAGTGCGGTGGTGACTTGGCGGGCGCTTTCGCGGGCAAGCCCGCTCCCACACTTGACCGAGTGTTAACTGAAAGAACGCAGTCGAATGTGGGAGCCGGGCTTGCCCGCGAAGAGGCCCTCCCAGCCACTGCAAATCCCGCTGTAAACCCCGCGTAAACCCACTCTTTACGCCATCTTTACGCCCCACCCACCACCTCGCTCTCGTTCCTTTACACCCCTCCTGCGGACAATGCCCCCACACGCGGCAATCGCCGCAAGACGGGGAGACTTCCATGAGTGTTCTGGACGGGGTGTCACTGCTATTGGCCGTGGCGCTGTTCATTTATCTGCTGGTTGCGCTGTTACGCGCGGATCGGAACTAGGAGCGGCTATGCACAGTTATGACTATTGGCTGATCATCGCCTTCTTTGCCGTGGTACTGGTGCCGGCACCGTTTCTGGGACGGTTCTACTACAAGGTGATGGAAGGCCAGCGCACCTGGCTCACGCCCGTATTGGGGCCTGTCGAAAAGGCCTGTTATCGCCTCTCGGGCGTGGATGCGCAGCAGGAACAAAGCTGGCAGAAATACATGCTGGCCTTGCTCGCATTCAACCTTGCGGGCTTCTTGCTGTTGTTCTCGATCCTGTTATTCCAGGGCTCCCTGCCACTGAACCCACAGAAATTGCCCGGCCAGGAATGGACTCTGGCGTTCAACACCGCCGTCAGTTTCATGACCAATACCAACTGGCAGAACTACAGCGGTGAGGCGTCTCTCAGCTACCTGAGCCAGATGGCCGGCCTGACCGTGCAGAACTTCGTCAGTGCAGCGACCGGTCTCGCCGTCCTGGTCGCCCTGTGCCGTGGGATCGGGCGCAAATCTGCCCAGACCCTGGGTAACTTCTGGGTCGACATGACCCGCGCCACCCTCTACGGCCTGCTCCCGTTGTGCCTGGTGCTCGCACTGTTTCTGGTATGGCAGGGCGTGCCGCAAACCTTCGCCCACTATGTTGATGCCGTCACGCTGCAGGGCGTGGACCAAGTGATTCCCTTGGGCCCGGCCGCCAGCCAGATTGCGATCAAGCAATTGGGCACCAACGGCGGTGGCTTCTTCGGCGTGAACTCGGCGCATCCGTTCGAAGACCCGACCGCCTGGGCCAACCTGTTTGAAGTGGCCTCGATCATTCTGATTCCGGTGGCACTGGTGTTTACCTTCGGCCACTACGTCAAGGATCTGCGTCAGAGCAGGGCGATCCTCGCGTGCATGCTGGCGCTGTTCTTGATCGGCGGCGCGACGTCGCTGTGGTCCGAATACCAGCCCAACCCAACCCTGAACAACCCGGCCGTAGAGCAAACCGCCCCGCTGGAAGGCAAGGAAACACGTTTCGGCACAACCGGTACCGTGCTGTGGTCGGTGACCACTACTGCGGCCTCCAACGGTTCGGTCAACGGTATGCAGGACAGCCTCAGCCCTCTGAGTGGGATGGTGGCGCTGGTCAACATGATGGTCGGCGAAGTGATCTTCGGCGGTGTCGGTGCCGGTATGTACGGCATGTTGCTTAACGTGTTGATCGCGGTGTTCCTTGCCGGCTTGATGATCGGCCGCACCCCGGAATACCTGGGCAAGAAACTCCAGGCCAGGGAAGTGCAATTGTTGGTGGTGACCCTGCTGGTGATGCCGGTTGGTGTGCTGGTGCTGAGTTCTATCGCTGCCAGCCTCCCGGGCCCGGCAGGCGCCATCAGTAACCCAGGCCCCCACGGCTTCAGTCAATTGCTGTACGCCTACACCTCGGCCAGTGCCAACAACGGTTCGGCGTTTGCTGGCCTCGGCGCTAACACCCCGTTCCATAACCTGATGCTGGGCCTGGGCATGTTGATCGGCCGATTCGGCTACATCCTCCCGGTACTGGCCCTGGCCGGCAGCCTGGCGATGAAGAAAGCCGCACCGATTGGCCAGAACAGCTTCCCCACCCATGGTGCGCTGTTCGTGACCCTGTTGACCGTGACCATTTTGTTGGTGGGCGGCCTGACTTTCCTGCCGACGCTGGCGTTGGGTCCCATCGCTGAACACTTGAGCATGGGCTTCTAGTTAAGGGATATGAAAATGAATATGCCTGCAAAAAACGCGGCCCCGGTCAAACCCCAGGAGCCTGCCAAAACCGCCATCTCGGCTCTCTGGCGCCCGGCGCTGGTCCAGGCGTTCGTCAAGCTCGACCCACGCCAACTGCAACGCTCGCCAGTGATGCTGGTGGTCGAACTGACCGCCATCCTCACCACCGTGTTGTGCTTCGTGCCCGATACCACCGTGCCCACCTTTGTTGCGGTGCAAATCGCGGTGTGGCTGTGGTTCACCGTGCTGTTCGCCAACTTCGCCGAAGCCCTGGCCGAAGGCCGCGGCAAGGCCCGCGCCGACAGCCTCAAGGCTGGCAGCGAAGGCTTGAGCGCCCGACGCCAGGAAGCCGATGGCAGCTTCAAGGTGGTGCCGGCCACCAGCCTGCGCAAGGGCGATGTGGTACGTGTTGCCGCCGGGGAAATGATCCCCGGTGACGGCGAGGTCGTCGAAGGGATTGCGGCGGTCAACGAAGCGGCGATTACCGGCGAATCCGCCCCGGTGATCCGCGAGTCTGGCGGCGACCGTTCGGCCGTCACCGGCAACACGCGGCTGGTGTCGGACTGGCTGCTCATCCGCATCACCGCCAACCCGGGCGAGTCCACCCTGGACCGTATGATCGCGCTGGTGGAAGGCGCCAAACGCCAGAAAACCCCCAACGAAGTTGCGCTGGATATTCTGCTGATCGGCCTGACCCTGATCTTTCTGCTGGTGGTGGTGACCCTGCAGCCGTTCGCCCACTTTGCCAATGGCAGCTTGCCGCTGGTGTTCCTGGTCGCACTGCTGGTGACGCTGATTCCCACCACCATTGGCGGCTTGTTGTCGGCCATCGGGATTGCCGGCATGGACCGCCTGGTGCGTCTCAACGTGATCGCCAAGTCTGGCCGCGCGGTAGAAGCGGCGGGGGATGTGCATGTGTTGCTACTGGACAAGACCGGCACCATCACCTTTGGTAACCGCCGTTGCTCGGCCGTGGTCGCAGCGCCTGGCGTCAGTGGCCGGGAATTGGCCGAAGGCGCGCTGCTGGCGTCCCTGGCGGATGACACGGCGGAAGGCAAGTCCATTGTTGAATACCTGCGCGCCTTGCACCCCCAGGCCGAGCCGAGCCTGGAGGCGTTGACCGCCGTGCCCTTCAGCGCCGAGACCCGTTTGTCCGGTGTCGACTATCAGGGCCGTGTGTTCCGTAAAGGCGCGGTGGACTCGCTGCTGACGTTTATCGGCCAGCAACGCAGCGACCTGCTGCCTGCGCTGTCGCGGGAAATCGACAAGATCGCCCAGAGCGGCGGCACGCCCTTGCTGGTGTGCGCCGATGGCAAGTTGCTGGGGGCGATCCATCTCAAGGACGTGGTCAAGCCCGGTATCCGCGAACGGTTTGCCGAGTTGCGCAAGCTGGGGATTCGTACCGTGATGGTCACAGGCGACAACCCGCTGACCGCCGCCGCGATTGCCGCTGAAGCGGGGGTGGACGATGTGCTGGCCGAAGCCACGCCAGAGAAGAAACTCGCGCGTATTCGCCATGAGCAGAACGATGGACGCCTGGTTGCCATGTGTGGCGATGGCGCCAACGATGCCCCGGCGCTGGCCCAGGCTGACGTCGGCATGGCGATGAACGACGGCACCCAGGCCGCGCGCGAAGCCGCCAACATGGTCGACCTCGACAGCGACCCGACCAAGCTGCTGGACGTGGTGCAGATCGGCAAGGAACTGCTGGTGACCCGTGGCGCGCTGACGACCTTTTCCATCGCCAACGACGTGGCCAAGTACTTCGCGATCCTGCCGGCGCTGTTCGCCTCGATCTACCCGCAACTGGGCGTGCTCAACATCATGCACTTGCAGAGCCCACAGAGCGCGATCCTCTCGGCCATCGTGTTCAACGCGCTGATTATCGTGGTGCTGATCCCATTGGCCCTGCGCGGTGTGCGCGTGCAGGCGGCGAGTGCGGCGGCGTTGTTGCGGCGCAATCTGCTGATCTACGGGCTGGGCGGGCTGTTGGTACCGTTCGTGGGCATCAAGGCCATCGACATGCTACTGACCGCGCTGCACCTGGTTTGACCTGGCCGC
Organism: Pseudomonas sp. CCI1.1; assembly: GCF_034348165.1. Classification (NCBI taxonomy): domain Bacteria; kingdom Pseudomonadati; phylum Pseudomonadota; class Gammaproteobacteria; order Pseudomonadales; family Pseudomonadaceae; genus Pseudomonas; species Pseudomonas sp. CCI1.1. The sequence continues at coordinate 6,698,302 of NZ_CP133780.1, forward strand.
TGATCGTTCCCACGCTCCGCGTGGGAACGCCGCCGCCCCGGACGCTCCGCGTCCCACCGCACCACTGAATTGAGGAGTCTGAAATGTCCAACATCATCCGCCCGGCCCTGAGCTTGCTGGTACTCATGACCCTGATCACCGGCGTGGCCTACCCGCTGGTAGTCACTGGCGTGGCCCAAGTGGCCTTCCCCGATCAAGCCAATGGCAGCCTGGTGCGCGACGCCAGCGGCAAGGTGCGTGGCTCCAGCCTGATCGCCCAGGACTTCACTGGTGACCGCTGGTTTCACCCACGCCCGTCAGCCGGTGCTTTTGCCACCGTATCCAGCAGTGCCAGTAACCTGGGCCCCAGCAATCCGGCCTTGGCGACTCGCATATTCGAGGACGCCAGCAAGCAGTCAGTGCCTGGCCAGGGCCCGGTGCCACTGGCCTCGCTGACCACTTCCGGCAGCGGCCTTGATCCACACTTGCCACCGCAGGCGATTGCCTATCAACTGGCGCGAGTGGCGGCGGCGCGAAATGTGCCGGTGTCGACCTTGCAGCGGTTGCTGGATGAGCACATCGAAAGCCCGTTGGTTGGCCCGCCCGTCGTAAATGTCCTGGCCCTGAACATGGCTTTGGAAACGTTGTAAGCCTTGCGACCGCCATCGCGGGCAAGCCCGGCTCCCACATTTGGAATGCATTCCACTGTGGGAGCCGGGCTTGCCCGCGATGGCGGCCTTGAAGACTCTCCATCAATACCTGAAGGAACCCCCGAGCATGAGCGACGCCGGCCGCGCCGATGCCCTGTTAGCCGATCTGCCCCGGGACGGCCGTGGCCGGCTTAAAGTCTTCCTCGGCGCCGCGCCCGGTGTGGGTAAGACCTACGCCATGCTCCAGGCGGCCCATACCCAACTGCGCCAGGGCGTGCGCCTGCTCGCTGGGGTGGTCGAAACCCACGGCCGCGCCGAGACCGAAGCCTTGCTCAGCGGCCTGCCGCAACAACCGCTGTTGCGCAGCGAATACCGTGGCGTGATGCTCGAAGAAATGGACCTCGACGGCCTACTCGCCGCCAAGCCAAAGCTGGTGCTGGTGGATGAACTGGCCCACAGCAACGCCCCCGGCAGCCGTCATGAAAAACGCTGGCAAGACATCCAGGAACTGCTCGCCGCCGGCATCAACGTGTTCACCACGGTCAACGTCCAGCATCTGGAAAGTCTCAACGACCAAGTGCGTGGTATCACCGGCGTGCAAGTGCGCGAAACCCTGCCGGACTGGGTGCTGCAAGAGGCCGACGAACTGTTGCTGATCGACCTGCCGTCTCGCGAGCTGCTCGAGCGCCTGCGTGACGGCAAGGTGTATGTGCCCGAACAGGCGCGTGCGGCCATCGATGCGTTTTTCACCCAGACCAACCTCATGGCCCTGCGCGAACTGGCCATGCAAACCGCCGCCGCCCACGTCGACGATGACTTGGCCCAGGGCTACCGCCAACTCGGCCAGGCCGCGCCGGCAGTGCGTGGGCGCCTGTTGGTCGGTGTGGATGGCGATGCGCAAGCCGAACGACTGGTGCGCCATGCCAGCCGCGTGGCCCAGCGTCGGCATTTGCCCTGGAGCCTGGTGCACATCGACAACGGCCGTGCTCGGGATGAGCAATCGCGCCTGCGCCTGCAAAACGCTCAGCAACTGGCAGAGCGGCTGGGCGGGGAAGTGGTGTTGCTGCGCGCTGGGGAAGTGGCCAAGACCCTGATCCAGCACGCCGTCGAACGCCGTGCCAGTTTAGTGCTGGTGGGGCAGTCACGGATGCGCTGGCGGCGGCGCTTGTTCGGTGGTGGCTTGGCGGCACGCCTGTTGCGCAATGCCCGCGGTTTGGAAATCAACGTCCTCGACAGCGATGACATGCCTGCACCGCCACGTCTGCCGGAGGTACGCGGGTTGGTGTGGTTCGATTACGCCTTGGCGGTGGTGGCGACCCTCGCCGCTGCCGCAGTGGCCTGGGCCGTGTCCAGTGCGTTGGCGCTGCCGAACATCTCTTTGGTATTTCTCGCCGCCGTGCTGCTGGTGGCGGTGCGCAGCAGCCTGGGGCCGTCCCTGGTGTGTGCGGCACTGTCGTTTTTGACTTACGATTTTCTGTTTATTCCGCCGAATTTTTCCTTCGCCATCCAGCGCGAAGAAGACGTGCTGACCCTGTTGTTCTTCCTGTTGATGGCAGCGTTGACCGGCAACCTCGCCGCACGCCAGCGCCGCCAGTTGCAGGCGTTGCGCGATACCCAGGAAGAAACCAGCGAGCTGCTCGACCTGTCGCGCAAGCTCACCGCTGCCACCGACCGCCAAGCTGTCATCAGTGCCGCCGCCCACCATCTGCAAGGTTGGAACGACCTCGACCTGTGCCTGGTCAATCGCGACGGGCAGGGCGGCTGGAAGGTCGAGACCGGTGGCCCGTTGACCCTCACCGAAGCAGAACGCGCCGCCGCCGACTGGGCCTGGCAGCATGATCAGCCGGCCGGCATGGGCACCGGCACCTTGCCGTTTGGGCGTTGGTGGTGGTGGCCGTTGTCGGGTGAAGAGGGGCCCTTGGGGTTGCTGGGTGTCAGTGCCAAGCCTGGCCTGGAATTGAGCGGGCAACGTCGACGTTTACTCACCGCGTTGAGCCAACCGCTGGCCCAGGCGCTGGCGCGGGCACAACTGGGGCAGGAGCTGGAATCGGCGCGCCTGCACGGCGAAACCGAACAACTGCGCAGCGCTTTGCTCGCGTCGGTGTCTCACGATTTGCGCACGCCATTGACGTCCATGCGCGGCAGCATCGACAGCCTGCTGGCCCTGGGTGAAGCCATCCCGCTGGAGGATCGCCGCGAATTGCTCGAAGGCACCCGTGATGAAGCCGAGCGCCTGGACCGCTATATCCAGAACCTGCTGGACATGACACGCCTGGGTCATGGTGCGCTGAAACTGGCACGCGATTGGGTGTCGCCCGGCGATATTGTCGGCAGTGCCCTTGGGCGACTGCGCGCCGTGCTGGCGCCGTTGCAGGTGAGCACCGATGTGCCGCCGGAGCTGCCTTTGTTGTATGTGCATGCGGCGTTGATTGAGCAGGCCTTGGTCAACGTGTTGGAAAACGCCGCACGGTTTTCGCCCCCCCAGGGCCGCTTGCAGTTGCGCGCTGGGGTGCAGGATGAGCAGTTGTTTTTTGCCGTGGCGGATGAAGGACCGGGGATTCCCGAGGAGGAGCGGGCGAAGATTTTCGACATGTTCTACACCGCTGCCCGTGGTGATCGAGGCGGACAGGGCACCGGCCTCGGCTTGGCGATCTGCCAGGGCATGGTCGGCGCGCACGGTGGGCATATCAGCGTGGCCGATGGCATTGACGGGCGGGGCACCTGCATCACTTTGTTTTTGCCGTTGCCGACACCACCAGTCCTGGAACACAACCTGTAGGAGCGAGCTTGCTCGCGAAGGTCGTTAACGATAATGATGACGTCCTGAATGCACGCGGTGCCTAGAGGTTTTTCGCGAGCAAGCTCGCTCCTACAGGGGGGTGATTTTTTAATGGGTTTTGATGAGACACCATGAGCCAGACCGCGACGATTCTTGTCATTGATGACGAACCGCAGATCCGCAAATTTCTGCGCATCAGCCTGGCTTCCCAAGGCTATAAGGTCATCGAAGCCGGCACCGGCAACGAAGGCCTGGCCCAGGCGGCCTTGAGCAAACCGGATTTGCTGGTGCTCGACCTGGGCCTGCCCGACATGGACGGTCAGCAGGTGCTGCGCGAGTTTCGCGAGTGGTCCACGGTGCCGGTGCTGGTGCTGTCGGTGCGGGCCAGTGAAGGTCAGAAGGTCGAGGCCCTCGACGGTGGCGCCAATGACTACGTGACCAAACCGTTCGGCATCCAGGAGTTTCTTGCCCGTGTGCGTGCGCTGTTGCGCCAGGCACCGGCCGGAGAGGCCCAGGAAGCCGCCTTGAGTTTTGGCCCGCTGACCGTAGACCTAGCCTACCGCCGCGTTTTGCTGGACGGTGCCGAGGTGGCGCTGACCCGCAAGGAATACGCAGTGCTGGCGCAGTTGGCACGCCACCCTGGGCGGGTGATTACCCAACAGCAATTGCTCAAGGACATCTGGGGGCCAACCCATACCGAGGACAGCCACTACCTGCGGATCGTGGTGGGGCACCTGCGCCAGAAGCTGGCGGATGACCCGACCCGGCCACGGTTTATCGTGACTGAGGCGGGGGTGGGGTATCGGTTGCTAGGTGCCTGAATCTGTGGTGCCTGCGCTGGCGCCATCGCAGGCAAGCCAGCTCCCACAGTTGAAATACATGCCCCTGTGGGAGCCGGGCTTGCCCGCGATGAGGCCATCTGCAACACCCACACGCTCAACTCTGTTCGCTTTCATACCGATCCAACGTATCACTGGCAATCTCCCGCCCCAAAGCAATCAACTCCGGCGCTTTATAGAACTCGAAAAACCGGCACACCCGCTTCGGCACGTTGATCAGCACATCGGGCGGATACCCAGCGATCTTGTATTGCGCCAAGGAGGTTTGCATCACCTCGAAACTCTGGTTGATCAGGTCCAGCAGCGATGCAGGCCCGACGTTGTCGATGATGAACGAGCCGGTCGCCGACTTCGGTGCGCCGGCTTTCTCCGGCGCCGCGGCAGGTTGCTGGGCTTCGGGTTCGGCAGACTCCAGCCACGGGTTGATTTCGGCGGCCTGGGCCTGCAAGGCTTCTTGTTCCAGTTTCATCAACTGCTCGGCCTGTTTGCGGCGAAACGGCAGGTGCGAACCCAGTGACTTGGCCAGGCTGTTGAAGCGGCTCTTGAACGCTGGCGGGCGCTGGATCACCGGCAATTGATAGTGCTTCTGGTTGGTGGCGTTGAGGTTGACCGCAATGATCAAGTCACAGTGGCTCGACACCACCGGCACGATGGGCAGCGGGTTGAGCAGGCCGCCGTCCACCAGCATACGGTTGCCTTGCATCACTGGGGTGAACAGGCTGGGGATGGCCGCCGAGGCGCGCATGGCCTGGTGCAGGCAGCCTTCCTGGAACCAGATCTCCTGTTGGTTGGTGAGGTCGGTGGCGACGGCGGTGTAGGGGATGCGCAGCTCCTCGATATTGATATCGCCGACGATCTTGCGGATTTGCCCGAACACCTTCTCACCGCGAATCGCTCCCAGGCGAAAGCTCACGTCCACCAGGCGCAAGACGTCGAGGTAGTCCAGGCTTTCGATCCAGTTGCGGTACTCGTCGAGCTTGCCGGCAGCGTAGATCCCACCCACCACGGCGCCCATGGAGCAGCCGGCGATACAGGCGATGTCATAGCCGCGTCGTTCGATTTCCTCGATCACCCCGATATGGGCGTAGCCCCTGGCACCACCGGAGCCCAGCACTAAGGCAACACGTTTCTTCATGGCCAGATCCTTTGCAAAACAGGGGCCCACAATGCACCCATCAAGGGGCCTGCTTCAATCCTTGCTGACAGCGCGCAAGATTTTTCCAGGCTAGCGATCAGGCTCGGGTATGCTCTGGCAATAGGTACTACCGATTTCAGGCTAAGGACAAGGCACTTTTCCCTGTAGGCAACGTCTACAGGCTACGACTGAATTTGTATATTTGAGGTGTCATCAATGAAAGCCTGGATCTGTGTGCCTGTGATCGTGCTGGCCTTGGCTGGTTGTGCCGGGAAAACCGCGTATCGCGACAGCTGTGGCTCGCAATTGGACGCCGCTTGGAAAGAACTGGACCTGGCCAAGGCCGAAGGTTTTGCCGGCACTGTCAGCTACTCCAAGGCGTTGTCGCTGTTGACTGGCGCCAAGACTCAGCAGCAGTTTGAAGCGTTCGAGGGCTGCTCCAACAAGGCCGAGAAAGCGCGGTTCTACATTCGTGAGTCTCGCGCCGGGCGATGACCCCGCAGCGGGCAGGATTTTTCATCGGAAAGTGAGGGCAGGATGTCAGCGTTGGTCAATCAGTTAGTCGCTCAGGTCATTGGCCTGGAAGTAGGGTTACTGAGCTGCCAGGCTCGCCTCGCCGCCGTCACTGACGATGAAGCCTTGCATGATTTGCGCACCACTGTGCGACGCCTGCGCAGCCTGTTGCGCCCTTTGCGCGGGCTGCCCGGTGTCGAACAGCTTGAATTGGCCGCCAGCACGGTTGGCCAACTGACTACGCCGCTACGCGACCGAGAGGTGCTGGCGGCGTATTTGCATCAGCACGGTCATCACGACGCGGCTGATCGGCGCCTGCGTCTGCAGCCCGAGGCTTACCGCCAAGTGGCGCAAAGCCCGGAGCTGGCGCACTTGCTGCTGATTCTGGATGCGTTCCCACGGTTTATCCGCGCGTCCCAGCATCAGAAACTGCTCAAGGGCTTGCGCCCGCGTATCCAGAAACGCCTGGCCAAGCAATGGCAGGCACTCGATGGCGCCTTGAAGGACCCCGATCATGACCGCCACCGGCTACGGTTGGTGATCAAGCGTGTGCGCTATGCCGCCGAGGCGTATCCCGAGCTGGACAAATTACCCACCAAGGCCCTGTCGCACTTGAAGAAAGCCCAGAGCGCGCTGGGTGACTGGCATGACTGTTGGCAGTGGCTGGCCCAGGCCGGGCACGAGCCTGACCTGCAACCCTGCGTAGCAGTGTGGCAGCGCACCATGCTCAAGGCGCAAGGCAAGGCCGACCGCGTGTTGGACACACTCAGCGCCGAGTGTTTTTAAACCGGTCCGGTTTTTGGCCGGAATAGGCGCTGTGCCTGTGCAATTCGATGGTTAAGATTCCTCCAGGATTTTCTTGATGTGAGGTCGCCATGCGCTTTAGTGATTTGCTCGACGCTGCCCGTAGCAATCCGCTGGATGTCACCATCCCTGCCGAATGGGCCCAGGGCCGGGCCACCTTTGGCGGCTTGGTCGCCGCCTTGCAATACGAGGCGCTGCGCGCCCAGGTGCCGGCTGACCGACCGCTGCGCTCGCTGGCCATCACCTTTGTCGGCCCGGTAGCGCCGGATGTATCCGCCAGTTATCAGGTCGAAGTGCTACGCGAAGGCAAGGCGGTCAGCCAGTTGCTGGGGCGAGTGGTGCAGAACGGTGAAGTGGCGACCCTGGTCCAGGCCAGTTTTGGCGCCTCTCGCCCCTCCGAGATTGATGTGGCGAGTGAGCCGCCACCGGTATTCAAACATTGGGATGAATGCCAGGAACTGCCCTATATCAAGGGTGTTACCCCCGAATTCATGCGCCACCTGGCAATGCGCTGGAGTGTGGGTGGCCTGCCGTTTACCGGCAATAAATCTCGCGAGATGGGCGGTTGGGTACGGTTGAGAGGGGATGTAAAAGAAGAGCCACTGACCGAGGCGCACATCCTCGCCCTGGTCGACGCCTGGCCGCCGGCGCTACTGCCACACCTCAAAAAGCCCGCGCCGGGTAGCACCCTGACCTGGACCATCGAGTTCATCCAGCCGCTGCAAGACCTGACCACCCTCGACTGGTGCCAGTACCACGTCAACATCGAACACGCCCGCGACGGCTATGGCCACGCGGCCGCTGCGTTGTGGAGCCCGACCGGCGAGTTGATCGCCCTCAGCCGCCAGACCGTGGTGGTGTTCGCCTGAACCCGCCGGTCAGTGGTGGTGCCGCTGCCGCCAGGCGCGCCACCAGCCACCGCTGAGCACAAAGCGCGGGAAGGTCACGAACTGCTCGACCACCAGGCGCTGCACCGCATCTTTACGATCACTGAACGGCTCACTGGCCTGGGCCTCCAGGCTATGGCCGTGACGCTGCAACGCCAGGCCCGCGACAATGCCAATCACACCGACCGCGAAGCTGGCCAGGCTCAGGCTGAACACGCCCGACACGATCAGTAGGAAACCGACGATAAACAGCGGCACGGCAATCAGGTGCAACGCCAGGTTGGTTGGGTGCTGATGGTTCTGTGGGTACTGACGCCATTGCCAGGCGGGGAGGTTGGGGTGACGTTTGCCCATGGTGGTGAATCCTCTGTCCGTTGAAACAACATGGATGGAGTGTAGATTGGGCTGGAGGGCAGGGCGAATTGGCCTTTGCTATGGCTCTCATAGTTGCGGTTTCGTAAATAAGCTCATGGGTTTTTATATGGAGTCGTCTGACCAGTTGTGATCTTCTGGTCCAGGGCAGTTCATATAGACCGAGGGGCCGGATAGGGATAGCCATTTAGCCTTGAATTCAACAGATGCATTTTTCGATTTCGCTGTGAAAAAGAAATGCTCGTTTTCTTTTAGTATTTCTATGTTAAAAACTTCTCTGAGAGGAAGGTTTATTATTTTTAGTTCGGTAATGTTGGAGCAGGTCAATCCAATTCTGCATATGTTATATCCTTTGTCTTTCCATTTTTCGGGGAGCCGGTCAGGAAAGTCTGGTATGTCAAAACCGATGCCGAAATCATTCAGATCATTTTCTATGCGGAGCGAGTGTATGTAAGCTTTTCCGACTTCAATAGGTCGGCTGAATACTTTGTTGAAAAAGATAGAGCCATCAAGGTTATTCCAGTTTTTCATTTCTTGTCCTTGAATAAATAATGGTCTTTTGCTCCTGGTATCTTACCAGTTCGAGGTGTATCAATAGGGCGCAAATTAAAGTGAGCGCCTTGGTCTCCTGTCCCGTTTTCAGAACCGAATTTATGCCCGGCCGAATGGTCCTGAATTAGCACTTTAGAATTATCTGCTCTCGTGTATTGGTATACCCTAGTGTTAATAGGTTTTCCTGAGCTGTTTAAAATTTTTCGGCCGTTCATATCCGACATCTTGACTATGCCATATTGCTTCGGTAACCCGGAGTCCGAATCTATCAGAACGTCAGGTTGTTGTGACATTGGTATGTTGGCATCTCTTTTAGCTTCTCTGAATGCTCCTCTACGAGAGAGATTTGGGACATTGGGGTCAGTGTGTACTGCACAGGTTTGGTTGTTCTTTCCTTGGCCAGGGCAATTAGGGTTCAGCCCCAGAGGGTCTACCCACCCCGTAGGATTGGGCACATACCGGTACCCATTGATCCCTCCCGCCAACTTCACCGGGTCCGGTGTCAGGTAGCGACCAATATCCGGATTGTAGTAGCGATGGCGGTTGTAGTGCAGGCCGCTTTCCGCATCGAAATACTGCCCTTGAAAGCGCAGTGGATTGTCGATTTTGCCTACGTCGAGCCGGGCGATCTGGCCGTAGGCGCGGTAGTGAGCGGACCAGACGATTTCGCCGTCGGGGCTGGTCAGTTCCTGCGGGGTGCCCAGGTGGTCGAGTTGGTAGTGGTAGGGCTTGGTTTCTTTTGGGCCGAAACCGTCCAACAGTGCCAGTGGGCGGAAGCTGCCGGGTTCGTAGAGGTAGCTGCGATGGCGTTCTGCATGGTGTTCGGCAATTAGCTTGTCGCCTTGCCAGAAAAACTCGGTGGTTTTGTCGTCCACGGTTTTGCTGATGCGGCGTCCAAATGGGTCATAGCGATAGCTGGCGGTTTCGCCGTTCGGCTTTGTGATGCTGATTAATCGATGCTGGCAGTCGTAGCGGTACTCAGTGACAAGTTGCTGGCCCTTGCCGCGTCGTTCGCGGATGAGGTTGCCGAAGGCGTCGTAGTCGTAATGGCGGTCGCCCTGGATCATCAGGCGGTTGGCCGCGACGATGTCCGGGCCGGGGCGGTCTTGCATCAGCAGGTTGCCGGCGGGGTTGTGGCCGAAGCGTTCCTGTACGTCCTGCGAGTGATCGGCGCGAGTCAGGCGGGCGAGGGGGTCGTAGTGGTAGCGGTGTTCGCCTTTGCGGGTGTCGAGCAGGCGGGTGAGGTTGCCGGATTTGTCGTAGTCGTACTGGCGTTGGTAAAAATGGTTTTGCTGTTGGGTTACCGCATGGGCGTGTAGGCGGCTCTGGTCATCGTAGTGGTAGTGGCTGAGCAGTTGGCCTTGCTGGCGCTGGTGTTCGCGGCCGCTCTTGAACAGATGTGAGGTGAGTACTTCACCGTTGAGTTCGACCGTGGCGAGGTGGCCGCCTTTGTCGTGGTTGAAGGTGACGCGGTTGTTGTCTGGCAGGCACAGGTTTTTCAGCTGCCCGCAGGCGTCGTAGCCGTAGCGCAGGGTGCCCCAGCCTTGGTGTTCGGCGGTGAGGCGGTTTTGGCGGTCGTATTCGTAGGCCAGCGCCCAGTGGCCGTCTTCGGCGCTGAGGAGGTTGCCTTGGCGGTCGTAGGTATAGTCGACAACGCTGGCATCGGGCAGGGTTTTTTGTACGAGGCGCCCGGCGTGGTCGCGCTGATAACGGGTGATTAGCTGACTGTTATCGTCGCCGTATTCGGTCTTCTCCAGCAGGTTGCCGTTGAGGTCGTAGGCATACGCGGTGCGCTGGCCGTCGAAGCCGGTTTCCTGGCGGATCAGGCCGTTGGGGTGATAGTCGAGTTGGTAGGTTTCGCCGGCTTCGTTTTCGATCTCGGTGAGCAGCAGCCGGGCGTTGTCGTAGCGGTACTTGACTTGGGTGCCGTCGGCGTTGAGCCGGCGGCTGATCAGGTGCAGGCCGTCTGCGTATTCGTAGCCGGTGACGTGGCCGAGTTCGTCGCGTTCGGCGATGATTTTGCCGTAGGGGTTGTAGCTGAATTCCCTACAACCACCACCGGGCTCGATCAGCTTTAGCAGACGCCCAACGGCATCCCATTGATATTGAGTTTGAGCCCCATGCTCATCCTCACGCGCAATCTGCCGGCCTAGATCGTCATAGCGATAACGCTTGATCCCGCCGTTGGGCAATTGCTCTTCAAGCAACTGCCCACGCTCGTTCCACACCAGCCGATGGCAACTGCTGTCGGGATACCAAACACCGGTCAGTTGTCCCTGTTTGTTGTAGCTGTAGTCAGTAACCTCACCATCGGGATCGGTCCTACGCGTTACATCGCCTTGCTCATTACGCTCATATTTCCAGACCGCCTCACCACGGCGCACAACTCGTACGAACCCATTGTCATGCTCGTAGGATGTCGGCTCATCCTCCCCCGGAAACAGCGCCACCAAGCGTCCGGCGTCGTCATATTGATAGGCCGTCACCGCGCCCATCGGGTCTTGCTCGACGGTCAGCCGGCCCTGGTCGTCGTAGGATTTGAAATGCGTGGCACCATCCGGATCAATCCTCTGTACCAGCCGCGCCCGCTGATCATGGACATACACCTCCTGGCTACCATCGGCGTTATGCACCGTGACACGCCCGTCATCCCCCCAGGCGTAACGCGTGTCCATCTGCGAAAAATTTGCCCAATGCCGGACGCAGCGCGCCGCCTTGCCCGCGCGTTCCCATTCCCAGAAGAAACTCGCCCCACCGGCCAGTTGGCGCTCAAGAATGACGTGCTGATCGTCATATCGATAACGCTCGCTTTCCCCGACAGCATTGGTCGCGCAAACCAGTCGTCCGTCTTCGTCATAGGCGTAGGAAACAAGGTTCTGCTCGGTCTCCCACACGTAGGGCTCTCGCCCTTTGGCACGATGTACTTGGTAGTCCACCGCAACGATGCGATCCAGCTCATAACGCAACAGCAACGAGCGACCCGCGCCGTTATCCAGCCGCTCAATCCGCCCGGAACGATCACGGCAAATGCGTAGACGGTTGTCATACGCATCGCTGATCGCAGTCAGTACACCGTCGCGAAAGTGATAGAACCGTGACGCTTGGGCCAGCACCAACTCGTCAGGCGCCGAACCCAAATAGATCGCCGCTTCCGCCAGGCTATTGGTGATTGCGGGCCGAGAGTCGCTGGGCAATGGAAACTGCGTATGGCGGTTCTCATGATCGGTCCACACCACCGAATCGCCCGACACCACCAGCCGATGGGCCAGCGCATGGCTCCAACCAAACCCCAACCCACAATCGACCTCCACCGCGCTAGTGCGATACAGCCGCGTCCACTCAAACGGCAAGATCCCATCCAGCGCGCCGTCGGTAAGGGTCAGCAACTCCTCGCCGGTGACCATCGACACCGGGCAACCATGGGTGACCGTTTTATCCGCAGGCGCCGCCGCATCGCCCTTCGGATTCGACGCCACAGTTGGCACATCATCGACAGGCTCCTGACGGACCAACGTCGTGCGCTGGGTCTTGCCGCGCACCATCGGCACCGGGTTCGAAACCAGCGTATCGCCCGCCTTCAACGGCACAGCCGGCACCGCTTTGACCGGCGTCGCGGCACTGCTCAGCAACACCGGCTTGGCGGCCTCGACATGGGTTTCCAGCCGAGGCCCCGCCACCTGCTTGGCCAGCAACTCCAACAACGCCCGCGCCCGCCCGGACTTGACGCCACTAAGCACCTGAGCACCCAGGCGCAGCTGTACTCCAATACCCCGTGTGGCCCAGATCAGCAGCAAGTTGATCAACACTTCGCCGGTGATTTCACCCAGCAGTTCGTACATGTCGGGTGGCGGCAGCATGCGTACCCAGGCCACCAGCGCCGACAGGTAGATAAACAACAGCGGCTCATCACTGAGTACCAGCAACCCCTTGGCCAGCGTGTCTTTGCCCAGCTTGAGCAGTGCATCCAGCTCGGCCTGGGACAGGTATTTCAGCAACGTTTCGCTGTTGGACTTGAGGTTGGCGAGCAGGTCGTACAGCTCGGTGATGTTGTCCCACAGGTTGTAAAGCGCCTTGCCCAGCCCGGTCGCAAAGGCAATGCCCTGAATGCCGCTACGCTTGTAGGCTGGCGCTTTGGCAAAGTCTGCCCATCGAGGCTTGAAGTGCTCGGCCCATGCCGTGCGCAAATCCGCTTCCAGCCCGGCGATCACAGACTCATAGGACGCATACAGCGCCTGGACGTGAGCCTTGGAAACAGTGGGGTAAAAGGTGATTTCGTACTGTTGGTCGCGGCTACAGTCGCTGACTTCAAGAATGCCGCTGGGGCCAATGGTCCGATGCAGTGGCGCGCCTACCGGGCTGCCGTCCTGTGCAACGGCTTGCAGCCTCACGGGCGTGTTGCCGATAGGCACGAACCGCGTGCTTTCGAACAGATGTACCAAGGTCAGCCCGCCCTGGGCTTTGCATTGAGCGACCGTGCGGCTGGGCTTGTCGGAAGAGATCGGCGCGACCAGTGCGACGCCTTCCCCAACCTTGAACACCTGCTCCACGCTAAGTGCCGAACCACTTAAAAAGCTGTCGGCCCACGTATCAAAGGTATTCAGGCAGGTGCGGAAATCCGCGAATACGCGCTCAACCTTCGGCGCTTCGGGATCCATGGGCACTAGCACCAGGTTGGCCAGCACCGAGATCAAGAGACAGCCCCATTCATCAGGGCTCTAACGAACACCACCATCTGCAATCCCTCGCACTGTTTGATCAGGCGAGGGACTTTGCAGCGGTTGTCAGGTAAAAGAAGTCGGCGTTATTCGCGGGGATGGCGAGGAAGTTTCGTCTTAACTTCAGGTAAACCGAGGCTTGGTCGTAGGAGTTGGATTACAGCTGGAACAGTCTTACAACTTCAACTGCCCAATCGCCTTGCTCAACTCCCCGGCCAACGTCGCCAGTTCATTGCTGGTAGTGGCCGACGCCACGGTCTGATGCACGGTGTTTTCGGTCACATCGCGAATGCTCACCACGGCGCGGTTCATTTCTTCGGCGACATGGCTTTGTTGCTCGGCGGCCACGGCGATCTGGGTGTTGCTTTCGCGCATCTGTGCCACAGCGCCGGTAATTTCAGCCAGCGCGATGCCGGCTTCCTGGGCCTGCTGTACGCAGTCATCTGCCTTGAATGAGCTTTCCTGCATGAAGTCCACCGCGTCGCGGGTGCCGGCTTGCAGCGCCGAGACCATGCGGGTGATTTCGTCGGTGGAGCTTTGCACGCGCTTGGCCAGGTTGCGCACTTCGTCGGCGACCACCGCGAAACCGCGGCCCATTTCCCCGGCGCGGGCGGCTTCGATGGCGGCGTTGAGGGCGAGCAGGTTGGTCTGTTCGGCGATGCTGTGGATCACACTTACCACACCGTTGATTTTCTGGCTGTCTTCGGCCAGTTTCTGGATCATTTCGGCGGTCTGCTGTACGCCGCTGGACAGCCCGGCGATCGAGCGCTGTACCCGGCTGACCACTGCCTGGCCGCTGCCGGCGAGGGTATCGGCGGCCTGAGACAAGTCACGGGTGGCGCCCGCGTGCTGGGCGATGTGGTAGACGGTGGCGGTCATTTCGTTGATGGCGGTGGCAGCCTGGTCGGTTTCGCTTTGCTGGCCCAGCATGCCGTGTTGCACCTCGTTCATGCTGCTGGCCAGGCGAGCGGCGCCGTCGTCCAGTTGCCGGGCGGTGCGTGCCACGGTATTGACCACGCGCTGGTAGCCGGCTTGCATGGCGTTGAAGGCGCTGGCCATCTGGCCGACTTCATCCTTGCAGGCCAACGGCACCCGCGCCGACAGGTCGCCGGTTTTTTCGACGTGCAGCATCACATCCTTGAGGGTGTTGAGTTGGCTGAGCAGGAAGCGGATCAACAACTGCGAGGCACCGAGCATGGCCAGCATCAGCACTGCCACGGCGACGGCGTAGTGGGTGAAGCGTTCACTGAACACTTGGCTCAGGCTCGGCGCGTAGGCCAGGACTGCGACCTGCTGGCCGTCGGCCCGGCTGATCACCTCGGCGCCGATCAGCGGGTTTTCACCGAACAACGGCATGGGGTTGAGTTCAGTCCAGCCGTTGGCAGTGCTCAGGGTGGGTAGATCCTGGGGGGGCTGGCCTTTGGAAAATGCGAGCCAGTGCTCACCCGTGGGCAAGGTTCTGTCGGCTGGCCAGGCGCTGAGCAAGCGTCCTTGGGCCTGGGCCGATGCTTGCGACGCCTGGCTGCGCGCCTGTTGTTCAAGCTGTACCGCGTACAGCACCAGCAGCAGGGTGGTGATGAAGGCGACCGCGTTGACGGCCCAGAATTTGTATTTGAGCGAGATATTGCTAAGCCAGGCACCCATGGAAGGTTTTCTCTGATAGCGGAAACAGTATTGGCAAGGTGCCATTATTGTGCCGCTATTCAGAAAAGCGCTTTTGACATGGGTCAATGCGCCGTATTAATCGATGGCAGGCAAGCCGAAAAAGCGGCGGGCGCAGGCGGTGCTGTGCAACGCCAGATCTTCCATCGTTTCGTTACGGTGCAAGGCCACTTCGCGCAGTACTTCGGGCAGGTACGCCGGCTCATTGCGACCATTTTTCGGCTTGGGGCGCAGGGTGCGTGGTAGCAGGTAGGGCGCATCGCTTTCCAGCATCAGACGGCCTCGGGGAATTTCCCTTACCAGGGGATGCAGGTGGGTGCCACGGCGTTCGTCGCAGATCCAACCCGTGATGCCAATGTGTAAATCCAGGTCCAGGTAGCTGAACAGCGCTGCCTGTTCGCCAGTGAAGCAGTGCACCACGGCGGCTGGCAGGTGGTCGCGGTAGTCCTTGAGGATCTCCAGCAGACGCTGGTTGGCATCGCGCTCATGGAGAAACACCGGAAGTTGCAGTTCGACGGCCAGGGCCAGGTGTTCTTCGAGGACTTTTTCCTGCTGGGGGCGAGGGGAGAAGTCCCGATTGAAATCCAGCCCGCATTCACCCACGGCGCGCACTCGGCTGTCGCCCAGCAAGCCACGCAGACGTTGGGCGCTGTCGCTGTTCCAGTCGCTGGCAGAGTGGGGGTGAATGCCGGCGGTGCTGAACAGGCGCTGGGCGCTTTCGTCGAGTTTTACACACAGTTGCAGGGCCTGTTCGCTGCCCTCGACGCTGGTGCCGGTGAGTACCAATTGCTGCACGCCAGCGGCGTAGGCGCGTTCGAGAACGGCCGTGTGCCTCTCGTCGAAACTGGGGTTGGTCAGGTTGACGCCAATATCAATGAGTTGCATGGTGCTATCTCCGCCTGCGGCCGGAAAGCATATCAGAGCTGTAGATTGATAAGAAAAACCAAGAACTACAATGCGTTAACGCTGTCTTTGAACGTCGCAAGCGACATTGTGGTCGGCCGATTGCCTGCCACCTTGGCGCCGTTGCACGCCTTGCCAGCGCATAAAGCGCTCTGTTTCTGACCCCCAGCACTGCGTAATTCGCACAGGCGCTGGCCAGTTTTCTTTCCGGAGAGCGGATGATCCGACCCTCGGCGTTGCTTATGTTGTGCCTGGCGTTATTGCTGCCCATGACGGCGGTCGCACGTCTGGATGGGCCGCTGCAAGTGGCCAAGCCCGGCAAGGTCCGCGACCTGGCGCAAATTCGCTCCAGCCGCACCCTGCGTGTCTTGGTCAACCAGAGCCGCAACAGTTCCGGTGAAGTGCAGGGCCAGGCCATCGGTGTCGAATACCATCGGTTGCGCGCCTTCGAGCAGTACCTCAACGGCCATGCCCGTGATGGGCAGGCCATCAACCTCAAGATCATCCCCAAGGCCAAGGACCAGTTACTCGGTGCGCTGGCCCGTGGTGAAGGTGACCTGGTGGCGCCCGGTGAGTTGCTGGACGTGAAAGGCGTGCACAAGGTCAGCGCCAGCGCCCCGATTGTCAGCGATGTGCCGTTGTGGCTGGTGGGCGTCAAGGGTGAACGACGGTATACCAAACTGGAGCAACTGTCGGGTCGCACGGTGACGCTGACCACCGGTAGTGCGGCGGTGGACGCTATCAGTCAGGTCAATCAAAAGCTGGCCCTGCACAAGCGCCCACCAGTGAAAGTGGAATGGGTTGACCCGAGCCTGGCGGTGGAAGATGTCCTGGAGATGGTGCAGGCGGGGATTTTTCACCTGACGATCGTGGAAAAACCGATTGCTCAACGCTGGTCGAAAATCCTGCCCAAGTTGCGCTTTGACAAGCAGGTCGTCATCAGCGAGCCAGGCGACGAGTTCTGGTTTGTGCGTCAGGACGCGTCGATGCTGCGTGCCAGCATCGATCGGTTTCTCAAGACCTATCACACGCCTTCCGACCAGGATGTGGCCTTCCAGCGCATCTATCGGCGCCTCTACCAGGTCCGTAACCCATTGGCGCGGGCTGACCGCCAGCGCCTGGAAAAACTGCGCCCGGTTTTGCAAAAACATGCGCGTGAGCAAGGTATGGACTGGCTGAATCTGGCGGCGTTGGCGTTCAAGGAGTCTTCCCTGGACCCAGGCGCACGCAATAGTGGAGGCCCTACCGGCCTGATGCAGATCACGCCGTCGGCGGCGCAGCGGGTGGGGGTCAACAATATCGAGTCGCTCGACAGTAATGTGCAGGCGGGGGCGCGTTACCTGGCGATGATCCGGCGCAAGTTTTTCTCCAGCCCCAAGCTCAATGAGCGCGAGCGCATGGCCTTTATGCTGGCGGCGTACAACATGGGGCCGGAGCGGGTGCAAGGTATGCGCACCGAGGCCAAGCGCCGTGGGCTTAACCCCAATCAGTGGTTCTTCCAGGTTGAACGCATTGCCATGGAGCAGGTAGGGATGGGCGGCGTCAGCTATGTTAATAGCGTCAACAAGTATTATTTGGCGTTCGATCGGGAGCGCGAGTCTCTGGAGCCGCCTGCGGCTAAAGTTGCATCGCGTGAATAATCGATTTTTTAGATGTAAATTAGGCAATATTTCGGCTTTTATCATTGCTTAAACTGATTAATATAGCGGCCAACCAACCCCTACCTGGAAAAGGATTTACCCCCATGAGCCCAATGATTACCCGTGTACTGTCCACTCGCGCCGGTTATGGCCTGACTATTCTGCGTATCTTCGTCGGCATCATCTTCGCTGCCCACGGTTCGCAAAAGCTCTTCGGCTGGTTTGGCGGTGGTGGCCTGGCGGGCACCGCACAATGGATGGAAAGCATCGGCCTGGCGCCGGGCACGCTGATGGCGCTGCTGTCGGGCGGTACCGAGTTCTTCGCCGGCCTGGCCCTGATCATCGGTTTGCTGGTTCGCCCTGCTGCATTGGGCCTGACCTTCCTGACACTGGTGGCGATTTTCTCTGTACACATCCACAACGGGCTGTTCATGGCCAACAACGGTTATGAGTTCGCACTGGCGTTGCTCGGCGGCGCGTTGGCGGTGTTGCTGGAAGGTGCGGGCAAATTGTCTGTCGACCGCGCGATCACTCACTGATCGTTTAGCAAGCTGCACAAAAAGGCCCGCTGATGCGGGCCTTTTCGTTGGTGCGCCAGGCATGGCGCGTTGCGCGCAAGCGCAACCAGCTTGGCTGTGGTGGCCACGCTGGTGACTGGGAGGTGAAAGTCCTCTACACACCCGGCAAGGGGAAGTGTTAGCCAGAGGCAAGGGTGTCGCGGGTGACTGCGAATCTGAAGGAAGCCCGAGGCAAAATGCTGGCCTGACGAACAGGAAGCGGATAGAGGCGGCGCAGCGGGGTAAGAAGGCCAAAATCTTCAAAGCCCAATACTTGCACGGAACGCTGTGACGTAGATCCGACAGGCATAAGCAGGAAGGTCGCGCGAATTACCCTGGGAGATCTGCACGTTTGCCAGTGTGCTACCGAGCGTCGAGAGGCGATGGGATGAGCGTGCAGAAGTCAGCCGAAGCCGTAGTAAGTGGCGAATAACCGCGCCACCAAGGGCCGAACAGGTTATGCCGCCAGTAGGCGTCAGAGTCTCGTTGAATACCGAAATGCAGAAATTTCTCCAAGAGAAGACTGTGACTCCGAGTCCCGGACAGAATCCGAGGATGACGGCTGACAGCGCAAAGGTATCGACGGCATCTGTGACGTGGACGAACGCGGAGCCGGACACGCTGATGGCGCGGGTGCTTGCACCGGCCAACCTCAGACGTGCGTATCAGCGCGTGGTCAGCAACAAGGGCGCGCCGGGTGCCGATGGCATGACGGTCGACGACTTGGCGGACTACGTGAATCAGTATTGGCCGATCCTCCAGAGGAGGTTGCTGGCCGGCGAATACCACCCGCAAGGTGTACGCGCCGTCGACATCCCCAAACCCAAAGGCGGCACCCGACAACTGGGCATTCCCTGCGTCGTGGATCGCCTGATCCAACAGGCACTGCTGCAACAGCTCACGCCGATCTTCGACCCGCTGTTTTCGGATTACAGCTACGGCTTCCGTCCGGGCAGAAGCGCCCACCAAGCCATCGAGACAGCCCGCGCCCATGTGGCGGCAGGGCATCGCTGGTGCGTGGAACTCGATCTTGAGAAATTCTTTGACCGGGTCAACCACGATCTCCTGATGGCGTACGTGGCGCGCCAAATCGTAGATAAACGCGTGCTCAGACTGATCCGGCGGTACCTCCAAGCCGGTGAGATGTCGGGTGGGATCGCCAGCCGACGGCAGGAAGGGACGCCGCAAGGCGGCCCGCTCTCGCCGTTGCTGTCGAACATCCTGCTCAACGAACTCGACCGCGAGCTGGAACGGCGGGGTCATCGCTTCGTGCGTTATGCCGACGATGCGAACATCTATGTGCGCAGCCCTCGTGCTGGCGAACGAGTGATGGCCAGTGTTGAGCGCTTCCTGAATCAGCGCCTGAAACTAACGCTGAATCGGGATAAGAGCCGAGTAGCCGGGTCTTGGATGTGTGATTACTTGGGTTACGGGATGAGCTGGCATCAGCAACCGAGACTGAGAGTGGCGACGATGAGCCTGGGTCGCTTGCGCGACCGGCTCAGAGAGCTGCTACGTAAAGCGCGGGGCCACAAGGTGGCGACTGTCATCGAGCGGATAAACCCCGTGCTGCGCGGATGGGCGGGCTACTTCAAGCTGAGCCAGAGCAGACGGCCACTTGAGGAATTGGACGGCTGGGTGCGTCACAAGCTTCGCTGTATCGTCTGGCGTCAATGGAAGCGGCCCTCTACGAGGGCGCGCAACTTGATACGCTTGGGACTTAATGCGGCGCGGGCGTGGAAATCGGCAGTCAATGGCCGAGGCCCATGGTGGAACTCGGGAGCGCCCCATATGAATCAGGCGTTGCCGAAGAAGCTGTGGGACCGCCTCGGGCTGGTCTCGATACTGGATACGATAAACCGACTTAACCGTATAACCTGAACCGCCGTATACGGAACCGTACGTACGGTGGTGTGAGAGGACGGCGGATGTGAATCCGCCTCCTACTCGATCCCGGGATTCTTGACACTGCCCCACAGGCTTCTCTAGGATGCTGCTCATGCGCCGATTTAAACAGCTAATTGCGGGGCGCCACTGGGTCTCAATGCAGCCCGACAGAAGTACGCTTGCTCACGCAGGGCGTTCCTCGAAATACCGCTAAAGCGCTGGTTCGGTGTTGCCTCTCACCTGCCCGCAGACTTTTGAGGCAGAGACACGACACGATGAATGCACTACGCCCCCTTATACGCCTGGCCCCGATCACCGCGGACCTGACTCAACGCAATCCGAAAATCCTCCTGGGCGGTAAGCACCAGCCGACACTGCTGCGTTATCTGGACGGCTGGCCACGCCGTTCCGGTCGGCCTTCGGCGTTCCTGATCCAGTTTGTGGAAGACGGCGATTCCCTGGCCCGTTTTGCCAGCGACAGTTTCGACCTTGCAGTGATTCAGGCACCGAGTGCCAGCAACGCCCATGAGGTGATCCACCAACTGACGCGCATTGCCCGGCAAGGGCTGATTGCCCGTCGCTGAGCGACTAGTGAAAGGTTGCCAGTGCGAGGAGTCGACGCTTGCGCTGGTACAGGAACAGTAACCCGGCAATCAGGCACAGCAGTAGCGGTAGAGGCACGACCATCAGCCCTTTGAGCTGTCGCTCGAAACGCTGCACCGGGGCATAGGCCTGCGCCTTGAGTGTATGCAACTCGATGGGCAACTGCAGGCGCTCCTTGTTGAGTACCTGCAACTGCGTATTGGTATCCACCGCCTGGGTGATAAGCCGCGTGTGCGCTGGGTTCAACTCGCGCCATGCTTGCTCTGTCTGCTCAAGTCGTCGCTGGAGCTCAAGCGAATTTTTCCGATAAGCCTGTGCGGCTTCGTCGCGCATGTGTTCCAGCCTGTGCAACGGTTGGCGCATGACACGGGATCGAATGCGCTGGAGTGCTTCGGGCGCCGCCAGGTTATCCAATGTGTTCAATACAAACTGCGCGTTGCCGTTGCGTGCATGGCTGACTGTGTCCGCGAGCAAGTCGGTGTCGGCCACGACCACCATCTGGATCAGTTCTGCTTTTTGCAGCCCGGGCGGCTGGCCCTTGAGGCCGTCGGGAAACGCTGAGTAAGCGGGCCCCTCAACGCGCGCAGCGATCACATGGCGCTGCCCTGAAGTCGCCGTTTCATCGATCAGTGAGTCAAATGTCGTCGCCGAGCCAAAGCGTTTCGCGTCCAGCAGGGCCGATTGCCGTGAGCTCAACAGAAGCGGGGTCAACAGTGAACGGCTCTTGGGGGCCAGGGAAAGCGCGCCGCTGCTTGAGACCATCACGGCGTCCAGCCCCCAGGCGCTGACATCCGTTGGAGTCATCGCCTGTGATGGAAGGTGTAGCCTGGCCGGGTGCAGTACCCGGGGCATTCCCGGGCCGGGCGTGGCTGATGAGGCATAGAGATTATCCACCAACAGCTTATCCGCGGGCATTTGGATGCCCCACGCGTTCAGCAGCCCCTCCATTCTGGCGTTCGCTGGCACGGCGTCAGCGCCCATCTCGCTCACGGGGTCGAGGAACATCATCAACTGGGTGCCTTTCAATACCGATTGCTCAATGGCATATAGGGCTCGTTCAGGTAAAGCGTGCGGCTGTACGACTATCAATGTCGCGATGGATGACGGAACCTGGGCGATGTTCGCAGCCAGTTCCACCACGTTGAATTGCTCGCGGATCAACCCCAGCAACTCGCTGGCCGATTTGTCTAACGCCAGTCCCGACAGCAGGCCGATAGTGGCACGCTCAGGCTGCCCCAACTTATAGATCAGGTGGCTGATCTCATATTCAAGTAATGACTCGTGCTCAGGCCGGAACGCTTCGATGCGTTGGGCGCCCTGGCCAGTACGGGTGCCGATAAGGCCAAGGAATCCTTGTGTGTCATCAAGCCCAAACAAGCGGGCTTTGTAGGCATCTTCAGAAAAGGGAGCGGGGTTAATGATATGTAAGTTGATCAGGCCGTTTGCCGCTTTTTCGAACGCCTTGAGCACGTCTTCCACGCGCCGACCATAACGTTCTAATGCCTGGCTTTTTTGCGGCGCATTGAGGGTATTGAAGTAATACAGATCCAGTGGGCTTTCAAGTGACAGTAGCAGTTGCTGCGCCGGGGGCGATAAGGTGTGGATTTTTTCTTCGGAAAAGTCCCAGCGAACAGTGGGCAGTTTGGGTGCCCAGACTAGATTGAATGCCAGAAACAGCAGTGATATGACGAGAAGTGTCATACCCGCACGAAAAGCGGATCCCATCAGTGGTCTTCCTTTTCTCAGCTGTTTTTATAATTGAGTGTGAGGGTGGTCGCAAACAGAAAAGCAACGATCATGCTGATAAAGTACAGGCTGTCCTGCAGTGTGAGCTTGCCGTTATCCATCGCGCTGAAGCGGGCAACGGGATCCAGGGACATCAAACTGTCGATAATCCATATCGGTGCTTGTTGTTCAAGTGCATCCAGTACTGACGAAAGCCCACTGGCGGTCAGCAACAAGCCGAGCGTGAAAAAGAAAATCAGCAGGCGTTGGTTCGCAAGTACACAGATGAAACAACCTACCGAAAGATAACTTCCCGCCAGTAACCAACTGGCCAGGAATTGTGAGGCGATAACGCTATTGTCAGGTGTGCCCAGATAATTCACGGCAATCACCAGCGGGAAGTTAAGCATCAGCGCAATGCCACAGACAGTCCATGCCGCGATGAATTTTCCGATCACCCGTTCCATCGAGGTGACAGGCAAGGCATTCAGGGTGTTGTAAAAGCTGGCGTTGGATTCATCCGACCACAACTGCGTCGATAAAAGGGGGACCAGCAGGAGATAAAGCCAGGGGTGCAGTTCAAAAAAAGCCTGCAAATCACTGCTGTTTCGCTCCATCCATTGGTTGGAATGCAGTCCCAGCGCTGCGCACAGTGCGAGAAAAACCGCCACGCTCAGGTAAGCGCTGGGGGCGCAGGCATAGCTGACGAGTTGTCGTTTGAAAATGACAGGTAGCAGTCTCAAGGTGTTACCTCTTGGCTCAGATGGTGAACGACATCGTTCAGGCGACCCGGCTCCAGATTCATTGAGGTGATGTTCCAGCCGCGATGGGTGATAAGCGCGTTGATCGAGGGAAAGATGGAATGCCCGGGCATGGCCAGTACCGTAACCTTGCCGGGCGCATGCCGGTCTTCTTCGATGCCTGCGACGCCGGGTAATACGGCCAACGCGAGCAAATCCAGCGGGGCGTCTGCCGCGAGGGTGACGGCCTGGAAGTGCCGGGAGCTGCGCTGTAAGTCGGACAGCGAGGCATCGCCCACCAGGCGACCACCGGCGATAACCAAGGCACGGGTGCAGATGTCCGCCAGATCCTGGTAATGGCGGGAGGCGATGATGATGGTCATTTCCTCGCTCAGGGACTGGATGAGTGCCCGGAACTTGAGGCGTTGATCAGGGCAGAGCCCTTCTGTGGGTTCGTCCAGCAGCAGCAGGCTTGGGGAATGCAGGAGCGCCTGGGCCATTGCCACTCTGCGCTTCAAACCAAGGGAAAGGACGTTGATGGGGCAGTCGAGCACGGGCAGCAGTTCCAGTCGTGCGGCTACCTGCGCCACCTGGCTGCGTTTTTCCATCCCGCTCAAGCCGCGAATGGCGGCAATGAAATTGAGCATGTTTTTGACGGGCATCGTGTGATGGTCGAGGCCGTTTTGGAGCTGATAGCCAATGACCTTTTTGGCTTGAATTGAGTGGGTATGGGTATTGAAGCCTTGAATATTGATGTGCCCGGCCGTCGGCTTGATCGTCCCGGCGATCAGGCTCAACAGTGTTGTTTTTCCCGCCCCACTCTCTCCCAGCAAGCCCACACACTCCTGGCGCTGGGCACAGAAGGACAAGTTGCTGATTACGCGTGTTTTGCCCAGGTGTTTTGTGAGGTTGCTTATCTCGATCATGGTTTTACCGAATAAGTTTTGCAGGGCGTGTGAGAGAGGCCGGCGGTATGGAAAAGTGCTTTAAAAAGGGTACGTTCAATATGAAGACTTGGGAACGCGAAGTGTGATTAATAAGAAGAATCCTACGTTCGGCCCGATAATCCGCTGAAACAATTGTTTTGTTTTGAATACTTATTAATGTCCAGATGTTTATCTGATCCTGAATTCATAGAATAAGCGCAACGCTTGAAACGAGAGGCAGAGAGCCAGCCACCGGTAGAATCCAGGCTCTCACACCGAAGGATTCAAGCGCAGATGACTACGCATTACCGGCAGCTGACTCAGGGACAACGTTACCAGATTGAGGCTGGCTTGAGCGCCGCAGAGAGCCAGGCGAGCATTGCAAAGCGGGTCGGCGTGCATCCCTCGACGATCAGTCGCGAGGTTCGCCGCAACAGCACCCAGAATATCTACAAGGCTGTTTCTGCGGCCCATGAAAGTGATGCTCGTCGAGCGGGTGCGCGCAAGTTTTGCAAGCCGGCGACATGGCTCAGCCATCATCTCCCGGTGTGGCTCAAGCATGGCATGAGTCCGGAGCAGATCGCCCAGCGGTTGAAGCAGGAGCAGCCAAGCCGGGCGGTCAGCCATGAGTGGATTTATCGGTTCATTGCCGCCGAACAGCGCGCCGGTGGTGAGCTTTATACCTATCTGCGACATCGCCGAAAGCGCTACCGGAAACGCTATGGAAGCCACGATCGGCGCGGGCAGCTGCGTAATCGCGTGTCAATCAGTGAACGCCCAGCCGAGGTCGAAAGCCGCGAGCGCCTGGGGGACTGGGAGGGCGATACGGTACATGGACTGGGCGGTAACCTGGTGACCCTGGTTGATCGCAAAAGCGGCTATCTGAGCGCCTATCCGGTCAAGCGCAGAACGCGCCGGCAGGTAACGCGGGCGATCAATCTGATGCTTCAGGGCCATGCCGCTCACACGCTGACGCTGGATAACGGAAGGGAGTTTGCCGGGCATGAACGCATCGCGCTACGGAGCCAGTGCCAGGTCTTTTTTGCAGACCCCTATTCATCCTGGCAACGTGGCACCAATGAAAACACCAACGGTCTGCTCCGCCAGTATTTCCCCAAGGGCAGCGACTTCAGCAAGCTGACCGTCGAAGCCGTCAATCGGACAGTAGCGAGGATCAATCTACGCCCGCGCAAGCGCTTGGGCTGGAAGACGCCGTACGAAGTGCATACAGGGGTGAGCGTTGCACTTATGTGTTGAATTCAGGGATGTTTATATAAAGTTTTCTCCTTTGTAACGAGGCCAGATTGCCATGATGCTTCTACGTACTCTTGTTCTTGAGCGCAACGATGAAGGGACGCCCGTTAACGGCGCCTTGTTGTGCGGGTTTGCTGTGACGCAAACGGCGTCCAACTTTCTGGTGTATAGCCTGGATGAGGAGGCAGAACCCGGCCACTCCAGGGTCTATATCGCGGCACTGCGTAAAAAGATTGACCGGTATTTCCTGGGAGGCGTTGACTCCAAAGAGGACCTGCAATTAGCCATGCAAGTCTTCAAACAGATCCTGACGATGGCAGCGGCAGCCGGCTCGAAGACAACGCCGATTGCCGAACCCCAGGTGCCCTTTCATTTCGTTGATTTGAAAGGCTGCCGGTTGCCGCCTGCCAGGCCAGAGGATCATCACTCGGTGATCATCAAGAAAGCTTTGGTCATGAAGGTCATCACCTTGGGCATGTCGGCCCCGGCGTTGCCTGCGATCGAAAGCAGCGCAGTGATCGTGCCGTCCATTCGCTTCTCGTCGCAAATGGTTGCGCCGCCGCGAAATCCGCGCTCAGCCACGACTGCGCCGCAACCTATGGATGAAGGCACCCTTGAAGAACCGGCGCGGTCGCTGGTCGCGATACCGCAGGAGCAGGTTGAGCCCAGTGCGTCGTCTGTTCCTGTTGAACAAGATGACAGTCACTTTGAGTCAGACAACCTACGGTTGGCGCCACCCGAGCCTGAGCCTGAGCCCGAACCCTTGGACCCGCCTGCCCAGTTGGACCATACCTCTTTGCTCGAAATGGACAGCGCGCTGAGCAATCTGGCCAAAGTCGCCCAGGAACTGACGCAAAAAAAATGCGCGGTCCTAGAGAAGGAGCAAATGCTTGAACAGTGGCAGGCGCGATTGCAACAGCAGCAGAGCCAGTTGGAAGAAAAAGGCCGTGAACTTGAGCAGCGCCATACCTATTTGCAGGAGCAGGGACTGGAGGTCAGCCAGAAGGCCGAAAAGCTGGCGATGATGATGTTGCAGTTGTCGGGTATGCGCCAGCGTATGCAAGGCACGTTGCTTGAATTGGACCAAGTGCTGGAGGGGCATGGGTGAGGTAATGGGGCGCCGGCCTGGATACTTTCCAGGGTTCATTTATCATCAGTCCCAGCCGGCCGCTGCCTGGGCATGATGCCCTGGCATAACGGCACCATTGGACATTGCCTGGGGATGCAAGCGTTTGAGTACCAAGCTGATTACCAAAGAAGGTCATGAAGCGCTGAAAAAAGAGCTGGATTACCTGTGGCGAGAGAAACGCCCGGATACCACACGCAAAGTGACCTGGGCCGCCTCCCTGGGAGATCGCAGTGAAAATGCGGATTACCAGTACAACAAGAAGCTGTTGCGGGAGATCGACCGACGGGTGCGTTACCTGCGCAAACGCCTGGAAGACATGCGGGTGGTGGAGTACATGCCCGAGCAGGAAGGAAAGGTATTTTTCGGTGCATGGGTCGAAATCGAAAACGAACAGGGCGAGACCAAGCGTTTTCGCATCGTCGGTTATGACGAGATCTACGATCGCATGGATTACATCTCCATCGACTCACCCATGGCACGGGCCCTGCTGCGCAAGGAGGTGGACGACGAGGCAATCGTACAGACCCCCGGCGGAGAGGTGTGCTGGTGGATCACCAAGATCGAATATGTGAAGACCGCCTGATGGCACGTACCCTTGGCTGGGGGCGTGCCATCCAGGTCTCAGCCTTCGCGCAATACGGTCAGCGGGCTGGCATTCAGTGCACGGCGTGTGCCGAATACCCCGGCAGCGCCAATCAGCACGGCACCGATCACGGGCAGCAGTAACAACCACGGGTGGGGATGCCACGCCAGGTCAAAGGCATAGCGGTACAGCACCCAGGTCACCAGTTCGGTGCCCAGTGCCGCCAGCAAGCCACTGACCGCCCCCAACAGACCGAATTCGATGCGTCGGGCCTTGACCAGCAACTTGCGCTCGGCGCCCAAGGCTCGCAGCAATGCACCTTGGCGGATTCGTTCATCCAGGGTGGCCTGCAGGCCAGAGAACAACACTGCCATGCCCGCCGCGAGTACAAACAACAGCACGTATTCGACCGCCAACGTCACTTGGGCGAGGATGCTGCGCAACTGCTCCAGCAGGGCCTCGACCTGCAGGATAGTGACCGCCGGGAAGGCCCGTGACAGGTCGACGATCTGTTGGTCATGGCCGGGAGCCAGATAGAAGCTGGTGAGGTAGGTCGCGGGCAGATCCTTCAAGGTGCCCGGTTGGAAAATCATGAAGAAGTTGGGCTGGAAGTTATCCCAGTTGATGGTGCGCAGGCTGGTGACCCGTGCTTCACGGTTTTCCCCACCGATGGTGAACAATAAATGGTCGTTGAGCTTGAGCTTCAAGCTCTCGGCCACCTTGGCTTCCACCGACACGCCAGGAACCCCGTCAGTGGGTTGCGCCGACCACCACGTACCTGCCGTCAGGACGTTACCCGCTGGTAATTCGGCTGCCCAGGTCAGGCTCAGATCGCGTTGAGTGGCCCGGTCGCCACTGGAGTCCTTGCTGACAATCTCCTGCACGGGTTCGCCATTGATGCTGATCAAGCGCCCCGGCACCACCGGGTAGAGCGGCGCCGCTTGTGCCTGGACGTCCAGCAGACGGGCGCCAAAGGCGTCCTTGTCGGCCGGCAGGATATTCAGGGCGAAGTAGTTGGGCGCATCCTTGGGCAACTGGTTTTGCCAGGTGTCGAGCAATTCGCCTCGCAACAGCGCGATCAACCCCATGGACAACAGGATCAGGCCAAAGGCCAGGGATTGGCCTGCCGCCGCCAACGGGTGACGCAACAATTGGCCCAGGCCCAGGCGCCACGGCAGGGAGGCGCGAGCCAGTAACCGCCGCAGGCTCTGTAGCAACAACAGCAGCAAGCCACCCAGGAGCAGCGCAGCGACTACACCGCCGCCGAGTAACGCGAAGGTCAATACCAGGTCCAGGCTCAGGCGCCACATGATCAGGCCCAAGGCAAACAGTGCCGCGCCGTAGACCATCCAAGTGCTTGAAGGAATAGGCAGCAAATCGCGGCGCAATACCCGCAGCGGCGGTACCCGGCCCAGTGCGGCCAGCGGCGGGAGGGCGAAGCCGGCGAGGGCGACCAGCCCGGTGCCAATCCCCGCGACGGCCGGTAGCAGCCCGCCTGGCGGTACGTCGGCGGGTAGCAGGTCGTGCAGGAAGTAGAACAGGCCAAATTGCGCCAGCCAGCCGAGCAGGGCGCCGGCCAGGCTCGCCAGCAAGCCCAGTACGCTCAGTTGCAGGCTGAACAGCAGCATGGCTTCACGGCGCGACAAGCCCAGGCAGCGCAACAACGCGCTGGCATCGAAACGTCGACTGGCGAAGCGGTTGGCTGACAGCGCCACGGCCACGCCAGCCAGCAGCACAGCCACCAGGCTGGCCATGTTCAGGTAACGTTCGGCCTTGCCCAGTGCGCCGCCGATTTGCTGGTTGCCATCGCGGGAGTCCTGCAGGCGCTGGTTGGCAGCCAGGCCCGGTTTGACCAGGTCGCGATAAGTTTGCAGCGCTGTGCTGCCTTGTGGCGCACGCCATAGTTCGCGGTAGCTCACACGGCTGCCTGGCTGGACGACACCGGTGGCGTCCAGGTCCACCAGGTTGATCATGACCCTGGGCGTGAGGCTGTAAAAGTTGCCGGCGCGGTCGGGCTCATAGTTCAGGATGCGCGCCAGGCGCAGGGTCTTCATGCCGACATCGATGCTGTCGCCGACTTTCAGGTCCAGCGCCGTCAGCAACCGTGCTTCTACCCAGGCTTCACCAGGTTTGGGGCCACCGCCCGGGATTTGCGTACCGAAGGGCTCGGTGCTGCTTTTAAGCTCGCCGCGCAAGGGGTACTGCTCGTTGACCGCCTTGATGCTGGAGAGCTGGATGCCGTTATCGGTGGCGATAACGCTGGAGAACTCCACGATGCGAGCGTGATCCAGGCCCAATTCGGTCCCAGATTTGATTTGCTCGGCACGGGCCGGCGAGCTGCCTTCGAGCACCAGGTCGGCGCCGAGGAATTCGGTGGCGCGCAGCAGCATGGCGCCGTTGAGGCGCGCACCAAAGTAGCCGATAGCGGTGCTGGCGGCCACGGCCACCAGCAGGGCAAAGAACAGCACGCGCAATTCGCCGGCGCGGGCATCGCGCAGTAACTGACGCATGGCAAGACTGAACAGGCGCAACAGCGGCAAACGTGCCATCAAGGCTCCAGGGGCGCGACCATCAGGCCGGCTTCAAGGCGGATCAGGCGCCGGCAACGGTGGGCCAGGCGCTCGTCGTGGGTGACCAGTACCAGGGTCGTACCGCTCTCTTTATTCAACTCGAACAACAGGTCGCTGATGCGCTCGCCAGTATGGCTGTCGAGGTTGCCGGTGGGCTCGTCGGCAAACAGCACGTCCGGTTCGGCGGCAAACGCGCGGGCAATCGCCACGCGTTGTTGTTCGCCACCGGACAGTTGGCGGGGCGAGTGGGTCAGGCGCTGGCCCAGGCCTACGCGCTCCAGCAGGTGTTTGGCTCGCTCGCGGGCGTCCTGGCGACCGTCCAGCTCCAGCGGCAGCATCACGTTTTCCAGAGCATTCAAGCTGTCGAGCAATTGGAAGGATTGGAATACGAAACCCACATGCTCGGCACGGATGCGCGCGCGCTGATCTTCGTCGAGGGTGCTCAGGGCTTGCCCGGCCAGGGTCACTTCGCCGCTGCTGGGCAGGTCGAGGCCGGCCAGCAGGCCCAGTAGTGTGGATTTACCGGAACCGGAGCTGCCGACGATAGCCAGGCTATCGCCCTTGTTCAGTTCCAGGCTCAGTTCGTGCAGGATAGTCAGTTCACCTTCCGCGCTGGGAACCACTTTGCTAAGGTTTCGCGCGGTGAGAATGCTTGCGCCCATGGAGAATCCGATGCGAGTGTGGTTTTTGAGTGCTGGCCTGGCCTTGATGTGCATGGCCCAGAACGCAGCGGCGGGTACAGTCCTGATCGTTGGCGATAGTATCAGTGCCGGTTTCGGCCTGGATACCCGCAAAGGGTGGGTCGCGTTGCTGGAGCAACGGCTCAAGCAGGAGGGTTTTGACGACAAAGTGGTCAATGCTTCCATCAGTGGCGACACCAGTGCAGGAGGCCTCGCGCGGCTGCCCGCGGCGCTTGCAACGCACAAACCGGACGTGGTGGTGATCGAGTTGGGTGGCAACGATGGCTTGCGCGGCCAGCCGCCTGCGCAATTGCAACAAAATCTTGCTTCGATGATTCAGCAGTCCCGGGACAGCGGCGCCAAGGTGCTGCTGTTGGGTATGCAGATTCCGCCCAATTACGGCAAGCGCTATGTCGAAGCTTTTGCCAAGGTATTCGGTGATGTGGCACAGAAAGAAAAGGTGCCGTTTGTGCCGTTTTTCCTCGAGGGCGTGGGTGGCCATCCGGAGTTGATGCAAGCTGACGGGCTGCACCCGGCGGTCGCGGCGCAAGACAAGTTGCTGGAAAATGTCTGGCCGGCGCTAAAACCGCTGCTATGACGCTTTTCTACCGGCAGGCTTTCGGCTAAGGTGGCGCCCCCCTGATTTGGAGCCCTCGATGTCGCGCCCTGCCTGGTCCCTGTTTAACTACCAACTGATCGAGCCGGACGAGCAGCTGGACCTGTTCGCCTGCCAGGAAGTGCGAGTGCATTTGGTGGCGCGTCAATTGGAACTGGGCGGCTCCATCGACCGCACGCTCTGCGGCACTTTATTGCCCGCACAGCCACGCTGGTCATCGGTCAACCGCTCGATTTTTCAAGACCAGCGACTCTGCCCGTTATGCCGGGCGATTCTAGAATCGCAAAAGCGCGGCACGCCGCCGATCTGGCCGGAGCTGCGCTTCGAGCTGTAAAACAGCTTGAAGCTTGGCGCTGCGAAGCCGTATACAATCAATTTTTCCCTACCCGTCGTCTTGCGAAGGATTTTCCGGATGTTGTCGCGCCTTTCCGTCGTCACCTGCTGCCTGTCTCTTGCTGCGCTTTGTGCGGCGGGTTCGGCGGCGGCCTTGCAGTTGCCCTTGCCACCGCCCGGTGAGGACATTGTTGGCCAGGTCCAAGTGATCAAGGCCAAGTACGAAGACACTTTTGCTGACCTTGGCACCACCTACGACCTGGGCTATTCGGAAATGGTCGCGGCCAACCCGGGTGTCGATGCCTGGTTGCCGGGTGCGGGCACTGAGATTGTGCTGCCGACACGCTTTATCCTGCCGCCCGGGCCGCGGGAAGGCATTGTGATCAATCTGGCGGAATACCGGCTCTACTACTATCCAAAAGGCCAAAACGTTGTCTATACCTTCCCTCTGGGCATTGGCCGGGAAGGCTGGGGTTCGCCGATCGCCCATACCAGTATCATCGCCAAGACGCCGAACCCGACCTGGACGCCACCGGCCTCGATCAAGGCCGAGCACGCCGCCAACGGTGACCCGCTCCCCAACGTGGTGCCTGCCGGCCCCGACAACCCACTGGGGCCGTTCAAGTTCACCCTGGGCACGCCGGGTTACCTGATTCACGGCTCCAACATGAAGTTTGGTATCGGCACGCGTACCAGCCACGGGTGCTTCCGCATGTTCAATAACAACGTGTTGGAAATGGCAGGCATGGTGCCGGTAGGCACGTCAGTGCGCATCATCAATGACGCGTACAAGTTCGGCAGCAGTGGTGGCAAGGTCTACCTTGAGGCCCACACGCCGTTGAATGATGACGGTACGCCATCGGTGGTCGACAAGCACACCGCGGTCATCAATGCGTTGCTCAAGCGCGAAGACCTGTCCAATAACCTACGCGTCAACTGGGACCAGGTGCGTGATGTGGTCGCCGCCGAGGATGGCTTGCCTACCGAAATTGGTGTGCCAGGCGGCGCACCTGTGGCGTCCAGCACCCCGCTCGATCTTCAATAATAAGCCTGAGCGAACATCCCTGTGGGAGCGGGCTTGCTCGCGAAGACGTCGGCCCGGCAAACATTGATGTTGACTGACCCACCGCTTTCGCGAGCAAGCCCGCTCCCACATGCCAAATCATAGGATCGAGTAGGAGGCGGATTCACATCCGCCGTCCTCTCACACCACCGTACGTACGGTTCCGTATACGGCGGTTCAGGTTATACGGTTAAGTCGGTTTATCGTATCCAGTATCGAGACCAGCCCGAGGCGGTCCCACAGCTTCTTCGGCAACGCCTGATTCATATGGGGCGCTCCCGAGTTCCACCATGGGCCTCGGCCATTGACTGCCGATTTCCACGCCCGCGCCGCATTAAGTCCCAAGCGTATCAAGTTGCGCGCCCTCGTAGAGGGCCGCTTCCATTGACGCCAGACGATACAGCGAAGCTTGTGACGCACCCAGCCGTCCAATTCCTCAAGTGGCCGTCTGCTCTGGCTCAGCTTGAAGTAGCCCGCCCATCCGCGCAGCACGGGGTTTATCCGCTCGATGACAGTCGCCACCTTGTGGCCCCGCGCTTTACGTAGCAGCTCTCTGAGCCGGTCGCGCAAGCGACCCAGGCTCATCGTCGCCACTCTCAGTCTCGGTTGCTGATGCCAGCTCATCCCGTAACCCAAGTAATCACACATCCAAGACCCGGCTACTCGGCTCTTATCCCGATTCAGCGTTAGTTTCAGGCGCTGATTCAGGAAGCGCTCAACACTGGCCATCACTCGTTCGCCAGCACGAGGGCTGCGCACATAGATGTTCGCATCGTCGGCATAACGCACGAAGCGATGACCCCGCCGTTCCAGCTCGCGGTCGAGTTCGTTGAGCAGGATGTTCGACAGCAACGGCGAGAGCGGGCCGCCTTGCGGCGTCCCTTCCTGCCGTCGGCTGGCGATCCCACCCGACATCTCACCGGCTTGGAGGTACCGCCGGATCAGTCTGAGCACGCGTTTATCTACGATTTGGCGCGCCACGTACGCCATCAGGAGATCGTGGTTGACCCGGTCAAAGAATTTCTCAAGATCGAGTTCCACGCACCAGCGATGCCCTGCCGCCACATGGGCGCGGGCTGTCTCGATGGCTTGGTGGGCGCTTCTGCCCGGACGGAAGCCGTAGCTGTAATCCGAAAACAGCGGGTCGAAGATCGGCGTGAGCTGTTGCAGCAGTGCCTGTTGGATCAGGCGATCCACGACGCAGGGAATGCCCAGTTGTCGGGTGCCGCCTTTGGGTTTGGGGATGTCGACGGCGCGTACACCTTGCGGGTGGTATTCGCCGGCCAGCAACCTCCTCTGGAGGATCGGCCAATACTGATTCACGTAGTCCGCCAAGTCGTCGACCGTCATGCCATCGGCACCCGGCGCGCCCTTGTTGCTGACCACGCGCTGATACGCACGTCTGAGGTTGGCCGGTGCAAGCACCCGCGCCATCAGCGTGTCCGGCTCCGCGTTCGTCCACGTCACAGATGCCGTCGATACCTTTGCGCTGTCAGCCGTCATCCTCGGATTCTGTCCGGGACTCGGAGTCACAGTCTTCTCTTGGAGAAATTTCTGCATTTCGGTATTCAACGAGACTCTGACGCCTACTGGCGGCATAACCTGTTCGGCCCTTGGTGGCGCGGTTATTCGCCACTTACTACGGCTTCGGCTGACTTCTGCACGCTCATCCCATCGCCTCTCGACGCTCGGTAGCACACTGGCAAACGTGCAGATCTCCCAGGGTAATTCGCGCGACCTTCCTGCTTATGCCTGTCGGATCTACGTCACAGCGTTCCGTGCAAGTATTGGGCTTTGAAGATTTTGGCCTTCTTACCCCGCTGCGCCGCCTCTATCCGCTTCCTGTTCGTCAGGCCAGCATTTTGCCTCGGGCTTCCTTCAGATTCGCAGTCACCCGCGACACCCTTGCCTCTGGCTAACACTTCCCCTTGCCGGGTGTGTAGAGGACTTTCACCTCCCAGTCACCAGCGTGGCCACCACAGCCAAGCTGGTTGCGCTTGCGCGCAACGCGCCATGCCTGGCGCACCAAAAAAAAGCCGACCCATAAATGGATCGGCTTGATAACAACCCCGAAGGATTATTACTTGCGGCTTGCTTTTTCAAGCATGCGCAGAGCGCGCTCGTTAGCTTCGTCAGCAGTCTGTTGTGCTTTTTGAGCAGCAGCCAGAGCTTCATCAGCTTTACGGTAGGCTTCGTCTGCACGGGCCTGGGAGCGAGCTGCTGCGTCTTCAGTTGCAGTCAGACGAGCTTCGGTTTCTTTGGAGACGCTGCTGCAACCGGTAGCCAGAACTGCGGCCAGAGCCAGAGCAGAGAATTTCAGAACGTTGTTCATCGTGTTCCCCTTCAAGGACTTTCAATTTAATGGCTACTTTCTCAGAGTGAGCTAATAGCCGGCGTACATACTACCCATTACTTGTAGTAAGTAAACTGACGTTGCGCAAGAAGCAAAAAAATTTCTTGTGCCGAATCTATTTTGGCTAATCTTTTGGCGGTTTGTATGAAAACTGTCCAATTTTTTGCACCTGGACGCACATTGGATCCAGGCTGAAAGGGCCGGCCCGCATGTGTTAAGCCTTGTAAATAGATGAAATTTTATATAACGAAGCGGGGCACTTTGGTTACGCTTGGCTTTACTGCGGCGGGCATCTTTTGCGCATCTAGAGGTGACTTTAAGAGCGCCAGTTCGTCTCAAGGTTCAACTGCCGGCAATGTTCAGGCTATCGGTCACCGGTTGATCGAGGCCCTTTCTATATCCACCAGCGGCGGGGAATGACGAGTGCGCCTTGAGCAATTTCAGGATTGGTGCCTACTATTCCCTATGTGCTGGTTGTGAGCGCTCACGGTTTTCTCGCTGTCGAAACCGGCACGGGGTGGCGTAGATGTTCCTTCGCCGGAAAAACATCGGTAAGGTAGGGTCGTTAATTCAGACCCGCGAGGAGTAGTGATGAGCGAGGCGTTGTCCATCCACCATGACCAGGCTGGTCATCAGTTCGAGACCAATGTGGACGGTCATCGTGCCTACCTGACCTACATGGACCTCGGGAAGCAGACCCTGGATATCTATCGCACCTTCGTGCCCAACGCACTGCGGGGGCGAGGCATTGCGGCTGCGTTGACCGAGGAAGCCTTGAAGTTTGCCGAAGAGGCTGGCTACACGGTGATCCCGTCGTGCTCCTATGTCGAACGCTATATGGAGCGCCACCAGCGCCATGCTGCGAAGCTGTAACTGACCAGTTGCCAATAAAAAACGCCGGGCTTAGCCCGGCGTTTTTGGGTGCGCGAAACCGGTACGGACTCAGGTGCGCTTGCGCTGGGGCAACACGTCCTTGAGCTTGGCGTGCATGCTGCGCAGGGTAGTTTCGGTGGCGGACCAATCGATACAGGCATCGGTGATCGACACGCCGTACTGCAAGTCGGCCAAGTCTTTTGGAATCGCCTGGCAACCCCAGTTCAAATGGCTCTCGACCATCAAGCCGATGATCGACTGGTTACCTTCCAGAATCTGGTTGGCAACGTTCTCCATCACCAATGGCTGCAAGGCCGGGTCTTTGTTGGAGTTGGCGTGGCTGCAGTCGACCATGATGTTTGGCTTGATCTTGGCCTTGTTCAGCGCCTGTTCGCACAGCGCGACGCTGACCGAATCATAGTTGGGCTTGCCATTGCCGCCACGCAGCACCACGTGACCGTAGGCGTTGCCCTTGGTCGTCACGATGGACACGCCGCCTTCCTGGTTGATACCCAGGAAGCGATGAGGGCTGGAGACCGATTGCAGCGCATTGATCGCCACGGTCAGGCCGCCGTCAGTGCCGTTCTTGAAGCCTACGGCCGAAGACAGGCCGGACGCCATTTCGCGGTGGGTCTGGGATTCGGTGGTGCGTGCGCCGATAGCCGACCAGCTGATCAGGTCCTGCAGGTATTGCGGGGAGATCGGGTCGAGGGCTTCGGTGGCGGTGGGCAGGCCCATTTCAGCCAGGTCCAGCAGCAGTTTGCGACCGATGTGCAAGCCATCCTGGATCTTGAAGGAGTCGTCCAGGTACGGGTCGTTGATCAAGCCTTTCCAGCCGACGGTGGTACGCGGTTTCTCGAAATACACGCGCATGACCAGGTACAAGGTGTCGGACACTTCAGCGGCCAGCACTTTGAGGCGCTCGGCATATTCGTGGGCGGCCTTGAGGTCGTGGATAGAGCAGGGCCCGATCACCACGAAGAGACGGTGGTCGGTGCCGTCGAGAATGTCACGGATGACTTCGCGGCCCTTGGTGACGGTCTGCAGGGCAGCGTCGCTCAGGGGGATTTCGCGCTTGAGCTGATCGGGGGTGATCAGGGTCTCGTTGGATTCAACGTTAAGGTCATTGATCGGTAAATCAGCCATCGTGTTACTCGCCAGGGTCACGGGTGCCGGCCGCCAGCTATCCCCGTGCGGCGGGCACAGCATGATTTGAATGCAGGGGGGAGGAACCTTAGCGCGTAACACGGGCCCGCGACAATGGGCAAAGCCCGGTTTAATCCAGCGCTGGCTGCACAACCGCCTCATGGGAGAACTCGCCGGCATGACGCGACACCCACTCACGGGCCATGGTTTCAAGTTGTGCAGGCGTTGGCTCGGCGTCTTCGTGCAGGCGGCAGTAACGCTCGATCTGGCACACTTGCTCGCCCATCCGTGCACCGAACAAGGCGTGTTCGTCGGTAAAGCAAATACCAATGCGATAGCCCTGTTCGACTTTGCGGCACCAGGCGACATAGCCTGGATAACGGGCGCTGGGCCCTAGGGAAGGGATATGCAGGTCTACCGCCGTGCCGGCGCGCCAGGCACGTGGCCAATTGCAGGCGACGCCGCCGCGGCCGATAGTGTGCAGGCGTTGGCGGGGAAGGGCGGGAGAGGGACGTTGGATCAACTCGACAGCGACATCATCAGGGTGAGGTAAAAAACGACCCATGTACACGGACTCCGAGCGCCGTCCAGTTGACGGCAATGGCAGCAGTATAGTGAAGGAACTGGAATTGACCGACCTGGATATTGACCAGCAATTGCTGGGATTGCCAGGTATTTCGCTGGTAGTGTTCACCAGTGTCGGTTGTGCCAGTTGCCGCTGGGCACGCCAGCAGTTGCCCAGCTGGCACTTGCCGGTGGACCGCGTGTGCTGGGTGGATGCCGGGCACAACGGCGGTGCGGTGGAACGCTACCGGATCTTTCATTTGCCGGCGTTGTTCCTGGTGTGCGAGGGTCAATTCTTTGGGCAATTACAGACACGTCTTACAGCATCCGACCTCGCCGAATGCCTAAACCAGGCGCTCAACCGAACACCAGAGGATTTGCCATGACAGCAGTTGCAGCCCCGTCGCCACGCATTGGCATTATTGGCACCGGTGCCATCGGCGGTTACTACGGACTGATGCTGGCGCGTGCCGGCTTCGATGTGCATTTCCTGTTGCGCAGCGAATATGCCGCGGTGAGCAGGCATGGCCTGCACGTCAACAGTACGGTGCATGGGCAACTGCACCTGCATCCGGTGCAGGCCTATGCCAGCGCCGCCGACATGCCGCCGTGCGACTGGCTATTGGTGGGCACCAAGTCCACCGGTAATGTGGACCTGGCGCCCACCATCGCCCAGGTGGCGGCGCCGGATGCCAAAGTGGTGCTCCTGCAAAACGGCCTCGATGTCGAAGACAGCCTGCGTGAACACCTGCCGCCGTCGCTGCATCTGTTGGGCGGCCTGTGCTACATCGGTGTGCACCGCTCGGCCCCCGGCGTGGTCGAGCATCAGGCGTTGGGCCGGGTCAACCTGGGCTATCACAGTGGCACGGCGGCCAACGATGAGGTGCAGCAACAGGCGATTGTCGAAGCCGGTGCCGGGCTGTTTCATCAAGCTGGCATCGAGTCCCAGGCCATGGCCAATGTGCATCTGGCGCGTTGGCACAAGCTGGTCTGGAACGTGCCGTTCAACGGCCTCTCTGTGTTGCTGGGCACGGGTACCACGGCCATGATGGCCGATGAGTCCAGCCGCGAGTTGATCCAGGCGCTGATGGCCGAGGTGGTGCAGGGCGCTCATGCCTGCGGGCATGAAATTCCTGCCAGTTACGCTGGGCAGATGTTCGCCATGACAGAAACCATGGACGACTACCTGCCCAGCATGTACCACGACCACCTGCACAAGCGGCCGCTGGAGCTGGCGGCCATCTATGCCCGTCCCTTGGCTGCTGCCAAAGCGGCCGGTTGCGAACTGCCACGCATGCAGGCGCTCTATCAGGCCTTGAGTTTTATTGATCGGCACAACCGCTGATTGGGGGGAACCACCATGGTGAAGGGATTGGCTGACAAACTGGTGCTGGCGATTTCCTCACGAGCGCTGTTCGACCTGAGTGACAGCCACAAGGTTTATCTGGCTGAAGGGGTCGAGGCTTACCGCAAATACCAGATCGAGCACGAGGAAGAAACCCTCGAGCCTGGCGATGCCTTCCCGCTGGTCAAGAAGCTGCTGAGCCTGAATGCCAGCCTGGGGCGTGCGCGGGTCGAGGTGGTGTTGGTGTCGCGCAACAGTGCCGATACCGGGCTGCGGGTGTTCAACTCGATCCAGCATTACGGCCTGGATATTTCCCGCGCCGCGTTCGTAGGCGGGCGTAGTCCCTATCCCTATTTGGCCGCCTTCGGTTGTCATCTGTTTCTCTCCACCCAT
This sequence comes from Pseudomonas sp. CCI1.1, assembly GCF_034348165.1. Taxonomy (NCBI): domain Bacteria; kingdom Pseudomonadati; phylum Pseudomonadota; class Gammaproteobacteria; order Pseudomonadales; family Pseudomonadaceae; genus Pseudomonas; species Pseudomonas sp. CCI1.1. The sequence continues at coordinate 6,737,072 of NZ_CP133780.1, forward strand.
GCTGAAGATGTGCGCAGCGCCCTCGATGCCGGGTTTGCGGCCGCGACGATTTTGTCCGGCGGCCCGCGCCGCGCTTCCAGCGAAGAGCTGCGCATCGCATTCGATGGCGATGCCGTGCTGTTCTCCGATGAGTCCGAACGTGTCTACCAGGCCGGTGGGCTGGCAGCCTTCCAGGCCAGCGAGCGAGAGTCGGCGCGCCAGCCTTTGCACGGCGGTCCGTTCAAGGGCTTCCTGGCGGCACTGAACCTGTTGCAACGCGAGTTTACCGATGAGGCCTGCCCGATTCGTACCGCGTTGGTCACCGCACGTTCGGCACCGTCCCATGAGCGCGTGATCCGCACGTTGCGCGAGTGGGATATCCGCCTGGACGAATCGCTGTTCCTCGGTGGCCTGGAAAAATCCGCGTTTCTGGAAGCCTTTGCCGCCGATGTGTTTTTCGATGACCAGGCCGGCCATTGCGAGAAAGCCAGGGAGGTAGTGGCCACCGGGCACGTGCCCCATGGCATCAGCAATGAGTTGAGAATCCAGACCGAGCGCTAGCTGCTAAGCTCATTCAATTCCCGCCATCCTGGCAGCCCAGGAGGTTTTATGATTCGTTCGATGCTGTTTGCCACGGACCTCGGTCTGTATGCGCCCTACGTGATGCAACATGCGCTGGCGCTGGCGCGAACGTTCAAGGCTGACCTGTATGTGATCCACGTGGTCGAGCCCATTGGCTTGTTCGCCGAATCGGTGTTGCAGAGCTACCTTGATGAAACCGCCCTGAGCGAATGGCAAAGCAAGGGGTTGAGCACGGTGATGGCGACGATTGAACAACGCGTGCTGGACAGCTTCCGCGAGGAGTGGGGGGAAGGGGAGCAGGACCTGCAATGGATTCGCTCGGTCAAGGTGATCCAGGGGGATCCTTGCGAGGTGATTCTCGACCAGTTGCGAAAACTGTCTGTCGACTTGCTGATCGTCGGGAGTCATAGCCAGGCAACCGGTGTGGCCGTCCCCCTTGGACGTACCGCCGCACGGGTGTTGCAGTTGTCCCCGGTGCCGGTTTACCTGGTGCCGTCGCTGCAGCGTCGGCGCAGTGACGATAGTTGATCGGCAAAAACGATAAAAAGTTCTAGATTTATCCGTCAAACCTTTAATATAGTTATATACCGTCGCTGATACCCGTGGCGTCTATCTGCTTTGAGGGATTCATATGAAGCTTCAACAACTGCGCTACATCTGGGAAGTGGCGCACCACGACCTCAACGTTTCCGCTACCGCTCAAAGCCTCTATACCTCGCAACCTGGTATCAGCAAGCAGATCCGCCTGCTCGAAGACGAGTTGGGCGTCGAAGTCTTCGCACGCAGTGGCAAACACCTGACCCGCGTCACTCCAGCTGGCGAGCGCATCATCACCACCGCCGGCGAGATCCTGCGTAAAGTCGAAAGCATCAAGCAGATCGCCCAGGAATTCTCCAACGAGAAGAAAGGCACCTTGTCGATCGCCACCACTCACACCCAGGCGCGCTATGCATTGCCGCCGGTGATCCGTGATTTCATCAAGCAATACCCGGACGTAGCCCTGCACATGCACCAGGGTTCGCCGATGCAGATTGCCGAGATGGCCGCTGACGGCACCGTCGATTTTGCCATCGCCACCGAGGCCCTGGAATTGTTCGGCGACCTGGTAATGATGCCCTGCTACCGTTGGAACCGCTGCGTGGTTGTGCCCCAGGGGCACCCTTTGGCCAAGCTGCCGAAGCTCACCCTGGAAGCCTTGGCTGAATACCCGATCGTGACCTACGTGTTCGGCTTTACCGGCCGTTCCAAGCTCGACGAAGCGTTCAGCCATCGCGGCCTCACGCCCAAGGTGGTGTTCACTGCTGCCGATGCCGACGTGATCAAGACCTACGTGCGCCTAGGCCTGGGCGTCGGGATCGTCGCCAAGATGGCGGTCGACACCAACCTCGACAAAGACCTGGTGGTGCTGGATGCCAGCGAATTGTTCGAGTCCAGCGTGACCAAGATCGGTTTCCGTCGCGGTACCTTCCTGCGCGGCTTCATGTGCGACTTCATCGAGAAGTTCGCACCGCACCTGACCCGTGAAGTGATGGCCAAGGCGATCCAGTGCCACAACAAGCAAGAGCTGGAAGAGTTGTTTGACGGCGTTGAATTGCCCGTCCACTGACCGCGATTACCCTGTAGGAGCGAGCAAGCTCGCTCCTACAGGGGTGTAGGTTATCGGGCCTCGGTCACCGTAAAGTGCTGCCGAGCGCCGGCCACCAGAATCTCTACCTCTTCATCGATACGCTTGCCCAGCAGGCCTTTGCCCAAGGGCGAGCGTGGCGTGATGACCGTCACCGGTTGCCCCACCACATCCACTTTCAAACCCGCCGCATCCGGCGCCAGGAACAGCCATTGCTGGCGACCGTCCTCGTCTTCCAGGCCCACCAGCGTGCCTATCTCTATCCCGCGTTGATCATCGTACGCACGTAGCTGCAGTTGCTGGCACAGCATCAGCGATTGCTTGATCTCCTCCACTCGTCGGGCCTGCCCGGTGGCCAGGTACGAAGCCTCCAGGCCGAGGGTGTCGTATTTGTTTTCGGCAATGTTTTCTTCGTGGGTCGCGGTTTCGTAGGCGGTCTGCGCGGCGCGTTGGACGACGTCGATGTCGACGGTGAGCTTTTCCAGGATCAGCTGGAGCACGGCGTGTTTATTCATGGCGGTATCTGGCATCAATCGCAGAATTGCAGGACATTGGCCCGCGTCTTTTCATTGGGGGCGTTCTGGTCTTGTTGCAGCCAGAACTGGCATTTGGGGTTGGACAGGTTACGCGCGTTGCTTCGGGCCTGGTCCAGGGCCTGTTGTTGTTCCTGTTTTTGCAGGTTCTGTTGGTACTGTTCGAACAGACGGTTCGGTGGCTGCGGCTCAACCATGGCCGGTTTGCCCAATTGCTCAACCGCCTGTGCCACCGGCGCCAGGCTCTGGGGGAACAGGTAGCGAGACGCCAGCCAGGCGGTCAGCGCAATGGCGATAAACCCTAGCCACACGCCGGCGGCAATCGCGATGCAGAGCTTGAACAGCGATAACGGACGGTCAGACATAAGGGCCTCCTGGCAGGCATTGACGGCATGACGGTGATTGTCGCACAGCCTCCGTGCAGAATAATCGCGATCAAGCCTTCTGCATCCACGCATTTATGCGGACAATCGAACCTTTGATCGATGGAGCCCGGAATGAAAGCCCGCTGGGATATTTTTTGCAGTGTCGTCGACAACTACGGCGACATCGGCGTGACCTGGCGCCTGGCCCGGCAGTTGGTGGTGGAGCATGGCTGTGACGTGCGCTTGTGGGTCGATGACCTGCGCGCCTTCGAACGCATGTGCCCGGACATTGATGTGCAGGTGGGCCAGCAATGGCAAGAGGGCGTCCAAGTGCGCCACTGGCCGGCCGAATGGCCAGGCGCACACCCGGCGGATGTGGTGATTGCTGCGTTCGCGTGCCAGCTACCGCCCGAGTACATGGACCGCATGGCCGAGTGTGAACGTGCGCCGTTGTGGATGAACCTGGATTACCTCAGCGCTGAAGACTGGGTGGTGGGCTGCCATCGCTTGCCTTCGGTGAAGTACAAGGGCGTGCAGAAGTACTTTTTCTTCCCCGGGTTTCGCCCTGGTACTGGCGGCCTGTTGCGCGAAGCCGGCTTGTTGGAGCGACGCCGGGCGTTTCAGCAGGACGCGGCCGCGCAACAACGGTTCCTGCAAAGCCTGGGCGTTGCTCCGACGGCCGGCGCGCGTTTGATGTCGCTGTTTGCCTATGAGAATGACGGGTTGGCCGGCTGGCTGGACGTATTGGCGGCCGATGGACGGGGGACGCACTTGCTGGTGCCGGAAGGGCGCATTCTGGGGGACGTGCAAAGCTGGCTGGGGGTGAACAGCTTGTCGGCGGGAGACATCCAAGTACGTGGTGCGCTGACCGTACAGGTCATTGCATTCGTACGTCAGGAGCAATATGACCGATTGCTATGGTGCTGCGAATTTAACGCCGTACGTGGCGAAGACTCGTTCGTGCGTGCCCAGTGGGCAGGGAGGCCATTGCTGTGGCACATCTACCGCCAGGACGAAGACATCCACCTGGACAAGCTCGATGCCTTCCTGGAACTGTACACAGCCGCACTTTCACCGGCCGCCAAAGCTGCCGTCGTCACGCTCTGGCAAGCCTGGAACGCTGATGGCGATATGGCACAGTCCTGGAAAATGCTGCTGGAACATTGGCCCGAGGTCAGCCAGCACGCGCAGAACTGGTGTCTGGAACAAGGCTTGCAGGCCGATCTTGCGACGGCGCTGGTACAGTTTTATGAAAGTTGGATATGATACGCCACCTTGATTTTTGTCAATCCCATCCAAATTTCGGATATACGCAATGAAAACTGGTAAAGAACTGAAACCCGGTACAGTGATCCGTCTCGAAAACGACCCTTGGCTGGTTCAGAAAGCTGAGTTCACCAAGTCTGGTCGTAACAGCGCAATCATGAAGACCAAGCTGAAGAACCTGCTGACCGGTTACAAGACCGAAATCGTCTACAGCGCCGATGACAAACTGGACGACGTGATCCTCGACCGCAAAGAAGCGACCCTGTCCTTCATCAGCGGCGACACCTACACGTTCATGGACACCACTGACTACACCATGTACGAGCTGAACGCTGAAGATATCGAAGCCGTTCTGCCGTTCATTGAAGAAGGCATGGAAGACGTCTGCGAAGCTATCTTCTTCGAAGAGCGCCTGGTTTCCGTAGAGCTGCCGACGACCATCGTGCGTAAGGTTGCTTACACCGAAGGCTCCGCTCGCGGCGACACTTCCGGCAAGGTGATGAAGCCTGCCAAACTGAGCAACGGTACCGAACTGCAAGTGGCCGATTTCATCGAAATCGACGACCTGATCGAGATCGACACCCGTGAAGGTGGTTCGTACAAAGGCCGCGCCAAGAAGTAATTCTGGCCCCGGCTATACGAAAAAAGCCCGACCTTGAGTCGGGCTTTTTCATGGGCGTCTGTTTTTCAGACCGTTACATGCAAGCGCACCTCAACGTTGCCACGGGTGGCATTGGAGTACGGGCACACTTGGTGCGCAGCGTCGACCAGGCTTTGCGCCTCATCTTGGGCCAGGCCCGGCAGGCTGATATGCAGGTCGATATCCAGGCCGAAGCCGCCCGGGATCTGGCCGATGCCCACGTGGGCGGTGATCGAGGCGTCATCCGGGATTTTGCGTTTGGTCTGGCTGGCCACGAACTTCAGTGCGCCGATAAAGCAAGCGGAGTAGCCGGCAGCAAACAATTGCTCTGGGTTAGTGGCCTGGCCACCGGCGCCGCCCAACTCCTTTGGAGTCGACAGTTTGACGTCGAGAATATTGTCGCTGGAAACGGCGCGACCATCACGGCCGCCAGTGGCGGTGGCTACTGCGGTATAGAGCGTTTGCATGGGGCGTTCCTCTGTGTGGTTAGCGCTAAACATTTGTGCGCTAAGTAGTTGGTGAGGTGAATGTATAGCGCTAATGTTTAGTGCGCAAGTTAATTTTTCAGCGTTGAAGAATTTAAGGGTGTCGCAGAACAAAAAGTGGGAGCTGGCTTGCCTGCGATGACGGTGTATCAGTCACTGCATGGTTGACTGATGAATCGCAATCGCAGGCAAGCCAGCTCCCACTTTTGAGTATGTTTAGTGCTGGGGCCTAGCGTGTCAGATGCTGGTTTGCAGATTGGCGCGCAACGCGATCAGGTCGCCTTGCAGCTTGCGCAATTGCTCCAGCGCCATCCCGCTGGCGCCCAGGATGCATTGCGGAACATCCTTGGCCTTCTCCTGCAAGGCGCGCCCGGCGGCGGTCAGTTTCACCACCACCACCCGCTCGTCTTCGCGGCTGCGCGTGCGGCTGAGCAGGCCCTCGGCTTCCAGGCGCTTGAGCAGTGGCGTCATGGAGCCTGGGTCCGTCAGCAGGCGGCTGCTGATTTCACTGACGGTCAACTCATCCTCTTCCCACAGCACCATCATGGCCAGGTACTGCGGGTAGGTCAGGCCGATGGCCTGGAGCAGGGGCTTATAGACCTTGGTCATTAGCAGTGAGGTGGAGTGCAGGGCGAAGCACAGCTGGTTGTCCAGCAACAGCGATTCGCAAGGATCAGGGTTTTTGCTCATGGTGGCGTCTCGAAAAAGCATGTCTGGGCTGGAATCTAGCGGGCAAATCTTTAATGCGCCAGGTAATTCTTGCCGTAGGCGTCAGACCAAGCCACTTTGCAGTGCCAGATCCCAGGGCGGCACCGGGCTGAAACGGGATTTGAGGTATTCAAGCAACAATCGGCTGCGTGCATTGGGCTGTTGCTCCAGGCGCAGCGCATAAATGCCTGCGGTTTCCGGACTGGGCAAACCGTCTTCACAAAACAGCGGCAACAATTCGCCGCGCACCAGGTATTCACTGGCCAACCAGGTCGGCAAGTGAGCGATGCCCAGCCCGGCCAGTGCGCCCGAGAGCAGGGCTTCGGCGTTGTTGGCACTCATGCGGATGCGTCGCGGGCGATAGGTGGTGCGGCGCCCGTCCAGTTCGAAGCGCCAGGCGAACATTGGCGCCAGCCCGTCCCAGTCCAGGCCGTCATGTTCGCTCAGCTCTCGAGGATGGGCCGGCGTGCCACGGCTTTTCAGGTACGCGGGGCTGGCACAGGCGATACGCACGATACTCGCCAGCGGCGTAGCGACCAGTCGGGTGTCGACAATATGCCCTGCGCGCAGAACCAGGTCGACCTTGCCCAGATGCGCGCCGTGCATATCGACAAAGCTGTCGATCAAGTGCAGGTGCACGTCCAGGCCTGGATACAGGCTCAAAAAGTCCGCAATGACCGGCGCCAGGTGCCGGCGGCCGAATGCTGCGGGCGCATCGACCCGGATCAACCCCTCCGGCGCATGGCTCAGCGAGACCGCCTCTGCCCGTGCCAGCTGCAACTCGCTGACAATCCGTCGCGCCCGCTCGGCAAAGGCCAGGCCTGCGGAGGTGGGCACCACCGCATGGGTGCTGCGTTGGAACAGGCGGCTACCCACGGAGCTTTCCAGGCTGTCGATGCGCCGGGCCACGGCTGAAGGTGTCAGCGGATGGAGGCGCGCGGCGGCGGAAAAACTGCCGGCTTCCATTACGTCGAGAAACAGGCTCAGCTGGTCGGTCAGGGTGTTGGGGTTCATAGCTCAACGCTTATGCGAGATTGGCACAGCCATTGTGCGTTGCTGTGCGTTTCCGCGCCAGAGCCGACTGCGTAGCATGCCAAGCATGGAATTGCGGAGTACCGAGCGGTGTGGGATTTAGTGATGTACCTGGCATTGGGTGCGGCGTTGGGCACTGTAGGTGGGCTGTTTGGCATTGGTGGTGGGCTGATTGCCATCCCGGTGCTGGGCGTGTTGTTCGGCCTGGATCAGCAGATTGCCCAAGGTACCGCCTTGGTGATGGTCGTGCCGAATGTGATGCTCGCGCTGTGGCGCTATCATCAGCGTAACCGCATCGAGTTGCGTCACGCTTTACCCCTGGGTGTGACCGGCTTTTGCTTTGCCTGGCTGGGATCGATCTGGGCGGTGGGCCTGGATGCGGGCGCCATGCGCATCGGTTTTATTGCGTTCTTGGTGGCGTTGTCTGCCTACAACCTGCTGCGCATGTTCACTCGCAATGCGCCGCCCACCGCACAAATGCGTTATTCCTGGCCCTGGCTTGGCGTCTTGGGCGCGGCATCCGGTTCCATGGGCGGGCTGTTCGGGGTCGGCGGCGCGGTGGTCGCCACGCCGGTACTCACCAGTGTCTTCGGCATTACTCAAGTGGTCGCCCAAGGCTTGTCGTTGGCCTTGGCGTTGCCCAGCACCGGTGTGACCCTGGTCACCTATGCCTGGCACCACGAGGTGGACTGGATGATCGGCCTGCCACTGGCGGTGGGGGGCCTGCTGAGTATCAGTTGGGGCGTGAAAGTGGCGCATGCCTTGCCGGAACGTCTGTTGCGCGGCCTCTTCTGTGGCTTCTTGGTGGTGTGCGCGGTGATGCTGACCTTTAAAGTTTGAAGCCTTCGACGATGTAGTCCGCCAGGCATTCGGTGATCGGCGAGGTCATCTGCGGGTTACGCAGCAAGCGCAGGTTCATCGACGGTAAAGGCGGGAAGCCTTCGTCGCTGCCGAGCACTCGCAGGTCGTCGGTTACCAGGCTTTCCATGCTGACCATCGCCGCCAGGCCTGCACTGACCACTGCCAGGATCGCTGCTCCGTTAGAGCTGTGATAGGCCAGGCGATAATCTCGCCCGGCAGCCTCCAGTGCGGCCCGTGCCCAATGGGTGTACAGGCACTCGTCGCCGGACACCGCCAGGGGCAGGGCATCGTGCTCCTCCACACAAAAGCACGGTGATGCTGCCCACACCATGCGCTCGGTACGCAATAACTCACCCAGATCATTGCCGGGCTCGCGGCTGATTACGGTCAACGCCAGGTCCCGCCGTTGCATCAATACGGTCGATGCTTCGCAGTGCATTTCGATCTGGATCAGTGGGTAGGCTTTGGAAAATTGCTTGAGGATGCCTGGCAGAAAGCGCATCACGTAGTCATCCGGCGTGCCGATACGCACCAACCCCACCATATGCGGCTCGCGCAGGGTATTGAACACTTCGCTGTGCAATTTCAGGATGCGCCGCGCATAACCCAACAGCACCTGGCCTTCGGGCGTGAGCCGTACCTGGCGGCCATCGCGCTCGAACAGTTTGCGCTGCAACACGTCTTCTTCCAGGCGCTTCATCTGCATGCTCACCGCCGATTGAGTGCGGTTGACCTGCTCGCCGGCGCGGGTGAAACCGCCCTGGTCGGCAATGGCGACGAAGGTGCGCAGCACATCAGTGTCGATGCTGGGATAGGCGGACAATTGATCAATCTCCGAGATGTAATGCATAAGAAACATTCGTTGGATTGATCATAATGCCGGGCACACACTGTCGTCATCCCCACTGGAGGGCGAGAAGATGAAAGGTCAAAAAGGTTTCATATCGACGGATAAATGGCCGTTTGCCGGGCTGTTTCACACATTCGCGCGTTGGCAGCTGTTGCATCAGGAGCGCCAGATGCTGGCGACCCTGAGCGATGACGCCCTCAAGGACATCGGGCTCAATCGCGCCGACGTTGCGCAGGAAAGCCATCGGCATTTCTGGGAAGACCCGCTGCGAAAATAAGCGCGGATGCAGTAGGGTAGGGGGCGAGCTTCTATGGAGATTGCCATGCCCGCCGACCTGTGTTTTTCACTCAAGCAAGCTCGACGCATGGCGCTGGCTGCCCAGGGATTTTCCGGGCGCCAGGCGCCTGCACAGATAAAGGCTGCGCACCTCAACCGCTTGATCGAACGCCTGGGCGTTTTACAGATCGACTCGGTCAATGCGCTGGTGCGTTCCCACTACCTGCCCGTGTTTTCCCGCCTTGGTTCTTATTCCCCATCGATTCTTGAACAGGCGGCCTGGAGCCAGGGGCGGCGGCGTTCTCTGTTTGAATACTGGGGGCATGAGGCGTCACTGCTGCCCTTGGCGCTGTACCCGTTGATGGGTTGGCGCATGGAGCGCGCCCGGCAAGGGCGGGGGATTTATGCGCAAATGGCACGTTTTGGCCGTGAACAGCAGGCGACGATCCAACGCGTGTTGCGCACCGTCGAACAGCAGGGCGCCTTGGGGGCGGGTAGCTTGTCGACCCGCGAGGAGCGTGCCGGGCCCTGGTGGGATTGGAGTGATGAAAAGCACGCGCTGGAATGGCTGTTCGCCGCTGGCCTGGTCACGGTTGCCGGTCGTCGAGGGTTTGAGCGGCTTTATGATCTGCCCGAGCGTGTTATTCCCGCAGAGGTGCTCAGGGTCTCCATGAGTGAAGGTGAAGCGCAGCGTGGCTTGCTGTTGCACAGTGCGACTGCATTGGGTGTCGCCACCGAAAAAGACCTGCGCGATTATTTCCGCCTCGACCCCGCCGACAGCCGCAACCGCTTGGCCGAGCTGGTTGAGGATGGGCAACTGCTGGCGTGCCGGGTGCGGGGCTGGAAACAACCAGCGTACTGCCCGTCGGCGCCGAAACTGCCTCGCACAGTGCCGGCCAGTGCATTGTTGTCGCCGTTCGATTCGCTGATATGGGAGCGCAGCCGCACCGAGCGCCTGTTCGACTTTCGCTATCGGCTGGAGATCTACACCCCGCAAGAAAAGCGCGTGTATGGCTACTACGTGTTGCCGTTTCTCCACAACGAACGCATTGCCGCGCGCGTCGACCTGCGAGCCGAGCGTGCTCATGGGCGCCTGGCCGTGCATGCCGTGCATGAGGAAGAGCCGGGGCTGGATGAGGAAGGCATGCTGGCGCTGGCGCTGAACCTGCGCAAAATGGCCGACTGGCTAGGGCTGGAACAGGTCCAGCTCAATTGCCAGCGGCCCAGTGCTGCTCGGTTAAGGGCAGCGATGCCGAACCGGGATACCAACCTTTAAACCTCTATCGCGGGCAAGCCCGGCTCCCACAGAGAAACGCGTTCAAATGTGGGAGCCGGGCTTGCCCGCGATGGCGTCATCCCCGTCGCTAAAACGTCAGCGCTTTACCTGTTTCAAGGTCTCTGCAATCAGAAACGCCAACTCCAGCGATTGATCGGCATTCATCCGTGGGTCGCAATGGGTGTGATAACGGTCCGACAGGCCATCTTCGGTGATCGGCCGTGCGCCGCCGATGCATTCGGTGACGTTCTGCCCGGTCATCTCGATATGGATCCCGCCAGCATAGGTGCCTTCTGCCTGGTGCACTTGGAAGAAATCCTTCACTTCGCCAAGGATCTGCGCAAAGTCGCGGGTCTTGTAGCCGCTGCTGGCCTTGATGGTATTGCCGTGCATCGGGTCGCAGCTCCACAGCACTTGCTTGCCCTCGCGCTGCACGGCGCGGATCAGGTTGGGCAAATGGTCGCCGACCTTGCCTGCCCCCATACGGGCGATGAGGTTGAGGCGGCCAGGGTCGTTATCCGGGTTGAGGATGTCGATCAGGCGGGTCAGGTCGTCCGGGTTCATGCTAGGTCCGACTTTCACGCCGATCGGGTTGTTCACTCCGCGCAGGAACTCGACATGGGCGCCGTCCAACTGACGGGTGCGGTCGCCGATCCACAACATATGCGCCGAGCAGTCGTAGTAGTCGTTGGTCAGGCTATCGCGGCGCACGAAGGCCTGTTCGTAGTTGAGCAGCAATGCTTCGTGGGCGGTGAAGAAGCTGGTTTCGCGCAATTGCGGCGAGCTGTCCATGCCACAAGCGCGCATGAAGGCCAGGGTTTCGTCGATGCGGTCGGCCAGTTGGCTGTACTTCTCGGCGAGCGCGGAGTTGGCGATGAAATCCAGGTTCCACTTGTGCACCTGGTGCAGGTCAGCGAAACCGCCCTGGGCAAAGGCGCGCAGCAGGTTGAGGGTGGCGGTGGACTGGTGGTAGGACTGCAACAGGCGGTCCGGATCTGGCACGCGGCTTTTTTCGTCGAAGCCGATGCCGTTGACGATATCGCCCCGGTAGGCGGGGAGGGTGATGCCGTCGATGGTTTCATCGTTGGCCGAGCGTGGCTTGGCGAACTGGCCGGCCATGCGCCCGACTTTCACCACCGGGCAACCGGCAGCGAAGGTCATGACAATGGCCATCTGCAGCAGCACCTTGAAGGTGTCGCGAATCTTCGCGGCGGAAAACTCGGCAAAGCTCTCGGCGCAATCACCGCCTTGCAGCAGGAACGCACGACCTTGGGTCACTTCGGCAAATTGACGGCGCAATTCGCGGGCTTCCCCGGCAAACACCAGGGGCGGGTAGCTCGCCAGGCTCTGCTCCACTTGCTCCAAGTGCGCGGCGTCCGGGTATCGGGGTTGCTGCTGGATCGGCAGGGCTCGCCAGCTATCGGGGCTCCAGGGTTGGCTCATCATGAACTCGTTTGCGGGTGGATGTTCGGGCGTCAATGTTAGCAGCAATTAGTGCGTGACCTGTTGCTGCCGCTTGGCCGACAATCGCGCCTTTGCCGTGCAGCAGACCCTTTTAGGAGTAGTGATGAGCGAGGAGCGTGTCGAGCACCTGCTGGCCGAAGTCCATGATGAATTCGGCATGATCCGTGTGCTTGAAGTGGCTGATTACCGCTTTCTCGAATTTGGCGACGCCATCGAGCAAAGCTGTGTGTTCACTGCTGACCCGAGCTGGCTGGAGTACGACTACACCCGCGCCATGCTGATCGGCGCGTTGTGCCATGAACAGCCGGAGAGTGCATTGTTTCTCGGCCTGGGCGCGGGCACGTTGACCCAGGCGTGCCTCAAGTTCCTGGCGCTGGAAGATGTCGAAGCCATTGAGCTGCGCCCTGATGTGCCGCGCCTGGCCATCGAATATCTGGGGCTGGATGACGACCCGCGCTTGTACATCCGCATTGGCGACGCGTTGCAATTGCTCGACAGTGCCGAATCGGCCGATCTGATTTTCGTCGACCTCTACACCGATGTCGGCCCGGGCGTGGGGCATCTGGCCTGGACCTTCCTGGAAAACTGTCAGAAGAAACTCAACCCCGGCGGCTGGCTGGTGATCAACCAATGGGCCACCGATGATGGCAAGCCGTTGGGGGCGGCGTTGTTGCGTGGGTTGTACCACCGGCATTACTGGGAGCTGCCGGTGAAGGAGGGCAATGTGATTCTGTTGGTGCCTTCGGAGCTGGATCAGGTGCTGGACCTGGAGGCGCTGTCAGCCCGCGCCGAAGCTTTGGCGCCGCGCTTGGGGTACTCGTTGCAGCCGTTGATCAAGGCGATTCGGCCGGCAACTTAGTTGCCAGTTCGGACGCTTTCGCGGGCAGGCCCGCTCCCACAGGGGATTGCATTTCAACAGAGCATGCAATTCAACTGTGGGAGCGGGCTTGCCCGCGAAGAGGCCCTCACTGCCGACCGCTAATTCAGTTCGTTCAAATCCCCTTGAACACCCCCGGCCGCTTCTCGACCATCGCCCGAACACCCTCCTTGGCATCTTCACTGTTGAGCAGTTTATCCACCATGGGCGGCAGCGCGGCGGCTGCCACAGCCTCACCCTCCATACGCGCCAGCCGTGCCGACATCAACGTGGCCTGTACACCCAGCGGTGCCTGGCGCGCAATGCGGTTGGCCAACTCGATGGCGCGGGGCAACAGGTCTTCACTGGCCATCACTTCCTGCACCAACCCCAGGCGCAGGGCTTCATGGGCGTCGAACTCGTCGCCGGTGAGCAGCCAGCGCATTGCATTGCCCCAGCCGGCAATCTGATGAAAGCGCAATGTCGCGCCGCCAAACGGGAAGATCCCGCGTTGCACCTCCATCTGGGCAAAGCGGGTATTGCTGGCGCAGAGGTTGATATCCGCCGCCAGCATCAATTCGATACCGATCGTCAGGCAATAACCCTGGGCGGCGACGATCACCGGCTTGCTCACGCGCGGGCCGGCAAACACCCCCCACGGGTCGCACCCTCCCAGCGGCGGTTGCCAGCCACCCGCCATCACGCTGCTGACATTGGCCAGGTCCAGCCCGGCCGTGAAGTGGTCGCCATGGGCAAACACCACGGCCACCCGTGCGTCATCGTTTCGATCAAATTCGCCGTAGGCTAGGCTCAGCGCATTGAGCAAATCCAGGTCGAAGGCGTTGCGCTTGGCCACACGGTCCAGGCCCAGCAATAGAACATGACCCTCAAGTGCGCGGCTGACACGGCTACTGCTGGCTTGATTCATGGGGTGTGCCCTCGGGGCGCGGGTAAGGTTTCAGACCAAAGGGTCTCAGTGGGTGGGTGAACCGTTTAAGCTTGATGACCAACAGGGCCGGGCCTTTGAAAAATAGACCCTGGCGCACGGATCTGCAAAGCGCGTGACGCAGTGCGGTTTATCGGTGCCTGGCGATAAAAAAAGCTCCCTTTTTCAGCTATTTCCGGTATAGTGCGCGCCGGCCTTTAACCGGGCCGCGTTTAGGTAGCGCAATTCCCCGAAGTCAGCTTCGGCTGCACGTCCGCACAGCGGACTCTTCCTTGACGAATCTTTTTCATTCATTCGTTTTCGCAAATCCCCGCCGACAAAGCAGCCAGGGCGACTCTTGAGTCTCAACACGGCATGCGCAGCTTTGGAGCATGGGTCTTTGCGGATGCACTTAGAGGCAGACCCATGACCCAGGAAACCGGCGGCTTCGCCGCTTTTAATCTTAACCCGAATATTCTTGCAGCCGTCGCAGCGACCGGCTACGAAGAACCTTCGGCGATTCAGCAGCAATCGATCCCGATCATCATGGCCGGTAAGGACATGATTGGCCAGGCGCAAACCGGTACCGGCAAAACTGCCGCGTTCGCTTTGCCAATCCTGCACTGCATCGATCCTGCCAAGCGCGAGCCGCAAGCCCTGATCCTGGCGCCAACCCGTGAGTTGGCGCTGCAAGTAGCAACCGCCTTTGAAACCTACGCCAAGCAAATGCCAGGTGTAACTGTTGTGGCCGTTTACGGCGGCGCGCCTATGGGCCCACAACTCAAGGCAATCCGTAATGGCGCACAGATCGTTGTCGCCACTCCGGGCCGTCTGTGCGACCACCTGCGTCGTGACGAAAAAGTCCTGTCGACCGTGAACCACCTGGTTCTGGACGAAGCTGACGAAATGTTGAAGCTGGGCTTCATGGATGACCTGGAAGTCATCTTCAAGGCGCTGCCAGCGACCCGTCAGACCGTACTGTTCTCGGCGACCCTGCCGCAGTCCATCCGTGCCATTGCCGAACGCCACCTGCGCGATCCGGAGCACGTGAAGATCCAGACCAAGACCCAGACCGTTACCGCGATCGAACAGGCTCACCTGTTGGTTCACGCTGACCAGAAGACCTCGGCTGTATTGAGCCTGCTGGAAGTCGAAGACTTCGACGCGCTGATCATGTTCGTGCGCACCAAGCAAGCGACCCTGGACCTGGCCAGCGCCCTGGAAGCCAAAGGCTACAAAGCCGCTGCGCTGAACGGTGACATTGCCCAGAACCAGCGTGAGCGCGTGATCGACTCCCTCAAGGATGGCCGTCTGGACATCGTTGTAGCGACCGACGTTGCCGCCCGTGGCCTCGACGTTCCACGTATCACCCACGTGTTCAACGTTGACATGCCTTACGATCCAGAGTCCTACGTTCACCGTATCGGCCGTACCGGCCGTGCCGGTCGCGAAGGCCGTGCATTGCTGCTGGTGACTCCACGTGAGCGCCGCATGCTGCAAGTGATCGAGCGTGTTACCGGCCAGAAAGTTGCCGAAGTCCGCCTGCCGGATGCCCAGGCCGTTCTCGATGCGCGCATCAAGAAACTGACCAACAGCCTGGCGCCACTGGTGGCTGACGCTGAATCGACCCACGGCGACCTGCTGGACCGCCTGACTGCCGATATCGGTTGCACCCCGCGTGCCCTGGCTGCAGCTCTGCTGCGCAAAGCTACCAATGGTCAGGCCCTGACCCTGGCAGCCATCGAAAAAGAACGTCCACTGGTTCCGAACAGCGCGCCACGCGGTGATCGTCCAGAGCGTTCCGGCGACCGTCCAGACCGTGGTGATCGCGAGCGTCGCGCTCCAGTGCCATTGGCCGAAGGCCGTGCTCGTTGCCGTACCGCGCTGGGTGCGCGTGATGGTATCGCGGCCAAGAACCTGCTGGGTGCTATCCTCAACGAGGGTGGCCTGGCACGTGAAGCCATCGGTCGCATCCAGGTGCGTGACAGCTTCTCCCTGGTGGAGCTGCCGGAAGACGGCCTGGAAAAACTGCTGGCCAAGCTCAAAGACACTCGCGTTGCCGGTAAGCAGCTCAAGCTACGTCGCTACCGCGAAGATTGATCTGCCCTTGGGCTGATTGATCGCACATAAAAAATCCCCGACTGGTTCGGGGATTTTTTTTGCCTCATGTTTTAGTCTCCGAGGCGATCAACTGTGGGAGCTGGCTTGCCTGCGATAACGGTGAGTCAGCAAGCCAGTGTGTGACTGATACACCGCTATCGCAGGCAAGCCAGCTCCCACAGATGTCGCGGTGTCAGCCAAAACGATAGATATCCATGCCAAGGGCGCCCAGAGTGAAGCCCTGATGCGCCACACTGAAATCACCCCCGGCACCCCGCGCAAAGTACAGCGGCAGCAAATGCTCATCGCTGGGATGGTTGCGCACGGCATGTGGCGCCTGGCGCCGATAGTCATGCAAGGCGGCGTCGTCATTGGTCGCCAGTTTGTCGACCACCCAGTCGCGAAACTCCCGCGCCCACGGGGTGATCGTTTCCGGCCCGGCGCGCCAATCCAGTTCGCCCAGGTTATGAGTGATGCTGCCGGAGCCGATCAACAGCACGCCCTGTTCGCGCAGGCTGGCGAGCGCATGCCCGACCTGGGTTTGCAGGGCGGGGCCCAGGCGGCTGGGCAAGGAAACTTGTACCACTGGAAGGTCTGCTGCCGGATACATCAGCGACAGCGGGACCCAGGTGCCGTGGTCGAAGGGACGTTGCTCGTCAATACGTGCAGCCAGACCGTCGGCGTGCAGCAACTCGACGATCTCACTGGCCAGCTGTGGGTCACCCGGCGCGGGGTATTGCACCGCAAACAACTCGCGCGCAAAGCCGCCAAAGTCGTGCCAGGTTTCGGGTGCAGCACCGCCGCTGACCAGCAGTTCCGGGCTTTCCCAATGCGCCGACACCACCACAATGGCTTTGGGGCGGGGTAGCTCGGCAGCCAGGCGCTGTAGCGCGGGGCCACTGGCGCCGGGTTGCAAGGCCAGCATGGGCGAGCCGTGGGAGATAAACAGGCTGGGGAGCATGAGCGGGTCCTGAGGGTTAAGATAACGCCATCTTCAATCAGATCATTGATCTAAATCTAATATGAGTTTTAGCGCCTTATGATCGAATTTTCGGAGTGATTCATGCAGCCTGAATTTTGGCAGGACCGCTGGGCGAGCAATCAGATCGGTTTCCATCAGCGCGAGGTCAATCCCTACTTGCAACGGCACTGGCCCGTGTTGGGGTTGCCCGAGGGGGCAAAGGTGCTGGTGCCGTTGTGTGGCAAGAGCCTGGACTTGGTATGGCTCGAGAGCCAGGGGTACCCGGTAATGGGCGTCGAGCTGTCGGAGCACGCGGTTGAGGCGTTCTTCAGTGAGCAGGGACTGGTGCCGCACGTCAGTCATAAGGGCGTCTTCAAGGTCTACCAGGCGGGCCAGATCGAACTGTGGTGTGGCGATTTCTTCAGCCTGGATGCGCAGGCGCTGGTCGGTTGCCGCGGCGTATATGATCGCGCCGCGTTGATTGCATTGCCTCCGCTGATGCGTGCGCAATACGCCGAGCACCTGAATGCCTTGCTGCCGTCCGGCTGCCAGGGGTTGCTGGTTACCCTCGATTACGACCAGGCGCAGAAAGCCGGCCCACCCTTTGCTGTCTCGGACGAGGAAGTGCAGGTGCTGCTAGCACCGCATTGGGCGTTGGAGCGGCTGGAGGAGCGAGACATCCTGGGGGAGAGCTGGAAGTTCGTGCAGGACGGAGTGACTCGCCTTGAAGAGCGTGCTTATCGGCTGACCAGGCTCTAAAAGGCCTTTTCCTTTTGTAGGCGCGAGCGGGGAAATCAGCAGGCACAAAAAAGGGGCGATTAGATCGCCCCTTGTCGAGTCATCCGGCTATCAGCCGCGGCGACGCAATGCGTCAATCCGCTCTTCCAGCGGCGGGTGGCTCATGAACAGGCGAGCCAGGCCCTGCTTGATGCCGCCGTTAATGCCGAAGGCGGTCAGGCTGTCGGGCATATGCACCGGCAGGCCCTGTTCAGAGCGCAAGCGTTGCAGCGCGCCGATCATTGCGCTGGTGCCCGCCAGGCGTGCGCCGGCTTCGTCGGCGCGGAACTCGCGTTTGCGCGAGAACCACATCACGATGGCGCTGGCCAGGAAGCCCAGGACCAACTCGGCGAAAATGGTCGCCACGAAGTAGGCAATGCCGCGGCCTTCTTCGTTCTTGAAGATGACCTTGTCGACGAAGTTGCCGATGATCCGCGCGAAGAACATCACGAAGGTGTTCACCACGCCCTGTACCAGCGCCAGGGTGACCATGTCGCCGTTGGCCACGTGACCGATCTCGTGGGCCAGCACCGCCTTGACTTCATCGGGCGAAAACCGCTCCAGCAGGCCCTGGCTCACGGCCACCAGCGCGTCGTTCTTGTTCCAGCCGGTCGCAAAGGCGTTGGCCTCATAAGCCGGAAAGATCCCCACTTCGGGCATTTTGATGCCGGCTTCTTGAGACAACTGTTCCACGGTTTGCATCAGCCATTGTTCATGGCGAGTGCGGGGTTGAGTGATGATCTGGGTGCTGGTGCTCATCTTCGCCATCCACTTGGAGATGAACAGCGAAAACAGCGAACCGGCAAAACCAAAGACCGCACAGAAAATCAGCAGCTGATTGAGGTTCAGATCAACCCCATTGGCCGCCATGAACCCGTTGAAGCCAAAAAGGCTCAGGGTGACGCTGGCAATCAGTACGACCGCCAGGTTAGTGGCCAAGAACAGCAGGATGCGCATCATGGTTGTAGAATTCTCCTCATGCTTAATATGTCGCTCACTGCGGGGTATATAAGGTGCGGCATGGGGTGATTCAACCGGGGGACTATTTCAAACTGTGTCCTACGCCTCGGGCGTAGGGCCTTGAAGGGATTTTCCGACCTGTATCGTCAGCCCTTATCAACCCGATACTACCTCGCCGCCCCGTGATTATAAGGGGTACGTCCTCGGCAGGGGCCAAATGAAGTACAACCGCAAGTAAGTGACGCAGAAGTGTTGCCAGATAATCGCTGTACGACCCCAAGTGAGTCGTACAGCGTCAATGGCCTTACTGGCGATAGGACTTCAGGAAGTTGCCGATGCGACCAATGGCCATTTCCAGGTCATCCACGCGTGGCAAGGTCACTACGCGGAAGTGATCCGGCCACGGCCAGTTGAAGGCGGTACCTTGCACGACCAGCAGTTTTTCCGACAGCAGCAGGTCGAGCACGAACTTCTCATCGTTGAGGATCGGGCAGACTTTCGGGTCGATCCGCGGGAACGCATAGAGCGCACCCATGGGCTTCACACAGCTCACGCCGGGGATAGCGTTGAGCAACTCCCAGGTGCGGTTACGCTGCTCCAGCAGGCGGCCTTGAGGCAAGACCAGGTCATTGATGCTCTGGTAGCCGCCGAGGGCGGTCTGGATCGCGTGCTGGCTAGGTACGTTGGCGCACAGGCGCATGTTGGCCAGCATGTCGATGCCTTCTATATAGCTTTGCGCATTGTGCTTGGGCCCGGAGATGGCGATCCAGCCGGAGCGGAAACCCGCCACGCGGTAGGACTTGGACAGGCCATTGAAGGTCAGGCACAGCAGGTCCGGGGCCAGGGAGGCGGTGCAGATATGCACGGCGTCATCATAGAGGATCTTGTCGTAGATCTCGTCGGAGAACACCACCAGGTTGTGCTGACGCGCCAGTTCCAGCATGCCCAGCAATACTTCCCTGGAGTACACGGCGCCGGTGGGGTTGTTCGGGTTGATGATCACCAGAGCCTTGGTGTTGGGAGTGATCTTGGCCTTGATGTCGGCCAGGTCCGGGAACCAGTCGGCGCCCTCATCACACAGGTAATGCACCGGGTGCCCGCCCGCCAAGGTCACGGCGGCGGTCCACAGCGGGTAATCCGGGGCTGGCACCAGGACTTCATCGCCGTTGTTGAGCAATGCCTGCATGGACATCACGATCAGCTCGGACACGCCGTTGCCCAGGTAGATGTCCTCGATGCCGACACCTTCGACCTGCTTCTGCTGGTAGTACTGCATCACCGCCTTGCGCGCGCTGAACAGGCCTTTGGAATCGCTGTAGCCCTGGGCGGTCGGCAGGTTGCGGATCACATCCTGGAGGATTTCGTCCGGCGCTTCGAAACCAAACGGCGCCGGGTTGCCAATGTTCAGCTTGAGGATGCGATGGCCTTCCTCTTCCAGGCGTTTGGCGTGCTTGAGCACCGGGCCGCGAATGTCATAGCAGACGTTGGCGAGCTTGTTCGATTTGCTGACCTGCATGGCGATGTGATCCTGAAAATGAACGATCCCGACGGCGTAGGCACTACCGTAGGGTGAAGCCTGCACGGCCCGCACCCATAAATACGTTTGAATGCCGATGGCGCGGGTGCCAGACTGGCGTTTTGAAGAGGCGCAATCATACGTGCCGTCTGATCCATGGAAAAGACACAGATCAGGGTTTTTCAGTTGCCGAGGTGTACCGATGGAAAAGTTGCAGAAAACTGTAGATGAATGGAAGGCGATGCTCGATCCGGAGCAGTACAACGTGTGCCGTCTCAAGGGTACCGAGCGACCGTTCAGCGGCAAGTACAACGCCACCAAGACCGACGGCGTCTACCACTGCATCTGCTGCAACGAGCCGCTGTTCGATTCCAAGGCCAAGTTTGATTCCGGCTGTGGCTGGCCCAGCTTCTATGAGCCGATTGCCGACAGCGCGATGGTCGAGATCCGCGATGTCAGCCACGGCATGATTCGTACTGAAGTCACCTGTGCCAAGTGTGACGCACACCTGGGGCATGTGTTCCCGGATGGTCCGCCGCCGACGGGCCTGCGCTACTGCATCAACTCGGTATGCCTGGAGCTGGTGCCGCGCTAGGCTTGCATGGTCCCTGCAGGAGCGAGCGTGCTCGCGAAGAACGTCAACGATAACGCGGGTTTTTCTGAATGAACGCGGCGCCTGATAGTTTTTCGCGAGCAAGCTCGCTCCTAAAATAAGGCTCTTTTTTCCTGACTGAGGCATTGCCATGAGCGACTCCCTGCTGAGCATCCCTTGCACCACCATAAAGGGTGAACAAAAGACCTTGGCCGATTTTGCCGGCAAGGCCATTTTGGTGGTCAACACCGCCAGCAAATGCGGCTTCACCCCGCAGTACAAGGGCCTTGAGCAGCTTTGGCAGCAATACAAGGACCAGGGCCTGGTGGTGCTCGGCTTTCCCTGCAACCAGTTCGGCAAGCAGGAACCGGGCAACGAAGGCGCGATATCCGAGTTCTGCGAGCTGAATTTCGGCGTCAGTTTTCCGCTGTTCAAGAAAATCGACGTCAATGGCAGCGATGCCCACCCGCTGTTCGTGCAGTTGAAAAAACAGGCCCCGGGACTACTGGGTTCCAAGAACATCAAGTGGAACTTCACCAAGTTCCTCATCGGCCGTGATGGCCAGCAGGTCAAGCGCTTTGCGCCAACCACCAAGCCCCAGGACTTGACCCAGGAGATCGAAGCCCTGCTCAAATGACCTAAGCATTGCGGGTACCCCTCAGAGGCTGATGGTCTTCGGTACCCACAGCTCCAGCAAGGCGTTGAGTTCTTCCCGGCGAAACGGCTTGGCCAGGTAATCGTTCATTCCCGCGGCCCGGCAACGCTCGCGTTCTTCGGCCATCGCGTTGGCGGTCAAGGCCACGATGGGCAAGTCCGGCCACCGCCCGCTGCGACGAATCTGTCGGCTGGCCTCATAGCCATCCATCACGGGCATGTTGCAGTCCATCAACACCATATCGAAGCGCTGATCCTCCAGCAGCTTGAGGGCTTCGCCACCGTGGGCCGCGACGATCACCTCGCACCCGAGCTTGCTGAGCATGCCCTTGGCCACCAGTTGGTTGACCGCGTTGTCCTCCACCAGCAGGATGCGCGCGCGGTGCGCAAGCGGTGCGGCTTCTATCTGCACCGGATCGAGGACCAGTTGCGCGTCGCTGCGCAGGTTGCGTTGCAGGATCTGGTACAGCGCGTTGCGGCTCAACGGGCGGGCTTGTTGCTGCAGCGGCGCCAGGGCCGCGACTTCAGCGCTGGGCAAAAAGTTGCCGTAGGCGGTGACCAGCAGAATCGGCGCGCTGATGCCCGGGCGCAAGCGGAACAGGCATTCAGGGCAGTCGGTGATCAACAGGTCGGGCGCCAGCCCGCTCAGATCATCGTCCTGGGAGTAGCAGCGCGGCGTCAGCCCCCAAGAGGGTAGCAGGGTGGTGAGCAGCTCCGTCAGCCCGCCGCCGGCGTTGGTGATGGCGATCACCTCGCCGGTGAGCGGTGCATAGCGTGTGGCAGGCAGATGCGCGGGCAGCGGGAGGTCGGCGCAGAACTGGCTGCCAAAGCCCACCTCCGAGCTGATACTCAAACGACCTTGCATGGCTTCGCACAGGTTATGGGTCAACGCCAGGCCCAATCCCGTTCCACCAAACTGGCGGGTGATGCCAGCGCCGGCCTGGGTGAATGGTTGGAAAATTTTCACTTGGGCTTCCTGAGCGATACCAATGCCGGTATCGCACACTTCGATGCTGACCCTGCCTGCCGAGGCGCGCAGGCGCACGTCGACGCGGCCAAAGCGGGTGAACTTCAAGGCATTGGAGAGCAAGTTGCTGACGATTTGCCGCACACGGGTTGGGTCGCCGATCACCTGGGCGGGAAATCGCGGGTCGATCAGGCAGGTCAACTCAACACTCGGCGCCGCGTTTTGCGACAGCAGGTTGGCGGTGTCCTCCACCAGGGAGCCCAGGTCGAACGGAATATGCTCCAGCTCCAGTTGCCCAGCGTCGAATTTGGACAGATCGAGGATATCGTTGAGCAACTCCACCAGCACTTTACCTGAGTCATGGGCAATGGACAGTTGCTGGCGCTGTTCGGCAGTCAGCGGGCTGTCCAGTGACAGGGCAATCATGCCCAGCAGCCCATTGAGTGGCGTGCGGATTTCATGGCTCATATTGGCCAGGAATGCCGCCCGCGCCTGGGCCATGCCCAACGCCGTCATTTTCGCTGCTTCCAGCTCATCGTTGGACTGGCTCAAGCGTTGGTTGCTGGCCTTGAGTTCAAGGGTGCGCGCCGAAACGATATTTTCCAGCTGCCCCAGGTACTCCGTGAGGCGGTCTTCGGCGTGGCGCCGTTGCTGGATCTCGGTTTCCATGTTTTCAAATTGCTGGTTAGCGACATTGACCAGCACGCCGATTTCATCGTGTTCATGCCCCGCGGGGCAATCCAGTCGCGCCTGTTTGCGTGTGCTCAGTTCGCGAATAATGCGCACCAGCGGTTGGGTGAGCATCACATAGAACAGGCCCAGCAAAATCCCGGTGAGCAGCAGGCTGCGGGCGAAGCCGTTGAGCAGGGTGATCTCGGCGCGATGCAGGAAACGGCTGCCAAAGGCATAGGTATCGACGTCCAGGCGTAGCACACCCAGGGAGTCGTTGGGCATATGGCTGAGAAACAGCCGGTCTTCAAACTGGCGATTGGCCCCAAACAGAAAATCGCTGACGGGCCGATAGTTGCTTTCTTTGCGCGGGCGGTTGACGTCGGCCAGCACCACGCCATTGTTGTCGATCAACTGCGCGCGGATGATGGCAGGGGAGTGCAGCAGGCCCAGGGTCAGTTCCTGGGCGAGTTCGGCATCGATGTTGTAGGCGATGCGTGACGCCGGGTTATGGCTGATTTCAATCAGTGAGCGTATTTCACGGTTGATGGATGCGTCTTCGCTGGCATAATCAATGCCGATTTGGATCAGGCTGAGCAAGGTTCCCAACACGAAACCGACCAGCACAGTCAATCTGGCTTGTTTATAAGACAAGCGGTGGGCGAACTTGATATCCATCGAGTGTTGAACCACTTAGCGTTTCCCTTCGCCCGGCAAGCATAGCTGAACATCCACAAGCTTTGGCTTGCCCGGCATGAATCGTTTGTTTGATGCAGCCCATGCAGTGTGCCGCAGGGTTGCCAATACGCCATCTTTTGCAAGAACTTGCCAGAGGAATAGCTGTGGATTCTCGATTGAATGCCTTTCTTGAGCGTGCCGATGCGGTGCTGGCTCGCCTGGAACCGTTGTTACCCGCACCGCGCCAAGCGATCGACTGGAACCAATGCCTCGCCGCCCGTTGGCAGCGCGAAGGCCGCAATGGCTTCCTGTTGCCGCTGGAGGTCAGCCTGGACATGCGCTTGTCGGACCTGATAGGTGTCGACAAGCAACGTGAACAACTGGCGCGCAACACCCAACAGTTCCTCGACGGTTTGCCCGCCAACCATGCGCTGTTGTGGGGTTCGCGTGGCACCGGCAAGTCTTCCATGGTCCGTGCCTTGCTCGCCCAGCACGCCAACGCGGGCCTGCGCTTGATCGAGATCGAGCGTGACCACCTGGCGGACCTGCCGCGGGTGGTCGAGCAACTGATCAAGCTACCACAACGCTTTATTTTGTTTTGCGATGACCTGTCGTTCGAGGCCGGCGAAGGTGACTATCGGGTGCTCAAGAGCGTGCTGGATGGCTCCCTGGAGCAGGCGCCGGAAAACGTGCTGCTGTATGCCACGTCCAACCGTCGCCATCTGGTGCCGGAAAACCAGAGCGACAATGACAACTGGAAACGCGTGGATGGCGAGTTGCACCCGAGCGAGGCGGTTGAAGACAAGATTGCCTTGTCGGATCGTTTTGGTTTGTGGTTGTCTTTCTACCCGTTTAGCCAGGAGCATTTCCTAGATGTGGTGGAGCACTGGATCGGTGAGCTGGCCAGCAAGGCCGGCTTGCAGTGGCAGCGCGATGAACAGCTTGATGTCCTCGCGGTACGCTGGGCCACTGGGCGCGGCAACCGCAATGGTCGGTGTGCCTATCAATTCGCCCGTTACTGGGTAGGTCTCAAATTGCTGGAACGTCAACCATGATCGATCTACAACAGGCCGGCAGCGGCCTTGATGGCTATGCCATGCTGTGCGCGCAACTGGAGTCGCTGTTGGCTGATGAACGCGATTTTATTGCCAACAGTGCGCAGTTTTCCGCGTTCCTGTTCAACCAGCTGGATGACTTGAACTGGGCGGGTTTTTACCTTAATCGCAATGAAGAGCTGGTGCTTGGGCCATTTCAGGGGCAAATCGCCTGTGTGCGCATTCCGTTCGGTCGTGGCGTGTGTGGTGCGGCTGCGGCAACGCGGCAAACCCAGCGCGTGGAAGATGTGCACGCATTCCCAGGCCATATTGCCTGCGACAGCGCTTCGAACAGTGAATTGGTGGTGCCCTTGGTCAAGGACGGTCAATTGATTGGCGTCCTTGACCTCGACAGCCCGTCCTTGGCCCGGTTTACCCCCCAGGACCAGGTGGGGATCGAGCGCTTGGCGGCGATTTTCCTGCGATTGACCGACTGCTGAAGCGGCGGGTGTTTATGCCGGTAGCGCAAGGAGCGCGTTTGCTCGTT
The DNA here is from genome assembly GCF_034348165.1 of Pseudomonas sp. CCI1.1. Lineage (NCBI taxonomy): Bacteria > Pseudomonadati > Pseudomonadota > Gammaproteobacteria > Pseudomonadales > Pseudomonadaceae > Pseudomonas > Pseudomonas sp. CCI1.1. The sequence goes on from NZ_CP133780.1 coordinate 6,762,249, forward strand.
CCTTGGTCTACCGGCTGTTGCACTTATTGGCCAGGCAGCTCATCCAGCTGAACCTGCAACATCTTTTCCAATTCCAGCATGAGTTGTTCCAGGGCCTTGATGCCGCTTTCGATCACCGCCCACTCCTCATTGCGAGAGCAGGTTTGCTCCAAGGCTTCGCATTGCCCCGCCAATGAGTGGGCTTGCACGATACGGGCCGCGCCTTTGATCTTGTGAGCTTGCTCGATGATTTCTGAGGGGGGCGCGTGTCGATCCAGCAGTTCGATAAGCAGCTGGCGGTCGTGAAGGCTGCTGCTCAGCAGTTCCTCCAGCAAGCGTCGACTCAAGTGGGGATCACCGCCGGTCAGCGCTTCCAGGCATTCGAGGTCCAGCCGTGGGTGCACGGCTTTAGGGACAATGTGTGTCAGTTGGCGCTCCAGCACGGTAAGGCTGATGGGCTTGAACAGGCAGTCATCCATGCCGGCTTGCACGCACCGTTGCCTTTCCTCTGGCTGGGCGTTGGCGGTAAAGCCCAGTACCACGCAGGGCACCAATTGCTCGCGCTGCTCATACTCACGGATTGAGCGACTCAGTTCATAGCCATTCATGATGGGCATATTGCAGTCGGCAATCACTAAGTCGAAATGCTCTTTACGCCAGGCCTGGAACCCCGCCGCACCGTGCTCGGCAGCGGTGAATTTATGGCCCAGGTAGCCCAGCTGCTGGCACATCAGCAGGCGGTTCGCCGGGTGATCGTCGACCACCAGTACATTAAGCATCAGTGCGGTAGCCGGCTTTTGCGGCGTTTGGTCACCTACCGGCTGGACCGCTTGCAAGCGGGGCATGCTCAGGTTGACGTGCACCTGGGTGCCCACCATGGGCACGCTGCTCAGGCTCAGTTGGCCGCCCATCATCGCGCACAGGCTGCGGCAGATCACCAGCCCCAGGCCCGCACCACTACGGGCCAGTTGCCCGGAATTGTCTGCTTGCGCAAAGGGTTCGAACAGGCGTAGTTGGTCCTCCCGACTGATGCCGATGCCGGTGTCTTCCACCACCAGTTTCAGCTCGATCTGCTCCGGTGCCTGGGTAGGCTGCAGTTCAACCTTGATCTTGACCTGTCCCTGTTCGGTGAACTTGATCGCGTTGCTCACAAGGTTCGAGAGCACCTGCTTGAAGCGCAGCGGGTCTATCAGCACCTCGATATCGTTAAGGTCGGGCTTGAACTCCAGCAGCAGGCTGAGGGTTTTTTGCCGTGCAAGACCGTCGAACACGCGCACCACTGATTCAATGACCTCCCGCAGGTTCACGCGCTCCGGCGCCAGGCTGAGGCGGCCCGACTCGATACGCGCGATGTCGAGGATGTCACCGATCAGTTCCAGCAGGTCTCTGGCCGAGTTGTACGCCACTTCGATTGCCGGACGGTCAAGATGCCCTTGATCGGCGCGCTTGAGCGTCAGTTCGAGCATGCCGATCACGGCAATCATAGACGTAGATTGTAGAAAAGCTACAATCCACTATCTATGAGGGTTTGGGACATTATGACAGAGCAAAAACCACTGCCTAGGGCGTTCTCTGACGTGTTTAGAGACGATGAGAGGATCAACGTTTATAGCTACATAAGATTTTCATCCAAAGCCCAAGCATTGGGCTTTGGCGAGGTTCGACAACTCGAACAAATCAGTCGATTTTTCGAGCAATATCCGATCGCTCGGCTTGTTGAGAAATTCGAGGATTTGGGAGTTTCGGCATTTAAAGGAAAAAATCTAAAATCGGGACAATTAGCTAAATTCGTTGAACGGATTAAGTCAAAAGAAATTTTGCCGAACTCTCTGCTTTTAGTTGAAAGTTTTGACAGAATTTCGAGAATGGGGGGTTATGACGCTCTTGAATTAATTATCTCAATCATTCAATCAGATTGTGCAATTTATACGCTGTTTGATAATCGACTTTATTCGAAACGAAAAAAAGATAGTAGCGTTGATATTAGTCTTATTCAAAATATTCTTGAACGTGCAAATGATGAAAGTAAAGCAAAATCAGAACGAATTTCTGACGCAAAAAAACGTAATAGAGACAAAGGAGAAAATGGCGGAATTATCACTAAACAATGTCCATTTTGGATCTCGTTTGTAGATGATAAATTCGTTCTTAATGAACATTCAAATGCTGTAAAGCAAATGACAGAATTATGTTATGAAATGGGATTTCAGTCAATTGCACAGCAGTTGAATAAAGAAAATCACGCAAGAAAATATACAAGCAGTACAGTCAGTAAGGTTTTGCATAAACACGCTATTTACGGCTCTTTTCTTGCTCTAAAACTTGACGAAAATGGAGTTAGAAACGTCTTTAACAAAGAGATAAAAAACTATTATCCTTCTGTAATTAGCGAAGCAGAATTTCATAGAATTAGTTCGAAACTTCAAGAGAGATTAGACCCTAAATTTTCGGGAAGAAAAGCGGAAGAGTTTCGAAATATTTTTCGAGGTATTGCGTACTGTAAATGTGGCTCAACACTTCGCTTTCACAAGCAGAAAAATCATTATATTGATTTAGTTTGTCACGCATCTACTGTTGATAATTGTGAGTTTGCAAAGGAGAAAAAAGGAACAAGATACAGATATGCATTGATTGAAATGCTTTTTATGATGTATCACAAGCAAATTCCGTTCGAGCAAATTATCGTAAAATCTGACGATATTAAATCGCTGGAAAAAGAGCAGAAAGAAAATGACGGGTCAATTATTGCGAAAGAAAAAGCGCTTGCCAATAACTTTTCAATTCTTGAAAAGTCGTCTGAAAATGCACAAAAATACATTTTGCAAAGAATTGACGAAGTGAGTTTTGAATTAGATGAGTTGAAAAAAATTCAACACGAACTATCACTGAAAATCAATAATCTACGACTGCAAGACTAAAACGTAATTCTACTAAACATTCATTAGCAGTTAATGGTTAAAATTACCTTAATGGCAACAACATATACGCATTTAAAACAATCGTAATATAATGATATTTATCTACGTGTATGGCGTATACCTTTATATATGGCATGTATTTACACACCCATTATTACATATATGTATATATAATACCTCTCTTTACCTTTATTATTAACTTTATGAAAAAAAGCAGTAGTGATGGTACCTTTACATATTAC